>NZ_JBIUTB010000006.1:478810-683590 GCF_044741685.1 Amycolatopsis sp. NPDC088138
CGCGTCGGTCGGCGATGGCGGCGATCGCCTAGCAGGGTCGTGCTCGGGGTGCGGTGAGGCCTGCTGCTTGTCTGGCGGGGGATTGTGAGCGCGGAGGTGACGGCCTTCGGGTGCGCGGCAAAGGATGTTGCGGCGCGGCGTGTGGCCCGCCGCTCGTCCGGCCGGAAACGGGAGCGCGGAGCTGAAGCGGTGGTGGTAGTTTCCGCGGATGCCGGCCGACGACGAGTGGTACGCCGTGCGCTGCGTCTTCCGGTGGGACGGCGCCGGTGGCACGCCGTTCGAGGAGCGGATCACCTTGTGGCGGGCCGGAAGTCTCGACGCCGCCACCGAGCTGGCCGAGCGGGAAGCTCGCGAGTACGCCGAAGCCGCGGGCGTGACCTACCTAGGCGTACGCGCGCGCTGCGGGAACGGGGCGAGATCCGGCCGGGTACCGAGATGTTCTCGTTGCTGCGGGACAGTTCCCTGCCGCCGTCGGAGTACCTGGACGCGTACTTCGACGACGGCCGGGAACACCAGGGCCGCTCAGCAGCGGGCTAGCGTCGTCCGCAGCAGGTTCGGGTCGGTCTGCGTGAGGTAAGCCGCGCTGAACACGTAGACCTCGTTGCCCCGCACCGCGATCGACGTCGGGTTCTGCAAACCGTCCGCGGCGTCCAGGATCGTCGACGCCACTCCGTCGGCGCCGATCCGGACGACCTTGTTCGGGCTGTCGAGCGCGGCGAGGATCTCGTTGCCGCGGCCGGTGAACGTGAAGTCGTCGACCCCCGCAAGATCGGTGGCTTTGACCTGAGGCGCGCCCGCCCGGCCGTCCGGGAGGATCGGGATGCGGAGCACCGTGCCGCGGTCGAGGTTGGTCACCCACAGCGCGCCGTCGTGGAGCTTGGCGCCGTTCGCGCCGAGGAAGCCGGCCGGGGCCAGCTCGGCCGCGGTCGACCAGGATTTCGCCGCACCACCAACGAAAGGGACCGTCCACACGGTACCGAGCACCGAATCGGTGACGTAGAACCGGTGGCTGTCGAACGCCAGGCCGTTCGGCAGCCCGGTCCCCGGCAGGGCCGCGATCCGCACCGGCGTGCCGCCCGGCCGCAGCCGCCACAGGCCGGTCAGGTCGTCGGTGCCGGTCGCGTACAGGACGTACAGGGTGCCGTCGGACGTCCGGACGATGCCGGTCGTCAGCGGGAACCCCAGTGCCGGAGCGCCGCCGCCGCCGGTAGGTGCGGGCAGCGTGGCCAGGATCCGGGTCCGGCCCGCCCGGTCCACGCGGGCGACCTGGCGCGCGCCGGCGAAGGTGACGTCGGCGGAACCGTCGGGTTCCAGGGCGACGTTCTCCGGCTGCTGCCCGGCGGCGACGTCGAAGTGCACGACGGTGCGTGACGCGGCGGAAGCCGGGGTGGCGGTGAAAACAGTCGCCAGAACAGTGAGGGTCAAGAGCGTCTTCTTCATGATTCCTTCGTTATCGGCGAAAGGGTCAAAGCCGGCCGGGCGAGCAGCAGCAACGCGTGCGCCGAGGCCGAATCCGGCTCCGCCGTCGCGACCACGACCTTCTGCCCCGGCTCGGTGTGCAACGTCTGCTGGGTGACCGTCATGGCCCCCACGACCGGATGGTGCATCTCGTGGATCCCGACGTCGCAGGCGCGGACGCGGTGGTCCGACCACAGCGCGGCGAACTCCGGGCTCTTCATGGAGAGTTCGCCGATCAACGACGCCAGCAGCGGGTCGTCGGGGTGCTGCCCGGCCGTCAAGCGCAGGTTGCCGACGACGTCGCGGGCCTTCGCCGCCCAGCCGGGGTACAGCTCGCGGGTGTGCGCGTCGGTGAACACCAGCCGCGTCATGTTGGGACGGGCGGCTTTGTCGCCGGGCGAGCCGAACGCGAGGTGCCCGGCGTGGAGCGCGTGGCCCGTGCGGTTCCAGGCGAGGACGTCGCCACGCCGGCCGAGCACGACGACCGGGACGTCCCCGAGCGCGGCCACCAGCTGCCGCGTCGCGGGCGACAGCCGTTCGGGCGCTACCCGGCGGCGTCCGGGCCCGCGGCGAGGAGCGGCCAGGTTGTGCAGGTGACGGCGTTCGTCGTCGTCCAGCCCGAGCGCTCCCGCGAGCGCGTCGAGCACCTCGGCCGAGGCGTTGAGTGAGTAACCCTGCTCCAGCCGCGCGTAGTACGACGCGCTGACGCCCGCCAGCAGCGCGAGCTCCTCGCGCCGCAGGCCCGGCACCCGCCGCCGGTCCCCGTACGGGGTGAGCCCGGCGGCCTCGGGGCTCACCTGCGAGCGCCGGGTCCGCAGGAACTCACCGAGCTGCCGTCGTCCGTCCATGGCTCCAGTCTCGGCGCTCCGGACGTCCCCAGCCACACCCTGGCACGGGGACCCTTGTGGAACCGACGACGTTCAGGTATCCAATCAAGCGTCACATTTATGTTTTGTGTTCATGTACATGAACGGAGTAGCAGTGTCGCCACTCAGAACCTTCCGCCGTCTCGGTGTCCTGACCTTGGTGACGGCGACCCTCACCCTGCCGCTGTCCGGGATCGCGTCCGCGGCGCCGGCCCAGGACAGCGGCAGCGTGTGCTCGCTACCCGGGATCGAACGGCTCTGCCCGCCGAAGACCGTCGTGCTCGACGGGAACCGCCTGCTGCTGAACAAGCTCGCGCTGCTCGTCGGGGACCGGACCGTGAAGACATCGCTCGGGAACCTGATCAAGCAGGCCGACGTCGCCGTCAAGGACGGCCCGTGGACCGTCGCCGACAAGGAGCGGGTGCCGCCCAGCGGGGACAAGCACGACTACCTGAGCCTCGCGCCGTACTGGTGGCCCAGCCAGCCGAAGACCGACGCGAACCCGCTCGGCTGCCCGTACGTCCAGCGCGACGGCGTCCTCAACCCCGAGACCACCGCGGTGTCGGACAAGGCCGAGCGGCTCAAGGCGTTCAGCTCGATCTACCAGCTCTCGCTGGCCTGGTACTACACCGGCAAGGCCGACTACGCGCGGCGCGCGGCGCTCGACCTGCGCACCTGGTTCCTCGACGCCGCGACCAAGATGAACCCGAACCTGAACTTCGCGCAGGGCATCCCGTGCAAGAACGACGGGCGCGGGATCGGCATCATCGAGTTCTCCTACACCTTCACCCAGGTGCTCGACGCCGCCGCGATCCTGAGCACCGGCGCACCGGGCTGGTCGAAGGCCGACGAAGGCGCGTTCAAGGGCTGGTCGGGCGAGTTCCTGACCTGGCTGCGGACCAGCCAGTACGGCAAGGACGAGGCCGCGGCCCAGAACAACCACGGCACGTTCATGGACATGCTGACCGCCGGGATCGCGCTCTACACCGGGCAGGACGCCGTCACCAAGGACATCCTCCAGAAGGCCAAGGCGGGCCGGATCGACCACCAGATCGCCGCGGACGGCAGCCAGCCGGAAGAGGTGGCGCGCACCCGCACGTTCCACTACTCGACGTTCAACCTGGTCGCGCTGACCCGGCTCGCGCAGATCGGCCGCCACGCCGGCGTTGACCTGTGGGGCTACCGGAACCCGCAGGGCGGCAGCATCTTCAAGGCCGTCGACTTCCTGCTCCCGGCGGCCACCGGCGGCGCGTCGCAGTGGCACTACCCGGACCTGAACTTCACCCAGTACGCGGCGCTGGACAGCGTGCACGCCGCCGCGGACGCCGGTGACCGGCAGGCCCGCGCGGCACTCCCGAAGGTCCCGGCACCGCCGGGCGGCGACCTCTACCCGGTCCGGCCGGCGGCCGAGCAGCTGGACGACATCTCGACGACCGGCTGAGCCCCCCCGGTTCAGCTGAGCAGCTCCGTGATCGCCGCGGTGGGGACGAACTCGTCCGCCACCGCGGCGAGCGCGGGGTCGAGGGTGACGAACCGGTCGGCCTGCAGCTTGGCGACGGCGAGGTACTCGGCCATCCCGACGTCGGGCCAGTCCAGCCGCACCGCGATCTTCCACGCCGTCGAGCGCGACACGCGGTCGCCGAGCAGGCGAATCTTGAGGCCCGCCAAGCGCTCCAGCAGGACGAGGCCTTCCTCGTCCGTCCGCTCGCCGCGCCGGACGCTCTGGTAAAGGTGCTCCATCGCGTGCGACCGCAGCACGTTCGGGGCGACGAGCCGGTGCTCGGGCGCCACCACCACCTGGCCCTCGGCCAGGCGCAGTGCGGTCAGGGCGTCGATGCCGTACCTGGTCATGCCCCAGGATAACCGGCCCGCAATTTGTCTGGACCAAAAACCGGACAATCGTTGACAGCCGACCGGTTCGGGGCTCAACCTGAAACCGGTTCACCGCCGGGCCCGGGCGGGTTCTCCCTGCCCCCAGTGATCTTCACGCGGATCTCGTGTTCAGCGAGGAGTTCGTCATGCCCGGAATCTGGTTTTCCGTCGTGCTCACCGCCGCGGCACTCGTGGCCCCGCCGACCGCGACCCCCAGTGCGACCCCCACCGCGACCCCGGCCTCGGTGCTCGCCACCATCTGCAACAAGTACTGCGACGCCGCCGATCCGGCGAGCTCGCCCGGCGACCGCCGACCCGTGTCCTCGACGCTGTTCTCGCGCACGATCGCGCTGCACTTCGACGACAGCGACGCGATGGGCTGGGCCACGATCGACAACGGCAGCCCGGGTGACGAGGTGTGGCTCGACCGTTCCTTCGACGGCGGCCGGTCGTGGGCCTCGGGCAGCAGGCTCGGCGCCACCGCCGTCCCCGCGAACAACCGCGGCTGGCGCACCCTGATGTACAACGTGGACGACTGGAACAACACCGGCGTCGGCGCGCTGCGGGCGTGCGGGAAAGCCGTGGACCGGGCGGACATCGCCTGCACGGCGTGGGCCCGCACGACCTGGAACGCCGGGGAGCGGCGGACGGCCGCGGCCACCGCGCAGATGATGTTCTACAACAACTCCACGGGCTTGTTCGACACCACCGGCTGGTGGAACTCGGCGAACGCGCTCACCGCGGTGATCCGCAACGTCCAGGTCACCGGGATGCCCAGCTACCGCTACGCGATCGCGCGGACCTATGACAAGAACTTGGGCGGCGCGCTGGGGCAGTTCCGCAACGACTACATCGACGACACCGGCTGGTGGGGCCTCGCCTGGGTGCTGGCCTACGACGTCACCGGCGACAGCCGCTACCTGAACACCGCCCGCGCCGACGCCGACCACATGGCCTCCTACTGGGACGGCACGTGCGGCGGCGGGGTCTGGTGGAGCACCGCGCGGACGTACAAGAACGCGATCGCCAACTCCCTCTACATCCAGCTCAGCGCGGCGCTGCACAACCGGATCGGCGGCGACAGCGTCTACCTGAACCGCGCGAAGAGCGGCTGGACCTGGTTCCAGGGCACCGGCATGGTGAACGGCTCGTCCCTGGTCAACGACGGCGTCGACCTGGGCACGTGCCGCAACAACGGCAGCACGGTCTGGTCGTACAACCAGGGCGTGCTGATCAACGCGCTGACCGAGCTGAACCGCGCGACCGGCGACGCCGGGCTGCTGACGACGGCACGACGGCTGGGCGACGCCAACGTGAACTCGTCGTCGCTCAACACCTCCGACGGCATCCTGCGCGACCCGTGCGAGGGCGGCGACTGCGGCGGCGACGGCCCGTCCTTCAAGGGCGCCGACGTCCGCGGCCTGGCCGCGCTCAACGCGGCGCTGAGCGACCACCCGTACACGACGTACCTGCGCCGCCAGGCCGATCGGGCGTACTCGGCGGACCGCAACGCGCTCGACCAGTACGGCCTGCGCTGGGCCGGCCCGCTCGACAAGATCGACGCCGCCCGCCAGCAGAGCGCGCTCGACATGGTCAACGCGGCGTCCTGAATGGACGGTGCACCCGGCTTCCGGAGGTTTCCCTTGATGCGCCGCCTTTTCGTCGTCACCGCCTTGTTGGCGTTCAGCGTCGTCGTGGTGCCGGCGGCGTCCGCCGCGGCGCTCGGGCCCGCCGTCCGGATCATGCCGCTCGGCGACTCGATCACCTGGGGCGTCGGCAGCGCCACGACGTCGTCGTACCGGGCGCCGCTGTCGCGGATGCTGGACGCGCAGTCGCGGTATTCGGCGCGGTTCGTCGGGACGCAGGCGTCGGGAAGCCTGCCGGGGCCCGCCAACGAGGGCCACAGCGGGTACACGATCGACCAGCTCACCGCCGGGATCGACGGCTGGGCCGCGTTCGCCCGGCCCGACGTGGTGCTGCTGCACGTCGGGATCAACGACCTCAACCGCGGCGTCGACGTCGCCCATGCGCCGCAACGGTTGCGGACGCTCGTGGACCGGATCTTCGCGGACCGGCCCGGAGTCGCGCTGCTGTTCCTGGGACTCATCCCGACCACTCCCGGGCTGGAGAGCGCGACCGCGTCGTTCAACAGCCAGGTGAAGGCCATGCAGGCGAGTGAACAGCAGGCGGGACACCGGTTCCGCTACGTCGACCCGCCGGCGCTGACCTCCGCCGAGATGGCCGACGGCTTACACCCGGACGACGCCGGGTACCAGCGGATGGCCCAAGCCCTGTACGGGCCGCTGGACCAGGCCTACACCGACGGCTGGATCGCGACGCACCCCACGCTCGGCGCGGCTTCGGAAGCCGGTTCGGGAAAGGTGCGCTGGGCGGACTTCGACGGTGACGGCCGGGCGGACTACCTGACGATCGCGAGCACCGGTGCGGTGTCGGCGTACGTGAACCGGGGTGGTGACGGCCGTGGTGGCTGGTCGGTGCTGGGCCAGGTGGCGACCGGCACGACCACGGATCCGGCACGGGCGCGGCTCGCGGATTTCGACGGTGACGGCCGAGCGGACTACCTGACGATCGCGAGCACCGGTGCGGTGTCGGTGTTCCTGAACCGCGGCGGTGACGGCCGCGGCGGCTGGCTGAACCTCGGCCAGGTGGCGACGGGCACGACCACGGACCCGGCGCGCGTCCGGTTCGCGGATTTCGACGGCGACGGGCGGACGGACTACCTGACGATCGCGAGCACTGGCGCGGTTTCCGTCTACCTGAACCGCGGGGGAGACGGCCGCGGCGGCTGGCTCGGCCTGGGCCAGGTCGCGACCGGGACGACGACCGACCCGGCGCGCGTCCGGTTCGCCGACTTCGACGGCGACGGCGCGGCCGACTACGCGGCGATCGCCGATTCCGGCGCGGTCACCCTGTACCTGAACCGCGGCGGCGACGGCCGCGGCGGCTGGTGGCAGTACGGCCAGGTCGCCACCGGCCTGACCACGACGGCCGACCGCGTCGCGTTCGCCGACTTCACCGGCGGCGGCACCGCCGACTTCACCGGCGGCGGCACCGCCGACTACACCCTGACCGACCCGTCGACCAACGCGGCGACGGTCTATTCATGGCAGGGCGGCGACGGCCACGGCGGCTGGACCGACCTCGGCAAGGTGGCCGCCGGCGTCCCCGTCGGCTAGGACCTCCCGCAGCCGTTGGAGGTGGTGTGGCGGTGACTCCAGCAGCGGCAGCCGCACCGTCGCGTGGGGGATGATTCCCCGCTGTGCCAACGCCGCCTTCGCCATGATCGCCCCCTGGGACGTCCGCATGATCGCCTCGGCCACCGGGAGCAGCGACGCCTGGATCGCCCTCGCCGTGCCCAGATCGCCGCCGCGGACCGCGTGGATCAGGGCCGCGTTGCGGTCGGCGAAGACGTTGCCCACCACGCTGACCAAGCCCGTCGCGCCGGCCGCGAGGTAGGGCAGGTTCAGCTCGTCGATGCCGCAGTAGTAGGCCAGCGATGTGCGGGCCAGGACCGTCATCGCCTCGAACAGGTCGCCCTTGGCGTCCTTGACCGCCTGGATGCGCGGGTGACCGGCCAGCTCCAGCAGGGTCGGGACCTCGAAAGTGACGCCGGTGCGCGCGGGGACGTCGTAGAGCATCACCGGCAGCGAGGTCGCGTCGGCGACCGCGACGCAGTGGGCCACCACCCCGGCCTGGGTGGGCCGCGAGTAGTACGGGCAGACGAGCAGCAGCGCGTCGGCGCCCGCGGCCTCGGCTTCGCGGGCGCGGCGGACGCTCGTGGCCGTGTCGTAGGTGCCGATCCCGGCGGTCACCCGCGCCCGGCCCGCCGCCCGCGCGGCCACGGCGCGGACGAGCCGGGCCGACTCGGCGTCGGTCAGCGTGGGGGATTCGCCGGTCGTCCCGCCGACGACCAGGCCGTCGCAGCCGGTGGCCAGCAGGTGGTCGACCAGGCTCGCGAGCCCGGGGTCGCCGATCGCGCCGCCGGGGTTCATCGGGGTCACCATGGCGACGAGGTTGGTGCCGAAAGGCGTCATGGCGCCGACTCTCCCGCGCTCGACTACCACGGTCCAGCGATGCTATTTCGCCAGTATTGAGTAGCTTGGCTTCATGATCGACGTCGATGCCCTGCGTGCGCTCCGGTCCGTGGCGGCGCTCGGGACGCTGGTGCGGGCGGCCGACGAGCTCGGGTTCACGGCCTCGGCGGTGTCGCAGCAGCTCAAGCGGCTGGAACGGCAGCTCGGCGTGGCCGTGCTCGCGCCGGCCGGCCGCGGGGTCGTGCTCACCCCGGCCGGGCGGGCCCTCGTCGACGCGGCGCCCGAGGTGTTCCAGGCCCTGGAGCGCTGCGCCGAAGCCGCCCAGTCGGTCTCGGCGGGCGCGCCGCGCGGCACACTCCACGTCGTGGCCTTCTCGACCGGCATCCGCGGGCTGCTCGCGCCCACCCTGGCGGGGCTCGCGGCGCGCTGCCCCGACCTGCGCGTCCGGATCACCGAGCAGGACCCCGACGAGGCGCTGCACAGCGTCGACGCCGGCACCGCCGACGTCGCCCTGGTCCACGACGCCGACGGCCTGCCGGTCCCGCTGCGCCCGTCCCTGACCCGGCGACACCTGCACACCGACGTCGGCGACGTCGTGCTGAGCCGGGCGCACCCGCTCGCCGAGCGCGGCGAGCCCCTCGACGAGGGTGATCTCGCCGGGCACGCGTGGGTGACCAGCCCGCCCGGCACGGTGTGCCACCAGTGGTTCCGGCGGCTCGTACCCGACGAACCCGACGTGCGGCACCTCGTCGACGATTTCGCCACCCAGCTGGCACTCGTCGCCGCGGGGGACGTCCTCGCGCTGGTTCCCCGGCTGGCCCGCCCGCCGCTGGGCGGCGGACTCGTCTCGCGATCCCTGCGGCGGCCACCGAAACGCGAGGTCCACGCCGTGTGGCGCCGCAGCGCGGACGCCAGCCCGGCGATCCGGGCACTGCTCGCCGAACTGTCCACAAGGGACAAAGAGAGGCTCAACGCGCGCCCCGACCCCGGGGCGGAGATCATAGGGCCATGACCGGTTCCCCGCCCGAGGGCCGCATCGGGCCCGGCGTCGTCGGGCGCAGGCTCGTCCAGTTCTTCCTGGACGAGATGCTCGTCTTCGTGCCGATGCTGCTGCTCGCCGTGCTGGTGGTGGTGCTGTTCCACCCGAGCGGGCTGGTGGCGCTGGTGACGTTCCTCAAGGTCGTCTTCATCACCATGATGGTGCTGGACTTCCTGGGCCTGTGGTTCGTCACGACGTGGTGGCCCTACCGGCACGGCGGCCAGACGCCGGCGATGCGGTGGCTGCGGCTGCGCGTCGTCATGCTCGACGGCTCGCACCCGCCGTTCCGGCTGTTCTTCGTGCGCCAGCTGCTGATGCTCATCGACGGTTTCGCGTGGGGGATCGCCGGGGTCGTCGTGATGCTGTGCACGCGGCGGCGCCAGCGGTTCGGGGACGTCGTGGCGCGCACCGTCGTCGTCCGGGTGCCCAAGCGGGCGAAGTCAGCGGACGAGGCCGCTTTCCCAGGCCCAGATGGCTATCTCGGTGCGGTTGCGGGCCCCGAGCTTGCGCTTGGCCGCGCCGATGTGCGTCTTGACGGTGGGCAGCGACACCACGAGTGAGCGGCAGATCTCGTCGTTCGTCGCGCCGCGGGCGATCGCTCGGACGACGTCGAGCTCGCGCGGGGTCAACGGGTTCTCCGGTGCGGTGGCGCGCCGGGGATCTCGGTGCGCGTAGTGCGCCAGCAGCCGGGTCGTGATCGCCGGAGACACGAGCGCCTCGCCGTGGGCGGCCGCGTGCACCGCCTCGATGAGCAGGCTCGGCCCGGCGTCCTTGAGCAGGAAGCCGCAGGCGCCGGCGCGCAGGGCCGCGTGGACGTTCTCGTCGAGGCCGAACGTCGTGACCATCACGACGTGCAGCGGGTCCGGCACGTCCGGGCCGGCGAGCAGCTCGGTGGCCCGCAGCCCGTCCACGCCGGGCATCCGGATGTCCATCAGCGTCACGTCCGGGCGCAGCTCCCGGGCCGCGCGCACGGCCTGCTCGCCGTCGGCCGCTTCGCCGACGACCTCGATGTCCGGTTCGCCTTCGAGGATCAGCCGGAACCCCGCGCGGACCATCGCCTGGTCGTCGGCGATCAACACTCGCGTGGGCAACCGTTCCCTCCTCAGCCGGGCCCCAGCGGCAGCCGCGCGGCCACCCGCCAGCGCTGCCCCTCCACCGGGCCCGCGTGCACCGTACCGCCCACCGCCGCCACCCGCTCGGCCATCCCGAGCAGGCCGTAGCCGCCGCGGCGGGCGGGCCGGGCGGCGCCGTCGTTGACCACCTCGACCCGCAGCTCACCGCGGGGTTCGTGGCGCACGAGCACCCGGACCTCGGCGGCGTCGGGCGCGTGCCGTCGCACGTTGGTGAGTGATTCGGTGAGCAGCCGGTGCGTGGTCGTCACGACCTCGGGCGTCACCGGGAGGACCGCGAGGTCGTCGCTGACGTCGAGGTGGATGCGGGTGTCGTCGGGCACCGCGCGGTCGACGGCGGTGGCGAGGTCGGCGGGCGGGACGAAGAGGTCCTCGCCGTCGGTCCGCAGCGCGCCGACGAGCCGGCGCATCGCGGAAAGCGCCGCCGCACCGGCGGTTTCGAGCTCGGCGAACGTCGCGGTGTCGCCGTCGGTGCGTTCGGCGACGCGGTGCGCGGCCTGCACGCGCACGACGATGCCGGTGATCTGGTGCGCGACGAGGTCGTGCAGCTCCCGGGCGAGCCGAAGCCGTTCGGTGGTGCGGATTTCGAGGACGTCGGCGCGGTTGCGGGCCTCGGCGTCGCGCAGGACCAGCCCGACGGCGAGCGCGCCGCCCCACAGCAGCGCGGCCACGGCGGCGAAGAGCGCGGCCGGGGTGCCGGCGCCGTAGCGCAGGATCGGGGCGAGGGTGGTGGCCGCGCCGCCGAGGATTGCGAGGGCGGCTGCGGGCCGCGGGGCGAGCCGGTGGCAGCAGGCGCCGACCAGCAGCGCGATGGCGAGCGCTTCGGCCCCGCTGGGCAACGGCGGCAGGCGCTGGCCCGCCGCCCCGATCACCGCCGTGATCGCCGTGCCCAGCAGGGAAAGCCCGGACACCGCGGCCGCGAGCGCCGCGGTGTGGTCGGGAAACCGGCGGCGCAGCACGGCCAGCAGCGCGACGACCGGGCCGAGCCCGGGGGCGAACTCGAGGGTGAGCGTGGCGAGGTTGCCCTGGGCCGGTCCGGCGCGGATGGCGAGGGTCATGTCGAGCAGCACCAGCGCGCCGAGGACGGCCGCCTCGGCCACGAGCGGGCCGCGGCGGCCCGGCAGGACGAGCACCGGTCGCGCGGAGGTCATGGGCCGATGGTGCCCCACGCGGCGGCGTCGTGCCGCGTCACCGGCGCCATCTCATCCCTGGGTACGAGACGGCGCCGGCGATTTCGTACCGCCGGTTGATCGCTTCCGCGCCGCGCCTGGCCAGACTCGGGACGGAAGACGAAACGAGACGGAGGGATTCCGATGCAGGAGACCGCTTTCGTGCCCGGCCCGCGGCCGGTGAACGGGAAGATCACCGGCCTGCCCGGCTGGTACTTCGTGCTGGTCGGCCTGCTCGTGGCCAGCAACGACCTGAGCACTCAGTTCGCTGACCGCTATTCCTGGGTGGCGTACCTGCCGCTGGCGCTGGTCGCGGTGCACCTCGTCCTGTGGTTCACGCTGCTTTCCCAGCGCCGGCAGTACCTGCGGGCCGTGTGGCGCAGCAAGCAGGCCCTCGGCCTGGTCGCCGTGCTGTTCGCGGTGCGGCTGGGGCTGCAGTTCGGCCTGGCCGCGCTGACCGACCACGTCGCGCCGTTGCACAGCTACACGCACCTGATCATCGGGCTCGTCATGCTGGTGCTGACCACGGCCGGGGCCTGGTTCGACCAGTGGCTCGTGCTGCGGGTGGTGAACAAGCAGCAGCACCCCGGGTTCTGAAGCTCAGATCTTGCGGAACCGCGCGTCGAAGAGCGCGAACACGCCGAACACGGCGATGCCCGCGGCGAGGACGAGCAGCAGCGGCTGCCCGTACGGCTGGACGGCGAGCGTCTTCAACGCGGGATCGAGGCCGGCGGCCTTGGCCGGGTCGTAGTTCACGGCGGCCAGCACGAACATCACGCCCACGACGGCGTAGGCCACCGCGACGGCGCACCAGCCCACCTGGCCGAGGCGCTCGGCCGACCGCCGGACGGTCCGGGTGGCGCCGCCGAACTCGAGGTCGTGCAGGAACGTCTTACGCAGGCCGCGGTGGATGAGGAAGGCCGCGACGCCGAGCACGCCGATCCCGGCCGCGACCACGACGACCGCGCCCCACGGCTGGGCGAGCAGGCCGGCGACCAGGGACTTGCCCTTGCTCGGGGCCCCGACGGCGGTCTTGCCCGCGCTGTAGGCGACGAGGGCGTACAGCGCGACCTCGATCCCGCTGGTCACCCGCCGCAGCACCCGCCGGCGGCCCTTGACGTGCCGGTGGCCGGCGATTGCCTCGGTCAGCTGCCAGATGGCGAGCACTCCGGTGCCGGCCGTGACCAGCCACAACAGCCAGACGCCACCGCCTTCGGCGACGAGCTGGAGCGCGCCGGCCTTGTCGGCTTTTTCGTTGTCGCCCAAGGCGACCTGGGCGGCCAGCCAGGCCACGACGAGGTGCACCACGGCGTAACAGGCCAGCCCGACTCGGGCGATCAGGGCGAACCCCTTGAAATCGGGCATCCGCCGATCCTTGTCTACCGGGCCCGGAATGACCAGCACGGTTTTTGTCGGTGGTGGTGCGTACGGTCGAGCCGACCGAACATCCAGACCGGAGGACCCCATGCCCTTCGCCGACGAACTGATCGGCACCCCCGCGGCCCGCGCCCTGATCGCGGGCCTGCGCGTCGCCGCACCGAAGGCGCGGCTGACCGGGTTGCGCGCGGCCGAGGGCGCGCTCGGCCCGCTGTCCCTGCGCGAACGCAGCGACCTCCTGCGTGACGCGCTGCTCGCGGACCTGCCGGGCGACTACGCGTCGCTGGCGGCGGTGGTGCGGACCGCGGCTGAGGAGTCGCCGTCGTTCACCGGCTGGCTGATCTGGCCGGTCACCAGCGCGATCGCGGTCAAGGCGGTGGGCGACGGTAGTTCGGGCGCGTTCGACGACGCCCTCGCGCTCTTGGCGGAGCTGACGCCCCGGCTGACGGCCGAGTTCGCCCTGCGCGTCCTGCTGAACCACGATCTGGACCGAGCGCTGGGCGTGATCCAGGGCTGGACGGCGTCGGACAGCCCCGACGTGCGCCGCCTCGCGTCCGAGGGCACCCGCCCGATGCTGCCGTGGGCCGTGCGGGTGCCAGGCGTCCTCGCGTCGCCGAAAGCGACCCTGCCCGTTCTCGACGCGCTGTACCGGGACGAGAGCGAGTACGTCCGCCGCTCGGTCGCCAACCACCTCAACGACCTGAGCCGCCGCGAGCCGGACCTGGTCGTCGAGACGGCGTCCGCGTGGCTGGCCGAACCCGGCCCGGATGCGGCGGCCACGACCCGCTTGGTCCGCCACGCCCTGCGCACGCTGGTCAAGCAGGGCCACCCGGGCGCGCTGGGCCTGCTGGGGTTCGCCCCGGCCCGCGTCGACGTGACCGGCCCGCTGCTGGTGTCGGACACGGTGGTGATCGGCGAATCGCTGGCGTTCACGGCCTCGGTCCGCAACCTGGAACCGGAACCGGCCCGCCTGGCGATCGACTACGTGGTCCACCACCGCAAGGCGAACGGCACCTCGACGACCAAGACGTTCAAGCTGACCACCCAGCTCGTACCACCGGGGGAGACCTACGAGCTGGCCCGCGAACACTCGTTCCGGGTGATCACGACCCGCCGCTACCACCCCGGGCCGCACGCGGTGGAGCTGCAGATCAACGGAGTCCGCGCGGGGCGCGCGGACTTCGACCTGGTGACCGGCTAGCCCGGCCCCGAGCGCCCCAAGGCGGCCTTGGTTGCGTCTGACGCACCGAAGGCCGCCTTGGGTGCGTCTCGCGCACCGAAGGCCACCTTGGGGCGCCGGTTCGCCGGAGATCCGGAGTTTTGCCGGTGCCCGCCCGCCTCTGCCGAGCGCCCGAGGTTGTCGGCGGCCGGTCCGGCACCGCGCCCCAAGGCGGCTTTGGTTGTGTCTGGAGCACCGAAGGCCGCTTTGGGTGCGTCTCGCGCACCGAAGGCCACCTTGGGGTGCCGGTTCGCCGGAGATTCGGGTTTTGCCGATGCCCGCCCGCTCCTGCCGAGCGCCCGAGGTTGCCGGCGGCCGGTCCGGCACCGCGCCTCAAGGCGGCTTTGGTTGTGTCTGACGCACCGAAGGCCACCTTGGGTGCGTCTCGCGCACCGAAGGCCACATCGGGGCGCTTGATCAGTGCAGCAGCACGATCTTCCCTCGAGCGTGCCGGCTCTCCATGAGTTCGTGTGCGGCCGCGACCTCGTCCAGCGGGAACGTCGCCGCCACCGGGATCCGCAGCCGGCCCTCGTCGGCGAGGGTGACCGCGATCGCAAGACCGTGCAGCGCCAACGGATCCGCACCCGGAGTTCCCGGTGCGCCGTGGGAGAAGTGCACGCCGTGGGCCGCCGCGGTGAAGTCGGCCAGCGTCACCACCCGCGCCGGATCACCCGCTACCGCCACGAGATCCGGCAGAGCGCCGCCTGCGCAGTCGACCACCGCGTCCACTCCGGACGGTGCCAACACACGCACCCGCTCCACCAGCCCGGGTCCGTACGTCGTCGGCTCCGCGCCCAGCGAACGCAGGAACTCGTGGTTTCCCGCGCTGGCCGTGCCGATCACCCGCGCGCCGCGCGCGGCCGCGAACTGGACGACGGCCGTGCCCGTCCCGCCCGCCGCGCCCTGCACCAGCACCGTCTGCCCGGCGCCGACCTCGAGCCGGTCGAGGACGCGGGTGGCCGTCTCGGCCGCTCCCGCCGCGCCGCCCGCCTCCGCCCAGCTCCACGCCGAAGGCTTCCGTGCCCACGCTGCCAGGACCGCGAAATCGGCGTTGGCGCCGCGCGTCGCCGCGGGGGCCGTGCCGAACACCGCATCGCCGACCGCGACGTCCGTGACGCCGGCGCCGATCTCGTCGACCACGCCCGCGGCGTCGAACCCGGTGCGGAACGGGAACGTCACGGGCACGGCGTCCCGCAGCTCGCCCGAGCGAAGGCGGATCTCACCGGGCGAAACCGCGGAAGTCCTTACGGTGACACGGATCTCGCCCGGTCCGGCGTGCGGCGCCGGCACGTCGGCGACCTCCACCACGCTGGACGGACCGTAGGAGGAAAACTGGACTGCTCTCATGTGACCGAACGTAACGGAGCACCCCGTCCGGTTGGCTAAAGTGAGAGGGGTGACGGCTCAAGTGAGAGCACCCCTGCGCTCGGACGCCCGCGACAACCGCGGGCGCATCCTCGAGGTCGCCCGCGCGGCCTTCGCCGCCGACGGCCTCGACGTGCCGATCCGTGAGATCGCGCGGCGCGCCGAGGTCGGCGTCGCGACCGTCTACCGGCACTTCCGGACGAAGGAAGCCCTGCTCGCGGAGGCTTTCGCCGAGCAGCTGGCCTCGTGCCGGGTGGTCGTCGAAGAGGGCCTCGCGGCTGACGACCCGTGGCGCGGGTTCTGCCTGGTGATCGAGCGGCTCATGGAGGTGCACGCCCTCGACCGCGGCTTCGCCCGCGCGTTCACCTCACGACTGCCCGACATCGCCGAGTTCGCCGCGGACCGTGATCGAACCCTGCGGCTGCTGCTCAGGCTGGTGCGGCGAGCCAAGGAAGCCGGCGCACTGCGCGACGACTTCGTGGTCGAGGACATCAGCCTGGCGCTGATGGCGAACGAGGGCATCCGCGCCGACTCGCCCGAGCTGCGCGTGGCGGCGTCACGCCGGTTCGCCGCCCTGATGATCCAGTCGTTCCGGGCGGAGCCGGTCCGCGCGCCGCTGCCGCCCGCCGTCCGGCTGCCGCTGTCCCGGGCCGAGCTCAGCAGGGCCCGAAGTACCGGCACTCGATCAGCGCCCTGAGGTCGTGGGCCGCGGCGCGCGACTCCAGGTCGTCGAGCAGGGAGGCGAAGCCGTCGACGGGGACGACCTGCTCGGCCGTGTCGTGCTCGGCGCAGCCGCTGCCGTGGAGGTTGCCCGCCGGGACGACGCAGAAGATCTCCGCGCCGTCGTCGCCGAAGCTGAAGTAGGCCTGCAACGGGACCGGGGTCGCGTCGGCGACGGGGTTGCACCGCGCGCCGCCGAAGCTGCCGGGGTACTCCCAGCCGGCGTCCGGATCGGCGGCGTCCGCGTCGAGGCGCCAGCCGCGCCCGGTGAGGAACTCGTGCACACGCTGCCGGCCGGTCGCGGTCTGGGCCATCAAGGCGATCCCTTTCGAAAGAGGCGAGGAACGTCCAGTGTCGCCGGACCCCGCCCGCCACGAACGGGTGACCACGGTCAGCGGCGGAGCGTGGTCTCCTCCGCCATCCCCGACAGCTTCGCCGGGTTGCGCACCGCGTAGACCCCGGTGACGAGACCGCCCTCGACGCGCAGCGCCACCACCGTGTCGAGCTCGCCGTCGATGGACAGGACCATCGCCGGGTGGCCGTTGACCTGCGCCGGCCGCAGCACCGCCTGCCCGTCGACCCGGTCCAGCCCCCCGAACAGCACCCGGCCCACCTTGTCGGCACCCACGACCGGCCGCAGCACGGCCTGCTTGACGCCGCCGCCGTCACCCACGAGCACGACGTCCGGGGCGAGCAGGTCGAGCAGCCCCTGCAGGTCACCGGTTTCGATCGCGCGCTGGAACGCCGCGAGCGTGTCCCGCGCGGTGGCCTGGGAGACCGTTTCGCGCGGGCGGCGCGCCGCGACGTGCGACCGCGCCCGGTGCGCGATCTGGCGGACCGCCGCGCCGCTCTTGCCGACGGCGTCGGCGATCTCGTCGTAGGGCAGGTCGAACACCTCGCGCAGCACGAACACCGCGCGCTCGGTCGGCGTGAGCGTTTCCAGCACCAGCAGCATCGCCATCGAGACGTGGTCGGCCAGCTCGACGTCCTCGGCGACGTCGGGCGTGGTCAGCAGCGGCTCGGGCAGCCACGAACCGACGTAGGACTCCTTGCGCCGCCCGAGCGTCCGCAGCCGCTGCAGGGCCTGGCGGGTGGTGATCCGCACCAGGTAGGCGCGGTGGGACTGCACGGTGGCGAGGTCGACGCCCACCCACTTCAGCCACGTCTCCTGCAGGACGTCCTCCGCGTCGGCGGCCGAGCCGAGCATCTCGTAGGCCACGGTGAACAGCAGGTTCCGGTGGGCGAGGAACACCTCGGTGGCGTCGGTCCCGCTCGTGCTCCCCGTCATGGTGGTCCCCCTCCGGATCCGGCTGCGTCCCCCATCAGATACCGGCCGCCGCCGTTCTGTGACAGACGGGCGCTGTGGCGTGGGTCACTGTCACAACCGGGCGGGGTACCGGCATCTGGTGGTCGTCAACGCACGCACCACGAGATGAGGCACAGTCATGGAAGCTCGATTCAGCATGCTGGACAACGAGTTCGCCGCCCGCTTCGGCAAGCGGTTCGCCGGGGTCAGCCTGATGATCGACCAGTCGCCGCTGCCCAAGGTCGTCCAGGAGCTGGTCAAGATCCGCGCCAGCCAGATCAACGGCTGCGGCTTCTGCACCGACATGCACACGAAGGACGCCACGGCCGACGGCGAGACCGCGGTCCGGCTCAACCTGGTCGCGGCCTGGCGCGAGGCCACCGTGTTCA
The DNA here is from genome assembly GCF_044741685.1 of Amycolatopsis sp. NPDC088138. NCBI lineage: Bacteria > Bacillati > Actinomycetota > Actinomycetes > Pseudonocardiales > Pseudonocardiaceae > Amycolatopsis > Amycolatopsis sp. NPDC088138. Next base: position 496,776 of record NZ_JBIUTB010000006.1, read on the forward strand.
CCGACGCCGAGCGGGCCGCGCTGGCCCTGACCGAGGAGGGCACCCGCCTCGCCGACGCGCACCAGGGCGTGTCCGACGAGACGTGGGCCCAGGCGCGCAAGCACTTCGACGACGACCAGCTCGGCGCCCTGGTCTGCCTGGTCGGCCTGATCAACGCGGCCAACCGGATGAACGTCATCGCGCGCACCCCGGCGGGGTCCTACGAGGCCGGCATGTTCGCCGACTTCGTCCCGAAGGACTGAAGAAGGAGGACTGACGAACTAGCCTGGCGTCATGCCGGACACCGAACTGGGAGGGTTCCTGCGCGCCGCGCGCGGGCACGTGACGCCGGAGGCCGCGGGGCTCCCGGCGGCCGGGAGCCGTCGGGTCGCGGGGTTGCGCCGCGAGGAGGTGGCCGTGCTCGCCGGGGTGAGCGCGGACTACTACACCCGCCTCGAGCAGGGCCGCGAGCGGAACCCGTCGGCGCAGGTGGTCTTCGCCCTCGGCCGGGCGCTGCGACTGGACGACGACGGCCTCGCGCACCTCGCCCGGCTGGCCGGGATCCGGCCGGCCGGGCGCGCCCGCGACGTCGTGCACCCCGCGCTGCTGGAGCTGCTCGGCGCGTTCCCGGCCGCCGCGGCCTACGTGCTGGGCCCGGCGTTCGACGTGCTGGCCGAGAACCCGGTCGCGGCGGCGCTGCTCGCCCCGTTCGGCGGCGAGCGCAACATGGTCCGGATCCTGTTCGGGCACCCGCGGGCCCGCGAGGTCTTCGCGGAGTGGCCGGTCGTCGCGGGCGCTTCGGTGCGCGCGCTGCGCCTGAACGCGGGGCAGTACCCGGACCACGCGGGGATCCGGGAGGTGGTCGAGCAGTTCCGGTCGTCGGCGGAGTTCCGCGCGTTGTGGGACGACCACGCGGTCGGCGGGCTTTCCCGGGCGTACAAGGTGTTCGTGCACCCGCGGGCCGGCCGGATCGAGCTGACGTACCAGACGTTCGACGTCCGCGACGCCCCCGGCCAGCAGCTGCTGGTCGGCACTCCGGCACCGGGAACGCCGAGCGCGGCGGCGGTGGCGTTGCTGCGGGAGCTGCAGGCGGTCTGAGGCCTCAGGCCTCGTTGTTCCACATCCGGAACATCCGGCAGCGCCCCTTCGGCGTCAGGGTGAGCACCCAGAGGTTTTCGAAGGTGCCGAGCTCGGTGTAGGTGCCGGTGCCCCGGATCGCGGCGGTGTCCCCGGTGGTCGTGAGCAGCGTCCAGCCGAACGTCCAGCCGCCTTCCTGCCAGTGCTGCCGGCCGAGCCAGCCCTCGACGATCGCGTCGCGGCCGATCCAGGCGGTCTCGTAGGGCTGTTCGTGGTACTCGGCGTCCGGGGTGAACAGGGCCCGGATGTCCGGGCCCGCCGCGGTTTCCCAGGCGTGCACGTACTTCTCGACCCAGGTACGGACCTGGCGGGGCGTGGTCATGCCGCCAGTCTGCGGCGGCAAGGGGGAACGCGGCAGGGGGGGGGGGGGGCCGGGGGCCCCCCCCCCCCCCCCCCCCCCCCCCCCCCCGCGGTTCCGCCCGCCTGGTGGACAAGATCGGCGCGAACGCCGAATGGCACGAGCTCGACGTGACGAGCCTCGAGAGCGTGCGGGCCTTCGCCGAGGCGGCGCACCGCACCCACGGCCGAATCGACGTGCTCGTCAGCAACGCCGGGGTGATGCCGCTGTCCCGGCTGGACGCCCTGCGGGTCGACGACTGGAACCGGATGATCGACGTCAACCTGCGCGGGCCGCTGCACGGTCTCGCGGCCGTGCCGCCCGTCATGCGGGCGCAGGGGTCCGGGCACGTCGTCACCGTCGCGTCCACCTCGGGCCTGCGGGTGGATCCCACCGCCGCGGTCTACAGCGCGACCAAGTTCGCGATCAGGCCGCCCGGTCCGCGGCCCGCGCCGCGTCCGGGCTGCTCGCGATCCCCGCGGCCGCCATCGCCTACGCCGTGGCGCAGCCGCCGGACGTCGACGTCAACGAGCTCGTCATCCGGCCGACGTCACAGGCCTGATCAGCTCGTCGGCCACCCACTTCGCGACGCCGTCCGGGTACGGCGACGCCACGCTGAGGACGAAGTGCCCGAAGCCCGCGTCGAGGGCTTCGCGGATCGCGCCGCGGGTGGCGCCGGGGTCGTCGTAGGACACCGGCAGGTGGATCGAGCGGGTGATCGACGCGGGGTCGCGGCCGATCTCGCCGCAGTAGCGGTCCAGCAGGGCACTGCGGCTGACGACGTCCTCGAGGTCGCCGCCCGGGATGTTCCACACGTCGGCGTGCTCGGCGACCACCCGCAGCGTCGCGGCCGCGCGCCCGCCGATGACGATCGGCGGGTGCGGCCGCTGCACCGGTTTGGGGTTGCCGAACGCGCCGGTGAGCCGGTGGTGGACGCCGTCGAAGTCGAACGGCTTGTCCTCGGTCCACAGCCGCTTGATCACCGTGCAGGCTTCGGCGAAGCTCGCGACGGCGTCCGCGGTCTCCTGGAACGGCAGGCCGTGGGCGGCGTACTCGCGCCGGGCCAGCGGGTGGCTGGGCCGCGAGCCGACGCCGATGCCGAAGTCGAGGCGGCCACCCGAAACGACGTCGACGGTCGTGGCGATCTTGGCCAGCATCGCCGGCGGCCGGAAGCGGTTGCTGGTCACCAGCAGGCCGAGCCGAAGCCGGGACGTCTGCGCGGCCAGCGCCGAAAGCAGCGTCCAGCCCTCGAAGATCGGCCCGTCCGGGTCGCCGAAGATCGGCATGAGGTGGTCGAACAGCCAGGCGTGCTCGATCTCGGGGATCGTGTCCGCCTCGCGCCAGACGCGCAGGATGTCGTCGTAGGAGACCTGCGAAGGCGCGGTCATGATGCCGAATCGCGGAGTGGGCATGTCAGCGGCGCCTCAGGGTCGGGTCGAGCAGGGCGGGCGGGGTGTCGAACTTCTCGTCGGCGGCCAGGTCGACGCCCGGCGCGACGATCGTGTCGATCTCGTCGAGGACGTCGGCGGGCAGGACCGTGTCGGCGGCGGCGAGCTGCGAGTGCAGGTGCTCGAGCGTGCGCGGGCCGATGATCGCGCTGGTCACGGCGCGGTGCGCGGTGACGAACCCGAGCGCGAGCTGGATCAGCGTCAGCCCGGCCGCGTCGGCGACCTTCACCAGCCGCTCGACGGCGTCCAGCCGCGCCTGGTTGGCGGGCCGGGCGAGGTCGAAGCGCTGCGGCAGGACCTGCGACCGGCTGGTGGTGATCTCGCGGCCCGCGCGAACCGCGCCGGAGAGCCAGCCGGACGCGAGCGGGCTCCACGCCAGCACGCCGAGGACGTACTCCTCGGTCACCGGCAGCACGTGGGTCTCGATGCCGCGCTGCAGGATCGAATAGCTGGGCTGCTCGGTGACGTACCGGCTCAGGTGGTGCTCGCGGGCGGCCCACTGCGCCTGCACGATCCGGTAGGCCGGGAAGGTCGACGAGCCGAAGGAGCGGATCTTGCCCGCGCGCTGCAGGTCGGTCAGCGCGGAAAGCGTTTCCTCGTCGCTGGTGGCCGGGTCCCAGCGGTGCATCTGGTAGAGGTCGACGTGGTCGACGTCCAGCCGGCGCAGGCTGTTGTCCAGCTCGGAGACCAGCCAGCGGCGAGAGCTGCCGCGGTGGTTGCGCTCCTCGCCGATCGGCATGGTCGCCTTGGTGGCGAGCACGAGGTCGTCGCGGCGCCCGGCGATGGCCTTGCCCACCATCACCTCCGACTCGCCGTCGCCGTACATGTCGGCGGTGTCGACGAGGTTGATCCCGGCTTCGAGGGCGGCGTCGACGATGGCGGTGGCCTCGTCCTGGGTGGTGCGCCCGATGGCGCCGAAGTTCATCGCGCCGAGCGCGAGGGAACTGACCTGCACACCGGTGCGGCCCAACGTGCGGTACTGCATGAGACTGGTCCTCCATGGCATCATGGTCAAACGGAACGTTGCTCCGCTAACGATACGGAGCATTGTTCCGTTTAGCAAGGACGGGAGACGTCGTGGTGGACGAAGGGGCTGCGCGGCCGAAGCGGGCGGACGCGCGGCGCAACAAGGAGACGCTGCTCGACGCGGCCGCGGCGGTCTTCGTCGCCTCGGGCGTGGACGCGCCGGTCCGCGACATCGCCGCCAAGGCCGGCGTCGGGATGGGCACGATCTACCGCCACTTCCCGACCCGGGCGGACCTGATCATCGCCGTCTACCGGCACCAGGTCGAAGCGTGTGCCGAGGCCGGTCCGGCGCTGCTCGAAAGCAGTGAGAGTCCGCACGCCGCGCTGGGGCGGTGGATCGACCTGTTCGTCGGCTTCCTGGTCACCAAGCACGGCCTGGCGGGGGCGATGCAGTCCGACAACGCCGGGTTCGAGTCGCTGCACGCGTACTTCCTCGACCGGCTCGTGCCGGTGTGCACCCAGCTGCTCGACGCCGCGGTCGCGGCGGGCGAGGTGCGCGCCGACCTGGCGGCCATCCAGTTGATGCGCGGCGTCGGGAACCTCTGCATCGGCGCGGACAGCGACGACGGTTACGACGCGCGCCGCCTGGCCGGGATCCTCGTCGCGGGGCTGCGCCTGCCGCGGTGACCCGGGTCTCACCGCGAAAAGTGGTCAAGAGTCCTGATAGTCATTAATCTTGACTAAGTCAGGCCCGCGACCCGAGGAGCGACCATGTCCGCGAACAAGTTCACCGAACGGCTGACCCGCGACAACGCGGCGTTGCTGCTGGTCGACCACCAGGTCGGCCTCTACAGCGGCGTCCGGGACATCCCGGTCGGCGAGCTGAAGCACAACGTCGTCGCGCTGGCGAAGGCCGCGCGGATCCTCGGGCTGCCGGTGGTCGTCACGACGACCGCGGCCGACAGCATGTGGGGCCCGCTGATCCCCGAGCTGGCCGAGGTGCTGCCCGCGGGCCTCGAGGTGATCGACCGCTCGAGCGTCAACGCCTGGGACGACGAGCGCGTCGCCGGCGCGATCCGCGCCACCGGGCGGAAGAAGCTGATCGTCACCGGGATCTCGACGGAGGTGTGCCTGGCGTTCCCGGCGATGGCCGCGACGGCCGAAGGGTTCGACGCCTACGCCGCGATCGACGCCTCCGGCACGTTCTGGCAGGCCAAGCGGGAAGCGGGCCTGCTCCGGATGCAGCAGGCCGGCGTCATCCCCATCGACTACTCGACCGCGATGGTGGAGATCCTGGCCGACAACGCCGATCCGCTCGCCGGTGACGTCTACGCGGCCCTCGACATGCCGTTCGCCGTGATCGTGGGCCAGCTGGCCGCCGCGTACGCCAAGAACTGACCGCGAAGGGGTTTCCTGCGATGTCCGTCATCGAGCTGACCACGTTCACCGTCCGCCCGGACCGCACCGCGGCGATGCTCGCGGCGCGCCCCGGGATGGTGGCGGCCTTCCGCGAGGGCCGTCGCGGCTTCGTCTCGGCGAAGCTCGTCCGCCTGGATCCCGGTACCTGGCTGGACTTCGTCGAATGGACCGACGACACCGCCTGGGACGAGTCGAAGGCCAAGGGCGGCGACGACCCGCGGATCGCGGCGTTCTTCGCCACCATCGACGCGCTGGTGAGCGCCCGCCGCGGCGCCCGCTACGACGACGAGCAGGACGGCCCGCGCCGGGTGCGCACCATCGCCTACGGCCCGCACCCTTCGCAGGTGGGCGAGCTCTACCTGCCGCCGGGTGCCGGGCCGTTCCCGGTGGTCGTGCTGCTGCACGGCGGGTACTGGTCCGCACTGCACGACCGTCGCGGGATGACCGGCGTGGCCGACGACCTGGTCGCGCGCGGGTACGCGGTGTGGAACGCCGAGTTCCGCAGGCTCGGCGACGGCGGCGGGTGGCCCGGCACGTTCGAGGACGTCGCGGCCGCGCTCGACGCGGTGGCCGGCCTGGACCCGGCGCTCGACCCCGCCCGCGTCGCCGTGCTGGGGCACTCCTCCGGCGGCCAGCTCGCGGTGTGGGCGGCACACCGCGCGGCCCTGCCCGGCGACGCGGTGGGGGCGTCGCCGGGCGTGGTGCCGGTGGCGGCGGTGTCGCTGGCCGGGGTCCTGGACCTGGCGAAGGCCGACCGCACGCGGCTCGGCGCCGGGCTGCCCGATCCGGCCACCGCGCCGGACCTTCCGGACGTCATGCCCGCGGCGGGCATCGGCGAGGGAGTGGTGAACCTGCTGCTGGGCGGGCACGTCGACGACGTCCCGGAGCGCTACGCCACGACGTCGCCGGCCGCGCTGGCCGACACGGGTGTGCCGGTGCTCGCCGTCCACGGTGCCGCCGACGACGTGGTGCCGCCGTCGTATAGCCGTTCGTACGCCGAGAAGGTCGCGAGCGCGGAGTACCTGGAAGTGGCCGGTGCCCACCACTTCGACGTGCTCGACCCCGCGCACGAGAACTGGGCCCGGGTGACCGGGTGGCTGGGCAAGCACCTGCCGGCGGGTGTCACTCGCGGGTGACGGCGCGCTGTTCCTCGGTGATGTCGGTGAACAGGCGCTTGAACCGCGCGTAGTCCTCGTGGCCGAGGCGCTCGGCGTGCCGCTCCTGCATCGCGGCCATGATCTCGTCCGCCGCCGTCATCTGGGCGAGGCCGCGATCGGTGGGGCAGATCAGCTTCGCGCGGCGATCGCTCGGGTCGGGACGGCGTTCGACGTACCCGAGGGTCTCCAGCTCGTCGATGAGCGTGCCGACGATCTGCTTGTGCTGGCCCGACAGGCGGGCCAGCTCGGTCGCGCGCACGCCGCCGGGATCGAGGTAGGCGAGCACCGCGCCGTGGCGGGGGTTCAGGTCGCCGAACCCCCGCGCGGCCAGCGTGGTGAACAGCTCCCGCTGCACCGCGAACAGCAGCCGGCCCGCCAGGACGCCCAGATCGGGGTCCGTCGCGTTGCGCTCGGCTCGGGTGACCATGGGAACACCCTACCCAGCGCCTGAGGCGGAAGTAAGCACCCGCCGGAGATCCCGACCGCCCACTGTGGAGGGTGCCACGGCAGACCACAGTCCCGCAGCCGCCTCACGACCCCCGGGCCGGTCGTGTTGGCCACTCGCCAAAGCGGCGGATCGTTCACCCGCTGTCGTCCACCGTCATCCGACCAGGGAACGCAATCGGCCGCCCGGGTTGCTTTCGCGGGCTTCGGTCCTGGCGCTCGGGAGGCCCCGATGGTCCGATCAGGCCGCGGAATCGCGGGCTCCCGTTTCCCGGAGTGAACGTTCTTGTGACCCGCGACAACGGCCCACTAGCGTTGGTCATCGGGCCGAGGAAAACGTCCGGCCCCATTCTTTCCGCCATGGGAAAAACAAGGAGCCGCCCGTGATCTCCACCGACCAGCCCGTGATCCGCAGCGCGTACCAGCAGTCCATCGCGGACTACTGGAACCGGGAAAAGGATCCGGTCAACCTCCGGCTGGGCGACGTCGACGGGCTCTACCACCACCACTACGGCATCGGGGAATACGACCCCGCGGTGCTGGAGACCCCCGAAAACATCCGTGACGAGGCGATCATCGCGGAGATGCACCGGCTCGAGACGGCACAGGCCGAGGTGCTGCTCGACCACCTCGGCGCGGTCGGGCCGGGGGACCGGCTGCTCGACGCCGGCTGCGGGCGTGGCGGCTCCAGCATCATGGCCAACCAGCGCTTCGGCTGCCAGGTCGACGGGGTGTCCATTTCGGAGCAGCAGGTCGCCTTCGCCAACGAGCAGGCGAACAAGCGCGGGGTCGCCGGCCGGGTGCGCTACCACCTGCGCAACATGCTCGACACGGGTTTCGAAACCGGGGCCTTCAAGGGCGCCTGGAACAACGAAAGCACGATGTACGTCGATCTGCACCAGCTCTTCGCCGAGCACGCGCGCCAGATCGCGCCGGGCGGCCGGTACGTCACCATCACCGGGTGCTACAACGACGTGACCGGCGGCCGGTCGCGCGCGGTGAGCCAGATCGACCAGCACTACATCTGCAACATCCACGCCCGCGGCGACTACTTCAAGGCGTTGTCCGCCAACGGTTTCGTGCCCATCAACGTCGTCGACCTCACCGCCGCCACCATTCCGTACTGGGAGCTGCGCGCGCAGTCGTCGGTGGCCACCGGGATCGAGGACCCGTTCCTCACGGCGTACCGCGAAGGCAGTTTCCACTACCTGCTCATCGCCGCCGACCGGGTCTGACCGTGGCGACCGGCACCGGCACCGCCCCGGGGTGTCCTCTGTGGATGGTGGACGACGCGCTCGCGTTCGCCGCCGGGCCGTCGGGGATCGGCACGTCCGCGGCCCGGATCACGGCGGACCTCGCCCACGAGCCGGCCTACGCGGAGCGGGAGTGGGGTGACGGCACGGCTTCGCCGTTGTACGTCCCGGTGGTCGAACGCGTCGACGAGCCGCTGGCCGAGGAGGTCGACCGCCGGCTCGTCACGTGGGCCGCGGACTGCGGGTTCACCGGCGAGGGGCTCGACCAGATCGCGAAGGCGGGCTTCGGCCGGCTGGCGATGCTGGCCCACCCCGACAGCGAAGACCCGGACCTGCTGCTGATCGCCGCGCAGCTCAACGCCGTCTGGTGGGCCGCCGACGACTACTACGCCGACGACAGCGCGCTCGGCGCGTCCCCGACCGAGCTGCCGCCGCGCCTGGCGCTGGTGATGGCGGCGATGGACCCGGTCGCCCCGGCGGGCGAGTTCACCGGCCCGCTCGAGGAGGCGCTGCGGGCCGACCCGATCCTGGTCGGGCTGAACTCGGCGGTCGGGCACCTGGGCCGGCACGGCACGCCGACGCAGGTCCAGCGCGTCTGCTACGCCACGTTCTCGATGTTCGTCAGCTGGGACGCGTACGCGGCCTGGCGCTACACCGAGGCGTACCCGCCGGCGTGGGAGTACCTGGCCGCGCGCCAGCACGACAGCTTCTACACGTCGATGACGCTGTGCGACCCGGTCGGCGGCTACGAGCTGCCCGCCGCGTTGTACTACGACCCGCGGGTGCGCCGGGCGATGATGCGCGCCGGCACCGCCTGCGTGCTGGTGAACGACCTGTACTCGGTGGCGAAGGACGCCGCCGACGAGAACCCGGTGTGCAACATGGTCCTGCAGGTCGCCGCCGACCGCGGCTGCTCGGTCGAGGAGGCGACCGAGGTCACCGTGGACCTGCACAACACGATGGTCCGCGAGTTCGAGGCGGGGCACCGCGAACTGCTCGCCGTGCCCGCGCCCGAGCTGCACCGGTTCCTCAAGGGCGTCCGGGCGTGGATGGGCGGCGGGTACGAATGGCACGCCACCAACCCGCGCTACCGAACCTGATCGGAGCTGACCGGGCGGGTTCCGGGCAGCAGCAGGGCGGGGACGACGGCGAGCGCGGCGAACGCGACCGCCCAGGCGAAGGTGTGGCCGAAGGCGGTGACCTGACCGGCCGCCCCGGGGTGGGCGGTCAGCTGGCGCTGGAGGACGACGGCGAGCACGGCGGTGCCGAAGGAGCCGCCGATCTGCTGCACGATCCGGGTCGTGCTGCTGGCGTGCGAGATCCGCTCGGGGGGCAGGTCCCGGTAGGCGCCGACCAGCACGGCCATGTTCGCCGCGCTCAGCCCGGCGCCGCGGACGACCAGGGCGATCGCGAGCAGCAGGCCGTTGGTGTGCTGGCCGCCGAGGGCGAAGGGGAGGGTGCCCGCGGCGGTCAGCACGATGCCGGCCAGCACGACCGGGCGCGGGCCGAACCGGTCGGCGAGACCGCCGGTGCCCCGGGCCAGGAGGCTGCCCAGTCCCTGCGGGGCCAGCAGGAGTCCGGCGGCGACCACGCCTTCGCCGCGCAACTGCTGGTAGTACAGGGGAAGCAGCAGCATCGAGCCGAACAGGGCGAGCCCGGAGAGGAACAGCAGCGCCGACGAGGCGGCGAACGAGCGCGTCCGGAACAGCCGCAGGTCCACCAGCGGGCCGGTGGCGCGCAGGGCGTGGCGGACGAACGCGGCGAGCAGCACCAGCCCGGCCGCCAGCGGGACGAGCGCCCGCGGGCTGCCCGGGCCACCCGAGGCGGCCATCTCGGACAGGCCGTAGACGACGGCGGCCACGCCCGGCGAAAGCAGCAGCAGCCCGGGAATGTCCAGGCGGCTCGCCTTTCCCGGCGGGTCTTCGGGGAGCAGCCGCCAGGCGAGCACGATCGCCAGCAGGCAGAGCGGGACGTTGACGTAGAAGATCCACCGCCAGCTCAGGTGCCCGGCGATGAGCCCGCCGAGCACCGGGCCGAGGATCGGGCCGATCAGCGCGGGCAGCGTCACGACGGCCAGCAGCCGCCCGAGCCGCCGGCCGCCGGCGGCCCGGACCAGCAGGGTCTGCAGGAGCGGCAGCATCAGCCCGCCGCCGACGCCCTGGACCACGCGGAACCCGATCAGCGAGCCGATGTCCCACGCCGCCCCGCACAGGACCGAACCCAGCAGGAAGAGCGTCAACGCCGCGAGCCACAGCCGTTTGGCGCCGAAGCGGTCGGTCAGCCAGCCGCTGGCCGGCACCGCCGTGGCCATCGCCAGCAGATAGCCGGTGCTGACCCACTGCACGGTCGCGACCGGTGCGCCGAGCTGGGTGCCCAGCGTGTGCAGGGCGACGTTCACGATCGTGCTGTCCAGCAGCGGGGCCATCGCCCCGAGGACCAGTACGCCGGCCAGCTTGAGCACTGCGGGCTCCAGCCGGTCCGGGCGGGTCGGTGTGGTCATGCTGCCCCCATCGTCGTCAGAGACGGTCATTAGAGACGGTCCGTCTCTAACGACGTACGGTAGCCTGAGCTGTCAAGAGACGCAACGTCTCTTTCGGAGGGGGATGGGCATGACGCAGACCGGGGCACGACGTCGTGGCGCGGCGCTGGAGGCCTCGCTTCTCGACGCGGCGTGGGAAGAGCTGGCCGCCGTCGGGTACGCGCGCCTGACGATGGAAGGGGTCGCCGCGCGGGCGCAGACCGGCAAGCAGGTCCTCTACCGCCGCTGGGGCAACCGGGCCGAGCTGGTGGTGGCCGCGCTGCGGCACCGGACGGGCTCGATCGTCGACCGGATCCCCGACACGGGAACCCTGCGCGAGGACGTGCTGACGCTCCTGCGGCGGATGACCCGGCGCCAGCACGACGTCAGCCCCGACGTCATCCACGGGCTGCTGGCCGAGGTGCCCGAGATGAACCCGGAGTTCTTCACGGTGATGCGCGAGGCGATGACCGCCGTGCTGCGCCAGGCCGCGGACCGGGGTGAGCTCACGCTCGCCGGCCTGCCCGCGCGCGTCGTCACGCTGCCCGCCGACCTGCTGCGCAACGAGATCTTCTTCGCCCGCGAGCCGATCGGGGAGGACACGCTCCTCGAGATCGTGGACGACGTGTTCCTCCCGCTCGTCGAGGCGACGGCGGGAGGCACGTCAGACCGCTGAGTGCGGTGTCACGCCAGGCGTTCGTGCCAGGACGTGAACGCCGCGACGAGGTCCTCGGGCGCGCCGGCTTCGCGCAGCCGCCGCGTTTCGTCCTCGATGTACTCCCGGTACAGCGGGGCCAGGTGCGCCAGCAGCGCCGGTTCCGCCTCCGCGGGGTCGAGCGGTTCGCCCGCCCGGACCCGCGTCGCCAGGTGGACCAGCGGCGCCGCCGAAGCTTCGGGACGGCCGAGGTACCAGGCGATCGCCTCGTCGTTGGTCGCCGCGCGGCCCGACTCCATCGCCCCCGTGCACCCGAAGCGCAGCGGGAAGAACACCGCCTTCGTGAACCACACCTTGTCGGCCAGCAGCCGCTTCGGCCGGTGGAACTCGGCGACCACCTCGTCGGCCGCCAGGACCGCGACGGCGAACCGCGCGCTCTCCAGCAGCAGCTCCGCACCGCCGGGGCGGGCCACCTTCCCGGCGATCTCCTCGCCGGTCAGCAGCGCGCCGCGCTCGGCCAGTTCCAGGCGGTCGATCGCCGGGAAGCGCCCGTCCTGCTCGCCGCGGCTCAGCGCCGGCAGCGACCCCCAGAACACGGACAGCTTGCGGTGCAACGGACTGCGCTCGCGAAGCTGCTCACCGAGGGTGTCGAACGTGGCCGGGTCGTCGTCGTGGCGCTCGGCCAGGACGACGGCGAGGTCGATGTCGCTCACGGCGGCCGAGTAACCGCCGTAGGAGAGGCTGCCCAGGAGGTAGGTCGCGACGAGGCGTTCGCCGAAGGCTTCTTCGTACGCACGAACGGCTTCGTCGGCGACGCCACGGGCCGCGGCGGTGGCGTCGGGGCCGGGGTCGGTGATCGTCATGCCGCGACGGTATCGCGCTTGGCGCACTCGGCGATGCGGTTCGAGACCACGCCGATCACCTGCCAGGCCCGGTCCAGCACGGTGACGAGCGAGTCGACCGTCCAGTCGTCACGCTGCCGCAGTACTTCGTAGCCCATTTCGAGGTGTTCGACGTCGGCCTCGTCGTGCAGCTCGAAGTACTCGTCCTCGGGAAACGCTTTCGTGCCCGCCTGGCTGAACACGAGGCTGCCGGCTTCGAGGGCGAGGTGCGCGAGCACGGCGCGCTGGACACCGGGCAGCACCGCGAACTGGTCGACGAACCACGACGCGCCCGCCTCGATCACCGGGTCCCAGACCAGCTCCCGGTCCTCCGCGCGGCTGCGGGCCAGGATCTTGTCGTGGCCGATCTCCTCTTCCTGGTGCTCCAGCGCGAGCGCCCGCAGCTTCGGGTCGGACTCGTAGGTGACGCGCGCGCTGATCATCCGCTGGAAGGCGTTCGACCACGGCTGCAGGTAGGTGAGCACGGCCTTCTTGGTCTCGTCCGACGTGGCCTCGTCGGTCAGCAGCCGGATCAGCTCCGACCCTTCGTATTCGCGTTGCCGTTCCTCGTTGTAGGCGGCGACGCGTGCGACGTCCTGCTGGGACATGGCCGGCTCCTTCCGGTGGTGCTGCGGCAGATCGTCTTTCCGGTACCCCTACGCGGGATCGACCGACGCGAGCTGGTCGAAGACGGGGAACCGGAAGTACGTGGTGACGTCGCCGCGGCGGCCCGCGGCGCGGTGGCTGACCAGCTCGAGCAGGCCGCGGCTTTCGGCCAGCGGCCCGGGCGCCAGCGCGGCTACGAGGGCGCGGAACCGGCCGGGGTCGACGCCTTCGCCGCCCAGCAGCGCGGCGGTGCGGTCCACGGCCTCGGCGTCACCGGAGGCCAGCGCGGGGAGGCGGAGGTAGGTCGTGGCCTCGGCGGCCCGGTCCAGTCCGGACCGGAACGCCAGGCAGCTCAACGCGGCTTCCCCGGCGCCTTCCCGGTCACCGGTCAGCACCCGGTAGGCGGCCGCGGCGCCGGCGCTGTCGTGCCGCTGCGCGACGGCGGCGATGCGGTTCAGCTCGGCGACGTCGGCGCCGTGGTTGCGGTAGTAGACCTTCACCCTGGCATCGGCGTGTTCGGCCACGTCGACGGCGAAGAACTCGATCTCCCGCTCGCCGTCGGCGCCCTCCACCCGCCGGCGCGCGTCGTCCCACGCCGGGGTCAGGCCGAGCCGGTCCATGGCTTCGCCCACCGCCGCGTAGCGGTGCGGCAGCGGCCACTCGTACAGGCCGAAGTAGGACTTGTGGACGATCCGCGACGGCGGCCGCCAGGCGACCGAGTGCCACAGCGGCGCCGTCGACGGCCGGCCGGCGCGCGTGGTGAACAGCTCGTGGATCCGGCCCCAGTAGCGGGTTTCCCCGGTGTCCACCGCGGGATCCGGGTCCTCTTCGCCGAGGGTGTCGAACAGCAGGCGCAGCTCCGGGTGGTCCCCGGACCAGTTCACCGACATCTCGGCCGGGAACCCGTCGCCGGCCACGTAGGACGGCCGGGCGGGCTTGGTCCCGATCGGATCGCCGCTCCACGAGGGGAGCAGCCCGCGCAACATCCGGGTGGTTCGCACGGCTTGGTCGACCGGGATCTCCAGCGCCTCGCACGCCGTCGCCCACAACCCGCCCAGGAAATCGCCGAACAGCCGGCCCCGTGCTGGGTAGTTTTCCCTTATATATTCAGGAAACCACGGCAATCGACTGGTCACGTCCGGATGCTATCAGTTGAGTGCATTCTCAACTAAAAAGCTGTACCCGGGTGGTCCAACCAATTGCGCCATGTGGGTTTGCCGGCGTAAGCCCTGGCCACGCAGGGATACGGGACTGTCCCGACCGGACAAAACAAGACATCAGACGGTTGCGGGTACCACGGTCATCGCGTGCTTGACCAGACGAATCAGGGCCAGTTTGCTGGAATCCCGGTCACGTGCGTCACACATGACGATCGGCACACGGTCGGGAATGACCAACGCTTCCCGGATTTCGTCCGGGGTGTACCGCGGCGCGTTGTCGAAACAGTTGACCGCGACGACGAACGGGATCTTGCGGCGTTCGAAGAAATCGATGGCGGCGAAGCTGGTCTCCAGGCGCCGGGTGTCGATGAGCACGATGGTGCCGATCGCGCCGCGCGCCAGGTCGTCCCACATGAACCAGAAGCGCGCCTGCCCCGGCGTGCCGAAGAGGTAGAGCACGTGCCGCGGCGAGATGGTGATCCGCCCGAAGTCGAGCGCGACGGTCGTGGTGGTCTTGCGCTCCACGCCGGACAGATCGTCGACGCCGGCGCCGGCCTCGGTCAGCACCTCTTCGGTCGTCAGCGGCGGGATCTCGCTGACCGAGCCGACCATGGTCGTCTTCCCCGCGCCGAACCCGCCGGCGATGATGATCTTGACCGGGGTGGGGACCATGTCCACCCCGGAGCCGTCAGTACCTGATGAGGCCATCGAGAACCGCCTGGAGAGTTTCGAGGTCCGGCGCCTGCGCCGGATTGTGGGTGGGGGAGCGCGTGATGACGAGGCCGCGTTCGATCAGGTCGCCGCACAGCACCCGGACGACCCCGAGCGGGATCTTCACGTAGACCGCGATCTCCGCGATCGACACCGGGTTGCGGCACAGCTGCACGATCGCCAGGTGCTCCGGGCCCAGCCCCAGCGGCTCCTGTTCGGAGCGCAGGGTCATCACCTGGGTCGAGAGGTCGAGCCGGGCGTACTCGCCCGGCGTCCGGCCGCTGGTGATCGTGTAGGGCCGCACGAGCGGCCCCGCGGCCTCGTCGTACCAGCCGTCTTCCCCGCTCACGTGGCCTCCCGTAGTACGCGTGCCGCGTCGCGCGGCGCGGACGCCAGGTAGTCCCCGACGCGCTTGACCAACCGGTTCATCTCGTAGGCGATCATCTCGACGTCCACGCTGTCCGCCGCCAGCACGGCGAGGCAGGCGCCCTGCCCGGCCGCGGAGACGAACAGGTAGCCGCGCTCCATCTCGATCATGTTCTGCAGGACCGGCCCGCGGTTGAACTGCTTGCTCACGCCCTTGGCCAGGCTGACCAGGCTGGAGGCGATGGCGGACAGCTGGTCCGAGTCGTCCTTGCTCATGCCGGCCGACTTGCCGATCAGCAACCCGTCGGCGGACAGCACGATGGCGTTCTGCGCGCCGACGACGCGGCTCACGACGTCGTCGAGCAGCCAGTTGAGATCGGGTTTCGCGTTCCCGTACTCGTTCATGCTCCAGAGACCTTGACTTTCCTGTGGTGACGACTTTCCTATGTGGACGTTCGGGGTGCGTGACGCGGCTTACGAGTCTTCGGCGCCGTCGCGGCCTCGCCGGGTGCCCTTGTGGAAGGCCGCGAGCGTGCGCGCGGTGCCTTCACCCGGGGCGACTTCGGGCACGGCGTCGTCCTCCGGCTCGTTCTCCAGCTGGGCGACGAGGTTCTGCTGCGGCTCACGCCGCGGCAGGCGCGGCCGGTCGTCGAGCCGCTCCTGCGGCGGTTCCGCCGGGCGGGCGGTGAGCCGCTCCTCCAGCGCCGCCGGCGGGGCGGGCGGCGGGTCGAGCGGGGCCCGCACCGGGTACGGCCGCGGCTTGACCTCACGCTTCATCGGGATCTGACCGGTGAACGAGCTGGGCGTGTCCATCGAACGCAGCGAGCTTTCCTGTGCCGGTGCCTGAGCGGGGGCGCCCACGGGGGCGAGGACCGCGGTGTCCTCGGGCCGGACGAACTCGGCCTCGTCCGGGCCCGGCGCCTGGTCGGTCGCCAGGTGCGCGGTCGGGACGAGCACGGTGGCCCGCAGGCCGCCGTAGCGCGACGGGTCGAAGGTGACGGTCATCCCGAGCTTGGACGCCAGCCGCGCGACCACGAACAGGCCGAGGCTCGAGTCGGCCCGCAGCGCCATCGCGTCGAACTCGGGCGCCTCGGCCATCATCTCGTTGGCCCACTGCCGGACGCCCTCCTTCATGCCGAGGCCCTGGTCCGACACGTCGACCACGACACCGCGGGCGACCGCGCGGCTGGTCACCTCGACCGGCGAACCGGGCGGGGAGAACGTCGTCGCGTTGTCGACCAGCTCGGCGATCAGGTGGATCGTGTCGGCCACCGCGGCGCCGGCGATGGCGACGTCGGCGACCTGCTCGACCTGGACCCGGGCGTACTGCTCGGTTTCCGAGACCGCCGCGCGCAGCACCTCCATCAGCGCCACCGGCTTGCGCCAGCGGCGGCCCGGCTGCTTGCCGCCGAGGATGATCAGGTTCTCCGTGGTGCGCCGCGCCCGGGCGGCGAGGTGGTCGAGCTGGAACAGCGACGCCAGCTGCGTCGAGTTCTCCTCTCGGGCCTCCATCTCGTCCAGGATCTGCAGCTGCTGGTGGACCAGGACCTGGTTGCGGTGGGCGATGCCGAGGAACACGTTGTGCACGCCGCTGCGGGCCTTGGCCTCGCTCGCCGCCGCGTTGACGGCGGTCAGCTGGGCGACGTTGAACGCCTCGGCCACCTGCCCGATCTCGTCCCGGCCGTGGTCGAGCTGCGGGAGCTCTTCGTTCAGGTCGACGGATTCGCCGTTCTTCAGCCGGTCCACGATGTTCGGCAGCCGGTTGCGGGCGAGGTCGAGGGAGTCGTTGCGCAGCCGGGCGAGGCGCGTCATCAGGGCCCGGTCGACGAGCGAGCGGGACACCCGGACCGCGACGATGATCGCCGCGAGCGAGGCGAGCAGGGCCAGCACACTGCCGATGATCGCGTTGCGCAGCTGGGAGTCACCGGAGTCGATGGCCGCCGCGGAGACCTTGTCGGCCTGCTCGATCGCCATGTCGTTGAGGCCCTGGGCGACCTTGCTCGTGGCGCTCTGCCAGTCGGCGCTGCCGACCGGCGGGCCGTCCCGGTCGCTGCCGGACCACGGGCCGTGCTTGACGATCGCGTCTTCGGCGCCGGACAGCTGCTTCCAGGCCGTGCCGGTGGTCAGCGCCTCGTACTTGGCGCGGACCCCGGGGTCGAGGAACGGCGCGATCTGCGTCAGCTGCGTCTTGTAGAACCCGGACAGCTGGGTGAACTGGACGAAGTCGTCGGGGGCGAACGTCCCGGACGCGAGCGCCGTCGAGACGAGCGAAGTCTCGCGCGACATCATGTCGCCGGCGCGGAAGACCGACGTCGCGGTGATGCCGCCGTAGGCGGCCGCGGCGTCCGGCACCACGCGCGCCTGGGTGTCGAACAGGTTCGACGCCGTGTCCAGCACGCCGTTGTAGTACGTGTTGACCTGCGCGCGGTCGATGCTGCGGAAGCCGATCTGCGAGCGCAGCACCGGCAGCTGGTCGAACTGGTTCTTGAGCGCGTTGACCTTCGTCGCGATCTCGTCGGGCGCGCTGGAGATCGTCGCGGCGAAGGCGTTCTGCAGCACGACGAGCTTCTGGTCGGTGGCCTTCTGCTGCGTCTGCAGCCGGGTCTGCCCCTGCCCCGGGTCGTCCAGGTACTGCAGGGCGACCTGGCGCTCCTGCTGGAAGGCGGCCAGCGCGGTGGCGGCGGGGATCGACACCTCGCGCACGGAGGCCGCGACCAGGCGGACGTAGAGGCCGTTGACGAAGAAGTACGAAGACAGCGCCGTCCACAGCACCAGGAGCGTCACACTCGGAATGAGGACGGTCCTGGTGAGCCTTTTGCGGATCGACTTGTCGTACGGCTTGTCGGACTCGTCTTTGTCGTCTTTGTTACGCACGGGGGTTCACGAACTCCTGAGTGACGGTCGGCGATAAGGGGGGACCCGGTCGAGGAAGCAGACACGACGATGGGACACAGTGGCCGCCGTCACTCGTCTTCGCCTCACCCTCCGTGTTGCCGCAGTATCGATCAGGGTCCGTTTTTTACCACGAACTACTGAGGAGCGGTGTGGCTGACCCGGCCCGCGGACGGTTGTCCGGCGTTGGGCGAACACCGTTTACCGTCCGCGCCGGGGTTGTTACCGCCATTTGCGCGGGTCTCGGCGCCGCACGCCAATTCGCACTAGAGGGGACTACGCCGAACGGGTGAAGATGAATTCGTCGGGAGTGATCGTCCCGGTAGGGCAGCGCGAGTGCCCCGGTGCGCGCTACCGCCGTTCGGGTTCTTCGACGATTTCACCAGATTCGGCGTCCGTCCAGGCGATCAGCCGCCGCGCGAGGCCGCGAACTTGATCACGCAGCGCGTCCGGCTCCTCGACCGTGAACGGGCGGTCCAGGGACGCGAGCAGCGACGGCACCCAGTCCAGCCGCTCGGCCCGCAGCCGGACCCGCACCCACTCCGGTTCGCCCGGGATCGCCGCCACGGTCGCGATCCCGGCCGGCAGCCGCGGCCGGACCTGCTCGGCGCTCGCCCGCACCCGCACCGAGACGTCGTGCGGGCGCGGCACCTCCGCGAGCCCGGCGAGGACCCGCTCGCCGGGCTCGAACCCGTCGGGCACCGTGAAGGAGCCGGCCGCGGGTGTCGCGGACGCGATCCGGTCGAGCCGGAACGTGCGCACCTCGCCGCTGGCCGAGTCTTCGCCGGTGACGTACCAGCGCCCGGAGTGGGCGACGATCCCGTACGGGTGCACGGTGCGCTCGCTGCGCCGCCCGTCCCAGGCGGTGTAGGCGACGGCGACGGGCCGCCGGTCCCGTGCCGCTTCGGCGAGCGTCAGCAGCACGGTCGTCTCGGGACTCGTGCCCGTTCGCGCGGGAGCGGTGAAGTCGAGGGTTTCGAGCAGTGCGTCCAGCTTCCGGCCGAGCGCCTCGGGCAGCACGCGGCGCACCTTCGCGGTCGCGCTTTCCCGCGCGACGTCGGAAGTCGTGGCCAGCCCGGCGCGGTCCCCGGCGACCAGGCCGAGGAGCACGGCGAGCGCCTCGTCGTCGGTGAGCATCAACGGCGGCATCCGGAACCCGGGCGCGAGCCGGTAACCGCCGTAGCGGCCGCGGACGGTCCGGACCGGGACGTCCAGGTCGATCAGGTGGGCGGCGTACCGGCGGACGGTCCGCTCGTCCACCCCGAGCCGGCCGGCGAGCTCGGTGACGGTGCGGGTGCCGCCGCCCTGCAGGATCTCCAGCAGGGCGAGCACCCGGGCGGTCGGTCGCGTCACGTGCCCGAGTCTGGCACGGATACCGGGCGGATCCGGCCCGGTATGCGAGCTAGCCCTGGTCCTCCTCGCGGACCGGCAGCGGCCGGCGTGGTTCGCGGACCCCGGCAGGATCGCCGCCACCGGTGATCCAGACGGTGACGGTGCCCCAGCGGGCCAGCGTCGTCCCGGCCGCGGGCAGCTGCGCGACAACGCGGCCGTTCAGGAGGGGATGGGGGCTGTCGGGATCGGGCCCCTGCACGAAAAGTCCCGCGTCATGCCCGGAAAGCCAGGCATCAAGCGCCTGCCTACCTTGGAAGTTCGGCACGATGACCGGTTCGTCCACCTGAGCTCACCCAGTCCCAAAATACCGGATGCGGGCGGCCGTGGCGAGGTCTCACTCGCAGCTTCGGCCGCTGGTGTTCGCCGGCCACGACCTCGCGCCCCCCGCCCTGCCGGGCCGCTTCGGGCCGGGCCGAGGTGGCCGCGGCCCTCGAGGCCGGGCCGAGGTACGAGGACTTCGAGCCGTACGGCCGCGAGCCGAAGTTCTGCCTGTGGCCGAGCGCCCAGGTGTGCTCACCGACCGGATCGCCTGCCGGTCCGGGCTTCCGCGGCCGAGGCGCCGGCCGCCCGGCAGCCGCGCGACCTGGCCTGACCCGCGCCACGCCCGAGAAAGCCGTGAATGGCCCATTGAGGGACTCTGAGTCCCTCAATGGGCCATTCACGGCTTTGGCTTGCCCGGGAGTCGCGGGAGCTGCGCTGACAGCCCACTCGGTTGACAAAGATGTGGGTCTTGTCAATCGAGATGTACATCCTCTATCGTTTTGTAAACCCAGCCAACGGAGGAGGGTGTGATGAGCGAAGCGACCGGGACCGTGCCCGCCGGGTCGACCGAGGTGTGGCGCGATCGCAAGCGGTACCTGTGGCTGATCGGGCTGGTGGTGCCGTCACTCGCGTTCCTCGCCATCGGGCTGCACGCCGCCACCGGCTGGGGGGTCTGGTTCTGGATCGGGCCGATCGTGATCCTCGTGGTCGTGCCGCTCATCGACCTGGCCGCCGGGCTGGACCGCAGCAACCCGCCGGACGACGTGCTCGAGCGGCTCGAGAAGGACCGCTACTACCGCTGGATCACCTTCGCCTTCCTGCCCATCCAGTACGTCGGTTTCGTCGCCGCGTTCTGGCTCGTCGCCCGCGGTGAGCTGTCCGTTGTGGACAAGATCGGGCTGGCGATCTCGATCGGCTGCATCGGCGGGATCGGCATCAACACCGCGCACGAACTGGGGCACAAGAAGGAGAGCCACGAGCGCTGGCTGTCGAAGATCGCGCTGGCGCAAAGCTTCTACGGCCACTTCTACATCGAGCACAACCGTGGCCACCACGTCCGGGTCGCGACGCCGGAGGACCCGGCCAGCAGCCGCGTCGGCGAAAGCTTCTACCGCTTCTGGCCGCGCACCGTCTTCGGCTCGCTGAAGTCCGCGTGGCGGCTGGAGCGCAAACGCTACGCCCGGCGCGACAAGCACCCGTTCCGCATCGGCAACGACGTCCTCAACGCCTGGCTGATGTCGGCCGTGCTGTGGGCCGCGATGATCGCCTGGCTGGGCATCGGCATCCTGCCGTACCTGGTCATCCAGGCCGTGTTCGGCTTCTCGCTGCTCGAAGTCGTCAACTACATGGAGCACTACGGCATGCTGCGCCAGCGCGTCGGCGCGCCTGACCGCCGCCGGTACGAGCGCGTGGATCCCAGCCACAGCTGGAACTCCAACAACATCGCGACCAACGTCCTGCTCTACCACCTGCAGCGCCACAGCGACCACCACGCGAACCCGACCCGGCGCTACCAGACGCTGCGCGACTTCGCCGAGTCGCCGGTGCTGCCGACCGGGTACGCCGGGATGATCGTGCTCGCGCTCGTCCCACCCGTGTGGCGCCGCGTGATGGACCCGCGCGTGCTCGGCCACTTCGACGGCGACCTCTCCCGCGCGAACCTGCAACCGTCCAAAAAGGACAAGATCCTCGCGCGGTACGGCACCCGCGTCACCGAGCAGCAGCAGCTCCAGGACACCCGCGGCGACGCCAGCGAAGGCGGCATGTGCCCGGGCTGCGGGTACGTCTACGACGAGAAGCTCGGCGACCCGCGCGAGGGCTTCCCGGCGGGGACCCCGTGGTCGGCGATCCCGGACTCCTGGTGCTGCCCCGACTGCGGCGTCCGCGAGAAGGTCGACTTCGTCGCGCCGGGCCGGGTGGGTGCGTGATGCGGATCGAAGCGGACCGCGGCAAGTGCGACGGCCTCGGCATGTGCGAGGCGATGGCGCCCGACTTCTTCGAGGTCGGGGACGACGGCACGGTCGTCGTCCTCGACGAGCGGCCCGGCGAGGACCACCGCCAGGACGTCGCCGCCGCGGTGGACTCCTGTCCCGTGCTGGCCCTGAAACTGACATGACCCTCGTCGTCGTGGGCGCGTCACTGGCCGGGCTGCGCGCGGTCGAGTCCGCGCGCCGCACCGGCTACCGCGGCCGGATCGTGCTCCTCGGCGCCGAGGACCACCTGCCCTACGACCGGCCGCCGCTGTCGAAGGCGTTCCTCGACGCCGGCGGCCCGGCCGTGGTGACGCCGTTCCACCCGGAAACCGTGCTGCGGGACGAACTCGGCGTCGAACTCATGCTGGGCGCGCCCGCCGAAAGCCTCGACACAGCCGCTCGTGCGGTGACGGCCGGCGGTGCTGCGATCCGGTACGACGCCCTGGTCATCGCCACCGGCGCGACCGCCCGCCGGCTCCCGGGGGCACGTGCGCTGCGGACCGCCGAAGACGCCGTCGCGGTGCGCGCCGCGCTGGACGAGGGCGCGCGCACCGTCGTGATCGGCGCCGGGTTCATCGGCTCCGAAGTCGCGTCGGCGGCCCGGAAACGCGGCCTGCCGGTGACGCTCGTGGAGGCGGCACCCGTCCCGCTCGTCCGCGCGGTTGGCGCGGAGGCCGGGGCGGCGCTGGCCGGGCTGCACGACGCGGCGGGCACCGACCTGCGGCTCGCCACCGAGGTCGTCGGCGTCGGCAACGGCGTCCACCTGGCCACCGGCGAAGTCCTGCCCGCGGACCTGGTCGTCGCGGGCATCGGCGCGGTCCCGGCGACGAGCTGGCTCGAGGGCAGCGGCCTGACGCTGCACGAGCGTGACCGTGGCGTGGTCTGCGACGCGACGCTCGCCGCGGGACCCCCCGGCGTCTACGCGGCCGGCGACGTCGCGCACGTGGTGAACCCGCTGTTCGACGGCGAGCCGATGCGCCTGGAGCACTGGACGAACGCGGCCGAGCAGGGTGCGGCCGCCGCTCGCCACGCGCTCGACCCGGCGTCGGCGCGCGCTTTGCAACCCGTGCCGTACTTCTGGTCCGACTGGTACGGCCACCGCATCCAGTTCGTCGGGACGCCGCACGCGGACGAGGTGCTCGTCCAGGGCGGCACCACGCTCTACCGGCGCGCCGACCGGGTCGTCGGCGCGCTGACCGTCGACCGGCCGCGCGAGATCATGAAGCACCGCAGGCGGATCGCGGCGCGCGCCCCGTGGTCCGAAGCGCTGAAGGCCACCGCCTAGGATGCGCACCATGAGCGGGGCGGTTCCGGCGCAGGTCGAGGGTGGTCAGCACCGGCGGCCGATCATCACCGCGGCGATCGAGCTGACCGCGAAGTCCGGCTGGTCGGCGGTCACCATGGCGCGGCTGGCCGAGCTGGTCGGCGTCAGCCGCCAGACCGTCTACAACGAGATCGGCTCCAAGACCGCCCTGGCCGAGGCCATGGTCTCCCACGAGCTCGACCGGTTCCTCTCGGTCGTCTCGGCGGCGTTCGAGCGGCACCCGGACGACCTCGTCGAGGCGATGTACGACGCCGTCCGCGCGGTCCTGGAGCTGGCCGACGACAACATCCTGCTGCGCGCGATCGCGACGGCCACCCACGGCACCGACACCGAGCTGCTGCCGCTGCTGACCACCCGGGCGAGCATGCTGCTCACCGGCGCGAAGACCATGCTGGCCGCCCGCGTGGTGTCCTACCGCCCGGAGCTGACGGCCGAGCAGGTCGCGGTGGTGATCGACGTGGTCGTGCGCACGGTGCTCAGCCACGTGATGCAGCCGTCGGACACCCCGGCCCGCACCGCGGACGCCCTGGCCTGGGTGGCCGCGCGGGTCCTCGGCGTCGAGACGAACCCGCGCCTGCGCCACGCCTGAATGTCCTGAAGGGCACCCTCAGGGACAAATAAGCCCTGAAGGTGCCCTTCACGGCAATCGACCGTCAGGGTCGCGGGATGTTGCGCAGGTTGCTCCGCGCCAGCTCCAGCATCCGCCCGACGCCGCCCTGCAGCACCGTGCGGGTCGAGGCCAGCGCGAACCCCCGCACCTGCTCACCCGTGATGTGCGGCGGCAGCGAAAGCGCGTTCGGATCGGTCCGGACGTCCACCAGGAACGGGCCCGGCGACGCCAGCGCCCGCTCCAGCGCCGGTCGGACGTCAGCCGGGTCGTCCACCGCCACCGACTCCAGGCCGCACGCCGCCGCGATCGCCGCGTAGTCCGCCGTGCCGTGGTCGGTCTCGTAGAACGGGTAGCCCGCGACCATCATCTCGAGCCGGATCATGCCGAGCGAGCCGTTGTTGAACACGACCACCTTGAGCGGCAGGTTCTGCTCGCGGACCGTCAGCAGCTCGCCCAGCAGCATCGACAGCCCGCCGTCGCCGGACAGCGAGACCACCTGGCGGCCCGGCGCCGCGGTCTGGGCGCCGATCGCCATCGGCAGCGCGTTGGCCATCGAGCCGTGCCGGAACGACCCGAGCACCCGGCGCCCCGGCCCCGGCGTGAGGTACCGGGCGGCCCACACGTTGCACATGCCGGTGTCGACGGTGAAGATCGTGTCGTCGCCCGCGATGTCGTCGAGCTGCGCGGCGAGGTACTCCGGGTGGACCGGCCGCAGCTTCGCGATGTCCTTGGTGTAGGCGGAGACGACGTTTTCGAGCGCCTTCGCGTGCCGCCGCAGCATCTTGTCCAGGAACCCGCGGTCGGTCTTGGGTTCCAGCAGCGGCAGCACCGCGCGCAGCGTCGCCCCGACGTCGCCGGTGACACCCAGCTCCAGCGGCGTGCGCCGGCCCAGCCGTGCCGCGTCACGGTCGATCTGCACCGTGCGGCGGCCCGGCAGGAAGCTGTCGTACGGGAAGTCCGTGCCCAGCAACAGAAGCAGGTCCGCTTCCTGCGTCGCCTCGTAGCAGGCGCCGTAGCCGAGCAGCCCACTCATGCCGACGTCGTACGGGTTGTCGTACTGGATCCACTCCTTGCCGCCGAGCGAGTGCCCCATCGGCGCGTTGACCTTCTCGGCCAGCGCCAGCACCTCCGCCCGCGCGTCCCGGACCCCGGCGCCCGCGAACAGCGCGACGCTCCCGGCCCGGTTGATCAGCTCGGCGAGCTCGCGGACGTCGTCGGCGGCCGGCTCCTCGATCGGTGTGCGGTAGGCGAGCGGGCTCGTCCCGGTCTCGTGCGCGATCGGCCGGGCGCCGATGTCACCCGGGATCACCAGCACGGACACGCCGTGCTTGCCGACCGCCGTCTGCATGGCGATCCGCAGCAGCCGTGGCATCTGCGCGGCGCCGTTGACCATCTCGGCGAAGTGGCTGCAGTCGTCGAACACCCGCTCCGGGTGGGTCTCCTGGAAGTAGCCGGTGCCGATCTGGTTCGACGGGATGTGCGACGCCAGCGCGAGCACCGGCGCGCCGCTGCGGTGGGCGTCGTAGAGACCCTGGATGAGGTGGGTGTTGCCGGGCCCGCAGCTGCCGGCGCAGACCGCGAGCCGCCCGGTGACCTGGGCCTCGGCGGACGCCGCGAAGGCTGCGCCCTCCTCGTTGTGGGTGTGCACCCAGTCGAAGTCCGGGTGCCGCCGGACGGCGTCCGCGATCGGGTTGAGGCTGTCGCCGACGAGGCCGTAGATCCGGCGCACGCCCGCCGCGTACAGGACTTCGACGAGCTGTTCCGCCACAGTGGTGGCCATCAGGTGTCCCCTTCGCGCGGCGTCCGTCCTTGATCGACAGTATTACCGCAGCCCGTGGCCGTCCGCCCAGGCCGAGAGCTCGGTGGCGATCTCCTTCGGGCGATCTTCCTGGGCGTGGTGCCCGGCTTCGCCGCACGCGACGACGTCCAGCGCCGCGACGTTCTCCGTGCACCACCTCGTCATCGCTTCGCCAATGAGCAGGGTCGGCGAGCCTTCGAACGTCAGCAGCAGCTTCGGGACGTTTTCGCTGGACGCCAGCCACGCGTCGTAGGCCTCGATGCGCGTGACGAGCCCGGCCGGGTCGCCGCCGAGTGGCAGCTGCCGGGCCCAGGCGAGGATCGGGCGGCGGCTTCCGGGCGTCGGGAACGGGGCCAGGTAGGGCTCGAGGTCGGCGACCGGCGTGCGCACGCCGCCGGTGAACGCCTGCCGGACGAACAGGTTCTGCTCCAGCACCAGGTCCTCGCCGACACCCGGCGTGCGGATCTTCCGGGACCGTTCGGCCGCCTGCGGTGACAGGTCTTCCCAGGCCATCGGCTTGACGATCGTCTCGAAGAACGCCAGCCCGCGGACGCGGCCCGGGTGGCGCGCGGCGAAGTCGAACGCGAGCGCGCCGCCCCAGTCGTGCCCGACGAGCACGACGTCGTCCAGGCCGAGCGTGTCGAACCAGGCGTCGAGGTAGCGGGCGTGGTCGGCGAAGGCGTACGGGACGTCGGGCTTGCCCGAGCGGCCCATGCCGATCAGGTCGGGGGCCAGCAGCCGCCCGGCGCCGACGTGGGGGAGGACGTTCCGCCAGCCGTGCGACGACCCGGGGTTGCCGTGCAGGAACACGATCGGGGCGCCGCTGCCGGACTCTTCGTGGTGGATGACCGAATCGAGGACGGGGGTTTCGGGCATGGCCGTTCCTTCAGGAGGGATCCAGTGGGGTGTCGAGCAGGAGGGTGAGCTCGCGGACCAGCGCGTCGGTGCGTTCGCCCTCGCGGCCGCCGAGCGGGGCCAGCAGCCGGTCGAGCAGGGCGCTCACCGTGCTGATCGCCGGGCGCACGATCTCGCGGCCGTGGCCGGTGAGCGTCAGCCGGATGGTCCGGGTGTCGGCGGGGTCGCGGGTGCGCTCGATGAGCCCGTCGGCGTCGAGCGAGCGGGCCAGCTTGGAGACGTAGAGCGCTTCGAGCCCGGTCTGGTCGGCGAGCTCACGCTGGCTCGGCTGCCGGCCCGTGCCGTCGAGGCCGTACAGCGACGCCATCAGCACGTACTGGGCGTGCGTCAGCCCCAGCGGCGCCAGCGCGCGGTCGACGGCCACCCGCCACTTCATGGACAGCCGCCAGACGAGATAACCCGGCGTCGGCCCGTTCGATTCCCTGCTCATGGCCGATACAGTACATGGCTACTAAATACCCGGCTACTACTTTTGGTGGACCTGGCGGAGGTCAGGCCAGCTCGCGGATCCGGGCCATCGCGTCCCGGACCTCGGTGAAGCCGGTGGTCAGCGGGCTGAGCCCGAGCCGGATGCCGTCGGGGCGCCGGAAGTCGATGATCACGCCGTGCTCGATGAGCCGCGCCGACAGCCGCTCGGCGTCCGGGTGCCGCAGGGTGACGTGCCCGCCGCGGCGGTCGTCCTCACGAGGCGAAGCGATCGTGAAGCCGAGCGGGACGAGCCACGCGTCGGCGAGGTCGAGCACCCACCGGCCCAGCGCGACGGCCTTGGCGCGCACGCGCGTGATCCCCGCTTCGGCCAGCAGCGCGACGCCTTCCTGGACGCCGACCATGCCGAGCACCGGCGGCGTGCCGGACAGGGCGCGGCGGATGCCCGGCGCTGGCTCGTAGCGTGCCGCCATGCCGAACGTGTCGGCGGCGCCCATCCAGCCGGTGATCGGCTGGCCGAAGGCGTCCTGGTGCCGGGCGGCGACGTAGAGGAACGCGGGCGCGCCGGGGCCGGCGTTGAGGAACTTGTACGTGCAGCCGACCGCGAAGTCGGCCTCGGCGGCGTCCAGCTCGACCGGGATGGACCCGGCGCTGTGGCAGAGGTCCCAGACGGCGAGCGCGCCGCGCTCGTGCACCAGCCGCGTGATCCCGGCCAGGTCGGCGATCGCGGCGGACCGGTAGTCCACATGGGACAGCACGACCGCCGCGGTGCGCTCGCCGGTGACGGCCGCGACCTGCTCGGCCCCGAAGCCGTCCCACGGGTCGGCGTCGATCCACCGCACGGTCAGGCCCAGCTCGCCGGCGATGCTTTCGACAAGGAACCGGTCGGTGGGGAAGTTCGCGGTGTCCGTGACGAGCTCGTCGCGCCCCGGCCGCAGCGCGACGGCGGCCCGGATCGTCTTGTAGAGGCAGACGGACGTCGAATCGGCGACGATCGCCTGGCCCGGCGCGGCCCCGAGCGCGGCGCGGCCCAGCTGGTCCCCGATCCGCTCCGGCAGCGCGAGCCAGTGCTCGTCCCACGACCGGATCAGCCGCGAACCCCACTCCTGGGTGACGACCTCCTGCAGCCGTTCCGCGGTGGCGAGCAGCGGACGGCCGAGGGAGTTCCCGTCGAGGTAGGCGACGACGCCGGGGTCGGCGATCGGCACGAACCGCGCCCGGAACGGGGCCAGCTCGTCGGCGGCGTCGAGCCGCGCGGCCCGCTCGGCCGAGGTGTCCGCGGTCAGTTCGCCTGCTCCTTGACGTTTTCCTTGACCCGCGCGGTTTCCTTGCGCACGTCGGCCTGGATGGCGCGCTCGCGCTCCAGCCACTCGGGGCCTTCCGTCTTCAGCGCGTCGATCTGCTCGGTGGTCAGCGCGCCGGTGATGCCGCCGCGCGCGAGGCCGCCGATGGACACGCCCAGCCGCGCCGCGACCACCTGCCGCGGGTGCGGCCCGGTGCGGCGCAGCTCGCGCAGCCACTCGGGCGGGTCGGTCTGCAGCGCGTTCAGCTCGTCGCGCGACACGACGCCGTCCTGGAACTCCGGGGGCGTGGCTTCGAGGTACACACCCAGCTTCTTCGCCGCGGTCGCGGGCTTCATCGTCTGGGTGGTCTTGTGCGACGTCATGCCGACCAGGGTAGCCAGCGCCCGCCCGGTAACCTGACCCGGTGACCGGCCCGGACGTTCCCGCATCCTTCCGGCTCGCGTACGTCCCGGGAGCCACGCCCGCCAAGTGGGTGCGGACCTGGGCCGAGCGAGTCCCGGAAGTGCCGCTGCAGCTGGTGCCCGTGGCCGCCGCGGACGCCACCGCCCTCGTGCGCGAGCGCGGCGCCGAAGCGGCCCTGCTGCGCTCGCCGATCGACCGCGACGGCCTGCACGCGATCCCGCTCTACACCGAGACGACGGTCGTCGTCGTCCCCAAGGACCACATGGTCGCCGCGGCCGACGAAGTGGCCGTCGCGGACCTGGCGGACGACGTCGTGCTGAGTCCCCTCGATGACACGATCGAGTGGGATTCGCTCCCGGGTCGCCCCGCTTTGGAGCGGCCGGCCACGACGGCGGACGCGATCGAGCTGGTGGCCGCGGGCGTCGGCGTGCTGGTCGTCCCGCAGTCGCTCGCCCGGCTGCACCACCGCCGTGACCTCACCTACCGGCCGGTGGCGGACGCGCCGCAGTCGAGCGTGGCGCTGTCGTGGCTGGAAGACGAGACGACGGACCTGATGGAGGAGTTCATCGGCATCGTCCGCGGCCGCACGGTGAACAGCACCCGCGGGCGTCAGCCGGCGGCACCGGCTCCCGCCGAGCGGAAGGCACCGGCCCGCAAGCCCACCGGCGGGAAGTCCGCGAAGCCCGGCGCCGGGCGCCGCGGTGGCGCGGTGGCCAAGCGCGGGAAGCCGCGGCGCCGGTCCTGAAGCCCCGGTCCGTCTAGTCCGTCGCGCAGACGCAGTTGCCGTCCGCGCGGTGCGGGAGGTCCGGGTCGTCGAACCAGTGGCCGTCCTCGCCGAGGTAGCGGAACTGGAGCACGGTGCCCGGCACCACCTCGACCGACGTCGAGCGGCGGCCGTTGGACCGCGGCTGCAGGTGGTGGCGGCCGGGGGTCCAGTCGTTGAACGAACCCACGACGCTCACGCGCCCCGGCGGGGCGCCGATGGGCAGGCTGAAGGTGACGCGCCGGGCTCCGGCGCGGCTCTTGCTGATCTTGATCACTCGGCGGTGGCCCTTTCACGGGACGGTCGGGAGGGCGTGCTCGACGCTGAGCGCCGCCCATGATCGCACACCTGTGACGATTCGGTCACGAAGAGTGCTCAAAAGGGGGACACCGCCGCTCAACGGTGCGCCACCGACCGGGTGGACCTGCCGCCATCCATGATCATCTTGCTGTTTTTCGAGGCTTCCGGTGCAAAACTGGCTGCCGTGACCATCACCGTTGATCGTCTCGTCCAGGACCCGTGTTCCTGGCTCAGCGCCGCGACCCACGAGCTCGCCGACGCGCCACCGGCCGACACTCGAGCGGTGCTCCTGACGGTGTGGGACGGGCTGGCCGCCGCGCGGCTGGCCGGCCTGCACGCCGCCACGGCGTCGCCCGGCTGGCAGGCGCGACAGCGCTGCGCCGAAGCGGTCGAATTCGACCTCGCCGTGCAGCTGGCCAAGGACTGCACCGTCGCGCCCGGCCTGGCCGTCCCGGCCCGGCTGCCCGGGGCCGCGGTCGACTGGACGTCCGACCGGGCCGACGCCGCCGTCGCCGTGATCATCCGCTTCTGCCGCACGGCCGAGCGTGTCCTGCGCCGGGCCGGCGAGCTGCGGCCGGTGTGGGAGGACAGCCTCCTCGGCCCGGTCGCGCTGACCCGCTGGCTCGGCGACTGCTGGGCGGGCCGCCACACGTGCTGCCCGCTGCGGCTCCCGGCGCCCCCGCCACCGTGGTGGCGCTGAGCGTGTCCGTCAGGTGAAGGCGGGGCCGGCGGAGAGGAGCATCGGGTGAGACTGGCCGACGCCACCCGTTCGTCCCTGCGAGACCTGCTGGTGGCCGAACTGGCCGCCGCCGGCGCCCGGGCCCGCGACGCGGGCTGCCCACCGGAAATCCTGGCCGAGATCCTCGGCACCCGCCTGAATTCGGCCGCCGACGCCGCTCAGGCCCCCGACCCGCTCGATGGTCCGTGAAGGCCACATCGAGGGACTCAGAGTCCCTCGATGTGGCCTTCACGGATTTGGCGCCGGGGAGGTCAGCGAGTGAGCAGCGCCGGCACCGTGGCCGCCGAAGGTCTGGCTGGCTCGGGTCGTGTGTCATGCGTGGCCGGGCCTTCGGCAACTTGGCGCCGGGACGGTCAGCGGGCGAGCAGGGCCAGCACCGTGGCCACGATCCGGCCGAGCCGGGCCTCGTCGGCCAGTGCGGTGGCCAGCCAGTCGTCACGCGGGGATCCGCTGTGCGGCAACGCTTCGAGCGCGCCCGCGCCGAACACCACCCGGACCACCGCGGTCACCGCCGTCGCCGGGTCCTGGCCGCGGCCCAGCCGGGCCTCGATCGCGCGCAGGGCCTGCTCGGCGAGCGCGGTGAGCCGCGCGTCCTCGACTTCGTGCGGGCGCACCAGCTCCAGCGGCGACAGCTCGGCCGAGTTCTCGGCCGGCATCGGCGCGACCGGCGCGCGCTTGTGCCCGAGCGGGCGTTCGACGTGGGCGGTGTACCACTTCGGCCGGGTGCGCATGGCCGCCAGCACCGTCCGCACCTCGCGGTCGAGGGTGTCGCGCATGTCGTGGGTGGCCGGCTCGCCGGTGACCTCGGCGCGGCGCGCGGCCCAGCCGGCCAGTGGCCACAGCTCGCCGCCCGCGGTCGCCGGCACGCCGGCCCAGAGCAGGATCTGGACGGCGAGTTCGCCGAGCCACGGGTCGCGCCCGAGTGCGTCGCCCAGCCAGCCCGGCAGCCGGGGCCGTTGCAGCGCCCCGATTTCGCCGCGCCGCTTCCGGTGCGCGTCGACGGTCGCCGGGTTGAGCCGGGTGGCCAGCCAGCCCTCCAGGTTCTCGATCGGGTCCGTCGCGCGCCGCAACGCGTGCTCCACCACGGCTTCGACGTCGTCGTGGAAGCCGTCGAGGCAGTCCGGCCGCATCCACTCGAGCCCGCGCAGGCAGTCCGGGTGCCGCCGCTGCAGCTCCAGCGGCTTGGTGATCCGCGCGAACACCAGCGGCCAGGTCACGGTGTAGACCGCGCCGCGCAGCCGGGCCAGATCACGGGCGGGCGCCGCCGAAGCCGAGCCGGCGAGCCGCCCGGCGCGGGCCAGTTCCCGGACCCCGGCGACGTCGGCCGGTCCGGTCGGGTACGTGGTGCCGGGCAATCGATCCTCCAGATGCCTCGTCCGAATGCGCCACCAGGGCAAATGGTCGGCCAGCCGGAGGAGCGGAAAAGGCCGTCGCCAGGCCGAGTTCCGGGCCGACTGGCCAGGAACTGGCCACCCGGGAATCACCTGTTCGGTCCAGCGAATACGACCGATCGCGCGGAAGTCCGCGTGCCACAATCGGTTTCCGATGTCACATGACGGCGGCCTGAGCCGCGAACTGACCGCGCTGCGGCGGGGCTGGGGCCTGGAGACCGATGGCCTCCGGAGCCGCGTCGGCCCGCTGCTGTCCGCCTGGTGCGAGCTGCACCGCACGAAGAACGACCGGGAGGCGCGGCGCGTCCTGCGCGACGCGGTCGAGGCTGCGATCAAGGACTTCCCCGAGGGTGACCAGCTGGCGGTCCGGTTCGCGCTCTGCATCGAGCCGGGCGCGCAGCACCCGCAGCTGAGCGACCGCGTCGAGGTGCTGAGGGGGCGGCTGCGCGTCGCCGAGCGCACGGCCCGCCGGCGCATCGACCGCGCTTTCGCGAGGCTGGCCGCCGAGATCGAAGCGGAGACGCAGTGCGACCCGGACGAGCCGGACCCGGACAAGGGCTGGTTCGTCCGGCGGCTCAAGGCCGTCGTCCAGCTGGACAAGCCGGCGCCGAAACTGGTCGAGGAACGCCTGATCGTCGCGACCCGCGACGGCCTGAGCCGGATTTCCGCGCAGTTCACCGTGCCCCGCACCGAAGACGGCCGCGACGCCGAGCGCCACGTCGCCGCCGGCGTCCAGTACGGCGTCCGGATGGGCGAGCCGATCCGCGAGGGGCAACGGCACTTCCGCTGGCTGCTCGACCTGCCACGCCCGCTGGACAAGGGCGAGCAGCACTCGTACGCCCTGGAGTTCCAGGTCGACGACGGCCTGCCGATCCGCTCGTCGTACGCGTTCGTGCCCCTGGTGACGTGCGAGTCGTTCACGGTCCGCGTCCGCTTCCACCCCGACCGCCTGCCGCGCGTGGTGTGGCGGCTGGACAAGGTCCCGCAGTCGGTCCTGGCCGACCCGCCCCAGCCGGGCGCGGCGCTGCCCCTCGACGGGACGTTCGAGGTGAAGCAGGACTTCGTGGCCCCGCAGCTCGGCTACGCCTACGGCATCCGCTGGCTGGCGCACCCGTAACAGGGCGCGCGGTGGGAACGACCCTGGGTGGGTCGATCTCCAGGGGAGGCCCGTCATGGGAAACAAAGCACGAATCGCGCTCGCCGCGCTGGCCGGGGCATCGGTGGTCACCGCGGGTGTGGTGGTCTTCGCCGGCGCGTCCGCGGCCGTCGGCCCGTCGCCGGCGCCGATCGTCCAGGCCGCGCAGGCCAGCTGCCTGACCGACGGCAACGGTTTCTGCACCGTTTCACACGGTCTCGGCACGGTCCCGGACGCCGTCGTGGTGTCGCCCAACACGCCGAGCGCCTTCAACGCGTTCACGCTCAACACGGTGCTGGGCTCCTACACGCCGACCACGTTCCAGGTGCGCGCGATGTTCTCCCAGACGACGCCGAAGACCTTCGGCCAGATCTGGTTCACCTACGCCGCATACGGTTCCCCGGTGGCGACACCCACGCCGACGACTTCGGATACTCCGACCCCGACCCCGACTACTACTACGACGCCGCCGGCTACCTTGAGCCCGACCACTCCTCCGGCGGGCGGCTGAGCCCAAAGCCGACGGAATCCGCCGTGAAACCCT
Source organism: Amycolatopsis sp. NPDC088138 (assembly GCF_044741685.1). Classification (NCBI taxonomy): domain Bacteria; kingdom Bacillati; phylum Actinomycetota; class Actinomycetes; order Pseudonocardiales; family Pseudonocardiaceae; genus Amycolatopsis; species Amycolatopsis sp. NPDC088138. The sequence continues at coordinate 529,982 of NZ_JBIUTB010000006.1, forward strand.
TGCCCGGCAACGACTTCAGGTCACCTGGGCCGTGGCGACGGCTTGTCTCGCAGTTCCTCGGCGAAGATGGCGTCGACGCGCGAACCGGCGCGCAGCAGGACCCGCGCCGCCGCGCGGACCCCGTAGCCCAGGGCGAACAGCAACAGCAGGCCCACGCCGATGGCCGCGGAGTTCGCCACGAGCGCCTCCCGGTACTGGTGCGCGAGGTAGCCGAGGCCGGCTCCGGCGATCAAGGCGTCGAGCAGTGCCAGCTGGAGGGCCCGGGACGGCGCGGCCCGGAGTGCAATGGCCATCGGGTCACCCTCCGCCGGGGCCGTTCAGCGGCAACGTCCTTGCAACCTAGACGAGCGTGCCCCGTTCGGCAGCCACGACAACCTGTTTGGCCTACCGGATCAGCCCGGATGGCCGCTGTGATAACTTGAACCGAACTGGGTCTTCTTTGCATCAGCAAATCCCCGTGAACCGGGGCCGGGGGCGGTAGCTCAGTTGGTTAGAGCAGGGGACTCATAATCCCTTGGCCGCGGGTTCGAGCCCCGCCCGCCCCACGAGGTGGGTCTTGCTGTTCGCAAGCCTTCGGGCTTGCTCCCGGTGCCCGCCGTATCTACCCGGGGGGCGACCCCCGGACCCCCGGTGCGCAACGCGTGTCCCGTCCGGCGGTTCAAGACATGCCTGAACGGGCCCGGCCGGGGATGCCCGGCCGGGCCCGAAAAGTTGTGCTGCCGCGGTTAGCGGGTTGCTGCTGCGTGCTTTGCCGCTGCGATCAGCTCGGCGTCTTGGCCTCGGGTTGGGGTGGTGGGTGTGCGTCGGGTTGTGTTGTTCACGCAGCCCGGGACGTCGGCTACCTCGTAGCAGTTGTCCGGGTGGTTGCCCGTCACCTCCGCTCCGCCTACCAGCGTCACCTGGCTGTCCAGCGTGTGGATGCCGCCGCCCGTGGCGGGGGAAGGGAAGGAGCCCGCGCCGGGTTCACCCGCGGAGTTGTCGCTGACACTGCTGCCGTCCAGCGTGAGCACGTCGTCGAACACACTGAGCCCGCCACCGCTGCCGCCGTACCCCGCCCAGCCCAGGTACCCGCCGGTCCCCGGAGTGCCGGCGTCGCCGCCTCGGCCGGCGTGGTTGCCCGTGATCTTCGTACCGGTCACCACCGGGTACAGCAGCGGCGCACCCTGCCCGACCGACGCGAACAGCCCCGCGCCGACCCCGCCGCCACCGCCGTCCCCGGAACCGCCGCCGCCCGGGCCCCGCCCGCCGCGCCCGCCGTCGCCGGTGGTGTTGCCGCTGATGGAGCTGTCGGTGATCGCCAGCTTCGTGCCCCGGATGACCTCGACACCACCGCCGAAACCACCGGTGCCGCCCCGGCCGCCGCTGGCCGTGCCGGCACCGTCACCGCCGACGCCGCCGGGACCCGTGGCGTTGCCGGTGATCGTGCTGCCGGTGATGGTCAACGGGACCACGCTGAAGCCGTACGACGAGATCGCGCCGCCGAAACCACCACCGCCGCCACGCCCGGCGCGGACGGTCGCGGTGCCGGCCGGGCCCGGTGCGCCCGCCCCCGAGGTGTTGCCGGTCAGCACGCTGCCGGTGATGGTCAGCGGACCCCAGCTCTGGATGGCGCCGCCGGCCTCACCCGAGGTCCCGTCGCCGTAGGTGTCGACGCCGGTGCCGTCCGGCGCGTGCCCGCCGGTGAGGGTGAGGTCGGTGAGCGTCAGGTCGCCGTCGTTCGCGATGAGCCGGAACTGCGGCGCGTCCGGCGCACGCCGGATCGTGGCGTGGTTGCCGTGGACGGTGAGCTTTCCCTTGACCGCCGGCAGTCCCGCGTCCCACAGGGTGTCGGCCACGGCCGTGAGCGTGTAGACGCAGTCCGGCGTCAGGGTCAGCGTGTCCGCCTCCGTGGACGCACTGGCCGCGCCGACCGCCGAGACCAGCGCGGCCGGGTCGCAGGGAACGGTGGTTTCGGCGGCCTGCGCCGGCGGCGCGGCCAGCGCGAGCACACCCAGCGCGGTCACGGCGGTGGCGGCGGATCGTCTTCGGAGCCGGTTGCCTGTCATGGAAATCCCCTCGGTGCCGGTTTACGGGCTCGGGGGAAGACGACGCGGGCAGCACAAAGAGCCCCCCGGCCATGACGATCCCCCTCGCACGACGAACATCGACACTATTGCGGGGAAAGTCCGGATTCGGGTATGACCTGTGTCACAACGGGTTTGCCGCTGAGCGGGACCGTCCACAGTGGAGCTTCAGGCGGCGACCAGCTCGTCGGCGGGCGAAGCGTCGCGGGCGTAGCGGCGCGCCATCGTCGCGCAGACGATCAGCTGCAGCTGGTGGAACAGCATGAGCGGCAGCACGATCAGCCCGACCTGCGCGTGCCCGAACAGCACCGTCGCCATCGGCAGGCCGCTGGCCAGGCTCTTCTTCGACCCGCAGAACACGATGGTGATCCGGTCGGCGCGCGCGAACCCGAGCACCTTCGCGCCCCGGCCGGTCGCCGCCAGCACCGCCGCGAGCATCACGACGCACACCGCGGCCAGCACCAGCAGGTGGCCGACGTCGAGCCGGTGCCAGATGCCCTCGGTCATGCCCGCGCTGAACGCCGTGTAGACGACCAGCAGGATCGACCCGCGGTCGAACAGCTTGAGCGGTGCGGAGTTCCGGGTGATCCAGGCGCCGATCCAGCGCCGCGCCAGCTGGCCCGCGACGAACGGCGCGAGCAGCTGCAGCACGATCCCGAGCACGGCCGAGCCGTCGACGCCGGCGCCGTCACCGGACAGCAGCAGCGCCACCAGGATCGGCGTCAGCACGATCCCGGCCAGGTTGGACAGCGACGCGCTGCAGATCGCGGCCGCGACGTTGCCCCGCGCGATCGAGGTGAACGCGATCGAGGACTGCACCGTCGAAGGCAGCACGGACAGGAACAGCACCCCGGCGGCGAGCTGGGCCGGCAGCACGGACGCGGGCAGCAGCGTGACGGCGAGGCCGAGCAGCGGGAACAGCACGAACGTCGAGGCGAGCACGACCGAGTGCAGCCGCCAGTGCCGCAGCCCTTCGAGGGCCTCCTGCGTGGACAGCCGGGCGCCGTAGAGGAAGAACAGCAGCCCGACGGCGATCGTCGTGGCGGTGCCGAACCCACCGGCCACGGCGCCCGAGGCGGGCAGCAGCGTGGCGACGCCGACGGTGGCGAGGATGGCGACGATGAACGGGTCGAGACGCAAGCGGGACATGGATCTCCTTCCACGACCATTCTCGGATGCCCCGCGCTCATTGTGAACCCCGATGACCGGACTGACTGTCATCGCGAATCGCGATAAAGTGAACCTGTGCTGGACCCGCGCCTGTGCCGTTCCTTCCTCGCCGTCGCCGAGACGCGCAGCTTCACCGCGGCCGCGCGCCGGCTCGGTGTCGGCCAGCCGACCGTCAGCCAGCACGTCCGGCGGCTGGAGCGCGACGCCGGCGGGACGCTGTTCGCCCGGGACACCCACACCGTCGAGCTCACCGCGCGCGGGCAGGCGATGGTGGGGTTCGCGCAGACCATCGTGGACACCGAAGAGCGCGCGCAACGGCACTTCCGCGGCGCCGGGCTGCGCGGCCGCGTCCGGTTCGGGGTGTCCGAGGACTTCGCGCTGGGCGAGCTGCCGGAGATCCTGCACCGGCTGCGCCGCAGTCACCCGCTGGTCGACGTCGAGCTGACCGTCGAGCTGTCGGACGTCCTCGCGCAGCGGCTGCGGGCCGGGCAGCTGGACCTGGTCCTCGGCAAACGCCGCCCGGGTGCGCACCACGGCCGGCTGCTGTGGCGGGAACCGCTGGTGTGGATCGGTTCGGCGGCCACCGTGCTCGAGCCGGGGGAGCCGGTGCCGCTGGTGCAGTACCCGATGCCGTCGATCACCCGGCAGCTCGCCGTCGAGTGCCTCGAACGCGCCGGCCTGGAGTGGCGGGCCGCCTGCCAGACCTCGAGCCTCACCGGCCTGCGGGCCGCGGCGGCGGCCGGGCTCGGCGTCACGCTGCACGCGCGCAGCCTGGTCCCGGCCGACCTCGTCGAGCTCGACGGCCTGCCCGAGCCCGGCGACATCGAGTTCATGCTGCTGGCGCGGGAGTCGATGGAGGAGCCCGCGGCGGCACTGGCGGAGTTCGTCCTGGACCGGGTCGGACGCTGACTACTCTTCGTCACCGGTCAGCAGGCGCCGCAGCCGGGCCAGCGCGCGGTGCTGCGCGACGCGGACCGCGCCCGGCGTCGAGCCGACCACGCCGGCCGTCTCCTCCGCGGACAGGCCCACGACCACCCGCAGCACGACGATCTCGCGCTGCTTCTCGGGCAGGATCTCCATCAGCCGCGAGAGCCGCTCGTTGAGCTCGAACTGCAGCGCCCGCTGCTCCGGGCCGACGGTCTCGGCGACGCCGTCGGGGACCTCGGCCACCGGGTCGGTCCGGTTGCGGGCCGCGGCGCGGTGCGCGTCGGCGACCTTGTGCTGGGCGATGCCGTAGACGAAGGCGAGGAACGGGCGGCCCTGGTCGCGGTAGGACGGCAGCGCCGTCAGCACCGCGAGGCAGACCTCCTGGGCGACGTCGTCGGCCGAGGCGAAGGACCGCTCGTTGCGCCCGACGCGGGCCCGGCAGTAGCGCACCACCAGCGGCCGGATCGTCGCGAGCAGCCGGGCGGTCGCGGCGTCGTCGCCGGCGATCGCGTCGGCGACCGGCTCGTCGTGCCGCCGCCAGTGGGACGGGAACTCGGCGGCGGGCTGCGCCGCGGCTATCTCCCGGACCAGCGCCCGGCCGCGGACCCGCAGCAGGGTGCCCTCCACGTCGAGGCCGCCGCGCAGCGAGTCGTGCAGCGCGGCGTTCGACTCCCGCAGCTGCTCGGTGATCGCGCGATCCCCGTACTCGGTTGCCGGCATTTCAGCTCACCTTCCCCTGTCCCGCTGGTCTTCGGGTGGTGCGGCCCGGTGACGCCGGAGGCGTTCCCGTACGTGGCGGAGGTTCGAGCGGACGGTCGCCGGGGCGACCCGGAGCGCCTTCGCGATCTGCGCGGGGGTGAACCCGTCGAGCGACCACGCCAGGACCATCCGCTGCTGGCCGGGGAGCGTCGCGAGCAGCTCGATGAGGTCGCCGTGCGGCTCCACCAGCGCGGACAGCTCCTCGTCGTCCCGCGGGTCGGCGATCGGTGCCCAGTCCACGCGCGCCTCGGGGTCCGGCGTGTCGAGCAGCCGCCCGGCGACGCGGCGCACCCAGGCCCGCGGTTCCTCGATGGTCGGCCACGCCTCCAGCGCGTGCAGCATCGCCTCGGCGGCCACGTCACGCGCGGTTTCGACCTCGAACCCGGCCTTGCACAGGAACGCCACGAGTGGCGGGAAGTCGGCGCGGAAGAACGCGTCGAACTCGTCTCGACCGCACACGGCCGTCTCACCACCCCTCGCCTCCACAGGGACAGGTGCGGTGAGGTGACCGCTACGTGTAACGATTCGATCACGACTACACGGTAGGAGTAATGCGGTGCGCCATCCGGATCACAGCGAGTGACGGGTTAGCCCGTCGATCTTGGGTACCCGGTCGGGATGAGCAACGGAGACCGATGCCATGGGCAACTGGCCGCGCGTCCCGGCTCCAGCCGGAGACGCACCCGCGAACGGTGACTTCCGGTCACCGGCCGGCGACCGCGCGTCCTGATGCGCGTCTGTCGCGGCCGGGCCGGAAGTCGTTGCCGGCGCGGGAAACCGGCGCCGGTGATGAGGCCCGGGCGTGGGGGTGCAAGGGGACGCGCCGGGGCCGGTGCCGTCGATCGGGTGACGTGATCGACATCGAGATCCCCGGAAGAAAGGCGTACTCTCACGTGTTGCAGTCTTGGTTGCCCGGAGGGTGAGCCGGGGACCGACGCCAAAACCCCCTAGACCACGCGGATACGCTTGCGCGCCCGCGGCGGTCAAGTCGGTTGACGCGCCATGACAATGGGAAACAAGAGAGCTAGGGAGGTGAACGAAGGAAATGGAAGCCACGATGACGGGCTGGGCGGAACTCGCGGCCTGCAAGGACGAGGACCCGGAACTGTTCTTCCCGATCTCCGAGGTCGGTCCGGGCGCCCGGCAGACGTCCCACGCGAAGGCGGTGTGCGGTCGCTGCCCGGTACGCGCCGAGTGCCTCGGCTACGCGCTCGACAACGGCCTGGACCATGGCGTTTTCGGCGGGTACACCGCGGTCGAACGCCGGCAGCTGGTGCGCACGGCGCCCCAGCGGGACCGAGTGGCCTGACCGCCGCCCGGTGACCTCTTCCCGGCGGCCTGAAAGCGAAACACCGAATCCGGAGAAACGAATACCGGATGTGTGTGCGCCCGGGTGGGTGATTCCCGCGGGAATCACCCACCCGGGCATTTCCTTTGCCTGATGTGGGTGACGCATTGCCGGCCCACCATTCACCACGGTTTCCGGAGCGCGCGCGGGGATCCGCGTTCGTGCTCTCCCAGCGGGCTCACTACGGCGTGGGGAAGCCCTCCGCGGGCCAGGTTTCCGGCAGGCCCCACGGCGCCGGCGACGTGCCCTCGAACGCCGCCATCGCCGCGACCAGGCCGCGCTCGACGGTCAGCAGCGTCACGCCGAACCAGCGGTAGCCGTCTTCGCCCGGGCGGCGCAGGTACGTCGCGACGGCGGGCTGGCGGTTGGCGCGGACCGGCAGCATCCGGAACCGGCCGACGCACGTCGGCGCGGCCGGGTCCAGGCTGAGCGACAGGGCCGCGGTGATCGCGTCGCGCGAGCCGAACCACAGCGTGTACGGCGGCATGACCGCCTGCGCGTCCTCGTGCAGCAGCCGCGCCACCGCGTTCGGGTCACCCTGTTCGTACGCCGTGATGAACCGCTTGAGCAGCGCGGCTTCCTCGGCCGTCGGATCACCCGCGGACCACTCGGCCCGGCGCGCGGGCAGCCGCTCGCGCAGCGTCGTCCGGGCCCGCTGGAGCGCGCTGTTGGCCGACGCGACGGTCGTTTCCAGCACCGACGCCGTCTCCTTCGCCGGCCAGCCGAGCACGTCCCGCAGCATCAGCACCGCCCGCTGCCGCGGCGGCAGGTACTGCACGGCGGCGAGGAACGCCAGCTCGATGGTCTCGCGCTCGACGACCAGGGCGTCCGGCGCGCCGGTGTCCAGCAGCCGGTCCGGGTACGGCTCCAGCCACGGCAGGTCGGCCGCCGCGAGGGGCCCGCCCGGTTCCCCGGACGGGCCCAGCTGGTCCGGCAGCACCCGCCGCGGCCGGCGGGCGAGCGTGTCGAGGCACGCGTTCGTCGCGATCCGGTAGAGCCAGGTGCGCACGCTCGCGCGGCCTTCGAACCCGTCGCGGCTCTTCCACGCCCGCAGGAACGTCTCCTGCGTGAGGTCTTCGGCGTCGCTCAGCGAGCCGAGCATCCGGTAGCAGTGCACCTGGATCTCCCGGCGGTGGCGCTCGACGACGCTTTCGAAGTCCACTCGGGCAAGCTAGCGCACCGCGGGCTCCTCGTCCGCCAGCCGCTCCAGGCCGCTCTGCGTCTTGAGCGGCAGGTGCTTGAGGAACGCCACCGCGACGACCACGAGCAACGCGATCGGCGCCGCGATCAGGAACAGGTCGCTGGTCGCCGTGCCGTACGCCTCCCGGATCACCCTCGCCACCGGCTCCGGCAACGTCGCCAGGTTCGGCACCGTCTCCGAGCTGCCGCCGCCCGGCAGCGGGCCGAGGCCCGCCGTGATCAGGGTGGTGACGCGGTCGGCGAGCACCGCGCCGAGCGCGCTCACCCCGATCGAGCCGCCGAGGCTGCGGAAGAACGACAGCGTGGACGTCGCCGCGCCGAGGTCGTGCGCCGGGACGTCGTTCTGCGCCACCAGCACCAGGTTCTGCATCAGCATGCCGACGCCGACGCCGAGCACCAGCATGAACAGGCTGAGCATGAGCACGCTCGTGTGCGCGTCGATCGTGCCGAGCAGCCCGAGCCCGGCCGCCAGCAGGATCGCGCCGAGGATCAGGTGTGCCTTCCACTTGCCGGTCCGGCTGATCAGCTGGCCCGACACCGTCGAGGAGACGAGCAGGCCGAAGATCATCGGCAGGCTCATCAGCCCGGCCACCGTCGGCGACTTGCCCAGCGCCAGCTGGAAGTACTGCGACAGGAACACCGTGCCGCCGAACATCGCGACGCCGACCAGGAAGCTGGCCACCGTGGTGAGGGTGATCGTGCGGTTGCGGAACAGGCCCAGCGGCAGGATCGGCTCGCGCACCTTCGCCTCGACCAGCACGGCCAGCGCCAGCACGACCAGGCCGGTGGTCACCAGCACCGCGGTCTGCCAGGAGCCCCAGGCGAACTGGTGCCCGGCCAGCGACGACCAGACGAGCAGCGTCGACACTCCGGCCATGATCAGGAACGCGCCCAGGTAGTCGACCTTGACGTCCCGTTTCACCGTCGGCAGCTTCAACGTCCGCTGCAGCAACAGGATCGCGGCGACGGCGAACGGCACGCCGAGGAAGAAGCACCAGCGCCAGCCGAGCCACGAGGTGTCGACCAGGACACCGCCGATCAGCGGGCCGGCGACGGTGCCGACGGCGAACACGCCGCCGAAGATCCCGGAGAACTTGCCCAGCTCACGCGGGGACACGATGGCGGCCATGATCACCTGCGCGAGCGCGGTGAGCCCGCCGCCGCCGATGCCCTGGGCGACCCGGCTGGCGATCAGCACCTCGATGTTGCCGGCGAACCCGGCCACGAGCGAGCCGACCACGAACAGTGCTAGCGAGACCTGGATCAGCAGCTTCTTGTTGTAGAGGTCGGAAAGCTTGCCCCACAACGGGACGGTGGCGGTCATCGCCAGCAGCTCGGTGGTGACCACCCAGGTGTAGGACGACTGCGAGCCGCCCAGCTCGCTGACGATCCGCGGCAGCGCGTTGGCGACCACGGTCGAGGCGAGGATGGCCACGAAGATGCCCATCATCAGCCCGGACATGGCTTCGAGCACCTGCCGGCGGCTCATCGGGCCGGACGTCGTCGTCTCCGGTGGGTCGGCGGTCATGGACATGGGTGTCCCCCCTGGGTGTCGGACGCGGACCGGTCAGCGGGTCCGCTTCGGGTCGGGCAGGCCGGCGGCGACGCTCGCCACGGCCTCGTCGAAGAGCTCGGTGACCGTGATGTTCTTGCCGTCCAGCTCGCGCCACCGCAGCATCGCGGCGCTCATCGCGCCGCCGACCACGGCCAGCAGCAGCGACGGAAACAGGTCGCCCTGCTCGCACCCGGCGCGCCGGGCGATCGCCGCGGTCAGCGGCTCGGCCTGCTGGGCGTTCATGGTCACCGCGCGGTGGAACAGGGCCGGGTTCTTCTTGATCGCGGTCATCCGGGCCAGCCACTCCCGCGGGTTTTCCGCGACGTCGGCGACCTCTTCGCGCATGACGGCGACCAGCGCGTCCATTGTGGACAGTTCGGGCGACTGGGCGAGGAACCGCTCGACGGCGCGCTCGGTGCGTTCGAGGTGGTCCGGGAAGGCGATCACCACGGCGTCCTCTTTGGACGCGAAGTAGTTGAAGAACGTGCGGACCGACACGTCGGCCGCGGCCGCGATGTCCTCCACCGTGACGTCGTCGAGGCCGCGCTCGGCGACGAGTTCGACGGCGGCGACGGCCAGCGCGCGGTGCGTCTCGTACTTCTTGCGCTCACGCAGGCCGGGAGGTGGGGGCACACCACCACGGTAGCGGAACTTGCACGTCATGCAAAGTTGCATCTCGTGCACGTACCTGCCGGGCGCGGCGTGTGGCCGGGCTGGGAGACTGCCCGGGTGAGCGGAACGGTGCTGGTGCTCGGCGGACGCAGTGAGATCGGGCTGGCCGTGGCGAAACGCCTGGTCGACGGGGACGCGCGGCGGTTCGTGCTGGCCGCGCGGCCGGGCGCCGACCTCGCCGCGGAGGTCGCCGCGCTGCGCGAAGCGGGCGCCGAAACCGTCGAAACGGCCGACTTCGACGCCGACGACCTCGCCGCGCACGGCGCATTCCTGGAGAAGGTCGCGGCCGACCACGGGCCCCTGGACGTCGTCGTGCTCGCCTTCGGCGTCCTCGGCGACCAGGAGCGCGCGGAGTCCGACGCCGCCCACGCCGCCGCCATCGTCCACACCGACTACGTCGCCCAGGTCGGCGTCCTCACGCACGCCGCGAACCTGCTGCGCGCGCAGGGGCACGGCAGCCTCGTCGTGTTCTCCTCGGTGGCCGGGGTGCGGGTGCGCCGCGCGAACTACGTCTACGGCTCGGCGAAGGCCGGCCTCGACGGCTTCGCGAGCGGCCTCGCCGACGCGCTGCACGGCTCCGGCGTCCGCCTGCTGCTCGTGCGCCCGGGCTTCGTGATCGGGCGGATGACCGAGGGCATGTCCCCGGCGCCGTTCTCGAGCACGCCGGATCAGGTCGCGGACGCGACGGTCGCCGCGCTGCGCCGCGGGCGCGGGGTCGTCTGGGTGCCGGGAGTACTCCGTCCGGTCTTCTTCGGGATGCGCTTGCTGCCCCGCGCGATCTGGCGCAGGATGCCGCGTTGACCCGATAGCCGGGACGCGTGTGGCAGGCGCCACAGCACTTTCCCGTGCCCGCTCCGGCACGGTCCGTGGCGAAATCGGCCGATAGGCTCGTTCTTGCTCGGCCGATCGGGCAGCGTCACAAGCTTTCAACAAGTTTCTCAGGTAATTCCCAGCTAGCGCGGTGATCCTCGAAGACAGGGGTCGGAGGTCCATCGAGGGAAGCAAGGGGAACCTGTCGTGCTGTGGTCGTCCCGGGGGAGCCGCGTCGGCGGCCGCGTGGTGCTCGGCGTCGTGTCGACGCTGGTGCTCGCCGCGACCGGGTACGCGTGGTCGCAGCTGAGCAAGCTGGACGACGGCATCGTCACGGCCAATGTCATCCCGCCCGCCGCGCAGATCGACACGGAAGACGCACCGCCCGGCGAGCCGCTCAAGGTCGCCCAGAACATCCTGCTCGTCGGGATCGACGCGCGGACCGACGCCTACGGCAACCCGTTGCCGCAGAACGTGCTCGACGCCCTGCACGCGGGCAGCGGAGACGACGGCGGTGACACCACCGACACGATCATCGTGGTGCACATCCCGGCCGGCGGCGCCGCGGCGACCGCGATCTCGATCCCGCGTGACTCCTATGTGGACATCGCGGGCGGTTACGGCAAGCACAAGATCAACTCGGCGTACAGCCGCGGCAAGAACGCCTCGATGTCCGGTCTGCGGGCCCAGGGGCTGTCCGGCGCGCAGCTGGAGGTGGCGGCGAACGAGGCCGGCGCGAAGACCACCATCCAGACCGTCGAGAAGTTCACCGGCCTCACGATCAACCACTACGCGTCGATCAACCTCGCCGGGTTCGACGCGCTGTCGCAGGCCGTCGGCGGTGTCGAGGTCTGCCTCAAGGCGCCGGTGCACGACACCTACTCCGGCGCGGACTTCCCGGCCGGGACGCAGACGCTGTCCGGCGCCCAGGCGCTCGCGTTCGTCCGGCAGCGCCACGGCCTGCTCAACGGTGACCTCGACCGGATCGCCCGGCAGCAGGCGTTCCTGTCCGGGATGGCGAAGACCGTTCTCAACGCCGGCACGTTCACCGAACCGTCGAAGCTGAACGCGCTGGTCAGCGCGGTGCAGGGCGCGGTGGTGCTGGACAAGGGCTGGGACGTCCTGAGCTTCGCGCAGCAGCTGCGGGGGATGACGTCGGGCGCGATCGGGTTCGCCACGATCCCGGTGCAGAGCCTCTCGCTGGCGACGCCGTCCGACGGCGACGCGGTGAAGGTCGACCCGGGTCAGGTCCAGCAGTTCGTGCGCACGGCGATCAGCACCCCGTCGGTGCAGGCGTCGGGTGACGCGGCGGTCGGTGTCCGCCCGGTCGCCGCGACCGGTTCGACGACACCCACGCCGGACAAGTCTTCGGACAAGACGGAGCAGCCGGCGACCTCGACGGCCGCCGGCTGCGTGAACTGAGCGTCCTTACACGAACGCGGACTGTCCGGTGATCGCCTTGCCGACGATCAGCGTGTTCATCTCGCGCGTGCCTTCGAACGAGTAGATCGCCTCGGCGTCGGCGAAGAACCGCGCGACGTCGTAGCCGAGCACGATCCCGTTGCCGCCGAAGATCTCCCGGCTCCAGGCGACGACCTCCCGCATCCGGGACGTCACGAACGCCTTGGCCAGCGACGAGTGCTCGTCCTTGAAGATCCCCGCGTCCTGCAGGCGGGCGAGCTGCACGAGCATGCCCCACGACGCGGTGATGTTGCCGAGGTTCTTCACGAGCAGGTCCTGCACCAGCTGGAAGCGGGCGATCGGCCGGCCGAACTGCTGCCGCTCCTGGGCGTAGGCGAGCGCGGCCTCGTAGGCGCCGATCGCCACGCCGAGCGCCTGCCACGCGACCCCGCCGCGGGTGGCGCGCAGGATCTCCGCGACGTCGCGGAAGGAGTTGATGCCCTGCAGGCGGTTGGCCTCCGGCACACGGACGCCGGTCAGGGTGATCTCGGCGTTCTCGACGATCCGGAACGCGATCTTGCCCTCGATCTTCTCCGGCACGAAGCCCGGCATGTCCTTCTCGACGACGAAGCCCTTGACGTGGTTGTCGTCGACGTCGCGCGCCCAGACGACGATGTAGTCGGCGAAGGTCGCGTTGCCGATCCACTTCTTGGCGCCGTTGAGGATCCAGGTGTCGCCGTCCCGCTTGGCGGTGGTGCGCATGCCACCCGCGACGTCCGATCCGCCGAGCGGCTCGGTCATCGCGAACGCGCCGATCTTGTCCATCGCGGCCATCTCGGGGAGCCAGCGGTCGCGCTGTTCCTGGCTGCCGCCGGAGTAGATGGAGTACATCGCGAGTCCGTTGTGGACACCGAAGAACGTCGCGACCGACGCGTCGGTGCGGCTCATCTCCATCGCCATCATGCCGGTGAGCAGGTGGCTGACCGCGGGCTTGTGCTCGCCGTAACCCTCGTAGGGCAGGCCGGCGAGGCCGCTCTCGCGGAACATCCCGATCAGTTCCTTCGGGAAGGTGCCCTTCTCCCAGTTTTCGTTGACCAGCGGCTTCACGTCGTTCTGCATGAACTCGCGGGCCTGGACGAGCAGCTTGCGCTCGTCGTCCGGCAGCAGCGCTTCGAAGTCGTAGAAGTCGGCGGTCAGCTTGTCCTTGAGCGGTTCCATGTCAGTTCTCCTCCACTGCTTTGATGACGGCGAGCTGCTTGCGGTCGCGCGTCTCGGCGAGTTCCGAGTACGTGGAGGAGCCGTAAGCCTTTTCGACGGCTTCGATCAGCCGTTCCTGCTCTTCGGGGCTTTGGCTGGGGTTGCCCAGCCCGGCCCACATCTTCTTCATCGACTTGCCGATGTGCTCGGCCATGTGCCGGTACCCACCGGGGCCGCCGCCGAGGTGCGAGCCGAGGAACGGCCCGACGGTGGCCCAGCGGATGCCGAGCGAGTTCGTGATGACCTTGTCCAGGTCCTCCGGCGTCACGACACCCTGTTCGACGAGGTAGATCGCCTCGCGGCTCAGCGCGTTCTGCAGCCGGTTGCCGACGAACCCGGCGATCTCCTTGCGCTCCACGACCGGCGTCCGGCCGAGGAAGGTGTAGAAGGCGACGGCGGTCTCGACACTCTGCTGACTGGTCTGCTCGCCGGGGACGACCTCGACCAGCGGGATCAGGTGCGGTGGGTTGAACGGATGTCCGATGAGGACTCGGCTGCCGTCGATCTCGTCAGTGAACGCCGTTGACGGAATGGCACTGGACGAACTCAGCAACAGGGCGTGCTGCGGGGCTTCCTTGACCAGCGTCGCGAACAGGTCCTTTTTGAACTCGACGTTCTCGGGACCGTTCTCCTGCACGACATCGGCGTCCTTCACGGCGTCGGTGACGTCGGTGGCGACGTGGACCCGGCTCGCCAGCTCGCCGGCGGTCGTGCCGAGGTGCGGGGCGAACGTCTCGAGCGCGTCGGTGATGGCCTCGGCGAGGTCGGGGCGCGGGTCGCTGACCCGGACGGTCAGGCCGTGGTGGGCGAACAGCGCCGTCCAGGACAGGCCGATGGTGCCGGCACCGATGACCGCTGCGTTGCGGAAAGTCATGACCGGGTTCCCTTCAGGTAGTCGAAGACCGGCTTGACCGGAGCGAGCGTCAAGTCGGTGAGGATGTGGCTGGCGGACACGACCTCCAGCACGGGCAGGTCGGCCAGCGGGGCCAGGACGTGCTGGAACAGCTGCAGCCGCGCGGGGCCGGTGTAGGCCTCCTTGACCACGACGTCGGTGATCTCGGTGCGGACCAGCTCCTGCACTCGCGGCGTGCCGTCGTAGTGGGGGATGGTCTTGAACATGAACGTGGGGACCGTGATCTGCCGTTCGGCCTCTCGGACGTCCAGCTCGTGGTGCTTGTAGCCCATGGTCGCGGTCGCCACCCGGAGCGTCCCGTAGTCCAGCGTGCCGACCAGGACACCGTTGTCGACATACAGACTCGGGCTGCCGACCGTCTTCGGGTACGCGCTGACCTCGCGTCCGGACGCCGTAGCCGGGAAGTTGTCGAGGTACATCGCGTGCAGGTACTCGCCGCGCTCGCCGTCAAAGCTGACTTCGATCGCCTGGCCGGACTCGGTGTACGGGCCGTAGCCGGAGACGTCGCCCATCTTCATGACCTCGAAGCGCACCAACGGTTCTTCGACCTGCAGCGGCTCCGGCACGACGGCGCGCAGGGCGTCGGCGTCGGTGCGGTAGACGATGTTCAGGTACTCGCGGTTGGTGAACCTCGGGACCACGGGCGCGAACGCCGGGGCGGTCAGGGGAGTCGTCACGTGCTGGCGGACTTCGTCGATCTTCATGTCACTCACCGGTCCACTTCGGAGCGCGGCGCTCGGCGAAGGCGGTCATGCCCTCGCGGACGTCGGCGGACTGCATCAGGTTCTTGATTTCTTCGCGCTGCGCGGTCGCGGGATCCGCGGCACGCACGATCTTCTTCACGGCGGCCAGCGCCAGGGGCGCGTTCTCCGCCAGCTTCTCGGCCAGCTGCAATGCGACGGCGGCGGCGTCCCCGGTCGGCGTCACGCGGTTAACGAGGCCCAGCTCACCCGCGCGGCGGCCGGTGACGGGCTCGCCGGTGAGCAGGAACTCCATCGCCAGGTGGTGCGGGATCCGCTTCGGCAGCCGGATCACGCCACCGCCGGCGGCGATCAGGCCGCGCTTGACTTCCGGCAGGCCGAACTTGGCGTCTTCGGCGGCGACGATGAGGTCGCAACCCAGGGCGAGTTCGAACCCGCCGCCCATGGCGAACCCTTCGACGGCGGCGATCAGCGGCTTGGTCAGCTCGGCTTCGGTCAGGCCGCCGAACCCGCGGCCCGGGATCTCCGGCGACTCGCCCTTGAGCGCGGCCTTGAGGTCCATCCCGGCGCTGAAGGTGTTCTCGGCGCCGGTCAGGACGCCCGCCCGGAGCGTGGGGTCGGCTTCCAGCTCGTCCAGCGCGGCGGCCAGCCCGGCGGCGACAGCGGCGTTCACGGCATTTCGCGCCTGCGGCCGGTCGATCGTGATCAGCAGAGTGCTGCCGATCCGCTCGGTGCGTACTTCGGTCATGGTCTTGCTTCTTTCTCAGAGTTCCGCGAGGACTTCGGCGGTGTCCTGCCCGGCCAGCGGGGCCAGGCGGCGGATCGAGCCGGGCGTCGCGGAGAACTTGACCGGGATGCCGACCGTGCGGATGGTGCCCTCGCTCGGGTGCTCGACGGTGTCGAGCAGGTGGCCGTCGCGGACGTAGCTGTCCTCGTGCGCCCGGTCCAGCTCGAGCACCGGCGCCATCGGGATGCTGTGCTTCGCGCAGACCTCGGCCCACTCGCCGGTGGTCAGCGCCGGGGCGCACGCGGCGATCTGCTCGGTGAGCCACTCGTTGTCGGCGCGATCGATGGCCTCGCCGTTGACCCGCCGGTCCGCGGCCAGCTCCGGACGTCCCGCCGCGGCGAAGAAGTCGCGGAAGTTCTGGGGGTTGTAGGGGATGACGCAGGCGAGGCCGTCCTTGGTGCGGACCGCGGCGTGCCCCTTCGTCATCGACAGCCCGAAGCCGGTGGGGCCCTCGGCGGGCTCGTAGGTGTGGCCGGCGAGGTGCTCGACCAGGTTGAACGCGAGCAGGGTGTCCGTCATCGGGATCTCGATCTGCTGGCCCTCGCCGGTCTTGTCACGGTGGACCAGCGCGGCGAGAACGCTGTAGGCGATGGTCAGCGACGACACCTTGTCGCCGATGATCGTCGGCAGGTAGACCGGCTGGCCGAGCGCGCGGTTGGCGACGTCGACCAGGCCGGAGGAGGCCTGCACGGTCTCGTCGTAGGCGGCGTTGCCCGCCTGGTCGGAGTCGCTGCGGAAGCCCTGCGCGTGGGCGTAGACCAGGCGCGGGTTGCGCGCGGCGACGTCGGCGTAGTTCATTCCGAGCCGGGCCAGCGCGCCGGGGCGCATGTTGGTGATCAGCACGTCGGCCGTGTCGATCAGCTTGAGGGCCTGCTCGCGCTCGGCCTCGTCCTTGAGGTTGAGGGCCACGCTGCGCTTGTTGCGGTTGACGTTGAGGTTCAGCGGGGTCATGCCCGGCGTGGTGCGGTACTGGCCCACCCGCACGGTGTCCGCGGGGGACTCGATCTTGATCACGTCGGCGCCGAGGTCGCCCATGATCTGGGCCGCGTACGGGCCCATCACCACGGTCGAGAGGTCGATCACACGCACGCCGTCCAGCGGGCCGGCGGTGATGTTCGTCATCGTTCGTCCTTTCGCGCCTTGCTGTTTCGCTCTACTTACGAACGTAGGCGCGGGCGGCGCGAAAGGGAATGATCATGATGCGCACAATGGTATGACCGCGACGGTCATACCATTGTTTACGTGATTATCGGCTCCGCGAAGATGTCTTTCGCGGCCTCGACGAGTTCTTGCAGGTCGCGGTCCCGGCGCCACAGCAGGCCGGTGTCCAATTGAGGCTGGAAGTCGCTGAACGGCAACACGATCACGTCGTCCAGGCGGTAACCGTGCATCGGGCTCCGGTCGTCGAGCATGGAAATGGAGAACGCCTCGCCGCTGGAAATGATTTCGGACGTCCCGCCGTAGCCGGTGTTGGTCAGCCGGATGCGTTTCTTGACGCCCAGTTCGGTCAGCTGGTGGTCGAGCTGGTCGAAATAGGCGGGCGTGATTTCCCCGGGTGAGGCCACGTACGGGAATTCGGCCAGCTCGGCGAGGGTGACGGAGTCCCGTCCGGTGAACAGGTCGGCCGGGACGACCGCGCCGAGCCGTTCCGACATCACGGGCAGCTGCTCCAGCGCCGGATCGGTGACCGGCAGCCGGGCGAGGGTGAGCGCGAGCTTCCCGTCGTGCACGCCCTGGACGAGGTCGGCGGTGGTGCCGGGCCAGCGCTTGAGCTCGTAGCGCGCCTTGACCCGCTCGGCCAGGGCGTTGACCCGCTCCCGCAGGTCCGGGTGCACCCCCGCGGGCATGCCGAGGAAAACGGTGCTGCGCTGCGGCCGCACGGCCTCCTGCAGCCGCCACGGGATGGCGCTCACCTGCTCGAGGACGTCCCGCGCGAGCGGCAGCAACGCGGTCCCGGCGGCGGTGAGCGTGACGTGGTGGGTGCTGCGGTCGAACAGCTGCTGCCCGAGCTCGTGCTCGAGGTCCTTGATCCGCTGGCTCAACGGCGACGCGGCCATGTGCAGCTTCCGGGCCGCCGCCGAGAAGTTCAGCTCCTCGGCGACCGCGACGAAGTAGCGCAGGTGCAGCATCTCCATCCCCAGACCCTAACGACCCCCACCGTGTCGTCCCCCCAGGTACGCGTGTCGTCCACCGGAGTACGCGTGTCGTCCCTCCAATCACGCGAGCCGACCCTCCAATCACGTGTCGACCCCCCGATCACACGTGATGCCCCTCCAATCACGCGAGATGCCTCCTCAATCACGCGAGATACCCCTCTGATCACGCGAGTCACGCGCCCAACCACGCGAGTTGCGCCTCTGATCACGCGAGTCGACCCTCCAGTACGCGAGCCGACCGCCCGGGTACGCGAGCCGACCCCCTGGGTGCGTGAGCCGACCCTTCAAATGCGCGAGCCGACCCTCTGGGTACGTGGGCCGACCGCCAGGTGCGCGAGCCGACCGCCCGGGTGCGCGAGCCGACCCCCTGGGTGCGTGAGCCGACCCTTCAAATGCGCGAGCCGACCCTCTGGGTACGTGGGCCGACCCGCCAGGTGCGCGAGCCGACCCTCCAGATACGTGAGCCGACCCTCTGGGTACGCGCACCGATCCGCCAGGTGCGCGAGCCGACCGCCCGGGTGCGCGAGCCGACCCCCTGGGTACGTGAGCCGGCCTTCCGGTTACGTGAGCCGACCGTCCGGGTACGTGAGTTCGCCGTCCCGGTACGAGTTCAGCGCGCCGACGCGCCGCGGCGGACCAGGGTGAGCAGCCGGGCGGGCTCGCCGCCGGAGAGGGCGATGCCGGTCGCGAGCAGGAGGAGGTCCAGTTCGGTGACGTCGGGGGCGACGTGACCGGCAGCCCGGGCGCGGCCGAGCAGGGTGGCGGCGGTCGTGTTCATCGCGGCGTGCCACCCGGCGAACAGGCTCTCGTGCTCGCCCGCGGGATCGGCCAGCGACAGCGCGAGCGCGCGCTTGGTCCGGACGTGCTCGATGAACAGCTCCAGCCAGGCGAAGAGCGCTTCGCCGGCGTCGTCCGCGTCGAGGTTCGCGCGGCTTCGCAGCTCCGCGACTTCGTCGGCGTACACCGCGACGACCAGTTCGCGACGGTTCGGGAAGTGCCGGTACATCGTCGCGTTGCCGACGCCGGCGCGGCGGGCGACGCGGTCGAGCGGCGCGTCCGGCCCGTCCTCGGCGAAGACCTCTTTCGCGGCGGCGAGCAGCAGCGCCTGGTTGTCCCGCGCGTCCGACCTGCGGGCCCGTGCCGTCATGCTGCTCCCTTGCCAACTGGGGATCTCCCCGGTTAGCGTAGCCGAACACTAACTGGGGAGTTCCCCACTTAAGGAGTGACCATGGACGCTGCCGAAGTTCACCGCCGGCTGATCGCGCTGACGCCGTTCACGGCCGAGAGCGTCGCCGAAGGCCTGCGCTACATCGACCCGGACGTGGTCGACCACCGCGGCGGCGCGGGCGGCGACCACCACGGCATCAACGCCTGGCGCGCGAAGTGGGAAGCCATGCTGGGCGGAGAGTTCTTCGCCGACTTCCGCGACGTGGGCGTCCGGGTCGAGCGGAACGTCAGCGACGGCGATTTCTCGGTGAACCGCTACACGAGCACGGGAACGCAGATCTCGACCGGCCGCAGTTACGCCGTGACCAGCATGGACATGATCCGCGTCCGCGACGGCCGGATCGTCGAGCACTGGGCCGTGATGGACGTGACCGACCGCGCGGCCCAGCTGGCCACACCGGCCTGACCGCCGCGTGCTTGAAGGGGCATCACGTGAGATCAGAGGGGCATCTCGCGTGATCAGGGAGGCATCTCGCGTGATTGGAGGGGCATCACTCGTGATTGGAGGGTCGACTCGCGTGATTGGGAGGTCGACTCGCGTGTCTGGAGGGGCGGCTCGCGTACCCAGGGGGTCGGCTTGCGTGCCTGGAGGGGCGGCTTGCGTACCCGGGGGGTCGGGTCGCGTGCCTGGAGGGTCGGGTCAGGGGCGGGGGAGGGGGACTGTGGTCGACGTCGGGGCCAGCGGGAGGGTGATCGTGAAGGCCGCGCCGCCTTCCGGGGCTGGGCCTGCCGTCAGGGTCCCGCCCATGCGGGTGACCAGGCCGTGGACCAGGGCCAGGCCGATGCCCGAGCCGACCGGGCGGCGGTCGCGGTAGCGGGCGTTCAGGACGCCGCGCTCGAACGCCACCGGGTAGTCCTCCGGGGCCAGGCCCGGGCCGCCGTCGCGGACCGAAAGGTGGGCGTCGGAGCCGGACACGGAAAGGGCGAAGACCATGGGGGCGCCCGCGGGGGTCACTCGGAGGGCGTTTTCTGCCAGGCCGTCTACGACCTGGTGCAGGCGGCGGGCGTCGGCGGAAACGAGCACGGGGGAAGGAGGCGCCGCAACGGAAAGCCGCACGTTTTCGCGGGCGCACCGCAGCTGCCAGACCTCCGCGCAGTCGCGCAGCAGCGCGCCCAGGTCGAGGGTCGTGACGTCCAGGCGGAACTCGTCGGCGCCCAGCCGGGCCAGTTCCAGCAGGTCCGTGACCAGGCGCTCCAGCCGCACCGCCTCCCGCTGGATCGTCTGCCCGGCGCGCTGGGCGTCGTCGCCCGACGCGACGCCGTCCGCGATCGCCTCGGCGAAACCCGTCACGGTCGTCAGCGGCGTCCGCAGCTCGTGCGACACCGAAAGCAGGAAATCCCGCTGCCGCGCCTCGCTGTGAGCCAGCGCGTCGGCCAGCGAGTTCAGCGAGCCCGCCACCTCCGCGACCTCCCGCGGCCCCTCGACCGGCACCCGGACGTCCCGCCGGCCGGCCCGCAGCGAACCGGCGGCCGCGGCCGCGCGGCGCAGCGGACGGCCCAGCAGCCGCCCGGACACGAACCCGGCGGCGGCCGCCACCAGCAGCCCGATCCCCAGCGCGAACAGGATGTTCCGGACGAGCGCACGCTGTGTCGTCTCCGCGTTGCGTGCCGGCAGGACCAAGCCGAACGCCGCGCCGCGGCTGCCGATCGGGCGCGTCTCCACCAGGTACTGCGCGCCCGCGACCACGACCCGCTCGGAGTGCCGCGCGCCGAGGCCCGCCTTCACCGCCGCCTGCACGGACACCGCGTCGCCGGCCGGCTGCCCGCCCGCGCGCCGCACGACGACCGAGATGCCCTGCCCGCGCACGACGTCGGCGACCTTGCCGACGCCGAGCCGGTTGCCGATGCCGGTCTCGTCGAGCTGCGACGCGACGACGTCGGCCTGGGCCGAGAGCGACGTCTGCAGCACGTTGTCCGCCGTGGTCCGGATCAGCCGCGCGGCCACGAACCCGGCCACGATCACCGCGATCCCGGCGACGGCGAGGCAGACGAGCGTGATCCGCCCGGCCAGGGTGCCGCGGTACCTCATGCCGGGTCCGCCGCGTAGCCGATGCCGCGGACCGTCCTGATCGGACTGGACGCGCCGAGTTTCGCCCGCAGCTGCGCGACGTGGACGTCCACCGTGCGCGTGCCCGCCGCCGCGGCGTACCCCCAGACGGCGCTGAGCAGCTGGTCGCGCGAAAGCACCTGCCCCGGGTGCCGGAGCAGGTGCGTGAGCAGGTCGAACTCCGTGGACGTCAGGGAAATCTCCGTCTCGCCCGCCCACGCGCGGCGGCTCGTGAGGTCCACTCGCGCCGCGCCGACGGTGAACGCCGACGGGGCCGCCGCCGCCCCGGACGCGCGCCGCAGCACGGTCCGGACGCGCGCGGCCAGCTCGCGCGGGCTGAACGGCTTGGTCAGATAGTCGTCGGCACCGATCTCCAAGCCCAGCAACCGATCCAGCTCGTCGTCGCGGGCCGTGACGAACAGCACCGGCGTCCAGTCCCCGGCCGCGCGCAGGGTCTTGCAGATCTCGATACCGTCCATTCCGGACAGTCCGATGTCGAGCACGATCGCCACCGGCTTGAGCCGCCGGACGGCGTCGAGCGCGCGGCCGCCGTCCGCCTCGACGTGCACGCCGAAACCGTCGCGCTTGAGGTACAGCGCCGCCAGCTCGGCGATCGCGGCCTCGTCCTCGACCACGAGGACGAGGCCGCGCCCCGGTGACCCCATTCCCGCTCCCGTCTCCGCCGTCACTTCCGGGGAGACGCTAGCCGGTCAGGGTGAGCCATCGCTGTTCATGTCGGACTCGACGCCGTTGAGTGTCGACTCGATGCCGCTCAGTTCGGACGACGCCGGCGAGGTCCCGGAGCCGGGTGAGCCCACCAGGTTGTCGCGGCAGGCCGAGCAGCCGAGCGTGATGAGCGCGACGGCCCCGGCCGCTGCCGCGATCTTCGCCGCCCTCACTTGGTCGGCGCCGGGGCGGCCGGCTTGCAGTGGGCGGAGGCGAAGGCGTCGAGCTTCTGCTTCGCGGTGGTCAGCTCGCCGACCTTGCCCTGACGCTTGGTGGCGCGCTCGTCGAGCTTGGTCGCGCGGTCGTTGTGCCCCGCGGTGCGCTGGTCCTGCGCGCGGGCCTTGAGGTTGGCGACCGAGCCGGCCACCTCCGGGCCGCCGTTGATCCGCTTCTCCAGGCTGTCGGCCCGCTTCTGCAGCTTCGGCACCCAGTCGCCGCAGACCTGCTGCGACTCCTCGGGGCTGAGCGTGATCGGCGCGACCGGCGCCGGGGACGTCGTCTGGGCGGAGGCCAGCGGCGCCAGCGCCAGCAGGCAGGCCGCGCTCCCGGCGCCCGCCAGTGCCAGCCGCCGCGTCCAGATGGGTCCTCGCATGGTGTCTCCTTCAGTGGAGGTTTCCGGTACGAGGAGAACTTTCGCGGGCGGGTGTTCGGACGGCGTGCGCCTACTGTTCGGGCTGTGTAAGGGCGTACATCGCGAGGAACCGCTCCATCGCGGCGTCGACGGCCTCACGGTCGCCGGTCGTGACGAGGTCGAGCAGCAGACCGCGGGTGACGGCCAGCCCGAGGCGGGCGTGCGCGGGCCGGTCGGCCTCGGGGACGCCGTAGCGCGCGAGCAGGGCCTCGATCGGGCCGAGCCAGTCGTCGACGACGCCGTCCAGGAACTCGGTGGTGCCCGGGGTGCCGCCGAGGGCCTGGCCCCAGAGCTGGAAGAAGAGCTTCTCGTTGGCGCGCAGGTCGTCGGCCGTCAGGCGCTGCCAGAATTCGCGGCCTTCGCCGACGTCGGCCAGCGCCGTGCGCTGCCGGGCCTCGACCTCGCGCGCGACGGCTGTGAGCAGGCCTTCCTTCGAGCCGAAGTGGTAGATGAGCATGCGGTGGCTGGTGCCGATGTCGGCAGCCAGCGCGCGCAGGCTCTTGCCCGCGCCGCCGTGGTGGGCGATGTGGTCGATCGCCGCGTCCAGCAGCTTGGCCCGCGGGCTTGTGTCGATCATGTACCAGATGGTACACGTACCAAATGGTACAGAGCATTTCCGTCCGCGGCCGGACGTCCGCCTCGGCCGACACCGTCTACGCCCTCCTCCGTGACGGCGCGAGCTGGCCCACCTGGTCGCCGCTGGAGTCGTTCGAGCTGGTCAGCGAAGGGGAGGAGGAGCGAGAGGGGCTCGGCGCGGTCCGGCTGTTCCGCACCGGCCGCACCCGCTCGTACGAGAAGATCGTCGCGCTGGAGCAAGGCCGCCGGTTCGGTTACGCGCTGGAACACGGCCTGCCGCTGCGGGACTACGTCGCCTACGTCGACCTTTCGCCGAGCGACGGTGGCACCGACGTCCACTGGCATTCGACGTTCACCGCGAAGATCCCCGGCACCGGCTGGTTCTACCGGCGGGTCCTGGGCGTGTTCATCAAGCGGGTGGTCGCCGGGCTGGTCGCCGCGACCGAGGCACGCGTCGCCCCATAAAGTGAACGTATGTCAGCGCCACGACGGGGATCGACCGGCCGCACCCAGGAGGAGCGCAGCGCGGCGATGCGCGTCCGGCTGCTCGACGCGACGATCGACTGCCTGGTCGAGTACGGCTACGCGGGCACGACGACCACCCGCGTCGCCGACCGCGCCGGCGTCACGCGCGGCGCGCAGGTGCACCACTTCCCGACGAAGGCCGACCTGGTCACCTCGGCGATCCGGCACCTGGCCGCGAAGCGCACCGAGGTCGCGATGGCCGAGCTGGACCGCCTCCGCGCGTCCACCGACCCGGTCGGCGACGCGCTGCAGCTGATGTGGGAGATGCACCAGGGACCGGTGTTCTCGGCGACGGTCGAGCTGTGGGTCGCCTCGCGGACCGACGCCGAGCTGCGCCGCCAGATGGCCGTGGTCGAGCCGATCGCGACGTCCAGCCTGGTCGAGTTCGGCAAGGCCCTGCTCCCGGAGCACGCGGGGCACCACGAGTTCCTGCACGCGGTGTACACCGCGATGGACGTCGTCCGCGGCATCCTCATCGCCAGCTGGGCCACCCGCGACCAGGGTGAGCTGGACGCGCGCTGGGAACGAGGGCGCCGCCACCTGCGGATCCTCTTCGCCACGTTGATGGCTCCCACTGCCTGAAACGCGTGTTACTCTCTTTGGGAAAGTGAGGAGACGCGCTGTGCACCCGGACCCGTACGACCGCGACTGCCCGACCCGTCAGCTGCTCGACCGCATCGGCGACCAGTGGACGGTCCTCATCGTCGGCGCGCTCACCGCCGGCCCGCTGCGGTTCACCGAGATCGCCCGCCGTGTCGACGGCATCTCCCAGAAGGTCCTGACGCAGACCCTGCGCAGCCTGGTCCGCGACGGCATCCTCACCCGCACGGCCTACGCGGTGATTCCGCCGAAAGTCGAGTACGAGCTGACGTCGCTGGGGCGCAACCTTTCCGAGCCGCTGGAGATGCTGGACCAGTGGGCCCGGCTGCACATGACGTCGGTCCAGGACGCCCGCGACGCCTACGACGCGGAGCACACCCCCGCGTCCGCTTGAGGCTGGACAGCTCAAGGACAATCCGCCGCCGGGGTTCCGCCCGGAATCCCGCTCCGGTGACACTGTGGAGGACGGCTCCACGGCTCCGGGGAGGGACTCATGGCGTCCGCTTTCGCTGTGCTCAACGAAACCGTGCCGCCGCCGGGGTCGGCGCTCGTGGGCACGACCGCCTCGATCGCCGCCGTGGCCGTCGTGATGTCCTTCGTCAGCGGCCGGCGGAATGTCGTCTACGGGGCCAACTTCCTCGGCACGCTCTTCCACGAAGGCGGCCACGCGCTGGTGAGCATCCTGACCGGCGGCGGTGTCCTCCGGGTCCGGATCACGAGTGCGGAATCCGGTGGCACCCTGCAGTGGAATCCGTCGGCGCTCGCCGCGGTCCTGACCATCGCCGCCGGCTACGCGATGCCGCCGCTGGCCGGCCTGGGCGCGGCGGCCCTGCTGCACCGCGGGCTCGTCCCCGCGGTGCTCACCCTGACCCTGGCCGCGATGGTGTTCCTCCTGCTGTTCACCCGGGACGTGCTCACCTTCGCCGTCGTCGTCGCGGTCGGCGCGATCGTGTTCTGCGCGTTGCGCTGGGCACCGCTCTGGCTGAAGAACGGCGTCGCGTACGCCGAAGCGTGGCTGCTGCTGACCAGTGAGATCGGCGGGCTGCGCGCGATCGTCTCCAACCGCTTACGCGGTGGGTTCCGTGACCAGGAGGACGACGCCGCCATGCTCGCCGGGAGCACGGGAATCCCCGCGTTCGTCTGGATCGCCGGCTGGCTCGCCCTCATCGGCTGGGCGGTGTGGCGCGCGGTTCCGCTGCTGTGGCCCTAGCGGGCGACCAGGCCGGCTTCGTGGGCCAGCAGTCCCGCCTGGGTCCGGTTGGTGCAGTCCAGCTTCACCAGCATCCGCGACACGTAGCTCTTCACTGTCGCCTCGGCCAGGTGCAGCCGGGCCGCGATGTCCGCATTGGACAGTCCCTCGCCCAGGCAGGCCAAGACATCTCGCTCGCGGTCCGTGAGACCCGACGTCCGACGGCGGGCGTCGTCGCCGCGTTCGCGGCCGTCCGAGGACAGGGCCACCAGACGGCGGGCCGCGGACGGCGACAGCACCGTGTGGCCGTCCGCCGCCACGCGGACCAGGCCGATCAGGTCCTCCGGCGGGGTCGACTTCACCAGGAAGCCCGCCGCGCCCGCGCGCAGCGCGCGGATCACGTACGTGTCCGCGTCGAACGTCGTCAGCGCCACCACCGCGGGCGGGTCCGGCAGGGCCGCGATCCGCTCGATCGCGGTCAGGCCGTCGACACCCGGCATCCGCAGGTCCATCAGCACGACCCGCGGGCGGTGCCGGACCACGGCCTCGACGGCTTCGGCGCCGTCGCCCGCCTGGGCCACGACCTCGATGTCGCCCGCCGAACCGAGGATCGTGCGCAGGTGCGCGCACACCATCGGCTCGTCATCGACCACGAGCACCGGGATCACGGTTAGTGCCTTCCGCCGTCGGGACGTAGGCGGGCAGTATCGCACCGACCCGGAACCCGCCGCCGGGTACCGGGCCCGCGTCGAACCGCCCGCCGACCAGTTCCACGCGCTGCCGCAGCCCGGCCAGCCCCGCTCCGGAACCGCTGCCCGCCAGCGCCGGGTCGGGCCGCCGCGACGCCGCGGTGTTGCCGACCGAGACGTCCAGGCCGCCCGGGTGGTAGCGCAGCGACACCGTCGCCGACGCGCCCGGCGCGTGCTTGCGGATGTTCGTCAGCGCCTCCTGCACCAGCCGGTACGCGGTCCGCGCGACGGTCGGCGACACCTGCGCCGGGTCGCCGTCCACCGCGAGCTCGGTGACCACCCCGACCGAGCGGGACTCTTCGACCAGCTGGGCCGGGTCGCCGGGCTGCTCCGGGCTGAGCGTCCGCGGGCTCAGTTCGGTGCCGTTGCGCAGGACGCCGACGAGGTCGCGCAGTTCGTCCAGCGCGAAGACGCCTTCGCGGCGGATGTCCTCGGCCGCCGCCCGCACCGGCTCCTCCTGCGACGTCACGCCGAGGGCTCCGGCGTGCAGCACCATCAGGCTGAGCCGGTGCGTGACGACGTCGTGCATCTCGCCCGCCAGCCGCCGCCGTTCCTCCGCACGGGCCCGCTCGGCGAGCAGGTGCTGCTCGCGCTCGGCGCGTTCCGCGCGGTCCCGCAGCGACCGCAGCAGCTGGCGCCGCGCCTCGCCGTACAGCCCGAACATCGCCGGCAGCGTGGTGCTGAGCAGCGCGAACGGCGTGGTGCTCCAGCTCGGCACCCACGGCCGCGCGGCGATCAGCGTGAGGATCCCGGCCAGCCACAGCACGGTCCGCCGGTCCAGCACCCGCGGCAGCTGCGACAGCACGACCGGGCTGATGGTCGGCACGGTCGTCAGGGCGAGCTGGCGCACCGGCACGAGCAGGCCGGGGGTGAACAGGTCGGACGCCAGCATCAGGCCCGCCGCCGCGACGACGAACCAGGCGACCTGCCGCGGGAACCGGAACAGCAGCACGATCGAGAAGTCGCAGGCCAGCTGCAGCACCAGCCCGGCTGCCGGGCCGAGCGGCCCGGTCGTGGCCTCGCCCAGTGCGTAGAGCAGGACGTTCAGCCCCGCGAACGCGGACGCCGCCAGCAACAGCCAGAAGACGTCGGCGCGGCTCGGCCACCACGGCCGCCTGGTGCTGGTCACGCGGTCACGGTAACCGTTCGCGCGGGCCGTCGCGCCGGATGCGCAACCAAAGTTGCGGCCCGGGCGCGGGCCCGCAACTTTTGTCGCCGCGACGACCTTCCTTGCCCCGTTTCGCCCGTGCTCCCGATCCGGTGGAGTGAGTGGACCACAGCGAGGGAGGCAACCGTGGTGACTGTCCAAACGCGACAGACGACGAACGTGGCTTTCGCCCGCGGCCCGGTGTTGGCGATCGCGGGCCTCGCCGGGCTCGCGCTGCTCCTGACCAGCGGGCGTTACGCCGGCGGGTTCGACGAGCTCTACTTCCTGGTGGCCGGTCGAGATCACCTGAGCTGGGGGTATTTCGACCAGCCACCGCTCATCCCGGCGCTGGCCGCGGCGATGGACCGGCTCGCGCCGGACTCGCTGGTCATGCTGCGGCTGCCGATGACGCTCGCGGCGGCCGCGGGGGTGGTCGTCACGGCGCTGATCGCGCGGGAGCTCGGCGGCGGCCGCGGCGCCCAGGCGATGGCGGCGGCCTGCTACGCGACGTCCAGCATCGTCATCGTCAGCCACTGGATCGGGACGTACGTGCTGGACCCGTTCCTGTGGACGGTCGTGGCCTGGCTGCTGGTCCGCTGGACCCGCACCCGCCGCGACGGCCTGCTGGTCTGGGCCGGCGTCGTGACGGCGGTGTCACTGGAGACGAAGTTCCTGATCCCGGCGTTGTGGGCGGCGGTGCTGCTCGCCGCGCTGGTGTTCGGGCCGCGGGACCTGCTCCGGCGCCCGAAGCTCTGGCTGGGCGCGGCGATCGCCGTCGTGGTCACGGTCCCGACCCTGGTCTGGCAGGCGACGCACGGCTGGCCGTACACCCACATGAGTGAAGTCGTCGCCGCGGAGTTCCCGGGTTACGGCCCGTGGGTGCGCGACGGGCTGCTCGGCGCCGGGATCGGGGTCGGCGTGGTGGCCCTGCTCTACGGCGTCTGGCGGCTGCTGCGGTCGGCGGAGCTGCGGCCGTACCGGTACCTCGGCGTCGCGCTGATCCTCGTGGCGCTGGCCGTGGTCGCGACGCAGGGGCGGTCCTACTACCTGATGGGCTGCTACGCCGTGCCGTTCGCGGCGGCGGCCACCGAGCTGACCCGGCGGAACCTGGCCGGCTGGTGGAAAGCCGTCGCGTGGCCGGCTTTCGTGCTCTCGGCGGTGGTCACGCTCGTCGCGCTGCCGGTGTGGCCGGCTTCGGCGCGGACGTCGTTCGGGCCGTTTTCGCTCGGCAGCGCGTTCGCACAGGGGGAGCTGCCGCAGCAGGACCTGGCCAAGGTGATCGGGCAAACGTACGCGGCGCTGCCGCCGGCCGTCCGGACGAGGACGGCGGTCTACTCCGAGATCTACCCGTTCGCGGCGGTGACGGAGTTCTACGGCGCGCCGTACGGCATCCACACCGTCTATAGTGGACACCGGGCCTACTGGTACTTCGGGCCGCCGCCGGAGTCGGCCGACGCGGTGCTGTTCGCCGGGTTCGACCCGGGGCTGCTGCGGCCCTACTTCGCGCACGAGACCCAGGTCGTCGACGGACTGCTGTGGGAGTACGACGGCCGGAACGCGCCGTGGTCGCAGATCTGGCCCGCTCTGAAGCGGCAGTGAGAGGAACACGATGAGCACTTTTTCCTTGCCCGCCCAGGTTTACCTGCTGGCGTGCGACACCGGCCGTGACCGGTTGCCGGACCGGCAGCGGGTCGCGCCGCTGGTGCGCGCGGCGGCGCTGACCGACCTGGTCCTGCGCGGGCTGGTCGCCGACGACGACGGGCGTCCCGTGGTCACCGGCGCCGGCGGCACCGGCCACCTGGTGCTCGACGACCTGCTGGGCGACCTCGCCGCGGACCCGCACCGCAAGTGGCGCGGCTGGGTCCGCCGCGACGCCCGCGCCACGCTCCACTCCCTGGAGGCCCAGCTCGACGCGGCGGGCACGATCACGCTGCGGACGTCCAGCGTGCTGGGGCTCTTCCCGCGCCGCCGCCCGGTGGTCCGCGACCGCGCCGAGGCGGCCCGGCTGCACGAGGTGGTGACGGCCGCGCTGCTCGGTGCCGAACCGGTGTCCCGGGTCGACCCGGGGGTGGCCGCGCTGACGTCGCTGGCCGCGGCGGCGGAGCTGACCACGGTCCTCCCGCGCCGCGAACGGCGTCAGCACAAGGCCCGGCTCGCCGAGCTGGAGGACCGCGCGGGAGCCGCCGTCCCGGCCCTGCGCAAGGTGGTCCGGCAGCTGAAGGCGGCCCGCACCGCGGCGATCTCGGCGGGCGGCGCCAGCGGCGGCTGACGCCGTGTCGTCGCCGCAATCACGCGTGTCGGCTTCGCAATCACGCGTGTCGGCGCCCGGATCACGGAAGTCGGCCGTTCGATCGCTCGAGGGGTGTGATCGAACGGCCGACACGCGTGATCAGGAGGTCGACACGCGTGATTGGAGGGTCGACACGGTGGTTCGGCGGCGGCCGAAGGGTTGGCGTCCTACGGTCGGGGGCATGGACGAATTTCGTGCACTGCACGTCCCCGGTACTCCGCTGCTGCTGCCGAACGCCTGGGAGTTCGGCGTCGGCGCGCACCTCGTCGCGCAGGGGTTCCGCGCGCTCGGCACGACCAGCCTCGGCGTGTCCGCGGCGGCGGGGGAGGCCGACGGCGCGCCTTCGACGCGGGACGTGACCGTCGCGCTGACCACCCGCCTGGCCCGGCTCGACGCGCTGGTCAGCGTCGACATCGCCGACGGCTTCAGCGCGGACCCGGCCGCGGTCGCCGACCTGGCCGAGGAGCTGGCCGCGGCGGGCGCGGTCGGCGTCAACCTCGAAGACGGCCGCGCCGACGGCTCCCTCGCCCCGGTCGAGGTCCAGTCCGCGCTGGTCAAGGCGGTGAAGGAGCGGGCGCCCCAGCTCTTCCTCAACGCCCGCACCGACACCCACTGGGCGGGCGACCACTCGGTGGCCGAAGCCGAGACGCGGGCGCGGGCCTACGTCGAGGCGGGCGCGGACGGCGTGTTCGTGCCCGGCCTCGCCGACCCGGCGGACGTCGAGCGGATCGTCGCGATCGGCGTCCCGGTCAACCTGCTGTTCCTGCCCGGCAAGGTCACCCTGGCCGGGCTGGCGGAGCTGGGAGTCGCGCGGGTCAGCCTGGGCTCGCTGCCGTACCGGATGGCGCTGGCCGCGGCGGCCGGGACGGCGCTGGCCGTGCGCGACGGCCGTGACCTGCCGCTGACGCCGCCGTCCTACGGCGACGTGACGGCGTTGCTGCCCTGATCGGGTTGCGCCGGTCTGCTTGGCTCGGGGCATGCACGCCTTCGGAGCCGACTTCGCCGTCCCGCCCGGGTACCTCAACACGCCGAGCATGGGCATCCCGCCCGCGCCGGTCGCCGCGGCCGTGGCCGGGTCGGTCGAAAACTGGCGGACCGGCGCGAGCCGGCCGGGTGACTTCGACGAGTACGTCGCCCGCTCGCGGGCCGGGTTCGCCCGGCTGCTCGGGGTCGAGGCCGGGCGGGTCGCGATCGGCGCGTCCGTCTCGCAGGTGATCGCGAACGTGGCCGCCGCGCTGCCGGAGGGCACCCGCGTGCTCACCGCCGAAGGCGACTTCACCAGCGTGACCTTCCCGTTCGCGGCCGGCGGCCACCACGTCACCGAGGTGCCGCTGGACGAGCTGGCCGCGCGGGTCGAGGGCCACGACGTCGTCGCCGTCAGCGTCGTCCAGTCCGCCGACGGCCGGATCGCCGACCTCCCCGCGCTGCGGGCCGCCGCCGAAGCCGCCGGTGCGGCGGTGCTGCTCGACGCGACCCAGGCCGCGGGCTGGCTGCCGCTGGAGCTCGCCTGGGCGGACTGGGTGGTCGCGGCGGGCTACAAGTGGCTGCTCTCGCCGCGCGGCAGCGCCTGGCTGGCGGTCCGGCCGGACGCCCAGGACCGCACCCGCGCGGTCGCGGCCAACTGGTACGCGGGGGAGGACCCGTGGGCTGCCGTCTACGGCCTCCCGCTGCGCCTGGCCGGCGACGCCCGCGCGTTCGACCTCTCCCCGGTCTGGCTGGCCCAGGTGGGCGCGGCCGCCGCGCTGGAGTACCTCGGCGGGCTCGACCTCGCGCAGGTCAGGGCGCACAACGTGGGACTGGCCGACACGCTGCTGGAGAAGCTCGGACGGCCGCCGCGGGGGAGCGCGATCGTGTCGCTCGAGGCCGACCCGGAACGGGTGGCCGCGGCCGGGATCGTCTCCGGGTTGCGCAACGGGAAGGTGCGGGTCGGCTTCCACCTCTACAACACCGCTGACGACGTCGAACGCGTCTTACACGCATTCGAGTGAACGCCGCCGAGCGAGTGAACTACCGTATGGCGTCGTGGTTGGTGCGCATTTCACCCCAGGCCCGTCCGACACGGCCCCGCTGGGCGCGGTTCCCCCGCAGCCCCGCCCGCCCGTGCCCGGTCCACCGGCGCGTGACACCCGGACCCTGGCTCTCAGGGGCGCCGGGCTGGTCGCGATCGCCGTGATCTCGGGACTGCTCTGGTTCCTGATCCGGCACGACTCGTCGCCGGACGAGCCGACGGCGCAGCCGCCGGCCAAGAGCACCGGGCAGTACACGTTCACGCCGGTCGCCGGGCCGGTGCGGTCCACCGACTGCGCCGCCAAGTCCTACGGCAAGACCCAGGACTTCTTCCAGGACAGCCCGTGCCAGTCGCTGGTCCGCGCGCTCTACACGACGGAGTCGGGCGGCGCGAAGGCGCTGGTGTCGGTGGTGCTGGTGGGGATGCCGGACTCGACGAAGGCGAAGGCCCTCAAGACGCTGACCGAGCAGGACGGCACCGGCAACGTCACCGACCTGGTCAAGGACAAGACGTTCGCCGGCTCCGGCACCCCGAGCGTGAGCAGCGAGAACGCCGCGTACGCCTCCCGGGTCGAGGGCACGAACACGACGATCGTGCTGGGCGACTTCTACGACAAGCACAAGGACAAGGCCCTGCTCGGCAAGATCGTCCAGGACGCCCTGCGCCTGTCCGGCGACTTCGGCTGACCGCACTCCCAACGGCCGTGAAGGCCACCTTGAGGGACTCTGAGTCCCTCAAGGTGGCCTTCACGGCATTACGGGGTCAGCTGGGTCAGCTCGCCTGGCCGGGCATGGCGACGGCGGTCGGCTTCTCGCCCGCCTCGGAGCGCCACGGCGTCCCGCGCCGGGAAGCCGCCACCAGCGCGTGCAGGGCCGTCGTGCGCAGGGCCGCGTCGTCGGTGTGGTTGACCACGGCCAGCCACGCCGACGCGCAGTCGGCCTCGGCCGTCGCGACCACCAGCGCGGCCGACGCCGTGTCGGTCACCGGCTTCTTCGGGTTGTACGCCGCCTCCGGTGCCACCGGGGTCGCCCCGGCGGCCGCGAGCATCGTCTGCAGCAGGTCGCGCCGCTGGGTGTGCTCGGCGACGCCGCCCTTCTCCGCGTCCCCGAAGTCGGCCGGCAGGAACGCGCCGACCAGCCCGTACACCCAGACCGCGGCGTGCTCGGCGGCGAGCGCCTGCTGCAGCGGGTCGACGGCCTCCGCGGGGACGGCGCCGGACGGCGCGGCGGCGGCCGGGGCGTCCTCTCCCGGGCCCAGCGCCGGGGCGATGCGCTGCAGGGCCGCGCAGCCCGCGGCGATCGCCGCGACCATCCCGGCGCGGTAGCGCGGCAGGCCGCCGACGAGGTCTTCGGCCTGCTTGCGCGAGGTCGCCAGCCGCTCCTTCAGGTCGCTCAGCGACGCCGCGGCCGGCGGCGGCGCCGAGGACGACGGCTTCGGCCGGTTCAGCCGGTCCACTTCGGACTTCAGCGCGGCCGCGTGCGCCGCGCGCGCGTCGGCGAGCTGGCCGGCGGCATCGGCGTCCTTGCCCTTGGCCAGTGCGCGCGCGGCCGCGGCGTCCGCGTCGGCGGCGGCCAGGAGCGGCTGCAGCGGGTCGGGGCTTTCGTCGTAGCCGGGCCCGCAGGCGGCCAGCGGCACGGCCAAAGCGGCCAGTGAGGCCGCCGCCCCGAAGCGGAGGGCGGCACGGCGGGTCAGCTCGGTCGGTCTTCCGGTCACGTCGGCCCATCCTGCCAGGCCCCGGGGCGGGGCCGCCGCTCGCGCGTCGTGACGGGGCGACCGGATAAGCTGGTCCACCACCGACCCGAACGAACCCCACCCCGACCGAGGAGAGCCCCACGTGCCAGGAGAACTCGCCAGCCGGCTTCAGCCGATCGTGGCCGAAGCCGTCACCGCCGCGGGTTTCGACCTCGACTCCTTCGAGGTGCAGCAGGCCGGCCGGCGGCAGCTGGTCAAGGTCGTCGTCGACTCCGACGACGGCATCGGGCTGGACGAGGTCGCCGAGGTCAGCCGCAAGGTCGCGGCGGCGCTCGACGAAAACGAGCACGTGCTCGCGAGCGCGTACACGCTGGAAGTCACTTCGCCGGGCCTGGACCGGCCGCTCACCGAGCAGCGGCACTGGCGCCGCGCGCGGTTCCGCCTGGTTAAGGTCACCCCGGCCGAAGGTGACGCCTTCGTGGGCCGGGTCGGTCACGCGGGCGCGGACGCCGCCCGCGTCCTCGTCGGCAGCGACCTGCGCGACGTCCGCTACGCCCACGTGGCGAAGGCGATCGTCGAGATCGAGTTCAAGCAGCCGCCGGCCGAGGACCTGAAACTGCTGGAGAACGACGCGTCCGGCATGATCGGCGCCGGTCAGGCCGAGACGGAGAAGAAGGGGTCGAAGTGAACGTCGACATCGCCGCACTGAGGGCGATCGAACGGGACAAGGACATCCCCTTCGAAACGGTGATCGAGGCCATCGAGACGGCCTTGCTCACCGCGTACAAGCACACCGAAGGGCACCAGCCGCACGCCCGCATCGACATCGACCGCAAGACCGGCCTGGTGCGCGTGCTCGCGCGCACGCTGACCCACGACGGCGAGACCGACGAGGAGTGGGACGACACCCCCGAGGGGTTCGGCCGGATCGCCGCCACCACCGCGCGCCAGGTCATCCTGCAGCGGCTGCGCGACGCCGAGCACGAGAAGACCTTCGGCGAGTTCTCCACCAAGGAGGGCGAGATCGTCGCCGGCGTCATCCAGCGCGACGCCCGCGCCAACGCGCGCGGCATGGTCGTGGTCCAGGTGGGTGACACCGAGGGCGTGCTGCCGTCGGCCGAGCAGGTGGCCGGCGAGTCGTACGAGCACGGCAGCCGGATCAAGGCGTACGTGGTCACCGTCTCGCGCGGCAACCGCGGCCCGCAGATCACGCTCTCGCGCTCGCACCCCAACCTGGTGCGCAAGCTGTTCGCGCTGGAGGTCCCGGAGATCGCCGACGGGACGGTCGAGATCGCCGCCGTGGCGCGCGAACCGGGACACCGCACGAAGATCGCCGTGAAGTCGACCGTGCCGGGCGTCAACGCCAAGGGCGCCTGCATCGGCCCGGTCGGCGCGCGCGTGCGCAACGTGATGAGCGAGCTGGCCGGCGAGAAGATCGACATCATCGACTACTCGGAGGACCCGGCCCGGTTCGTGGGGAATGCCCTGTCCCCGGCGAAGGTTGTGTCCGTTCGGGTCATGGACGAGCGGGGCAAGACCGCCCGCGTCGTGGTGCCGGACTTCCAGCTGTCGCTGGCGATCGGCAAGGAGGGCCAGAACGCCCGCCTCGCCGCCCGCCTGACCGGCTGGCGGATCGACATCCGCAGCGATGCCGCACCGGTCGAGGACGAGGGTGATCAAGACCACGCCGGTCCGTCGCGGCCCGCCGCGACAACCGGTTCGGCTGAGTGAAGGTCGAAGCGGTAGACTCAGGAGTGGTTCGAAGCCCGCGGCGGGTAGCCGAGCACCAGCCCCACCGAGAATCCCCGGTGCGGACTTGTGTCGGCTGCAAGCGGCGGGCGTTGATCGGTGAGCTGCTGCGCGTGGTCGCGGTGGCCGGACGGGTGGTCGTCGACGGACGTCGTCGGCTCCCGGGCCGGGGGGCATGGCTGCACCCCGACCCGGACTGTCTGGCCAAAGCCGAACGGCGGCGGGCTTTCCCGAGGGCTTTGCGAGCTCCGGGAGTGCTCGACCTCCGCGAGGTCCGCGAGTACGTCGAGCACGCTGCGCATCACGAAGCCGGGACGTCCCCGGCTCCGCGAGGAACGAAGGAAGCAGGTCGACCCGTCATGAGTCAGCCGTGAAGCTGAAGCCATGAACGCGAGACAATAAGGACGAGGTCAGCGGGTCACCCGCCTGGCCTCCCCTAGATGAGGAGAGCTGTGCCAGGCAAGGCCCGCGTACACGAGCTCGCTAAGGAGCTCGGCATCACCAGCAAGGACGTTCTCGCCAAGTTGAAGGAACAGGGCGAGTTCGTCAAGTCCGCGTCGTCCACGGTCGAGGCGCCCGTCGCCCGCCGTCTCCGTGACGCGTACGCCCCCAAGGGTGCCAAGAAGCCGGGGCCGACCCCCGGCCCGTCGGCGCGCCCCGGGCCCCCGGCCGCGAAGCCGGGCGCGCCCGCCCCCAAGCCCGCGTCGCCCGCTCCCCAGCAGCAGGTGCCCGCGGCCAAGGCCGCCCCCGCGGCGGCCCCGCAGCAGCAGGCACCGGCCTCGAAGCCGGCCGCCGCCCCGGGTGGTGCCCGCCCCGCGGGTCCCGGCCCCCGGCCCGGCCCGCGTCAGCAGCCGGCGGCGCCCGCTCCCCAGGAGCAGGTCCCGGCCGCGAAAGCCGAAGCGCCTGCCGCACCCCCCAAGCAGGAGACCCCGGCCGCGCCCCCCGCGGGCAACACCGGTTCGGTCGTCCCGCCGAAGCCGCAGGGCCCCAAGCCCGGCGGTCCCAAGCCCGGTCCGCGCACCCCGCGGGTCGGCAACAACCCGTTCGGCGTCGGTTCCGGCGCCCCGCCGCGCCCGCAGGGCCCGCGCCCCGGTGGCGGCCAGGGCGGCGACAACCGCCCGCCGCGTCCCGGTGGTACCGGTGGCGGCGGTGACCGTCCGGCCCCGCGTCCCGGTGGTGGCGCCGGTGGCAACCGGCCGAGCCCGGGCAACATGCCCCCGCGGCCGAACCCCGGCATGATGCCGGGCCGCACGCAGCGCCCGGCCGGTCCCGGTGGCGGCGCTCGCGGTGGTCCCGGCGGCGGTGCCCGTGGCGGCCCCGGCGGCGGCGCTCGTGGCGGTCCCGGTGGTGGCGGCGGCGGTTTCCGCGGCGGTCCCGGTGGCGGTGGCGGCGGCGGTGGCTTCCGCGGCGGCCCCGGTGGCGGCGGCGGTGGCGGCGGCTTCCGTCCGGGTGGCGGCGGCCCCGGTGCCGGTGCTCCGGCCGGTGGCGGCGGCGGTTTCCGTGGCGGCGGCGGCGGTCGTGGCGGCCCCGGTGGCCGTGGCGGCACGGCGGGTGCCTTCGGGCGCCCGGGTGGTCCCTCGCGCAAGGGTCGCAAGTCGAAGCGGCAGAAGCGCCAGGAGTACATGGACAACATGCAGGCGCCCAGCGTCGGCGGCGTCCGCCTGCCCAAGGGGCAGGGCGAGACGATCCGGCTGCCGCGTGGCGCTTCGCTGACCGACTTCGCCGAGAAGATCGACGCCAACCCGGCTTCGCTGGTGCAGGTGCTCTTCCACCTCGGCGAGATGGTCACCGCGACGCAGTCCGTGTCGGACGACATCCTCGAGCTGCTCGGCGGCGAAATGAACTACAACGTTCAGGTCGTCAGCCCCGAGGAGGAGGACCGCGAGCTGCTGGAGACCTTCGACATCACCTACGGCGACGACGCGGGTGGCGAAGAGGATCTGCAGGTCCGGCCGCCGGTCGTGACCATCATGGGTCACGTCGACCACGGTAAGACCCGCCTGCTCGACACGATCCGGAAGACGAAGGTCCGCGAGAGCGAGGCCGGCGGCATCACGCAGCACATCGGTGCCTACCAGATCGAGACCGAGCTCGAGGGCAACCCGCGCCTGATCACCTTCATCGACACCCCGGGCCACGAGGCGTTCACCGCCATGCGTGCCCGTGGTGCCAACTCGACCGACATCGCGGTGATCGTGGTGGCGGCCGACGACGGTGTGATGCCGCAGACGGTCGAGGCGATCAACCACGCGCAGGCCGCCAAGGCCCCGATCGTGGTCGCGATCAACAAGATCGACAAGGAAGGCGCGAACCCGGACAAGATCCGGCAGCAGCTGACCGAGTACGGCCTGGTCGCCGAGGAGTACGGCGGCGACACGATGTTCGTCGAGATCTCCGCGCGGCAGAACATCAACATCGACGGCCTGCTCGAGGCGATCCTGCTGACCGCCGACGCCGCTCTGGACCTCCGGGCCAACCCGGACATGGAGGCCCAGGGTGTCGCGATCGAGGCGCACCTCGACCGCGGCCGCGGCCCGGTGGCCACCGTCCTGGTCCAGCGCGGCACGCTGCGCGTCGGTGACTCGGTCGTGGCGGGTGACGCCTACGGCCGCGTCCGCCGGATGGTCGACGAGCACAACGTCGACGTGACCGAGGCGCTGCCGTCGCGTCCCGTCCAGGTCATCGGGTTCACCTCGGTGCCGGGTGCGGGCGACACCTTCCTGGTGGTCGACGAGGACCGCGTCGCCCGGCAGATCGCCGAGCGCCGCTCCGCTCGTACGCGCAACGCGCTCAACGCGTCGCGCCGCAAGCGGGTCAGCCTCGAGGACCTCGACTCCGCCTTGAAGGAGACGAACAGCCTCAACCTGATCATCAAGGGTGACAACTCGGGTACCGTCGAGGCCCTCGAAGCATCGCTGCTGCAGCTGGACGTCGGCGACGACGTCGAGCTGAACGTGGTGCACCGCGGTGTCGGTGGCGTGACCGAGTCGGACATCGACCTGGCGACCGCGTCCGACGCGATCGTCCTCGGGTTCAACGTCCGCGCCCAGGGCAAGGCGACCGAGCGGGCCACCCGCGAGGGCGTCGACGTCCGCTACTACACGGTCATCTACCAGGCGATCGACGAGATCGAGCAGGCCCTCAAGGGCATGCTCAAGCCGGAGTACGAAGAGGTCGAGCTGGGCCGCGCGGAGGTTCGCGAGGTCTTCAAGTCCTCCAAGATCGGCACGATCGCGGGTTGCCTGGTCATGTCCGGCGAGATCCGGCGCAACGCGCGGGCCCGGCTGCTGCGCGACGGCACTGTCGTCGCGGAGAACCTGCCGGTCAGCTCGCTGCGGCGGTTCAAGGACGACGTGGTCGAGGTCCGCGAGGGCTACGAGTGCGGTCTGACGCTGGGCTCGTACGGTGACCTCAAGGTCGGCGACCTGATCGAGACCTACGAGCAGCGCGAGAAGCCGCGAGCGTAAGGCTTTCGGTCCCGGGTGTGCGGTTTCGGCCGCACACCCGGGTTTCGCGTCCTATCCCTACGACACCACCTCTTGCCTATGTTCGTCGGAGCTCTTGAGCTCGACATCCTGCTCGGCGATGTCCATTCGCTGAAGCAGAAGCGATCCGTGGTCCGTCCGGTGCTGGCCGAGGTGCGCAAGCGCTTCGCCGTCTCGGTGGCCGAAGCCGGTCACACCGACCTGCACCGCCGGACTCTCATCGGGGTGGCCGTGGTCGCCGAAGGTGGCGAGCACGTCCGTGACGTGCTCGACTCGTGTGAGCGGTACGTGGCGAGCAGACCGGAGTTCGAGCTGCTCACCGCACGCCGCCGGCTGCTCGGTCCAGAAGACTAGGAGAAAGACATGGCTGATCCGGCTCGGGCTCGCAAGCTCGCCAAGCGGATCTCGCAGATCGTGGCGTCCGCGATCGAGCACGAGGTCAAGGACACCCGGCTGGACTACGTGACCATCACGGACACGAAGGTCACCGGCGACCTGCACGACGCCACGGTGTACTACACGGTGCTCGGCGAGAAGCTGGACATCCCCCCGGACTTCACCGGCGCGGCCGCCGCGCTCGAATCGGCGCGCGGCATGCTCCGCACGATGGTCGGGCAGGGCACCGGCGTGCGCTACACGCCGACCCTGACGTTCGTGGCCGACACGATCCCCGAAGAGTCGAAGCGGATCGAGGCCTTGCTCGAAAAGGCCCGTGAAGCCGACGCGGAGGTCGCGCGGCGCTCGGCGGGGGCGCAGCACGCGGGCGAACCCGACCCGTACAAGGCGCCCCGCGAAAGCGAAGACGAAGACGAGCTCGCGGAAGAGGAGAGCCGGGGCTGACCCGTGCTCTCCCGCCGCGGCCTGCTCGCCGGCAGCGCCCTCGCGCTGCTGGCGGGCTGCTCGCCGTCGCCGTCCGGTCCGCCACCCGGCCCGCCCGCGGTGCCGGTCCCGACCGGGCCGTCGCCCTTGCGCGATCCGGTCACGGTGCAGCGGATGCCGTCGGCGGCCCGCGGCACCGACGTCGACCTGGTCCTGATCAGCCCCGAAGGCGTGCCTGCCTCGGGGCTTCCGGTGTGTTTGGCCCTGCACGGCCGGGGTGCCCGCGCCCGCACGTTCCTGGAGCTGGGTGTCCCCGCCGCGCTGACGGCGGCGGTGCGCGCGGGTGTCCCGCCGTTCGTGATCGCCGCGGTCGACGGTGACCACTACTGGGTGGCCGTCGGCGACGAGGACGACCCGCAGAAGATGCTCACCGACGAGGTCCCCGCGTGGGTGCGGCAGCGTGACCTGCCACCGCCGTCGGCGGTGCTCGGCATCTCGATGGGCGGGTTCGGGGCCCTCCGCTACGCCCGGGCCCACCCGGACCTGAAGGCGGCCGCCGTGGCGAGCGCCGCCCTGTTCGTCAGCTGGCCGGATGCCCGTGCCCGCAAGGTGTTCTCCGGCGAAGCCAACTGGCGAGCCGAAGAGCCGCTGCTGCACCCGGACGAGCTGCGCGGTGCGAACCTCGGGGTGTGGTGCGGCGAGTCGGACCCGTTCGAGGGCGCGGACCGCAAGCTGGTGAAGGCGGTGTCCCCGGCCGTGGCGCGGTTCTCGCCGGGCAAGCACGAAGACGCGTACTGGCGCGGGGTCCTGCCCGAGGTCCTCGAGTTCGCCGGGCGGCGGATCACCCCAGCTGGCTGATGCGGACCATGTTGCCCGCGGGGTCGCGGAACGCGCAGTCGCGGACGCCGTAGGGCTGGTCCATCGGCTCCTGGACGACGTCGGCGCCGCTGGACTGGACCTGGTCGAACGTGCCCGCCAGGTCCGAGGACGCCAGCACGATCGACGCGTAGCTGCCCTTGGCCATCAGCTCGGCGATCGTGCGGCGCTCGTCGTCGGTGAGCCCCGGGTCGGCCGCCGGCGGGTGCAGGACGATCGACGTGTGCGGCTGGTCGGCCGGGCCGACGGTGATCCAGCGCATCTCGCCGTACCCGACGTCGTTGCGCACCTCGAAGCCGAGCGCGTCACGGTAGAAGGCGAGCGAGGCGTCCGGATCGTCGGCCGGGAGGAACGTGTGCTGGATGATGAGGTTCATGCCGGTCACGATAGGTCGGCGCGGGTGGGCGTCGCTTCTCGATTCCTGATCGGCCGCATGACCTGCTTGGCCAGGCAGGTGGGGATGCCCTCGCCGTCCCCGGCCGCCATCCGCTTGTAGACGCTCGGCGAGATGCCGACCAGCTCGGAGAACCGGGTGCTGAACGTCCCCAGCGACGAGCACCCGACCGCGAAGCAGACCTCGGTGACCGAGAGGTCACCCCGGCGCAGCAGGGTCATCGCCCGTTCGATCCGCCGGGTCATCAGGTAGCTGTAGGGCGACTCGCCGAAGGCGGCGCGGAACTCCCGGCTCAGGTGCCCCGCGGAGACGTGGACCCCGCGCGCCAGCGCCTCGACGTCCAGCGGCTGCGCGTAGTCACGGTCGATCCGGTCGCGGACGCGGCGCAGCAGGACGAGGTCGCGCAGGCGCGCGTCTGATCTGCCGGTCACGCACTCAGCATGCCCGCTGCGCCCGGTCACCGCAAAGGGGGTCGCCGGGCGAACAGGATCGCCTGCGGAACGTCGTCGTCGGGGCTCAGCAGCCACTCCGCCTCGATCTCGAACCCGGCGTCGCGCGCCAGGGCCGCCACCTGCTCCGGGCGACGGCGGTGGACGTGCACCTTCATCGGGTGACCGCCGTAGCCCTGGGTCTTCAGCCGGGACTCGTCGCCGACGTGGTAGCCGATCACCACCCGGCCGCCCGGGCGCAGCACCCGGTGGAAGTGGCCCAGCACGCCGGGGACGGCGTCGTCCGGGACGTGGATCAGCGACCAGAACGCGAGCACCCCCGCGACGGCGGCGTCCGGGAGCGGCAGGTCCGTCATCGAGCCCACCTCGAACCGGATGCCGGGGTACGCCTCGCGGGCCAGCTCGATCATCGACGGCGAGAGGTCGATGCCGGACACGTCGAGGCCCAGCGAGGCCAGGTGGGCGGTGAAGTGGCCGGGGCCGCAGCCGACGTCCACGACCGGGCCGTCGGCCTGCTCGGCGAACAGCGCGAGCGCCGCCCGGAGGTACGGCTGGGTCGTGACGGCGTCGCGCACGATGCCGGCGTAGTTCGCCGCCACCGTGTCGTACGACGTTCGCGTGTCCGCGAGCCAGTCGTTCACGGCAGCGGGTGCGCGGCCGGGGCGCGCAGGCCGTCGAGCACCAGGGCGAGCCCGCGGCGCCAGTCCGGGGTCGCCGTCGCCGCGGCGAACACCACCGCCAGGTCCAGCAGGCGGAAGTCCGGCCGCAGCGCGCCGGCCTCCTGCGCCCGCGTGATGATCCGCTCCATCCGGGAACCGTTGGCGCGCTTGGCCTTCTCGATACCGGAAGCCGGGTCGAACGTCCGCGAGCACACCTCGGTGAAGCCGCGGTCGGTCACCTGCATCCGGATCGAGCGCTCGAGGTACCGCACAAAACCGTCCCACGGGTCCTCGCACGCGAGGGCCTCGTCGCCGATCGCCTGCGCCTCCTCCAGCGTCGGCAGGAACGCGGCCTCGACGAGGTCGGCGCGGGTCGGGAAGCGGTTGTAGAGGGTGCCGATGGCGACCTCGGCGCGGCGGGCGATCTCGTCGAGCGGGGCGTCGACGCCCTTGGCGCCGAACACCTCCCGCGCGGCCGCCACCAGCGCCTCGCGGTTGCGCCGGGCGTCCGCGCGCAAGGGGCGCTGCT
Source organism: Amycolatopsis sp. NPDC088138 (assembly GCF_044741685.1). Classification (NCBI taxonomy): domain Bacteria; kingdom Bacillati; phylum Actinomycetota; class Actinomycetes; order Pseudonocardiales; family Pseudonocardiaceae; genus Amycolatopsis; species Amycolatopsis sp. NPDC088138. The sequence goes on from NZ_JBIUTB010000006.1 coordinate 572,068, forward strand.
CCACCGTCACGGTCCGGAGTCTAGCCGCCCAGGTTGCTTTCTGATCGGAACCTCACACAGCCCACGCGCGGTCGCCGCCGGGAGCACAATGGGAACAGCGGGGGTGACCCGCGTCGAGGCGCCCACCGAGGGGAGGTCGGCAGTTTGCACTCCGATCTCTCCCCGTCGGGCCGCACCGGAGTCCTCCTGGTCGGGACGCGCGGGCAGCGCGGTCCCGGGGAGGTGCTGATCAGGATCCGGGGCGGCTTGGAAACCTTCCTGGCCTGGTCCGACACGGAGCTGCCGAAGGGGACGACCGTGCTGGTCGTCGAAACCCGGGGACGGCGCACGGTCGACGTCGTGGCGTGGGACGTCCCCGAACCCACGCCGGAACCCACTACCTAGTGTTCGTCTAAGGACAGCCGATGTTCGGTTATCGCGTTCCCGCCCCCAACGAAGCGATGCTCATCTCCGGCGGGAAGAACAGCAGTGGCGCGGCGCCGTTCCGGGTCGTCACCGGCCACGGTGCGTTCGTCATGCCGATCTTCCGGAAAGTCCGGTTTCTGACGCTTGCCATGAACGAAGCCGAAGTGACCGAAGTGTGCGTCACGAAACAGGCCATCGCCCTGACCGTGCGGGCGGTGATCGCGTTCAAGGTCGGCAACGACACCGAGAGCATCGTCAACGCCGGCCAGCGGTTCCTCTCCGACCAGGACCAGATGTCCGTGCTGACCGGCCGGATCTTCTCCGGTCACCTGCGCTCGATCATCGGGTCGATGACGGTCGAGGAGATCATCACCGAGCGGCAGAAGCTGGCCACCGAGGTGCTGGACGGCTCGGCGGTGGAGATGGCGAAGATCGGCCTGTCCGTCGACGCGCTGCAGATCCAGTCGATCGACGACATGAAGCTCGGCTACATCGCCGCGATGGCCGCGCCGCACAACGCCGCCATCCAGCGGGACGCCCAGATCGCGCAGGCCGTGGCGAACAAGCGGGCGGCCGAGGCCGAGCAGGAGTCGCAGCGGACGCAGGCGGAGTACGCCCGGCAGACCTCGATCGTGCAGGCGCAGTACCGCGCCGAGGTCGAGGCGGCGCAGGCCGAGGCCGCCCAGGCCGGGCCGCTCGCGCAGGCGAAGGCGCAGCAGGAGGTCATCGACGCGCGGACCGAGCTGGCCCAGCGTGAAGCCGAGCTGCGTCAGCAGCAGCTGGTGGCCGAGGTGATCAAGCCGGCGGACGCGGAGGCCGAGCGGATCCGCATCCTCGCGCTGGCCGACGCGGAGAAGATGCGCGTGCAGGCGGAAGCGGCGGCGTCGAACAACCGCGTCGCGCTCGACCGCATGCTCATCGACCAGCTGCCCCTGATCGTCAAGGAGGCCGGTCGCGGCCTGGCCGGCGCGAACGTCAACATCCTCAACGGCGCCGACGGCCTCGGCGAGATGGCCGCGGGCCTCGTCGGCCAGGGTCTGTCCATCTTGGACTCGGTGAAGCGCGGCCTGAGCAACCCGCCCGTGTCGGCCCCGGCGCCGGCACCGGAGACCAACGGGCAGGCGCTGCCGAAGCCGGGTGAGCTGACGCAGTCCTAGGAGGCGGGTGCCTTTCCGGGCACGTCACGGCAGGGGCTTGAGTGCTCGTCGATGGAGGTTTCTGGCCGCTCGGTGTCCCGGATCTTCCATCGTCGGCGCGCGGCCGTGGTCCCGGCCCGGAGATTCCCGCGCGGGCGGAGATGTGCACGGCAGGTTTGGTCGACGGTGGCGGGGAACCTCGGGCGCGCGGTTTGGGGCAGCGGGCGCGTTCCGGGCACGTCGCGGCAGGGGCTTGAGTGCTCGTCGATGGAGTTTCTGGCCGCTCGGTGTCCCGGATCTTCCATCGTCGGCGCGCGGCCGTGGTCCCGGCCCGGAGATTCCCGCGCGGGCGGGGAGGTGCACTGCAGGTGTGGTCGGCGGTGGCGGGGAACCTCGGGCGCGCGGCTTCAGGCAGCGGGCGCGTTCCGGGGGTGTCACGGCAGGGGTTTGAGTGCTCGTCGATGGAGTTTTCTGGCCGCTCGGTGTCCCGAATCCTCCATCGTCGGCGCGCAGCCATGGTCGACGGCGCCGGCCAACCTCAGACCCGCGACCCTAGGAGACGGGCTTCGCCGCCACGACCAGGTCACGCAGGATGGCCTGGTCGACGCGGTGGACGAAGCCGTCGTACGGGCCGCCTTCGCGGACGTCGAGCCCGGCCTTCTGCAGGACCGCGACCAGGTCCTCGCGCGGCAGCACGGTGGTGTTCCACGAGATGCCGAGCGCGCCGCCCGGCTTCAGCACCCGCGTCCACACCGGGATCGCCGCCGCGAGCAGGTCGCGCGGGCTGCGCTGCAGGCCGGCTTCGCGGTGGCTGCCGTGCTGCACGCCGTACGGCGCGTCCGTGACGATCACGTCGGCGGAGTTCGCGCGCAGGATCTCGTCCGTGGTCAGGGTGTCCGCGTTGAAGTACGCGAGCTTGCGGGTTTCGCCCGCCTTGTAGTCCTCTTTGGTGAACGCGTACTCGATGTCGAGGCGGCGCCCGAGCCGCACCTTGTTGCGGCGCAGGAAGCCCGACTCGGCCGTGTGCTTCACGCGCTTGTTCCGCAGCCACGTCTTGATGAACGCCTCGTACGCCTCGAAGTCCTTGGCGTCGACGTCCAGGCCGGTGGCGTGCAGGCCGTACATGATCGCCTGGTTGAGCGTGGTGCCGCGGCCGCAGAGCGGGTCGAGCAGGTAGCGCGGCTTGTCCGAGAGCGGGTCCGCGGTGGCCAGCAGCGTGACGTTCAGCAGGAGCTTGGTGAACGACTCGTTGGTCTTGCCGGCGTACTTCTGGATGGTCAGCAGGTCCGAGTCGGCTTTCGCGAGCGGGGTCACGGTCACCGGGCGCAGGACGTCGCCCTCCAGCCGGAACAGGGCGTACAGCGACGACAGGTTCGACAGCAGCGCGACGTCGCGCTCGCCGAGCGGCGCGGAGGTGGTGAACCGGACGTAACCGACGCCGCCGAGCTCGACGTCCTCGATGCCGGACAGCTCGGCCGCCAGTGCCGTGCCGAACACCGCCAGCTCGGCGCGCAGCAGCGCGGGGGCGGAGGCGGCGTAGACCCGGTTGGCGGACGGGTGGACCAGGATCACGTACTCGGACATCCCGCAGAGCGTAGCGTGACGCACCGTGACCCCTACTTTGGCGCAGGACATCCGCGCCGCGGCCGCGCTGCTGGCCTCGGCCACCGACGTGACGGTGCTCGGGCACGTCCGCCCGGACGCGGACGCGCTGGGCAGCGCGCTCGCCCTCGGCCGGGCCCTGCTCCAGCGGGGTGCGCGGGTGCGCGTCTCGTTCGGCGAGCCGGACGAGGCCCCGGAGACGCTGCGGTGGCTCGACGAGGACGCCCTGCTCACCCACCCGGACGACCTGCCCGAGACCGAGGCGCTGCTCGTCTGCGTCGACACGCCGGTGCCGAAGCGGCTGGGCCGGCTGGCGGGGCGCGTCGAGCTGGCCGGTGACGTGCTGGTGATCGACCACCACGCGACCAACACGTTCTACGGCACCTGCAACGTCGTCGACGAGAGCGCCGAGGCCAGTGCGATCCTGGTGTTCCGCGTCCTCGACGAGCTGGGCGCCGAGCTCGACGAGCCGATCGCGCGCGGGCTGTACGCCGGGATCGTCACCGACACCAGCGGGTTCCGCCGCGCGAGCCCGGAGACCCACCGGATGGCGGCGCGGCTGCTGGCGGCGGGCGTCGACCCGGAGTCGGTGGTGCGGCGGATCGTCGACGAACGGCCGTTCGCCTGGCTGCCGATGCTGTCCTCGGTGCTGGCCGGGGCCGAGCTGGAGCCGGAAGCCGCCCAGGGCAAGGGGTTTGTGCACGCGATCGTCGGCGTCGAGGCTGCGGGCACGGTGCGGGCCGAGGAGGTCGAGTCGGTCGTCGACGTCGTCCGCTCGGTGCGCGAGGCGGCGGTGGCGGCGGTGCTGAAGCAGGACCCGTCGAACCCCGGGCAGTGGCAGATCTCGTTGCGCTCCATCGGGATCGACGTCTCTGCGGTGGCCACGGAGTTCGGCGGCGGCGGGCACCGGCAGGCCGCGGGGTGCACGATCCCGGGCACCGCCGAGGACGTCCTGGCGGGCCTGCGCGAGGCCCTGGAGCGGGCGCCGCTGCTCTAGGACGTCCACAGTGGACTTGGGTCATCGCGTTCCCGCCGGCCGGGATTGTCGGTGGTGGCGGTTAGAGTCCGGTTCGTGGTGAACGTGGAGGAGAACGAGCGGGTCCCGGCCAAGCGTGTCTTGGGTCTGGCGGTGCCGGCGCTGGGCGTGCTGGCCGCCGAGCCGTTGTACGTGCTGGTCGACACGGCGGTGGTCGGCCACCTCGATGCGCTCTCGCTGGCCGGGCTCGCGCTCGGCGGCGTGGTGCTGGCGCAGGTGTCGAGCCAGCTGACGTTCCTGTCGTACGGCACGACGTCGCGCACCGCCCGGCTGCACGGCGCCGGGCGCCGGGCCGACGCGGTCCGCGAGGGCGTCCAGGCGACGTGGCTGGCGGTGTTCGTCGGGCTGGCCGTGCTGGTCGCCGGGCAGCTGCTGGCCTGGCCGATCGCGCGGGTGCTCTCGGGCAGCGACCAGATCGCGGAAGCGGCGGTGTCGTGGGTGCGGATCGCGCTGTTCGGGGCGCCGCTGATCCTGGTCACGATGGCCGGCAACGGCTGGATGCGCGGAGTGCAGGATGCCGCGAAGCCGCTGCGGTACGTGCTGGCGGGCAACGGGATCTCGGCCGTGCTGTGCCCGGTGCTCGTCTACTGGGCCGGGCTCGGCCTGGAGGGCTCGGCGATCGCGAACGTCGTGGCGCAGGTGATCTCGGCGTCGCTGTTCTTCGCGGCGCTGGTCAAGGAGAAGGTCGGCCTGCGGCCGGACTTCAAGGTGATGCGTGCCCAGCTCGGCCTGGGCCGCGACCTGGTGCTGCGCAGTCTCGCGTTCCAGGCGTGCTTCGTCTCGGCGGCGGCCGTCGCGGCCCGGACGTCGACCGAGGCGGTGGGGGCGCACCAGGTGGTGCTGCAGCTGTGGACGTTCCTGGCGCTGGTGCTGGACTCGGTGGCGATCGCGGCGCAGTCCCTGGTCGGCGCCGCGCTCGGCGCGGGCGTGGCCCGGCAGGCGCGCGGGGTCGCCAACCAGATCACCGGGTACGGCCTGCTGATGGGGTGCTTCCTGGGCGTGCTGTTCGCGGCGCTGGCGTGGGTGCTGCCGCACGCGTTCACCTCCGACGCGGGCGTGCTGGCGGAGATCCCGCACGCGTGGTGGTTCTTCGTCGCGCTGCAGCCGATCGCGGGGGTGGTGTTCGCCCTGGACGGCGTGCTGCTCGGCGCGGGTGACGCGGCCTTCCTCCGCAACGCGACCCTCGGCAGCGCGGCCCTGGGTTTCCTGCCGCTGATCTGGGCGTCCCTCGCCTTCGGCTGGGGCCTCACGGGCATCTGGACCGGCCTGTCCCTGTTCATGGTCCTGCGGCTCGTGTTCGTCCTGGTCCGCTGGCGCTCGGGCAACTGGGCGGTCACCGGCGCCATCCGCCCCGCCTAGAGGGTCGGCTCGCGCACCCGGGGAGCCGGTTCGGGTCAGCGGCGGGAGTGGCGGATGCGGCGGTCCACCAGGCGGCGCAGGAAGGGGGCCGCCAGCGGGCCCAACGCCGCCAGCAGGGCCACCGAGCGGTCCGGGTAGACCGCGTAGCGCTCCCGCTCCACCGCGCGGACGATCGCCGTCGCCACCGCCTCGGCCGCCATCGGGCGGATCGTGCCGCTGATCGCCGTCGTCTCGGCCGGCTTGTAGCGGTTCTCCTCGGCCAGCTGGGGCGTGTCGACGTCCGGCGGGTAGACGCAGGCGACGTGCACCCCGGCCGGGTTCAGCTCGTCGCGCAGGGCCTCCATCAGGCCGCGGACCGCGAACTTCGCCGGCGCGTACGCCGTGTACCCGTAGATCCCGAGCACCGCGGCCGCCGACGAGATCGCCACGATCGAGCCCGACCGCCGCCGGACCATCGACGGCGCCACCGCGCGCACCGCGTGCAGCGTGCCGAAGTAGTCGACCTCGACCATCCGCCGGAACACCTCGTCGTCCAGCTCCAGGAACTCGCCGGGACGCGCCTGGCCCGCCGACGTCACCAGGACGTCGCACGGCCCCGCCGAAGCCGTCAAAGAAGCGAAAGCCGCCTCGACCTCGGCCTGGGACGAGACGTCGGCCACGGCCGTCCGGACGTCGGCGCCCCGTGACTTCAGCGACACCGCCGCCTCGCGCAGCCGCTCCGGGTTCCGCGCGATCAGCGACACCGACGCGCCGCGGGCGGCGAGCGCGGCCGCGGTCGCCAGGCCGATCCCGCTGGAGCCGCCGGTGATCACCGCGTGCGCCCCGTGGAGCCCGGTCACGAAACCACCCCCGAACGTGAAAGACATTCAGATAAAACCATGTGGTGAACGCCACCGGGGTAACGGCTAGGTTTCGCCGTTGCTTAGGCGCTACAAGTAGTGGGGACGGCAGCGAGGGCGTCCCGCACCGAAAGCCCCGAACGCCGAACTCCTGGAGGTCCCCGTGCCGCCCGCCACCGGCCGCGCCACCGCCCGGTCCTGGCTCATCTGGTCCGCCGCCGTCACCGTCTACCTCCTCGCGGTGTTCCACCGCACCTCCTTCGGCGTCGCCGGGCTGCAGGCGGCCGAGCGCTTCGGCGTCGGCGCGGCCGCGCTCGGCACGTTCACCGTGCTGCAGGTCGGCGTCTACGCCGCGATGCAGATCCCGACCGGCGTCCTGGTCGACCGCTACGGCCCCCGCCGCGTGCTCACCGTCGCCGTGCTGATCCTCGGGGCCGGCCAGATCCTGCTCGGCGTCGCGCACTCCTACGGCCTGGGCCTGCTCGCCCGCGGGGTACTCGGCCTCGGCGACGCGCTCACCTTCGTCAGCGTGCTGCGCCTGGTCGCGGCCCACTTCCCGGGCCGCCAGTACGCACTGCTGACGTCGTTCACCGCGGCTGTGGGCTACATCGGCAACCTGGCCGCCACCGTCCCGCTGTCCCTCGTGCTCGACAGCGCCGGCTGGACGCCCACCTTCCTCGCGGTCGGCGTGCTGACCGTGCTCTACACCCTCGTCGTGACGCTGCGGGTGCGTGACGTCCCGGCCGGCGTCGAGGTGCCGGCCCGCGAAGCCGTCCGCCCCCGCGAACTGGCGCACCAGGTCGCCGAGGCCTGGCGGACGCCGGGGACGCGCCTGGGGTTCTGGGTGCACTTCAGCACGATGTTCGCGCCGAACGCGCTGACGCTGCTGTGGGGCGTGCCGTGGCTGGTGCAGGGCCAGGGCCAGTCGAAGGCCGCCGCGAGCGCGCTGCTGACCGTGTTCGTCTTCGGCTCGATGGCCGGCGGCCCGCTGCTGGGCGGCCTGATCGGCCGCCGCCCGTCGCTGCGGATGCCGCTGGTCGGCGGGTACATCGGCGGCGCCGCGCTGCTGTGGGCGGTGCTGCTGAGCTGGCCCGGCCAGGTGCCGGTGGCGCTGCTGGTGCCCGCGTTCGCCTTCCTCGCGCTCGGCGGCCCGGCGTCGATGATCGGCTTCGCGCTGGCGCGTGACTACAACCCGCTCAGCCGGGTCGGCACCGCGACGGGCGTGGTCAACGTCGGCGGCTTCGTGGCGACGACGATCGCCGCGCTCGCGGTCGGCGTGCTGCTGCAGTGGACCGGCGGCAGCTTCCGGCTCTCGCTGCTGGCCTTCGTCGCGATCCTGGCGTTCGGCACCTCGCGGATGCTCGTGTGGTGGCGCCGCACCCGGACCCACCTGTTCCTGGCCGAAGCCCGCGGCGAACAGCTGCCGGTCCGGATCACCCGCCGCCGCTGGGACGCCGCGCTACCGGAGACGCCGATCGTGGCCGCCTGACCGGCCGGGCGCCACCACGGCCTGCATGAGGTGCCGGGCCACCGCGAACCCGCGCCGTTCGTAGGCCGGCACGGCCCGTTTCGACGAGTGCACGGTCACGCGCTCGAGCCCGAGGTCCGCGGCCAGCCGCAGGATCCCGTTGATGAGCAGGCCGCCGAGGCCGCCGTCCCGCGCTTCCGGCGAGACGTAGACGCTCTGCACGTCGCCGGCGGCCCGGGTGAACGCCGTCGGCGTCGGCACGCGCGCGGTGATCGCGAGGAACGCCATCCCGAGCACCCGGCCCTCGCGCACCACGACCAGGCACCGGTGGGTGGCCGCGTTCGCCAGCGCCCACGCGGCGAACTCCCGCACGAACTCCGCGCGCCCGGCACCGGGCAGGCCGTCGCGCTCTGCCACCCACCGCCATCTCAGCCCGGCGACGGCTTCGAGGTCGGCGGGACGGGCGGGCCGGACTTCGATCTTCGCCACGCCTTCATCCTGGCCCGCCGCCGCGCCGCCGCTCAAGCACCCGGCCGCCATACCCGAAGGCGCCGATCGCGCGGCCGAACGCACCCGATCGGCCGACGACCGGCGGCCGCTAGGGTTTGCCGCGTGTCGAGCCCCAAACCGCCCCGCCGTCCCGCCCCGCCGCCCGGTCTCGTGATCGTCGACAAGCCCGCCGGGATGACGTCGCACGACGTCGTCGCCCGCGCCCGCCGCATCATGGGCACCCGCAAGGTCGGGCACGCCGGCACGCTCGACCCGATGGCGACCGGTGTGCTGGTGCTCGGCATCGAGCGCGCGACCAAGCTGCTCGGCCACCTGGCGCTCGACCGCAAGACCTACCTGGCCACGCTGAGCCTCGGCAGCAGCACCACGACCGACGACGCCGAGGGCGAGGTCCTCTCCAGCGCGGACACGAAGGCCGTGGAAGACGACGAGATCGCCCGCGGCATCGCGAAGCTGACCGGCGACATCCAGCAGGTGCCCAGCGCGGTCAGCGCCGTCAAGATCGACGGCAAGCGCGCCTACGCCCGGGTCCGCGCGGGGGAGGACGTCGTCATCCCGCCGCGCCCGGTCACCGTGTACCGCTTCGACGTCCTGGGCATCCGCCACGAGGACGACCACGTCGAGGTCGACGCCGTCGTCGAGTGCTCCTCCGGCACCTACGTCCGCGCGCTGGCCCGCGACCTGGGCGCCGACCTCGGTGTCGGGGGCCACCTGCAGGCCCTCCGCCGCACCACGGTCGGCCCGTTCACGCTGGCGAAGGCGAAGACCCTCGACCTGCTCGAGGAGACCCCCGAACTGAGCCTGGACCTCGACGCCGCCGTCGCCGCCGCCTTCCCGCGGCGCGACCTCGACGCCGCCACGGCCAAGGCGGTCCGCCACGGCCAGCGCATCCCGGCGGCCGGGCTCGAGGGCACCTACGGCCTCTTCGGACCGGACGGCCGGGTGCTCGCGCTGGCGGCCGATGAACAAGGCGTGTCCAAAGCGGTGGTCGTGCTGCTGCCCGCCTAGGGTGGGGTGCGAGAAGACGGGAGTGTGACGTGCTGCGGTGGCGTGGGCTGGGGGACCTTCCCGGCGGCTGGGGACGGTGCGTGGTCACCATCGGCGTGTTCGACGGGGTGCACCGCGGGCACCAGGAGCTGATCAACCGGACCGTGGCCGCGGCCGCCGAGCGCGGCCTGCCGGGCGTGGTACTGACGTTCGACCCGCACCCGTCTGAGGTGCTGCGCCCGGGGAGCCACCCGGCGCAGCTGACCACGTTGCGGCGCAAGGCGGAGCTCGTCGAGGGCCTCGGTGTCGACGTCTTCTGCGTGCTGCCGTTCACCCTCGAGCTGTCCCGGCTGCAGCCGGAGGAGTTCGTGCACGAGGTGCTTGTCGACCGGCTGCACGCGGCCGCGGTGATCGTCGGTGACAACTTCACCTTCGGTGCCAAGGCCGCCGGCACGGTCGAGCTGCTGCGCACCCTCGGCCGCCGCTTCGGCTTCGCCGCCTACGGCGCCGAGCTGCAGGGCAAGGAACTGTCCGAAGAGGACCAGTCGGCCATCACGTTCTCCAGCACGTACGTCCGCTCGTGCATCGACGCCGGCGACGTCGTGGCCGCCGCCGAGGCGCTCGGGCGCCCGCACCGGCTCGAAGGCATCGTCGTCCGCGGCGACGGCCGCGGCCACGAGCTCGGCTACCCGACGGCCAACCTGTCGACCCCGCGCTTCGCCGCCGTCCCGGCCGACGGCGTCTACAGTGCCTGGTTCACCCGCTCGGCGGACCCGTCGCGCCGGCTGCGCGCCGCGGTCTCGGTGGGCACCAACCCGACGTTCTCCGGCCGCGAGCGGACCGTCGAGGCCTTCGTCCTCGACGTCGACGAGGACTTCTACGGCCAGCACGTGGCGATCGACTTCGTCAGCAGGCTGCGCGACCAGGTGCGGTTCGCCGACTCCGCGGGGCTGGTCGCCCAGATCGACGAGGACGTCGTGGCCACGCGCACTGCCCTTCCGGACACGCCGTAGCGCTCGACCGGGGCGGAATCGGTGATTTCGCGTTCACGGAGGTGACCGTGATGGCAAGATGCTCACGTACGGTGTGCGCGCGGACTGTGCGGGCGAAGCGGGTTTAGGGGAGCGGAACTGGTGGAGGACCACAAGATCGTCCAGCGGAACATCGCGCTGCAGCGGGAGTGGTACGGGGAGCCGCTCGGCGACCGCGTGCGCCGGCTCGTCGTCGCCTTCGATGTCTCGCAGGCGTTCCTGGCCGAGGTTCTCGGGATCAGCGCCCCCATGCTCAGCCAGGTGATGAGCGGGCGGCGGGCGAAGATCGGCAACCCGGTCGTGCTGGCCAGGATGATCATGCTCGAACGCAAGATCCTGGTCCCCGAGGTCGCCGCGGGCAACCGCGACGCGATGCTGGCCGCGATGGAGGACGTCCGCGACGCCCGCCCGACCGTCGGCCGCGACAACATCCCGCTGGGCAACGACGACCAGTCCGTCCTCGCCTACCTGCGCGACCTGGCCGAGGACGAGGACCTGGGCGAGGCCGCCAAGCGCCTCGACGACGACTTCCCGGCCATCGCCGACCTGCTCCGCCGGGCCGGTCACGGCGGCTGATGACGGCCCTGTTCAGCGCGCTGCTGCCGCCGGACGACGTCGTCGAAGCGGTCGCGGAGGCGCTCGGGGACACCGGCGACGGCCTGGCCTGGGAGCCGCCGGAGCGGTGGCACGTCACCCTCGCCTACTACGGCCCCGACGACCTCGGCACGCGAGCGGCCTGGCTGGCCGGGCGGCTCGCCGGCCGCCGCGCGGTGGACGTCCGGCTGGAAAAGGCCGCGACCTTTCCCGGGGTGCTGTGGTTGACTGTCGCCGGACCGGAGCTGACGCCGCTCGCGCACGCCGCGGGCGCCGGCGCCGATACGAGACCGTATGTGGCCCACCTCACGCTGGCGCGGTTCCCCCGGGAAGAACCGGAGCTCGTGCGGCGTTGGACAGCGCAGCTGGCCGGCTTCACGAGCCGGCGCTGGCAGGCCGCCGAGGTGGCGCTCATGACGAGTGAGCGCGAGCCGGGCGGGACCCGCTACCGGGTGGCTCGCTCGTTCGGGCTGGACCGCGCCTGAAGGCCCTGCTCAGGGGCACAGTCGCGGCGGCTGGTAACGTCAATGACCGGGTCCGGCTGCAGTCCGTGGCGGCCGTGACCGACTTCCCGGCGTTCATTCCGCGTCCGGGGCCGCACGGCACTGATCATTTCGAGGAGTAACACAAGTGGCGCTGTCCACCGAAGAGAAGAAGTCGATCCTGGCCGAGTACGGCGTGCACGACTCGGACACGGGATCCCCCGAGGCCCAGGTCGCGCTGCTGACCAAGCGGATCGTCGGCCTCACCGAGCACCTCAAGGCTCACAAGCACGACCACCACTCGCGTCGCGGGCTCCTGCTGCTGGTCGGCCGTCGCCGCCGGCTGCTGAACTACGTGATGAAGGTGGACATCGAGCGTTACCGTGCGCTGATCCAGCGCCTCGGCCTGCGCCGATAGCTGTTGCCCGAAGGGGAGTGACCGCCGGTCGCTCCCCTTCGGTCCAGCAGGAGAAAGAAACGGCGCGAGCGCGCCCGGGGAACCGTCCGCCGGTCCTCGGTAGTGGCTTCCGGGAAGAGTCCCGGGGGCTTCGATCGAAGACCGGCATCACTCCTCGAGCGTCCTCAGGCGAAACGGGTCCCAGGGTGGGAGACTCGCGCCGTACGAAGGAACCAAAGAGGAGAAGCATTTATGACCGACTCCACCGGAGTCACCGTGCACGAAGCAGAAGCCGTGATCGACAACGGCCGCTTCGGCACCCGCACCGTCCGCTTCGAGACGGGCCGCCTGGCCAAGCAGGCCGCCGGCGCCGTCGTCGCGTACCTCGACGAAGAGACGATGCTGCTCTCGGCGACGACCGCGTCGAAGCACCCGAAGGACCACTTCGACTTCTTCCCCCTGACGGTGGACGTCGAGGAGCGCATGTACGCGGCCGGCCGCATCCCCGGCGCGTTCTTCCGCCGCGAGGGCCGCCCCTCGACCGACGCGATCCTGACCTGCCGCCTGATCGACCGGCCGCTGCGCCCGTCGTTCACCGACGGTCTGCGCAACGAGATCCAGGTCGTCATCACCGTCCAGAGCCTCAACCCGGACGACCCGTACGACGTGCTGGCCATCAACGCCGCCTCGGCGTCGACCCAGATCGCCGGCCTGCCGTTCTCGGGCCCGGTCGGCGGCGTCCGCGTCGCGCTGATCGAGGACCAGTGGGTCGCGTTCCCGACCTGGTCGCAGCTCGCCAAGGCCACCTTCAACATGGTCGTGGCCGGCCGCATCGTCGGTGATGACGTCGCGATCATGATGGTCGAGGCCGAGGGCACCGAGAACACGCTCGACCTGATCGCCGACGGCGGCAAGGCGCCGGACGAGGTCTCGGTCGCCGAGGGCCTCGAGGCCTCCAAGCCGTTCATCAAGGTGCTGTGCGAAGCCCAGCAGAAGCTGGCCGACGTCGCCGCCAAGCCGACCGGCGAGTTCCCGGTCTTCCTGGCCTACGAGCAGGACGCCTTCGACGCCGTCGCCGCGATCGCGACCGACGACCTGGCGAACGCGCTGCAGATCGCCGGCAAGCAGGACCGCGACAGCGCGACCGACCAGGTCAAGGCCGCCGTCCTGGAGAAGGTCGGCATCGGCGAGGGCGAAGCCTTCGAGGGCCGCGAGAAGGAGATCGGCGCCGCGTTCAAGGCGCTGTCCAAGAAGGTCATGCGCAAGCGCGTCCTCACGGACAAGATCCGCATGGACGGCCGTGGCCTGACCGACATCCGGTCGCTCTCGGCCGAGGTCGCCGTGATCCCGCGGGCGCACGGCTCGGCGCTGTTCGAGCGCGGCGAGACCCAGATCCTGGGTGTCACCACGCTGAACATGCTTCGCCTGGAGCAGCAGATCGACTCGCTGTCCCCGGAGACGCACAAGCGCTACATGCACCACTACAACTTCCCGCCGTTCTCCACCGGCGAGACCGGCCGCGTCGGTTCGCCGAAGCGGCGCGAGATCGGCCACGGCATGCTCGCCGAGCGCGCCCTCGTGCCGGTGCTGCCGAAGCGTGACGAGTTCCCGTACGCGATCCGCCAGGTCTCCGAGGCGCTGGGCTCCAACGGCTCGACCTCGATGGGCTCGGTCTGCGCGTCCACCATGGGCCTGTACAACGCCGGCGTGCCGCTGAAGGCGCCGGTCGCGGGCATCGCGATGGGCCTCATCTCCGACGAGGTCGATGGCGAGACGCGCTACGTCGCGCTGACCGACATCCTCGGTGCCGAGGACGCCATGGGCGACATGGACTTCAAGGTCGCCGGCACCAAGGACATCATCACCGCCCTGCAGCTGGACACGAAGCTCGACGGCATCCCCTCCGAGGTGCTCGCCGCCGCGCTGAAGCAGGCGAAGGACGCCCGGCTCACCATCCTGGAGGTCATCGCCGAGGCGATCGACGGCCCGGACGCCATGAGCCCGTACTCGCCGCGCGTCACCAGCGTGAAGATCCCGGTGGACAAGATCGGCGAGGTCATCGGCCCGAAGGGCAAAATGATCAACTCGATCACCGAGCAGACCGGTGCCGACATCTCCATCGAGGACGACGGCACGATCTACGTGGGCGCGGCCGACGGCCCGTCGGCGGAGGCGGCGATCGACCTGATCAACGCCATCGCCAACCCGCAGCTGCCCAAGGTCGGGGAGCGCTTCCTCGGCACCGTGGTGAAGACGGCCGCGTTCGGCGCGTTCGTCTCGCTGCTGCCGGGCAAGGACGGCCTGGTGCACATCTCCAAGCTGGGCAACGGCAAGCGGATCGCCAAGGTCGAGGACGTCGTCAACGTGGGCGACAAGCTCCGCGTCGAGATCGCCGACATCGACAACCGCGGCAAGATCAGCCTGATCGTCGTCAAGGAGGACGAGGCCCCCGCCGAGGGTGCCCCGGCCGACGCCGACGCCGAGAAGGCCGACGCCTAGTACGACCGCATTGCGCGAGCTACCTGTCCGTGAAGGCCACATTGAGGGACTCTGAGTCCCTCGATGTGGCCTTCACGGCTAGTTGAGTAAGGAACCCATGGCACGGCAGGTTTCCGGGCACGAGCAGCCCGTCGGCACCACCCGCACGCTGGAGTCCACTTCGGACGGTGCGGTCGTCAAGCGCAGTGTCCTCGCCGGTGGCCTGCGCGTGATCACCGAGCACGTGCCGGCGTCCCGTTCGGCGACGGTCGGGCTGTGGGTCGGCATCGGCTCCCGTGACGAGCCGGACGCCGTCGCCGGCGCCGCGCACTACCTCGAGCACCTGCTGTTCAAGGGAACCAAGCACCGCGACGCGAAGACGATCGCCGAGGAGATCGACGCGGTCGGCGGCGAGTTCAACGCCTTCACCGCGAAGGAGCACACCTGCTACTACGCGCAGGTGCTCGACGCGGACCTCCCGCTCGCCGTGGACCTGGTCACCGACGTCGTGTTCGAGGCGCTCTGCACCGACCGCGACATGGACATGGAACGCAGCGTCGTCCTCGAAGAGATCTCGATGCGCGACGACGACCCCGAGGACCTGCTGCACGAGACGTTCGTCAACGCGATCCTCGGTGAGCACCCGCTCGGCCGCCCGGTGCTCGGCACCGAGAAGTCGATCATCGGCATGTCGCCGACGGCGTTGCGCGGGTTCTACAAGCGCCGCTACACGCTGCCGCGGATGGTGCTGGCCGTGGCCGGCAACGTCGACCACAGCCAGGTGCTCCGCCTGGTGCGCAAGGCGTTGAAGGAGCGGCTGACCGGCACCGCGACGCCGGTCGCACCCCGTGAGGGCCGCGCGCGGATCAAGACCCCGCCGAAGCTCGCGCTGCACACCGACGACACCGAGCAGGCGCACGTCATGCTCGGCCTGCGGTCGCTGTCGCGCCACGACGACCGCCGCTTCGCGCTGTCGGTGCTCAACGCGGCACTCGGCGGCGGCATGAGCTCGCGGCTGTTCCAGGAGATCCGCGAGGAGCGCGGCCTGGCGTACCAGGTGTATTCGTCCGTCGCGAGCTACGCCGACACCGGCCACATGTCCGTGTACGCGGGCTGCCAGCCGGAGAAGCTCGGCGACGTCGCGGGCGTGATCCGCGAGGTGCTCGACAAGGTCGGCGTCGACGGCCTGACCGAGGCCGAGGTGGCCCGCGCGAAGGGCCAGCTGCGCGGCGGGATCGTGCTGGGCCTGGAGGACACGTCGTCGCGGATGTCGCGGATCGGCAAGAACGAGCTCAACTACGCCCACTACCTGGGCGTCGACGACACGATCGCCCGCATCGACGCCGTCACCACCGAAGAGGTGTGTGCGCTCGCTCGCACTTTGTTCGCGCGGCCGGGCGGGGTCTCGGCGGCGGCGGTCGTCGGGCCGTACGCTCACGCCGACGACCTTCCGGACGACCTGCACGAGGTGATCGCTTCATGACCGTCAACGTCGGTGTGCTCGGTGCGCGCGGCCGGATGGGCGCGACGGTGGTGAAGGCCGTCGAAGGCGCCGGCGACATGAAGGTCGTCGCCGCGCTGGACGTGGGTGACGACTTCGCGGCACTGGCCGAGGCCGAGGTCGTCGTCGACTTCACCCACCCCGACGCCGTGATGGACAACCTGAAGTACCTGGTGGCGCACGACATCCACGCGGTCGTCGGCACCACCGGCTTCAGCGAGGAGCGGCTCGCCGAGCTGCGCGGCTTGCTCGAACCGAAGCCGTCGCTCGGGGTGCTGATCGCGCCGAACTTCGCGCTCGGGGCGGTGCTGGCCATGCGCTTCGCTGCGCAGGCGGCCAAGTTCTACGCCTCGGCCGAGATCATCGAGCTGCACCACAACCGCAAGGCCGACGCCCCTTCGGGCACCGCCGCGCACACCGCCCGGATGATCGCCGCGGCGCGCGCGGAAGCGGGCGTGGAGCCGGGTCCCGACGCCACGACGTCCGAACTGGACGGTGCCCGCGGCGCTTCGGTCGAGGACGTCCGGGTGCACTCGGTCCGGCTGCCCGGGCTCGTCGCGCACGAGGAGATCCTGTTCGGCGGCGAGGGGGAGACCCTGACCATCCGCCACGACTCGCTCGACCGGACGTCGTTCATGCCGGGTGTGCTGCTCGGCGTGCGCACGGTGCTGACGCGCCCCGGCCTGACGGTCGGCCTGGAGAACGTGCTCGACCTGTGAAGGCCCGCAACGTCGCGCTGCTGATGACGGCGGCGCTGGTCGTCTACCTGGTGCTGCTCGCGGACCGGGCGTTCGCGCTGTTCGCGTCCGGCACCGGGGCGGGCATCGCGCTCGGGATCGGCGTGCTGCTGCTGCCGATCCTGGGGATCTGGATCGTCGTCGTCACCTGGCGCAACGGCCTGCAGATCCAGCGGCTGTCCCGCCGGCTGGACAGCGAGGGCCAGCTCCCGGACGTCTCCGACCTGCCGCGCCGCCCGTCGGGCCGCGTCGACCGCGACGCGGCCGACGCCTGGTTCGACCAGCGCCGCGCCGAGGTCCAGGCCGACCAGGAGAACTGGCGCGCCTGGTACAAGCTCGCGTACGCCTACGACATCGCGGGCGACCGGCGCCGGGCCCGCGAGACCATGAAGAAGGCCCTGGAACTGGAAGCCGCCGACCGCTGAGTCCGGCAGACTGGCGTCAGTGACGCTGCTGCTGAAGCTCGTGCTCGCGCCACTGCTGGTCGTCGGGTCGTCCCTGGCCGGGCGCCGCTGGGGCCCGGGGGTGACGGGCCTGCTGGTGGCCCTGCCCGTCGTGGCCGGGCCGATCCTGTTCATCACCTACCTGGAGCAGGGCGCGGCCTTCGCCGCCCGGGCCGCGTCGGCGTCGTTGCTGGGGCTCGTGTCGCTGGCGGTGTTCACCGTGGTCTTCGCGCGGGTGTCGGCGGCGCGCGGGCTGACGCTGACGATCCTGACCGGCTGGGCCGCGTGCCTCGCCGTCGACCTGGCGCTGTCGTTCGTGCCGGTCCCGGCGTGGGTGGCGCTCGGCCTCGCGGTGCTGACTGCGTGGGGCGCGGCGAAGGCCATGCCCCGGGCCCGGGGCGAGGCCCGGCCGGTGGCGCTGCCGTGGTGGGACCTGCTGGCGCGCGCCGCGGCGACGGCGGCCCTGGTGCTGGCCCTGACGGCCGCCGCCGGCCGGCTCGGCCCGGAGATCACCGGGGTGCTGGCACCGTTCCCGATCGGCACGACCGTGGTGGCCGGGTTCGCCCTGGCCCAGGGAGGCCCGGCGGCGGCAGTCGCGACGACGCGGGGCGTGCTGCGCGGGCTCGGCGGGTTCGCGGCGTTCTGCTTCCTGGCCGCGGAGCTGGCCGAGCCGCTCGGCGGTTACGTGTTCCTGGCGGCCGTGGCTGGTGTGTTCGTCGTCCAGGCGGGGATTTCCGTTTGTGGTCGGCGGTGGTTCGGTGTCCCCGATGCTGGCTGAGGTCCTCGATCCGGACGGCGGATGCGGTTAGCGGGTGCCCGTCGGCCGAGGTGCTGGCCGAGCCGCTCGGCGGTTTCGTGTTCTTGGTGGCGGCGGCCGGTGTGTTCGTGGTCCAGGCGGGGATTTCCGCTTACCGTCGCCGGTGGCTCCGCGTCCCCGATGCTCGCTGAGGTGCTCGATCCGGATCCGCGGACGCGGTTAGCGGGTGCCCGTCGGCCGAGCCGCTCGGCGGTTACGCGTTCCTGGTGGCCGCGGCCGGTGTACTCGTGGTCCAGGCGGGGATTTCCGCTTACCGTCGCCGGTGGCTCAGCGTCCCCCATGCTCACTGACGTCCTCGATCGGGATCGGCGGACGCGGTCAGGGTTCCCGGCTTCCCGCGGGCAAGCAAGGAACCATGGCGCGGATCCCGGCAGCGGGCTCCTTCGGCGGTGAACCAGTCAGTGGTGCAGCCAGCCCGCGAAGACCGCGGGCGCGGCGGCGATCAGGCTGAAGCGGATCCAGCGGCCGGTCAGCCCGGCCGTCAGGAACGTCGCCAGGCGCATGCGGACCAGCCCGGCCAGCACGCTCGTCGCCATGAACGGCGGCAGGCCCACCAGCGAGCTCACGCCGTACGTGCCGGCCATCCAGTGCGGGTGGCGGTGGCAGCGCTCGCGCAGGGCGTCCACCCGGGCGCGGATCTTCTTCGTCCGCAGCTCCCAGCGCACCTTGCGCGCGGTCATCGGGCGTTCGCGGTGCAGGCGGTCGTGCAGCGGCTTCGGCAGCTTGATGGTGCCGCGCGCGGCCAGGTAGTAGAGCGTCTTGCCGGCGATCTGCCCGACCGCGACGGCCGCGCCGAGCCACAGCCAGTGCAGGCCCGGGTGGCTCGCGCACAGCCCGATCAGGAACACCTCGGCGTTGATCAGCGGCACGATGGCCGAGCCGAACGCGACGCCCAGCGTCAGCAGGATCCAGCTCATCGTGTCACCTCCTGATGTGCTCCCGGTCTTCCAAGTTATCAGTTCGAAATCTGCGTGCACTGGGGTTGGCCCTACTCTTCGGCCGGTGGCAGGCACCAGAAGATCACCTGCCGGACGGTTTCCGGCCACCTGCCGCTGGAAACCTGGCGGCGTGGCCGCCGAGCAACCTCCTACGCCCGCTGACCGGTTCGGCGCCCTGTGCCGGACCGTCGTGCGGTTTCTTCCCCTGGGTCTGTCGCGGATCGTGGCGCCGACGTTTCTGGGCTTCTGCCTGATCAACGGCTTCACCTTCGGCGTCGACCTGGGGCTGCTGACCGTTTTTCACGGCCTGCTGGGCTGGCCGTTGTGGCTCGGCATCACGCTGGCCTACCTGTGTGCGTTCGCGGTGAGTTTCGTGCTGAACCGGACGTTCAACTTCCATTCCCACGCGGCCGTCGGATTCCAGCTCGTGCTTTACATCGGGGCGATCGCCGTCAATTACGCGGCGTTTCTGCTGGGTGTGGGCGCGGGGCTGACCGCGCTCGGCCTGGAATACCACCTCTCGCGGGTGCTGGCCGGTGCCTGCGAGGGCGTCTTCATGTACTCCGTGATGCGCTGGGTGATCTTCCGGGACTCAGGCGAGGGACAGCGCGAGGGTGCCGGTGAGCCGGACCTCGCGGAGCATGCGTTCGCCGGTGTCGAGGGTGCGGACCGTGCCGTCGGGGTTCCAGCCGGCCCGGCGGTAGAAGCCGAGGGAGGCGTGGTCGCCCTGGGCGACCCAGGCGATACCGCGGGTGGCGCCGTCGGCCCGCAGCCCGGCGGCCGCCGTCGCGAGTAGCCGTCCGGCGTGGCCGCGGCGTCCCCACCGCGGCTCGACGAGCAGGGTGGCGATCAGGCCGGTGGTGCCGGCGTCCTCGGGCAGGGACCCGTCGGCGGCGGCGACCTCCCCTTCGGGGGCACGGCCCGCGACGCAGAACCCGACGGTGTACTCGCCCTCGGTCGCGACGTAGACCAGGCTGCCGGGGTAGTCGATGGTCTCGGCCCAGGTGCCGGGCAGGTCGGTGGCGTCCAGCTCGGCCAGCGCCTGCTTGCCGAGGAGGTCCTCGTAGGCGGCGTGCCAGGTCTCGCGCTGGATGCGGGCGATCTCCGCGGCGTCGGGCAGGTCGGCGGGGCGGACGGCGGCGTCGCTCATGGGCCTGAATCTAGCGGTGCGGTTTTTGTCGGTGGTGCCTGGCACCATGTGGTTCATCATGCAGACGATCAGTGTCGCGACGGCCCGGAAGACCTTCCTGGCCGCGCAGGGCTTCGCCGACCCGCGTCCCTCCGGTGTGCCGTCGCGGCGGCACCTGAAACGCGTGCTTTCGCGCGTCCAGCTGCTGCAGCTGGACTCGGTGAACGTCGCGGTCCGGGCGCACTACATGCCGGTGTTCTCGCGCCTGGGCTCCTATGACCCCGCGTTGCTGGACAGCGCGGCGTGGTCGCACTCGGCGAAGCAGCCGCGCCTGCTGGTGGAGACGTGGGCGCACGAGGCGAGCCTGCTGCCGGTCGAGGACTGGCCGCTGATCCGCTCGGGCGCGAAGCGTGACGGCTGGTGGAAGAACTACGGGCCGCTGATCGAGAAGTCGCCGGGGCTGGTCGACGAGATCCTGTCGGTGGTCAAGGAGCTGGGCCCGATCGGCGCGGGCGGCATCGAGCGTCAGGTGGAAGCGGACGCGCAGCGGCGCGGCCCGGGGTCGTGGTGGGAGCGCTCGGAGGTCAAGCGCGTCTGCGAGTACCTGTTCGGCGTCGGCCAGCTGACCACGGGCACGCGCCGGTCGTTCGAGCGGCTCTACGACCTGACGGAACGGGTGGTCCCCCCGGAAATCCTGTCGGTTTCGGTGTCGGCCGAAGAAGGGGCGCGCGGCCTGATCGAGCGTTCGGCGCGGGCGCTGGGCGTCGCGACCGAGACGGACCTGCGCGACTACTACCGCCTCGGCCCGGCCCCGGCCCACCAGGCGGTGGCGGAGCTGGTCGAGTCGGGCGTGCTGGAGCCGGTGGCGGTCCGCGGCTGGAAGGCCCAGGCGTACCGGCACTTCGAGGCGCGCACGCCCCGAGCGGTCACCGGCCGGGCGCTGCTGTGCCCGTTCGACCCGCTGATCTGGGAGCGGGCCCGGACCGAGCGGCTGTTCGGGTTCCACTACCGCATCGAGATCTACGTCCCCGAGCCGAAGCGGGTGTACGGGTACTACGTGTTCCCGTTCCTGCTGGACGGTGAGCTGGCGGCCCGGGTCGACCTGAAGTCCGACCGCGCGGCGGGAGTGCTGCGCGTCCAGGGCGCCTTCGCGGAGGAGGGCGCGGACGTGCCGCGGGTGCTCCCGGAGCTGGCGGCGGAGCTGACGCACATGGCGGAGTGGCTGGGCCTGTCGGGCGTGGCGGTCGGCGCCCGCGGCGATCTGGCCCCGGCACTGACAAAACTGGTCCGCTGACGACGGCGGTGAGGTCCGGACTCGCCTGGGTTACGGGAACCGGGTGGCCGGCCACACGAGCCGACCTCCCAGGTACGCGAACCGCCTGTCCAGGTGCGCGAACCGACTGTCCAGGTGCGCGAGCCGGCCATCGAGGTGCGCGAACCCCACCGTCCGCGCGCACGCGAACCTGCTCCGACCGGCGCCGAATGACCTGCGAGCCCGCCGCGCGGCGTCGATGCTCGTCGTGGGGGACCCGGCGGTCACGAGTCGATTCGCGCTCAGCCGTACCGAGCTGGTGGCAGTCGAGCCGCGCGGACTGCCGGGTGCGCCGGACCTGGCGAGCCTGCCTCGAGTGGTCCGCCGGGTTCCTCGCCTAATACCCGCGCGTCTGAGCCGACTCGGTCGCGAAGTCGTCGGCCAGCCGGGCGATCGTCGCGCGACCCTCCACAAGGGACAGCCAGTCCCCGGGCAGCACGTCTTCGCCGTGCCACGCGCCGAGGAGGTTCCCGCAGATCGAGCCGGTCGAGTCGCTGTCGCCGGAGTGCGTGACGGCCAGCCGCAGCCGGGCGCGGAACGCCGTCTCCGGGTACGCGTCCGGCACGCTCACAGGCGCCAGCGCCGCGTAGACGCCGATCGCCAGCGCCTCCTCGGCGACCCAGCCACCGCCGAGGGACTCCACCTTCTCGGGCGACGGATCGCCTGAGGAGGCCAGTTCCAGGGCCTGGCGCAGCGCGGCCAGTGTCTCCTCGTGCGACGAGTACCGCGCGAGCAGCCGCATCGACCGCAGCACCGCCGCCTCCAGCGACTCGCCTTCGAGCAGGTACGCGATCATCGCCGCGAACGTGCCCGCCGCGTGGTAGCCGGTCGGGTGGCCGTGGGTGATCTGCGCGCAGTTGGCCGCGACGACGTAGGCGTGGTGAGCGCCGCCGGCGAACCCGAACGGCGCCGAGCGCATCACCGTGCCGCAGCCCTTGGAGTCCGGGTTCACCGGGCCCGGCCGGCCGCTCGGCTCGGCGAACGTGTCGGGCGTGTAGTCCGCGCGCAGGCCCGAAAGGCACGCCGAACCCGGCGCCCGCCGCGCGTAGAGCCACGGCTCCAGCCGCAGCTGCCCGGTCCGGTGCCGCAAGTCCTCCGCGGGCGGCGGCGCCGGGTTCTCCTGCGTGTCCAGCCAGCGCAGGTACGCGTCGTGCACCAGCGGCGCCATCGCGCCGCCGATGCCCTTCGCCTGCGCGCGGACCCACCCGCGGTGGAAGCCCTCCAGGCTGAACAGCGTCATCTGCGTGTCGTCGGTGATCTCCGCGACGCCTTCGGCGTCCGGCACCAGGCCGACCGGCTGCCGGATGGCGGTGAGCGCCTGGAACTCCACCGGGTTGCCCAGCGCGTCCCCGATCTCCCCGCCGAGCAGGCAGCCGCGCAGCCGGGTCCGGTACACCGCGCGGCCGGTCTCCACCGTCGTCATGGCGTCATCCTGGCACCCGCCGGGCAGGGGAACGGGCCGTTCCCGGTAACCCCCACCGGAAACGGCCCGTCACCCCCTTCATTCAGCCGGCCGCGCGCGTCACCACGGCGTTGCCGGAGCCCGTGCGGGCGCGGACCTTGAGCTTCACGCCGCCTTCGGGGGCGGTGTCGGCGACGTCCAGCTCGCTGGACACGCGGCCGCCGCTGGAGGTCAGGTCGACCTCGGCGGACGTGCCGCCGCGGATGCCGATGCGGACCTCGCCCGAGCCGGTGATCAGGTCGAGTGAGCCGGAGCCGGCGTCGGCCACCGAAAGGTCGCCACTGCCGGTGCGGGCCATCACGTCGCCGGACACCGCGCCCAGCCAGACGTCGCCGGTGCCGGTCGCCAGGGTCGCCGACCCGGCCAGCGACGTCGCCTCGACGTTGCCGCTGCCGCTGCGCAGCTGCAGGCCGCCGAGGGTCGGGCCGAGCTTGATGGTGCCGCTGCCGGTGCGCACGGTCGCCGCGCCGTCGGCCCGGTCGAGCTTCACCTCGCCGGAGCCGGTCAGCACGTCCACCCGCCCGGCCGAGCCGGAGACGGTGACGTCCGCCGCGCCCGCCCGCACCTCGACGTGCGAACCCGCCGGCGCGTGCACGATCACCGACAGCGCGACGTTGCGCAGCTGCCACGCCTTCGGCGCCTGGACGACGAGGCGGTTGCCGAGCTTCTCGATCCGGCTCTGCTTCACCGCCTCGGCGGGTGAGGCCGTCGGGTCGACGCCCAGCTGGTCGCCGAAGCGCTCGCCGACCCAGGACAGCAGGTTGTTGACGCCCTCGACCCACGGCTGCTGCTCGCCCCGGTCGTGCCGCACCTCGACGCGGGCGCCGGAATCACCGGTCAGCACCAGTTCCACGCGCCCGATCGTGACGGCGACGTCCAGCTCGAGCGGCCCGCCGGCCTCGAACTCCTCGACGCGCGCCGGCTTGTCGGCCGTGGTTTCCCCGGCCGGAGCCGCGGCCGGCTCTTCGGCGGGGATGTCTTCGTTCGGTGTCGTCTGCTCTTCGCTCATGGTCGTTTCCCCTCAGCCCTCGACCCAGCCGTGCAGGCGGGAGCCGCTCTGGTTGCTCTTGGAGTGGTGCTGCTTGTGGCCGCCGCCGCCCAGCGCGCCGTGGCCCAGCGCCCCCTGCACCGCTTGGGAGACGAAGGTGTTCAGCGAGACGCCCTGCGCCTGCGCCGCGCGCTCGGCCTGCCCCTTGATCTGCTCGACCAGCCGCAGGGTGATGCGCGTGATGTCACCGCCGTCGATCGGTGGTGGTGGCGTGGTGTCACGTGGTGTCGCGCTCGGCGGCGGCTCCTCGGCCGCGCCGGTCACGACCACGCGGACGTCCCGGCCGTCGAGCCGGACGTCGACGACCTGTCCGGGTAGGTTGGCGGTGACCTCGGCGGCGAGGTCCGCGAGGGCGTTCATCAACGTCAAGCGAACCGAGGGTTCGAGCGCGCTCGAGAGCAGGGCGGCCGCACGCCGGGTGTGCTCATCCCCGGCGGAGGCCGTGTTCGCGAGGTCCTCGCGGAGGTTGGCGATGTACGGCGTCAGGTCCATGACACCACTATGACGTCATTGGTGACGTCGGTCAAGGAGGCCGTGGTGTCACGTGTCCCCCGGGAGTGGCCGCCCGCGCGCGGTTAGGCTGCGCTGGGAGTCGTGGAGCCGGGCCGGAGAAGGAGTGCGGACGTGGCCGAAACCGTGTCACCGAGAGTGCAGCTGATCGCGAAGACGGAGTTCTTCCCGCCCGAGGACGTGCCGTGGTCCACCGACGCGGACGGCGGCCAGGCCCTCGCCGAATTCGCCGGGCGCGCCTGCTACCAGTCCTGGAAGAAGCCGAACCCGGCCACCGCGACCAACGCCGGCTACCTCGAGCACATCATCGACGTCGGCCACCTTTCGGTGCTGGAGCACGGAACCGTCACCTTCTACATCACCGGCATCTCCCGGTCGCTGACCCACGAGCTGATCCGCCACCGCCACTTCTCCTACTCCCAGCTCTCCCAGCGGTACGTGCCCGAGCGCGACGCCGAGTTCGTCGAGCCCGAGGTCATCGCGAACGACCCGGTGCTGCACGAGAAGTTCCTCGCCGCGGCCCAGGCGAGCGTCGACGCCTACACCGAGCTGCTCGCCGGGCTCGAGGAGAAGTTCGCCGACGTGCCGAGCGCGACGCTGCGCCGCAAGCAGGCCCGCCAGGCCGCCCGCGCCGTGCTGCCGAACGCCACCGAGACCCGCGTCGTCGTCACCGGGAACTACCGCGCGTGGCGCCACTTCGTCGCGATGCGCGCCACCGAGCACGCCGACGTCGAGATCCGCGAGCTGGCCGTGGACTGCCTGCGGGAGCTGCAGAAGGCCGCGGCGAACGTGTTCGCCGACTTCACCATCTCGACGCTGCCGGACGGCACCGAGATCGCCACGAGCCCGAAGGTTTTCGAAGGCTGATGAAACGCCTCGCTATCGACGTCCGGCCCGGCGAGTACGCCGTCGTCCGGCTGCCCGCGGACGCCCCGGTGCCGGCGGAGCTGCTCGCTCCCGGCGAACCGGCGTTCGTCTCGGTGACCCGCACCCCCGAAGAGCTGTCGGTGATCTGCCCGGCCGGGCGCGAACCCGGCGGCGGGACGGCGTCGGAGGACGGCTGGCGGCTGCTGTCGGTCCGCGGCCCGCTCGAGTTCACCCTCACCGGCATCATCGCCGCGCTGGCCTCCGAGCTGGCCGCGGCCGGGGTCGCGCTGTTCTCGATGTCCACGTTCGACACCGACCACATCCTGGTCCGCGCGACCGAGCTCGACCACGCCGTCAAGGCGCTGCGCGAGTCCGGCCACGAGGTCGCGCACCCCTGATCCGACGTGCCGTGAAGGCCACCTTGAGGGACTCAGAGTCCCTCAAGGTGGCCTTCACGGCTTTCCGGGGTACACGCGCCGGGAGTGGGTGGGAGTGGTCACCCTTGTCAGGGAAAGTTCGGCGTGCCTAAACTTCGGTTTAGGGTTACCGACATCAGGCGGAAGGGCAGACATGGCTGTGACCGAGGCCGCCCGGCCGAAACTGGTGTCGCGGCTGCGCACGGGCTCGGCGCTGCTCGGCCCGGCGTTCGTCGCGGCCATCGCCTACGTCGACCCCGGGAACGTCGCGGCCAACATCAGCGCCGGTGCCCGCTACGGCTACCTGCTGGTCTGGGTGATCGTGGTGGCGAACCTGATGGCCGTGCTCGTCCAGTACCTGTCGGCGAAGCTCGGCCTGGTCACCGGCACGTCACTGCCGGAGGCCCTGCGCGCCCGGCTGTCCCCGGCCGCGCGGCTGGCCTACTGGCTGCAGGCCGAGGTCGTCGCCATCGCCACCGACCTGGCCGAGGTCGTCGGCGGCGCCATCGCGCTGAACCTGCTGTTCGACCTGCCGCTCGTCGTCGGCGGCCTGATCACCGGCGCGGTTTCGCTGACGCTGCTGGCGGTCCAGGACCGCGGCGGCCAGCGCACGTTCGAGCGGGTCGTCACCGGGCTGCTGCTCGTCATCGCGATCGGGTTCCTGGCCAGCCTGTTCGTCGAACCGCCGTCGGCCTCGGGCACGCTCGGCGGGCTGGTGCCGAAGTTCGACGGCTCCGGCAGCATCCTGATCGCCGCCGCGATGCTCGGCGCGACCGTCATGCCGCACGCCGTCTACCTGCACTCCGGCCTGGTCCGCGACCGTCACGGCCGGGCGGACGCCGGCAGCCGCCGCCGTCTCCTGCGCGCCACCCGCGCCGACGTCGGCCTGGCGATGCTCCTGGCCGGCGCGGTCAACCTCGGCATGCTGCTGCTCGCGGCGACGAACCTGCAGGGCCAGACGGGTGTCGACAGCATCGAGGGCGCGCACGGCGCCGTCGCGCAGGCCCTCGGCCCCGGCATCGCGCTGATGTTCGCGATCGGCCTGCTCGCCTCCGGCCTGGCGTCGACGTCGGTCGGCGCGTACGCGGGCGCGATGATCATGCAAGGCTTGCTGCACAAGAGGATTCCGCTGGTCCTGCGCCGCCTGGTGACCCTCACCCCGGCTATCGTGGTACTCGCGCTCGGTGCCGACCCGAGCACGGCGCTGGTCGTTTCGCAGGTGGTGCTGTCGTTCGGGATCCCGTTCGCACTGGTACCGCTGATCCGGCTGACGGCCGACCGTGATCTGATGGGCATCGACGCCAACCGCCGTTCGACGACCATCGCGGCGTCACTGATCGCGGTGGTGATCATCGCGCTCAACCTGGTGCTGATCTACCTCACCATCACCGGCTGAGCCCTCGAGCAGGGAGGCCGCTGCCATGGCCGGGATCTTCGCCCTCAACGCCGAATGCGGGGGACGGGAGACCCACGCACGGGACCTCGCCCGCCATTTCGACGGCTGGACGTCACGCGTGTTCTCCCACGGCACCGGCTGGTGGTGCGGTGTCACGCCGGAGGGCCTCAGCGAAACGGGCATCGGGTCCGGCGCGGACGCCGCGGCCACGACCGCGGCGGTGCGCCGGCTCTACTGGCTGCTGCGGACCGCGCCGCCGGTCTACCGCTACGCCCTCGCCGGCGGCGGCACCGAAGAACTCCGTAAGTACGACACGCTCATGGCCGAAGACCTGACGCTCGTGCCCGGCCTCGTGGTCAGCGAGGACATCTGGTCCGCGGCCGGGCGCCGGCTCGAGTTCAGCGACTTCGCCCCGGGCTACCGGTGGATCCCCTACCACGGGGAGCGGTACACCCCGGCTCGGTGAGTCACGATTTCGCGGAACCCAGGGCGCTCCGCGACGGTCCGACTAGCATCTGCGCGACCGCCGCCTGAAGGAGCACCGTGACCGACGAACAGACCCGGCCCTATCCACCCCGGGCCCCCGCGACGCCTGGTCAGCGGGTGGTCGCGGGCCGTTACGCGCTGCTCGGTGAGCTCGGGCGCGGCGGCATGGGCGTCGTGTGGCGGGCGCACGACCAGGTCATCGGACGGCAGGTCGCGGTCAAGGAACTGCGGCTGCCCGACGCCGAGTCCGCCGCCGTGTTCTCCGAGCGCGCGCTGCGCGAGGTGCGCACCGGCGGGCGGCTCAACGACCCGGCCGTCGTCACCGTGTACGACGTCGTCACCGACGGCGGCACCACGTTCATCGTCATGGAGCTCGTCGAGGCGCCGTCGCTGGCCGAGCTGGTGCGCCAGCGCGGCCCGATGCACGCCGCGCAGGCCGCGCAGCTGGGGGAGCGGGTGCTGGCCGCACTGCAGGCCGCGCACGCCGCCGGGATCGTGCACCGCGACGTCAAGCCGGCGAACATCCTGGTCGCGCCGGACGGCCGGGTTAAGCTGACGGACTTCGGCATCGCCCACGCCATCGACGACCCGCGCCTGACGACCAGCGGCATGATCGTCGGCTCGCCCGCCTTCATGGCGCCGGAGCGCGTCGAAGGCCGCGAGGCCATGCCCGAGTCCGACCTGTGGTCCCTGGGCGCGACGCTGTTCTACGCGGTCGAAGGCACCATGCCGTTCGAGCGGGCGACGACGGCGGCGACGCTGCACGCGATCATGACCGAGATCCCGTACCTCACCCGCGGCCACGGCCCGATCGCCGCGGTGATCCTCGGCCTGCTGGTGGCCAAGCCGGAGGCCCGGCTGACCGCGGCCCAGGCCCAGAACCTGCTGGCCACGGCCCAGGGCATGCGGCCGACCCCGCCGGGCGGCACGGCGCTGACCCCGCCGCTCACGCGCGTCACGCCCCAGCCGCCGAAGAAGAACCTGCGCGCACTGTGGCTCTCGCTCGCCGCGGTGCTCGTCGTGGGCGCCCTGATCGGCGGGTTCTTCGCGGGCAAGGCGTTCGAGAAGCCCGCGGTGGACGCGCAGAAGCTGCCGACGATGACCTTCGGCGTCGGCGGCCAGCTGAAGGCGGACATCACCGACTACGACCGCTGTTACAACGCCACCGTCCAGGAAGGCGCCATCATCGGCGACAACAAGGGCGACTGCGACAAGACCCACACGCTCGAGGTCTACGAGATCTCCGACGTGCTCTCGGTCCAGAGCTGGACCACCGACGACGTCGCCGTGGCCGCCTACCCGGGGCTGGGCGCCGTCACCGCGGTCGCCGAAGCCCGCTGCGCGGCCGTGTTCCGCTCGTCGGTCGTCCCGGAGGCCAAGCGCGAGGGCCTGACCTACCGCGCGCTCGTGCCGACGCAGGCCGAGTGGCAGAGCGTGCCCCAGGAGAGCGGCGAATACCCGACCCGCTGGTTCTACTGCGTGCTCGCCAAGGCCGACGGCGGCCCGATCACCGCGCCGATCGTGACCAAGGTCAAGTAGAAGTTCCGGCACGAGCGGCGTCCTCGCGGAAATCCTCCGCACTTCGCGTACCCGACCAGGTCGGCGCGGTTTTCGTCGGTGGGACGGGGTACCGTCTGGGCATGTCCAACCCACCTGCCGCAGCGCCCGGACGGCCGTTCGGGCGCGTGCTCACCGCGATGGCCACCCCCTTCGACGCCGATGGCGCCTTGGACCTGAAGCGGGCGCAGGAGCTGGCCGAGCACCTCGTGGACCTGGGGAACGACGGCCTGGTCGTCAACGGCACCACGGGCGAGAGCCCGACCACGACCGACACGGAGAAGCAGGAGCTGATCCGCGCCGTCGTCGAGGCCGTCGGCGACCGCGCGACCGTCGTGGCCGGCGCGGGCACCAACAACACGGCGCACAGCATCGAGCAGGCGAAGCAGGCCGAAGCGGCCGGCGCGCACGGCCTGCTGGTCGTCACCCCGTACTACTCGCGCCCCAGCCAGGCCGGGCTGTACGCGCACTTCACCACCGTCGCCGACAGCACCGGCCTGCCGGTGCTGCTCTACGACATCCCGCCGCGCTCGATCGTCCCGATCGAGGTCGACACGCTGCTGCGGCTGGCCGAGCACCCGCGGATCGTCGCGGTCAAGGACGCCAAGGGCGACCTCATCGCCGGTTCCGAGGTCATCGCCAACACCCACCTCGCCTACTACTCCGGTGACGACGGCCTGAACCTGCCCTGGCTGTCGGTCGGCGGCGTCGGCGTGGTGAGTGTGATCGGTCACGTCGTCGCGGGCCGGATCCGCGCGATGATCGACGCCTACGAGAACGGTGACACCTCCACCGCGCGCACCAACCACCGCGGCATGCTGCCGGTGCTGCGGGCGATGTCGCGGGTCGGCGGGGTCGCGTTCAGCAAGGCGGCCCTGCGGCTGCGCGGCTTCGACATCGGCGGCCCGCGCCTCCCGATCGTGGCCCCGACCACCGAGCAGACGGCCCTGATCGCCGCCGATCTGGCCCAGGGCGGCGTGCCGCTGGGCGACACGGCGGCCCAGGACTGGCATGGTGAGCGGGTGGCACATGCAGACTCGAGGGCCGCCTACGTGGCGCCGACCTCGCACACCAGCGTTGGGACCCTGCCTCGGTGAGCTCACTTCCCCCAGGTCCAGGCCCCACCAACGCCCCTCCCGCGCTTCCCGACGGAGCCCTGCGCGTGGTCGCGCTCGGCGGCATCGGCGAGGTCGGGCGCAACATGACCGTCTTCGAGTTCGCCGGCCGGCTGCTCATCGTCGACTGCGGGGTGCTCTTCCCCGAGGACGACCAGCCCGGCGTCGACCTGATCCTGCCCGACTTCCGCGCGATCGAGGACCGGCTCGAGGACATCGAAGGGCTGGTGCTCACCCACGGGCACGAGGACCACATCGGTGCCGTCCCGTTCCTCCTGCGGCTGCGGCCGGACCTGCCGATCTACGGCTCGAGGTTCACCAACGCGCTGCTCGCGGCCAAGGCCAAGGAGCACCGGCAGCGGCCGAAGCTGATCGAGGTCCGCGAGGGGGAGCGCCGCGACGTCGGCGTGTTCAACCTCGAGTTCTTCGCGGTGAACCACTCGATCCCGGACGCGCTGGCCGTGGCCATCCGCACCCCGGCGGGTGTGGTCCTGCACACCGGCGACATCAAGCTCGACCAGTTGCCGCTCGACGGCCGCCTCACCGACCTGGCCGGGTTCTCCCGGCTCGGCGACGAGGGTGTCGACCTCTTCTGCGTCGACTCGACCAACGCCGAGGTCCCCGGGTTCGTGATGCCCGAGCGCGACATCGGCCCGGTGCTCGACGACGTCATCCGCCGCGTGGACCAGCGCGTGATCGTGGCCTGCTTCGCCAGCCACGTGCACCGCGTCCAGCAGGTGCTCGACGCCGCGCACCGGCACGGCCGCCGGATCGCGTTCGTCGGCCGGTCGATGGTCCGCAACATGGGCATCGCCGCCGAGCTGGGCCTGCTCAACGTGCCGGACGGGCTGCTGGTCGACCTCGACCAGGCGAGCTCCCTGCCGGAGAGCAAGGTCCTGTTCGTCTCCACCGGGTCCCAGGGCGAGCCGCTCTCGGCGCTGTCGCGGATGGCGCGCGGCGAGCACCGGCAGATCTCGATCCGCGCGGGCGACACCGTGGTGCTGGCCAGCTCGATGATCCCGGGCAACGAGACCGCGGTGTTCGGCGTGGTCAACGGCCTGACCCGGCTCGGCGCGAACGTCGTGCACCAGGGCAACGCCAAGGTCCACGTGTCCGGCCACGCGTCGGCGGGGGAGCTGCTCTACCTGTACAACGCCGTCCGCCCGAGCAACGTCATGCCGGTCCACGGCGAGTGGAAGCACCTGCGCGCCAACGGCGAGCTGGCGATCCGCACCGGCGTCGCCCCGGACAACGTGGTGATCGCCGAGGACGGCGTGGTCGTCGACCTGGTCGACGGCAAGGCCACCCGCACCGGCCGCGTCGAGGTCGGGCACGTCTACGTCGACGGCCTCTCGGTCGGCGACGTCGGCGAGTCGACCCTGTCCGACCGGCTGGTGCTGGGCGAGGGCGGGTTCATCTCGATCAGCGTCGCGGTGGACTCCAGCACGGGCCGCCCGGTCAGCGCCCCGACGGTGTCCGGCCGCGGTTTCTCCGACGACCCGAAGGCGCTCGACGCCGTCGTGCCGCTGGTGGAGATGGAGCTGGCGCGCACGGAGGCCGAAGGCATCACCGACACCCACCGCATCGCGCAGGCGGTCCGCCGGGTCGTCGGCCGCTGGGTCGCCGACACCTACCGCCGCCGCCCGATGATCGTCCCGACGGTCATCCCGGTCTAGACCTCAACGCCGTGAGGGGCACCTTCAGGGACGTCATGTCCCTGAAGGTGCCCCTCACGGCGTTTCAGCGCCCGGCTTTGGCGAGCAGCAGGGCGACGGCGACCGTGGCGGCCTGCCGGGCCAGGTCCCACCGGGCCCGGCGCTGTTCGGTGCGTGTCGGCTTCATGCGAACCCCCTTCGACGGCACCCAGTGTTCCGCGGGGAGCGGCCCGGGACATCCCGCCAGGGGACGAATCGCCTCCGACCCGGGGATGAGGTTTCCCCGGTTGCAGCGGTACTTACGCCGTCCGGACCACGTGCCGCCGGTGGACCGCGGACTAGCCTTGGAGCACACCCGCCTCGGGAAGAGAGGCCGCGCCGATGGGACGTCATTCGCCGGACGGGCGACGACGCCGGCTGCTCGTGCCCGCCCTGGCGACCGGTCTCGTGGTCGTGCTCGGTGCCGCGGCCTGGGTGACCGTCTCGGTGGTGCGGTCCCGTCCTGCGTGTGAGAACCCGGCGAAGGTCCTGGTCACGGCGTCCCCGGACATCGCGCCCGCGCTGTCGCTGGTCGCGCGCGGTCTCGACATCGGCTGTGGTTCCGTCGAGGTCCAGACCCGTGAGGCGACGCTGGCCGCCGAAGCACTCGCGATGTCCGACGGCACCCCGCGGCCGCAGGTCTGGGTGCCCGACTCCACCCTCGCGCTGCGCCGCGCCCACCAGCTCGGCGCCGCCGACGTCCCCGAGACCGGCGCGTCGGTGGCCAGCTCACCGGTGGTCCTGGCGGTCGCGGAGGCGGCGGCGAAGGGCCTCGGCTGGCCGTCGCGCACCTTGGACTGGGCCGACGTCCTCGCGCCGGACGCGGCGGGGATCGTCACCGGCATGCCCGACCCGGCCCGCGACGCGGTCGGCGCGACGGCCCTGCTCGGGATCCGCGCCTCGGTGCGGCCGGGCCCCGACGCCGCGGCGGCGTTCGTCGCGCAGCTGCGGCGGTTCTCGGTGAACACGCTCGGCGGGGACACCGACCTCATCGCCCGGCTACCGGAGTCGGGCGACGGCACCGGGGCGGGGTCGGTGACGGCGTTCCCGGCGTCGGAGAACTCCTTGCTGCGCCACAACATCGAGGACTCGACGTCGCCGCTGGTCGCTGTTTACTCGACAGCAGTGCCCACTTTGGACTATCCGTTCGCCGAGCTGGGCGGGATCACGCCGCAGCAGCAGTCGATCATCGACAAGCTGCGCGACGCGATGCTCAACGGCTCGGGCGGCGACGCCATCGCGAAGACCGGCCTGCGGGCCGCGGGCGGCCAGGCCCTGCGCGAGCACCCCGGCGACCCGCGGGTGGCGCCCGCGGGCTTCTGGACGGTCGGCATACCGGAGGCAGGCGACGTCGACCAGCTGCTCAGCCAGTGGGCCGGGATCAACCTGAGCGCGCGGGTGCAGGTGCTGCTGGACGTCTCGGGTTCGATGAACGCGCAGGTGCCGGGGACCGGGCTGAACCGGATGCAGCTGACGACCGAGGCCACGGCGAAGGCGTTGCACCTGTTCAAGCCGACGACCCAGCTGCGGATGCTGGAGTTCTCGACCCGCCTGGACGGCGACAAGGACTACCGCGAGATCCTCCCGATGGCCCCGGTCGCGCAACACCTGGCCAGCGGCGCGCTCGACAAGCTGAACCAGCTCAAGGCCACCGCCGACGGCGGGACGGGCCTCTACGACAGCGTGCTGGAGACCTACCGCACGGCGCGTCGCGAATGGGAGCCCGGCCGGCTGAACCTGGTGATCGTCGTGACGGACGGCCGCAACGAGGACCCGAAGGGCATCAGCCGCGCGGACCTGCTGGCGGAGCTGGCGAAACTGCAGGACCCGAGACGCCCGATCCGGCTGATCGGGGTGGGCGTCGGCCCGGACGCGGACAAGGCGGAGCTGGACGACCTGACCAAGGCGACGGGCGGCAGCGCCTTCGTGGCCGCGGACCCGGCGAAGGTCACCGAGGTGTTTTTCGGCGCCTTGAGCCGGATCGCCGGTGGCTGACGAGAGCTTGATGCGCCGTACGACCCGAACAATCGCGGGTGAATGCCGCACCCGGCAGTCCGGCGGGCGCGTTCGCACTCGCGCTCCAGTGTGAAATCATCGCTGCTCATGAGTCTCGAACGACACGTCTTCGTGATCCACGGCCGGGACAAGCGTGCTCGACGGGAGTTCTACACGTTCCTGCGGGCGATCGGGCTGCAGCCGATCGAATGGTCGCGAGCTCTGGCTGAGGTCAAGGACGGTTCGCCGCTGATCAGCGCCGCGCTCGACGAAGCGATCGGTCCGGATCGGGCGATCATCGTGCTCTTGACCCCTGACGACGTTGCCTACCTGAAGCGCGAGCACGCGGATGACGAAGTCGATCCGGACCTGCAGCCGACCGGGCAAGCCCGGCCGAACGTGCTCTTCGAAGCGGGTATGGCTTTCGGCCGGTACCCGGAGCACACCGTGCTGGTCGAGTTCGGGAAGGTACGTTCGTTCACCGACATCGACGGGCGGTTCCGTGTTCGACTCGACGATTCCGCGGAGAAGCGGAACCTGCTCGCCCACCGGCTGAAGGACGTGGGCTGCGAGGTCGACCTGAGTGGATCGGACTGGTTGAAGGCGGGTGACCTCGTCCCTCCCACCACGGAAACAACGCGGACTCGTCAAACAGGGAAGGCCACACCCACGCCTCCGGACGTGGTGGACATCGAGATCAGCAGCAATCCGGGAAAGTGGAACATCGAACTCGGCAACTTCACGGTGGATCCGCACAAGCGGTCGCCGTTGACCGTCCGCGGCGAGATCACCAACCTCGACGACGACGCCGAACTTACGTTGAACCTGAAGGGGACGCTCTACTTCGAGGACAGGCCCGTCGGTTCGGTCACCGGAACCGTGCAGGACCTTTCTGGCGGTGAACGCCGGGCATTCGAACTCACGGAGTGGGACGTTACGCAGAAATTCACCCGCGTCCACGTGCACGTCGACCTCGGCATTCGTTCATAGCCGGCGTGAAGAACCGTCAGGCGGTGAGGATCTGCGAGTGGCGCTGCACGATGTAGGCGCCGCCCAGCAGGATCGCCGAGCCGAGCAGCTGCGGCCACGCGAGCTCCTCGCCGATCAGCAGCCACGCCGCGACGGTCGTGATCACCGGTTCGACCAGTCCGAGCACACTCGCCACCGAGGCGGGCAGGTGCCGCAGCGACGAGATGCCGCAGACGTAGGCGAGCACGGTCGCGACCAGGACCAGCAGGGTCATCAGCAGCCAGATCGGCGGGTGCCAGGCGCCGAACTCGACGTCGGCGTCGAGCAGGTGCACCGGCCACGTCCACGGCGGCGCGACGAAGCAGATCGCGACCGCGCCGAGCACCATGCCCCAGGTGACCAGGCCCAGCGGGTCGATGTCGGCGACGGCGCGTTCGCCGAGCAGGAAGTAGCCGGCCGAGCAGAGGGCCGCGCCGAAGCCGGCGAGCAGCCCGACGCCGTCCAGCGTGACGCCCTGCCAGACCTGGGCGACCAGCGACAGGCCGACCATCGCCAGCGCGATGCCGCCCCACACCGCCCGCGGCAGCCGGTGCCGCCGCACGAACCGCACCCAGAGCGCGATGAGCACCGGCGAGACGAACTCCAGCAGGATCGCGATGCCGACCGGGATCCGGCCCGCGGCGACGAAGTACAGCAGCTGCACGCCGGCCACGCCGAGCATGCCGTACCCGAGCAGCACCGGGACGTGCTCGCGGCGCACCTTCAGCTTCCGCGGCGCGAACAGCGCCACGCCGGCGAGCAGGACGAGCCCGGCCAGCGTGATCCGCGCCGCGGCGACCTGTTCCGGGGTGATCCCGGCGGACATCGCGGACTTGCCCAGCGTGCCCGACGTGCTGAAGAACAGGGCGGCGAGCAGGACGAGCGTGGTCCCGCGGCCGCGCGAGGCGACCCGGGGTGGTGCGACGACGGGCAGTTCGGTGGTCACCGTCGCGACTCTAGGTGCCGCCCGGTCACCACCAAAGCGGTTTTCCGGGTTACTCCTGGTCCTGTTTGAGCCCGGTCGCGACGTGCGTCGTGATCGTGGCCAGCCGCCGCCCCTGCACCCGCAGCGCACCGAGCGCCAGGTCGTCGGGCGCGGCCGACTTGCGCGAGACGAACGAGCCGCCGTACGGGTTGCCGGACTCCATCAGGTGCGGGTCGGTGTAGCCGAGCGGCACGACGATCGCGCCCCAGTGGTAGAAGACGTTGTTGATCGCCAGGAGCGTCGACTCGAGCCCGCCGTGCGAAGTCGACGCGGTGGTGAACGACGTCGCGACCTTGTCCGCCAGCTTTCCCTTCGCCCACAACCCGCCCGTGCTGTCCAAATAGGACTTCAGCTGGGCGGCCGGCCCGCCGAAGCGGGTCGGGCTGCCGACGGCGAGGCCGTCGGCCCACAGGAGGTCGTCGAGCGTGGCGAGCTCGTGGTGCGGACCCGAGTCGATCCAGGCCTGCCAGCGCCGGTTCTGCGCGATAAACTCGGCGGGCACCGTCTCCGGCACGGTCCGCACCCGCACCTCGGCCCCGGTCTCGGCCGCCCCCGCGGCGAGCGCCTCGGCGAGGGCGGCGGTGTTCCCGGTCGAGCTGTAGTAGACGACGAGTATCCGTGTGCTCACGGGCCCGACTCTAGGTGG
The DNA here is from genome assembly GCF_044741685.1 of Amycolatopsis sp. NPDC088138. NCBI lineage: Bacteria > Bacillati > Actinomycetota > Actinomycetes > Pseudonocardiales > Pseudonocardiaceae > Amycolatopsis > Amycolatopsis sp. NPDC088138. The sequence continues at coordinate 608,454 of NZ_JBIUTB010000006.1, forward strand.
GCCGTGGCCCACGTCCGAATCCTGGGACGTGGGCGACGGCGTTCAGCAGCCCTGCCGGCCGGAGTAGATGTAGCGGGGGAAGCCCAGCCACACGATGTAGCCGAACGCGGCCACGCAACGGTTCGCCGTGCCGGTCACCCCGCGAGGACCCGCGTAGTAGGCGTAGTTGCCCTCGTCCGGGCTCGACGACCGGTCCGCGGTGCACGGCTGGCCCTTGCCGCTCGTCTCGACACAGCGGTCGATCTGCACGTAGGTGTCCGCGGGGACCCCGCGGGCGGCGCCGAGGTGGTAGAAGCAGGCGCTGTTGGTCCCGCCGTTGGTGGTGTTGTAGAAGATCGTCAGTTCGCCCACGCCGAGGGTGCCGCTGGCACGGCCAGAACCGAACACGCGGCCTTCGCGATCCTTCGCATGGAAACCAGCCCCTCTTGTGTCGCTGACGGGAACGCTGTCCCCACGTCGGCGGCACGGAGCCGGTTGAGCCCACGAGCGGGACTCAGGACCTGGGCTACCGGGGCTTCCAGGGGCTGACGGTGTCGGTCGGCCGGGTCGGGTCGTGGAAGCGGGGGCGGTCGAGCTCGCCTGCGCGCAGCGGGACCAGGCCGTCCGTGATCGCCTGCATGATCTTCGCGTGCGCCCGCACGCCCGCGCCGGGGCGGGACGGCTCGACGTCCGACAGGTCGACCGGGTCGCCGAAGTGCACCCGGAACTTCGGGCGGCGCAGCGGCGCGCTGAGGCCCGAGCGGGCCAGCGGGACCAGGTCGGCGGGGCCGTTGACGGTCTCCGTGCCCCAGTAGACGGCCTCGTGCGCGCCCCACTGGCTGATCGGGATCACCGGGACGTTCGCCGCCAGCGCCAGCCGCGCCGCGCCCGTCTTGCCGCGCTCCGGCCACAGGCCCGGGTCGTGGCTGATACGGCCCTCGGGGTAGACGATCAGCGGCTCGCGCGTGGTCTTCAGCGCCTCGACGGCCTCGGTGAACTGCCCGACGGCGGTCGCCGCGACCTTCCGGTCCACCCGCAGGTGCCCGCTGACGCGCAGCGCCGGCCCGATCACCGGGGCGTCCAGGATGCCGCCGGCCAGCATGAACACCGGGTTGATGCCGATCCGCTTGCACGCGGCCATCAGCACGAACGCGTCGAACACGCCGATGTGGTTCGCGGTCATCAGCAGCGGCCGTCCGCGCAGCTGGGCCGGGATCCGGCCGGTCACCGTGAGGCGCCCGACGAGGTTCACCAGCCCGCGGTCGATGTTCAGCATGGTCCGCCAGATGGCCGGGGCACGGCGGGACGAGTCGTCGGTGCGCAGCGCGAACATGCGCAGAGCATGTCAGACGCCGATTTCACCCGGATGGCCCCTCATGCCCCGGCTGTGAGGCAGAAGTTCACGATGCGCTGAGAGTGGCGCATGTGACGAAACGTCCTCGGCGGTTACCGTTGGAGCATGGCTGGGTCGGCGACGAGGAAGCGAAGTACGGGTAGCGGCGCGAAGGGAGCAGCGGCGCGCAAGCCCCGTACTCCGGCGAAGCCACGTACCTCCGCCGCCCGCAAGCCGGCGCCGCGGCGCAAGACGCCGGGGGTGTTCGGCAAGGGCGTCCGCGGGACCTGGAACCTGCTGGCCAAGGGCATCGGGACGCTGGCGCGCACCGTCGGCCGCACCCGGGAGCTGGAGGCCGAGCACCGCCGTGACGGCCTCGCGCTGGGCCTGATCGCCCTGGCCATCATCGCCGCGGTCGGCGTCTGGTGGCGCGCGGCCGGCCCGATCGGCGCGGCCGTCGAGATCGCCACCCGGACCGTCCTCGGGGCGGGCGCCGTCACGTTGCCGCTGGTCCTGGTCGTGGTCGCGGTCGCCCTGATGCGGTCCGAGCCGCACCCGGAGACCCGGCCGCGGATGGTCGTCGGCACGATCATGGTCGTGCTGTCCGTGCTCGGGATGCTGCACATCTTCACCGCGCTCCCGGACACCAACGACGGCCGGATGTACGCCGGCGGCATCATCGGCGCCTTCTCCGGCGGCCTGCTCACCCTGGGCCTCACCACCTGGGTCGCGGTGCCGCTGCTGATCCTCGCGCTCGTGTTCGGCGTGCTCGTGTTCACCGGCACGCCGGTGCGCGAGATCCCGCAGCGCCTGCGCAACTGGGGCCTCGACGAGGAGGAGATCGCCGAGGCCGAGCAGGGTGCCGGCTTCGCGACCGACGAAGGCGCCGTCACCGAGGCCGACCCGAAGGCCGCGCGGCTGCGCAAGCCGTCGCGGCGCCGCCAGGCCGCCGACGCGAACCCCGAGCAGCTGGACCTCGACGCCGCGCTGGCCGAGATGCCGACGCCGATCAAGCCGCCGAAGGCGCTGCCCAAGCCGCCCGCCGAGGTGCCGGAAAAGAAGCCGAAGAAGGCCGTCGAGCCACCGATGGCGGTCACCCGGACGGTGGAAGGCGACTACCAGCTGCCGCCGCCGGACCTGCTGAAGCTCGGCGACGCGCCGAAGTCCCGCAGCAAGGCCAACGACGCCATGATCGAGGCGATCACCGGCGTGCTGGAGCAGTTCAGCATCGACGCGCAGGTCACCGGCTTCACCCGCGGCCCGACGGTGACGCGGTACGAGGTCGAGCTCGGCCCGGGCGTCAAGGTCGAAAAGATCACCGCGCTGACCAAGAACATCGCCTACGCCGTCGCCACCGACAACGTCCGGCTGCTGGCCCCGATCCCCGGCAAGTCCGCGGTCGGCATCGAGGTGCCGAACTCCGACCGCGAGATGGTCCGACTGGGTGACGTCCTGCGCGCGCCGACCACGGTCAAGGACAACCACCCGATGGTGATCGGCCTCGGCAAGGACATCGAGGGCCACTTCGTCACCGCGAACCTGACGAAGATGCCCCACCTGCTGGTCGCCGGTTCGACCGGTTCCGGTAAGTCGAGCTTCGTCAACTCGATGCTGGTGTCGCTGCTCGCGCGGGCGACGCCGGACGAGTGCCGGATGATCCTGATCGACCCGAAGATGGTCGAGCTGACGCCGTACGAGGGCATCCCGCACCTGATCACGCCCATCATCACCCAGCCGAAGAAGGCCGCCGCCGCGCTGGCCTGGCTGGTGGAGGAGATGGAGCAGCGCTACCAGGACATGCAGGTCAACAAAGTCCGGCACATCGACGACTACAACAAGAAGGTCAAGTCCGGCGAGATCACCGCGCCGCCCGGGTCCGAGCGCGAGTACCGGCCGTACCCGTACATCATGGCGATCGTCGACGAGCTCGCCGACCTGATGATGACCGCCCCGCGCGACGTCGAGGACGCGATCGTCCGGATCACCCAGAAGGCGCGTGCGGCCGGTATCCACCTGGTCCTGGCCACGCAGCGGCCGTCGGTCGACGTCGTCACCGGCCTGATCAAGACCAACGTGCCCTCGCGGCTGGCGTTCGCGACGTCGTCGCTGACCGACTCGCGGGTCATCCTCGACCAGCCGGGCGCGGAAAAGCTGATCGGCATGGGCGACGCGCTCTACCTGCCGATGGGCGCGGGCAAGCCGGTCCGCATCCAGGGTGCGTTCGTCGGCGACGAGGAGATTTCCGCGGTCGTCAACTACGCCAAGGAGCAGGCGCAGCCGGACTACCAGGACGGCGTCACCGCGCAGAAGGCCGGCGAGAAGAAGGAAATCGACTCGGACATCGGCGACGACCTGGACGTGCTGATCCAGGCGGCCGAGCTGATCGTGACGTCCCAGTTCGGCTCGACGTCGATGCTGCAGCGCAAGCTGCGGGTCGGCTTCGCCAAGGCCGGCCGGCTGATGGACCTGCTGGAAAGCCGCGGCGTGGTCGGCCCGTCGGAGGGCTCGAAGGCCCGCGACGTGCTGATCAAGCCGGAGGAGCTGGAGTCGGTCCTCTTCATGATCCGCGGCGGCGACTCGGTGCCTTCGGACCCGGACGACGAGTAGAAACCGGCCCTGGTTGGTGCTTCGGGCTGTTCTGTGCGGTTTACTGGTACAGAACAGCTTGGAGTTCCGCCAGGGAGGTGTTCGGGATGTTGCGCAGCTTTCGTCTGGGCAACCATCGCTCGTTCCGGGACGAGCAGGAGCTGCTGCTCATGCCGGCGATGCCCGGCGACGAGCGGCCCGCGGTGCCGGTGGCCGCGGTCTACGGCGCCAACGCCTCCGGCAAGTCGAACCTCTTCAAGGCCATGACCCTGGTGATGGGCGCCGTCCTGAACCGGCACCTCCCGAACCCCGCCGGTCGTCATGACATCGTCGCTGTGCAAGATCCCTTCCGGCTCTACCCCCGCGCCGAGCCGCGCCCGTCGACGTTCGTCTTCGAACTGATCGCCGAAGGCATCCCGTACACCTACGGCTTCCTCCTGGACGGCAACGAGATCGTCGAAGAATGGCTCTACTCCTACCCGGAGAAGCGGAAGCGAGTCGTCTTCGAGCGCGACCGCGGGGTCATCAAGTTCGGTACCACGGTGGCCGACAGCAAGCCGAAGCTCGACGTCCTCGAAGAGCTGATCCGGCCGGCAGCGCTGTTCCTGAGCGTGTGCGACCGGCTCGAACTCGGCCCGTTGATGCCGGTCTACCGGTGGTTCTCCGCCGGGCTCCTGGTCAACGGCCTGAGCGGCGGGTGGTTCGACTCGGGCTTCGTGCAATGGGCCGTCGGCGACTACCTCCTCCGGAATCCGGAGAGCCGGCAGCGCATGGTGTCGCTCCTCGGCGCGGCCGATGTCGGCATCGTGGACGTCGTCGTGGCGGAGCGGCGCGATTCGGCTCGCCGGTTCACGGGAGAGTTCGGCCTCGAACTCAAACTGCTCCACGGGCGCGCTCGTGAGCCCTTCGACTTCGACGACGAGTCGTCGGGGACGCGCAACTGGATCGGTCTTCTGCCCCAGGTGCTTCTGGCGCTGGACGAAGGGCGGGTCCTGCTGGTCGACGAGATCGACGCCAGCCTGCACCCGCTGCTGACGGCCGAGCTGGTGGGCCTGTTCCAGGATCCCGAGCTGAACACCAAGGGCGCCCAGCTGATCTTCACCACGCACGACACCAGCCTGCTCGGGACCATGCTCGGCGAGCAGGTGCTCGACCGGGACCAGATCTGGTTCGTCGACCGGGACGCCGAAGGGGCGAGCAGTCTCTACCCGCTCTCGGACTTCAAGCCGCGCAAGGACCAGAACACCGAACGGCGTTACCTGGCGGGCAGCTACGGTGCCGTGCCGGTGCTCGGCGATTTCGCGGAGGCGCTGCGCAGCCGATGAACCGTCGCGAAAACACCGGTCGGCGGCGGGCGCCGTTTCGGGAACCGCACCGGTCAATCCTCGTCGTGTGCGGTGCGAAGGCGACTGAGCCCGCCTATTTCGACGGGCTGAAGCGGTCGCGGCGAAACCCGGCCATCACCATCAAGATCAAGTCGAAAGCGGCGGATCCCGCGGCCGTCGTGAAGTACGCCGCCGATCTCGGAAGCCGCGCCGGGGCGGGGTACGACGAAGTGTGGTGTGTCGTCGACGTCGACGAGTTCGACCTCGACAAGGCGGTGACGGCGGCTCGGCAGCTGGACGTGCGCCTGGCGATCTCGAACCCCTGCTTCGAGTACTGGCTGCTCCTCCACTTCGAGGCATGTGCAGCCCCGCTCACCTGCTACGGCGACGTCGAGAAGCGACTGTTGAAGCACGTCCCCGGCTACCGGAAGTCGGCGCTCACGTTCGGCGACTACGTTCACGGCGTCGCCGCGGCGGTCGAGCGAGCCCGGCATCCGGAAGCCGGTCACACCCGCAATCCGTCCACCCAGGTGGGCCTGCTCGTCGAGAAGATCGGCTAGCCCGGTGCAACCCGCCGCCGGGGTCGTTCCGTCCTGAGCGCATGGACCTGCAGCGCATCGCAGCCGGAGTGTTCGCCCTCGTGGTCGTCGTGGTGGGTGCCGGGAGCTCGGCCGCTTCCGGGCACGCCGCGTCCTCGACCGTGAGCACCGCGCCCGGGGCGGAGGTGACGCTCCACGCCGGCCAGGAGGCCGCCGTGCAGGGGAAGGACCTGACCGTGCGGTACGTCCGCGTGGTCAGCGATTCGCGGTGCCGTCCGAACATGACGTGTGTCTGGCAGGGGGAGGCGTCCCTTGCGTTCGTGCTGAGCGAGCCCGGCCGCGGTGAGAGCACCACGGCCGAGCTGCACAGCGGCCCGCGCACCGGCCCGCAGGCGACGTCGTTCGCCGCGAGCCGGGTCGAGCTGGTGTCGGTGAGCGAGGACGGCCAGGAGGCCACGGTCCGGGTCAGCTGAGCGGCGCGCCCCAGTGGTCCAGGAAGGCGACCTCGGACAGCGGGAGGCGCGCGGCCGGCTTGAAGTCCGGGACCGTCGTATACGCCACCGGCAGCAGCCCGACCTGCGTGAAGCCGTCCGGGACGCCGAGGATTTCCGCCGCCTCCGCCTCGCGCGAGAGGTGGTACGTCGTGAGGGTCGAGCCCAGCCCGCGGGAGCGCAGGGCCAGCTGGAAGCTCCAGACCGCCGGGAAGATGCCGCCGTAGAACGCCGCATCCGTCGCGTTCTTGCCGCTGGGCAGCCCCTCGAGACAGGGGATGACGAACACCGGGACCCGCTCGATGACGTCGATCAGGTGCCGCCCGGACGCCAGCGCCCGGCTCGCGCCGGCTTCACCGGCGGCTTCGCGGCCCGCCAGGTAGGCCTCGCCGACCTCGCGGAACAGCGCGCCGAGCCGTTCCTTCACGTCCTGGTCGCGCACGACGAGCCAGCGCCACGCCTGGGCGTTGCCCGGGGTCGGGGCCTGCAGGGCCAGGTTCAGGCACTCCTCGAGGACCGCCGGCTCGACCGGGCGGCCCAGGTCGAGCTTTCGCCGGACGGCGCGGGTGGTGCTCAGCAGGTGATCGATCTCCATGACCCCATCCTGGCCCGGACCGCGGCGGCCCGGGCCGGGAACGGGATCAGCCGCCGAACTTGCGGACGGCCTGGTAGTACGTCCAGGCCGTGCCCTTGCAGGCCACGTTGGAGCCGCAGACGCTCTTCAGGTCGTTGTAGAGGTTGTCGTCGATCGTCTTGCGGGTCGTCTCGGTGAAGCGGCCCTGCTTCTTGTAGTTGCGGTAGCCGAAGTCGTGCCGGTGGCAGCCCGGCAGGAACTGGAAGCCGAACGGGGTGTCCGGCGACCAGGAACAGCCGTCGGACGACCAGTCGAGCTGGCCGTTGTAGGGCTGCTGGGCCCGCGTCGACTCGAAGCCGGACAGCGAGGTGTGGAAGAGGTACTGGTCGGTGACCGTCGGGATGTCGACGGCCGCCGCGGTGCCGGCGCCCATCAGGACGCCCCCGCCGACAGAAACGGCCACCGCCACGGTGGCCCCCAGGTTCCGCAGTGTCGTGCGCATCGTTCTCGTTCCCTTGCTGATCAGAAGGACGATTCCAGACCAGCTTCAGGCTTCGGGTGGCGCGCGTCACCGCCCGAAAGAAGGGTTTCGGAAAATTCTTCTCGAAGCAGGGGTACCGCGTGTGAATCGTTCAGGTGATCGGGGTTGACACCGGGGTTCAGAGCTCGAGCAGCATGCGCGAATTGCCCAGGGTGTTCGGCTTGGCGTAGGGCAGGTCGAGGAACTCGGCGACGCCGGTGTCGTGCGAGCGCCGCATCTCCTCGTAGACCTCGTGCGACACCGGGGTGCCGTCGATCTCCACGAAGCCGTGCCCGGCGAAGAAGCCGGTTTCGAAGGTCAGCACGAACAGCCGCTTGAGACCGAGCTCACGCGCCTCGTCGACCAATCGGGCGACCAGCAGCCGCCCGACACCCTGGCCGCGGGCGGCCTTGTCGACGACCACGGTGCGCAGCTCGGCGATGTCCTCCCACAGCACGTGCAGGGCCGCCGCGCCGAGGACCTCGCCCGCCGCCTCGGCGACCCAGAACTCGTGGACCGCCTCGTAGAGCGTCACCAGGTCCTTCTCCAGCAGCACGCGGCCCGCGTCCGCGTCGACCAGGGCCTTGATCTTGCGGATGTCGGCGATCCGGGCACGGCGGACGGTCGGGCGGGGCGAGTCGGACGGCACGATCGTCAACTCAACCACACGCCCCCGGAGGCGGGGCGACACGACCGGGCTACGCCGTCGTCGGGCCGCGCGGGCCCGGCGGCTACCCTGAACGTCGTGCCTTCTCCCACCACGGAACCTGCCGCCACCCGACGCGTCTCCCTGCTGACCCTGGGCTGCGCCCGCAACGAGGTCGACTCGGAGGAGCTGGCGGGCCGGCTGGCGGCCGGCGGCTGGGAGCTGGCGGCCGATCCGGAGGACTCCGACGTCGTGGTGGTCAACACCTGCGGCTTCGTCGAGTCGGCCAAGAAGGACTCCGTCGACACGCTGCTGGCGGCCTCCGACACGGGCAAGAAGGTCGTCGCGGTCGGCTGCATGGCCGAGCGCTACGGCCACGAGCTGGCCGACAGCCTGCCCGAGGCGGACGCCGTCCTCGGCTTCGACCACTACGCCGAGCTTTCCGACCGCCTCGACGACGTCGTCGCCGGGCGCAAGGTCGCCTCGCACACCCCGGGCGACCGCCGCAAGCTGCTGCCGATCAGCCCGGTCCAGCGGCCCGCCGCGGCCGAGAACGTCGAGGTCCCGGGCCACGCGCAGCACGGCTGGGGCCCGCGGGTGCTGCGCACGCGCCTCGACGACTCGCCGGTGGCCGCGCTGAAGATCGCCTCCGGCTGCGACCGCCGCTGCTCGTTCTGCGCGATCCCGTCGTTCCGCGGCTCCTTCGTGTCGCGGCAGCCGGACGAGATCGTCGCCGAGGCGATGTGGCTGGCCGAGCACGGCGTCAAGGAGCTGTTCCTCGTCAGCGAGAACTCGACGTCCTACGGCAAGGACTTCGGCCGCGACGGCGCCACCGCGCTGGAGCGGCTGCTACCGCGCCTGGCGGAAGTCGAGGGCATCGAGCGCGTCCGCGTCTCCTACCTGCAGCCGGCCGAGACCCGCCCGCAGCTGGTCAAGGCCATCGCGACCACGCCGGGGGTCGCCGAGTACTTCGACCTGTCCTTCCAGCACTCCAGCGAGCAGGTGCTGCGCCGGATGCGCCGGTTCGGCTCCACCGACTCGTTCCTGGCGCTGACCGAGCAGATCCGCGAGTACGCGCCCGAGGCCGGCATCCGCACCAACGTGATCGTCGGGTTCCCCGGCGAGACCGAGCACGACCTGGCCGAGCTGGAGCGCTTCCTCACCGGCGCCCGGCTCGACGCGGTCGGCGTCTTCGGCTACTCCGACGAGGACGGCACCGAAGCCGAGGGCTTCGACGGCAAGCTCGACGAGGAAGAGGTCGGCCGCCGGGTCACCCGGATCTCGGCCCTGGTCGAGGAGCTGACCTCGCAGCGCGCCGAGGACCGCATCGGCACCTTCGTCGACGTCCTGGTCGAACTGGACGACGACGGCGAGCTCACCGGCCGCGCCGCCCACCAGGCCCCCGAGGTCGACGGCGAGTGCATCATCCTCGACGCGCCGGAGAAGGTGCAGGTCGGCGACTTCCTCCGGTGCGAGGTCGTCGACTCGGCGGGGGTGGACCTGATCGTCCGCGCGTCACCGGACGCCGACCGGTGAGTGCGCTCCCGAGCGACGCCGCGGACGAGGGCCTGGCCCACGCCACGCCGGCCGCGGAACCCGCGCCCGCGCAGGTTCCCGAACCGACCCCGGTGCCGACCCTGAACCTGGCGAACCTGCTGACGCTCTCGCGCCTGGTGCTGGTGCCGCTGTTCATCGCGGCCCTGTTCACCGGCGACGGCGTCGACACGACCTGGCGCGCCATCGCCACCGGGCTGTTCGCCGTCGCTTCGGCGACCGACCAGCTCGACGGCTGGGTGGCCCGCAAGTACGGCCTGATCACCGACTTCGGCAAGATCGCCGACCCGATCGCGGACAAGGCGCTGACCGGCGCCGCGCTGGTGGGCTTGAGCATCCTCGGCGAGCTCGGCTGGTGGGTCACGATCGTGATCGCCGTCCGCGAGATCGGCGTCACCCTGCTGCGCTTCTGGGTGATCCGCCACGGCGTCATCCCGGCCAGCCGCGGCGGCAAGGCCAAGACGCTGGCCCAGATCGCCGCGATCACCGCCTACCTGCTGCCGCTGCCGGCCGGCGCCGACCCGGTGCGCTGGGCGCTGATGGGCCTGGCGCTGGTGCTGACCGTCGTGACCGGCGTCGACTACCTGGTCCGGGCGGTGCGCCTGCGCGCGGCCGGGCGCCGCGTCACCGGGAGCTGAGCGTGGACGAGAAGGCCCTCGTCGCGGCGCTGCGGGCCCGGGGCGAGACGGTCGCGGCCGCCGAGTCGCTGACCGCCGGGCTGGTCTGCGCCACCCTGGCCCGGGTGCCCGGCGCGAGCGCGGTGCTGCGTGGCGGCCTGGTCGTCTACGCCACCGAACTCAAGACACGCCTGGCCGGGGTCGACCCTGAGCTGCTGGCCGAGCACGGCGCCGTGTACCCCGAGGTCGCGGCCCAGCTGGCCGCGGGCGCCCGCGAACGCTGCGGCGCGACCTGGGGGCTCGGGCTCACCGGCGTGGCCGGCCCGGCGGCCCAGGACGGGGTCGCCCCGGGCACTGTGCACGTAGGGCTCGACGGGCCGGGGACACGCACAGTCCGTACCCTGGCCTTGAGCGGCGACCGGGACTTGATCAGGACCGAGTCGGTCCGCGCCGCGTTTGCCCTGCTCGGGGAACATCTGGCGTGAATCGGGCGTTCGCCCTTGGCGTACGGGCACCCAAATCCTGCGCCCGGGGCGCCGCTCTGGGTAACGTAGGGGGTACTTGTACGGAAGGGAGGCGCGTGATGACCGTGCTGTTGCGTGAGGCGATCGGTGATCGGCTCCGTCATGCCCGCACCAACCAGCGTCGTACGCTGCGCGACATCTCCCGCGCCGCCAGGGTCAGCCTCGGCTACCTCTCCGAGGTGGAACGAGGCCAGAAGGAAGCGTCGAGCGAGCTGCTCGCGTCCATCTGCCAGGCCCTGGACCTTCCGCTCGGCGAACTGCTGCACAACGTGGCGGCGGACGTTTCGGCCCTCGACAACGTCGAGGTCGCACCGGTCGACGAGCGGATCGTGGAAGGCGCGGCCCGGGAGAAGCTGCCCGAACGCGGTGCCAAGGCCACGGCGGCCGGGATCGAAGGCGGCCGCCTGATGTCCGAGCTGATCGGCAACGACCTCGCTGACCTGCGGGTTTCGCCGGCGCCGCGGATGAACACCACGCTGCGCACGACGATCGGGCAGCCGAAGCTGGCCTCGACGATCGCGGCATAGAGACGAAGAATCACGGATCGGACACGACGACGGCCCCGGGCAACGCGCCCGGGGCCGTTCGCGTGGGGATACCGGGGTGATCAGGGACGAACCCTGAAATCCCCCGGGGTCGCCTGGAATGGACGTGGCCGACCTGACACGATGGAACCCAACGCCGGGGTCGGTGCGTTGCATCAGCAGGGGAGCGACGCCCCACCCCGAGTACTCAAGGCCCGTGGGACGCAAGAAGGCAGGCGGAGGAGATGGCCAACCCGTTCGTGAAGTTCTGGAAGTACATGATGGCGGCGTTCTCGTCGAAGATCGACGAGCACGCCGACCCGAAGGTACAGATCCAGCAGGCCATCGAGGAGGCGCAGCGCAACCACCAGGCGCTGACGCAGCAGGCCGCCTCCGTGATCGGCAACCAGCGTCAGCTGGAGATGAAGCTCAACCGGCAGCTCGGCGACGTCGAGAAGCTGCAGGCCTCGACCCGGCAGGCCCTCGTCCTCGCGGACGAGGCGCGCTCGAAGGGTGACGAGCAGAAGGCGACCGAGTTCGAGACCGCCGCGGAGAGCTTCGCGACGCAGCTCGTCACGGCCGAGCAGAACATCGAGGACCTCAAGACGCTGCACGACCAGTCGCTGCAGGCCGCGGCCCAGGCCAAGAAGGCCGTGGAGCGCAACTCGCAGATGCTGCAGCAGAAGCTGGCCGAGCGCACCAAGCTGCTCTCGCAGCTGGAGCAGGCGAAGATGCAGGAGCAGGTCTCCGCTTCGCTGAACCAGATGAGCCAGCTGGCCGCGCCGGGCAACACGCCGTCGCTGGAAGAGGTCCGCGACAAGATCGAGAAGCGCTACACCACGGCCCTCGGTCAAGCGGAGCTCGCTCAGAACTCGGTCCAGGGCCGCATGATGGAGGTCCAGGCCTCCACCACGCAGTTCGCCGGGCAGTCGCGGCTCGAGCAGATCCGCGCGTCGATGCGCGGCGACTCGGTCGCCCAGGTGACCGACGGCGGCGGGGCCGCGGCCCAGAAGCCGGCCAGCAGCTCGGCCGACATCCAGCGTGAGATCCAGGCGCGCGTGCAGGCCGAGCAGGGCAAGAACCCGGCCTGACGCCGGGGCCGGAGTCGATCCAGGGGGCGAGCATGGGACAGCAAGGCAGAGGCCGGGACTTCAGCGAGTTCAGCGCCAAGCTCGACAAGCACATCGAGAAGCTGCCCGAATACGCCCAGCGCGCCCAGGAGAAGCTCCAGAAGGTCCAGAAGTACTTCCCGCCGGCCGATCAGGCCGGCGGGAAGCCCGGGACGGCCCGGCCGTCCTACCAGCGTCCGCGGCCGAACCCGCTGCAGCGGCCGCGGACACCGGTGCCGCGGATGCCGGACGTGACGTCGCTGGCGAACCAGGTCCCGGCCTTCGCCGAGGCGCGGGCCAAGTGGACCCGGTGGAACGAACCGGCCGCGAAGCTCGAACGCCGCAAGCGCCGGACGTCGCGCGCGCTCACCCTGTGGATCCTGCTGACGATCCTGTGCGGGGTGCTCGCCGTGGCCGCCGGTGTCGGCTGGATGAGCGCCACCGGGGCCGCGATGATGCCGCAGGCGATCATGGCGTTCGCCGGAGCCGTCGTGTTCGGCACCTTCAGCGTCCGGTCCGGGGTCAAGCTCCGGGCCCTCAACCGCGTCCAGCTGCCGTCCGCGCCGGCCGGCCCGCCACCGCTGCCGCCCGCCGGTTCGGCGGCGCGTGAGCCGATGGAACGCCTCGCCGAGGGTGAGGCGTCGCTGGCCGAGCTGCTGCGCCAGCTGTCGGTGCCGTCGTCGGTGGGCACCACGCCGGTTTCCGGGGTGTCCGTCGAGGACGCCCGCCAGACCGCGAACGAAGCCGCGGCCGCCCTGCGCGGCCTCGCGGCCCGCATCCAGGCGATCGAGCGCGGCCGCAACGCCGCCCCGGCCCGCGAGCAGGGCGCGCTGGACGCGGCGGTCGCCAAGCTCCGCGAACAGCTCGACGACGGCCTCGAAGGCTACGGCGGCCTGGTCGCCGCGGCCGGCCACACGGTCGCCGCCGCCGGTGACGGCCTGGTCACGTCCAAACAGGCCCTCACCGACGCCACGGACCGCCTGGCCGGCCTGGCCATGGCCCTCCGCGAACTCTCGTAACGGCTGGCTCGCGTACCCGAAGGGTCGGCTCGCGTGACCGGGTGAGTTCCGGGTCGGGGACCGTCCACACTCGCGTGTCGACTGTCCAATCACACGTGTCGACCCTTCCGTCACACGTTTCGGCCCGCCGATCACGCGGAAAGCCGCGCCGCTGCGCCGTTCAGGTGCCCCGCTCTGCCATCCGGGTGCCGTCACCCTGCTCCGGCGGCCCGTCGTCACGCGGCGTGCGTGATCGTGCGTTTCCCCCCGGCGTCGCCGCCTGTTCACCTCTTGGTTCCGAAACACGCGCGTAATCGGAAACTGATGGCGACGGAAACGTGCACGATCTAACGTTTCTGTCATGCATGCAGTGGTGGCACTCGACGGAAGGCTCTCCGTGCACTGAGGTTCGCCGGCGCCGTCCGTACACAGTGGACTTTCTCGATCCGCCGAGGAAAGGACGCCCCGTGAACACGCTCCCGCCGGACCAGGACCCTGCCCCGCCGACCCCACCCACCGCGTCCCAGCGCGTGATCGCGGCCTTCGAGCGCGTCTCCGAGGTCGACCGCCCCGAACTCTGGACCACTCTGCGCGCCATCGAGGACGTCCTCGTCGACGCGAAGGCCGTCGACGAGCGGGTGAAGGCGGGTGAAGTCCTGCCCTTGGCGGGCACCGTCATCGCCGTGAAGGACGTGATCGACGTCGCCGGGCAGCCCACCACCGCGGGCTGCCCGTCCTTCGGCCGGGTCCCGGAAACCTCCGCGACCGTCGTCGCCCGGCTCACGTCGGCCGGCGCGGTCGTGCTCGGCAAGACCAACCTCGACCAGTTCGGCTACGGCCTCACCGGCACCCGCAGCCCGTACGGCGCGGTGTCCGCGGCCTGGGACCGGACCAAGGTCGCCGGCGGCTCCAGCTGCGGCTCGGCCGTCGCCGTCGCGCTCGGCATCGTCGACCTGGCGCTGGGCACCGACACCGCGGGCTCCGGCCGGATCCCGGCCGCGCTGAACGCCGTCGTCGGGCTGAAGCCGACCCTCGGCCTGCTGCCGATGACCGGTGTCCTGCCGACGTCCCGCTCCTACGACGCCGTCTCCGTCTTCGCGACCGGCCTCGCCGCCGGCCGCCGGGCGCTCGCCCTGATGACCGGCCCGGACGGCGTCGACCCCGGCACCCGCGCCTGGCCCGCCGACGTCCGCCTCGGCGCCGGCGACCACCCGCGGATCGCCGTCCCGGACCGGGCCGGCCTCGCTCCGCTGAGCGCCGCGGCCCGGCTCGCCTTCCAGGACACCGTGACGCGGCTGGTGGCGTCGGGAGCGGTGGTCGAACCGATCGCCTTCGACGCCTTCCGCGAAGCGGGCGAACTGGTCTACACCGGCTCGCTGGACGCCGAGAGCTACGCCGTGATCGGCGAGTTCCTGGGCAAGGACCCCACCGACGCCGATCCGACGGTCGCCGCACTGGTCCACGGGGCGGGCGGGCACACCGCGCACGCGTTCGCCGCCGACAAACACCGGCTCGCCGAGCTGAAGGTCCGTGCCGCGCAGGCACTCGACGGCTTCGACGCGCTGCTGGTGCCGACCGTGCCGGACCACCCGGACCTCGCCGAGGCGCTGGCCGACCCGATCGGCGTCAGCCACCGCCTGGCCACCTACAGCTCGTTCGTGAACGTGCTCGACCTGGCCGCGGTCACCGTCCCGATGCTGCCGGGCGACCGCCGCCCGTTCGGCGTCACCTTCGTGACACGCGCCTTCGAGGACCAGATCGCCCTCGACCTCGCCACCGTCTGCACGGACGAGCCGATGACGCACTACCCGGAGCCCGGCGAGGACCTCGTCGTGTTCGGCGCGCACCTGCGCGGCCAGCCGCTCAACGGCCGGCTCACCGAGCTGGGCGCCCGTTTCACCGGCCCGGTCCGGACCGCCGAGCGCTACCGGATGGTCCTGTTGGCGACCGAACCACCGCAGCCGGGCGTGCTCGAGGACGCCGACGGCAGCGGTCTCGACGGCGAGCGCTGGCGGCTGTCCCCGGCCGCGCTGGGCCGGTTCGCCGCGACGCTGCCGGAGCCGTTCGTGCTGGCCCGTGTGGAGCTCGAGGACGGGACGCGAGTCTTGGCGGTCCGGTGCGAAAAGGACGCCACCGCAACGGCCCCTGGCCTGGAACGCTACGAATCCTGGCGCGGCTACGTGCGCTTCACGTCCACGGCCGGGCTGCGAGCCCCCGGCTGACGCGGCGCACCAGCCCCGGCCCGTGCAGCGCGAACCCGGTGTAGAGCTGCACGAGGGACGCCCCGGCGTCCACCAGCCGGACGGCGTCGTCGGGGCCGAGGATGCCGCCGACGCCGATGATCGGCAGGTTCCCGCCGGTGTGGTCGTGCACGAACCGCACGACCTCGGCCGCGCGGGTGGTGAGCGGCCGGCCGGACAGTCCTCCCGCCTGTCCGGCCAGGCTGCTTTCCGCGGCCACGATGCCGTCGCGGGACAGGGTCGTGTTCGTGGCGATGATCCCGGCGACGCCGTGCTCGAGGCAGACCTCCAGCAGTTCGGCCAGCGCGTCGTCGGTCAGGTCGGGCGCGACCTTCACCAGCACCGGCGTCGGCGTGCCGGAGCCGGCGAGCGCGACGGAGGTCGACCGCAGCTCGCCGAGCAGCTCGGCCAGCGCCGCGCGGTCCTGCAGCTGACGCAGGCCGGGTGTGTTGGGCGAGCTGACGTTGATCGCGAAGTAGTCGGCGTACGGGTGCAGCGCGCGCAGCGAGAACCGGTAGTCCTCGACGGCGTCATCGAGCGGGGTGAGCTTCGACTTGCCGATGCTGATCCCGAGCGGGACGCCGGGTTTGCCGTCGCGGGCGAGCTTCGCCGCGAGCGCCTCGGCGCCGTCGTTGTTGAAGCCCATGCGGTTGATCACCGCGTCGGTCTCGGGGAGGGTGAACAGCCGCGGCTTCGGGTTGCCGGGCTGCGCCAGCCGCGTCACGGTGCCGACCTCGACGAAGCCGAAGCCCAGCCCCGCCCACGCGGGCAGCGCGCGGCCGTTCTTGTCCATCCCGGCGGCGAGGCCGACGCGGTTGGGGAACCGCAGGCCCAGCACGGTCACCGGGTCGTCGACGCGGTAGAGGCGGCTCAGCGCCGGAGCGGCCTTGCCGAGGCGGGAGAGGACGCCGATCGTGCGCTCGTGCACCAGCTCGGGGTCGTGGTAGGACAGCCGGTACAGCGCCGGGCGGACGATCTTGTCGAAGAGCACGCCCTCATGCTGCCAAATCGCCCGGAACGCGCGACCGGAGCGTCACCTGGGCGTGAACGGGCCCACTACTCGCGGGCCTTCCACTCGTCTTCGAGCATCCCGAAGACGAGCTCGTCGGTCCACTCGCCCTTGACGATCTCGTTCTCCCTCAGGTGCGCTTCCTCGCGCATGCCGAGGCGCTCCATGAGCGCGGCGGAGGCGGTGTTGCGGCCGTCGCAGCGGCCGATGATCCGGTGCAGCCCCAGGTCTTCGAAGCCCAGGCGCAGCAGCTCGGTGGCCGCCTCGGCGGCCAGGCCCTTGCCGTGGTGGTCGGGGTGGAAGACGAACCCGATCTCGCCCTGCCGGTGCTCGCTGCTCAGCCACTCGAGGTTCAGGTCGCCGATCAGCTGCCCGGTCGAAGCCAGCTCGACCGCGACGGCCAGGAACTGCCCTTCCTTCGTCAACGTCGAGCTGTGCACCCGTTTCGCGAGCGCGGCGGCCGATTCGGCGCGGCTGCGCGGACCCCAGTACAGGTAGCGGGCGACGTCCGAGCGGGACTGGAAGGAGTTCAGCGCGTCGAGGTCGTCGGGCGTGAACGGGCGCAGGAGCAGGCGTTCCGTGGTGATCGGGTAGTCGGGCCTGAGCATGTTCACAGGCTAGCCACGGATACGCCGTTCGGGGGAGAGAACCGCGAAATCGGATCGCCGGGCGGTCATCCGCCGCCGATCGGTGGCGTGACCTGCACAAATGAGCGGTTTAGGGGTGCCTCCAGGGGGTCTCTCGAACGCCGTCAAACGCTCGAGCCCGGGCCGGACCGGTGCCCGGGAACCCTGGAGGCCCGGTGACTGCCTGGTATTCGCTATCAGGCAAGCACGGGAAGCAGGCGATGAGCCGAAGGTGGCTCCGTTGTATCGCTGCTCAAAGTCCCATCTCGTACCATCCGCTAGCGGACAGTCACCTCACGAGTCCTGTTGGAATACAACTTAGGACCACCTCCTCTCTCGTGTACCGCCACGCTAAACGAAGTTCGCGGTACCCGGCAACGTCATTTGGCGGATCTCACGCCGCAGGACCCCTTTCGGTGCGTCACCGAGGAAGGACGCGTCGACGGCGTTCTCCGCGAGCCGCGCCAGCTCGGCCGCGGTCAGGCCCAGCGTCTCGGCCACGGCGACGTACTCGCCGGTGAGCGTCGCGCCGAACATCGGCGGGTCGTCGGTGTTGAGCGTGACGACGACACCGTGGTCGAGCATCCGCCGCACCGGGTGCGCGGCGACCGAGGCGACCTGGCCGGTGCGCACGTTCGACGTCGGGCAGACTTCGAGGGGAATCCGTTGCGCCGCAAGGTGTTCGAGCAGCGCCGGGTCGGCGGCGCAGCTGGTGCCGTGGCCGATCCGCTCGGCGCCGAGGTCGTGCAGCGCGGACCAGATCGTGGCCGGGCCGGTGGTCTCGCCGGCGTGCGGCACGCTGTGCAGCCCGGCTTCCCTGGCGCGGGTGAAGAACGGCGCGAACTGCGCCCGCCCGACCCCGAGTTCGGGTCCGGCGAGCCCGAAGGACACCAGCCCTTCGGGGCGTTCGCGGAGCGCGAACACGAGGGTTTCGGCGCCGGCCTTGGTGCCCTTTTCGCCGGGAATGTCGAAACACCACGCCAGTTCCACGCCCAGTTCGGCCGCGCGGGCCCGGCCGGACTCCAGGCCGGCGAGCAGGTCGTCGCCGGGCATGCCGTCCAGGAGGTGGTTGTACGGCGTCACGGTGACTTCGGCGTAGCGGCAGTTCTGCGCGGCGAGGTCGGCGGCCAGGCCGGCCACCAGGGTGTGGACGTCGTGGCGGTCGCGCACCAGCGACGTGACCGCGAAGTAGACCGTGAGGAAGTGGTCGAAGTCGCGGAAGGTGAAGAACGCCGCGAGCTCGCGTTCTCCGGTGGGGACACCGGCTTCCGGGCGGCGCCGGGCCAGCTCGAGGACGGTCGGCAGGCTCGCCGAGCCGACCAGGTGGACGTGCAGTTCGACCTTGGGCAGGGCGCGCGCGAACGCGCGCAGCGCCGGCCCGGCCGGGATTTCGGGCATGACGGAACTCCCTGGGACGTGCGGGTGAGGTGACGTGGCTGCGCGGGCGGCTCAGGGAGCGAGGTCGCCGCGTTCGGTGTCGGTCCCGTAGAGCGGGAGCTTGAACGACGTCACCGGGCCAGCTTAGCTCGTGGGAGCCGGGCCGGACTGGCACTTCGGGCAGAACCACGTGGGCCGCCGCTGGACGTCGTGGCCCTGCGTGCGCACCAGGACGCGGCCGCCGCAGTGGAGGCAGCCCCGGCGTTCGCGGGCGTAGACCCAGGTGTGGCGGCCGCGCGTGAGGTCGTTGGTGGTGCACTGCTCGAAGCGCCAGGCGTTGGCGATCAGCAGCTTCCGGCCGAGCATGACCGTCGTCGCGGCGTCCACTTCGGACACCGGCGTCCACGGTGTCACCCCGAGCAGGTAGCACATCTCGCACTTGTAGAGGTTCCCGATGCCCGCCATGACACGCTGGTCGAGCAGGGCGAGACCCAGCTCGCGGTCCGGGTCGGCGGCCAGCGCCGCCGCCGCGCGGGCCTGGTGCTCGTCCGTCCACTGTGGATCGAGCAGGTCCGGGCCGAGGTGGGCGACGAGGTCGTGTTCCTTCGCCGTGGGCAGGAGCTGCAGGTCGTGGACGCGGAAGCCGATCACCTGGACGTCGGCCGCGGTGAGCACGACGCGGGCGTGGTGGCCGGGCTTGCGCCACTTCGCGCCGGCCGGGTAGACGTCCCACGAGCCGTCCAGCTTCAGGTGCGAGTGCAGCGTCAGGTCGCCGGAGAAGCGGGTGAACAGGTGCTTGCCGACCGTGCCGACACCGAGGACGTCGCGCCCGGCGAGGTCCACAGTGGCCAGTTGCGGCACGCGGAACTGCCCGCGCAGCAACGTCTTCCCGGCCAGCGCCTGGGCGAAGCGCTTCCCGGCGAGGAACACGGTGTCACCTTCGGGCACGGCTCACCCCGCGGATTCGGACACCTCGGCCGGCGCCGCCTCGGTCTCCGGCGCCGGGCCTTCGGGCCAGTCCGGGCCCTCGGGCTCCTCGCCGTGGACGCGGTGGCGGCCCGCGCGATTGGAGCGCAGGATCTTGGCCAGCACCATGTTGAACGTCAGCGCGATCTCCTGCGCGCCGGGGGAGTGCCACTCGTGGATCGGGCTGCACGCGCCCTGGGCCTGCTGCACGGCCAGCCGGTCGGTGATCGCCGTCGGCATCACCAGCGGGCCGAAGTTCTCGCGCAGCTCGGCGATCCGGAACTGGTGCTCGTAGGAGCGCACGCGCAGCTTGTTCACCAGCACGCCGATCGGGCGCAGGTCCGGGTTGAGCTCCTTGCGGATGTTCTCGATCGCCTCCAGCGCCCGGCGGGCCCCGGCGACGGCGTACATCGTCGGCTCGGTGACGATCAGCGCGCTGTCCGCGGCGACCAGCGCCGACTTCGTCAGCCGGCCCAGCGACGGCGGGCAGTCCAGGATCACCAGCTCGTACGGCGTTTCGCGCAGCGGCTCGCGGTGCAGCTCGTCCAGCGCCCGGGAGAAGTTGGCGAGCCGCTCGCTGCTCGCGTCCGGGTCGTTGAGCAGTTCCAGCTCTTCGGCGCCGACGAGCACGTCGACGTCCTCGCTCCAGACGCTCGGCGCGATCGCGCGGGTCAGCGTCTCGCGGGTGGGGTCCTCGAGCACGTCAGCGAGGGTCGCGTCGGTGTAGGGCGGGTCGAGCGAGGTCGTGGCGTTGCCCTGCGGGTCCAGGTCGACCACCAGGGTCCGCGTGCCCCTACGCAGGGCGGCGGAGGCCACACCGAGGGCGACCGTCGTCTTGCCGACGCCTCCCTTGAGGCTGAGTACGGCGACCGTGTGCACGGTGTCCAGCCTACGGGTGAGGGCCAGAGGGGCCACCGGGCCAGCCGTCGTGATCGCTCCCACGGGGTTGTTCACCCGAAGGGACCAGCCGGGAGGAAAGCCGGACCGGGCACTACCCTGTGCGACATGAAGACGGAGACCGTGGCCGCCCGGGGTTCGGGCGCCGTCCGCCGGGTGCTCGAGGCCGAGATCGAGGCCGCCCGCGCCCGGGGCGCCGAGCACCCCGGCGTCGTCGACGTGGGCGGCGGCAGCGGTGGCTGGGCGGTGCCGTTCGCGGCGGCCGGCTGCCGGGTGACCGTCGTCGAGCCGAGCCCGAACGCGCTCGCCACGCTCAAGCGCCGTGCCGAGGAGGAGGGCGTCTCCGGCCGGATCACGGTGATCGCCGACGACGCCGACGCACTGGGCCGCCACATCCCGGACGGCTCGGCCGACCTGGTCCTGGCGCACGGCCTGCTGGAGATCGTCGACGACCCGGCCGCGGTGCTGGCCGCACTGGCGGCGGCGGTCGCCCCGGGCGGGGCGGTGTCGGTCCTGGTGGCCAACCGCCACGCGGCGGTGCTGCACCGCGCGCTGGCCGGGCGGGTGGCCGAAGCCCGGCAGCTGCTCACGAGCGCCGCCGGGATCGCCGCCGGCGACACGGTCCTGCGCCGCTTCGACGGCGACGGCCTGAAGGCCCAGCTGGAGGCGGCCGGGCTCGAGGTGACCCTGCTGCAGGGCGACCGGGTGATCGCGGACCTGGTCCCGGGCGACGTCCGCGACGAGGACCTGGCGGAGTTCGAGCAGGCGGCGGCCTCGTCGCCGGCCCTGCGGACGATCGCGGGCCGCCTGCACGCGGTGGCCCGCCGCCCGGCCTGACCGCTCCATCTCAGGCTCCCTGATACGAGCTTTCGCCGGGAAAGATGCGTCCAGGGCGCCTCGGACGCATCTTTCCCGGCGAAAGTGACGTCTCCGGGGTCGCCAGGCGCAGCTTTCCCGGCGAAAGTGGCGGGTTTGCGACCTTGTGCTCACGTCACACGCTGGTGTGGGCCTCGGCGTCCGGAACTGTCGGTGGTGGCCGGTAGCGTCCCCCTCGTGGGGCGAAACGCTGAACTTCCCGGCGGCATGGGCCGGTTCCGGGTCCGGCCGGGGGAACCGCCGCCGGACGACACCGGCTGCGGGATGCTGCATGTCGACATGGACGCTTTTTTCGTGTCCGTGGAGCTGCGCACCCGGCTCGAGCTGGCCGACCGGCCGGTCGTCGTGTCCGGGGGCGGGCCGCGGGCCGTCGTGGCCGCCGCGAACTACCCGGCGCGCAAGTTCGGCGTGAAGTCCGCGATGCCGTTCTCGACCGCGAAACGCCTCTGCCCGCACCTGATCAACATCCCGCCGACCTCGGGGCTCTACGGCGAGGTCTCCCGCGGCGTGATGGGCATCTTCCGCGACCTCACCCCGCTCGTCGAACCGCTCAGCCTCGACGAAGCCTTCCTGGACGTCAGCGGTGCGCTGCGCCGCCTCGGCGCGACCCCGGCGCAGCTCGGCGCGCGGATCCGCGAGCGCGTCGCGGCCGAACACGGCATCAGCTGCTCGGTCGGCGTCGCGAAGGTCAAGTTCGTCGCGAAGCTCGCCTCGGGCATGGCGAAGCCGGACGGCATGGTCGTCGTGCCCGCCGCGGAGACCCTCGCGTTCCTGCACCCACTGCCGGTTTCGGCGCTGTGGGGCGTCGGCGCCCGCACCGAGGAGAACCTGCGGCGGCTCGGCCTCGACACCATCGCCGACGTCGCCGGGTTCCCACCCGAACGGCTGAAGAAGTCGCTCGGCGTCGCCGCCGGCGAGCACCTCTACCGTCTCGCGCACGGCGTCGACGAGCGGGAGGTCGTCACCGAGGCGCCGGACAAGTCGATCGGCGCCGAGCACACCTTCGACGTCGACCGGCACGACCGGGCCGAGATCGGCCTCGAGCTGCTGCGCCTCTCGGAGCGGGTCGGCGCCACCCTGCGCGGGCGGGGCGTGCGCGGCCGGACCGTCTCGATCAAGGTGCGGTTCGCGGACTTCCGGACCATCACCCGCGCCCGCACGCTGGTCTCGGCCACCGACGTCGCCCGCGAGATCACCGCCGTCGCCGTGGCGTTGCTCACCGAGCACGCGCCGACCGGCGCCGTCCGGCTGATCGGCGTCCGGGTCGAAGGGCTCGAAACGGGCGAAGCGGGCGAGCAGCTGGTGTTCGACTCGCCGGCACCGCGGTGGCGGGACGCCGAGGTCGCGGCCGACGTCGCCCGCTCGAAGTTCGGGTTCGCGGCCGTCCGGCCGGCCTCGCTCCTGACCCCGCGGGACCCCTGAACCGGTCACGATCGGCGACGGTGACGGTCCGTCAGCCCTCCTCGGCCCGGATTTAGCCCAATTCGATCCCTTCTGGATGCGGGATCGGGTAGTCGTCCGGGCGCGGGCCTCGTATCCTGGACAGTGCCACCCCGCCTGGGGTTGGCTGTTGGGTCCAGGACGTTGCGCGGCCCGGCGCCCGCGACAGCTGTGCCGGAGGAGGAAAGATGCCACTCTCCGAGCATGAGCAGCGGCTGCTCGATCAAATCGAGCGCGAGCTCTATGCCGAGGACCCCAAGTTCGCATCCACGGTGCGTGGCACCCGGTTGCGTCGCCCCGCTCGCCGACGGCGTATTCAGGGCATCGCCCTGTTCGTAGTGGGCGTGGCCCTGCTGGTGCTGGGCGTGGTGGTGCCGCAGTTCCGGGTGGCCGACATCCCGCTGATCAGCGTGCTCGGGTTCCTCGTGATGTTCTTCGGGGTCATGTTGGCCGTCACATCGCTTCGGCACGGCGCCGAAGCGGACGGCAAGGGCGGTGGAGCGGGTTCACGGGGCGGCAAGCAGCAAGGCCGCCGCAGCTCCTTCACCCAGCGGATGGAGGAGCGCTTCCGCCAGCGCTTCGAAGAGCAGTAGCGCCGCAAGACCACGAGATCCGCGTCCCGCCCGTTCGATGGGACGCGGATCTTCTTGTGTGCTCATCCGCCACGGCGAATCCGCCCGCCCCCGGCGGCGACGGTGGGTGACCCTCGGACGGGTGAGCCCCGCCTGTGCCCCGCCCCGCGCCCACGTGCCCGACACCGGATCGCGCGTGGCCAAAGCCGGAACTCGCATCGAACCCGGATCCCGGATCCCACGTGACCGAGCCCGGATCTCACGTGATCGAGCCCGGATCTCACGCGATCGAGTCCGGGTCCCGCGTGGCCGAGTCCGGATCTCACCGGACCGAGACCGCATCCCGCGTGCCGAGTCCGGGTCCCGCGTGCCGAGTCCGGATCTCACGTGATCGAGCCCGGATCCCGCGTGATCGAGCCCGGGTCTCACCGGACCGAGCCCGGATCCCGGCTCGATCAAAGCCGGAACTCGCGTGATCCCAGGGGCATCACTCGTGACTGGGGAGGCATCACGTGTGATTGGCGGGGCATCGCGGGTGATGCCCCTCGGGACACGGGTGATGCCCGCAGGATCACGCGTGATGCCCCTGGGGACACGGTGATGGGGTCGGGTCAGTCGCGGTTGCGGAAGATCGAGCGGGGGAAGAGCCGGCCCTTCCAGGACATCGGCGCGTTGCGGTGCAGGCTCCGGCGCAGGTGGTCGAAGGCCGTCGGCAGGGTCGAGTCCGGTTCCGCGTTTTCGCCGTACCAGGAGCGCTCGACGACCCCGATGACCGTGCGCAGGCCTTCGCGGCCTTCGTCGTCCAGGTGGTGCTTCTGCGCCAGCTTCTGCCCGGCCACCCGGACCGTGTCGCTCGGCGGGATCGGCAGCCCGCGGTCGGCGCACTCGGCCCGCAGCTCGGACCACGCCGCGTCCGCCGCGCCGGGCCGCTGCCCGACGATCTCCTGCAACCGCCGCCGCCTGCCGACGTCGCGGGCCGCCGACGGCCCGAGCAACCCGGCCAGCAGCAGCACGACGATCAGGCTGAACCACCAGGCCACCAGCCACGACAGCACGCCCAGCACGGCCACCCACAGGACCGCGGCTATCAGCGGCAGCCAGTTCTTGAGCACCGCGCCGAGCCCCGTCGACGCCGGTGCGTTCTCCGGGAGTCTCCGGCGCCCGCCGGCGACGACCATCGCGGTCGCTGCGATCGCCAGCGCGGCCAGCAGGAGCACCAGGACCCAGGACCAGAGCGGCGTGCCCTCGTCGGACTGCTGCGGGCCCTGCGCCTGCGTGTTCTGGTCGGTGTCGCGGGGCACGCCGGTCGGCGCGGCGCTCGACTGCACCGTGCTCGGCGCGATCTGCGTGTCGTCCGGCTGGTTGCCGTTCTCGCCGCCGGCCTGCAGGTACGGCGGGGTGATGCCGCGGCCGTCGGACAGCGGCGTCGGGTCGAACGTGACCCAGCCCTTGTCCCCGAAGTACGCCTCGACCCACGCGTGCGCGTCCTGGGTGGTGATGGACATGTAGTCGTTGACCGGGACACCGGGGGTGAAGCCGATCGCCACCCGCGACGGGACGTCCGCCACCCGCAGCATCACGGCCATCGCCGAGGCGAACTGCTCGCAGAAGCCGCGCTTGCCCTTGAGGATGAAGTCGGCGAGCGCGTCGGCGTCGTTCGCCGGCGCGGTCTGGGTGTCGTAGACGAACCCGTTCTGCGCGGTGAAGTACTGCCAGATCGCGCTGGCCCGGTCGAAGTCGTTGGTCTTGCCCGCGATCAGCTGCTCGGTCTTCTGCCGGACGCGGTCGTCGACCCGGTCGATCTGCGTGTAGCGCGGCGGGAGGTCGTCGACCTTGTCGGTGACGCGCAGCTGCTGCGCCGTCGGCTCCTTCAGCGACGCGTATTCGGTGTAGGACGGCGGAACCTCGCTGCGCGTGGTGAACACCGTGCCGCTGACCTGGTCGTAGAGGTAGCCGTTGCCCGCGCCGTCGATCACCCGCGGCGCGCCGTACACCGGCAGCCAGTTGTCACGCCAGCTCGTCGGCTCGACGTCGACCTTGCGGGCCGTGCCGCTGCCGTCGTCGCCCGGGGCGGGCGGCAGCTCCGGCCCGATCGGGCTGCCCTGCTGCGACCGGCCGTCGTCGTGCAGGCCCCAGCCCTTGTTGGGGTAGTAGGTGTCGAGCGTCATCGCGCGCAGCAGCCGCCGGTCGGTGCCGAGGCCGCGGACCTTGAACAGCTCCCGGTTCGCGCCCTGGTCGAGCATGCCGCGCAGCTCGGTGAACGGCTGGATGCCGAACCCGCCGGCGCCCGCGCCCGGGCCGTCGCCGCTGGTGCCGAACGGGATCCGGCCGACCGTGCCGACCCAGGTGATCGCCCCGCCGAACAGGCCGAGCACGATCGCCGCGCAGACCACGGCGACCGGCGCCGACAGCACACCCGGCTTGCCGCTGCGCCCGGGCGCCTCGCGGGTCCGCCAGCGCTGGTGGCGGTGGTTGCCGTCGACGGCGAGCAGCCCGGCGAACGCGGCCCCGCCGAGCAGGAACGTCCACCAGGGCAGCATTTCCTCGGACAACGCGGCCGGCACGGCGTAGACGCAGAGCAGTACGAGCCCGGTCGCGGCGGGCGCCGCGGCGGCCACCGTCAGCGTGTCGACCAGCACGGCGACCAGGCCGACCAGGATCGTCACGAGACAGAGGATGGGCTGGCTGCCCTCGACCGGTGGCAGCCCGACCCGGATCTGGTCGGCCGCGGCCGAGAGCGTGCTGCCCAGCTCCCCGAACGCGTCCGGTCCCGGGATGATCAGCAGGATCCCGTGCGTGGTGAAGGCGCCGGTGATGAGGAAGAGCAGTACCAGCAGCTGGCCGAGGCCGACGAGCACGGTCGGCACCTGCAGCGAGCGCAGCGCGAGCCCGCTCGCGCCGATCAGCAGGACGGCGACGAACAGGTAACCGAACCAGGCCAGGCCGGACACGACGCTCGTGACGGACGTCGCCGCGCAGAGCGTCGCGATCCCGGCGCAGGCCGGGGCGAGGAGGCTGCCGCGCCAGGCGGACAGCGGGTGCTGGGCGGGAGGACGCCGGGGCGGTGTCGCGGACGGGCGCGGCGGGGCGGCGGTGCTCATCGGCTGCCGCCGATCAGCGTGCCGCGGCGGGCGCCAGCCTGGCAGAGCTCGGCCCACACCTGGGGCATCGGCGAGCCGGGGCCGGCGATCACCACGCCCCAGCCGGCCGCGCGCAGCAGCGCGGCCGAGTCCTCGGTGGCCGCGGCCCGCTGCTCGGGTGCGCTCACCCCGGCCGACCAGGTGGGCGTGTCGAGCAGGACGGCGAGGCTGCGGATCCCGCGCGGGCGGTACTGGGTCAGCTCGTGCACGGCCTCGGTGCTGACCGTGCCGAGCACGGCGATCAGCTCCTGGCCGTCGGCCGGGTCGCGGGCCAGCGTGATGTCGCGCTGGTGCGCGGCCTGCAGCGCGGCGAGCGCGTCGAGCACGACGTGGTCGTAGTGGTCGCCGCCGTCGCCGGGGGTGTCGGCCAGGACGGCGCCGTGCTCGCTGACCAGCCGGACGCGGTGCCCGGCGCGGCGCAGGTGCAGCGCGGCGGACGCGGTGAAGGACACCGCCCACTCCAGGCTGGCGGCGGGACCGGCACCGTGGTGCGCGGCCGCGCGGTGGTCGAGCAGCACGGTGGTGCCGCCGCGCCAGGGCCGTTCCTCGACGCGCACCATGATCTCGTCGCGGCGGGCGGTCGAGCGCCAGTGCACCTTCCGCAGGTCGTCGCCCTGGCGGTACTGCCGGACGATGACGTCGGCCTCGCCCTGCCCGGCGTGCAGCCGGACGGTGCCGTCGTCGCCGACGCCGATGCCCGCGCCGCTCGGCAGCCCCCACAGGGCGACCACGCGGGGGACGACGACCAGCCGCGAGTGCCCGATCAGCTCGCGCTCGAACTCGCACAGCCCGAACGGGTCGGTGATCGTCGCGCGCAGCGGGCCCACCTGCTGGATCCCGCGCAGCACCGGCTGCAGCGGGTAGCGCAGCGCGACGCGCCGGTCGTGCGGGAGCCGTTCGACGACGAACCGCGGCCGCGAACCCAGCGCGTACGGCACGCCGTCCTCGAGCAGGATCTCGCCGGCCGGCAGCCGCCCGCTGCGCCACAGCTCCAGCTGCACCTCGCCGTTCGCGCCGACCGCGACGCGCTGGGGGTGCAGCGCCCGGGTGGCGCCGATCCGCAGCCGGGTCGCCGAGATGAACGCGGCGACCAGCAGCGGCAGGCCCACCACGAAGATGGCGACCCGCAGCAGGTCGCGTTCGTTGAGCACGAACGAGCACACCGCGGCCGCGAGCCCCGCGGCCAGGAGGCAGCGGCCGCGGGTGGTCAGGCCGGACAGGGCACGCAGCATGCGGTTCTCTTCACCTTCGCCGAAGGGGACTACTGGCGCGGGCCGGAGCCCTGGGGCACCGGGACGCGGTGCAGGACCGCCCGCACGACGTCGGTCGCCGAGCGGCGGGCCGCGTGGGCCTCGGTGGTGAGCATCAGGCGGTGCGCCAGCACCGGGACCGCGACGGTGTGCAGGTCGTCCGGGACGACGTAGTCGCGGCCGGACAGCGCCGCCTGCGCACGGGCCGCGCGGACCAGGTGCAGCGTCGCGCGCGGGGACGCGCCGAGCCGGATCTCCGGCAGCTGCCGCGTCGCCGAGACGAGGTCGACCGCGTAGCGGCGGACGTCGGGGGCGAGGTGCACCCCGCGGACCGTCTCGATCAGGCGGTGCACGGTCTCGCCGTCGGACACCGGCTGCAGGTCCTCGATCGGGTTGTGCCCGGCGTGCTCGTCGACCATGGCCAGCTCGGCCTGCTGGTCGGGGTAGCCGATGGAGACCCGCGCGGTGAAGCGGTCGCGCTGGGCTTCGGGCAGCGCGTAGGTGCCTTCCATCTCGATCGGGTTCTGCGTCGCGATCACCATGAACGGCTCTTCGAGCCGGTAGGTCGTGGTGTCGACGGTGACCTGGTGCTCTTCCATGCACTCGAGCAGCGCCGACTGCGTCTTCGGCGAGGCGCGGTTGATCTCGTCGCCCACCACGATGTTGGCGAACACCGGGCCGGGGCGGAAGTCGAACTCGCCGGACTGGCGGTTGTAGATGGAGACGCCGGTGACGTCGCTCGGCAGCAGGTCCGGGGTGAACTGGATGCGGCTGACCGTGCAGTCGATGGACCGGGCCAGCGCCTTGGCCAGCGACGTCTTCCCGACGCCGGGCACGTCCTCGACCAGCAGGTGGCCTTCGGCGAGCAGGGTGACCAGTGCGATCCGGATGACGTCGGGTTTGCCGACCAGCACCCGTTCGATGTTGGCGGCGATCCGCCGGGCGACCTCGTGCAGTTCGTCCAGCGACACTCTGCCGGGACGGCCGGGTCCGTGGCCGTTGCCCGAGGCGTCCGCCGGATAAGGCGGCCGCCCGGATGCCTGCTCGCCCGATCCGGGCGTCGCAGACTGGATTCTCGACGTCACTCGACCTCCTGGTGGCGCATGGCTGGGCGCGTTGTGCGCACAGCCGGGCCGATCGGCCCCCTGGCTGCTGTCCACGCAGCGACCAGCCTTCCATCCAGTGTGTCAAACCCGGGCGAACCAGGGGCCGGAACCCCGCGAAGCCCCGATGCTGACGGTCGTCATGGCGGTCGATGACACTGCGCAAGCAGGGACGATACCCCGATCGGGTGCTCTGTCACCCGATTCTGGGCGCTCCCGCTGACACCCCGCACTGTCGTATGCTGCGATTCGAGGTCGCTCCGTTACTGAGAGGCGTAACCGCTTATGAGCGAGGTCCGGACGCAGCCGCCGTTCGACGTGCGCGGGTTCGCGGTCGCGCCCGAGCTGGCGACGGACGCCTACGCGAAGCTCGGCCAGCTGCAGGACGTCGTCGGCGAGATGGTCCGCGAGGCCAAGGTGCTCGGCCGCACCGTCCCGCTCGGCGGCGGGTACGCCGGGGAGATCGGCAAGTTCATGGCCGAGTACGGCATCGGCGGGCAGGGCTCGGCCGTGCAGCAGCTGACCGCGTTCGGCAAGGAGCTCGACACGCTGAAGCACCGGATCGGCCAGGCGCTGGCGAAGTACCAGCACGCCGACGAGCAGGCGGCCGACGGCGTGGACTGCACGGGTGGCTGAGGGCGTGCAGAAGAAGTATTTGTGGGCGCCGGCCCTCTTGCTCCTCGCGGCTTGCGGAGCGCAACCCGCGCAGCCGGCCGCCGTCGGGCACACGTCATCGCAGGCCGCCGCCCCGGCGGTGCCGCCGCCGGTGGCCGCGCCCGCGACGCTGGCCGCGCTCGACCCGTGCGCGCTGCTCTCGCCGCAGGACCGCTCGGCGGCCGGGGTGAGCGTGCTCGGCAAGGCCGAGGACATCGCCGGCGCGCGGGCCTGCGACTGGACCATGCCCGGCACCTTCGGCGTCACCGTGACCCTCGACGAGCAGAACGGCCTGGCCGACCTCGACGTCGCGAAGAAGACGGCCACCAAGACGACCGTCGGGGCCCACCCGGCGCTGCGCGTCTCGGACAAGAAGGCCGCCGACGGCACCTGCTCCGTGCTGCTCGGGGTGGGGGACTCCGGCAGCGTCCAGGTCGACGTCAGCAACACCGCCTTCACCGACACCGCGCTCGCCTGCCGCCGCGCGGCCACGGTGGCCGGGCTGGTCGAACCCAAGCTGCCCTGACCCCGACGACCGGAAGGTAACGCCGTGCCCGACGCCGAGCCCCCCGTTCCCACCGCCAGGTACGAGTCCTACAGCCACGAGGCGATGGCCGCCGAGGTCGAGCGGGACAACGACCCGGTCGCCGCGGGGGAGGCGGGCGCCCGCTGGGACGACCTGGCGAAGCGGCTGCACGAGTCGACCGCCGACGTCGCCGCGCTGATCGCCGGCACGCACGAGACCTGGCAGGGGCCGGCCGGTGACGCCGCGCGCGCGTCGCTGGGCCGGGCCGCGAAGTGGCTGTCGCACTCCGCGGCGGTGTCCGCGTCGGTCGGCACCGCCGTCGGCGCGCAGGCGGAGACGTCCGCGCGGGCCCGGGCGGACATGCCGCCGCCGGTGACCTACGACCCGGCGGCGATGATCCGCGACGCGGCCGGCACCGGCAGCATCCTCGTGCTGGCCGGGCTGGCCGACGAGATGAAGGCCCGCCGCGCCGAGGCGGAAGCCGCGCGGCAGAAGGCGATCGACGTCCTCCGCACCCGGGACGCGGCCCTGCGCGGCCACGTGCCGGGCGAGACGTTCGCGGCCCCGCCGTCGCTGGGGCAGGCTTGATCCGCGTCTCCGCGTCGGCGTTCGACATCCTCTGGACGGACCTCGGGCACGACCGCCCGCCCGAGCCGCTCAGCGTGCGCAGCGTCGGCGGGACCGACGAGGAGCGCGCCGGGGTGCGCAAGGCCGTGTACGAGAACCTCGCCGGGCGCGGGCTCTACGACGGGTCCCGGCTGGAACCCGCGCTGGCGCACCGGCTGGAGCTGCTCGCGGCGGGGGAGGTGTACGTCGCCTGCGAGGCGCTGGCCGACATGACGGCGGAGGTGCCCTTCCGCGCGGTGGCGGCGGTCCGCGGCCGCCGCGGCGTCCTGGCGACCCAGCCGGAGCAGACCATCAGCCTCGACGGGATCCGGGAAAGCGAGCTGTGCACGGCGATCGTCGACGTCCTGCCGGAGCTGACGGCGGGGCCGGGGTACGGCGTCAGCCTCGCCGCGGCCGCGCTCGGCTCCGGCGTCGAGGACCCGGTGTTCGCCGAGCGGGGCGCGCAGTCGGCGGCGTCGTCGGCCCAGCTGCGGGAGGTCCTGGCGATCCAGGCGCGCCCGGTGTACGCGGCGGGCCAGTTCAGCGTCAGCCGCCGCGGCGCGTCCGGCCGCGTCGAGCGCACGGGCGGCCTGACGTGGTTCGACACCGACGTCGGCGCGTACTGCGCGACGAAGACCGCGGGCCGCGGCGGGCAGGACTGGGTCAACGTCACCCCGGTGGACAGCGCGCGCCTGGCGTCCCGCGTCGCCGCCCTGGTCACCCCCGAAGCCTGACCCGGCTGCCCGAAGGGGCAGGAAGCGTGTCCGGACGGGCAGTCCCCGTGATCCGGGAGCCGGCACGCGTGATTGAAGAGTCAGCACGCGTGATTGCGGGGTCGACACGGCGGTGGAGGGTGTGTCGACCCTTCAATCACGCGTGCCGGCGTTTCCGTCACGGGTGCTGACCTTCCGATCACGCGGGGAGCGGGGGCCGGACGGGTGATGCCTGGTCACCTGGGTTCCCCACTCCGCTCCACCCGCGCCCCCACCGCACCCCACCCGGATCCCCACCGGACCCCACCGGCGTCCCCACTCGGCCCCACGGCGGGTGGTACTGGTTCTTTCGCGGCCGTTATGCGGACGTTTCGGGGACAGCTGAGGTTGCTTCCGGCCACCACGGCGGGGGATCTTGGCCACGGTGCCCCACCATGCCCCCCACCAGGCCCCACCTTGCTGACCTGCGCAAACGTCTGACACGACGGAGTGAGGCGCGCGTTTGACGCGTTGACTGTGGTGAAAAGTGGGGTACGGTGGTGGCCAGTGGGGCGGAAGGGAAGCCCCGGAGCCGCAGCCAGTGGTCCGCCACCGGATGCGGTAGGGAGGTGGAGGCCGTGTTCCTCGGCACCCACACCCCGAAGCTGGACGACAAGGGGCGGCTCGCGCTGCCCGCGAAGTTCCGCGATGCCTTGGCCGGCGGGCTGATGCTCACGAAGGGGCAGGATCACTGTCTTTTCGTCTTCCCCCGCGCCGAGTTCGAGCAGATGGCGCGCAAGGTCGCCGAGGCCCCGTTCACGAACGAGGCCGTCCGGGCCTACCAGCGTTACCTGTTCGCCGGGACGGACGAGCAACGCCCTGACGGGCAGGGGCGCATCAGCATCGCGCCCGAGCTCCGCCGCTACGCGGGGCTCAGCAAGGAATGCGTGGTGATCGGGGCGATCACCAGGCTGGAGATCTGGGACGCCGAAGCGTGGCAGGGCTACCTGGAGGAACACGAAGACAGCTACGCGAAGGCTCGAGAGGAAGTACTGCCGGGCGTCTTCTAGGCGCGTGGACGCGGTGCACCCACGTCGTCGGGGGACGGGGGTACACCACGCCCGCGCACCTCGCCGACGCCCACCCGGATGCCGTGAGGCCTCTGTCCGCTCAATGGCCCTGGTGCACCTTCCCCGGTACCAGGTCAGCAGCGGGCGGACAGGGACCTGACGGCATCCGCTGCATTTCCCCCGAGTCGCCATCAGAAAGGGGGAGGGAACATGACGGCACCCGAGCACGTCCCGGTGCTGCTCGACCGGATCGTCGAGCTGTTCGCTCCCGTGTTCACCGACCGCGACGCGACCCTGGTGGACGCGACCGTCGGGCTCGGCGGGCATTCCGACGCCCTCCTCGAAGCCTTCCCGCGCCTGCGCCTCGTCGCGCTGGACCGCGACCCCGCCGCGCTCGAACGCTCCGGTGAACGCCTGGCCCGCCACGGCGACCGCGTCGACCTCGTGCACACCGTCTACGACGGACTCCCCGAAGCGATCGAGGAACTGGGACTGTCCCGTGTGGACGGCATCCTCTTCGACCTCGGCGTCTCGTCGATGCAGCTGGACCGCGCCGAACGCGGGTTCGCGTACTCGAAGGACGCGCCGCTCGACATGCGGATGGACCCGACCACCGGGTTCACCGCCGCCGACGTCCTCAACACCTACACCCCCGGCGAGCTGATCCGGATCCTGCGCGAATACGGCGAAGAGCGGTTCGCGCAGCGGATCGTCCGCGCGGTCGTCAACGCCCGCGAGAAGGAGCCGTTCACGATGAGCGGGCGCCTGGTCGAGCTGCTCTACGACGCCGTCCCGGCGGCGAGCAGGCGCACCGGCGGGCACCCGGCCAAGCGGACGTTCCAGGCGCTGCGGATCGAGGTCAACGGCGAGCTCGAAGTGCTGCGCCGGGCCATGCCCGCCGCGCTGGGCGCGCTCGCCGTCGGCGGCCGGATCGTCGTCGAGTCCTACCAGTCACTGGAAGACCGCCTGGTCAAGCAGGCGCTGGCCGAGCTCGCGAAGTCCCGCACGCCGGAAGGACTTCCGGTGGAGCTGCCGGGACACGGACCGGAGCTGAAGCTCCTGACCCGAGGGGCCGAAAAGGCCGGCGAAGAGGAGACCGAACACAACCCGCGTGCCGCTTCGGTGCGGTTGCGGGCCGCCGAGAGGATCGGAGAGCCGCGATGACCGCTCCCACGAAGCGCCGGGCCGGCGGGCCCGCGACGCGCAAGCGTGCCGAGCCCGCGCGCGGGACCACCGTCGAAACGGAACCGCAGAAGGCGGAACCGGGCAAGGCCGCGCCCCGGCGCGCCTCGCGCGGGCGGACGTCCGCGGCCGAGCGCGCCTACGCGCGCCGCGCCCAGCGCGCCGACCTGCTGAAGGAGCGTGATCCCCGTCCCGCGCCGAAGGCCGAGCGGGTGTCGGCCGAGCGCGGCCGGGACGTGCCGAAGCCCAAGGTGCAGCTGAAGCTGCGGCTGCCGAAGTCGCGGGCGTCGTTCGTGCTGCTGATGATGGCGCTGCTGGCCGCCGGTGTGGCGACCACGCTGTGGCTGACCACGCAGGCGATCGCCGACTCCTACCGCCTCGAGCAGCTGCGCAGCACCAACTCGAGCCTGGCGGAGACGAAGGAGCAGCTGCAGCGCGACGTCGCCAAGGCGGAGTCGCCCGCGTCGCTGTCCCCCGCGGCCCAGCAGCTCGGCATGGTGCCCGGCGGCGACCCGGCGCGGATCCTCGTCGGCCCCGACGGGAAGACGTCGCTGGTCGGCGAGCCCAAGAAGGCCAAGGCCGACACCCCGCCGGTGCCGGCCGCGCCGCCCGCCGCGCCCGCCGCGGGCACGCAGTCGGAGCAGGGCGCGCCCATCGAGGGCGACCAGCCCGCGGTGCCCGCCGAAGACCAGCCCGCGCCGCCGGCCCAGCCCGGGGGCCAGTGATGGCCTCGAGCCGGGGTGGCCAGTCCCGGGCGCGCGCCGCGGGCAGCGCGCGGCGGACCTACGCCGCCGGGACCCGCAGCGCCACCGCGCGCCGGGGCAACGGCGGCCACCGCAGCCGGTTCTCCGCGGTGCGCCTCATCCTGGTCGCCGTGCTCCTCGTCGCGGGCGTGAAACTGGTGCAGGTGCAGTGGTTCGACGCGGGCGAGCTGTCGCTGGCCGCGGAGAAGCAGCGCACCCAGACCATCGACATCCCCGCCCAGCGCGGGTCCATTGTGGACCGCAACGGCGCCAAGCTGGCGTTCAGCGTCGAGGTCCGCACGCTGTCGGTGAACCTCAAGGCGTTCCGCAAGAACATGGCCGACCTGGCCGCGAAGACGCCGGGGACGAAGAAGACGTTCGACAGCGAGACCGCCGCGGCCGCCAAGTACATCGCGGCCAAGGTGCCGGGCCAGCTCACCGAGCAGCAGCTGCTGGACCTGTTCCACAAGCAGGCGTCGTTCACCTACCTGGAGAACAACGTCGAGCCGTCGGTCGCCGCCGACATCGTCAAGCAGTTCGCGTGGATCAGCGTCGAGAAGCGCGCGTTGCGGGAGTACCCGGGCGGCAGCCTGGCCGCCAACATCGTCGGCGCGGCGAACTGGCGCTCCGACGACCCGGTCGTCTCCAAGCACAACCTGCACGGCCTGGTCGGTCTCGAAGCGGTGCGCGACAACGACCTGGCCGGCACGCCGGGCCGGATGCTGGTCAACACCAAGAACGGCAGCGACAACGTCGTCATCCCGGGCACCGAACGCGACCTGCAGGCTGCCGTCCCGGGGTCGGACCTGGAGCTGACGATCGACTCCGACCTGCAGTACGAGGTGCAGCGGCAGCTCTCGGACTACGTCCAGCAGTCGCACGCCAAGGGCGGGCAGGCCGTGGTCATGGACTCGAAGACCGGCGAGGTCTACGCGCTGGCCAACGACCGGACGTTCGACCCCAACGACCCGTCGACCTGGACGAACGAGGACCTGGCCAACCCCGCGGTCACCACGCCGTTCGAACCCGGCTCGGTCAACAAGATCGTCACCGCCACCGGGGCGATCGACTACGGCGTCGCGACGCCCGAGTCGACGGTCCAGGTGCCCGGCGCGCTGCAGGTGGCCGACAAGACCGTGCACGACGCGTGGACCCACGGCACGCAGACGTTCACCACCGCCGGGATCTTCGCCAAGTCGTCCAACATCGGCACGCTGCTGCTGGCGCAGAAGATCGGCGAGGAACGCTACGTCGACCTGCTCAAGAAGTTCGGCCTCGGCCAGCGCACCGGCGTCGGCCTGCCCGGCGAGAGCGCGGGGTTCGTGCCGGCCCGCAGCCAGTGGTCGGCGACCACCTTCGGCAACCTGCCGATCGGGCAGGGCCTGTCGATGACCGTGCTGCAGATGGCCGGGATGTACCAGGCGATCGCGAACGACGGCCTGCGCGTCGAACCCCGGATCGTCAAGGCGAAGGTGAACCCGGACGGCACGACGGTGCCCGAGCCGGCACCGAAGACGGTGCAGGTGGTTCCCCCGCAGACGGCGAAGACGGTGCGCGACATGATGCGCGCGGTCGCGCAGAACGGCAAGGGCCTGCAGAAGGGCACCGCGCCGACGGCGGCGGTCGAGGGTTACCAGATCTCCGGCAAGACCGGGACCGGCCAGCAGATCGACCCGCGGACGAAGCTGTACAGCGACCACCTCTACAACATCACCTTCGCCGGCATCCTGCCCGCGGACCACCCGCGGTTCGTGGTCGGCATCCGGCTGGACGCGCCGGACACGACGCTGCCGGTGGGCCACTCCGCCGCGCCGCTGTTCCACACGATCGCGTCCTACCTGACGCAGCGGTTCCAGATCCCGCTGTCCGACGGCCCCGCGCCGGAGGTCCCGCTCATCGTGCCGTGAGCACGATCCGTGAAGGCCCCCTTACCGCTTTGTGGTCCGTGAAGGCCACCTTGAGGGACTCAGAGTCCCTCAAGGTGGCCTTCACGGCTTTTCCGCCGGTCATCGTCCACATCGGCCGGACGCGTGCGGGAAAGTGTTGCGGG
Source organism: Amycolatopsis sp. NPDC088138 (assembly GCF_044741685.1). NCBI lineage: Bacteria > Bacillati > Actinomycetota > Actinomycetes > Pseudonocardiales > Pseudonocardiaceae > Amycolatopsis > Amycolatopsis sp. NPDC088138. Next base: position 644,792 of record NZ_JBIUTB010000006.1, read on the forward strand.
GCAAGGGGGTCCGCGACGGCGTTTAGCACATGTGCCCGACCCGCACGCAATCGCCGTACCGCGTGAGGGCCCCCGAACCGCCCGCCGGTAGCCTCTTGGCCGTGTCCGTGTCCTCGTCCAGTTCCCCGGTGCCGGAGAGCCCGGTGAAAGCGGTCCCCGCACCGCCGCGCCCGGCGCGCATCGTCCCGGTCCCGCTGGCGACGCTGCTCGCCAGGGCGGACGCCCGGCTGATCGCCGAGTCACCCGACGCCGCCGACCTCACCGTCACCGGCACCACCCTGCGGGCGCAGCACGTGCTGCCCGGTGACCTGTTCGCCGCGCTGCCCGGCGCCCGCGTGCACGGCGCCGACTTCAGCGACCAGGCGATCGCCGCCGGCGCCGTCGCGGTCCTCACCGACGCCGCCGGGGCCGAGCGGCCCGCACTGCGCGACGCCGGCGTCCCGATCCTCGTGCACGCCGACCCGCGCGCCGCCCTCGGCGAGATCGCCGCCTGGATCTACGGCGAGCCGTCGCTGCGGCTGTCCGTGCTCGGCGTCACCGGCACCTCCGGCAAGACCACGACCTCTTACCTGGTCGACGCCGGGCTCGAGGCCGCCGGGCTGACCACCGGCATGATCGGCACGGTCGAGACCCGCATCGCCGGCGAACGCCTGGTCAGCGGGTTCACCACGCCGGAGGCCCCGGACCTGCAGGCGCTGTTCGCGGTGATGCTCGAACGCGGCGTCACGCACGTGGCGATGGAGGTCTCCAGCCACGCGCTCGCGCTGGGCCGGGTCAACGGCACCCGGTTCGCGGTCGGCGCGTTCACCAACCTCTCCCAGGACCACCTGGACTTCCACAAGGACATGCAGGAGTACTTCGCCGCGAAGGCGCTGCTGTTCGACGGCCGCTCGACCACCGAGGTCGTCGTGGTCGACAGCGCGTGGGGGCAGGCGCTGCTCACCCCGCAGACGATCACCGTGTCGACCGATCCCGGCACCGACGCCGCGTGGAAGGCCACCGACCTGGAGGCCACCCCGCACGGTGAGCAGACGTTCACCCTGCACGGCCCGGACGGCGTGTCCGCACCCGCCCGGATCCCGCTGCCCGGCGAGTTCAACGTCGCCAACGCCGTGCTCGCCGCCGCGATCCTGAGCACCGCCGGGGTGGGCCTGGAGCACATCGTCACCGGGCTCGCGCAGGTGCAGGTGCCGGGCCGGATGGAGCGGGTGCACGTCGGCCAGGACTTCACCGCCGTCGTCGACTACGCCCACAAGCCGGCCGCGGTCGCGCAGGGCCTGGACGCGCTGCGGGCGCGCACCGAGGGCCGGATCATCACCGTGCTCGGCTGCGGCGGCGACCGGGACACCGCGAAGCGCCCCATGATGGGCGAGGCGGCGGCCCGCCGCAGTGACGTCCTGATCGTCACCGACGACAACCCGCGTTCCGAAGACCCCGCGGCCATCCGGGCCGCGATGCTGGCCGGCGCCCGTGGCGTCGGCCCCGCCGAGGGCGGCGAGATCGTCGAAATCGGCGACCGCCGCGAGGCCATCGCCCGCGCCGTGGCGCTGGCCGGGCCGGGCGACATCGTCTTCCTCGCCGGCAAGGGGCACGAGACCGGCCAGGCGGCCGGCGGCGTCGTGCACCCGTTCTCCGACCGCGACGAGCTGGCCGCGGCCATCCGCAACAAACTCGAGGTGAGTGTGTGATCGTGCTCAGCCTGGCCGAGATCGCCGACGTCGTCGGCGGCCGGCTGCACCGCGCCGACCCGGGCGCGCAGGTGACCGGCAGCGTGGAGTTCGACACCCGGCAGCTCGTCCCCGGCGGCCTGTTCGTCGCCCTGCCGGGGGAGAAGGTCGACGGCCACGACTTCGCGGCCAAGGCCGCCGAGTCCGGTGCCGTCGCCGTGCTCGCCGCCCGTGAGGTCGACGCGCCCGCGATCGTCGTGCCGCCCCTGGCGCCCGGCGAGGCGCACGAGCGGTCGGTCGCGCTGACCGGCGACAAGGACGGCTCCGGCGCCGCGGTGCTGGCCGCGCTGGCCAAGCTCGCCCGGTTCGTCGTGCAGCGCCTCGCCGAAGGCACCCTGACCGTCGTCGGCGTCACCGGATCGTCGGGCAAGACGTCGACGAAGGACGTCATCGCCCAGCTGCTCGAGCCGCTCGGCCCGACGGTCGCGCCGCCCGGGTCGTTCAACAACGAGCTGGGCCACCCGTGGACCGCGCTGCGGGCCGACGCGGACACCCGGCACCTGGTGCTGGAGCTGTCCGCGCGCGGGCCGGGGCACATCGCCCACCTCGCCGAGATCGCCCCGCCGAAGATCGGTGTCGTGCTCAACGTCGGCACCGCGCACGTCGGCGAGTTCGGCTCCCGCGAGGGCATCGCGAAGACCAAGGGCGAGCTGGTCGAGGCGCTGCCGGAAGACGGCGTCGCGGTCCTCAACCTGGACGACCCGCTGGTCGCGGCCATGGCGAGCCGGACGAAGGCCCGCGTGGTGTTCGTCGGCGAAAGCCCTTCCGCGCAGGTCCGCGCGGAGAACATCACCCTCGACGGCGAGGCCCGCGCGTCCTTCCGGCTGGTCACCCCGGCCGGCGCGGCGGACGTGACGCTGCCGCTGCACGGCGAGCACCACGTCGGCAACGCGCTGTCCGCCGCCGCGGTCGCCCTGGAGCTGGGCGCGACCCCGGCGGAGATCGCCGCCGGGCTCTCGTCGCTCGAACGGCGGTCCGCGCGGCGCATGGAGGTCGTCACCCGCGAAGACGGCGTCACGATCCTCAACGACTCCTTCAACGCCAACCCCGAGTCGATGCGGGCCGGCCTGAAGGCGCTCGCGGCGATGACCCGGGAGAGCGGCCGCCGGTCCTGGGCCGTGCTCGGCGTGATGGGCGAGCTCGGCGCGGACGCGATCACCGCGCACGACGAGATCGGCCGGCTCGTCGTGCGGCTCAACATCGCCAAGCTCGTCGTGATCGGCCCCGAGGCGGCGGCCATGCACCAGGGGGCGCACCAGGAGGGTTCCTGGGGCGAGGAGTCGATCCTGGTACCCGACGTCGAGGCCGCCGCCGCCCTGCTGCATGATCAGCTCCGTCCCGGGGACGTCGTGCTGGTCAAGGCCTCCAAGGCCGCCGGTCTCTGGCGTGTCGCCGAAGCCCTGCTCGACCCCCGGGAAACCGACAACTCCGAAACACGCTCGAACGGTGGTGACGCGTGATCAGCATCCTGATCGCGGCCGCGGCGGGCCTGCTGGTCTCCATCATGCTCACGCCCTACCTCATCCGGGTCTTCTCCCGGCAGGGCTTCGGGCAGGAGATCCGCGAGGAAGGCCCCCAGGGACACAAGTCCAAGCGCGGTACCCCGACCATGGGCGGTGTCGCGATCATCATCGCGATGGTCGTCGGGTACTTCGCCGCGCACCTGATCAACTGGATGGTCAACTCCAAGAGCGGCGCGCCGACGGTCTCCGGGCTGCTCGTGCTGATGCTCGCCGTGGGGCTGGGCGTCGTCGGGTTCCTCGACGACTTCATCAAGATCCGCAAGCAGCGCAACCTCGGGCTGAACAAGACCGCGAAGCTGGTCGGCCAGCTGGTGGTCACGGTCGCCTTCGCGGTCCTGGCGCTGAACTTCCCGAACGAGCAGGGCATCACTCCGGCGTCGGAGAGCCTCTCCTACGCCCGTGACCTCGCCCTGATCACGTTCCCGTCGATCATCTTCGTGATCTTCTGCTACATCGTGATCTCGGGCTGGTCGAACGCGGTGAACTTCACCGACGGCCTCGACGGCCTGGCCGGCGGCTCGGCGGCGATGGTGCTGGCGACCTACGTGGTCATCTCGTTCTGGCAGGAGCGGCTGTCCTGCGCGAACGGCCCGGCGCAAGCCTGTTACTACGTGCGGGACCCGCTGGACCTGGCGGTGGTCGCCGCGGCGGCGACCGGCGCGTGTGTCGGGTTCCTCTGGTGGAACGCGGCCCCGGCGAAGATCTTCATGGGCGACACCGGTTCGCTGGCCCTCGGCGGCCTGGTCGCCGGGCTGTCGATGACCACCCGCACCGAGCTGCTCGCCATCGTCATCGGCGGCCTGTTCATGGTCGAGATGATCTCGGTGGTCGCGCAGATCGCGGTCTTCCGGACCACGCGGCGAAGGCTGTTCCGGATGGCGCCCTTCCACCACCACTTCGAGCTCGCCGGGTGGGCCGAAACCACGGTGATCATCCGGTTCTGGTTACTCTCGGCGATCTGCTGCATGTTCGGGCTCGGCCTGTTCTACAGCGAGCAGCTCGGAGGCTGACGTGGATTTGGCCGGTTCGCACGTCCTGGTCGCCGGTGCCGGGGTCACCGGCAAGTCGATCGTCCCCGCGCTGACGGCGCTGGGCGCGCGCGTCACGGTCACCGACGGCAACGCCGAACGTCTCGCGGAGCTGGAAGGCCTGGGCGCCGAGCTGGTGCCCGGGCTCACCGAGCCCCCCGAAGGCACCGCGCTGGTCGTCACCAGCCCCGGCTGGCGGCCGACGTCGCCGCTGCTGGTGGCCGCCGCCGAGGCGGGGGTCGAGGTCATCGGCGACGTCGAGCTGGCCTGGCGGGTCGGGCAGCTGCGCGAGCACCCGCCGTCGTGGCTGGTCATCACCGGCACGAACGGCAAGACGACCACCGCCGGCATGCTCGAGTCGATCCTCAAGGCGGGCGGCGCCAACGCCGTGGCCTGCGGGAACATCGGCTACGCGGCCCTGGACGCCGTCCAGGCGGGGTACGACGTGCTGGCCGTGGAGCTCTCGAGCTTCCAGCTGCACTGGTCCTCGACGCTGGCACCGGACGCCGCGGTGGTGCTGAACCTGGCCGAGGACCACATCGACTGGCACGGCTCGATGGACGAGTACGCGGCGGCCAAGGGCCGGGCCTACACCCACGCCAGGATCGTCGTGCACAACGCCGACGACGAGTGGTCGGTGAAGATCGCCGACGACCACGCGTCCGAGGACGCCCGGCGCGTGGCGTTCCGGCTGGACACGCCGTCCGTCGGCGAGCTGGGCCTGGTCGAGGACCTGCTGGTCGACCGTGCTTTTGTCGCCGACCCGGCGACCAGCGCCGAGGAGCTGGCCACGCTGGCCGACGTCCGCCCGGCCGGCCCGCACAACGTCTCCAACGCCCTCGCCGCGGCTGCGCTGGCCCGCGCCCACGGCGTCACGCCCGACGCCGTGCTGAAGGGCCTTCGCGAGTACCAGCCGGCCCCGCACCGGGCCGTCGAGGTCGCTGAGGTGGCCGGCGTCCGGTACGTCAACGACTCCAAGGCGACCAACCCGCACGCGGCCGCCGGGTCGCTGCGCGCGCACGAAAGCATCGTCTGGATCGCCGGGGGCCAGCTCAAGGGCGCTTCGGTGGACGAACTGGTGATCACCATCGCCGGCCGCCTGCGCGGAGTTGTGCTACTCGGTGTCGATTCACCCGTGATCGCCGCCGCGGTTGCGCGACACGCGCCGGATGTCCCGGTGAACAGCCTCCGTCCGGGTGACCATGAACCCATGACTGCGGCGGTGAGTGCGGCCAGCGCGATGGCCCGGCCAGGTGACGTGGTGCTGCTCGCACCCGCCGCGGCGTCGTTGGACATGTTCCGCAATTACGGCGAACGCGGCGACGCGTTCGCCGCGGCGGTGCACGTCCTCCGCGACGACGCAGCGGGGGCGCCGCGTGACGGTCACTGAGCCCAAGCCCTCCGCCGCCCCGAAACGGCCGCGCCGGGAGCGCAAGGAAAGCGGCTTCGTCGCCTTCCGCACCGCGCTGACCGCGTGGCTTTCGCGCCCGCTGGCCTCGTTCCACCTCGTGCTCGCCCTCACCGGCGTGCTCACCGTCATCGGCGTCGTCATGGTGCTCTCGGCCTCGTCGGTCGACTCGTACAACCCGAAGACCGGCAGCGGCGTGTACGCGCAGTTCACCAAGCACCTGGTGTTCGTCGCGCTCGGCGGGGTCGTGTTCTGGCTGGGCATGCGGGTCAAGCTGGAGCGGATCCGGCGCATGTCGGCCACCGCGACGGTGATCTGCCTCGGCCTGCTGGTCCTGGTGCTGACCCCGCTGGGCTCGACGGTCAACGGCTCGCAGGGCTGGTTCCGGCTCGGCGACTTCACGTTCCAGCCGGTCGAGGCCGCGAAGGTCGCGCTCGCGTTCTGGGGCGCGCACATCCTGGTGATCAAGTACAACGTGATCCACCAGTGGCGGCACCTGCTGGTGCCGGTGGTGCCGATCGCGCTGCTGATGTTCGCCCTGGTCATGCTGCAGCCCGACCTCGGCGGCACGGTCACCCTGGCCGTGGTGCTGCTGGCCCTGCTGTGGTTCGCCGGCGCGCCGAAACGGCTGTTCGGCGTCATCCTCGCGGGCGGCCTGGCCGGTGTCCTCGTGCTGGCGCTGATCGCGCCCTACCGCCTCGTGCGCGTCATGTCGTTCCTCTCGCCGGACCCCGACACGAGCGCCGCGGGCTTCCAGGCCAACCAGGCCAAGCTCGCCCTCGCCGACGGCGGCCTGCTCGGGAAGGGGCTCGGCCAGGGCGCGTCCAACTGGGGCTACCTGCCGAACGTGCAGAACGACTTCATCTTCGCCCTGATCGGCGAGGAGCTCGGGCTGGTCGGCTGCGTCGTCGTGCTGGCCCTGTTCGCCGGGGTCGCCGTCGTGGGCCTGCGGATCGCCACCCGCAACATCGACCCGTGGATCCGGATCGTCTCCGGCACGCTGACCGTGTTCCTCGTGGCGCAGGCCGGCATCAACATCGGCTACGTCGTCGGCCTGCTGCCCGTCACCGGCGTCACGCTGCCGCTGATCTCCTACGGCGGCACCTCGCTGGTGATCACCATGCTCATCATGGGCGTGCTCGCGAACGCCGCCCGGCACGAACCGGAGGCGGTGGCCGCGCTGCGGACACAGGGGCCGGGTAAATTCGGGCGTCTGCTGCGGCTGCCCGCGCCCGACCCGTACCGCCCGCCCGCCACGCGCAAGGGGGCGGCGCGCGCTGGGGCGAAGGCGGCCAGGCCCGCGCCCCGTGCGGCGCGGCCCGCCCCGGCGCAGGAACGGCGCAAGTCGGTCCGCGAGCCGGTGCGCCGCAGCGCGGCACGGACGAGCACGGCCACGTCTCGCGGGGCCGCGCGGACAACAGCGAGCCGTGGTACCCGGAGTACCGCGAACCGGAGAGGTCATTGGTGAGTAAGCCCGTCAAGGGAACCGAGCGATCAGCCGCGGGCAAGGCGCCCGTGGTCGTGGTCGCCGGTGGTGGCACCGCAGGACACATCGAACCCGCACTCGCCCTGGCCGACGCCGTCATGCGGCTGCGCCCGGACGCGACGGTGGTCGCGCTCGGCACCGAGCGCGGCCTGGAGAACAAGCTCGTCCCCGCCCGCGGGTACGCCCTCGAGCTGATCCCGCCGGTGCCGCTGCCCCGCAAGCCGACGCCGGAGCTGCTTCGGCTGCCGCTGAAGGTTCGCGACTCGGTGCGCAAGACCCGTGAGGTGCTGGAGCGGGTCGGCGCGGACGTCGTCGTCGGCTTCGGCGGTTACGTCGCCCTCCCGGCCTACCTGGCCGCGCGCGGGCGCACCCCGATCGTCGTGCACGAGGCCAACCAGTCGCCGGGCCTGGCCAACAAGGTCGGCGCGCGGTTCGCCGCGCGGGTCGCGGTCGCCGTCCCCGGCACGCCGCTGCCGAAGGCCGAGGTCGTCGGGATCCCGTTGCGCCGGTCGATCACGTCGCTCGACCGGGCCGCGCTGCGCGCCGAGGCCCGCAAGCACTTCGGGCTGGACCCGGACGCACCCACGCTGCTGGTGTTCGGCGGTTCGCAGGGCGCGCAGTCGATCAACAGCGCGGTGTCCGGCGCGGCGAAGGAGCTGGCCGACGCCGGCATCGGCGTGCTGCACGCGCACGGCCCGAAGAACACCCTGGTCGTGCAGGAGTTCCCGGGGAAGCCGGCCTACGTGCCGGTGCCCTACCTGGAGCGGATGGACCTGGCCTACGCGGCGGCCGACGTCGCCGTGTGCCGCTCGGGCGCGATGACCGTCGCCGAGGTGACGGCGGTCGGGCTGCCCGCGGTGTTCGTCCCGCTGCCGCACGGCAACGGCGAGCAGGCGACCAACGCCCGCCCGGCCGTCACGGCCGGTGCGGCGCTGATGGTCGAGGACGCCGACCTCACCGCGGCGAAGATCGCCGAGCTGGTGGTCCCGCTGACCGTCGACGCCGACCGGGTCGCGAAGATGGGCGCGGCGGCGGTCGGCATGGGCCACCGCGAAGCCGACGAACTGCTCGCGAAGATCGTCCTGGAGGCCGCAGGTGCCTGAGCTACCCGAAGAACTGCGCCGCGCGCACCTGATCGGGATCGGCGGCGCCGGCATGTCCGGCATCGCGCGGATCCTGCTGGCCCGCGGGGCCTTCGTCTCGGGCTCGGACGCCAAGGAGTCCCGCGCGCTGCTGTCGCTGCGGGCCCAGGGTGCCGAGCTGTTCGTCGGCCAGCGCGCTTCCAACCTCGACGAGCTGGCCGAGCCGCCTTCGTCGGTCGTCGTCTCGACGGCGATCAAGGAGACCAACCCCGAGCTGGCCGCCGCGCGCGCCGCCGGGATCCCGGTGCTGCACCGGGCGCAGGCACTGGCCGGGCTGATGGAAGGCCACCGCGTCGCCTGCATCGCGGGCACGCACGGCAAGACGTCGACGACGTCGATGCTCACGGTGGCGCTGCAGCACTGCCGGCTCGACCCGTCGTTCGCCATCGGCGGCGACCTCAACGAGTCCGGCGCCAACGCCCACCACGGTGAGGGCGGCGTCTTCGTCGCCGAGGCCGACGAGAGCGACGGCTCGTTCCTGACCTACTCGCCGTCGGTCGCGGTCGTGACCAACGTCGAGCCGGACCACCTGGACCACCACGGCACCGCCGAGGCCTACACCAAGGTGTTCACCGAGTTCGTCGGCCGGATCGTGCCGGGCGGGCTGCTGATCGTCTGCGGTGACGACCCCGCGGCCGACGACCTGGGCGACCAGGCCGCGGAGCTGGGCGTCCGCGTCCGCCGCTACGGCCGGACCGTCACGAGCGAAGGTGACGCCCGCATCCTCGACTACACCCCGGCGCCGGACGGCGGCGTCGTCAAGCTCGCGCTCGACGGCGGCGAGCTGTCGGTGCGGGTCGCGGTGCCGGGTGAGCACATGGCGCTCAACGCGGTCGCCGCGCTGCTCGCCGGGCTCGAGCTGGGCGCGCCCGCTACCGAGCTGGCCGAAGGCCTTGCCGCGTTCGGTGGGGTGCGCCGCCGGTTCGAGTTCAAGGGCCGCTCCGGCGACGTCCGCGTCTACGACGACTACGCCCACCACCCGACCGAGGTGGCCGCGCAGCTGCGCGCGGTGCGGACCGCGGCCGGCACCGGCCGGGTCGTCGTCGTGTTCCAGCCGCACCTGTACTCGCGGACCAAGCTGTTCTCGGCGGAGTTCGCCGCGGCCCTGTCCCTGGCGGACGAAGTCGTCGTGCTGGACGTCTACGGCGCCCGCGAGGAGCCGGAGCCGGGCGTGAACGGCGCGCTGATCGCGGACGCCGTCACCGTGCCGGTGCACTACGAGCCCGCGTTCGACGTCGCCGCCGGCCTGGTCGCCGGGCTGGTCAAGGGCAACGACCTGGTCGTCACCATGGGTGCCGGCGACGTGACGCAGCTGGGCCCGGAGATCCTCGCCGAGCTGGACAAGCGCTGAGACGATGAGTTCGACCAGCCAGCGCCGCCGTCCGTCCGAAGAGGACGAACGGGATCGTGCTGCCCTGGTGCGGGAGCGGCGGGGGCGGCGCTCGGACGAGGAGCGCCGCCGGACCCGCACCGCCACCCGGCCGAAGCCGGCCGCGCGGAACCGGCCGAACCGCCAGGTCGAGATCCGCCGCCGGTGGGTCGCGCTGCTCAGCGTGCTGACTCTGGTCGCGCTGGTCTACCTGCTGTTCTTCAGCTCGATGCTCGGGGCGAAGGACGTCTCGGTCACGGGTTCGCGCACGGTGACGGCCGACCAGATCCGCGCCACGGCGGCCGTCCCCATCGGCAAGCCGCTGCTGCGGCTGAGCACCGACGAGATCCGCGACCGCGTCGCGGCGATGCCGGGCATCTCGACCGTCGAGGTGTCGCGCTCGTGGCCGAGCACGGTCGAGATCACGGTCACCGAGCGCACGGCGATCGCGTTCTTCGACAGCGGCCCGGGCGGCGACGGCGTCCACCTGGTCGACGGCGGCGGCGTGGTCTTCAAGACGGTGCCGGCCCGGCCCGCGGGCCTCCCGGAGCTGAAGCTGCCGAAGGTCTCGGCGGACGACCCGGTGACCCGCGCGGTCACGGCGGTCCTCGGCGTGATCCCGGAGCAGCTGCTCAAGCAGGTCACGACGGCGACGGCGAAGACCCCGGCGAGCGTGGAGTTCACCCTGTCGAGCGGCAAGATCGTCCGCTGGGGAACCGCGGAGCAGACGGACCGCAAGGCCAAGGTCCTGGCCGCGCTCTTGACCCAGGACGGCAAGGTCTACGACGTCGCGGCGCCTGAGTTGCCGACGATCACTTCCTGACGCGGCATCTTGTCACTGGAGCTGATCGGTATTATTCGTGTCCTGTGACTCGCGCCCGTCAGGGAGCTCCTAGAAACACTGCACCGCAAACAGTGTGAGGCTGACTCACGATCAGCCGCCGAGCAGCACCCGGCCTGCTGCTTGTCTCCGGGAGTCTGAGTAAGCGAATCACGGCAACTTCATACAGCTCGTCAGCAACACCGGCACCGGGGCCGGTGTAAGCCGTCATGGAGTTGTCTTGTTGTTGCTGGTTGTGCCTCTGTGCACCCTCGTCGCCTTCATTGCCGTGCTCGGTCTTGCGGCTTTCATCGTGCACAAGACCGGAGACACAAAGGGGCTTCGCGACCTCGCGATCCTGGTTCGCGCGGTGCGTCCCCCGTGGCCGTTCAAGTGGCCCCGTCGGCACTGAGGCTCCCGGCAAACTATGTGCCCGACTTCTCGTATGCCGTACGATCTCGTACGCCATACGAAACCGAGGAGGGTGTCATGACGATCCTGGTGACCGGGGCGACCGGCAGCGTCGGACGGCTGGTCGTGGACGAACTGCTGGCCGCGGGCAAGCCCGTGCGGGCCCTGACCATCGACCCCGAGCGGGCGAAACTCCCCACGGAAGCCGAGGTGGTCGTCGGGTCACTCGCGAAGCCGGAGACACTGCCCCTCAAGGGAATCGAGGCCGTCTACCTGGCACCGATGGCCCGGACCGTGCGGCGGTTCTGCGAGCTGGCGGCCGACGCCGGCGTCGAACGGGTCGTCGCGCTGTCCGGCAGCAGTGTCGGTGACGGCCACGAGGCCTCCAGCGGCAACGCGTACGCCGTCGTCGAAGCCGAGGTCGAGAAGGCCGGCTTCGCGTGGACCTTCCTGCGTCCCGGGTCCTTCATGGACAACACCCTCGACTGGGCGGGCATGGTGCGCGCCGGCGAGGTGCGGATGGCCTACGGCGACTCGACGCAGACGCCCATCGACCTCGGTGACATCGCCGCGGTCGCCGCTCGCGTGCTCACCACCGACGGGCACGTCGGCGCCACGCACGTCCTCAGTGGACCGGAGGCCATCAGCCTGCGCGGCCAGGTCGAGACCCTCGCGGCCGTGCTGGGCAAGGACATCCGGTTCCACGAGCTGACCCCGGACGAGCAACGCGCGTTGTGGCTCGGCTTCGGCGTCCCCGAGCAGGTCGCCGACTGGCTGCTGACCGGTTTCGAGGCGACCGCCCGGCATCCGCAGGTGCCGACCGGGGTCGTCGAGGACCTCCTGGGACGGCCGGGGACGACCTACGCCGAGTGGGCCGGCACGCGCCGGGCGCACTTCGCCTAGCCGACGCAGGGAACGCGGTCCCAGATGTTGTTGTCGGGGCAGGAAGCAACAACCGGCGGGGCGGCCTCGGCGGCCGGGACGAGGGTGAGCGCGGCGGCGATCGCCACGACGACGGGAAGCGTGATGCGGGCGAGTGTGGCCACGGTCGGCTCCTGGGTGCGCGGAAAAGTACGGACGTACCGATTGTGACCGCCGCGGCACTGGCAGAAACCCGGGATTGTTCAGATCCAGCCACGTTCCTTGGCCAGCAGCGCCGTCTGGAACCGGTTGCCCGCGCCGAGCTTGAGCATCAGGTCGGCGACGTGCTTGCGGAACGTCCGGACCGACACGCCCATCTCGCGGGCGCCGAGCTCGTCCTTGTCCGCCTGGCAGAGGATCGCCAGCACCTGCTTCTCCGTGGTGCTCAACCCGGATCGCGCGGCGGTGTCGGCCGCGCCCACCGGTGTCGCCTGCCGCCAGACGCGCTCGAACAGGCTCACCATGCTCGCGACCAGCCCCGGCTGCGCGACGACGACGGCACCGCTTTTGCTGTCCTCGACGTCGATCGGGGCGACGAAGACCGAGCGGTCGTAGAGGATCAGCCGTTCGAGGTCGGTGCCCTCGGCGGTGCGGACCTCGGCACCGTGCGCGCACAGGTCGAGCAGGTAGGCGCGGGTCCGGTCGTCCTCGAGGATCTCCGCCCGCACCACCGTGCGCATCCGGACGCCGCGGCGCAGGCAGCGCAGGTCGAGCGGCCGCGCGGCGGAGATCGTCTCGGGCGTCCACGGCCCGCCCGGCTGCAGGCCCATGATTTCGGTGCGGGCGAAGAACGACAGCTCGTCGAGCTTCTCCCGGATGCTGTCGATGCCCTGGATGTGCTGGATCTCGGGCCGGGACGCGCGGCTCGCGGTGGCCGTGAAGTCTTCGCTCAGTGAGCGGATCCGGCTCCGGCACGCGTCGAGCCGGGACACCTGCTCCCGCAGCCGGCTGATCTCGACCGCGATCAGGTTCTCCAGCGCGATCGCCGGGTCCAGCGCGTCGAAGGTCTGCGTGTCGGCCTGCCGCACCAGCCCGAGCCGGACGAGCTCGCGGACGATCCCGGCGGTTTCCGCGCGGTCGAGGTGCAGGGATTCGGCGAGACCGGCGACGGTCACGGTCTTTTCCCGCAGGCAACGGCGGTACGCCAGCTCGGCGGTTTCGTCGAGCCCGAGGTCCGCGAGGCTCATGGATCGCTCCCCTGGGTAGCTGCCCAAGGGCGTACGGTAGCAGTTTCGCCTTACCCCGGCAGCGGCCATACCAGGGCGAGAACGGGGGAAACGACGCGGATTTCGGTGACGCTCCGTCAGCGCCGCAGGAACTCGGCGCGGACCTCCCGGACGGTGTCGGCGACGTCGGCGGTGCCGTCCAGCACCCGGACGTCGAGGGCGCCGAACTCGGCGAACATCAGGTCCCGCAGGTCTTTCTGGTAGGCGACGAAGCCGTCGCGCGTCGGGCGGGCGCCGTAGTGGGACAGCGGGCCGAGCCCGCAGCCGTACCCGCGCCGCCACGCCTTCTCCGGCGCGATGTCGAGGTAGAACACCCTGGCAGGCTGGGGAAAGCTCCGCCACCAGTCGAACATCGGGTTGTCCGCGACACCGGAGAGGCGGCACTGGGCGAGCATCTTGTAGTAGTACGCGTCGACGACGACCGGGCGGCCGTCGCCGACCTGGGTCAGCCGGTCGCGCAGGTGGATCACCGCGGTCTGCAGCAGCGCGGCGAGGAAGTCGGGGGAGTACGTGGCGCCGAGCCCGGGCAGCACCCGGGTGTCGAGCTCGCGGTGCAGCCGGGCGATCAGCTCCTGGCCGGGCCCGAGCAGCGCCTGGTCGAAGGACAGGACGTGGGCGTCCTCCCGCAGGGCGCCGAACGCGCTCGGGTCGCCCGCGCGGTCGCCGCCCACCAGGACGACGAACTCGGCGGCGCCGGGCACCCGGTCACGGCCGGTGTCCACGCTGTGCAGCCGGCCGATCGGCCGAGCGAGAGCGCAGGCGGTCGCGCCGCCGTCGATGCTGGTCAAGCCGCCGTGTGCTGTCATGGCACCCTCCGGAACCCAGCGTCCCAGCCGGCCGGCGGGTGCGGCGGCTCGCCGTCCGTCAGGTTCCTGCAGCCGTGCTGCAGGAAGTTCACGCCCGGGTGCGGGTCATCCCGGCCAGTGCGAGCAGCGGGAGCACGCCGGCGAAGACGGCGACGGCGCTCCAGCCGCCGAGGTGGTAGGCGATCGAGCCGGCCTGCGAGCCGATCGCGCCGCCGACGAAGAACGTCGCCAGGTAGATGCTGTTGATCCGGGCGCGCGCCGACGGGTCGAGCTGGTAGATCGTGTGCTGGCCGACGACGAGGGTCGCCTGCACCGCCGCGTCGATCGCGATCGCGGCGATCGCGAGCAGGACGACGCTGTGCGCGCCCAGCCCGGCGACCGCGAAGGCGGCCGCGCACACGATGAACGCGGTCGTGGTGAGCCGCCGGCCGTGCCCCTGGTCGGCCCAGCGCCCGGCGAGCGGCGCGATCAGGGCCCCGCCCGCGCCGGCGAGCGCGAACAGGCCGACGCCGAGCTGGGAGTAGTTGAACGGCGGGGCTGTCAGCACGAACGCGATGGTCGTCCAGAAAGCACTGAAGGCGCCGTACATCGCGGACTGGAAGAGCGCGCGGTGGCGCAGCGAGGGGTGTTTCCGCACCATCGCCAGCGTCGAGCGGATCAGCTGCCCGTAGCCGACGTCGGTCTTGGGCGCCCGCTTCGGCAGGCTGAACCGCAGCACGAACGCGAGCACGGCCATCGCCACGGCGGAGATGAGGAAGACCACGCGCCAGCTCGTGACCTCCGCGAGGAAGCTGGCGATCACGCGCGAGAGCAGGATGCCGAACACGAGCCCGCTGACCACGCGCCCGACGATCCGGCCGCGGATGTGGTCCGGGGCGAGGTCGGCGGCGAACGGGATGAGGATCTGCACGACCACCGACGTCGTCCCGACGAGCAGGGAAGCCAGCAGCAGCACGGCGAACCCGGGCGCGAGCCCGGTGACGACGAGGCCCGCGCAGGCCACGCCGAGCAGGGTGGAGACGAGGGTGCGGTTCTCGAGCCGGTCGCCGAGCGGGACGAGCAGCAGCATGCCCGCGGCGTACCCGATCTGCGTCGCGGTGACGACCCCGCCGGCGGCCGCCTCGCCGACGCCGAAGGTGTGCCGCAGTTCGGCGAGCAGCGGCTGGGCGTAGTACAGGTTGGCGACGGTCAGTCCACAAGAGACGGCCAGGAGCAGCACGAGCCAGCCGGGCGGGGCTTCCTGCTGTGGCTTCGTCTCGGTCATCTTCACCCCTCGGGAACCGGTTTGATCGGTTCCCGGACGGTACCAGTCGAACCGGTTCCCGAGGTATGGTGACGTGCATGACAGAGCGGTTCCGGTCGGGCGCGGGCAGGCTGTGCCTCGATTTCGTGCGCACGCTGCGGTATCGGGGCACTTCCGATGCTACGGAGGAGCTGCCGGACGGGGCTTCCTTGCGCGCGTGGATCGAGGAGTTCAGCTCGTTCGGAGAAGCGCCCGCATCGGACGCCATGGCTCGCGACGCGAGAGCGTTGCGGGAATCGATCCACGAGTTGCTCACCAGCGCGGTGGTGCGACCCGTGGTCCGGCAGCGGGTGAACCGTTTCGCGGCAGCGCCGGTCCCGGCGCCCGCGCTCACGCCGGCGGGCGAACTCCGCTGGCACGCTTCGGATCCCGTGCCGTCGGTATTGGCGTTGCTGGCGCGGGACGCGCTCGAACTGGCGACCTCACCGGCGTTGTCGAGGGTCCGCCACTGCGCGGGGGAACGGTGCGGGGCGCTGTTCCTGGACACGTCCCGCCCGGGGACACGGCGGTGGTGCTCGATGGACGTCTGCGGGAACCAGGCGAAGAAGTCGACTTATCGAGCCAAAGCGGCCCGCTGACGACGAAACGGCCGCCCCGCCGAAGCGGGGCGGCCGTTCAAATGCACCTCAGACGAGGGCCGCGTCCAGGGTGATCGTGGTGCCGGCCAGTGCCTTCGACACCGGGCACGTCTTCTCGGCCGTCTCCGCGTACTCCGCGAACTGCTCCGCGCTCACGCCGGGCAGGGCCGCGCGCAGGGTGATCGCGATGCCGCTGATCTCGAAGCCGCCGCCGGCGGCCGGGCCGAGGGTGACCTCCGCGCTGACGTCGATCGAGTCCGCCGTCAGCTTCTGGGCCTCCAGCACGCCCGACAGGTTCATCGCGAGGCACGACGAGTGCGCCGCGGCGATGAGCTCTTCGGGGCTGGTCTGGCCGTCCGGGTTGCCCGCGCGGGTCGGGAACGAGACGGAGAACGTGCCGGCGTTGGACGAGTCCAGGGTGACTTCGCCCTTCCCCTTCTGCAGTCCGCCGGTCCAGTGGGTGGTCGCGTCACGGCTGGGCATCAAGGCCTCCAGGTGGGTACGCGGCGGCCGACGCTGTCAGCCGCCGCAGGGTTTCGATCAGGTGGTGCCGTTCGGTGTCGTCGAGGCCCAGTGCGCAGCCGATGGCCGGGGGGACGCCGGTGGCGCGCTCGCGCGTCGCCCGGCCCTCCTCGGTCAGGCTGACCACCACGGTGCGTTCGTCCGCGGGCAGGCGTGCCCGCGTCACCAGCCCGTTGGCCTCGAGTCGTTTGAGCAGCGGGGAAAGCGTGCCGTAGTCCAGGTGCAGCCGCTCGCCGATCTCCTTGACCGGCCGGTCGTCGGACTCCCACAGCACCAGCAGCACCAGGTACTGCGGGTACGTGAGGCCCAGCTCGCCGAGCAGCGGACGGTACGTGTCCGTCACCGCCCGGTGCGCCGCGTACAGCGCGAAGCAGGCTTGCTCGTCCAGCAGGAACTCGTTCGGCACGTCCATAAACCTAGCCCACGATTACATCGTGCGCAAGGTAATCGCCGAAGAGCGCTGTGGTCGCGCAGCGCTCGTCGATGGAGGATTCTGGCCGTCCAGCGTCCCAAAACCTCCATCGACACCTCACGGCCATGCGCTCAGCCGAGTGCGGGCCGCAGGCCGTAACCCGGAAAACCTGTCGGTGGTGCCTGGCAGACTCCAGCCCATGACCGAACGACCGGACCGCCCGAAGATCCCGCTCACCGGCGGCGAGCGGGAGATCCTCACCAGCCTGCTCGACTACCACCGCGCCACCGTCGCCTGGAAGAGCGGCGGGCTGAGCCCGGACCAGGCCCGGCGGGTCCACCTGCCCAGCGAGCTGACGACCGTCGCCGGCCTGGTCGCGCACCTCACGCTCAACGAGTGGTTCTGGTTCGCCGTGGTCGTCGACGGCGAGCCGGACACCTGGGAGGAGAAGCTGGAGCAGGACCCGGACGCGGAGTTCCGGGTCTCGCCCGACGCGTCGATGGCGCAACTGCTCGCCGACTACGAAACCCAGTGCGCCCGCAGCCGCCAAATCACCGCCGCCCACGACCTCGCCGACGAGGTGACGCACAAGGCCGAGACGTTCAACGTCCGCTGGGTCGTGGCGCACATGATCGAGGAGACCGCCCGGCACGTCGGCCACCTCGACGTCCTGCGCGAGCTGACCGACGGCCTCACCGGGGAGTGACGCGCTTGGGCGGCAACGGGAAGAACCCGCTGGTGCGCTCGACGTAGTGCGCGTACGCCGGGCGCGTGCGGGCCATTCCCTTCTCCAGCAACGGTTTCCCCGTGCCGCGAGCCAGCGTGAACGTCATGGCGATCGGGGAGAGGATCGTCAGCGCGCCCGGCCACGTCGAACACGCCAGGAGGTACAGGCCCCACCAGACGCACGCGTCGCCGAAGTAGTTCGGGTGCCGCGTGTAGCGCCACAGCCCGGTGTCGAGCACCTTGCCCTTGTTCGCCGGGTCGGTCTTGAAGCGGCGCAGCTGGTCGTCGCCGATCGTTTCGAAGCCGAACCCGACCAGCCACACCGCGACGCCGAGCCAGCCCAGCACGCCGATCCCGGTGCCGTACTGCGCGAACTGCACCGGCAGCGAAACGAAGTACAGCACCACGGCCTGCACCAGGTACACGCGCACGAACATCTTCGCCGGCGAGGCCTTCTCGGCCATCCGCACGTACCGCGGGTCCTCCGGCAGCTTGTGGTTGCGCAGGTGCAGGTGCACCGACAGCCGCACGCCCCAGACGACGGTCAGCGCCGTGACGACCAGCCGCAGCGAGAGCGGCCCGTCGCCGAACGGGAACGCGGCCAGCGCGACGATCGCGAAGCCGAGCCCCCAGAACGTGTCGATCGTGTCGTAGCGCCGGCGCGCCCGCGCGATCCCGAAGGTCACCACCACCGCCACGACCGTGACGCCGGCGGTGACCAGCAGCGTGCCGCCCAGGGGCATCAGAGCCACTCCCGGGTCGCCGGCATGCCGCTGACGCCGTTCACGTCCGGTCGCACACTCAGGATCTGGTCCACACCCATCCGGTTCTCCTCGAACGCCAGCGCCCCGCCCACCAGGTAGAGGCGCCACACCCGCGCGCCGGTCTCCCCGATGAGCGCGACGACGTCGGCCCAGTTCTCCTCCAGGGTGTCGGCCCAGGCGCGCACCGTCCAGACGTAGTGCTCGCGCATCGCGTGGACGTCACGCACCTCGAGGCCCGCGGTTTCGAGGTGTTCGACGGTCCGGCCGACCGGGCGCATGGTCATGTCGGGCGCGATGTAGCGCTCGATGAACGCGCCGCCACCGGGGGCGACGTTGCCGCGGGACATCTGCTGGATCAGCACCCGCCCGCCGGGCTTGACCATCTTGTGCAGCGTCGCGGCGTAGGTCGGGTAGTTGATTTCTCCGACGTGCTCGCCCATCTCGATCGACGCCACCGCGTCGAACGGCGCGTCCGGCAGCTCGCGGTAGTCCTGGCGCCGGACCTCGACGCGGTCTTCGAGGTCGTGCTGGGCCAGCCGGCCGCGGATGTGCTGCAGCTGCTCGGCCGAGAGCGTGATGCCGACGGCGTGCACGCCGTGGTGCTTGGCCGCGTGGACCAGCAGCGAACCCCAGCCGCAGCCGATGTCGAGCAGCCGCATGCCCGGGCGCAGGCCCAGCTTGCGGCAGATCATCTCCAGCTTGTCCGACTGCGCCTCCGCCAGGCCGTAGCCCGGCTCGTCGGAGGTGAAGTACGCGCTGGAGTAGGCCATCGACTCGTCCAGCAGCAGCTGGTAGAAGGCGTTGCCCAGGTCGTAGTGGTGGGCGATGGCGGACTTGTCGCGCAGCAGGCTGTGCAGCTTCCCCGACAGCCGGGCCTCTTCGGCGGGCGGCTTGGGCGGGAGCCCGAAGACCCCGAGCTTCCCGGCGAGCTTCGCGGCTTCCGCCCACTCGCGCGGGCCCAGCTTCACCCGGTTCAGCTCACCCGCGCGGGTGAGGGACCAGATCCGGCGGAAGCCGTCGGCGAGATCGCCTTCGACGTCGAGGTCACCGGTGACGTAGGCGCGGGCGAGACCCAGCTCACCCGGCGCGAAGAGGAGGCGGCGGAGGGCGCGGCGGTTGCGCAGCACCACGGTGGGCGCGTCCACTGGTCCGGCGCGGGTTCCGTCCCACGTCCGGAGGCCGATGGGGAGCTGCCCGCCGAGGAGCTTTTCGGCGAACGAGGCGAGGCGGTGCGCGGTGCTGTTCGGCATGTCCGGGATTCGCTCCGTCCTGCGTGGTGGATTGGTGCCGCGTTCATCCAATCCACATCCGGCGCGGCGGCGAAGTACCGGTGTGGAGATCACGGGAGAACGCATCGCCGTCATCGGCAGCGGGGTGGCCGGGCTGACGGCGGCATATCTGCTGCAACGCAAGTACGAGGTTCTGCTCTTCGAGGCCGACGACCGCCTGGGCGGGCACGCGCACACCCACGACGTGCCCAGCGCCCACGGCGGCACCATCGGCGTGGACTCCGGCTTCATCGTCCACAACGAGCGCACGTACCCGACGCTGCTGAAGCTGTTCGGCGAGCTCGGGGTGCGCACCCGCGACACCGAGATGTCGATGAGCATCCGCTGCGACGGCTGCGGCCTGCAGTACGCCGGCGCGAAGGGGCTGCCCGGGCTGTTCGCCCAGCGCGGCAACGTCCTCCGCCCGCGCTACGTGCGCATGCTCGCCGAGGTGAAGCGGTTCCACCGGCACGCGAAGCGGTTGCTGGAGGCGAAGGACGCCGGTGACGTGACGCTCGGCGCGTTCCTCGCCATCGGCGGCTACACGCGCTACTTCATCGACCACTTCATGCTGCCGCTGGTCTCGACCGTCTGGTCCGCCGACCGCAGCGACACGCTGCGGTACCCGGCGCGCTACCTGTTCGAGTTCCTGCGCAACCACGGGATGCTGAGCGTCAAGAACTCGCCGTCCTGGCGGACCGTCGTCGGCGGTTCCCGCGAATACGTCGAACGCGCGGCGAAGCAGCTCACCGCGGTGCACCTGTCGACGCCGGTGCGGTCGGTGCTGCGGACCGCGGGCGGCGGCGTCGAAATCCGCGACGACGCCGACACGCGGCACCGCGTCGACCGGGTCGTCATCGCCACGCACGCCGACCAGGCGCTGGCGTTGCTGGCCAACCCGACCGACGCCGAACGCGACGTGCTCGGCGCGTTCCGGTACTCGGAGAACGAGGCCTGGCTGCACACCGACACCAGCGTGCTGCCGTCGCTGGCCGACGCCCGCGCGGGCTGGAACTACCGCGCCCCGGAGTGCGGCGCCCCGACCGGCGCGGTCCAGGTCAGCTACGACATGAACCGCCTGATGCGGCTGGACGAGCCGACCGGGTACGTCGTCACGCTGAACCCCGGCGACGGTCCCGGCCAGGACTCCCTCGTCGCGAAGATGCGCTACGAGCACCCGGTCTACACCCCGGAAGCCGTTGCGGCACAACGACGTCTGCCCGAGCTGAACGACGGCGTGCTCGCCTACGCCGGCGCCTACCACGGCTGGGGCTTCCACGAGGACGGCTGCTCCTCGGGCGCCCGTGCCGCGGACAGCCTGGGGGTCACCTGGTGACGACCGCGCTCTACGACGCCACCGTCGCGCACGTGCGGCGGATCGACCCGCCGCACGCCTTCGCGCACCGCGTGTACCTGTGGCTGGTCGATCTCGACACGCCGCCGCGGCTGCCGTGGTGGGCGCGCCCGTTCGCCGGCTTCGACCGCCGCGACCACTTCGTCGCGAGCGACGAGCGGGGGATCCGGGAGAAGCTCGACGCGTGGCTCGGCGAGCGCGGGGTCGACCTGCGCGGCGGCAAGGTCGTGATGCTGGCCGCCGCGCGCGTGCTCGGGTACGTGTTCAACCCGATCAGCGTCTACTGGTGCCACGGCCCGGACGGGCGGCTCGAGTGCGTCGTCGCCGAGGTGCACAACACCTACGGCGGCCGCCACGCCTACCTGCTGCGCCCGGACGAGGCCGGGCTCGCCCGCGCGGCCAAGGAGTTCTACGTCTCGCCGTTCCAGGAGATGGACGGCGAGTACCGGATGCGCCTGCCCCACCCGGAAGCGTTGCTCGACCTCACGGTGGCGTTGCGCCGCGGGACCACCACACCCCTGGTCGCTACGCTTCGGGGAGTTCGCCGCCCGGCGAGCCCGCGGTGGCTGGCCCGGCTGGTACTGGCCCGGCCCCTGCTGCCGCAGCGGGTGTCCGCGCTGATCCGCCGCCACGGCGTCGTGCTGTGGCTGCGCAAGGCGCCGGTCATCCCGCGCACCCCGCAGAACGCCGGAGGACAGCTGCATGGATGACGCGGCCCGCCAGCGCCACATGGCTCCCGTCCCCGCGGACGACGTCCCGGCGGGACCCACCGCCGAAGAGCTGATGGTGCGCGTCGCCAAGGGTGACGAGCGGGCGTTCGAGCTGCTCTACGACCAGTTCTCCGGGCCGATCTTCGGGCTCGTCCGCCGGATCGTGCGCGACTCCGCGCAGTCCGAGGAGGTGGCGCAGGAGGTGCTCGTCGAGCTCTGGCGCACCGCGACGCGCTACTCGCCCGAGAAGGGCTCCGCGCTGAACTGGGCGATGACGCTGGCGCACCGCCGCGCCGTCGACCGGGTCCGCTCGGCGCGCGCCAGCACCGAGCGCGAGCAGAAGGCGACCTTCGAAGCCGCCCGCGGCCGCCCGTTCGACGAGGTCGCCGAATCCGTCACCGCGCGCCTGGAACGCTCCCAGGTCCGCCGGTGCCTGTCCTTCCTGACCGACCTGCAGCGCGAGTCCGTGCTGCTGGCCTACTACCAGGGCTACACCTATCGCGAGGTGGCCGAGGTGCTCTCGACGCCGCAAGGAACCATCAAGACGCGGCTGCGGGACGGCTTGATCCGCCTGCGTGACTGTTTGGGGGTGACCGCGTGAGCACACCGGAGATGCACACGCTGGCGGGGGCGTTCGCCCTCGACGCGGTGTCCGACATCGAGCGCGCGGAGTTCTCCCGCCACCTCGAGCAGTGCGACTCGTGCGCGCAGGAGGTCGCCGAGCTGCGCGCGACCGCGGCGCGGCTGGGCGCGGCGATGGCCGAAGAGCCGCCGCCGGAGTTCAAGGACCGCGTCATGACGGCCATGCACGCCACGCGGCAGCTGCCGCCGCGCACGCGGCCCGGCTCGCCCGAGCGGCACCGCCGGTCCGGGCGCGCCCCGCGCTGGGCGGTGCTCACGGCGGCCGCGGCGGCCGTCGTCGGCCTCGCCGCGGGCGGGGTGTTCGGCGGGATCGCGCTGACGCAGCAGCAGGAGCTGCAAAGCGCGCAGACGCAGCTCGACCAGGCCCGGGCGCGGTACGCGCCGGTGGCGGCGCTGCTGTCGGCACCGGACGCGAAGACCGGCCACGGCGAAGCGCCGACCGGCGGCGGAGTGACGGTCGTGCTGTCCCGGTCCCAGAACCGCCTGATGGTGATGGACGCCGGCCTGCCGTCGCAGCCGGGCGGCAAGGTCTACCAGGCCTGGCTGCTCACCGGCACCGAAGCGCCGCGCTCGGCCGGGGTGATCGCGGCCGACAGCGGGCTGGTCGTGGCGGACGGCGTGGGCAGCGCCGACAAGGTCGCGGTGAGCGTCGAGCAGGCCGGTGGATCGCCCAGCGGGGCGCCCACGGACGTCCTCATGAGCATGCCCGCGCCCGCCTGATCCGGGTCGTTTCGCGAGCCATAGCAGACCGGGTGCGGGGGCCGCTTCCGGCTCCTCGCTCTTGCGCGCACGAACGTGTTGTGGCAAAACACCTTTGCGACACACGGCGTGCCTACTGGATTAGAGCCTGCCTGGTGCCTACCGTCCTGCCTAACGTCGGCGGTTGACATAACTCTCAATCTGGGGTTTAGGTTGAGAGTTGATCACCGGCCGGCGGGCTGTACGGGCACAACGATCAGGAAGGCGGACTTCGATGACGCCCCCGCACAACTACCTTGCGGTGATCAAGGTGGTCGGCATCGGCGGTGGCGGCGTGAACGCCGTGAACCGCATGATCGAGGTCGGCCTCAAGGGTGTCGAGTTCATCGCGGTGAACACCGACGCCCAGGCACTGCTCATGTCCGACGCCGACGTCAAGCTGGACATCGGCCGCGAGCTGACCCGTGGCCTCGGCGCGGGCGCCGCCCCCGAGGTCGGCCAGAAGGCCGCCGAAGACCACCGTGAAGAGATCGAAGAGGTCATCAAGGGCGCCGACATGGTGTTCGTGACGGCCGGCGAAGGCGGCGGCACCGGCACCGGTGGCGCCCCGGTCGTGGCCCAGATCGCCCGCAAGCTGGGCGCGCTGACCATCGGCGTCGTGACGCGCCCGTTCACGTTCGAGGGCAAGCGCCGCGGCAAGCAGGCCGAAGACGGCATACAGTCCCTGCGCAACGAGTGCGACACCCTCATCGTGATCCCGAACGACCGGCTGCTGCAGCTCGGCGACATCGGCGTCTCGCTGATGGACGCGTTCCGCTCCGCGGACGAGGTGCTGCTGTCCGGTGTCCAGGGCATCACCGACCTGATCACCACGCCGGGCCTGATCAACCTCGACTTCGCCGACGTGAAGAGCGTGATGTCCGGCGCGGGTTCCGCGCTGATGGGCATCGGCTCGGCGCGCGGTGAGGGCCGGGCCATCCAGGCGGCGGAGAAGGCGATCAACTCGCCGCTGCTGGAGGCGTCGATGGACGGGGCGCACGGCGCGCTGCTGTCCATCGCGGGCGGGTCCGACCTGGGCCTGTTCGAGATCAACGAGGCCGCGTCGCTGGTGCAGGAGTCCGCCCACCCGGACGCCAACATCATCTTCGGCACGATCATCGACGACTCGCTCGGCGACGAGGTGCGCGTCACGGTGATCGCGGCCGGCTTCGACGCCGGCGCGCCGACCCACAAGAAGCTCGACCCGTCGACGTTCGGCTCCGGCTCGCGCCAGGGCTCGGGCACGGCGTCGGCTTCGGCCGGGCAGGTTTCGAACCAGCAGGGGCCGCCGTCGGGGGCCACCCCGGTGCCGTCCGCCTCGGGTTCGGGCTACCCGGTCGCGCCGCCGCGGTCGCACACGCCGCTGCCGTCGGCGTCCGGCCAGAACACCGGCGGGCTCCCGCAGCCTGGCGGCGGTTCGCGCGGTTACTCGCCGATGGGCTCCAACGCGACCCAGGGCAGCCTGCCCGGGCGCGCCATGCCGGTGCACGACGACCCGTCGGACGACGAGGTCGACGTGCCCCCGTTCATGCGGCGCTGACACACGTTTGGTCCGTGAAGGCCACTTTGAGGGACCTAGAGTCCCTCAAAGTGGCCTTCACGGCTTTTGGGAGGATGGGCGCATGCGGGTTCGGCGAGTGGTGACGACCAGGGCGGGCGGCGCGTCCCGGCCGCCGTACGACACCTTCAACCTGGGCGACCACGTCGGCGACGACGAGGGTGACGTCTACGCGAACCGCAAGCGGCTCGCGGCCGAGCTGGGGCTGGCCGAGGACAAGCTGGCCTGGATGGAACAGGTCCACGGCCGCACGGCGACCACTGTGGACGGCTCGGAGACCCGGGCCGCCGAGGCGACCGACGCGCTGGTCACCGCGACGCCGGGGGTCGCGCTGGTCGTGCTCGTCGCCGACTGCGTCCCGATCCTGCTCGCCGACGCCGAGGCCGGGGTGGTCTCGGCGGTGCACGCGGGCCGCGTCGGCACCCGGGTCGGCGTCGTCCCGGCCGCGGTGGCGGCGATGACGGAGGCGGGCGCCGAGCCGTCCCGGATCGAGGCGCTGCTGGGCCCGGCGATCTGCGGCGACTGCTACGAGGTCCCGGCTGCGATGGCCGCCGACGTCGAGAAGCACGTCCCCGGCACGGCCTGCAAGACCCGCAAGGGCACCCCCGGCCTCGACCTGCGCGCCGGGTTGTGGCGGCAGCTGGCCGAGCTGGGCGTCGGCAAGATCGGCGTCGACCCGCGGTGCACGAACGAGGACAAGACGCTCTTCAGCTACCGGCGCGACGGGACGACCGGGCGGATCGCCGGCATCACCTGGATCGAGGCATGACCGACCGCAGGGCCGAGCTGGCCGCGAACCTGGCCGAGGTGGAGGAGCGGATCGCCGCCGCGTGCCGCGCCGCCGGCCGCGCTCGCGAAGAGGTCCAGCTGATCGCCGTCACCAAGACCTTCCCGGCGTCGGACGCCGCCCTGCTCGCCGACCTCGGCGTGACCCACGTCGGCGAGAACCGCGACCAGGAGGCCGGGCCGAAGGCGGCGGAGGTCGCCGGACTGCGTCCCGGGGCCGCGCTGCGGTGGCACATGGTCGGCCGGCTGCAGCGGAACAAGGCACGGTCCGTGGTCGAGTGGGCCGGCGAAGTGCAGTCGCTCGACTCGGCCCGGCTCGCCGACGCCCTCGCGAAGGCCGTGCACACCGTGCGTTACACCGGTAAACGTGACGAACCGCTCGACGTCCTCATCCAGGTGAGCCTCGACGACGATCCCGGGCGCGGCGGCTGCCCGCTCGGCGAGCTGGCCGCGCTCGTCGATCATGTAACTCACACGGGTGAACTGCGGCTTCGTGGCCTGATGGCCGTCGCGCCGCTCGGCGGCGACCCGGCGGCCGCCTTCGAACGCCTCGCCTCGGCGGGGGAGAAGCTCCGGAAAGATCACCCGAATGCCGCAGCCGTGTCCGCCGGGATGAGCCATGATCTCGAGCAGGCGATCACGCACGGCTCGACGTGTGTGCGTGTCGGAACCGCGCTGCTCGGCGGGCGCGGTTTAGCCTCGCCGTAGGGAGCTCGTGCGGTCGTCACGTTTAGTGGTCGTCCGTACGGGGCACTGACGGCGTGGAGAATCGTTGGTGCGGGAGCGGCTAGGGCTAGGGAGAGGCATGAGCGCGCTGCAGAAGCTGAAGGCCTACTTCGGGATGGTGCCCGCTGACGACGAAGGTTACGACGTCGAAGACGACTATCGGCGCGGATACGCGGACGACGACTACGACTCCTACGAGGAGCCGGCCCCTCGGTCGCGTTCACGGTACCGCGACGTCGAGGACACGTACGACGAGCCCGTCAGCCGCAGCCGTTCACGCTCCGTGGCCGGGTCGGAACCCGCGGTCCACGGCGCGCTGGCCATGGACCGGCAGCCGGAACCCGTGGCCCGCCTCCGGCCGGTCACCGAGCCGGTCGTGCGCCAGCCGGTGCGTGACCCGTTGAGCCGGATCACCACGCTGCACCCGACCAGTTACGCGGAGGCGCGTGCCATCGGGGAGCACTACCGCGAGGGCATCCCGGTGATCATGAACCTCACCGAGATGGAGAACGCGGACGCCAAGCGGCTCGTCGACTTCGCCGCCGGGCTCGCTTTCGCGCTGCGCGGGTCGATGGACAAGGTCACCAACAAGGTGTTCCTTCTCTCACCGCCCGATGTGGACGTGACCGCCGAAGACCGTCGGCGGATTGCCGAGGGCGGATTGTTTCTGCGCGGCTGAAGTCGCGTGGACCGCTGAGCGCAAGCAAACGTGATTTTGTCGACCCGATGCCGCGTCGACCCCCTCAACTGCGTCTGAAGAACGGACGCCCGGTTAGAGTAGGTACGTGGAAGCTGTGTGGCTGGTCGTCTGGTACGTGCTGTTCGCATTCTGGTTGTTGCTGACGGCGCGCATCGTGGTCGAACTCGTCCGCACCTTCGCACGGGAGTGGCACCCGGCCGGAGGGGTTGCGGTGACGCTCGAGACCATCTACACAGTGACGGACCCGCCGGTTCGCCTGTTCAGGCGAATCATCCCGATGGTGCGGATCGGCGGCGTCGGACTGGACTTATCGATTATGGTGCTGCTGTTGGTTGTGTTCTTCGCGATGCAACTGGCGACTCCAAGTTGATCGGGGAGACTTGGGTGGACCCTGCAGGCCATGGAGTGCGTGAGGTGATCTGATGTCGTTGACCCCCGCTGACGTGCATAACGTCGCGTTCAGCAAGCCGCCCATCGGCAAGAGGGGCTACAACGAGGACGAGGTGGACGCGTTCCTCGACCTGGTGGAGACCGAGCTGGCCCGCTTGATCGAGGACAACAACGAGCTGCGCCAGCAGATGGAGCAGCTCGACGCCGAGCTCGAATCGACTCGTAGCGAGCTCGACAGCGCGAAGTCCGCGCAACCCCCGATGCGTGAAGAGCCGTCCCGGCGTCTCGCGCCGGTGCCGCCGCCGGCGTCCGCGATGGAGCAGACCCAGGCCCACTCGATGGTGGGCGACAGCGGCGAGCCCAACGTGCAGGCGGCCAAGGTCCTCGGGCTCGCCCAGGAGATGGCCGACCGGCTGACCGCCGAGGCGAAGACCGAGTCCGACGGGATGCTGGCCGAGGCCCGCACCAAGTCCGAGCAGCTGCTCTCGGACGCCCGGGCGAAGTCCGACTCGATGGTGAACGAGGCGCGCACGCGCGTCGACACGATGCTGAACGACGCGCGGACCCGTGCGGAGACGTTGGAGCGCCAGGCGCGCGACAAGGCCACCACGCTGGAACGCGAGTCGCAGCGCAAGTACACCGAGACGATGAACAGCCTGAACTCCGAGAAGGGCGGGCTGGGCAAGAAGATCGAAGAGCTGCGCACGATCGAGCGGGAGTACCGCACGAGGTTGCGCGGGTTCCTCGAGTCCCAGCTGCGCGAACTCGACGATCGCGGCTCCGCCGCACCGGCCTCGGCCTCCTCGAACTCCGGGCAGTCGTCCGGATCGTCGAGCGGCGGCCAGGGCTACTCGTTCGGCCCCCGGGCCGAAGCGGGCTGAGTTTCTCCGGGCACACCCCGTCGGCGTCGCGCTTCCTGCGGCGCCGACGGGGTTCTGCCACGTTTCGGAGTCGATCCGGTACCGCACGTGGGCGGGTCGTAGACCGAACCGGGCCCGTTCATGCTGTAATTCAGCGTGCTTTACATCGTGCTGGTACTGGTACTGGCGGCTCTGGGGTTGCTCGTCTCCGCGCTGATCACGGCTTCGTCGCTGTGGGCGTGGGTTTCCATCGGCCTCTCGGTGCTCGCCGGGGTGATCCTGGTCGTCGACTGGCTGCGCCGTCGGCGCCGTTCAGCGACGCCCGCCGCCGAGCCTCGTGAGGTTCCTTCGGAGGACCCTGTCTCGGAGGAGTCTTCGTCGGAGCCGAGCCTGTTCACCGAGCCCGAGAAGCCGGCCGAAGAGGACCAGACGGTCCTGATCCCGGCCGCCGGTGAGCTGGGTGATCCGGCCGACACGCCCGAACCCGACCTCACCGCCGAGTCACCCGAGCCCGATGAGGCTCCCGCGGCTGCCGCGTCGTCGGCTGCCCCTGAAGAAGAACCCGCGGCGGCCGACGAAGCCGAACCCGGTGAAGAATCGACGTCGGACTCCGACATCGCGTTGCTGGCCGACCTGGACGACGAGGTGGTCGTCGTCGACGAGCACCCCCGCTACCACCTCCGCGTCTGCTCCTGGGTCGGCGCCCGCGACACGATCCCCATCGGCATCGGCGAAGCCCGCCAGCTCGGCTTCACCCCCTGCTCCCGCTGCGGCCCGGACGCGACCCTGGTGGCCGCGCACCGCTAGGTCAGAACTTCGGCGGCGGAAGACGCCGACGACCCCTTACTCCGCCAGCTCCGCCAGCAACCCCTCGACCTCCGCGCGCTGCCGTTCCGCGTCCTCCGGCAGACCCGCCGCCGCAGTCGTCAGGATCTCCCGCGCCTCCGCGAACTTCCCGAGGTCGCGCAGCAGACGTCCACAAAGGACGTCCGCCGCCAAGGCCGGCAGCTCCGCGCCGAAGGCTCGCAGCTCCGTCGACGCCGCCGAAGCGCGTGGGTACGCCTCCTCCGGGCGGTCCAGGTTGGCCAGCAGGCGGGCGCCGTCGTAGGAGGTCAGGGCTCGCTCCCAGGCCAGGTCCGGGTCGTCGCTCGCCGCCGCGGTTTCCGCTGCTGTCAACGCTTCCAGCGCCTTGCCGCTGTTGTCGGCCCAGAGCCAGGACAGCACCGCGCGGCGCAGCGTGCGGAGTTCGGACGTGGTCAGCCCGGCCGCCTGGTAGTACTCCGCCGCCTGGGTGTAGCCGGCCGCTGCTTCGGCGTCGCGGTCCAGCTCGTCGAGGACGTCCGCCCGGGTCTCCGTCGCTTCGCCCGCCGCGGCCGGGTCTTCCGCGCCGGTGAAGTACTCGGCCACCGTGCCGAACACCGTCACCGCCTGCTCCGGCCGGCCCAGCTCCCGGTACGCCCGGCCCAGCAGGAACCGGCCCTGTGCCAGCGCGTGCTCGGCGCCCGCCCGCTCCAGCACCGGCTCCGCGTCCTCGACGGCTTCCGCCGCCTCTTCCGGCCGGCCGAGGTCCAGGTACGCCATGGCGAGGTCGACCCGCACCACGGCCGCGTCGACCGGCAGGACGGCCGCCGTGAGGTCCGCGACCGCCGACCGGAACGCCGTGACCGCGTCCTCCGGGCGGCCCAGCCGTCCGGCCAGGTTGCCGCGGAACCGGCTGGCCTGCGCCCGCACGAGCAGGTCCGTGCCCGCGTCGATCCCGGTGGTGGCCGCGAACGCGGCCTCGAGGTCGCCCGTGCCGTGCCGGAACCGCGCGCCCAGCAGGCGGACGCGCGCCGCGCGTTCCGGCGACCCGGCTTCGGTGTAGTGCGCCACGGACTCGCCGGCGAGGTCGATCGCCGCCGGCAGGTCACCCTGGTTGGCGAGCACCACCGCCCGGCGCTCGAGCCACAACGCCACCAGCGCGGGCGAGCCGCTCGCGCGGACGGGCCCTTCGGCGCGGTCGAGGACCTCGCGCGTGGCCTCGAGGTCCTCCCGGGTGAAGTGCGCGGTCGCCAGCCGCAGCAGGGCGAAGCCGTGCGCCTCGGCGTCACCCAGCTCCGCCAGCCGGCTCGCGGACGCTTCGAGTGCGCTCCCGGCGGTCTCGTCGCCGGCCCGGGCGAGCACCAGGAGCCGGATGCCGCGCGCCGACTCGGCCAGCACGGCGTTGCCCGCCTCCTCGGCCGCCTCGGCGGCCCGCCCGAGATCGCGCTCGGCGGTTTCGGGGTCGTCGTGGTCCGCGGCCGCCATCAGCCGCTTCGCCAGCAGCTCACCCGTGGGCTCCGGGCACAGCGCGTCGAACTCGGCCCAGATCGCCTCGGCCGGCCGGCCCAGCAGGAACTCCCGCCCGGCCAGCTCCGCGAGTTCCGCGGCCGTAGCCGGTAACTCGGGCGTCGAAACGGGGACGGGGACCGGGGCGGGCGCCACCGATCCGGACAGCGGCAGGTGCTCGACGAGCGGCTCGGCGGCCAGCAGGGCGCGGACCCGGTCGCCCTGCGCGGACGTGCCGTTGCGCGTGTCGAACCGGGCGACGAGCGCCAGCGCGCGGCCGGTCAGCTTGTCCCGCAACGCAGCGACGGTCGTGCCGCGCACCGGCGCGTCACCGTGCCCGGCCTCGGCCACCAGCCGCAGGTTCAGCGCCGCCACGGCGGCGAACTCCAGCTCCGCGTACGGCGTCGGGGCGTCGTCCAGCCAGGGGAGGTGACGCTCGACGAGGTCCAGCCCGCGCGCGTGGTTGCCGGTCAGCGCGCAGAACTCGACGTGGCTCGCGACCTCCCGCAGCTGCGCCCGGTCGTGCCGGATCGCGCGGTAGGCCTGCCGGTGCGCCCGCGCCGCGTCGTCCAACCGTCCGATGTGGACGTACGGGAGCAGCAGCGACGTCAGGATGTCCTGCGGCTGCTCGACACAGGTGAACTCCCCGCCCAGCACCGGCTCGGCCACCTCGACGGCTTCGGCGTAACGCCCCATCGCGGTGAGGTGCCGGACCTTCGCCGTCGGCTCGCAGCCGACGCAGTCGGACATCTCGCCGCGGGGCGAGGCGGCCCAGAGCCGGTACTGCTCGGCGGCGGTCTCCCGGTCACCGACGTGCCGCGCGAGCGTGGCGCGGTACTGGTGCACCGGGTTCATCGAGTACCCGGCCAGCCGGTACCGGCGCTCCATGTCGTCCAGCACGGCGTGGGTCCGCTCGAGCGGCATCTCCGGGAAGCGGGTCATCGACCCGACCATGAACTTGAAGTACCAGTACAGGTTGCTGTCCCAGTGCGGGTCCGCCTCGCCGTGGTCGTGCACGGCCAGACACCAGGCGAACGGCACGAACGCCTTCGCCGGCTCCCCGCCCTGCTGGTACGCGCTGGTGACGAAGATCCTCGCGGCGTACCGGAGTGCGGGCGAGCCGTGGGCGTCGGCGTCGCGCACCACGGTTTCCACGGCGGCGATCTGGGCTCGCCCGCGGGGCAGCTGCTGGGCGGCCCACAGCCGGTCCCACAGCGCCTGCTCGTCGGCGTTCGGCGCGCCCGGCGTGCTCATCGGGGCTCCTCCCCGGGCACGGCCTGCTCCAGCAGCCCGAGGAACGACCGGTTCAGCAGCGCCGCGTCCGCCGGGCGGATCGGGTGCCTGCCGAACAGCAGCGCCTGGCCGTACAGCGACTCGACGGCCAGCCCGCGCAGCGTGTCGTCGTCGAGCCGGGAAATCCGGCGCACCAACGGGTTCCGGTGGTTCAGCACCAGCTGCGGGCGGTCGTCGGCGGGCTTCTCGAACGCCGAGAGCACGCCGGCCCACAGCTCGTCGACCTGCTCCTTGGTGGCCCGCAGCTCGCCGGCGAACGCGGCCGCGCGGTCCAGCAGGTAAAGCACCGGCAGGTTCGCCGGCTCGAACTCGCGCAGCACGACCTCGCAGCCGAGCCGGTCGAGGTCCCGCTGCGCGGCGGTGACGAACGGCCGGGTGGCCAGCGCCGTCGCGCTGTCCAGCTCGCTGAACGCCGTGGTGAGGTCGCTCGGGTCGAGCCGGGTCACCGCGAGGTCCGGCTCGAGGGACCGCATCCGCTCGGCCAGCTCGCTGTCGTAGGTGTACCCGCCGTTGATCACGGCGATGTCCTGCGCGGCGGCGACGCCGGCCAGCTGCTGGTACTCGTCGGTCGTGGCGCAGTAGCGCAGCACGCCGTAGCGGCCGCGGAACTCGGCCATGGTCATCCGGCCGACGTTCGTCTCCACCGGCCACCACTGGTCCACCAGCCGCAGCATCTCGTCGTCGTGCAGGGCGAGCGCCTTGACGCCGAGGTGGTGGATCCCGAGGAAGCGGTTCAGCCGCTCGGGCGCGGTCCGGGCCAGCCCGACGAGCCAGCCGCGCAGCTGGTCGCCGAGGGCTTCGCGCGTGGCCTCCAGCTCGCCGTCGTCGTAGAGCGCCTCCCGGCTCGCCGTGGGGCGCAGCTCACCCGCGTCGACGACGCAGCGCGCGAAGAACGCCCAGTCCGGCAGCAGCCCCGGTGCGCTCTCGGCCAGCAGCATCCGCTTGAGGTAGACGCGGTGGCCGCCGTGCTCGGCCGGGCTGGCCGGGAACGGCAGCACGTAGGCGACGCCGGTCAGCCCGGCGGCGGGCACGTCGAGCTCGACTACGTCGAACGGCGTGAAGCCGAGGGTGTCCTGGGCGTAGCCGACCAGATCGGCCTGCCGCTGCCCGGGAGTGCGGCCGTCCCGCGCCCACGGCGGGCCGCCGCCGCTGATCGCGCGGCCGTCGACGGTGACCTCGAACGGCAGCATCGAGCCGTAGAGCGCGGCGAGGTCGGCGACCGTCTCGGGCACGAACCACGGCTCGGCGCCGGGGCGCGCGGTGAGCGTGACCGTGGTGCCCGGAGTGTCCCGTTCGCCGGGGCCGATCGCGTAGGTGCCGTCGGAGCGGCCGGTCCACCCGACGGCCGGGCCGCCGCCCGCCGCGCGGGTCACGACGCGGACCTCGTCGGCGACCAGGAACGCCGAGAGCAGCCCGATGCCGAACTGGCCGAGGAACTCGTGGCGCTGGAAGCCGAGCTCGTCCCGCTTGGAGCTGCGGCCGATCGTCGCGAGCAGCTCGTGCACCTGGGTTTCGGTGAGCCCGATCCCGCTGTCGGCGATGTCCAGGACGCCGTCGCCGACGACGACGGTGATCGCCGCCGGGCAGGCGGGGTCCTGCGCCCGCCGCGCGGTGACCGCGTCGACGGCGTTCTGCAGCAGCTCCCGCACGTACACGCGCGGGCTCGAATACAGGTGCCTGCTGAGCAGATCGACGACCCCGCGAAGATCCACCTGGAAAGTACGGCTCACCGTGAATGTTCCCCCATGTTTTCGGCCGCGGACCGGGAATGCGGCACGGGGTCATGCTATCGGTGACGGGCTCGCGCGGGCGTCCCCATTTCCCGTCGTGCCCCTCGTGACAACCCGGTTGCACCGGGCGGTTAACCTGGTATCAGCACAGCGTCGATCCGGCCATCACCGGGGAGCTTCCGGAAGAACCGAGCCTCACCGCTCGCAGTAGAACCGGACGGGTGCGGCCCGTGACAGCCGTCGAACGAGCGGCCCGGCAGGCACAGCGCCGGGCAAGCGGGGTGGTACCGCGGAACGCCGCAAGGCGTCTCGTCCCCGTGTGGGTGACCGGGAGCCGGTCGTCCGTACGAGCGCGACGAACCGAGGAGCACCCGGATGTACCCCCAGGCCAAGCTCGACGACAGCGCGGGTGTGCCGTCGCAGCCGTCCTTCCCGGAGCTGGAGACCCAGGTCCTCGCCTACTGGGAGAGCGACCGGACGTTCCAGGCGAGCATCGACGCGCGTCCCGCGGGCGAGCACGGCGACAACGAGTACGTCTTCTACGACGGCCCGCCGTTCGCCAACGGCCTGCCGCACTACGGCCACCTGCTCACCGGGTACGTCAAGGACCTGGTGCCGCGGTACCAGACGATGAAGGGCCGCAAGGTCGAGCGCCGCTTCGGCTGGGACACCCACGGCCTGCCCGCCGAGCTCGAGGCGATGCGCCAGCTCGGCATCACCGAGACGTCCGAGATCGAAGAGATGGGCATCGCGAAGTTCAACGAGGCTTCGCGCGAGTCCGTGCTGCGCTACACCGACGAGTGGCGCGAGTACGTCACCCGCCAGGCGCGCTGGGTCGACTTCGACAACGACTACAAGACCCTCGACGTCTCCTACATGGAGTCGGTGCTGTGGGCGTTCAAGCGGTTGTGGGACAAGGGACTCGTCTACGAGGGCTACCGCGTCCTGCCGTACTGCTGGCGGGACGCGACGCCGCTGTCCAACCACGAGCTGGGCATGGACGCCGACGTCTACCGCAACCGCCAGGACCCGGCCGTCACCGTCGGGTTCCGCATGGAGGGCAACGACAACGAGCTGGACGGCACCTACCTGCTGATCTGGACGACCACGCCGTGGACGCTGCCGTCGAACCTCGCCACCGCGGTGCACTCCGAGGTGGACTACGTCGTCGTCGAAAGCGAGAACTTCCCCGGCAAGCGGTTCCTGCTCGCCGAAGCGCGGGTCGCCGCGTACGCGCGTGAACTCGGTGAAGAGCCGACTGTCGTCGCGCACTACACCGGCGCGCAGCTGCTCGGGAACCGTTACGCACCCCCGTTCCCGTACTTCACCGGCACCGAGAACGCGCACCGCGTGCTGTCGGCCGACTACGTCACCACCGACGACGGCACCGGCGTCGTGCACATCGCGCCCGCCTACGGTGAAGAGGACAAGGCCGTCACCGACGCCGCCGGGATCCCGCCGGTCACGCCGGTCGACGCGCACGGCAAGTTCGACGCGACCGTGCCCGACTACGAGGGCCAGCAGGTCTTCGACGCCAACCCGAACATCGTCCGCGACCTGAAGAACGGCACGGGTTCGGCCGGGCAGCAGGGTTCCGTGCTGCTGCGGCACGAGACCTACGACCACTCCTACCCGCACTGCTGGCGCTGCCGGAACCCGCTGATCTACCGCGCGGTGTCGTCGTGGTTCGTCGCGGTGACGCAGTTCAAGGACCGGATGGTCGAGCTGAACCAGCAGATCACCTGGTACCCGGAGAACGTCAAGGACGGCCAGTTCGGCAAGTGGCTGGAGAACGCGCGCGACTGGTCGGTCTCGCGCAACCGTTACTGGGGCACGCCGATCCCGGTGTGGCAGTCGGACGACCCGGAGTACCCGCGCACCGACGTGTACGGCTCGCTCGACGAGCTGGAGGCCGACTTCGGCGTGCGGCTGGACAACCTGCACCGGCCCTACATCGACGAGCTGACCCGGCCGAACCCGGACGACCCGACCGGGAACTCGACCATGCGCCGCGTCCCGGACGTCCTGGACGTCTGGTTCGACTCGGGCTCGATGCCGTACGCCCAGGTGCACTACCCGTTCGAGAACGCCGACTGGTTCGAGCACCACTACCCGAGCGACTTCATCGTCGAGTACATCGGCCAGACCCGCGGCTGGTTCTACCTGCTGCACGTGCTCGCGACGGCGCTGTTCGACCGGCCGGCGTTCCGCACCTGCGTCTCGCACGGCATCGTGCTGGGCTCGGACGGGCAGAAGATGTCCAAGTCGCTGCGCAACTACCCGGACGTCAACGAGGTCTTCGACCGCGACGGCTCCGACGCCATGCGCTGGTACCTGATGGCGAGCCCGATCCTGCGCGGCGGCAACCTGGTCGTCACCGACAAGGGCATCCGCGACGCCGTCCGCCAGGCCGTGCTGCCGCTGTGGAACTCGTACTACTTCCTGGCGCTGTACGCGAACGCCGAGGGCGTGGAAGGCCGGTGGCGCACGGATTCGGCGAACGTGCTCGACCGGTACGTGCTGGCGAAGACGCACGAGCTGGTCACCGACGTCGAGTCCGCGATGGACCACTACGACGTCGCGGGCGCCTGCCAGACCGTCCGTGACTTCCTCGAAGTCCTGACGAACTGGTACGTCCGCCGCTCGCGCGACCGCTTCTGGGCGGGTGACCGGGACGCCATCGACACGCTGCACACGGTGCTGGAGGTGACGTCGCGGGTCGCGGCGCCGCTGCTGCCGCTGACCACCGAGGTGGTCTGGCGCGGGCTCACCGGCGGCCGTTCGGTGCACCTGACCGACTGGCCGAACTCCCTCGACCTGCCCGCGGACGCGGCGCTGGTGACGGCGATGGACCGGGTCCGGCAGGTGGCGTCGTCGGCGCTGTCGCTGCGCAAGGCGAACAAGCTGCGCGTGCGGCTGCCGCTGCCGTCGCTGGTCGTCGCGGCCGGCGACGCCGAGCTGCTCGGCGACTTCGCGGACATCCTGCGTGACGAGGTGAACGTCAAGGCGGTCGAGCTGACCACCGACGTCGCCGCGCACGGCGGGTTCGAGGTCGCGGTGAACGCGCGCGCCGCCGGGCCGCGGCTGGGCAAGGACGTCCAGACCGTGATCAAGGCCGTCAAGGCGGGGGACTGGTCACTCCAGGACGGCAAGGTGGTCGCGGCCAATATCACACTGCAGGAGGGCGAGTTCGACCGCCGGCTGGTCGCCAAGGGCGGCGGCGCGGCGGCCGAGCTGCCCGGCGGCTCCGGCCTGGTCCTGATCGACACCGAGGTGACGCCGGAGCTGGCCGCCGAAGGCCTGGTCCGCGACCTCATCCGGGTCGTGCAGCAGGCCCGGCGCGACGCGGACCTCGACGTCGCCGACCGGATCGTGCTGACCATCGACGCCCCGGCCGACGTGGTCGAAGCGGCGACGCGGCACGAGGAGTTCCTGGCCTCGGAGACGCTGGCGACGTCGGTGACCCACGCGGCGCTGGCCGACGGGTTCGCCGGCACGGTCGGTGACGGTACGAAGGTGACTGTCTCGGTCGCCAAGGCCTGACCCCGCGTACCGGCCCGGAACCGATCACGAATCGGTTTCGGGCCGGTCGTTTTTTCACCCGAAAGGGCCGGGAATCGGCAAGCTGGGCCCTTGTGCGCGCGGGAGGCGCGCACCGGGGAGGGGTACGCGAGAAATGAGTCCTGGCAGAAAACGCGGCATTCTCATCGGCGGCGCGCTGGCGGTGGTCGCGGTCGTGGTGGCGGCGTTCTTCCTCCTGAACAGCGGGAGCGCGCCCGAGGCGGCCGCGGGCTCGGGGGAGACGGCCGTCGAAAGCCCCGGCGCGCTCGACCCGAACTCGGCGATCACCGAGTACCTGCAGGACTTCGCCGAGAACAACCCGGACGCCGCGGCCCGGCTCACCGACGACAACGCGGCGGCCGCCGTGGCGCTGCGGGACGCGCGCAACACGCTCCAGCCGTCGTCGCTGACCGCGAAGCTGACCGTGCTGCAGCCGACCCCGGCCGGCGCGAAGCAGACCAGCGGGACCTACCACGTGTCCTGGACGCTGAAGGAGCACCAGGTCTGGGCCTACGACGCGCCGTTCACGCTGGCCCAGACCGGCGGCAAGTGGCTGGTGCACTGGGCGCCGACGCTGCTGCACCCGAAGCTCGAAGCGGGCCAGCGGCTGGTGATCAGCACCGCCGTCGAGGACACCACCGCCGTCGCCGACCGTGACGGCAAACCGCTCCTGATCAGCGGCGCCGGCGGCCTGCACCCGGCCGACGGCGACCCGGCCCCGCTGCTGCGGTCCGCACTGACCGGCCAGGTCACGGCCGCGGCGGGCAGCGGGTTCGCGGTCGTCCGCACCGACACCAGCGGGAAGAACCTGGAGACGCTGTTCGGGAAGGCGTCGGAGGAGGGCGCGAAGCCGCTGACGTCGAGCCTGAGCCTGGGCGCGCAGAAGTCCGCGCAGGCCGCGGTGGACGGCTACTCGGGGTCCGCGATGCTCGTCGCGCTCGACACCGGCTCGGGCGACATCCTGGCCGTCGCGCAGAACGCGGCCGCCGGCACTTCGCCGAAGGCCCTGAACGGGCTGTACGAGCCGGGGTCGTCGTTCAAGATCGCGACGTCGGTCGCGGCGATCCAGCAGAGCGGCCTCAACGCCGGCTCGCCGGTCGACTGCCCCGGCGTCGCGACGATCGGCACGCGCACGGTCAAGAACGAGGGCTTCGAGCTGGGCGCGACCAACCTGCAGACGGCGTTCGCGCGCTCCTGCAACACCACGTTCGGGCAGCTCTCGCTGAACCTGCCCGCGGACGGGCTGGTCAAGGCGGCGAACGAGCTGGGCCTCAACGCCGACTACGAGATCCCCGGCATCAACACCGAGCTGGGCAAGGTCGAGCCGGCGGCGAGCAAGGACGAGCAGGTCGAGGACGGTTTCGGCCAGGGCCGCATCCAGGCCAGCGCGCTCGGCGGCGCGATGATGGCCGCGACGGTCGCCTCCGGCAAGGCGATCACGCCGAGGCTGTGGCACGACCTCGACACGGTCGTCGTCAAGGGGTACTCGCCGCCGCCCGCGTCCGTGCTCGGCGAGGTGCGGAAGATGATGCGCGCGGTCGTCACCAGCGGCACCGGCAAGGCGGCGGCGGGCGCCGGGAGCGTGTTCGGCAAGACCGGCACCGCCCAGTTCGGCGACGGCCAGCAGGCCACCGGCTGGTTCGTCGGCTACCGCGGGAGCGTCGCCTTCGCCGTCGTCCTGGAGAACTCGAACGACTCGGGGCCGGCCGTGCAGCTGGCCGCGAAGTTCCTCAAGGGCGTCTGACCCCGTCCCCGACCGGACGACACGCGTACCTGGACGGACGACTCGCGTACCTGGACGGAAGACACGGCCCGGGCCCGCCGGTCGGCGGCGTGTCGTCCGCCGGGGTACGCGTGTCGTCCGCTGGAGTACGCGTGTCGTCCGGCCGCGTCCGCGTGGGCGGGGGGGGGGGGGGGGCCCCCCCCCCCCCCGGGGGGGCCGGGGGGGGGGGGGGGCGCAAGCCCGGGGGGGGGGGGGCGCGGGGGGGGGCCGCCCCCCCCCCC
>NZ_JBIUTB010000006.1:683600-988328 GCF_044741685.1 Amycolatopsis sp. NPDC088138
ACCCCCCGCCCGGGCCCCGCGGGGGGGCGGCGTGTCGCCCGCGGGGGTCGGCGGGCCGCCCGCGGGCGTCGGGGTGCCGCCCGGCCGCGTCCGCGTGGGCGGGTCGCTTCGGCGGCCGCCGAAGCGACCGGGTCGTACCGTGGGGGCATGGAGACGATCGCGCTGGCGGAGGTGGCCGCGGTGCTCGCCGACCCGAGCCGCGCCACCATGTGCCTGGTCCTGCTGGACGGGCGGGCGTGGACGGTCGGCGAGCTGGCCAAGGCGGCCGGGATCGCGCTGTCGACGGCGAGTGAGCACGTCACCCGGCTGGTCGACGCGGGGTTCGTCGCGCGGGTGAAGCAGGGGCGGGCGAGCTACGTCCGGATCGCCGACCCGCGCGTGGCCGAGCTCATCGAGCACCTGGCCCAGCACGCCGAGCACCGGCCGGTGACCGGGCTGAAGTCGTCGGTGCGGGTGCGGCGGCTCGGGTTCGCGCGCACCTGTTACGACCATCTGGCCGGTCTCGTCGGCGTCGCGCTGCGTGACGGCATGCTGGCCGAGGGGCTGGTCAGCACCGAAGACGGGCTCGCACTGACCGAACGCGGCCGGTCGACCTTCGACGAGCTGGGCGTGCCGGTGCCGGACGTGCGGCGGGCCCTGCTGCGCGACTGTCTGGATTGGACGGAGCGCCGGGACCACCTCGCCGGGGCGCTGCCCGCGGCGCTGCTCGAGCGGGCCATCGACGCCGGCTGGGTCGCCGCCGAGGGCAACCGCGCCGTGAAGGTGCTGCCCGCGGCCGAGAAGCCGTTCGCGGCGCTGGGCGTCGATCTCGCCGCGTTGCAGCCTTAACACACAAGGTGTCCGACTCGTCCCAGTGGTACACGAACGAGTTAATCCGGCCGCTTCACTATTCTGAGGGCCCCACGGCACTCGGGAGGGAGGCGGCATGGACCAGCTTCCCGTGCTGCTCGGCGTCGGCGGTGTCGTCCTGCTCGCCTCCGTGCTCGCCGTGCGCGTCTCGATCCGGCTCGGCCTGCCCTCGCTGCTGCTCTACCTCGGCATCGGCGTCGTGCTGGGGGAATCCGGCTTCGGCATCCGCTTCGACAACCCCGGCCTGACCCAGTCGCTCGGCCTCGCCGCGCTCGTCATGATCCTCGCCGAAGGCGGGCTGACGACCCGGTGGTCGGCGGTGAAACCCTCACTGGGCATCGGAATCGTACTGTCCACAGTGGCCGTCGTGGTGAGCATCGCGGTCACCGGCGCGGCCCTGCACTGGCTGCTCGGCCTCGACTGGCGGCTCGCGCTGCTGTGGGGCGCGGTCCTCTCGTCGACCGACGCGGCGGCGGTCTTCTCGGTGCTGCGCACGGCCGGGATCGGCAAGCGCCTGGTCGGCGCGCTGGAGCTGGAGTCCGGCATCAACGACGCGCCGGCCTACATCGCCGTCGTGGTGCTGGCCGAGGGCACCACTGTGGACTGGACGCTGCCGTTCCTGGCGGTCTACGAGCTGGCGGCCGGCCTGGCGATCGGGCTGGCCTTCGGCTGGCTCGGCGGGATCGCGCTGCGGCGGGCCGCGCTCCCGGCGACCGGCCTGTACCCGCTGGCCACGGTCGCGGTGTGCGTCGTCGCGTACTCGTCCGGGCAGCTGCTGCACGCGTCGGGCCTGCTCGCCACCTACGTCGCCGCGCTGGTGCTGGGCAACTCGCGGCTCCCGCACCGCTCGGACACCCTGTCGTTCGCCGAAGGCCTGGGCTGGCTGGCGCAGATCGGGCTGTTCGTCCTGCTCGGCCTGTTCGCGTCGCCGAGCCGGCTGCTCGAGACGCTGGTGCCGGGCCTGGTCGCGGGCGCCGTCGTGCTGCTGCTGGCGCGGCCGATCTCGGTGGTGCTTTCGATGCTGCCGTTCCGGTTGCCCTGGCGGGAACAGGCGTTCCTGTCGTGGGCCGGCCTGCGCGGCGCGGTGCCGATCGTGCTCGCGATGATCCCGCTGTCGGAGGGCCTGCCCGGCGCCCAGCGGCTGGTCGACGCGGTGTTCGTGCTGGTCATCGTGCTGACGCTGCTCCAGGGCGCGACCCTCGGCCCGCTCGCGCGCTGGCTCGGGCTGTCGAAGAAGTCCGAGGCGTACGAGCTCGACGTCGACTCCGCCCCGCTGGACGAACTGGGCGCCGAGCTGCTCCAGGTCCGCATCCAGCCGGGCTCGAAGCTGCACGGCGTCTACCTGTCCGAGCTGCGGCTCCCGGTGGGCGCGACGGTCAGCCTGGTCGTCCGCGAGGGAGCGGGCTTCACCCCGCAGAAGACGAGCCGCCTGCAGGAGCACGACCAGCTCCTGGTGGTCACGACGGCCACGGTCCGCGACGACGTCGAGCGCCGGCTGCGCGCGGTGGACCGCGCGGGCCGCCTGGCCCGCTGGCGCGGCGAGTCGGGCCTCTAGCGGGGTTGTCCACATCCGCACCAGTTGTCCACAGATTTCCCAGGCACGCGTTTTCGCAGGTCAGTGGCGGTAGACTGGACAGGGGACGCCCCCCAGGGAGTGGTGGGGGCTGTCTGTGGTCAGGGCCTTGTCCAGTGCTTGTCCGATCTTCGCGCCTACCTGGTGATCTTTTTCCGCAAGGGTGAATGACCCTCACCGAGATCTTCCCTGCGTTCCTCCTTTTGGCTTACCCTGCGCTCCATTCGTTAGCTCGAATGGGTGAGAATTGAGCCGAAGGAGTACGCAGGGTGAGGAAACTTCACGTGCGCGGAGCCGGTCTGGTCGCGGCGGCCGTCCTGGGGCTCGGGCTTGCCGCCGCTCCGGACGCAGCCGCGGAGGTGGGCCCCTTTCCGGCGCTCGCGCTGCCGTTCAAGGCGGGCCAGCAGGTGTACTCGGCGGGCATCCACTCCGACGACGGCAGCACCGGCGTGAAGAACGCCCTCGACCTCAGCCCGGCCGACAAGACCGTGCGGGCGCCGCTGGCCGGCACGGTCCACCTGCAGCACTGCGCGGGCGGCGACTGGGTGACCATCGACCACGCCGGCGGCTGGCGCACCGGGTACTACCACATGGAGGGCATCAAGGTCACCGACGGTGAGCAGGTCGAGGCCGGCGACGTGCTCGGGTCGACCGGCAACGCCCTGCCGTGCGGCGGCAGCAGCACCGGCGCCCACGTGCACTTCACGCTCTGGACGCTGCCCGACGAGACCGCCGCGAACTGGAGTGGCCTCGCGTACAGCCAGCTGTCGACGACGGTCGCGGCGGCCCACGGCGAGCCGATCGACGGGAAGACGTTGGGCGGCTGGCTTTTCACCGCGGGTGCGGACCAGTACACCGGCACCGCGACGCACCTCGCCGACCGCATGGTGACGCAGCTGCCGGGCCACTTCCGCGCGAAGCTCTGACCCTTCTCGAATCCTGCTCGGCTTGTGAGCGGTGTCTCAGAATGTGAGGAGGGGGCTGGCAGCCACGCCGATTCTCGGTTACCTTCTGTGTCAGGTCATGAGTGCCAGCGTCAAGCCCCGGCTTGCTGGCCGGCAACCCTCCTTCCGCGGTGGGGTGCCCCGGGTGAAGACCGGGCCGGTCGCGCCGTGCGACGGGCAAGCGCGGGCCCCTCGCCGGGGGTCCCCCGGATCGCCGAGGAGGCACCGATGACTCTCGCCATCGATCGCACCAGCACCCCCCAGCCCGTTGAAACCCTTGCGCCGCAGGCCATTCCGGCGGTCGCGGGTGCCTCGCTGCGGGTCCCGCTCGTCACCGGCGGCGACATCGGCTACGCCAACCTCGACCACGCGGCGAGCGCGCCGTGTCTCGACGCCGTGCGCTCGGCCGTCGACGAGTTCCTGCCCTGGTACGCCAGCGTCCACCGCGGTGCGGGCTTCGCGTCGCAGGTCTCCACGAAGCTCTACGAGCGCACCCGCGACACCCTGCGCCGGTTCGTCGGCGCGCGGAAGACCGACACGGTCGTGTTCACCCGCAACACCACCGATTCCTTCAACCTGCTCGCCCGCAGCCTCCCGCCGCGCACCTCGGTGATCGTGTTCGACACCGAGCACCACGCCGCGCTGCTTCCGTGGCAGGGCCCGAACGTCCGCCGGATCCCGACCCCGCGCACCCGGCTCGCGGCAGTGTCCGCTGTGGACGAAGCCCTCGCGGAATCCCCGCAGGGGCCCCGGCTGGTCGTCGTCACCGGCGCGTCCAACGTCACCGGCGAGCTGCTCCCGGTGGCGGAAATCGCGGCGGTGGCCCGGAAGCACGGCGCCCGGATCGCCCTCGACGCCGCCCAGCTCGCGCCGCACCGCCGGGTTTCCCTGCGGGAGCTGGACGTCGACTACGTCGCGCTGTCCGGCCACAAGCTGTACGCGCCCTTCGGGGCGGGCGCGCTGATCGGCCGCGCCGACTGGCTGCGCGCCGCCCGGCCGTACCTCGCCGGCGGCGGCGCGACCAAGCTCGTCACCGAGGACGCCGTCGTCTGGAACACCGGCCCCGAGCGCCACGAAGCCGGTTCTCCCAACACTGTCGGCGTGTACGCGCTGGGCGTCGCCTGCGAAACCCTCAGCCGGAACTGGGACGCCGTCGAAGCGCACGAGCAGGCCCTGCTCACCCGGCTGCGCAAGGGTCTCGAGAGCATCCCGGGCTGCGCCGAGCTGCGGCTGTTCGACGCGCCGGTCGACCGTGTCGGCACGGTCAGCTTCGTCGTCGACGGCTTCGACCCGGGCTGGCTCGCGGCGGTTCTTTCGGCGGAGTACGGCATCGGCGTCCGCGACGGCGCGTTCTGCGCCCACATC
The DNA here is from genome assembly GCF_044741685.1 of Amycolatopsis sp. NPDC088138. Taxonomy (NCBI): domain Bacteria; kingdom Bacillati; phylum Actinomycetota; class Actinomycetes; order Pseudonocardiales; family Pseudonocardiaceae; genus Amycolatopsis; species Amycolatopsis sp. NPDC088138. The sequence goes on from NZ_JBIUTB010000006.1 coordinate 688,332, forward strand.
GCGGCCAAGCGCCTGATCGGCGTCACCGGCGGCGAAGGGCAGCAGGCAGTGCGCGTCAGCCTCGGCCTGGGCAGCACCGAGGAGCACGTCGACCGCGTGCTGCTGGCCCTGCGCCAGATCGTCGCCCGCGGCGCGCGCTGGGAGTACACGAAGGCGGACGGACGCTGGGCGCCGGTCGGCGACCCGCGGGAGCTGCCGCCGTTCTGCTGAGCGTTAACCTGGGCCGATGGGGAGGCACTGGGTTCCGTTGGCGTTGCTGGGTTTCGCCGAACTGGTCCTGGTCACGGTCGAGCTGTTCCAGCGCTCGGCCGTGGCCGCGGAACTCTCGGAGCACCTGCCGCCGGCGGCGGGGCGGTACTACGAGGGCCTGTTCGGCTTCCGGATCGAAGGGTCCGGGAACACGCAGTTCCTCAGCGCCGCCGACATGACCCGGGCGTACACCGGGGGCACCGGCCCGGCGTGGCAGATCCTGATCGTGGCCGCGTTCCTCGCGGTCGTGGGCTGGTACGCCGTCACCCGGCGGCTGGGCGCGAAGCCCGTGGTGGCGATCGCGGCCGGCGTGCTCGCCGGCGTGCCGCTGGCAGACCTGCTGTTGTTCAGCGAGTTCGACTGGGACGCCGCCACCCGCGGTCCGCTGCTCGTGACGCTCGGGCTCGCCTTCGTCGCCTGGTACGAACGCAGCCCGCTGGTGCTCGCGGTGGCCGTGGTCGCCGGGGTGGTGGCCGTGACGATCGCGGACCTGCCGGGCGCGCTGATCTCCGCGACCGTGCTCGTCGCCGGTGCGTTCGCCGCTATCCTGCCCGGATGGGGAGTTCGCGAAGGTCCTGGTTCCCGTTGGCGGCGCTGGGGTTCGCCCAGCTGATCATGGTGCTGGCCGAGCTGCTGCCCGGCGAAAGCCTGGCGAGCACCGGCGAGTTCACGAGCCTGCGCGGCTACCAGATGAGCCAGGAACTTCGTGGCCTCGGCACAAACGTACTCAGCGGCGTGGGCTACCCGGCCGGCTATGACCACCTGTCCGTCGTCACCGCGGTGGACACGGTGCCCTCGGCCACGCTCGGCTGGCTGGTCGGCCTCGCCTGCGTCGTGCTCGCCGTCGCGGGCTGGTACTGGCTGAGCCTGCACCGCGCCGGGACGCCGCCGCGCACCGGCCGCTTCGTGCTCGCCGCGCTGGGTGCCCTGGCCGCCATCCCGCTGCTCGACCTGGTCGGGGCGCTGCAGCTGCGGATCCCCGGTGACGTGCGCGGTCCCCTCCTGGCGACGCTGGGCCTCCTGCTGCTGGCCGGCTACGAGCGCAGCTGGCTCGTGCTGGCCGTCACGGTGGTGTTCGCGCTGGTCACGGTGGTCTTCCTGCCGCCGGTGGCCGGGGCGCTGTGCGCGGTGGGCGTGCTGTTCGCCGGCGCGTTCGCGGTCCTCCTGCGGGGTCCCCGCGGCACTGCCGCCGACGCGGTCTGACCAGGCGTGGACAATGGAGCGGTGAGCACCGAGCCCAGCCACTCCGAACCCGACACCGACGCCGCCGCCGAGGCGGTGCCCGAGCCCGTGCAGGAGACGCCGGAAACCCCGGCGAAGCAGCTGCCGAAGCGCCGCGTGGGCTGGGTGTTCGCGGTCGCGGTCGTGTTCTGGGCGATCGACCTGGTCACGAAGAACCTGGTCGCCGCGAACCTCGAGGGCAAGGAGCCGGTCCGGATCCTCGGCGGGCTGATCTACCTGCAGGTGATCCGCAACCCGGGTGCCGCGTTCTCGATGGCCACCGGCATGACGTGGGTGCTGGCGCTGGTCGCGGTCGCCGTCGTCATCGCGATCATCTGGCTGTCGCGGCGGCTGCGCTCGATCGGCTGGGCGATCGGCCTCGGCCTGGTGCTGGCCGGTGCCCTGGGCAACCTCACCGACCGGATCTTCCGCGCGCCCGGCGGGCTGCAGGGCCACGTCGTCGACTTCATCTCGGCGTTCGCCCCCAACGGCAAGGGCTTCGCGATCTTCAACATCGCCGACTCGGCCATCTGCGTCGGCGGCGCGCTGATCGTGCTGCTGTCCCTGCTGGGCAAGGATTACGACGGCACGTCGACCAAGGACAAGAAGAAGGCCGAGCAGGAGCAGGGGGACCAGGCGTGAGCTCGCGGATGCTCCCGGTGCCCGACGGGCTCGACGGGATGCGGGTCGACGCCGGCCTCGCCAAGATGCTCGGGCTGTCCCGCACGGTCGTCGCGGAGCTCGCCGAATCCGGTGACGTGCTGCTGGACGGCCGCCCGGCCGGCAAGTCGGACAGGCTGGCCGCGGGCGGGCTGCTGGAGGTCACGCTCCCGGAGCCGGCGAACCCGGTCGAGATCGTCGCCGAGCCGGTCGAAGGCATGCAGATCCTCCACGACGACGACGACATCGTCGTGATCTCCAAGCCGGTCGGTGTCGCCGTGCACCCGAGCCCGGGCTGGACCGGCCCGACGGTGGTCGGTGGCCTCGCCGCGGCCGGCCTGCGCATCGCGACGTCGGGGGCGGCCGAGCGCCAGGGTGTGGTGCACCGGCTCGACGCGGGCACCACCGGCGTCATGGTGGTGGCCAAGAGCGAGCACGCGTACACCGTGCTGAAGCGCGCGTTCAAGGAACGCACGGTCGACAAGGGCTACCACGCGATCGTCCAGGGCCACCCGGACCCGACCCGCGGCACCATCGACGCGCCGATCGACCGCCACCCCCGCCACGACTACAAGTTCGCGGTGGTCCAGGGCGGCCGCCCGAGCGTGACGCACTACGAGGTCGTCGAGGCGTTCCGCGCGGCGTCGCTGGCGCACATCAAGCTCGAAACCGGGCGGACGCACCAGATCCGCGTCCACTTCTCGGCGTTGAAGCACCCGTGCGTCGGCGATCTGACGTACGGCGCGGACCCGGTGCTGGCCCGCAAGCTCGGCCTGAACCGGCAGTGGCTGCACGCGAAGACGCTGGGGTTCGCCCACCCGTCGGACGGCAGGTGGGTCCAGTTCGAGTCGGAGTACCCGGACGACCTGGCGAACGCGCTGAAGCTCCTGCAGGACGAGAGCTACTAGTGAGGCTTATTCAGCCGTCGCCCGCCGCATGACCTCTCCGGTAGCCGGCGGTTTCCGCGCGGGCCGCGGCGGGCTAGCCAGAATAAGCCTCAGTCCTCGATCGACCAGGTGAGCGTGCGCTCGTCGGGTTCCGGCCGCGGGCTCCAGCGGACCGAGACCACGCGGGTGGTGTCCGGCAGCACGTAAACCGTGTGGCCGCCCAGGGTTTCGCCCGGTTTGACGCCGATCTTGTGCGGCGGCCGCGAGGTCAGCGACACCGGGGCCTTGCCGACCGCCTGGCCGTCGGCGGTGAGCAGCTCGAGGTAGTTGTCCGGCAGGGACGCGAACGGGATCGCGCCGCGGTTGGTGATCTCCGTGTGCACGACGACCGAGCGTTCGCCCTCCTCCAGGCGGTAACCGGCCGCGCCGAACAGGAAGTCCGCCGGGTCCTGGACCTCGAGCAGCTGCACCGTCAGCTGCTCGCCCTCCAGGCCCTGGGTTTCCATGACCTCGCCGAGCCGGCCCTTCTTGCCACCGGGGGCACCCCCGGCCCGCGGGGGTTCGTCGCCGCGGGCCCAGGACGCCGTCTGCGGCACGCCCCACGTGCTCACCACGGGGTCGGGCCGAGGCGGGGCGAACTGCTGCTGCTGTGGCGGCCGGGGCGGCGGGCCGGGATAACGCCCGGACGGCGTGCCCTGGACGTTGTACGGCCCTGAAGGCGCACCTTGGACGTTGTACGGCCCTGAGGGCGCACCCTGCACGTTGTACGGCCCCGAAGGCCCACCCTGGACGTTCTGCGGCGGCGGCATCTGCGGCACCGGGTGCGACGGCGGGGCCTGCGCCGGGAACTGCTGCGAGCCGGGCGGCCGGTTCGCCCACGACGGCGGCGAGCCCGCGATGGCCGCGCGCAGCCCGTTCGGATCACTTTCGACGCCGACGAGCAGGGGCAGCCCGCTGCCGCTCAGCGCGACCAGCCGGTAGGCGACTTCACGGGGATCCATGCCGACCTTGGCCGCCAGCTCGTGCACGGCCGCCTTGCCCAGCTCGGCGAGCGCGGCGAGCAGGCGGGTATCCACGGGATCGGTCACAGCCACTCGGTGCACGCTACCGCCTCGCCGATCGGCCCGCGCCGAAGCCCGTCCGCCCCCGGCGAACTGACGCGCGTTCCTGTCGGTGATCTCCGTTAGGGTCGCGAACGAGCACACCATCGACGCTGGGGGTCCTGCCCATGACCGCGGTCACCGAACTCGCCGACGAGTTCGTCGAAGCCCTGTTCGCCGCCGATCCGCTGACGCCGGCGCTGCTGGGCAACCGCCCGGCCGAGCCGGGTCTGCCGGACGTCACGGCGGGCGCCGAACAGGCCTTCCGCGCCCGGCTCACGGAGTTCGCCGAGCGGGCCCGCGCGCTGGACCCGGCCGGGCTGTCGGCCGAGGACCGCGTCACCCGCGAGGTCCTGATCACCTCGGCGGCCGACCGGATCGCGGGCATCGACTCCCGGATGACCGAGTTCACCGTGACCGACATCTTCACCGGCCCGGCGGCCATGCTGCTCACCGCGCTGCCGATGACCACGGTGACCGCGGGCGAGGCGGCCGAGGCCCAGCTCGGGCGGCTCGCCGCCGTCCCGGAGTTCCTGCGCCAGTCCGCCCAGCGGCACACCCAGGGCATCGCCGACGGCCTCACGCCGGTCGCCCGCCTGGTCGACGCCGCGATCGCGCACCTCGACCGCTACCTCGCCGACCCGGCCGCCGACCCGCTGCGCCGCCAGCCCGCGCCGGACGACGAGTTCGCGCGGCGGCGCGACGAGCTGCTGGCCGACGTCGTCCGCCCGGCCTTCGCCGAGTACCGCGAGTTCCTCGTCTCCGAGGTGGCCGCCCACGGCCGTCCCGACGACCGGCCCGGCCTGTCCTGGCTGCCCGGCGGCGAGGAGACCTACGCCCGGCAGGCCCGGCTGCACACCACCACCGACCGCACCCCGGCGCAGCTGCACCAGACCGGTCTCGACGTCATCGCCTCGCTCGCCGCGGAGTACCGCGAGCTGGGCGCGAAGGTGTTCGGCACCGACGACCTCGGCCGGATCTTCGAGCACCTGCGCACCGATCCCGCGCTGCGCTGGACCAGCGGCGAGGAGCTGCTGGAGTCCGCCCGCGCGGCCATCGCCAGGGCCGACGCCGAGGCGCCGAAGTGGTTCGGCCGGATCCCGCCGCAGCCGTGGACGGTCGAACCGGTCCCGGAGGAGGCCGCGCCCGGCGCGCCCATCGCTTACTACATGCGCCCGGCCACCGACGGCTCCCGGCCGGGCATCTACTTCGCGAACACCTACGAGGCCACCGAGCGCTTCCGGCACGCGGCCGAGTCGACGGCGTTCCACGAGGCCGTGCCCGGTCACCACTTCCAGCTCAGCACCGCGCTCGGCCTGACCGACTTGCCGCTGCTGCGCCGCATCGGCGACTTCACCGCCTACACCGAGGGCTGGGGCCTCTACAGCGAGCGGCTCGCCGAGGAGATGGGCCTCTACTCCGACGACGTCGCCCGCCTCGGCATGCTCACCGGCGACTCGCTGCGCGCGGGCCGGCTGGTCGTCGACACCGGCCTGCACGCGCTGGGCTGGAGCCGGCAGCAGGCCGTCGACTACCTGGTCGAGCACACGCCGATGGCGCGCGTCGAGATCGAGGCCGAGGTCGACCGGTACATCGCGTGGCCGGGCCAGGCCCTGGCGTACATGGTGGGGCGGCTGGAGATCCAGCGCGTCCGGGCGGACGCGCAGCGGCGGCTGGGCACCCGGTTCGACATCCGCGCGTTCCACGACGTCGTGCTGGCCGGCGGCGCGCTGCCGCTGTCGGTGCTCGCCTCGGTCGTCGGCGACTGGGTGGCCGGGCACGGCGACACGGTCGACGGCCTGGCGGCGGAGCTCGTCGAGCTGACCTTCGAGCACGACCCGCTGGCCCCGTCGATCCTCGGCCTGCCGGGGGAGCACGACCGGCTCGCCGACCAGACCAGGGAGGGCCAGGAGCGCATCCGCACCGCCTACACCGAGCTCGCCGCGCGGGCCCGGGCCCTCCCGGCCGTCGCGCTGACGCCGGAAGAGGGCGTGACACGCGAGGTCGTGATCGCCGCCGCCGAGGTCGAGGCCGATCGGCTCGCGTCGCGGATGACCGACATCGCGGTCAGCACCGGGTTCACCTCGGCCGCGCTGGGCCTGCTCATGCAACTGCCCTTCTACAAGCTGGACGACGAGAAGAAGGCCCGCGGTTACCTCGCCCGGCTCACCGCCATCGAGCCGTTCCTCGCGGCGCTGACCGAGCGGCAGCGCGAAAGCCTGGCCGACGGGCTGGTGCCGCCGGCCCACCTCGTCCGCGTCGGCGTCGAGTACGTCGAGCGCTACCTCGGCGCGCCGGACGCCGACCCTCTGAAGGTGGCCACAACGGCGGACGTCGAAGGCTTCGAGGCCGAGCGTGACCGGCTGCTCGCCGAGGTCGTCCACCCGGCGTACGCGCGCTACCGCGACTTCCTGCGCACCGAGGTCGAGCCGGTGGGGCGGCCCGACACCGAGCCGGGGATCGGGCACGTGCCGGGCGGCGCCGAGCGGTACGCCGCGATGATCCGCGCGGAGACGACCACCGAGCGCACGGCGCGGGACCTGCACGACACCGGCCTGGCGATCATCGAGGAGCTCGCGGGCGAGTACCGCGAACTCGGCGGGAAGGTGTTCGGCACCACCGATCTCGCGGAGATCTTCGAGCGCCTGCGCACCGACCCGGCCCTGCGCTGGCGGGACGGCGAGGAGCTGCTCGCCGCCGCCCGCGACGCGATCGCGCGCGCGGAAGCCGTGGCGCCGCAGTGGTTCTCGCGCATCCCGGCGGAGAAGTGCGTGGTCGCGCCGGTGCCGGAAGCCGACGCCGCCAGCGGCACGATCGCCTACTACCTCCAGCCGTCCCTCGACGGGTCCCGCCCGGGCACCTACTACGCGAACGTCTACGAAGCGGACAAGCGCCCGCGGTTCACCAGCGAGGCGATCGCGTTCCACGAAGCCGTGCCGGGGCACCACTTCCAGCTGAGCCTGGCCCAGGAGCTGGGGGACCTGCCGCTGCTGCGGCGGATCGGCATGTTCAACGCCTACGCCGAAGGCTGGGGGCTCTACACCGAGCGGCTCGCCGACGAGATGGGCCTGTACTCCGACGACGTCTCGCGGTTCGGCATGCTGACCCAGGATTCGATGCGCGCCGGGCGGCTGGTCGTGGACACCGGGCTACACGCGTTCGGGTGGAGCCGGCAGCAGGCGATCGACTACCTGGTCGAGCACACGCCGATGGCGCGCCTCGAGATCGAAGCCGAGGTCGACCGCTACACGGCCTGGCCGGGCCAGGCGCTCGGCTACATGGTGGGCCGGCTGGAGATCCAGCGGCTGCGCGCGGAAGCCGAGCAGGCGCTGGGCGAGGCGTTCGACATCCGCGGGTTCCACGAGGTCGTGCTCGGCCACGGCATGCTGCCGATGACCGCGCTCGCCAAGGTCGTTTCGGACTGGGTGGCGGCGGGCGCCGGGGACACCCCGGACAGCCTCGCCGACGAGCTGGTGGCGGTGAACTTCGAGCGGGAGCCCCTGTTCCCGTCGGTGTTCGGCCTGCCCGGCGACCCCGGCAAGCTCGGGGATCCCAGCGCCGAAGCGCTGGCGGGGTTCCGCGCCCGGTACGCCGGGATCGTCGCCCGCGCCGAGGCGCTCGACCCGGCCGGTCTCCCGGCCGCCGCGCGGATCACCCGGGACGTCGTGATCTCCCAGGCGAACACCGAGATCGACCTGCTCGACTCCCGCCGGTCCGACATCGCGGTCAGCGACGGGCTCGACGCGCCCGCGCTGTCCCTGCTGATGTACCTGCCGCAGACGGTGCTGGACGACGAGCCGAAGGTCCGGGGGTACCTGGCCCGGCTGGCGGGGCTCGGCGACCTCCTCGACGCGATCACGGTGCGGCAGCGCGCGGCCGTGGCCGAGGGGTTCGTCCCGCCGGAGTTCCTGGTGCGCATCGGCATCGGCTACGTCGAGCGCTACCTGGGCGCGCCGGAGAAGGACCCCCTGAAGGTGACGCCGTCGTACGCGCTCGAAGGCTTCGAAGCCGAGCGCGACCGGCTGCTCGCCGAGGTCGTCCACCCGGCGTACGAGCGGTATCGCGCGTTCCTGGCCGACGAGGTCGCGCCGGTGGCGCGGCCCGAGACGTCGCCCGGGATCGGCCAGCTGCCCGGCGGTGCCGAGCGGTACGCGGCGCTGATCCGCGCGGAGACGACGACCGAGCGCACGGCGCAGGACCTGCACGACACGGGCCTGGAGATCATCGGGACGCTCGCGGGGGAGTACCGCGAGCTGGGCGGGAAACTGTTCGGCACCACCGATCTCGCGGAGATCTTCGACCGGATCCGGACCGACCCCGCGCTGCGCTGGCGTGACGGCGAGGAACTGCTGGAAGGCGCGCGCACGGCCATCACGCGCGCGGAAGCCGTGGCGCCGCAGTGGTTCTCTAGGGTCCCGGCGCAGCAGTGCGGCGTCGCGCCGGTGCCCGAGGCGGAGGCGACGAGCGGCACGATCGCGTACTACCTGGAGCCGTCGCTCGACGGGACCCGGCCGGGCGTCTACTACGCCAACACGCACGAGGCCGAGAAGCGCCCGCGGTTCACCAGCGAGGCGATCGCGTTCCACGAAGCCGTGCCGGGGCACCACTTCCAGCTGTGCCTCGCCCAGGAGCTCACCGGGGTGCCGCTGCTGCGGATCATCGCGCACGTCAACGCCTACGCCGAGGGCTGGGGCCTGTACGCCGAGCGGCTGGCGGACGAGATGGGGCTGTACTCCGACGACGTCTCGCGGCTGGGCATGCTGACCCAGGACTCGATGCGCGCGGGCCGCCTCGTCGTCGACACCGGGCTGCACGCGCTGGGCTGGAGCCGGCAGCAGGCCGTCGACTACCTGGTCGAGCACACGCCGATGGCGCAGCTCGAGATCGAGGCGGAGATCGACCGCTACGCCGCGAACCCGGGCCAGGCGCTCGGGTACATGGTGGGGCGGCTGGAGATCCAGCGGCTGCGGGCCGAGGCCGAGCAGGCGCTGGGTGCGGCCTTCGACATCCGCGAGTTCCACGACGTCGTGCTCGGCAACGGGACGCTCCCGCTGCCGGTGCTCGCCACCGCCGTCACCGACTGGGTGGCCGCTCGTACCTCCACCCGAGACGAGGAATGACCGTGACCTGGCTCGAACTCGCCGACGACACGCCGTTCGGCCTGGACAACCTGCCCTACGGCGTGTTCGCCGTGGGCGGGGCGCCCGAGCGCCGGATCGGCGTGCCGGTCGGCGACCGGGTGCTGGACCTGACGTCCGCGGCGGCGGAGACGGCGGCGTCGTTCGCGCCGCTGCTGACCTCCGGGGTGCTGAACCCGCTGCTGGCCGCCGGGCCGGCGACGTGGCGGGAGGTCCGCGAGAGCGTCCGGGAGTGGCTGACGGAACCGCGGTACGCCGACCAGCTGCGGCCGCACCTGGTGCCGCTGACCGAGGTGACCACGCACCTGGCGATCGAGGTCGCGGACTACGTCGACTTCTACTCCAGTGAGCACCACGCGCTGAACGCGGGCAAGATCTTCCGGCCCGACGCGGTCGAGCTGCCGCCGAACTGGAAGCACCTGCCGATCGGCTACCACGGCCGGGCCGGCACGGTGGTCGCGTCGGGCACCCCGGTCGTCCGCCCGCACGGGCAGCGCAAGCCGCGCAACGCCGAGACACCGTCGTTCGGCCCGTCGCAGCGGCTGGACATCGAGGCGGAGGTGGGGTTCGTCGTCGGCGTACCGTCCACTTTGGGCACGCCGGTGTCCACAGAGGACTTCGCCGCGCACGTGTTCGGCGTCTGCCTGGTCAACGACTGGTCGGCTCGCGACATCCAGGCGTGGGAATACCAGCCGCTGGGCCCGTTCCTGGCCAAGTCGTTCGCGACGTCGGTGTCGCCGTGGATCGTCCCGCTCGACGCGCTGGAGCACGCCCGCGTCGCCGGCCCACCGCAGGACCCGGAGCCGTTCGACTACCTGCGCACGAGCGAGAAGTGGGGGCTGGACCTGGCCATGGAGGTCCGGCTCAACGGCCACCTGGTGTCGAGCCCGCCGTTCGCCACGCAGTACTGGAACGCCGCGCAGCAGCTGGCGCACCTGACGGTCAACGGCGCGAGCCTGCGCACCGGCGACCTGTACGCGTCGGGCACGGTGACCGGCCCGGAGCCGCACCAGCGGGGCTCGCTGCTGGAACTGTCCTGGGGCGGCCGCGAACCGCTCACCCTCCCGGACGGCTCCACCCGCACCTTCCTGGAGGACGGCGACGAGGTGATCATCAGCGCAACCGCCCCGGGCCCGAACGGAACCCGAATCGGCTTCGGCGACGTCCGAGGCACAGTGGTCCCCGGCTGACCCCGGATCCCGCGTGCCGATAGGGGCATCACGCGTGTCCCGGGAGGCATCACGCGTGATCCAGCGGGCATCACGGCCGATGCCCCGCTGATCACGGGTGATGCCCCTCCAGACACGGGTGATGCCTCCCCGATCACGTGAGGTCCGGTTCTGATCACGCGATCCTCCGGACCCGGGTGTCGGACTGCGGGGGACACCGGTGGATGAGAGGGTCGGCGCGTGGAACGTGGAGCGGTGAAGGCCGTCGTGGGGAGGCCGTTCCGGCGGGCCGGGGCGACGCTGGCGCGGTACCGGGAACGCGACGGTGACCACTACGCCGCGGCGATGACCTTCTTCAGCCTGCTCGCTTTGGTGCCGCTGATCATGGTCGCCGTCTCGGTGGCCGGGTTCGTGCTGGCCGGCGACCGGCTCCTGGCCGCCGAGCTCGACCGGGTCATCGCCGCCTCGCTGCCGCCGGAGCTGGGCGGGCAGGTCACGAACGTCGTGCACACCGTCGTCGGGGAACGCGGGCGGATCGGGCTGCTCGCGCTGGCCGTCGCCGTCTACTCGGGGTGGAGCTGGATCAGCAACGTCCGTGACGCCGTCACCGCGATGCTCGGCCAGGAACGCACCCCGCGTCCGCTGCTGCGCGGCATCGCCGCCGACGTCCTGGCGCTCGCCGGGGTGGGGATCGCGATGGCCGTCTCCTTCGGGCTGGCCTCGCTCACCGGCGCGGCCGGCGCGTGGCTGCTCGACCTCACCGGCCTGACCGGCGGGTTCGCGCACGTCGTGCTCGTCGCGGGCTCACTGCTGCTCGGGCTCGCGGCCAACTGGCTGGTCATCGCCTGGTGCCTGGCCCGGCTGCCGCGACGGCCGCTGCCACTGCGCTCGACGTTGCGCCCGGCCGGGGCCGCCGCCGTCGGGCTCGGCGCGATCCAGCAGGCCGGCGGCCTCTACCTGCACCTGCTCGGCCGCTCGCCGGCCGTCGCGACGTTCGGCACGCTGGTCGGCGTCCTGCTCTTCGGCTACCTGATCGTGCGCTGGCTGCTCATGGTCACGGTGTGGATCACCGTCCGGGACGACCCGCCGGCCGGCACGCTCGGCGCCGACGTCCGCTACGCCGGCACGACGCTCGGCGCCGGTGCCTCGGCGGAGCTGGTGGTCCGCACGTTGACCGGCCGGTAGCATGCGTCGCTAAGCGCTTGCTCACCTCAGGAGGACGTTCGATGAAGATCGGGACCGCGGTCAGTTATGCCGGAGGCTTCGCCGAAAGCGTCGCGGACGTCGTCGAGCTGGAGAAGGCCGGCCTCGACGTCGTCTTCGTGCCGGAGGCGTACTCCTTCGACGCGGTCAGCCAGCTCGGGTACCTCGCGGCCAAGACCGAGCGCGTCCAGCTCGCGTCCGGGATCTTCCAGCTCTACACGCGCACGCCGAGCCTGACCGCGATGACCGCGGCCGGGCTCGACTTCGTCTCCGACGGCCGGTTCATCCTCGGCCTCGGCGCGTCCGGCCCGCAGGTCATCGAGGGTTTTCACGGCGTGAAGTACGACGCGCCGCTGGGCCGCACCCGCGAGATCGTCGAGATCTGCCGCCAGGTGTGGCGCCGCGAGCGGGTCGTCCACGAGGGCAAGCATTACACGATCCCGCTGCCGCCGGAGCAGGGCACCGGGCTCGGCAAGCCGCTGAAGCTGATCAACCACCCGGTGCGGGAGCGGATCCCGGTGCTGCTGGCCTCGCTCGGGCCGAAGAACGTCGCGCTCACGGCCGAGATCGCCGAGGGCTGGCAGCCGATCTTCTTCCACCCGGAGAAGGCGGCCGGCGTCTGGGGCGCGTCCCTGGCCGAGGGCAAGGCCAAGCGCGACCCCGCGCTGGGCGAGCTGGACACCTACGTCACCGTCGCGCTGGCGATCGGCGACGACGTCGAGGCGCTGCTGGACCACGTGCGCCCGGTCGTGGCCCTCTACGTCGGCGGGATGGGCGCGCGGGGCAAGAACTTCTACAACGACCTCGCCTGCCGCTACGGCTACGAGGCCGAGGCGAAGCTGATCCAGGACCTCTACCTCGACGGCAAGAAGGAGGAGGCCGCGGCGGCGGTCCCGCTGGACCTGCTGCGCGCGATCTCCCTCGTCGGCCCGGCCGGCTACGTGAAGGAGCGGCTGGCGGCGTTCGCCGAGGCGGGCGCGACGACGGTGATCGTCAACCCGCTGCAGCCGGGCCGTGAAGGCCGGGTGGCGGCGGTGTCGCAGCTGCGCGAGCTGATCGGCTGACCCTCACACGGGTACGGCGTAGACGGCGACCCGCGCGTTGCCGAGGCCGGCGTCGTCGAACAGCCCGTCGCTGGTGATCAGGCGCAGTTCGGGGCCGGTGCCCTCGGGCGCGATGAGCACGCTGTCGGGCGTGTGCGCCGGGAAGACGGTCGTCCGGCGCACGGTGAACCGGGTTTCGCGGCCGGTTTCGTCGCGCACCACGATCAGCGCGCCGGGCTTCAGCTTGTCGAGGTGGGCGAACGCGCCGTTCGCGTAGCCGAACCCGGAGTGCGCGGACAGCACGGCGACGCCGGGGCCGCCGGGGGCCGGGCCGTCGGGGAACCAGCCGACGCCGAGCGCGGTGCCGGGCTGCTCGCGGCGGCCGCCGACGTGCCCGAGGCCGATGACGTGGCCGGCCGTCAGCCCGATGGCGGGGATCAGCAGCGCCACCGGCGGGGCGCCGGCGGTCTCGGTGCCGTCCGGGCGGCCCGCGGCACCCGAGGGGACCGCGGTGGCCGGCGCGAGCACGAAGGTGACGCCGACGAGCACGCCGACCAGCCCGGCCACCACCGCGAGCACGGCACCGGCCGGCCGCACGAGTTCGGATCGCCGCTCGGGTCGCTTGGTCACTTCCGCCTGCTCCACACAGTTCCGATGTCTCAAGAGTCGGATCTGGCTGAGTGGCGTTACCGAATCGTGTCCAGCCGTGGCGAGGTTCACTCAATCGGGTTATCGGCCTGTGATCTGCACGTCAGGAAGGCACGCCCGGAGGGGGTAAACCCGCAAAAGAACGGCAAACCGGCGTGAGATCCGACAGAATCAGTGGTTTCGACCGGTCGGACTGGGGATATTCATCCAGGTGGAAGTGAGGTGCGCCGAGCTGTGCGGAAAATCGAAGAGCCTGCAGTGGGCGTGCTGGACGTCGGATCGTTCAGCGCCCGGCTGGTCGTGGTGCCGGTCGGCGCCACCTCGCTCGAACCGGTGCTCAACCACCAGACGCGCCTGCGCCTGGACCGCGAGCTCGACGGCCGCGGCCGGCTGACCGACCGCGGTGTCGCCGCCGTGACCGCCGCCGTCGCGGCCGGCATGACCACCGCCTACCGCCACGGCGTCACCGGGGTGTACCCGCTGGCGACGTCTTCCATCCGCGACGCGGCCAACTCGGCCGCCGTCGTCCGGCACGTCGCCGGGGAGACCGGCGTCGAGCTGCAGTTCCTGTCCGGCCGCCGGGAGGCGGAGCTGGCCTACCTGGCCGCGCGCCGCTGGTACGGCCGGAAGGCCGGTCCGCTGCTGATCCTCGACATCGGCGGCGGGACGGTGGAGCTCGCGGCGGGCTGCGCCGAGCAGGCGACGTTCGCGCGGTCGCTGCCGATGGGCGCGCGCTCCCTGACCCGCGACTGGCTGCCGGCCGAGCGGGTCACGGGCAAGCAGGTGAAGGCGTTGCGGGCGTACGCGCTGGACCAGGCGGCCACCGCGCTCGGGGCCGCGGACATCGCCGAGCACCGGACGGTCGGCTGTTCGAAGGTGCTCCAGCAGCTCGCGCGGCTGGCGGGCGCGCGTCCGGGCAAGTCCCGTGACCTGCGGCTCGACGACCTGCGCGCCTGGATCCCGCGGCTGGCCGCGATGCCGACGTCGAAGCGGGCCGAGCTGCCGGGCATCTCCCGCAACCGCGCCCACCAGGCGCTGGCCGGCGCGATCGTGGCCGAGGCGCTGCTGACGGTCGCCGGCGGCGCGCTGACGATCTGCCCGTGGTCCACCCGCGACGGCCTGCTGCTCGCCCTGCGCGACGACGCCGCCAAGCACCGCCGCCGGGGTCCCAAGAAGGTCGCCTGACCGCCGCCCCCTGGTCGTGGCCGGGAAAACCGGGTATTCCGGAAGGCATGAGCCAGACGCAGCGATCGCACGGCAAGGACGACGAAGACGACGAGCTCCCCAAGCTGCCCACCGCCGGGCAGCTGACGCACGACGTGCCCACCGCGCCGGACCCGGACGTGAAGCCGGCCGGCACGGAGGAGATCCCGGACCCACCGGGCCGGGCCCTCGCGGACGACCTCCCGCAGTGACCACCCCAGATCCGTGAATGGCCCATTGAGGGACTCAGAGTCCCTCAATGGGCCATTCACGGACGTTCGACGTCAGCGGCCTTCGGCGGTGATCGGGTTGGACGGCTCGGCGAACTGACGCACCTTCGCCGAGTCACGGCGCATCGGCGCGCGGCCCGGGGGCTGGTGCGGCGGGTCGCCCGCGTCGATCTTCGGGATCGCGAACCGCTGGGGTTCGACCGTGACCGTGACGCGCTCGCCGTGGTGCAGCACCTCGAGCGGCTCGCCGGCCAGCACGTGGTAGGTCGCCTGGTCGGGGTCGATCTCGACCTGGAACCGCGTGCCGCGGAACATCAGGCGGAAGGTGATCCGGTCCAGCTGCGGCGGCAGCCGCGGCGCGAACGCCAGCGTGCCGCCGTGGTCGCGCAGCCCGCCGAACCCGGCCACCGCGCCCTGCCACGCCCCGGCCAGCGACGCCATGTGCAGGCCGTTGCGGACGTTGTTGTGCACGTCGTGCAGGTCGGTCAGCGCGGCCTCGGCGAGGTAGTCGTAGGCCAGCTCCAGGTGGCCCACCTCGGCCGCCACCACCGCCTGCGTGCCCGCCGACAGGGAGGAGTCGCGCACGGTCCGCGCCTCGTAGTAGGCGAAGTTGCGCGCCTTTTCCTCCATGCTGAACGAGTCCCCGCACATGTGCAGGGCCAGCACCAGGTCCGCCTGCTTCACGACCTGCTTGCGGTAGAGGTCGAAGTACGGGAAGTGCAGCAGCAGCGGGTAGTGCGCCATGTCGGTGCCCTCGTAGTCCCACTCGTCGTGGTCGAGGAACCCCTCCGACTGCGGGTGCACGCCGAGCTCCGGGTCGTAGGGCAGGTACATCGTCGCGGCGGCGGCGCGCCAGGTGTCGAGTTCGACGGTGTCGACCTCGAACCGGGCCGCGATGTCCGGGTGCCGCGCGCACGACTCCGCGGCGGCCAGCAGGTTCCGGCGCGCCATCAGGTTCGTGTAGACGTTGTTGTCGGCCACCGCCGAGTACTCGTCCGGCCCGGTGACGCCGTCGATGCGGAACGCGCCGTGCCGGTCGTGATGGCCCAGCGACGCCCACAGCCGCGCGGTTTCCAGCAGCAGCTCGACGCCGTACGCGCGCTCGAACTCCTCGTCGCCGGTCGCGTTGAGGTAGCGCAGCACGGCGTCGGCGATGTCCGCGCTGACGTGGAACGCCGCCGTGCCCGCCGGCCAGTAGGCCGAGCACTCGGCGCCGTTGATCGAGCGCCAGGGGAACGCCGCGCCGCGCAACCCCAGCTGGTGCGCGCGTTCCCTGGCCTTGTCCATTGTGGAGTGACGCCAGCGCAGCGCGTCGCGCGCGGCGTCCGGCATCGTGTAGGTGAGCACCGGCAGCACGAACGATTCGGTGTCCCAGAACGCGTGGCCGTCGTACCCCGGACCGGTGAGGCCCTTGCCGGCGATCGCGCGGCTCTCCCCGCGGGCACCGGCCTGCAGGAGGTGGAACAGCGCGAACCGGACGGCCTGCTGCAGCTCCGGGTCGCCGTCGATCTCGATGTCCGACGTGGCCCAGAACTCGTCGAGGAACGCGCGCTGCTCGGTGACCAGGCCCTTCCAGCCGGTCTGGCGGGCGCCGGCCAGCGCGGCCTCCACCTGCGACCGCAGCGCGGGCACCGAACGCTGCGCCGACCAGCCGTAGGCGAGGAACTTCGTGATGCGGAGCTTGCCGCCCTTGGGGACGTCGACCGCGACGGTGAGCCGCGCGAGGTCCTCCTCGGAGTGGATGCGGGCGCGGATCCCGTCGTCCACCTCGATCTTGTGGTCCATCGCCGCGGCCATCCGCAGCCCGGAGCGGCGGGTCTGGTGCACCAGCACGGCGTTGTAGTCGGTGGCGCGGTGGAACTCGCCCACCAGCGGCGACTCCAGCGCCGCGGCGACCCGCGGGTCCCGGGTGTCGGACTCGATCGGCTCGTTGGCCAGCAGGTCGGACTGGACGACCAGCTGCAGGTCCTCGTCGAGCGGCTCGACCTCGTAGCGGATCGCGGCGATCGCGCGCTGGGTGAAGGACACCAGCCGCTCGGTGCGCACGCGCACGCGGCGCCCGGTCGGCGACGACCACTCCGTGGTCCGGGTCAGCGTGCCCCTGCGGAAGTCGAGCACCCGGTCGTGCGCGGTGGCCGCGCCGTAGCGCATGTCGAGCGGCTCGTCCTCGACCAGCAGCCGGATGATCTTGCCGTCGGTCACGTTGACGACGGTCTGGCCCTCTTCGGGGTAGCCGTAGCCGGCCTCGGCGTAGGGGAGGCCGTGCTCTTCGTAGAACCCGTTGAGGTAGGTGCCGGGCAGGCCGCGCGGCTCGGCCTCCTCGAGCGTGCCCCGCAGCCCGATGTGGCCGTTCGACACCGCGAACGCCGATTCGGTGCGCTGCAGGGCGTCGACGTCCATGCCGCGCCACCGCAGCTCCCACGGCGAGCATTCGTAGCCGTGCGGCTCCGTCATCGGTCCTCCAGCAGTTCGGCGAGGTCGTCGACGACGACGTCGGCGCCGTGCGCGCGCAGTTCTTCGGCCTGGTCGGCCCGGTTGACCCCGACGACGTACCCGAACCCGCCGGCCTTGCCGGCCTGGACGCCGGACTGGGCGTCCTCGAACACGGCGGCGTTTTCGGGTTTCACACCGAGGGCTTCGGCGCCGGCCAGGAAGGAGTCCGGGGCGGGCTTGCCCTTGAGGTGCTGTTCCCGGATGGTGAGGCCGTCGACGCGGGCTTCGACGTATTTGCTCAGGTCACCCGCGTCGAGCACCTTGGCGCCGTTCGCCGACGACGTCACGACGGCGATCCGGAGCCCGGCGGCCTTGACCGCTTCGAGATAGCGGATCGAGCCGGGGTAGGGGCTCACGCCGCGCTCGTCGATGATTTTCAGGACCAGTTCGTTCTTCCGGTTGCCGACGCCGTTGATCGTCGGGGCGTCGACCGCGTCGTCCGGGTCGCCTTCCGGCAGCTCGATGCCGCGCGACTTCAGGAATTCACGCACCCCGTCGGCGCGCGGGCGGCCGTCCACATAGGTCGCGTAGTCCTTGTCCGTGAATTCCCCGAACCCGGCGCCGTCACGCGCCCGGAGAAATTCATCGAATGTCCGTTTCCAGGCCTCACGATGGAGAACCGCTGTTCCGGTCAGCACCCCGTCGAGATCGAAAAGGCACGCGGTGATGGTTTCCGGCAATCCCGTCATGCCCGCACGCTACCGGTCCTCGCCCGGACCCGTGGATTCCCCCGGGTGCTTTCCGGGGTGCTCTTCGGGGTGGGGCCGCACGCGGTGGATCAGTTCGTGCACGGTCGCGTCCGCGAGCCGGTAGCGCACCACCCGCCCGTCGCGCCGCGTGGTGACCAGGCCGTGCGCCCGCAGCAGCCGCAGGGCCTGCGAAACCGCCGTGTCCGTCATGCCGGTGACCGCGGCCAGATCGGTGACGCTGATTTCCCGCGCGTAGTGGATCGAGACGAGCAGCGCGAGCCGCGAGGGGTCGGCGACGACGGAGAAGCGCTGGGCCCACTGCTCGATGACGCCGCGGTCGCCGAGTCCGTCGACCGCGGCGGCCACCCGTTCCGGGTCGATCAGCTTGCGGCCGGGGTCGGTGCTCACCCCCGGATGATTCCACCCGGGGCCGGGGTGGACCACCGGTGGCCTGGGTCACGCGCCGCTTGACGGCGCCGGGGTGTCCGGACGACGCTGGCGTTAAGACGCTTGTCATAGTTCTTGGGAGCCGAAGATGACCGATGTCGCCGCCGAGACCCGCTCGAAGACGATCACCTGGCAGGACCCGCTGGAGACCGCCCGGCTCGGCCTGACGATGACGGGTTTCGAGTACCTGACAGCGATCGCCGAGGGCCGCATCCCCGGCCCGCCGATCGCCGCGCACTTCGGGCTGCGCTGGGAAAGCATCGGGCACGGCGAGGTCGTCGCGGTCGTCGAACCGGACGAGTCGATGTACAACCCGATCGGGATGGTCCACGGCGGCGTCGCGGCGACGATGCTGGACTCGGTGGTCGGCTGCGCGGTGCATTCGACGCTGCCGGCCGGGGTCGGCTACTCGTCGGTGGAGCTCAAGGTGAGCTACCTGCGGGCGATCCACGCCGGGCGCGGCGAGATCCGGGCGACCGGGCGCGTGGTCAAGGAAGGCTCGCGGATCGCCTTCGCCGAGGGCGAGATCCGCGACGCCGAGGGCAAGCTGCTCGCGACGGCGTCGGGGACCTGCGTCATCACCCGCTAGCGAGCTTCCTTCACGTCCCAGTGCTCGACGAGCAGGCCGTCTTCGACACGCAGGATGTCGACGACGGCGTAGGTGCTCCCCGGCAGCTGGACCCGCAGGTGGGCCACGACGAGGTCGTTCTCGGCGACGACGTGCTCGATCGTCGTGGTCCCGCCCATGAGCGGCGAGTTCGTCACGGCTTCGGTGAACGCGTCCCGGCCCGAGGGGAGGCCGGGGCTGTGGGTCGTGAAATCGGGGTGCAGGACGGCTTTCGCGGCGTCGATGTCCTTGTGCACGAACAGGTTCTCGAGGCATTCGACGACGATTTCGCGGTTGGTTCGGCTCATGGTTTTGATGCTGGCCTTTCCGGGCGTGGCCGTCGATTACGTCGCGGGTAATCACCGCGGCGGGCGGACCCGGCGGCCGCGAACGGCGTCGCCGCCGCCGTAACGGCCGATGACCGAGGCCAGGAGTTTCCGGGCGTCCTCGACGCGGTCGGCGCCGTACTCCGCGAGCAGTTCTTCTTGGAGGCCTTGGCGGAGCGTGCGCGTCGCTTCGACGGCGTCGCGGGCGTGCTCGGTGAGGTGCAGCAGCTTGGTCCGCGCGTCGTCCGGATCGGGCTCGCGGCGCACGAGGTTCCGTCGTTCGAGGTCGGCGACGGCCTTCGAAGCGGCCTGCTGCGTCACCCCCATCCGCTCGGCCAGCGCGGTGATGGACAGCGGCGCGGCCAGGACGTGCTGGATGACGACGCCGTCGTTGAAGCGCAGGTCCCCGAAGCCCTGCCCGGCCAGCCGCCGCTGGACCTCGTCGGTCATCGCCCAGCCCGCGAAGAGGGCGGTGAGTGACAGATCGAGGGAGTCTGCCGTAGGATGCACAACCATGGTTGTGGAATCTAGCAGAGTTCCGGCCGAGCTGGCCGAGGAGTTCGTGCGCGTGGCGCACCGGATCGTGTGGTGCACGCTGGTGACGGTCGACCGCCGCGGCCGGCCGCGGTCCCGGGTCGTCCACCCGATCTGGGAGCAGACGCCGGAAGGCCTGGCGGGCTGGCTGTTCACCCGCCCGACGCCGCTGAAGGTCGCGCACCTGACGGCGTCGCCGTACGTGTCCTGCTCGTACTGGGACCCGCAGCACGAAGTGGCGGTGGCGGAGTGCCGGGCGGACTTCGCCGACGACGAGGCAACGCGCAAGTACCTGTGGGACCTGTTCGCCTCGACGCCGGAGCCGTTGGGCTACAACCCGAAGATCCTGGGCGGCGACGACCATCTGGACCCGAAGATCACGGTGCTGCGCTTGACCCCGTGGCGGGTCTCCACGGGCGGCGAAGCCTGGCGCGCGGCTTAGAACAGCTTCAACTGTCCTTTGGGCGGCCGGTTCCGGCCGCATGTCACTTCGTCGTCGGTCGGCCGCAGCCCGCGGTGGTCCGGCCCCGATCGCCGGCGCCAGGTCGGCTACCGCCATCCCGGGCACCGCGGACCGGCTGCCGCGGCGGTCGCTGTGGGGTGGCTCGGAGATCGCAGCAAGCCGTGAGGGGCACCCTCATGGACATATAAGCCGTGAGGGTGCCCCTCACGGTATTGAAGCCGTGAAGGTGCCCCTCACGGCTTCGGAAGTCATGAGAGCACCCCATGGCGCCTAAGGCCATGAGGGTGCCCCTCACGGCTTGAAAGTCCTGAAGGTGCCCCTCAGGCTTATATGTCCCTAAGGGTGCCCCTCACGGCACTGAAAGTCCTGAGGGTGCCCCTCATGGCTTATATGTCCCTGAAGGTGCCCCCCACGGCACTGAAAGTCCTAAAGGTGCCCTTCACGGCTTGGGAAAGTCAGGCAGCGCCGACCCGGCGCTCGAAGACCAGGCCTTCGGCCGCCCGCAGTCCCACGCTGATCGCGCCCGTCAGCACGGCGTCCTCGCCCAGTTCGCCCTGGACCACCTTCGGGACCAGCGGCGTGAACGCGCGCAGGGCGCGGTCGATCGGTTCCAGCAGCAGGTCGGCCGCCGTGCCCATGCCGCCGCCCAGGACGATCAGCTCCGGGTCGATCACCGCCGCCACCGACGCGACCGTGTACGCCAGGCGGTCCGCCTCCGTCTCCACCGCGCGGCGGGCTAGCTCGTCGCCTTCGCGGGCCAGGCGGAACACCTCGCGGGCCGATTTCGCTGTGCCCAGGCCGAGTTCGCGCGCGCCGCGGACGACCGACTGGGCCGCCGTCGCCTCCTCCAGGTGGCCGCGGGTCGGCGGCAGGCCCGGGGAGTCGGACGCGCGCGTGCGGCCGTACGGGAGGTAGCCGATCTCGCCCGCCGCGCCGGTGGCGCCGCGGAACACCCGGCCGTCGACCATCATGCCCATGCCGACGCCGGTGCCGATCGTGATGCAGCCGAACACCGACGCACCCCGCGCGGCGCCGCTCTCACCCTCGCCGACGGCGGTGAGGTTCGCGTCGTTCTCCACCTTCAGGTCCGGGCCCAGCGCGGCCTCGAGGTCGTCGATCAGCCCGGCCCGGCCCCAGCCCGGCAGGTTCGGCGCGTGCCGGAAGCAGCGCTTGTCCGGGTCGGCGACGCCGGGGGAGCCGACGACGCGGACAACGATGTCGTCGGCCGTCAGGCCCGCCTCGGCGACGGCGTCGGCCGCGATCCGGCCCACCGCGGCGACCAGCGCCGCGCCGGAGCGCGCCGAGTTGCGTTCGTCGCGGCGCGCCACGAGCGTGCGGCCGAGGTCCGAGACGGCGACGCGGATGTGCTCGCGGCCGATGTCGACGCCCAGCACGTACCCCGCGGTCGGGTCGGCTTCGTACAGCACCGCGGAGCGCCCGGTGCCGGTGGACGTGTGCCCGGTCGGGCGCGCCAGCCCGGCCGCCTCGAGCGCCAGCAGCGCCTGGCTGACCGTCGGCTTCGACAGCCCGGTGTCCTTCGCGACCTGCGGCCGGGTCGCCGGGCCGCTGCGGCGCAGCAGGTCCAGCACCGCCCGCTGGTTGATCTTGCGCATCCCGGCGGGGGTCCCGACCGTGGGTGTTTCTACGCCGGCCACCCGTGCCCGCCTCCAGTCATCTTCGTACTCCCTGCCGTCTTGCCGGCCGGGAGGAATACGCCCAGGCCGGCGCCCGTTGACCGGCACATGAGCACTCCGGTGCGCGGGCGGGTCCGCGTGGCACAAGGCGCGAAGCGGGTACGGGTGTTCCTCGGCGGGCAGGTCGTCGCGGACACGGTGCACCCCCTCCTGGTGTGGGAAGTTCCGTACTACCCCACGTACTACTTCCCACGCGCGGACGTGGAGAGCGGTCTTCTCACCCCCTCCGGCCGGACGTCGCACTCGCCCAGCCGGGGAGAAGGTGTTCTGTCGACGATAAAGGTTGCCGGGTCCGAGGCGGTGGACGGCGCGCTGGAGTACCCGGATTCGCCCATCGAGGAGCTTCGCGACCACGTGCGGTTCGACTTCGCCGCGTTCGACTGGTTCGAAGAGGACGAGCAGATCTTCACGCACCCGCGGGACCCCGGGGTCCGCGTCGACATCCTGCCGAGCTCGCGGCACGTCCGGATCGAGGTCGGCGGCGTGACCGTGGCCGACACGGTCCGCGCGCACCTGCTGTTCGAGACCAACCTGCCCACCCGCTACTACCTGCCGCGCGTGGACGTCCGGATGGATCTGCTCGAGAAGACCCCGACCGTGACGCACTGCCCGTACAAGGGGGCGACGGAGTACTTCTCGGTGGCCGGGCACGAGGATCTCGCCTGGAGCTACCCGACGCCGCTGCCGGAGAGCACCCGCGTCGCCGGGCTGGTCGCCTTCCTCGACGAGAAGGTCGACGTCTACGTGGACGATGTCCTGCAGGAGCGGCCCAAGACCAAGTTCGCCTGACCGCTCACGCGTCCGGCAGCCAGTTCCCGTGGAACCCCGCGGGCACGCGCTGCGGCAGGTGGACGGCGGCGACCGGCGCGCCCGTGACGTTCCCGGCGTCGAAGACCACGAGGTCACTGCGGTCTTCGGCGGCGTTGTAGACGTAGGTGAGCAGCCAGCCTTCGCCGCCTTCGGCCGGGACGAAGACGGCTTCGCCGGGGACGTGGCCGGGCGCGAACACGTGCGCCTCGGACGTGCCGGTGTGCAGGTCGTGGCGGCGCAGGAAGCTCTGCTCGCCGTCCTCGCCGGACTGCGTGACGTGCCCGAAACGGACATCGGAACCGGCGAACCGGTCGTCGATCCGCGGGAACTCCGCCGGACGGTCGTCGAGCCGTTCCTCGGTGACGCGGCCGGTCGCCGGGTCGAGCGTCCAGCGCCACAGCACCCCGCGCGCGGGGTCGTGCCCCTCCCACCACAGGTGGTCGTAGCGGACGACGGTCACCACGATCCGGCCGTCCGCGGTGTCGTGGGCGTTCAGCGTGTGGAAGACGTAGCAGGGTTCGACGTCGAACCAGCGGACGCCGCCGGCCGGGTCGTCGCGGCGCAGCACGCCGAGGCGGGCGCCGTAGCCGGCGTCCCAGCGGTAGGGCATGCCCTGGCCCACGGACGCGCGGTCGAACACCACCGGCAGGTCGTAGAACACCGCGTGGGACGCGGTGAGCGCGAAGTCGTGCATCATCGTCAGGCCCGGCACGTCGATCGGCTGCCGGACGACGAGCTTCCCGCTCGCGTCGGCGCGGTAGTAGCTCACGTGCGGCGCGGTGATGCTGCCGTAGCCGAAGAAGTGCAGTTCCCCGGTGGTGGGGCAGATCTTCGGGTGCGCGGTCATCGAGTCGGCCAGTTCGCCGCCGAAGTCGTACGCGCCCACGGTGTCCAGCTCGGTCGTGATCTCGTACGGCAGCGACGACTCGACGAGCGCGAGCGTCCGGCCGGCGTGGTTGACGACGTGGGTGTTCGCGACGCTGGTGCGCAGGTTCCGGGAGCCGTCGGCGTTGTAGAGCGCCGATTCCGGGTCGTCGAAGCTTTCCGTGCGCACCCAGCGGTTGCGGTACCAGGCGGCGCGGCCGTTTTCGAGGCGGACGCCGTGGACCATGCCGTCGCCGGTGAACCAGTGCTGGCTGTCGGTACGCGGGTTGGGGCCGTTGCGCAGGTACCAGCCGGTCAGCTCGGGCGGCAGCGCGCCGGTCACCGGCAGGTCGGCCGCGGTCAGCTCGTCGTGGACGGGCGCGTAGGCCCCGCTCAGGTGGAAGTCGGTGGTGGTCATGGTGGTCACGCGGCTTTCTGGGCGCGGGCGCGCACGATGCGCGGGTAGCGGATGGTGAAGGCGACGGGCACGGCGAAGCCGAGGACCTTGAGCGCGATCAGCGCGGCCGTCGCGTGCGGGGCGTAGTTCAGCAGCGCGATGCCGGCCAGGCCGGTGATCGTGAAGCTCGCGGCCCACACGAGCGTGATGATCAGGTTGACGCGCTTGAAGGCCGGGTTCTCCCACAGCTCCGGCGGGGTCATCGTCCGCGCGATGCCGAGGGTGAACGGGCGCCGCAGGAGGATCGAGCCCCAGGCGGTGAGCGCCAGCCAGGCGTCGGTGAGGGCGCCGGTGTAGGTCTTCAGCGGTGACGCCGGGAAGCTGAACGCGACCGCGGTGAGCAGCACGAAGAAGGAGAGTGCGCTCCATTCGATGATCAGCGTGTCCGCCTTGCGGCCTTCGCGGCGGGCCATGACGAGCAGGCCGGCCGCCAGGACGAGCCCGGTCAGGCCCGACCAGCGCCAGTCGAACTGCGTGGCGACGATCGCGAAGGCGATCCACGGGACGAAGCTCTTGAGGTAGTTCATGTCCGGCCTCCCCATGACGTTCCAACTGTGACAGGTCAAACGTAGAGGCTCCTGCTTTGACATGTCAATAGTGGAAGGTAGAGTGACGTCATGAGCCTTCGACACGCTGTCCTCGGGATGCTGGACGAGGCGCCGGCCAGCGGCTACGACCTGCTGAGACGCTTCGACCAGGCGATGTCCAACGTCTGGGCGGCGACGCAGAGCCAGCTCTACGGCGAGCTCGGCAAACTCGAGAAGGCGGGCCTGATCCGCGTGCTCGCCGAAGGCCCGCGCGGGCGCAAGGAGTACGAGATCACCAGCGCCGGCCGCGTGGAACTGCGGCACTGGCTGGTCGAGGTCAAGCCCAACCGGTCCCCGCGCAACGAGGTGCTGCTGCGCGTCTACTTCCTGGGCTCGGTTCCGCCTGGCGAGGCGCGGAAGTTCATCGAGTACATGGGCGAGAACAGCCGCGAGCGCGAAGAGCGGCTCACGGAGCTGGAAGCGTCGATCGACTGGGGCGACGACAACGCGGCGCAGTACGGCCGCCTGGTCCTGGAGTGGGGCAAACGCTTCTCCGCGATGAGCCGCGAATGGTCGGAGTGGGCCGTCAAGCAGATCGACTGACCCGCGTATAACGCTCTATACCGCGGGCCCCGAACGCCCCAATGTGGCCTTCGGTGCGTCAGACGCACCCAAGGCGGCCTTCGGTGCGTCGGACGCAACCAAGGCCGCCTTGGGGCGCTCGGGTCAAGCCGCGTGGTGACCGTGGGCCTGGCGGCGGAAGGGGCGGGGACGTGGGCGGGCCGCGGGACCCTCCGGCGCGGCGCCCGAGGTCGCCGTCCCCGAGTCGGCCGTCGCCGCGGGGAGTGGCGCGTTGCGGTTCCGGTGCGCGCGGTGGACCGCGTAGAGCAAAGCCAGTCCCAGCACCACCAGTACGTGCGTCGCCAGCCGGGCCACCGTCACCTGACCCGTCGCCAGGTCACCCGCCGACAGCGCGAACAGCACCCCGACGAACCCCGTCAGCAGCGGCAGCTGACCGCCCGCCAGCCGCGGGCGCAGCGCCGCCGTCAGCAATCCGATGCCCACCGCCAGGTTCCACGCGCCGCTCTCGTGGGCCAGGTGTCCCGGCATCGCGTCGTGCGTCGTGCCCAGCAGCTGCGCGAACGCCAGCCCGAGCTGGGCGATCGCCACCACGGCCAGCGCGATCCGCAGGCCCCAGCCCTCACCGGCCGGGGCGGGCGTGCGCTCGAGGATCGACGCCGTGAGGTCCGGGACCGCCGGGGCCGGGCGCAGCAGCATCGCCCGCCGCAGCCGCTGCGCGCCGGTGAACCAGTCGCGGCACGCCGCGCAGCCGTCCAGGTGCCGGTCGACCGCGCCCGGCGGACCCGGCTCGGTCTCGCCGTCGAGCCTCGCCGACAGCCCTTCGCGGCATTCTTCGCACCTCACCTCCCAGTAGTCGGAAGGCCGGGGCGGAAGGTTCCCGGTCACTGCTAGCGTCGCCGTCATGACCCGTGGTGAGGATGACGAGCGCGTCACGGCCCTCGCGCTGGCCGCCGGCCGCGGCGACCGCCGGGCGCTGGAGGAGTGGGTCCGCGCGACGCAGGCCGACGTCTGGCGCTTCCTCGCGCACCTCACCGACGCGGCCCAGGCCGACGACCTGACGCAGGAGACCTACCTTCGCGCCTTCGGCAGCCTTCGCCGCTTCGCGGGGCGCTCGTCTTCACGGACCTGGCTGCTGTCGATCGCACGGCGGGTCGTCGTCGACCAGATCCGGGCCGCGGGTGCCCGGCCCAAGATCGCCGACACCGACTGGGAAGCCGCCGCCGAACGCACCCGCGACACCGCGGCCGGCTTCGAAGAGCTCGTCGAGCTGGGCCTGCTCCTCGACGGCCTGGACCCCGAGCGGCGCGAGGTGCTCGTGCTGACCCAGGTCCTCGGCCTGTCCTACGCCGAGGCCGCCGACGTCTGCGGCTGCCCGGTCGGCACCGTCCGCTCCCGCGTCGCGCGGGCTCGCGAGGACCTGATCCAGGCCCGGCGCGCCCGCGGTTCCGACGCCGGCTGACCCGCACGGCGCAATCGCTTGCGCCGTCCGGCACTGTGGCGGCGCACACATTCGGCGGCCTCCGCTGTCATCTCGTCACAGAGATGGCCTGGCACGACTACGCCGCGTTGACGCCCTGACAACGCCTGCTTAGCGTGACCCGGGTCACGAGGTCCCCGCCTCCCCACCACGCCGCTCCGTTCCGTGCTGTGCCGCCGCACGCCGGAGCACCCGAAGGGATTCCCGATGGCCAGTCCCACCACCGAGTCCGCCGACCCCGGGCAGGTCGGCCGCCGCCGCTTCCTGACCTACCTCGTCGCCGCGCCGACCCTCACCATCGCCACCAAGCTGACCGCGGACGCCGTCGCGCCGTCCGTGGCCGAGGCCTCGATCCCGACGCTGCCGCAGCCCGCCGAGATCCTCGACCTCGGCGACGTGCTGACGCTGTCGGGCGTGCCGACGGCCGGGCTGCTGGTGCTCGAGATGACCGCCGACGGCCGGGCGCGGTTGCAGCTGCCCCGGTGCGAGGTCGGCCAGGGGATCACCACGGCGAACGCGATGCTCGTCGCCGAAGAGCTGGACCTGCCGCTGGACCGCGTCGACGTCGTGCTCGCCGACGCCCGCACCGAGCTGCTGTTCAACCAGCTCACCGGCGGCTCCAACACGATGCGCTCGCTCTACGACCCGGTCCGCGCCACCGCGGCGACCGCGCGCGCCCGGATGATGGCCGCCGCCGGGGCCCAGTGGGGGACCGACGCGTCGCGACTGTCCACACGCGACGGTGCGGTGTGGGCGCCGGACGGCCGCAAGGCCGGCTACGGCACGCTCGCCGGGCCCGCGTCCCGCTCCGGCCTCAGCATCGGCGTCGTGCAGCCGAAGGCCGAGTCCGCGCACACCCTGGTCGGCACGCCGACCTCGCGCAAGGACGCCCGCGCGATGGTGACCGGTCAGCAGGTCTACACCCTCGACCTGGACGTCCCCGGCGCGAACCCGGTGATGGTGCGGCGCCCGCCGACGATCAACGGCACCGTCAAGAAGGTCAACAACGAAGCCGCGGTGCGGGCGATGCCGGGGATCATCGACATCGCCGTCGTGAAGACCGGCGTCGCGGTGATGGCCGAGACGTTCGGCCAGGCCCTCGACGGCAAGGACGCCCTCGACGTCACCTGGGGCCCGGGCACCGTCGACGCCGAGAACAACGAGACCATCAAGAAGAAGCTGCACGACGCCGCGCTGCCGTTCGTCGTGCCGCCGCTGCTGACGCAGTACGTCGACGGCGAGTTCGACTTCGCCTTCGCCAGCCACGCGCCGATGGAGTCGAACTCCGCGGTCGCCGACGTCCGCGAAGGCAGCGCCACGATCTGGGCCGGGCTGAAGTCGCCGATCGTGGCGAAGCAGACCATCGCGCAGGAGCTGGGGCTGCCGGTGAACCAGGTCACCGTGCACGTCCAGCAGGGTGGCGGGTCCTTCGGCCGCCGGCTGTTCTTCGACGCCGCACTCGAAGCCGCGCACATCTCGCAGGCGATGAAGAAGCCCGTCCGTCTCATGTGGAGCCGGATCGACGACATGCGCCACGGCCGCGCCCGCGCGGCGAGCCACCACAAGATCCGCGCCACCTTCGCCCTCGGGCAGGTGCTCACGTTCGAGCACCGCGTCGCCAGCGTCGAAACCGACTGGAGCCACGGCCTCGGCGAGATCCTCACGGCGTTCGCGGCGAAGCTGCCCGTCGCCGGGAACCTGAGCTTCGCGCAGACGGTGTTCCTGCTGACGATCAAGTCGCCGTACAACTTCGGCGTCACCACGCAGCTGCTCAACGAGGTGCCGCTGAAGTTCCACACCGCGGCGTGGCGCTCGGTGTACTCGGCCAACACCCGCGGCGCCGAGGAGATCATGGTCGACGAGATCGCCGCGAAGCTCGGCAAGGACCCGCTGCAGTTCCGCCGCGAGTTCATCAAGGTCGACCGCCAGCGCGCGGTGCTCGACAAGGTCGCCGAGCTCGGCGAGTGGGGCAAGAAGATGCCGAAGGGCTTCGCGCAGGGCATCGCGGTGCACGGCGAGTACAAGTCCTACACGGCCTGCCTGGTCGAGCTCGACGCGCGCGACCCGAAGTACCCGCGGGTCACCAAGGCGACCATCGCGGTGGACGTCGGCAAGCCGGTGAACCCGCGCGGCATCCAGGCGCAGATGCTCGGCGGCCTGACCGACGCGATCTCGACGACGCTCACCGCGGGCCTGCACATCGACAAGGGCCTGCCGCTGGAGGGCAGCTACTCGCAGTTCCACTACGCGCGGCAGAAGAACTCGCCGCCGGACGTCACCGTGCACGTCATGCCCGCCACCGGCGACGACATTGGCGGCGCGGGCGAGCTCGGCCTGCCGGCGCCG
The DNA here is from genome assembly GCF_044741685.1 of Amycolatopsis sp. NPDC088138. Classification (NCBI taxonomy): domain Bacteria; kingdom Bacillati; phylum Actinomycetota; class Actinomycetes; order Pseudonocardiales; family Pseudonocardiaceae; genus Amycolatopsis; species Amycolatopsis sp. NPDC088138. The sequence continues at coordinate 717,399 of NZ_JBIUTB010000006.1, forward strand.
GTCGGCGCGATCGCCAACGCCTACGCGCGCGCCACCGGGATCAAGCCCCGCAGCTTCCCGATCACGTTCCCGGTCGACTTCGAACCGTTCCCGCGCTGACAGGAGTTCCCCACCATGCCGAACTACACCTTCGTGGTGAACGGGAAGACCGTCACCGTGGACGCGCCCGCCGACCTGCCGATGCTGTGGGCGCTGCGCGACAAGCTCAAGGTCCGCGGGCCGAAGTACGGCTGCGGCATCAACGTCTGCAAGGCCTGCACCAGCCACCTCGACGGCGAGGCGTTCAACCCCTGCGTCACCGCGGTTTCCGACTGCGCGGGCAAGGAGGTCACCACGATCGAGGGGCTCGCCGACGGCGAGAACCTGCACCCCGTCCAGGAGGCCTGGCTGGAGCAGGACGTCGCGCAGTGCGGCTACTGCCAGCCCGGGCAGATCATGGCCGCCGTCGCGCTGCTGAAGAAGACGAAGAACCCGACCGACGCCGAGATCGACGCGATCGAGAACGTCTGCCGCTGCGGGACGTACTTCCGGATCCGGGAGGCGATCAAGAGCGCCGCCGCCAAGATGTGAGCACGCGGATGCGGAGGTTCTACAAAATAATCTCCGCATCCGCGGATCTTGGAGAAAGTTCACCCGGTCGTGGCGGGTGCTTTCAGGTTAGATGTCGGTCTCGGACCTCGACGAAGAGGCCCGGGGTACCGGAGGCACCATGCACTACCAGGCGCTGCTGGCCGACGGGCTCGCGCCGACCGTCGCCACGCTGACCGCCGAGGTCGAGCGGAAGCTGCCCGAGCTGATCGAGCGCACCGTCCGCCGGATCCGCGCCGAGATGCCGGTGTACCAGGACGCCCGGTTCGTCACGCACGCCGAGCTGCGGAACTCCGTGCGCGCCAACCTCGACCACGTGATGCGGACGCTGCGCGGCTCGGACGTCCCGGACCTGTCCCAGGCCCGCGCGACCGGCCGGGCGCGGGCGCTGTCGGGTGCGCCGCTGCCGGAGCTGCTGCGGGCCTACCGGATCGGGCTGACCGAGGTCTGGCAGGAGTTCGTGACGCTGACCGCCCGCGGCTCGTCGCAGGACCTCGCCGGGCTCGTCGCCGCGACGACGGCGATCTGGGCCCTCATCGACGATCTGGCCGAAGCGCTCACGACGTCCTACCGGGACACCACCGCGGAAGTACTGGTGGCGCACCAGAACCGGCGCTCGGCACTCGTCGAGGCGCTGTTCGCGGGCGGCTCCGCGACCGAGGGCACGCTGTGGGACATCGCCCGGGTGCTGGACCTGTCGCTGGACGGCACGTTCGTCGTGGTCGCCGCGGAAACCCCGCGGCTGGGCCAGGAACCGCTGCCGCAGATCGAGGCGCGGCTGCGGGAGCGCCACCACGCGTCGGCCTGGCGGCTCACCCCGGACCTGCAGGTCGGCGTGGTGTCCCTGCGCGACCCGAGCGCGTCGAAGGCGATCGTGGAGCTGGTGCGGGAGCACCCGGTCGGCCGCGTCGGGACGAGCCCGGTGTTCACCGGCCTGGCCAACACCGCCCGCGCGCTGCACCTCGCGCGGGTGGCGCTGTCCAGCCTGGCGCCGGGCACGCCGGGGCTGGTGCAGTTCACCGAGTCGCCGCTGGCCGGGCTGGTGGCCAGCTCGCCGGAGGCGTCGGTGCAGCTGGCGCACCACGTGCTGCAGCCGGTCCTCGACCTGCCGGGTGACGACCGCAACGTGCTGCTGCTGACCCTGCGCGCCTGGTTCGACTGCCAGGGCTCGACGAAGCTGACGTCGGAGCGGATGTTCTGCCACCCCAACACGATCCGCCACCGCCTCAAGCGCATCACCGAGGAACTGGGCCGCTCCCTGACCGACCCGGCGGACATCGCCGAGCTGGGCGCGGCCCTGCGCGCCCTGAACCTCTTCCCGGAGGCGGCCCACCTCCCCGCGCCGCGCTAGACCGGTCGTCACTTTCGCTAGGAAAGATGCGTCGCCTCACGCGGACTTCACGGCTTTCCGGCGCTGTGCGGGGTCGGGGTGGGCGCCTGGGCTGTGGCGCCGCGCTAGCCCGGTCGTCACTTTCGCTAGGAAAGATGCGTTGCCTCACGCGGGTTTCACGGCTTTCTGGCGCTGTGCGGGGTCGGGGTGGGCGCCTGGGCTGTGGCGCCGCGCTAGCCCGGTCGTCACTTTCGCTAGGAAAGATGCATTGCCTCACGCGGATTTCACGGCGTTCCGGTGGGCAGCGGGGTCAGGGGCGGACGCCTGGGCTGTGGCGCCGCGTTGGCCCGGTCGTCACTTTCGCTAGGAAAGATGCATCGCCTCACACGGACTTCACAGCGTTCCGGCGCGGAGTCAGGGGCGGACGCCAGGGCCGTAGCGCCGGGCCATTCCGGTGAGCCATTCGCGGCCGACGGGATTCGCGGTGTGGACGTGCACCTCCGGCGGCCAGCGGTCGTGCTCGCACAGCCAGAGCACGACCGGGCGGGTCGTGTCGTCGCCGCCGAGGTCGTGGTCCAGCGAGATCGCGGCGAAGTCGTCCGCTTCGAGCAGTTCGATCGCCGCCGCGCTCGTCTTCGCCCACGTCCAGCCGGGCGGCGCCGGGCGGAGGTCGTCGACCCAGAGGCGGCTCACGACGCCAGGAGCTCGCGGGTGCGGGCCTGGTCCTCGGCCGGGCCGAACGGCATCACCAGCAGCTCGGTCGCGCCCGCGTCTTCGAGCGCCTTCACCTGGCGTCGCACGGTTTCCTCGTCGCCGACGATCGCGCTGTCCGACACCCGCGCGTAGCCGTCGCGGTCCAGGACCGCGCGGTAGGCCGGGACGCTCGCGGCCGCGCCGTACGTCTCCTCGACCCAGGCGCGGCGTTCGTCCACTTCGGACGTCACGCAGATCAGCTGCCCGGAGACGACCCGCGACTCCGCACCCAGCGCCGGCACCACGAACTCGCCGATCGCCCGCGGGCCCGCCCAGGTCGTGATCACGCCGTCGGCCAGTTCGCCGGCCAGCTTGGTCGACTTCGGGCTCACCGAGCCGACCAGCAGGGACGGCCGCCCGGCGCCCGGGGCGTTGACCCCGCCCGCCGCGGTGAGCGTCTCGCCGTGGACGTCCGCCTTTTCCCCGCGCAGCACCGGGTTCAGCGCCTCCAGGTACTCGCGCAGGTGCCGCAGCGGGCGGTCGTAGGAGTACCCGAACTCGTGCTCGACGATGTACCGGTGGCTCAGCCCGACACCGAGGTGGACCGGCACGCCGGTGGCGGCCTGCACGGTCAGCGCCTGCGCGGCCATGGTGATCGGGTGCCGCGGGTAGGTCGGCACGACGCACGTGCCCAGCTCGGACCCGGGCGCCGCGGCGGCGAGCGCCGGCAACGCCGTGAGCGCGTCCCAGCCGCCGCGCTGCGCCAGCCAGAGGGTCCGGTAGCCGAGCTTCGCCGCTTCGCGCGCTTGCGCGGTCATGGCGTCGAAGCCGACGCCGAGTTCGTCGATCAGGATTCCGGTGCGCATCTGCATCCCCAGTTCTAGTAAGCCCGCTCGAGCCGCTTCCGGTCGAGCGCGACGGATTCGGTGAACAGCGCGATGGCCCGCGGCGCGACGGCGCGCAGCTGCGTAGTCGAGACGGCCAGCGGCTCGAAGGCGTGGGCGACGGTGTCGGCGACCAACGCGGGCTCCGGCGGGGGACTGCCGACGAGGAAGCCGTGCAGCACCGCCCGGTAGGCGACGGCGAGCTCGCCGGCCGGCCGGTCGGTGCGGAGCAGGTCGTGGGCCGCCAGCAGCTCGAGGTACTCGACGAAGGCCTCGTCGTGCCGCGGGTCGAGCTGGTCGTGCAGCTTCGGCAGGAGCTTGCCGAGCGTGCCGGCGTCGTCGGCGTGCCCGGCGCGCAGCAGGGGGCGGGCCAGCACGTTCGTGTACTGGATCTTGGTGAGCGTGGCGAGCCGGGTGACGAGCGGGTCGGCCTCCATGGCCCGGACGAGGTCTTCGATGGTGCGCACGGACTCCCGCAGCAACACCGCCAGGAACAGCTCTTCGCGGTTCTTCCAGTGCAGGTAGACGGTCCCCTTGCCGATACCGGCCCGCTCGGCGACGTCCTCGATCGTGGTGCGGCGGTAGCCGGCGCGCAGCAGCAGCTCGGCGGCGGCGTCGAGGATCCGCTCGGCCCGTTCGGCGCGGTCTTCGGCAGGGGGCATGGCGCCATCGTATGACCAAATACGAAATCTGGTCAAACGTCAGGCCGGGAAAACGGCGAGGCGCGCGAGCACCCCGCCGTCCCGGGTGGTCAGCTGTCCGAAGACCGCTTCCACAGGTTGATGTCCGCGTCGGTCGCGTGGCCGTCGATCTCGGTCAGCTCCTCGGAGCTGAAGTCGAGGTTGCCGAGCGCGCCGACGTTGTCCTCGAGCTGCTTGACGCTGCTCGCGCCGATCAGCACCGACGTCACGCGGTGGTCGCGCAGCGCCCAGGCCAGCGCGAGCTGGGCCAGCGACTGCCCGCGGCGGCCGGCGATCTCGTTGAGCGCGCGGACGCGGCCCAGCCGGTCGTCGTCGAGGGTGTCCGGGTCGAGGGACTTGCCCTGCGCGGCACGCGAGTCCTCCGGGACGCCGGTCAGGTACTTGTCCGTCAGCAGGCCCTGGGCCAGCGGCGAGAACGCGATGCAGCCCGCGCCCGCCTCGTCCAGGGTGTCGAGGAGGCCGTCCTCCTCGATCCAGCGGTTCAGCATCGAGTACGACGGCTGGTGGATCAGCAGCGGCGTGCCGAGCTCGCGCAGCAGCCGCGCCGCCTCGGCGGTCCGCTCCGAGTTGTACGAGGAGATCCCGACGTAAAGCGCTTTCCCGGCGCGGACGGCGCTGTCGAGCGCGCCGACCGTCTCCTCCAGCGGCGTCTCGGGGTCGAACCGGTGGGAGTAGAAGATGTCGACGTAGTCCAGGCCCAGCCGGCCGAGCGACTGGTCCAGCGACGACAGCAGGTACTTGCGGGAGCCCCACTCGCCGTACGGGCCGGGCCACATGTCGTAGCCGGCCTTGCTGGAGATCACCAGCTCGTCGCGGTAGGGCTTGAAGTCGGTGGCCAGCAGCCGCCCGAAGTTCTCCTCGGCCGAGCCGTAGGGCGGGCCGTAGTTGTTGGCCAGGTCGAAGTGCGTGATGCCGAGGTCGAAGGCGCGGCGGGTGATGTCGCGCTGGGTCTGCAGGGGCTTGTCGTGGCCGAAGTTGTGCCACAGCCCGAGCGAGATCGCGGGCAGCTTCAGCCCGGACCGCCCGCAGCGCCGGTAGGGGATCGATTCGTATCGGCCGGAAGCCGCAACGTAGGTCACGCGGCCGATGCTAACCGTCCTGGACGGACCCGGCGGTCCGGTACAGTCCGGGGTGAGCGAGCGCTTAGGAGGCCATCGGTGGGCACCGGATTCTTCACCTCCGTCGACGATGTGTCGGCGAAACTGGCCGAGGCCGGCTACCTGGCGTCGACGGCGGTGGCGACCACGGTGTTCCTCGCCGACCAGCTCGGCAAGCCGCTGCTGGTCGAGGGCCCCGCCGGCGTCGGCAAGACCGAGCTGGCCAAGGCCGTCGCCCAGGTCAGCGGCTCGCGGCTGGTGCGCCTGCAGTGCTACGAGGGCATCGACGAGGCCCGTGCGCTGTACGAGTGGAACCACGCGAAGCAGCTGCTGCGGATCACCGCCGGCCGCGACGAGACGTGGGAAGAGGCCCGCACCGACATCTTCGGCGAGGAGTTCCTGCTGCGCCGTCCGCTGCTCACCGCGATCTCCTCGGACGAGCCGACCGTGCTGCTGATCGACGAGACCGACAAGGCCGACATGGAGGTCGAGGGCCTGCTGCTGGAGGTGCTCGGCGACTTCCAGGTGACCGTGCCGGAGCTGGGCACGATCACCGCCACGCGCGCGCCGTTCGCCGTGCTGACGTCCAATGCGACGCGCGAGCTGTCCGAGGCCCTGCGCCGCCGCTGCCTGTTCCTGCACATCGACTTCCCGGACGAGGAGCTGGAGCGCGAGATCGTCCGGCTCAAGGTGCCCGGCATCAACGACGCGCTCGCGGATTCAGTCGTCCGGGTGATCGCCGCGTTGCGGGCGATGGACCTGCGGAAGCTGCCTTCGGTGGCGGAGACCATCGACTGGGCGCGCACACTGCTCGCGCTCGGCGCGTCCACGCTCAGCGAACAGGTGGTGCGGGAGAGCCTCGGCGTCGTGCTCAAGCACCAGGACGACATCACCAAGGCCGGCGCCGGGCTGCAGCTCGAACAGGTCCTGGACGCGTCGTGACCGGCGGCGTGCCGGAGCGGCTCGCGTCGTTCGTCAAGGCACTGCGGGTGCAGGGCATCCCGGCGGGCCCCGCCGAGACGGTCGACGCCGCCGCGGCCCTGGAGGTCCTCGGGTTCGACGACCGCGAGCTGGTCCGCGAGGGCCTGGCCGCGGCCCTGGTCCGCCGCGGCGGGCAGCGCGCGGTGTTCGACGCCGCGTTCGACCTGTACTTCCCGGCCGGGATCGGCGCGCCCGAACGGGCCCGCGAGGACACGACCCTCGAAGAGCTGCGGGAGCAGCTCGCGGCGGCCCTCACCGACGGTGACGAGCAGGCGCTCGCGCAGCTGGCCGGGCTCGCTGTCGACATGCTGGGCCAGTACGGCTCTTCGTCCGGTCCCGGTGGTGGCTTCTCGGCCCACCAGACGCTCGACCGGCTGCAGCCGCAGACGCTCATCGCCCGGGTGCTCGCGGCGATGCGCGGGGGCGGCGCGCGCGGCGAGTTCACCGACCGGCTCGACCGCGACGAGATCCGCCGCCGCGTCGAAGGCTTCCGCGGCCAAGTCCGCACCGAAGCCCGCCGCCGCGCGGCCGAGGTCCGCGGCCGGGAGCGCGTCGCCAAGCACGCCATCGCGCCCGCGGCCGATCGCGTCGACTTCCTCATCGCCAGCCGCAGCCAGCTCGCCGAGCTGCGGCGCACGATCCAGCCGCTGTCCCGCAAGCTGGCGACCCGGCTCGCGGCCCGCCGCAAGCGCACGACACGCGGGCAGATCGACCTGCGCCGGACGCTGCGGCGCTCACTCTCGACCGGCGGTGTGCCGCTGCGTCCCGCGTATCGCCACCGTCGTCCCGGACGGCCGGAAATCGTGCTGCTGTGCGATCTTTCCGGCTCGGTGGCGGGGTTCGCGAACTTCACCATGCTGCTGGTGCAGGCGCTGCGCGACCAGTTCAGCAAGATCCGCGTGTTCGCCTTCGTCGACAGCACCGACGAGGTCACGCACCTGGTCACCACCGGCGTCGCCGACCCGGCGCAGCTCGGGGCACGGATGCTCGCCGAAGCCGCGGTGGTGCGCTGGGACGGCCACAGCGACTACGGCGGCGCGCTGGCGGGCTTCACCGCGAACTGGCTCGACGCGGTCGGCCCGCGCACGTCGGTGCTCATCCTCGGCGACGCCCGCACCAACGGCGGCGACCCGAACCTGGACGCCGTCCGCGCGATCAAGTCCCGCGCCCGGCACGTCTACTGGCTGAACCCGGAACGCCGGTCCCTGTGGTCGACGGGCGACTCGGCGGCACTCGAGTACGCCGACATCGTGGAGATGCACGAATGCCGCACGGTGTACCAGCTTTCGACGCTGGTCACCCGCCTGCTGCCGGTGTGAGCCACGCGTCGATGTCCTGCAGTATCCGGGTTTTCGTCGCTTCGGGCGCGAACGACGCGTGCACGCTCGCCCGGGCGAACTCCGCCATCGCGGCGTCGTCGTAGCCGAAAGCCTGGTGCACGCGGGAGTATTCCCCGGCCAGCTGCGCGCCGGTGACCGACGGGACGTCGGTGTTCAGGGTGACCCGCAGGCCCGCGTCGAGCAGCCGGGGGAGCGGGTGCTCGGGCAGCGACGGCACCAGGCCCAGCGTGACGTTCGACGACGGGCAGACCTCCAGCGCGAGCCCGCGGTCGCGGACCTCGGCGGTCAGCTCCGGGTCGTCGAGGACGCGGATGCCGTGGCCGAGCCGTTCGGTGTGGCCGATTTCCAGGGCTTCGCGGATGCTGTCCGGCCCGGCGTCCTCGCCGGTGTGGTGCAGCAGGTGGATCCCGGCCGCGCGGGCCTTGTCGAAGAGCGCCGCGAACGGCCGGAGCGAGTGGTTTTCCTCGCCCGCCATGCCGATCGCGAACACCTCGTCGTACTTCAGGGCGAGGTCGAGGGTGCGCTCGGCGCGTTCGACCGAGCGGCGGCGGGAGTGGTCCAGCAGCAGGCGCCACTCGATCTCGCCGCTGTCCTTGAGTCCTTTGAGGACGGACGCGAGCGGCATTTCGGGGTCACCCAGGCGTTCCCCGTGGGCGGCCGCGGTGAACGTGATCTCGGCGTAGCGCGTGCCCTGCGCGGCTTCGTCGGCGCAGTACTCGCGGGCGATCCGCTCGAAGTCCTCGGGCTGCTGCAGGCAGGACCGGATGAGCGCGTTGTAGTCGGCGAAGGCGCGGAAGCCGTCGAACACGGGCTGCTCGGCCGGGACGTCGACGCCGTTGGCCGCGCCGAGCTCGCGGAGCGTGCCCGGCCGGATCGTGCTCTCCAGGTGGACGTGCAGGTGGGCCTTCGGCAGGGCGGCCAGGTCGCGCATGATCGTGAGCCTAGGTGCCGTGGCCGGGCTCGAGCTCGCGATTTTCCGCCTCAGGCGCAACTGGGGGGTTGCGCCTGACGTCGTCTCGTGCAACTCTGTGGTTGCACGAGAAACCGAGCCAAGGGGAAACGATGAACCAGGACCAGGTCGAGCAGGAGATCGTGATCGACGCGCCGATCGAGCGGGTGTGGGCGGTGCTCACCGAATCGGAGTACGTCGGCCAGTGGTTCGGCGACGGCACGCCGGCGCCGGTGGACCTGCGGCCGGGCGGGATCATCCGGCTCGACCACGGCGACCACGGCCAGTTCCCGACCAAGATCGTCGCGCTGGACCCGCCGCGTGCACTGTCGTACCGCTGGGCCAGCGGGTTCCCGGGCGTGGTCGCCGACGAGGCCAACTCGACGCTGGTCGAGTTCACGCTGGCCGCGGAGGGTGGCAGCACGCGGCTGAAGGTGGTCGAGAGTGGCTTCACGACGCGCGCGCCGTCGCCGGACCCGTCGCCGGACGACACCCGCGAGAGCCACGAGGAGGGCTGGACGGCGGTGGTCGCGAAGCTCGGGGAGCTGTCCGAGAAACTGGCGGTATGACCACGGAGCCGGTTGCCGCCGAAGACGTCTTTTCGGCCTTAGCCGACCCGACCCGGCGCCGGCTGCTGGAGCTGCTGTCCCAGCGGGGCGACGCGACGGCCACGGAGCTGGCGGGCGACCTCCCGGTGAGCCGGCAGGCGGTGGTGAAACACCTGGTGGTGCTGGACGGGGCGGGCTTGGTGACGGGCCGCCGCGACGGCCGCGAGCGCCGCTACCAGGTCCGTCCGGACGCCCTGGCCGCCACGGCTCGCTGGATGAACCAGGTGGCCGCCCAGTGGTCCTCCCGGCTCACGGCGATCAAGCGGCTGGCGGAACAGGCCGAGGGTTCGTGACGCCGTGGTGAGGGGTGGCGCAGGTTTGGCGGCGGTCACACGGGGAACCTCTGGGGGGTTCGTCCGCGTTGTCAGGATGACCGCTACCGATGAGGGAGGACCACCGTGGCTTTCATGCGCAAGCTCACCGTGCTCGCCGGGGCTGCCGGCGCCGCCCGCGCCTACGCCAAGAAGAACCCCGAGAAGGTGAACCAGGCCGTCGGCAGGGCCGCCAAGTTCGCCGACGACAAGACCAAGGGCAAGTACCACCAGCAGATCGCCGGCGTCGTCCGCAAGGTCAGCTCGGTGACCGGGCCGGACGGCCGGCCGCAGCCGGGACCGGGCCCGGCCACCCGCTAGGTCACTCGGCGGCCAGGGCCTCGAGCACGCCTTCGCCGTACTTGGCGAGCTTGTTCTCGCCGACGCCGCTGACCGTGCCCAGGTCCGCCAGCGACGACGGCCGTTGCGTGGCGATCTGGCGCAGGGTGGCGTCGTGGAAGACGACGTAGGCCGGCACGCCCTGTTCCTTCGCGACGCCGGCCCGCCAGGCCCGCAGCCGTTCGAACAGCGGGGCCGCCTCCGCGGGCATGTCCACCGCGGGGGCGGCTTTCCTGGTGCCGCGCGCGGCCTTGGCCGCGGCGGCCCGTTCCGGCTCGCGGCGCAGCATGACCTCACGGTCACCGCCCAGCACCTCGGCGCTCGCCTCGGTGAGCACCAGTGAGCCGTAGTCACCCTCGACCGCGAGCCAGCCCTGGGCCAGCAGCTGCCGCACCACCGCGCGCCACTCCGGCTCGCGCAGCTCGGTGCCGATGCCGAACGTCTTCAGCGTGTCGTGCTGGAACTGCGTGACCTTGGGTGTCGACTTGCCGAGCAGGATGTCGATCACCTGGCCGGCACCGAACTTCTGCCGCCGTTCGTTGCGCAGCCGCACGATGGTCGAGAGCAGCTTCTGCGCCGGGATCGTGCCGTCCCACCTCTCCGGCGGGTTCAGGCACGTGTCGCAGTTGCCGCACGGCTCGGCCTTCTGCCCGAAGTAGTTGAGGATCTGCACCCGGCGGCATTCGACGGTCTCGCACAGCGCCAGCATCGCGTTCAGGTGCGCGCCGAGCCGACGGCGGTGCGCGTCGTCGCCCTCGGACGTGTCGATCATCTTGCGTTGCTGCACCACGTCCTGCAGCCCGTACGCCAGCCAGGCCGTCGACGGCTGCCCGTCACGGCCCGCGCGCCCGGTCTCCTGGTAGTACCCCTCGACGGACTTGGGCAGGTCGAGGTGCGCGACGAACCGGACGTCCGGTTTGTCGATGCCCATCCCGAACGCGATCGTGGCGACCACGATCAGCCCGTCTTCCCGCAGGAACCGCGACTGGTGCCGCGCGCGCACCCGCGCGTCCAGCCCCGCGTGGTACGGCACCGCCGGAATCCCGTTCTGCACCAGGAACTCCGCGGTCTTCTCCACGGAGTTGCGGGACAGGCAGTAGACGATTCCCGCGTCACCCTTGTGCTCGGTCTGCAGCAGTTCCAGCAGCTGGCGCTGCGGCGAGTTCTTGCCGACGATCCGGTACTGGATGTTGGGCCGGTCGAAGCTCGCGACGAAGTGGCGCGCCTCGTCGAGGTTCAGCCGGGCCGCGATCTCCTTGTGCGTGGCCTCGGTGGCGGTCGCGGTGAGCGCGATCCGCGGCACGTCGGGCCAGCGCTCGTGCAGCGCGGACAGCTGCAGGTAGTCGGGCCGGAAGTCGTGGCCCCACTGGGCGACGCAGTGCGCTTCGTCGATCGCGAACAGCGAGATCTTGCCGCGGTCGAGCAGCCGCACGGTGGATTCCACCGAAAGCCGTTCGGGCGCAAGGTAGAGCAGGTCGAGCTCGCCGGACAGGAACGCCGTTTCGACCTCCTGCCGCGCCGCGTAGTCCTGGGTGGAGTTGAGGAAACCCGCCCGGACGCCGGCGTTGCGCAGCGCGTCGACCTGGTCCTGCATCAGCGCGATCAGCGGCGAGACCACCACGCCCACACCCGGCCGCACCAGCGCCGGGATCTGGTAGCACAGCGACTTCCCGCCACCGGTGGGCATCAGCACGAGTGCGTCACCGCCGGCGATCACGTGCTCGACGATCTCCGCTTGGTCGCCGCGGAAGCTGTCGTAGCCGAACACGCGCCGGAGGGTCTCCAGCGCGTCGGACACGGTCGCGAACTCGGTCTCTGCCACCCGCCCGAGTCTAGAGCGGGGGTCCGACAAGTTCCGTGCGCCCTCTCCGGCGTGCCGTGGCGCCGGTGCGACACTGGAGGGGATGGACGAATACTTCCCGGTGACCGACCTGGCCGCGTTTTTCGACGGTGAATGGCGGCTCGACCGTGAGATCCGTACGGCCGAGGGTGACCCGGCGGGCGAGGTGACCGGCACCGCCACCTTCACCGAGGAGGGCGGCGTGCTCGTCTACCGCGAGGAGGGCGAGATGCGCCTCGGCACCTACACCGGCCCGGTGACGCGCACGCTGCACTACCGGCCCACCGCGCCCGGCCGCGCCGACGTCCACTTCGACCACGGCGGGTTCTTCCACGAGCTCGACCTGCGCTCCGGGCACTGGCGGACCGACCACCCCTGCCGCGACGACCTCTACCGCGGCAGTTACCGCGTGCTGGACGCCCTTCGCTGGCGGCAGGAGTGGGCGGTCCGCGGCCCGGCCAAGGACCACGTGATCCTCACCCGGTTCAGCCGGCCGACGGGCTGAGCAGGTCGGCCAGGTCGATCCGGCGCAGGAACTCGCTCCGGATCCGGTCGCCGACCTCCGCGACCAGCCAGCCGCCGTCGTCGGACGGGTCGATGTGCGTCCGGAACGGCCGCGCGCCCTTGGGCAGGTCCACGACCCGCGCCAGCTCTTCGGCGACCACCGCGACGTCGGCGTCGGCCGGGGTGATCTCGGCCAGCTTGCCGGCGACGTGGTCGGTCAGGCCCGCGTAGCGCTCTTCGTAGGCGGCCGCGACGTCCGTGTCGGCCGGGTGCCCGGAGTTCGGGAAGTGGTTGGTGCCCGAGGTGAACGCGCCGGGCACGATGATCGCGGTGTCGATGCCGAAGCGGGCCACCTCGGCGGCGTAGGAGACGGCGAGGCTGTCCATCGCCGCCTTCGCCGCGAAGTACGGCGCCAGGTACGGCGGCGTGCCGCCGCGGACGCTGCTGCTCGACACCCACACCAGCAGCCCGTCGCGCTGGGTTCGCAGGTGGGGGAGGGCGGCCCGGTTGACGCGCTGGGTGCCGATCACGTTCGTGTCGTACAGCTGCGCGTACTGCTCCGGGGTGAACGCCTCGGCCGGGCCGAGCACCATGTGCCCGGCGTTGTGCACCACGACGTCGAGCTGGCCGTGCTCGCCGGTGATCGACGCGATCGCGGCGTCGGCCGACTCCTGGCTGGAGACGTCCAGCTCGACCGAACGCAGGTCCACGCCGTGCTCGGTCGCGTACGCGGCGGCGGCGTCGACCTGCGGCGCGTTGCGGCCGGTGGTGGCGCGCATGCCGGCGTAGACGGTGTGGCCGGCACGGGCCAGCGCCCGGGCGGAGAGGGCGCCGATCCCGCTGGAGGCGCCGGTGACGACGATGATCTTGGACATGGTTGCTTTCCTTTCCGGATAAGGGTTTCTCAGACGATTCCGCCGTTGGCGCGCAGCACCTGGCCGTTGACCCAGCGGGCCGGGCCGGCGAGGAACGCGACGACCTCGGCGATGTCCTCGGGCTGCCCGAGCCGCTCGAGCGGCGGCTGCTTGGCCATCCGGTCGATGGTTTCCTGGTCCTTGCCGTCGAGGAACAGCGCGGTGGCGGTCGGCCCGGGGGCGACGGTGTTCACGGTGATGTCGCGGCCGCGCAGCTCGCGCGCCAGGATCATGGTGATCGCCTCGACCGCGCCCTTGGTGGCGTTGTAGATGCCGTAGCCGGGCAGGTTCAGCCCGAGCACGGACGTCGAGGTCATGATCACCGCGCCGCCGTCGCGCACCCGCTTCGCTGCCTGCTGGGCCACGGCGAACGTGCCGCGGATGTTGGTGCGGTGCACCCGGTCCAGGACGTCGAATTCGGTGTCCGCGATCGGGGTGGGCGCGGTCATGATCCCGGCCAGGTGGGCGACGACGTCGACACCGCCGAAGGTGCGCTCCGCCGTGTCGAACAGGTTCGCGACCGCGTCCAGGTCGGCCACGTCGGCACGGACCGCGATCGCCTGGCCACCGCGCTCGGTGATGGCCGCGACGGCGGCGTCGGCCTCGGCCTGGTTGCCCGCGTAGTTGACGACGACGGCCATGCCGTCGGCGGCCAGGCGCTCGGCGACCTGGCGGCCGATGCCGCGGGAGCCGCCGGTGACGATCGCGACGCGGGGTTCGGTGGTGCTCATCGGTGCCTTCTTCCTCTCGGGCGGCGCCGGTAGCACCGCTTCCGTCTTGCTGTTATCGACGATAGCACCATCGCGTTAACAACGCTAGTGAGTTCTTGTTATCGTCGTTACACTCGGCTGGACGGCATCCGGCGGTACCGGCACCGCCGGACGGCCGAATCGGGAAGTCCGCGCGTGCCAACGGGTTTCGGAGTCCCAGGGGCGGGAACCCTTGGCATATCGGGGAGCTCGACATCCTTTAAGGAGTTTTGTGCGATGCCCACATGGCTGATCGTCGTGATCGTCGTCGTGGCCGTCGCGGTGCTCGGCGCCGTGATCTGGCTGGTGACGCAGGAAATGCAGCGGAAACGCCTGCAGCAGCGGTTCGGACCGGAGTACGACCGGACGGTCGAGGAGAAGGACAGCCCGCGGGCCGCCCAGCGTGAACTGGCCGAGCGGGAACGCCGCCACAAGGAGCTCGACATCCGGCCGCTTTCGGCGTCGGCGCGCGAGCGGTACACCCGGGAATGGGCGCAGGTACAGGAAAAGTTCGTCGACCACCCGTCCAGCGCGGTCTCCGAGGCCGACCGTCTCCTGGTCACCCTGATGTCCGAGCGCGGCTACCCGACCGAAGGCTACGAGCAGCAGCTGTCCGACCTTTCGGTCCGGCACGCCAAGACGCTCGAGCACTACCGCGCCGCCCACGCGACGCAGCACGAGCGCAGCGGAGCGTCCACTGAGGAGCTCCGGGACGCGATGGTGCACTACCGCACCGTGTTCGAGGACCTGCTGACCGACGGTTCGGACGGTACCGACGGCACCGACAGCGCCGACGACGTCCGCCGCGACGAGGACCACCACGACCGCCGCAACGGTCACGACCACGCCAACGGTCACGACCACAGCGAGCGCGTCGAGGACGACAGCACCGAGCACGACCGCACCAAGAACGACCGTGTCGAGAACGACCGCACCGAGCACGACCGCGGCGACAAGGTACGAGACCGCGACGGCGTACTGCCCGAGCGTGAAGCAGCCGCGCAGCCGCGGACCGAATGGAACGGAGGACGCTGACCATGACCGATCACCTGACCCGGCACAGCGCCGAACACGATGACGACTTCGCCCGCGAGGGTGACGTGCGTGAGACCGGCCCCGGCGGGCTCTCCGAGCAGGGCGGCGCGGACTTCCGCGAGCCGGTGGCCGGGGAGCACGACGGCGACCACGCTCTGAGCACCGCCGACCTGGCCTCGGCCTCGAGCCGGCCGGCGCACGGCACGGACGACACCGACACCGCTGTCGACACGGACACCGACACCGCCGTCGACACGGAGACGGACACCGTGGACACCGGTGCCGCTCCCCGGTCCGCCCGGCCGTCGAACGACACCGACGACGAGCAGCCGTTGATCGACGAGGAGAAGGTCACCGGTTTCCGCGACCGCTGGCAGGGCGTCCAGACCGGGTTCGTCGACGACCCGCAGAAGGCGGTCCGCGAGGCCGACGAGCTGGTCGCGGGCGTGATCAGCGCGCTGGCCACGACGTTCGCCGAGCACAAGAGCGAGCTGGAAGGCCAGTGGCAGCACGGCGAGCCGGCCACCGAGGACCTGCGCCTCGCGCTGCGGCGCTACCGCTCGTTCTTCGACCAGCTGCTGCCCCGCTAGCCACCACCGGTGCCGGCGTGCATGATCGATGCACGCCGGCACACCGGTGTCCGCGAACGTGGAGGGCAAGCCGATGAACGTGGCCGATCTGCTCACAGACGGCTTCAGCAGGGTCCAGGGCTCCGTGCACGCGGCGGTGGAGGGTCTCACCGCCGAGCAGCTCGGGGCCCGCCTTGACGAAGAGGCCAACTCGATCGCCTGGCTCGTCTGGCACCTGACCCGGGTCCAGGACGACCACGTCGCCGACGTGGCCGGGGTCGAGCAGGTGTGGACCGGCCAGGACTGGGTCACCCGGTTCGGCCTGCCGTTCCCGGCGGGCGACACCGGCTACGGGCACCGCCCGGCCGACGTCGAAGCGGTCCGGGTCGACAGCGCCGAGCTGCTCACCGGGTACTACGACGCGGTGCACGAGCAGACCCTCAAGTACGTCCAGGGGCTCGACGGCCAGGCGCTCGACCGGGTCGTCGACGAGGCGTGGGACCCGCCGGTCACGCTCGGCGTGCGGCTGGTCAGCGTCGTCGACGACGACATCCAGCACGCCGGGCAGGCGTTGTTCGTCCGCGGGGTGCTGGAGCGTCAGTCCTCGTAACCGTCGCCGCGGTGGTCCGGGAGCCGTTGCGGCCCCGGGCCTTCCGCGCCCAGCCGGTCGCCCGGGTTGGCGAGCCGGCACTTCGACAGGGACATGCAGCCACAGCCGATGCAGCCGTCGAGCTGGTCGCGCAGCTGTTCCATCTGGCGGATCCGCGCGTTCAGGTCCTCCTGCCAGCAGCGGGAGATCCGGGCCCAGTCGGCGCGCGTGGGGGTGCGGTCGTCGGGCAGCAGGGCGAGCACCTCGCGGATCGCCGACAGCGGCATCCCGACCCGCTGGGACATCCGGATGAAGGTCACCCGCCGCAGCGCGTCGCGGCAGTAGCGGCGCTGGTTGCCGGCGGTGCGCCGGCTGCGGATGAGCCCCTCCTCCTCGTAGAACCGCAGGGCCGACGCGGGCACTCCGCTGCGCCGGGACAGTTCGCCGACGGTGAGGTCGGGCAGCTTCCTGGCCGTGGCGTTCACCATGCGCCCAGCCAACCACAGCCGCACGCTTGACTTCAAGCGAGCTTGAAGTCCCATCCTGGCCCGGACGGTAACAACGCCGCTGTGTCAAGGAGGAAGCGTGTCCGAAGCTCCCGTACGGGTCGCGGTGATCGTGGGAAGTGTCCGGGAAGGACGGTTCGGCCCGGTGGTGGCGGACTGGCTGGCCGGCGTCGCGCGTGACCACGGCGGGTTCGACGTCGAGGTCGTCGACCTCGCGGAGCCCGACCTGCCTTTGGCGATGCCGGCGTTCGGTTCCGAGCCCGCGGCGGAGGTTGTCGCCGAGGTCGCGAAGGTGACGCCGCGGCTCGAGGCGGCCGACGCGTTCGTCGTGGTCACCCCGGAGTACAACCACAGTTATCCGGCGTCGCTCAAGAACGCCATCGACTGGCATCGCAGCGAGTGGTCCGCCAAGCCGGTCGGGTTCGTCTCCTACGGCGGGATTTCCGGTGGCCTGCGCGCGGTCGAGCACCTGCGGGCGGTCTTCGCCGAGCTGCACGCGGTCACCATCCGCGAGACGGTCAGCTTCCACGGCGCGCACACGCGGTTCGCCGACGGCGTCCCCACCGACGAAGGCGCGGCTGTCGCGGCGAAGGCGCTGCTGGATCAGCTCGAGTGGTGGGCGCGCTCGCTGGCCGAGGCGCGGGCGGCCCGGGCCTATCCCGGCTGAGTCACCGAGGCGAGGGCGCTGCTGGATCAGCTTGGGTGGTGGGTGTGTTCGCTGGCCGAGGCTCGCGTGGCCCGGGCCTATCCCGGCTGAGCCGTCGCGGCGAGGGCGCTGCTGGATCAGCTTGGGTGGTGGGTGTGTTCGCTGGCCGAGGCTCGGGCGGCGCGGGCCTATCCCGGCTGAGTCACCGAGGCGAGGAAGTGCGGGCAGGTCGTCAGGTCGTCGTGCTCGCAGGTGAGGGCGTGGTCGAGCAGGCCGAGGGCCGCCTGGTCGCGAGCGATCCGGCCGGCCAGCTCGGCCCGCTTCCGGTGCAGGACGGCGGTTCGGGTGGCGCGGTCGCCGTCGCCGAGCAGCCGCCCGATGTCGTCGAGCCCCAGCCCGGCTTCCTTCGCCCGGAGGATCACCGCGATCCGGGAGGTGTCGGCGGGGGTGAACCGCCGCTGGCCGGTGCCGGTCCGGGGCGGGCGCAGCAGGCCGACGCTCTCCCAGTGGCGCAGGACGTGGGTGGCCAGCCCGAACCGCTGCGCCACCTCGCCGATACCCAGCGCGTCGCCGCTTGACTTCATGCCGACATGAAGGCACACGATGGCGGGCATGTCCAACCCGCTCCTCGCCCGGCTCGACCGGGCCGACGCGTTGCCCGGCGCCACCGAGCTGCGCGCCGTGACGTACGAGCAGCTGCGCTGCGGCCCCGGCGACCGGGTGCTGGACGTCGGCTGCGGTGGCGGCCGGGCGGTGGCGGAGCTGGCCGGGCGCGGCGTCCGCGCGATCGGCGCCGACCGCGACCCGCGGATGCTGGCGGCGGCCCGCGCCCGCGGGGCGGAGGTCGTCGAGGCCGACGTCGCCGGCCTGCCCTTCGCGGACGGCGAGTTCCGCGGCTACCGGGCCGACAAGGTCCTGCACGAGCTGGCCGACCCCGCGGCTGCGGTGGCGGAAGCCCGCCGAGTGCTGGCCCCCGGCGGCCGGATCGTGCTGTGCGGCCAGGACTGGGACACCCTCGTGCTGGACTCGGACCGCCCGGCCCTGACCCGCGCGATCGTCCACGCCCGCGCCGACACGATCGCCGGCCCGCGGGCGGCGCGCCAGTACCGCACCCTGCTGGTCGACGCGGGGTTCGTGGCGATCGCGGTGGAGGTCAGAACCCTGGTCGACACGGACGGCGAGCTGGCGTTGCTCCTGGAGGGTCTCGCGGCGGCGGCGCGAGGTGCCGGGGTGGCGACGGACGCGCAGGCCGAGGGCTGGCTGGCGGAGCAGTCGGCCCGGGTACGCGCGGGCCGGTTCTTCTTGGCGATCCCGATGTTCCTGGCCTCGGCGACGGTGCCGGACCTGGCCAAGGCGCGGTGACGGGGGACCGCCGCGGTGCGTTGTCTTGTCGGCTGCGGTGTTCGAGCACCGGGCGGTGAAGGGGCGCAGCTGCCGTGTCGCGGTTCGTGGGCGCTGTTCGTTGGTTAGCGGCGCTCGCGGTTTGTCGAACGGCCCTCAGTGTGGCTTGCCGTCCACAGTGGACGGGCGGCGGGCGAAGTCCGGGGCGTGCTCGGGGCGGAAACCGATGCCGCCCAGGAAACCCGCAAACGCTTGCAGCAGCGGGCTGCGGCCGACCAGGCGCAGCGGGGCCGGGATGCCGCGCAGGGTTCCGTCCAGGCAGGGCGCCAGCAGCAGCGCCTGGTCGCCGCGCTGGGACTGCTGGATCGCCGCCGTCGGCAGGGCTCGTCGGCGCTGGACCGCGGCCAATCTCGCCGGCGGCACCCGGCCGTTGCGCAGCCGGCCGGCCAGGAGCGTCGCCGTTGCCACCGCGTCCTGGATCGCCAGGTTGACCCCGACGCCGCCGGTCGGGGACATCGGGTGGGCCGCGTCGCCGATGCACAGCACGCCGTCGGCGTGCCAGCGGCGCAGCCGGCCCATCCGCACGTCCAGGTGGTGCACGTCGTCCCACGAGCCGATCGCCGCCAGCTGCTCGGCGTCCCAGTCCAGCAGCGCGCCGAGGCGGGCGCGGAACCCGGCGATGTCGCCACTGCGCAGCTCGGCGTCGCGGCCCTTCGGGATGAGGTACGCCGTCTGGTAGTAGTCGCCGCGGTCCACCGTGGCCGCCGCCTGGCCGCCGGCCAGCCGGATGGACACGGCGGCGTCCGCGTTCGGCCGGGGGCCCTTCGGGACGCGGACCTGCCAGACGTCCATCGGCACGGCGAACTCCCGCATCGGCAGCCCGGCCGCCCGGCGCACCGCCGACCAGCGGCCGTCACACCCGACCGTCAGGTCCGCGGCCAGTTCGCGGACCTCGCCGCTGTCGTCCCGGTAGCGGACCCCGGTGACGCGCTCACCCTCGCGCAGCAGGCCGACCACTTCGCAGCCCATCCGCAGCGACATCCCCGGTTCGGCCTCGGCGAGCAGCTCCAGGAAGGCGTCCTGCGGCACCATCGCGATGTGGGAGTGCGGCCCGCGGAGCCGGCCGAAGTCGGCGACGACGATCGACTCGTCCTCCACCCGCAGCCGCGCGTGCGTCAGGAGTCCGCGCGGCAGCGCGGCGAACCGCTCACCCAAGCCCAGCTCGTCCAGCAACCGCAGGGTCGACGGGTGCACCGTGTCGCCCCGGAAGTCGCGCAGGAAGTCGTGGTGCTTCTCCAGCACGACGACGTCGACCCCGGCCCGGACCAGCAGCAGTCCGAGCATCACCCCCGCCGGGCCGCCCCCGGCCACACAGACCCGTACCCGCTCCATGCCTTCGACCGTAGCACAAACTTAGAGAGTCTCTAAAATTAGAGTGACGCTAAGCTCATCCCGTGGCGAAGGCACCCGGACTGCGCGAGGAGAAGAAGCAGCGCACGCGCAAGGCCCTCATCGAGGCCGCGCTGCTGCTGTTCGACGAGCACGGGTACGAAGCCACGACCACCGCCGCGATCGCCGCCGCGGCCGGTGTCTCACCCGCGACGTTCTTCAACTACTTCGCGTCCAAAGAGGACGTCGTCTTCGCCGACCAGCACGTCTACGACGAGGTCCTCGCGCAGGTCTTCGCCACCGCCACCGCGGAAGAGCCCGTCACCGACCTGGTGTTCCGCACGATCGGGGCCTTCGCGACCGCCGACGCCTGGAGCTTCCCGTTCGAGCACCCGCTCACCTCGGTGCGCGCCCGGCTCCTCGCGTCCGTGCCCGCCCTGCGCGCCGGGCTCCTGCTGCGCAACTCCCAGGTGGGGGACACCTGGGCCCGCGCACTCTGCGAGACCCACCCGGAACTCGATCTCCCGGAGGCGGCGACCATCGCCGGCGCGGTGATCGGCGGGGTGCAGGCCGCTCTGCACGCCAACCTCGACGACCACGGCCGGCCCCGCCGCCCGGAAGCCGAGGTCGGCCTCCGGGCGATCCAGGCCGTCATGCAGGGCTTCGGGAACGTTCAGAAGGCCTGACAGGTCTGCGACGGGAGCTGGACGTCCGACCCGCCGAGCGTGATGGCGCCGCCGTCGACGTAGCTGCCTTCGGCGGCCAGCGCCGCGAGCGCCGTGCAGACCAGCTGGTTGGTCGCGATCGGCGTCAGCTGTTTCACCGGGAACGAGAAGTTGACCACCGTCGGCGGCCCGGGAACCAGTGAGATCGGCCCGGCCTCCGGCCGGAGCATGGTCACGTACCCGTCGGACGACTCGGCGGAGGACGGGCCGTCCAGCAGCGCCCCCAATGCCGTGGTGACGCCGCTCACGGTGCCGGTCGACCGCGTCACCGGCGCCACCCGCCCGTCGAGGACGAAGTAGAGGGTCAGGTCGCCGCCGCGGCCGTCGGCCGACGGGTTCCGCAGCGTCGGCGCGGGCCCCGCGGCGACCACCGGCGTCGGCTTGACCCCGCACGCGCTCACCAGGAGCACCGCGGTCAGGACGAGGAGCTTCTTCACCACGCCTCCCGGGGCAGGCGCAGCTCGAACCGGGCGCCGGTGCCGGTGTTGGCCGCGACGATGTCCCCGCCGTGCAGCCGCGCGTTCTCCCGCGCGATGGACAGCCCGAGCCCGCTGCCCTCCGACCGGGCGCGTGCCGTGTCGGCCTTGGCGAAGCGGTCGAACACCTGCGAGAGCATCGTTTCGGGGATGCCCCGCCCATGGTCGGTGACGGTGAGGACGACGTCACCGCCCGCCGTCCGCAGGGCCACCTCGACCGGCGGCGCGCCGTGGCGCAGGGCGTTGCCGACCAGGTTCGCGACGACGATGTCGAGCCGCCGCCGGTCGAGCCGCGCCGTGACCCCAGGGGGCAGGTCGGCGACCACGTCGGCGCCGGATGCCCAGCCCCGCGCGGCCAGGCTGTCGGTGACCGCGGCGGCGACGTCCAGCTCCTCCCGCCGCAGCTCCGCGCGCCCGGCGTCGAACCGGGAGATCTCGATCAGGTCCTGCACCAGCCGGGTCAGCCGCCGCGTCTCCGCCGACACCAGCCGCGCCGCGACCGCGGTGTCCGGCGGCAGTTGTTCGGCGTCCTCGTCGAGGACGTCGGTGACCGCGTTCATCGCCGCCAGCGGGGTGCGCAGCTCGTGCGAGACGTCGGCGACGAACCGGCGCGCGTCGGCCTCCATGGTGCGCAGCGTGCCGACCGTGCGCTCCAGCTCCGCGGCGGTGTTGTTGAACGTCGTGACCAGCTGGGCCAGCTCGTCGGACCCCGTGACGCGCAGCCGCACGTCCAGCTTGCCCTGGCCGAGCTCCCCGGCCGCCTTGTTCAGCGCGCGCACCGGCCGCAGCACCTGGCGCGCGGCCAGCAGCGCCAGCACCACCGCGAACGGGAGCGCGAGCGCCGAGGTCCGCCAGGCCGTCGTGGACAGCTCGTCGATCGAAGCCTGCTGCTGGGTCAGGTTCGCCATCGTGTAGACCTCGATGCCGCTCGCCTGGCCGGACGTCCCGGTCTGCACGGGGATCCCGACGAAGAACTGCGGGTAGCCCTGGTCGTCGACCCGCTGGAACTGGATCCTCGTGCTGCCGGCCACGGCCCGGCGCAGGCCGGCGGGCACGCTGTCCGGATTGATGCCCGCCCCCGAGCGCATGCCGTGGTAGACGACGACGGCGTTGCTGGCCTTGAGCGCCGTGCCGAACGCGTCGAGCGTCGCCTGGGACGGCGGCAGGGTCACGGTCGGCAGGTACGCGGCGATCTGGTCGCGCAGGTTCAGCATCGTCTGGTCCTGGAAGCCGCCTAGGATGGCGTTGCGGGCGTAGACGTAGCTGGCGCCCGCCGCGGCGGTGGCGCCGATGATCATGATCACCGCGAAGCCCGCGACCAGCCGGGGTCTCAACCCGGAGAGCCAGGCCCGGATCCGCGACGTCACGACCGGCCGAACCGGTAGCCGAACCCGCGGACGGTCTGCACGTGCTCCGGCTTGGCCGGGACGTCCTCGATCTTCGCGCGCAGCCGCTGCACGCAGGCGTCGACCAGGCGCGAGTCGCCGAGGTAGTCGTGGTCCCACACCGCGGTGAGGATCTGCTGGCGGCTGTACACCTGCCCGGGCGTGCGGGACAGCTCCAGCAGCAGCTTCAGCTCGGTCGGGGTCAGCGAGACGGGCGTGCCGCCCTTCGTCACCTCGAGCCCAGCCCGGTCGATCACCAGGTCGCCGTGGCGTTCCTCGGGCTCGGGCCGCTCGGTGGGCCGTTCGCTGACCGCGCGGCGCAGCACGGCGCGGATCCGCGCGTCCAGCACCCGGGGCTCGACCGGCTTGACCACGTAGTCGTCCGCACCGGCCTCCAGCCCGGCGACGATGTCGAAGTCGTCGCTGCGCGCGGTGAGCATGACGATCGGGATCGGCCCCGACGCCCGCATCCGGCGGCAGGTTTCGAAGCCGTCCATGCCGGGGAGCATCAGGTCGAGCACGACGATGTCGGGTCTGCGGAGCACGAGTAGCTCGATGCCGGCCTCGCCGGATTCCGCGGTGTGCACGACGTGTCCCTGCCGGCGCAGGGCCAGTTCCAGTCCTTCCCGCACCGCCGCGTCGTCTTCTACCACCAGTACCTCGGCCACGGCGCCATTATTCGGAAAAGGGCACGTCGTGGCGACCCGGGCCGATCTTGTAGCAAAACCATGACATCGTGCTGACGGGATCTCGAAATGCCGGCTCCAGACTCGGAGACATGGCAGTGATCTTCTCCGAGGCACCCACGACCACCAGCGGTTCCGCCCGTCACGCGCTCGTGACGCGGGCCGCGTCCCGCACCTCCGTGCTCGTCGCGGGCGCGGCCGGGTTCGCCCTCGCCTTCGTCGCGGCCTACCTGCTCTTCGTCCGCACCGAAGGCGGCCGCGGCGTCGAAAACGGCGTCGTCCACAGCGCCCAGTCCGCGGGCGCGACGGTGGCCTGGGCGGCCCCGCTGCGAGACCTGGACATGGTGGTCGCGCTCGGCGGGGTCGCGGTGCTGCTGCTGGTGATCTCCCTGGTGCGGCGCCGGTTCGCCCTCGGCGTGACGGCCCTGCTGCTGCTCGCGGCCCCACTGGTGGTGGCGCAGCTGCTCAAGCTGTACGTCCTGGACCGGCCCCTCTCCGGTGACCGGTTCGGGGTGGCGAGCCACAACAGTTTTCCCAGCGGGCACGTCAGCGCGGCGATGGCCGTGCTGGTGGCGCTCGCGATCGTCCTGCCCCGCCGGTTCCGCCCCCAGGTCCTGGTGGCCGGCGGGCTCGGCGTCGCCTGGGTCTCGGCCGCGGCCGTGGCGCTGGGCTGGCACCGGTTGAGCGACACCGTCGGCGGCTGCCTCCTGGTCGCCGCGGTCACCTGCGCCGGGGCGGCGGTGGTGTCCGCCCGCCGCCCCGACGGTGACCGGGTGCCGCTGGTCCCGGTGCTGATCGGGTTGTCGGCCCCGCTCGCGCTGGTACTGGCGGGCTACGCGGTACTCGCGACGGCGACGTCCAGCGCGGCCCAGTTCGTGGCCGCGATGGTGATGGCGGCGCTGGCGGCGATGGTGGTGGTGTTGCTGCTGACCGGGCCGCTGCGCCGGGTCAACTTCGACCCGGCCGAGGGACGGGTTCGGCGGCTTCTGCGCCGCTGACGGTTCTGGTTCAGCGCGCCGGGTTGCCGGGTTGCCGGGTGATGGGCGGCTGGGCTGATCCGGTCGGCCTGGGTCCGCGCGGCGGGGAAGCGGCGATCGCGATGGGCGCCTGTGCTGCGAGGGGCATCGCGTGTGTCTGGAGAGGCATTGCGTGTGATTGGGCGGGCATCAAGCGTGACTGAAGAGTCGACACGTGTGATTGGAGGGTCGACACGTGTGATTGGGGAGTCGACACGGGTGGGTGGGGCGTTCTTGCGCGTGCGGGGGCGATGGGGTGAGGGGCCAGTTTTGGGGGATTGGTCCGCGACAGGGGTTCTGGGGAACGCCTAGCGTCGGGGGAATGGACCCGAGGCTTGCCGATGACTTGCGTTCTCTGCCCGATCTGCTCGACGCCACCCGGAAAGTTGCCGGGGAGGCGCTTGCCGGGCTGGGGGATCGGGCGGCTGCGGTGCCGCCGGGTGAGGTGGCTGCGGCGCCGTTGCCTGGTGCGGGAGTTGGGGGCCGGGGTGCGCTGGAGGAGTTCGCGCAGCGGTGGGAACCTGGGTTTGCCGCCAGTGCCGGGCCTCGTTATCTCGGGTTCGTGACCGGTGGGGCGACACCCGCGTCGCTCGCGGGGGACTGGCTCACCTCGGCCTACGACCAGAACCCCGCCAGTGGGATGGACTCCTCGGCGCAGGACCTGGAACGCGAGACCGTCGGGTGGCTCGGTGAGCTCTTCGGGCTGGGCGCGGAGTTCTCCGGCGCGTTCGTCACCGGTGCCACGATGTCCACCGTGACCGGCCTGGCCATCGCGCGCGAGTGGCTCGGCGAGCGGGCCGGGGTGGCCGTCTCGGAGGAGGGGGCCGCCGCGCTCGGGCCGGTCGCCGTGTTGTCCGGCTCGCCGCATTCGAGCATCTCGAAGGCCCTGTCGTTCCTCGGGATGGGCCGCTCCGCCCTGCGGAAGGTGCCGGAGCTGCCGGGGCGGGAAGCCGTCGACGTCGCGAAGCTCGACGAGATGCTCGGTGCGCTGGACGGGCCGGCGATCGTCGTCGCGAACGCGGGCACGGTCAACACCGTCGACTTCGACGACCTGCGCGCGATCGCGGCGCTCAAGGAGCAGCACGACTTCTGGCTGCACGTCGACGCCGCGTTCGGCGGGTTCGCCGCGCTGGCACCGGAGCACGCCACGCTGACCGCGGGGCTCGACCAGGCGGACTCCGTCGTCGTCGACCTGCACAAGTGGCTCAACGTGCCCTACGACTCGGCCGTCCAGTTCACCCGCCGCCGCGACCTGCAGCTGCGGGTGTTCAGCAACAACGCGGCCTACCTCGGCGAAATCGGCGAGATCCCGGACTTCCTGCACCTCACGCCGGAGAACTCCCGGCGGCTGCGCGCCTTGCCCGCCTGGTTCTCGCTCGTCGCCTACGGCCGGGACGGGCACCGCGAGATCGTCGAGCGCTGTGTCGAGCTGGCCCGCGACCTCGGACGGCGGCTCGACGGCTCGCCGCGCTGGCAGGTGCTCGCGCCGGTGCGGCTCAACGTCGTCTGCTTCACCCTGGCCGGTGACGTCACCCAGGCCCGGATCGACGCGCTGGTCGACGGGATCGCCGAGGACGGCACCACCTTCCTGACCCCGACGGTCTACGACGGCCGCCCGGCCCTGCGCGCCGCGTTCAGCAACTGGCGCACGACCGCGGCCGACGTCGAGCGCGTCTTCGGCGCGCTGGAACGGGTGGCCGCCGGCTAGCTGCGGTCCGACTTCGGCATCAGGTACTTCCACGGCGACGCGCCGACGCCCAGCTCGCACGGCACGTGCACCAGCGCCGGGCGGCCCGAGGCGAACGCCTTGTCCAGGGCGCCGCGCAGGTCGTCCGGGGTGCGGGCGATGAGGCCGAGCGCGCCGAACGTCTCGGCCAGGCGGGCGAAGTCCGGGTTGCGCAGCCGCCCGCCCAGCGCCCGGCCCTCGAACAGCCGCTCCTGGTCGAGGTGGACGTTGCCGTAGTAGCCGTTGTCGAACACCACCGCCACGACGTTGAGTCCATATTGGACGGCGGTGGCGAGCTCCTGCGCGGCGAACATGAAGCCGCCGTCACCGGCCACCGAAACCACCGGGCGGCCGGGGAACGCGGCCTGCACGCCGAGCGCCGTCGGGTAGCCGAAGCCGAGCGTGCCCTGGTGGCCGCACGTGACGAACGTGCGCGGCGAGTAGACCTCGAACCCGAAGTACGACGCGAAGCCGACTTGGCAGATCTCCTCGACGAAGAAACCGTCGCGGGGCAGCACGTCCCGGATCGCGCGGAGGTACTCCAGCTCCGGGCCGACGTCGGAGAACCGGTCGGCCACCGCCGCCTTCAGCGTGGTGAACTCCTCGGTCCGGTCCGTCCGTTGTGGACCGACGGCGTCGGCCAGCGCCGCCGCGGCGTCACCCGCGTCGGCGACGATCGCGACGTCCGCCTCGAGCCGGGTCGCCTGCCGCGGGTCGATGTCGAGCAGGATCGTCTTCAGGCCCGCGGGCTTCTCCGGCCAGCGGAACCAGGACAGCTCCATCCGCGAGCCGATGCCGATCACGACGTCGGTCTCGGGCCACCGCTCGAACCCGGACACGCAGGTGAAACCGAGCGGGTGGTCGTCGCCGACGATGCCGCGCCCGCCGCGGAACGGCACCACCGGCGCCTGCAGCCGTTCGGCCAGCGCCCGGACCGCGGCGGCCGCGTGCCGGGCGCCGCCGCCCACCATGATCATCGGGTTCTTCGCGCCGGCCAGCAGTTCCGCGGCCGCGTCGACGGCGTCCGGATCGACGATCGGGCGCGGCAGCGGCAGCGGACCGGCCACCTCGGCGGGGGCGCGCAGGCCCAGCACGTCCCACGGCACGGCCAGGGCGACCGGCCGTGGCCGCCCGCCCGCGGCCTCCCGGAACGCCGTCGCCACCGCGTCCGGGACCTCGGCCGGGTGCTCGACCAGCGCCGACCACTTGGTGATCGTCCGGAGGGTGGCGAGCTGGTCGGGCATCTCGTGGAGGTGCCCGAGCCCGCGGCCGAGGTAGGCGCGCGGGATCTCGCTGGTCAGGCACAGCACCGGCGCACTGGCCCCGTGCGCCGAGAGCATCGCGGCCGACGCGTTGAGGACGCCGGGACCCGGCACCACCGTGTAGACGCCGGTCCGGCCGGTCGCCTGCGCGTACCCGAACGCCATGTACGCCACGGTCTGCTCGTGCCGCGCGCCGATCACCCGGATGTCGCCGGCGCGGGCCAGGCTGTCGAACAGGTCGTAGGTCTGCACGCCGGGCAGGCCGAACACGGTGTCGACGCCGTGGGCGCGCAGGCCGCCGACGATCAGGTCGGCCGCTGTCGGGGCAGGCGGGGACGTCGGCATCGGTGCGGCCTCCTGGGCGTCGTCCGTGGGCGGGACCATATATGGTTTCCTACATGATCAGCGCGTCCTCGGGAAGGCCCGCCGTCACCAAGTCCCAGCTGGCCTACGAGACGATCAAGGCCCGGATCGTCGACGGCAGTTACGGGCCCGGGTACCGGCTGGTGCTCGACCAGATCGGCCGGGAACTGGACGTCAGCGCGGTGCCGGTGCGCGAGGCCCTGCGCCGGCTCGAGGCCGAGGAGCTGATCGAGTTCGAGCGGAACGTCGGGGCCCGGGTGATCGCCATCGATCCGGCCGCTTACCGGCACGCTATGCAGACGGTGGCGATCGTCGAAGGCGCGGCCACCGGGCTCGCCGCGCCGCTGCTCACGCCCGAGACGCTCGCGCGGGCCCGTGCGCTCAACGACCGGATGCGCCGCAGCCTCGCCGAGTTCGACCCGCTGGCGTTCACCGCCCTGAACGCCGAATTCCACGAGGTGCTGTTCAGCGCCTGCCCGAACCCGAACCTGGTCGAGCTGGTGCAGCGCTGCTGGACCCGGCTCGCCGCGGTCCGCGACAGCACGTTCTCGTCGGTGCCGGGGCGGGCACCGCGGTCGGTGGAGGAGCACGACCGGCTGCTGGACCTGATCGAGGCCGGGGGCGATCCGGCGGAGGTCGAGCAGTTCGCACGGGGGCACCGGCTGGCGACCTTGGAGGCTTACCTGGCTCGGGAGCGTGAGGTCTCGCACTGACGGGCCGGGCTGGTGCGCTGCCGCTTGCGGGTGATGGCTTTGCTGTGTTGAGGTCGATTTCCGGTGCGGCGCCGTGGGTTCGGCGCTGCGCCTTTGATGCGGCACGGCGCTGGTGCGCTGCCGCTTGCGGGTGACGGCCCGGCTGTGTTGAAGCCGGTTCCGGTGCGGCGCCGTGGGTTGTGCGCTGCGCCGTGGGTTGTGGCAGGGCGCTGGTGCGGTTTGCCGCGCGTGACGGTGGCCGGTGTGCGGGATCGCTGGGGGACTGGTGCTTTCCGCGGGGTGATGCTCGCTGCGGGCGGCCGGGTGGTTGCTTCAGTGGGTGCTTGCCGCGGGCGGTGCTCGCCGTGGGAGTACAAGCGGTGCTTGCCATCATGGCCGGCCGGTGGTGCTCCCTGTGAGGCGATGGTCGCCGCGGTTACGGCTGGTCGCTTCAGGCAGCACGCCGCGCGTGGTGGCTGTGGCAGTGAGTGCTGCCATCGAGGCGATGTCACCGGGCAGCGCGATGCTCGCCGTGGCGATGGGTTGTTGCTTGGGCGATGTTGAGGGCAGCCGGTCGTTGTTGCGGGGCGATGGTTGCCGCGGGTGCGAGGGTGGCTGACTTCGGTGGTGGCACCGGATGGTGGATTGGCCGCGGTCAGCGGGGCGGGTTGTGGCGGGGCTTGATGCGGACGGCGGGCAGTTCCGGGGCCGGCAGGCGCTGCGGGGTGCCGGTGTAGCCCGTGACGCTGCCGAACTGGTCGGATTCCGCCTGCCACGCTTCGCGGAAGGCCGCTATCTCCTCGTGGGTGCGGCCGACGAAGTTCCACCACATCAGGATCTCTTCGTCGAACGGGGTGCCGCCGAGCAGGAGGAAGCGCGCGGGCGTCGATCCGTTGTTGCTCAACGTCAGGCTGCGCACGCCGGTGCCGACGTAGCCCAGCTCCGCCGCGCGGACCGGGGTGCCGCCGACGGTCACCGCGCCCGTGTCCACCAGCACGCCGTGCTCGAAGGTGGGGTCCACGCCGAGGGACATGTGGGCGTCCGGGTTCAGCACCAGTTCCGCGCCCAGCAACGGGGTGAACGTCGAGATCGGGGACGTGCGCCCGGCCAACGAGCCGAGGAACACCCGGATCTCGGCACCCTCGATCCGGTTCACCGACGGCACGTAGTGCTGGAAGTCGCGGGCCGTGTGCCGGTGCCGTTCGGGCAGCGCCACCCAGAGCTGGACTCCGTGCAGGGTCTTCGTGGCCGCGGTCGAGACCTCCGAGTGGCAGATGCCGTGGCCGCCGGTCATCAGGTTGAGCTCGCCGGGCCGGACCATCGCGTGCGTGCCCATGCTGTCGCGGTGCTCGATCTCGCCGGCGAACAGCCAGCTCACCGTCTGCAGGCCGGTGTGCGGGTGCGGGGCGACGTCCATCGCGCCGGCTCCGGCGACCTCGTCCGGGCCGTAGTGGTCGGCGAAGCACCAGGCGCCGATCAGCGAGCGGGCCCGCTGGGGCAGCGTCCGCCGGACCCGCATCGCCCGCGGGCCGCCCAGCGGCACCTCGCGCGGGGTGAGGACCTCGACGGCCGGGCGGTCCGGGTCGGCCGTCGAGGGCCGGTCGCCGCAGGCGAGCTCGGCGGGGTCGGCCTCGATGTTGCTCATGCCCGCCACGGTAGTCGCGGCCGCGGATTCTTCGCGTTCTGGAGTTGTCAAACACCTCGGCCGCCTCAAGCGGCGGGCCGCTGCTCTCCGCTGATGATCGCCTGGCCTGCCGACGTCAGCACCGCCGGCACCAGCTCACCCGGCAGCCCCGGCCCGGCCGCGCGAACCAGGCCCAGGTGGGCCAGCGTGTGCGCGGCGAACTGGTCACCGCACGACAGCCCGTCGATGAAGAGGTCGGGTTCGCTGCTGCAGGACACCAGGCCCCGCCCGGCCCCGACCGCCCGGAGCATCGCCAGCATGCGGTGGTTCACCAAGGGGCGCGTGACCGTCACCGGTGGCTGCTCGTTCCCGTCCATCTCGGTCCCTCCCGCTCGTGGTTCGGCCTCGTCTCACTCACGCGTCGAACCGGATGACGGGAATTCGACATCTCGGACGACGGCGGCCCGGCCAGAGCGTTCACCTCATCGTCACTCTCGCCGGTCCAGACGGGCTCGACTCCGCGTCGACGGTCGTTCGGAGGGGAACCGGGCGCGGATGGGGTCAGAACGGAGGCTCACCCACCCCGGCGGCCACCGGTTCCGGCGTCCAGGCGCTGCTCACGTCACCGCCGCCGACCCGGGCGGCCTTGGTCACCTTCGCCGTGGCGTACCGCAGCGACGGGCCGATCTCGTCGACCTCCAGCTCCAGCACCGTGCGCTTCTCGCCCTCCTTCGTGTCGAACGACCGCTGTCTCAGCCGTCCGTGGACGACCACGCGCGTGCCGCGCCCGAGCGACTCCGCGACGTTCTCCGCGTACTGCCGCCACAGGCTGCAGCGCAGGAACATCGCGTCACCGTCGCGCCATTGGCCGGACTCGCGGTCGAACGTGCGCGGTGTGGAAGCCACCGTGAAGTTCGCGACCGCGGCGCCGACGGGCGTGAACCGCAGCTCCGGGTCCGCCGTCAGGTTTCCGACCACCGTGACCAGCGTTTCGCCTGCCATCTGTTCCTCCGTCTCCTCGGGGTGCGGGGTGCACCGCTCTCGCCGACGAGGAGAGCACGGGGGACCGACAGTTCCGGGCCGGGCGACGAGATGCCGTCCCCGGTCCGGGGTGGTTGGGTGCCGCCATGCCGACGGCGTTTGAGAAGGAGCTCGTCACGCTGGCGCACCGCCTGGCGGACCTGTGCGCCCTGACCGCGAGCGCGTTCGAAGAGGCCTCGCGTTCCCTGCTCGAAAACGGCTGCACGCTGGGCGAACATGCCGCGGCGGCGGCCGCGCTCGGCGCCGCGTGCGAGGACCAGGCGTGCGCGCTGCTGGCGCTGCACGCCCCGCACGAGGCGGACGTGAAGGCGGTCGTGGCCGCCGTGCACACCGCCGCGGATCTCACTCGGATGGGTGGTCTTGCCGCCGAGCTCGCGGGCCGGGTGCCGGCGGACGCGCGGCCCGCGTTCGCGCGGCTGGGCGCGCACGCCGTGACCGCCGCCCGGGAACTGCGGCGGATCCTGGCCGAGCCCGGCGCGGACAGCGGGCTCGACGACGCCGTCGCCGAGGTCGAAGCGGCCGAACGGGAGCTGCGTGTGTGGGCCGGTGGCCGTGACCGGCCCTACGGCACGGGTGCCGCGGTCGAGGTCGTGCTGCTGGCCGCGGTTTACGGCCGGTTCGCCGCGACCGCCGCCGCGATCGCGCGCCGGGTGCGCGGGTTCGCGCCCGTTAGCGCGTGAGGCTCAGCGGCCCTGCTGCGGGAACTCGCCCTGCTGGGGGTTCTGGCCCGGCTGCGGCTGCGGGAAACCCTGCGGCTGGGACGGGTGCGGCGGCTGGAAACCCTGCGGCTGCTGGAACCCCTGCGACGGGTGCTGCGGCTGGAAGCCCTGCGGCTGCGACGGGTGCTGCGGGTAGGGCTGCTGGGCCTGCTGCTGCGCCTGCTCCTCCTGCGCCTGCAGCCGGACGGCGTCCTCCTTCGGGATCCGGTTCTCGATCCCGCAGAACGTGCACTGCGCGGTGTACTTCACGTGGATCGGGAACAGCGGGATGAAGAAGAGCGTGAACTTCGTGACCGACTTGCGGACGGCGTGCGAGGCGGGGTTGCCGCAGCGGCCGCAGAGGAACGTCGTCATCGCCAGCACGAAGATCCTCGTGCGGTAGCCCCAGATCAGCATCGGTCATCTCTCCTGTCGGTCCTGCGTTCGCGGGGGAGCGTGGCACACCGGCGGGCCGGTTCGTGGTGGTTTCGGCAAACCCGTCCGGCCGGGTTCCGGGCGAAGCGGACATTCGACCCGTACCGCGGGTGCGGCGGTGCCCGGGACTAGATTCACGATCATGCCGAGCGACTTCAGCCTCAAAGCGATGAACGCCGTCCACCGCGGTCTGGTCAAGCTCACCGGCGGGCGGCTGGGCTGGAACGCCGCCGCCATGCCGGTGCTGGAACTGACCACCGTCGGCCGCAAGAGCGGGCAGCAGCGGTCGGTCATGCTGACCTCGCCGCACCAGGAGGGTGACGCGCTGGTCGTCGTCGCCTCGCGCGGTGGCGACGACACGCACCCCGCGTGGTTCCTGAACCTGCGCGACAACCCGGACGTCGAGGTCTCGGTGAAGGGCGCGCCGCGGCGCCCGATGCTCGCCCGGATCGCCGACGGCGAGGAGCGTGCCCGGCTGTGGCCGAAGATCACCGCCGACTACAAGAACTACGCGAACTACCAGACGAAGACCGAGCGGGAGATCCCGCTCGTGTTCCTCGAACCGCGGTAGGTCACGACCGCGCCGTCAGGTAGGCCGGGTCCGGTCCGGGGATCGCCTGGTCCGGTACCCCGGCCAGCAGCTGGCTCATCGCGTGGAAGTACGGCGGCGCGGCGACCGTGCCGCCGAACGCGCCGTGGCCGCAGTTGCCCAGGTGCACGGGGGTGCCCGGGCAGATCTCCCGCGGGTGGGAGCCGTCGGCGAACACCATCGACGACACGGCGTAGTTGTCCACGCCGCCGACGAACGCGACGGACTCGCTCTGCTGGGTCGTGCCGGTCTTGCCGATGTCGGGGCGGGTCCAGCCGGCCGCGTGGGCGGCCTGGGCCGAGGTGCCGTCCGTGGTGTCCTTGCTCAGGCCCGCCTCGAGCGTGTTCGCGACGCCGGCCGGGATGACCTGCTCGCACGCCTGCTGCGGCACCGGCACGGCGTTGCCGTTCCGGTCGGTGATCGACAGGATCGGGTTCGGCGGGCACCAGACGCCGCCGCTCATCAGCGTCGCCGAGACGTTCGCCATCTCCAGCGGGCTGACCGGGCTGTTGCCGAGGGTGAACGAGAGCAGGTTCTGGAAGTACTGCGACTGCGGCTCGTTGTACTGCGGGCTCGGCGACTTCGGGTCGGGCGCGGCACCCGCGTCGTTGGTCGCGAGGGTGTTCCGCAGTCCCAGTTTCCGGGCCATGTCGAGCACCGTCGGCATGCCGACCTGGTTCTCGAGCCCGACGAACGCGACGTTCGGCGACGTCGCGAGCCCGTCGGCCAGCGTGATCGGATCGGCGTAGTGGCCGTCGTTGTGGACGGTGTAGCAGGCGGTGTGGCTGTTCGCGTTCGGCGGCGTGAAGCACTGGCTGTCCGGGTTCGGCAGCGGCGTCTGCAGGCCCGCCTTGCCGGTGACGAGCGCCGCGGCCGAGGTGAAGATCTTGAACGACGAACCCGCGCCGAACTCGTTGCTCGCGTCGGCCACGATGTCGGTGGACGTCTCGCCCTTCGCCGGGTCGGTGCCGAAGTTCCGGTTGGCGACCATGGCGAGCACCTGGTGCCCGTTCGCGCCCGGCTGGACGACGGCGAAGGTGTTGGCCACGCCGTCCTGCGTGGTCGGCACGTTGGCGTCGACGGCGTCCTTCGTCACCTGCGAGACGCGGGGGTCCAAAGTGGTCTTGACCGTGTACCCGCCGGTGGCCAGCTGGTCCGGCGTGAACCCGGCGTGCGCGAGGTAGTTTTCCGCGTAGGCGCAGAAGAACCCGGCGTCCGGGGCCGCGCCCATGCACGTGCCGGACGGGGTGACCGGGCCGCCTGCGAGGAGGCCGAGCGGGGCCGCCTTGGCCGTCGCGGCGTAGGACGCGGGGATCGAGCCGTTGGTGACCATGTCGTCGATCACCGTGTTGCGCCGCTGGGTCGCCTTGTCCGGGTGCGAGTACGGGTTGTAGATGCTCGGGTTGTTCACCATTCCGGCGAGCAGCGCCGCCTGCGGCACGGTCAGTTTGTCCGCGGTCGTCCCGAAGTACGCTTTTGCTGCGGCGCCGACCCCGTACACGGTTCCGCTGAATTCGACCACGTTGAGGTAACTGGCCAGAATGTCGTCTTTGCTCATCGTGTCGTTGAGCTGGACGGCCATTTTCGCCTCGCGCAGCTTGCGCGCCAGCGAATCCTCGCGGTCGGCCTGCTGGGCCACCGGATCGGTCCGGTCGACGACGTTCACGAGGTAGTTCTTGACGTACTGCTGCGTGATCGTCGACGCGCCCTGCAGTGACCCGCCGGCGCTGTCGTTGACCGCCGCGCGCGCCATGCCCTGCAGGTCGACGCCGCCTTCGGTGTAGAAGCGACGGTCCTCGACGCCGATGATCGCGGCCTTCATGGTCGTCGCGATCCCGGCCGCGGTGACCGGTAGCCGGTACTGCGACCAGAGGGTCGCGATCGGGGCGCCGTTGCGGTCGGTCACCGTGGTCGTGAGCGGCGGATCGGCGGCGGCGAGCTGCGCGGAAATGGCGTCGACGGAATCGCTGACCTCATTCGACAGCAGGCCGGCACCGATGGCGGCGGGCGCCACCGTGCCGGCGGCCAGAATTCCGGCGAGGACACAAAAACCGACAAAGGGGATCACGCCCCGGCCACGATTCACGGAATCGAGATTAGCCATTACCGGATAAGGCTTCCGTTCGGTGAGACATGTGCCTCACCGGGCCAACCTGCCGAGCAGTGCCGAAGCGACCGAAATCGCCGCCACCGTCGCCACGACCAGAACGGCGAAGTCGAGGCCGAGGTGGGCGGGGGTGCCGATGAGCAGCCCGCGCAGGGCGTCGACCTGGTAGCTCAGCGGGTTGACGTGGCTGAGCACCTTGAGCCAGCCCGGCATCAGGTCCACCGGGTAGAGCGCGTTCGAGCCGAAGAACAGCGGCATCGTGATCGCCTGCCCGATGCCCATCAGCCGTTCGCGGGACAGCACGACCCCGGCGATGACGATGGACAGGCAGCAGAAGAACGCCGAGCCGAGCACCAGCACGACGGCCATCGCCAGCAGCTTCAGCGGGTTCACGGTCAGCCCGACGCCCAGGATCGCGGCGAGGATCAGCACCATCAGGGCTTGGACGAGCGCCCGGACCCCGGCGGCGAACGCCTTCCCGGCGACCAGGGCCGCGCGCGGGGTCGGCGTCACGAGCAGCTTGGCGAGCACGCCCGCGTCGCGCTCCCAGATGATCTGGATGCCGTAGAAGATCGAGATGAACAACGCCGACTGCGCGAGGATGCCGGGCGCCAGGTAGTCGAGATAGGGCGTGGTGCCGGTCGGGATCGCCTTGATCCGGGTGAACGTCTCGCCGAAGATGAGCAGCCACAGCGCGGGCTGGATGGCGCGGGTGAGCAGCTCGGTCTGGTCGCGGCGCAGCTTCTGCAGCTCCACCAGGCACATGGCGCCGACGCGCGCGGCCAGGATCTGCAGCTGCCGCAGCGGGCCGGGGTCAGCCGAGACGGCGGGCGGTGCGGCGAGTGGCACGGACACTGCGGATCCCTCCTTCTTCACTCTCGAGCCGGTCACCGGTGACCGCGCGGAACACGTCGTCCAAAGTGGACTCGGGGCCGAGGTCGGCCTCGAGCTCGGCGGGTGTGCCCAGTGCGCGGATCTTGCCGGTGTGCATCAGGGCGACGCGGTCGCAGTACTGCTCGGCTTCGTCCATGTAGTGGGTGGTGACGAGCACGGTCATCCCGGTCTCGGCCCGGATCTGCGAGATCCGCTCCCACACGGCCGAACGGGCGACCGGGTCGAGCCCGATCGTCGGCTCGTCGAGGATGAGCAGCCGCGGGGAGCTGACCAGGGCCTGGGCCAGCTCGAGACGGCGGATCATGCCGCCGGAATAGCCCTTGGCCGTGCGGTCGGCGTCGCCGGTCAGGCCGACCAGGTCCAGTGCGCGCCGGACCTCTTCGGCACGCCGGGCGCGGGGGACGTCGAAGAGCCGGGCGAACAGGGAGACGTTCTCGCGGCCGGTCAGCGCGCCGTCGGCGGACAGCTGCTGCGGGACGTAGCCGATCAGCCGCCGCACGGCCATCTTCCGGCGGGCGACGTCGAGGCCGGCCACCGTGATCCGGCCCGGTCCGGTCGGCAGCAGCGTGGTGATCATCCGCAGCGTGGTGGTCTTGCCGGCGCCGTTCGGGCCGAGCAGGCCGAACACCTCGCCGGGGTGGATCTCCAGGTCGACGCCGTCCACCGCGCGTGTCGTGCCGAAGGAGTGGGTGAGGTCGGTGCACCGCACCGCGGGTTCGGTCATGGCTGCTCCTTCAGGATGCCCATGAGTTTTTCCAGTGCCGGCAGCGCTTGTTCGATCACGGCTTTGTCCTCTTCGGACAGTCCGGTGAGGGCGTCGGCGACCAGGCCGGTCCGGGCGCGGCGCCAGGCGGCCATCCGGTCGGCGGCCGCGGGGGTGAGCTCCAGCCGGGTCGCGCGCCGGTCGAGGGGGTCGGGTTCGCGGTGCAGCAGCCCGGCCTCGACGAGCTGGTTGACCAGAGTGCTGACGGAGTTGGTCGCCAGGTGCAGTTCCCGCGCGGCGGCCGCGACGCCGACGCCGGGGTGGTCGGCGACCACGCGCAGGACCTCGACCTGGGCGCCGGGCAGGGGAAAACCCGGGACGTCGGCGCGGACCCGGCGGCGCACGACCCGGCGGATGCCCTGGACGGTGCCCAGGAGCCGTTCGGCGAGTTCGGTCATGGCCCCAAGGTAGCTCTGACTCAGAACTATTAGCAACGCTAAATGTCTGGTTGGCGCAGAACCGGGGGAAAGTTCCGGATCAGCGGAGGCGCGCGGCCTCGGTGAGGGCCAGGTCGAGCAGGCCGGGGAAGCGCGCGTCGAACTCTTCGCGTCGCAACGCGTTCAGCCGCTGGGTGCCGCTGTCCCACTGCTTCAGCAGGCCGGCGCCGCGGAGGATCTTGAAGTGCCGCGACGCCGCGGGCTTGCTGACCGGGGGCATGATCGCGCCGCACGACTGGCCGGGTTCGCGGGCCAGCGCGGCGACCATGGTCAGCCGGTGCGGGTCGCGCAGCGCTTCGAGCGCCTCGCCGAACGAGACGTCCTCGAGTGCCGGATGCTCGAGCGGGGTCGCGGTGCGGCTGGCCATGGTTCGAGTATCCCTTGCGTGGCGGCGAGGACGTGTGCCAAGGTCGATGTTAGCTGATTGGTTAACATGAAGGAGTGCGTTCAGAGTGCGTGTCTACCGTCCCGGTCCGGCCGGAAGCCTGGTCCAGCAGGAAGAACCCACACCCGAGCCGCAACGCGGTGAGGTGCTGGTCCGGGTCCGCGCGACGTCGCTGAACTACCGCGACCTGCTCATCCTCGGCGGCGACCACTTCGCCAACGGGCCCGGGAACCTGATCCCGGTGTCCGACGCCGCGGGCGAGGTCGCCGCGGTGGGCGAGGGTGTCACCCGCTTCGCCGCCGGCGACCGGGTGATCGACACCTTCCACTCGAACTGGATCGGCGGCCGGCTGCCGGCCGCGGAAACCCTGCGCGGGTACGGCAACGCCCAGGACGGCTGGCTCGCGGAGTACCGCGCCGTCTCGGAGCACGCGCTCGTCGCCCTGCCGGATTCGCTCACCTTCGAGCAGGGCGCGACCCTGCCGTGCGCCGCCGTCACGGCTTGGACGGCGCTCAACGGCGGCCGCCCGCTGGGTCCGGAGGACGTCGTCCTCACCCTCGGCACCGGTGGTGTGTCGTTGTTCGCCCTGCAGCTGGCGAAGGCGCACGGGGCGCGCGTGGTCGCGACGACGTCGAGTGCGGCGAAGGCGGCCAAGCTGACGGAGCTCGGCGCGGACGTCGTCGTCGACTACGTCGCGACACCCGAGTGGGGCAAGGCTGTGCTCGACGCGACGGGCGGGCGCGGTGCCGACCGGATCGTCGAGGTCGGCGGGCCCGGCACGTTCGCGCAGTCGCTGGTCGCCGCCGGGACGCACCACGCCGAGATCGCGCTGGTCGGGTTCGTCGGCGCGGGCGGGGCGCCGATCGACTTCATGGACCTGTTCCGCAGCGGCGCGACCGTGCGCAAGACCTGGGTCGGCAGCCGGGACGACACCGAGGACCTCCTGCGGCGCCTGGCCGTTCGCCCGATCGAACCGGTCATCGACAGCGTTCACCCGTTCGGGGAGGCCGACGCGGCGTTCCGGCACTTCAGGGGCCGCGGCAACTTCGGGAAGGTCGTCATCACCGCGTGAGGCGAAAGGGATACCGCTGATCGGCTGAACTGCTGTGGTGTCGACCGTTCGGCGGCACCTCGGCGCCGTTCGCCGCGTGATCGGCCGGTTCCGGTCCGGAATCGCCGGGCCCGGGAGCATGCTGTCCTTTCCGACCCCGCGTCCCCGCACCTGACGTCCACTGTGGACATTGCCAGTGTGCCCGGCCCGGCGGTCATCTCGACCGGAGAACGGACGCCGGAGAATAGGAAACGTCGTGACCCTGCTGGACAGCAAGCTCGTCCGCTGCTGGACCTCCCGCCCGAACCTGCAGTCCCTCTACAGCCTCGCCGCGGCCGCCCCGCGCGTGCGCGCCTCGCTCGGCCTCGCGCCGACCGGCGGCGGCACGCTGAGTTTCAAGGTGGACGGCGACGCGCTGGACCGCACCCAGGCGGAGCTGCTCGCCGCGACGTCGGCCAAGCTGCCGGTGCACCCGCTGGTGACCCAGGACCTCTACGGCCGCTCGACGGTCCGCTGCTGGCGCCGCAACCGCGACCTGCGTGTGCTGACCGGTGACCTGGTGGACGTCGCCGACCGGCTGACCCGGGCGGGTTACGGCGGTGCGCTGCGCTTCGCGAGTGTCGAGTTCGCCGCCCCGGACGGGCGCCGGGACGGGAAGCTGATGCTCGTGTACCTGTTCGGGCGCGGCACCTTCCACGCCGCGGCGTGGCCCGGCACCGGCACCCTGGACCGCGCGCTGGAGCTGCGCGCCCGGGCCGCGCTGCACGGCTCGCTGCCGTTGGAACCGGACGCACACCGGCGTTTCGTCGTCTGATATTTCCGCGTTTGTCGTGGTCACGGCCTTCTGCGAGGATGCTGCTCTCGTCCGACCGAAGGAGTTCGCCGTGGCTTCCCGTTTGAACCCGTACCTGAGCTTCAAGGACAACGCCCGCCAGGCCATGGAGTTTTACGAGACCGTTTTCGGCGGCAAGCTGATGGTGCACACGTTCGGGTCATTCGGTGCACCCGAAGGGCCGGAAGCCGACAAGGTCATGCACGCCCAGCTGGACACCGGCAGCGGCTACACGCTGATGGCGTCCGACACCCCCGAAGGCATGGAACACAATCCCGGTACCAACATCACGGTCAGCCTCAGCGGGGACGACGCCGACGACCTGCGGGGCTACTGGGAGAAGCTGAGCGAGGGCGGCACCGTGACGGTTCCGTTCGAAAAGCAGGCGTGGGCCGACGAATTCGGGTGTTGCATCGACAAGTTCGGCATCCCGTGGATGGTGAACATCGGGCAGTAGCCCGCTCCGGGGCGTTGCAGCCCGGGCCTCCGTCGGTGACGATGGAGGACCGGCGTGCTGCGGCGCCGGGCCCGAAGGAGGCCCGATGGCGGGTTCCCCCTGGACGTGTGCGCAGTGCGGCGCGGTCAACGACGGCGCCGCCGGGCGCTGTGGCACCTGCGCGAACCTGGCGCCGGGCCGGGCCCGCGCGCGGGCGCTGTGGGTGCTGCTGACCCTGATGGTGGTCGCCGCGGTCGCGGTGACCGGGGTCGTGCTGTTCGCCGGGGGCTCGAAGTCCCCGCCCGCGGCGTCCGGGCCGTTCCCGCAGTACACGACACCGGCGCTGCCGACGACCAAGACCGTCGTCACGACCGCGGCCGGTGCCACCCCGCCCGCCGCGCCGTCGACGTCCACCTCCAGCTCGGCTCCGTCGTCCACCCCGGCCGAGAAGCCGTGCCCGGGGGACGCCGCCCGGTACCTGCCGGGCGGCGCGGGGACGGCGCTGCTGGTGGGGGAGACCGCGAAGTCCGTCGTCACGGTCTGCAAGACCCCCGACGGCCGGATCTTCTACGACGGCCAGGCCCGCGGGCAGGGGGCCTCGGACACCACCCACATCGTGCTGCCCGCGCAGCCCGAGGGTGACGGCTACGTCGCGGTGAACGGCGCCTACAGCTACAAGGTCGGCGGCGGCAGGCTCGTGGTGTCGGACGGCAGCCAGGTGCTCTCGGACGACGAGCTGACCACCACCGGCTGAGCGCCCGCTCACGATGTGGGAGCCGCGGCGCGGGGCGGGGCTTTCGACGCATCCTGGCGGGTGATCACCCGAGGCCGACCCCGAGGTAGCGCCCATGTCTTCGCCGCTGGACAACCCGACCTGGACGTCGCTGGCCGGGCCGCACGCCCGGTTCGCCGAGCGAGCCGGCCGCGTGCTGCGCTACCCCGAGGACGTCGCGCCCTTCCTGGGGCTGCCCGACGACCCCGGCGAGCAGGACTGGCGGGACGTCGCCGCGCTGGCCGGACCCGGTGCGACGGTCGTCGTCGCCGGCGGCACCGCCCGGCCGCCGGAGGGCTGGGAGGTGCTCGAGGTGCTCCCGGGCGTCCAGCTCGTCGACGAGAAGGTCGTGCCCGCGGCGGACCCGGAGGCGGTGCGGCTCGGGCCCGCGGACGTGCCGGAGATGCTCGACCTCGTCGCGCGGACGAAGCCGGGGCCGTTCCGGAAGCGGACCGTCGAGCTCGGCACCTACCTCGGGATCCGGCGCGAGGGCGCGCTCGTGGCGATGGCCGGGGAGCGGCTGCACCCGCCCGGCCACACCGAGATCAGCGCCGTCTGCACCGACCCGGCCTTCCGCGGGCAGGGCCTGGGGACGCGGCTCGTGCACGCCGTCGCGGCGGGCATCCGCGAGCGGGGCGAGACGCCGATGATGCACGCGGCCGCCGGCAACACCTCGGCGATCCGGCTGTACGAGTCGCTGGGGTTCGTGGTGCGGTGGCGGCCGAACTTCGTGGCGGTGCGGGTGCCGGCCTGAGTCAGGCGCCGGTCGACGAGCCGGGCCGCACGATCATCAGCACGGTGACGGCGGCCCACAGCAGGTTGAACACGCCGGTCGTCATGCCCAGCCGGCTCAGGGTGCCCGGCGTGGGTGCGGCGAGCTGGCTCTTCTGGGCCGGCAGCACGACGAACGCGAGCACGGCTGCGGCGACCGCGGTCAGGCCGATGGACACGATCAGCCACGGGTCGCCCATGACGTGCATCGTGCCCGCGACGCCGAGCCCGAACACCGGCACGGCGATGGCCACGAGCGCGTAGACGCGGCAGATGCGGTGCAGCACGGTCACGGTGGTGACGTCGCCGCCCGCCGCCACCCGCCGGGCCGCGGCGGGGAACATGCTGGCCGCGACGGCCACCGGGCCGACGGCCAGGATCGCCGCCAGGACGTGCACCGAAAGCAGGAACTTCGACACGGAACTCCTCTCCTCGACGAGGAAGTTATCGGCTCGGCCGGCACCCCGGGAGTGGCTGGAATGCCAGATAGCGCCGGGATCTGGCCAAGGGTGTCGATTCCGCCGTCCCCGGTTCGACGCCTGGGCAGGAAGCGGAAAGGGGAGCACGATGACCGCCACGACACGTACCGCCGCGCCGGACCGGGTCCGGAGCCTGCCGGTCCTGCTCGCCACCGAGGACGACGCCGAGGACATGGGCCTGCTCGCGCCGGACGACCGGCTCACCTGCCACGTGCACGGCCGCTGGATCCACCAGTGCGCCGCCTCGCCGCTGCACGTCAGCCCGGTCACCCGGCACCGCTGGTGCCGCGACTGCCGGGCCCCGCTGGCCGTCGCCGTCGACGAGCTGGCGGTCGCCGTGTCGATGTCCTGCCCGCGTTGCGGACACGGCGGCAGCGCGGCCACTGCCCGGCTGACCACGGCGTGCCGGGCGAGCCTGGTGGCCGAGCGCGCGGCCCGGTACGCCTCAGCCGTCTAGCGTGACCAGACCCGCGTAGACGTCCGGACGTCGGCGCCGGAGCCAGGCCGCGAGAAGCAGCCCGGCCACCAGGGCCACCGCCAGCAGCCACGGCAGCAGGGCGATCGCGGGTGCGTCCGAGCCGGCGAGGGTGGGGAAGTTGAGGATCGCCAGTGCCGTCACGGTGATCAGGCCGAGGCCGCCGAGCGCGGGGGCGATCGCGGTGCGCCAGAGCCGGGGGTCGCGCCGGCGGCGGAAGAACACGACGACGGCGACCCCGGCCATGGCCTGCAGGGTGATGATGCCCAGGGTGCCGATGCCGGTCATGCTCGCGGTGAGGTCGGCGAGCGGGTCCAGCCCGGCCAGGGCGTAGGCCGCGGCGATCACCGTGGCGAGGGTGATCTGGGTGCCGCTGGCCACGTACGGCGCGCCGTTGCCCGGGTTCGTCCGGCCGAGGACGGCGGGCAGCACGCGGGCCCGGCCGAGGGCGAACAGGTACCGCGTCGCGGAGTTGTGCAGCGCCAGCAGCGCGGCGAACAGGCTGACGACCAGCAGCAGCATCATCACGTCGGTGAGCACCGGGCCCAGGTACGTCCGGCTGATGGAGAAGACGAGGTCGCCCGTCGAGAGGTGGTCCTGCGCGACCTTCCCGGCCTGCTCGACGCCGGCCGCGCTGACGATCGCCCAGGTCGTGAGGGCGGCGAAGACGCCGATCAGCACGATCGCCGTGTAGGTCGCGCGGGAAATCGTCCGGTGCGGGTCGCGGGCCTCCTCGCTGAACAGGCCGGTGGCTTCGAAGCCGACGAAGGCGTTGAAGGCGAACAGGAACGCGATGCCGGCCGAGCCGGAGAACACCAGGCCGGGGCTGAACGCCTGGACGTCCAGGCCGGTCCGGGCGGTGATCGCGACGTCGAGCACGAGCAGGATCGACACCTCGAGCACCAGCGACACCCCGAGCACCTTCGCGCTGACGTCGACCCCGCGGCGGCCGAGCGCGAACACCGCGACGGCCGACACGAGGCTCCACAGCGGCCACGGCGTGTGCCACCCGAAGACCTGCTCGACGACGTTGGCCGTGAAGAACCCGCTGGTCCCGATCGCCCCGGCGACGAAGCAGTTGTAACCCAGCAGCGCGACGAGCGCCGCGACCAGGCCGAGCGGGCGGCCCAGCCCGCGCGTGACGTAGCCGTAGAACCCGCCGGCGCCGACGACGACCTTGCTCATCTGCGCGTAGCCGACCCCGAAGAGCACGAGGATCACCGCGGCGAGCAGGAACGCGCCGGGCATCCCGCCGCCGTCGCCGAGGGCGATGCCGAGCGAGGCCACCACGATGATGCCGGTGAGCGGGGCGACCGCGGCCAGCACGAGGAACACCACCCCCGGCGTG
This sequence comes from Amycolatopsis sp. NPDC088138, assembly GCF_044741685.1. NCBI lineage: Bacteria > Bacillati > Actinomycetota > Actinomycetes > Pseudonocardiales > Pseudonocardiaceae > Amycolatopsis > Amycolatopsis sp. NPDC088138. Next base: position 760,770 of record NZ_JBIUTB010000006.1, read on the forward strand.
CCGAGGGCGTCCCGGCGCAGCGCGCCCGTTTCCGATCCGGCCATGGGCGTCTCCTCCGCTGCGGTACCGATGCGGAAAGGGTGCGCCGCCGGGTGGCCCGCGGTCTTGCCACCCAGCGCAGGACCGTTGTCGGGGAACGTCTAGCTCGGCACCCACAGGGTGACGCGGGTGCCGCGGCCCGGCTGGGAGTCGACCGTGCCGTGGCCGCCGACCTCGGCCAGCCGCGCCTTGATGGACTGGCTGATGCCGAAGCCCGGCGGCCGGTCGCGGACGTCGAAGCCCTGGCCCTGGTCCCGGGCGACCACCGCGATCCCGCCGTCGCGCTCCTCCACCCGCAGCACGACCTGCTTGGTCCCGGAGTGCTTCACGGTGTTGCGCAACGCTTCCCGGACCGCCTCGCACATCGCGGTCCGCCGGTCCTGCGAGAGCTTGTCGTCGTCGGCGAAGTCCGCGGCGACGAGCTGGGTGCGCAGCCCGTCGCGGGCCAGCTCGGTGGCGACGTCGGCGAGTTCGATGGCGAACCCGCGCACCGAGCTGCCTTCGACCGGCTCGGTGATCTTGCGGCGCAGGTCGGCCGCCTCGGCCTTGGCGACCGACCGCAGCTCCCTGAGCCGGGTGACGGCCTGGGCGTCGTCGCCGGGCGCCGAGATGGCCAGCGCCTCGAGGGTCTGCAGGACGCTGTCGTGCATGATGCGCAGCGTCCGGCGGCGCTCCGCTTCGCGCCCGCGGCGCAGGCCGAGGTCGAGCGCGAACCGGGTGCCGGCCCCGAGCAGGATGAGGGTGCCGGCGGCCAGCACGATCGCCACCCCGAGCGCGATCATGCAGCCGACCGAGCGGGTCACGGCGAGCTGGTCGTTCAGCGGGAGGCCGCCGGTGAGCGTGAGCGCCGCCCGCACCGGCGCGGCCGCGACGAGCAGCCACAGCGCCGCCGGCAGCCCGAACGTGCCTGCCCACATGGCGACCGCGCCGACCAGCCAGGTCCACGACACGTCGATCGCGAACGGCTGCACCGCGGCCGGCGCCGTGGCCGCCACGGCGAAGTTGAGCAGTACGCCGACCACGAGGTCCAGGCTCAGGACCCGGCCGGCACCGCGGGCGCGCAGCCCGCCGACCCGCAGCACCCAGAACATCTCGGCGGAGTTGACGACGACGGCGAACAGCGTGGCCGCGAGCACCGGCCCCAGCCCGATGCTGCCGTTCGCGGCGGTGAACCCGATGAAGACCTTGATGAACGCCGCGGTCCGGTAGGCCAGCGGCACGACCACCCAGTAGCGCGAAGCCCGGGCGAGCGTCGCGTCGCCGACCGCGGTGATGTCACCCGCGTCGCCGTCGGGCACCGGAGCCTCCGCGGGCGTGCCGTTGCGCAACAGCGTGCGGACGAACGCACGCGGCGGCGCGTCAAAGCCCGCCTCGGGCATCGGTGTCCCCATTCATCCGGCCGTCCGGGCGGTTCGAGCCTCGCAGCGCGGCAGGGCATGGTCAACCGCCAGGGTGACAAGTCTGCCCTGGTGGACCAAAGCCCGCCGTACGGGCGGGCGGCCGGGACGTGATCAGTAGGTGGCCCCCGCGTGGAACGTCGTCTCCTCGCCGGTGTACTCCAGCCAGCCCGGCGAGCCGGTGGTGGCGAAGCGGTACCAGGCGCCGTTCAGGTCGTGGGCCAGCCGCCGCGGCGCGTGCTCGCCGAGCAGGCCGCGCGGCCCGGACAGCACGTCGAGCGCGTCGAAGACGAAGGGGAGCTCGAGGCCGTGGCAGGCGCCCATCCGGCCGTCGAGCAGCGGGGAGCGCCACTCGAACTCGTAGCGGAAGGTGCGGCCGGCGTGGTTCTCGGCCAGGTCGCGTACCGAGTCGCGGAAGACCAGGTCGGTCAGCGCGTCGACGAGCACCTCGCCCGCCACGCGCTCCCCGCCGAGGCCGTAGCGGTGCAGGACACCGGCCGGGTCGGGGTGCGACACGGCCAGCGACGCGACGGCCTGGTCGTCGGTGACGGCCTCGAGCACGCCGGTCGGCACCAGGTAGAGCCGCATCTCCTCGCGGCAGCTGCCGACGATCAGGTCGACGGCGGCGCCCGCGCCCGCCTTGATCGCCTTGCCCGGGTGCTGCGGCAGCACGTCGTCGCCGACCATCGGCAGGAACGGGCTGAGCCCGTAACCGCGGTCGTAACCCAGCGCGTCACGCAGGTCGGGTGCGCCGCCCGGGCGCAGCACCGCGTCCTGGGCGTCGAGCAGCTGCTCGGTCGAGACCTTACGGAACGCCTCCGCGGTCGCCTCGACGTGCAGCTCGTCGGCGACGACGCGCGCGAGCCGCTTCGCTTCGACGATGCCCCGGACCATGTCCGGGTGTCCACTTTGGATGATCGCCCGGCGGAACAGCCCGGTCGCGAGCGGGGAGCCGAGCAGGCACGCGACGCTCACCGCGCCGGAGGACTCGCCGAAGAGCGTGACGTTTTCGGGGTCGCCGCCGAACGCCTCGATGTTCTCCCGGACCCACTTCAGCGCCGCCAGCTGGTCACGCAGGCCCAGGTTCGTCACGCCGCCCTCGAGCGGCAGGAACCCGTCGATCCCGAGCCGGTACTGCACGGTCACCAGGACCGCCCCGGCCCGCGCGAACGACGTGCCGTCGTAGACCGCGGCCGAGCCGGTGCCGCCGATGAACGCGCCGCCGTGCACGAACACGAGCACCGGCAGCCCGGCCGCGCCGGTGTCCGGCGTCCAGACGTCGACCGTCAGGTACTCCGGCCCCGGCCGCCAGCCGGGGCCGACGATCGGGTCGAGGTCGAAACCCGGCAGGTCACGGTGGCGCTGCGGGGCGGTCGGCCCGGGTCTCCGCGCGTCGCGGACGTCCTCCCACGGTGGGGCCGGCACGGCCTCGGCGAACCGCAGCTCGCCGTCGGGCGCGGCGGCGTACGGGATGCCGCGGAACCGGGCGACGCCGTCCGCGGTGAGCTCCCCGCGGACCGCGCCGGACGTGGTGGGGACGATCGCGTCGGTCATGCGGGGGCTCCTTCGTGGAAAACCTTGCCGGGGTTGAAGATCTGCTGCGGGTCCAGCGCCCGCTTGACCGCGCGGTGCAGCTCGAGCACCGCCGGGCCGAGCTCCCGGGACAGGCCGGGTTGTTTCAAGAGGCCGACGCCGTGCTCGCCGGTGACCGTGCCGCCGAGGTCGAGCGCGTCGGAGATGATGTCCTCGAACGCCGCCTGGGCGTTCTTCCGCGCGGTCTCGTCGCCGGGCGGGGTCACCAGCAGCGGGTGCAGGTTGCCGTCGCCGATGTGCGCGATGTTGGCGATCACGACGTCGTGGCGCAGCGCCGCCCGGTCGATCCGCGCGAGCATCTCGGGCACGGCCTGCGTCGGCACGCAGACGTCCTCGGTGAGCACCGGCCCGAGCCGCTCCAGTGCCGGGTAGGCGAGGCGGCGGGCGTCGAACAACGCGTCGGCCTCGGCCTGGTCGGACGACTGCGCGGCCCAGGTCGCCCCGGCCTTTTCGAAGCATTCGAGCAGCACCGAGGCTTCGTGCTCACCCTGGGCGCCGGGTGCGTCGGTGCGGCCCAGGAGCACGACGTTCGCGTCGGTGCTCAGGCCCATGTTCTTCCACGCGTCGACCGCGGCGAGGCAGTGCCGGTCGACGAGTTCGAGCGCCGAGGGCAGCACCCCCCGCGCCGCGACCATCGCCGCGGCCTCCCCGGCGGCGACCGTCGTGTCGAAGTAGCCGGCCACCGTCCGCTCGGCGGCCCGTGCCGGACGCAGCCGGAGGGTGACCTCGGTGATCACGCCCAGCGTGCCTTCGGAGCCGACCATCAGCCCGGCCAGGTCGTAGCCCGCCACGCCCTTGGCGGTGCGGCGGCCGAGCCGGACGAGTTCGCCGGTGCCGGTGACGACCTGCATGCCCAGGACGTAGTCGCGGGTGACGCCGTACTTCACGCAGCAGACGCCGCCGGCGTTGGTCGCCACGTTGCCGCCGATCGTCGACCAAGGCGAGCTCGCCGGGTCGGGCGGGTACCAGAGCCCGCGTTCGGCGCAGGCCGCGCGCAGATCGTCGTTGACCACACCGGGTTCGACGACCGCGAGCCGTTCCTGCTCGTTGATCTCCTTGATGGCCGCCAGCCGGTCGGTCACCAGCACCACGCAGTCCTCGACGGCGTTCGCGCCGCCGGACAGCCCGGTGCCGGCGCCGCGGGTGACCAGCGGCGTGCCGTGGCGCAGGCACTGTCGCACCACGGTCTGGACCTCTTCGGCGGTGTGCGGCCGGACCACGACGGCGGGCAGCGCGTGCGGTGCCCATTCGGCCTCGTCGTGGGCGAAGCTCCGCAGCACGTCCGGGTCGCGGACCAGCCGGTCGGCCGGCAGGGCGGCGGCCAGGTCGTCGATCAGCATTCTCGGGGGACTCCTCGTTGTCGCCCGCAAGCCTAGGACGGCGGACCGGCCGCGTCATGGGCGAATCGGCCCGTGATCGTCGCGGATGGGTAACGGCCGGGCAGCCTGTCCGGGAGGAGTTAGTTTCATTACGCAACTCAGCAGATGGACGTGACTTTCTGGCACTATGAGGTGACAACACGCGAGCTAGGAGGACCCCCATGGCCGATCTCGTTCTCGTCACCGGCGCCGGCGGCGTGGGCCGTCTCGTCACCGAGCGGCTGCGCGCGCACGACCTGCCGGTGCGGGTCATGGTCCGCCGCGACGACGAGCGGGCGGCCGGGGTCCGGGCGCTGGGCGCGGAGGTCGTCACCGGCGACCTGACCCGGCCCGAGACCGTGGCGGCCGCGCTCGACGGCGTCGGCCGCGCGTACTTCGGGCTCAGCGTCTCGCCGGACCAGCTGCTCGCCGCGACCGTGCTGGCCACCGTCGCGAAGGAGCTCGGCGCCCTCGACGTGCTGGTGGACATGTCGCAGATGACGGTGTCCCAGATGACCGTGACCAGTACCGCGGAGTCCCGCCAGCAGCGGCTGCACTGGCTTTCGGAGCGGGTGCTGGACTGGTCGGGGCTGCCCGTGGTGCACGTGCGCCCGACGTCCTTCCTGGACAACCCGCTGTTCACGACGCTGGCCGCGCGGTCGATCCGCGAGCGCGGCACGCTGGAGCTGCCGTTCGGGACGGGCCGCACGTCCCCGGTCGCCGCGGTCGACGTCGCCCGGGTGGTGGCGACCATCCTGCGTGACCCGGGCGAGCACGCCGGGAAGGTGTACGAGCTGACCGGCCCGCGGACGCTCGACCTGACCGGCGTCGCGGCCGGGTTCTCGGCGGCGCTCGGCCGCGAGGTGTCCTATGTGGACGTCCCGCTGGACGTCTGGCGCGCCGAGGTGCTCGCGAAGGCGGGCCTGCCGCCGCACACCGAGCAGCACATCGCGACGATGGCGAGGCTGCACCGCGAAAACCGCTACGACCGCTCCACCGATGACGTCGAGCGTGTCACCGGGGAGCGGCCGCAGACGGTGGAACAGTTCGTCGCCGGGCGCAAGGAGTTCTACACCGGCTGATCCGCCAGCAGGTCCTCGATGGCGATCGGGATGTGGCGGACCCGGACGCCGGTGGCGTTGTACACGGCGTTGGCGATGGCCGCGGCCATCCCGACCGTGCCGATCTCGCCGAGCCCCTTGGCGCCCACGGCGTTGTGCAGCGTGTCCGGGTACTCGACGAAGTGGACGTCGACCTCCGGGATGTCCGCGTTCACCGGGAGCAGGTAGCTCGCGAAGTCGCCATTCGCGAGCCGGCCGTTGGCCTCGATCTCCAGGCCTTCGTGCAGCGCGGCCGACACGCCCCAGATCATCCCGCCGATCAGCTGGCTGCGGGCCGCCCGCGCGTTGATGATCCGGCCGGTGTCGAAGACGCCGAGCATCCGGGACACCCGCACCTCGCGGGTCCACTTGTGCACGCGGACCTCGCAGAACTGCGCGCCGAACGAGCTGAAGGAGTGCTTGGTCAGCTCCTCGCCGGGGGCCGACGAGCCGGTGACCTCCAGCGACGTCCGGCCGACGGCCCGCAGCAGCTCGCCGAACGTCATCGACTTCCCGTCGGCCAGCACGCGGCCGTCGGCGTAGGTGACCTCGGCGCCTTCGAACGGCGCGCCGGGATCGGCCGCGAGCGCCACCAGTTCGTCGATGGCCTTCGTCGCGGCGATCATGATGGCCGTGCCGACGCTCGCCGTCGCGGTCGAGCCGCCGGACAGGCCGCCCGGCGGGAGTGCCGAGTCGCCGAGCTTGGGCACGATCTTCTCCGGCGCGATGTCCAGCGATTCCCCGCCCACCAGCGAAAGCACGGTCAGCAGGCCGGTGCCCGGGTCCGCGCCGCTCGTGGCGACCACGGCCGTGTCGTCGTCCTGCAGCGTGATGCCGACGGTCGCCGGGAACCGCAGGGCGGGGAACATCGCCGTGGCCGTGCCGAGGCCGACCTGCCAGTCGCCGTCGGCCTCCCCGTGCGGCTTGCGGTGCACCCAGCCGAACCGCTGCGCGCCGATCTCGAAGCACTCGTCCAGGTGCTTGCTCGACCACTGCAGGTCGTGGCCCGGCGGCGCGGTCGAGTTGTTCTTCTGGCGCAGCTCGATCGGGTCCATGTCGAGCGCGACGGCCAGCTCGTCGATCGCGCTCTCCAGCGCGAACGACCCGGGTGCCTCGCCCGGCGCCCGCATGAACGTCGTCGGCGGGATGTTGAGCGGCACCACCTTCTGGCTGATGTGCAGGTTGCGGGTGGCGTACCACTCGCGGGACGTGCCGTGCGACGTCGGCTCGACGAATCCGCGGTGGACGTCGGTGCTGCACCAGGAGTCGTGGCGCAGGGCGACGAGCGTGCCGTCGCGTTCGGCGCCCAGCGTCATCTTCTGGACCGTCGCCGCGCGGCCGGCGGTCGCGGTGAACACCTGCTCGCGGGTGAGCGCGGCCTTCACCGGCCGGTCGAGGGCCCGGGCCGCGGCGGCGGCCAGGAACGCCGGTGCGGACGTCCGGCCCTTGCCGCCGAACGCGCCGCCGACGTACGGGTTCAGCGCGTGCACGGCTTCGGCGGGCAGGTCCAGCGCGCTCGCCAGCTCCTGGGCCTGCAGGTGCGCGCCCTGGTTCCCGCTGTAGACGGTCAGTTCGCCGTCGTCCCAGACCGCGACGGCCGAGTGCGGCTCCATCGCGGCGTGGTTCTGGGTCGCCGTGTGGTAGGTCGCCTCGACCACGACCTGGCTCGCCGCCAGCGCGTCGTCGAAGGATTCGACGCCGTCTTCGAGGATCTCGAACGTCGACGGCGTGCCGTCCCGGCCCGGCGGGGCGTCCTCCGCGGTGGCGAGGCCGTCCTCGAGCGAGGTCAGCGCCGGCCGGGTGCGGTAGGTGACCTCGACGAGCATCGCCGCGTCACGGGCCTGCTCGAACGTCTCCGCCACGACGAAGCCGATCGCCTGGCCGTAGTAGGCGACCTCCTTGGTCTGCATGGGCACCCACGTCTCGCCGAACAGCGGCGAGACCGGGGTGCGCAGCTCCAGCGGGTCGAACGGCGAGTAGACGCCGAGCACGCCGGGCGCGCTCTTCGCCGCGGTGACATCCATGGCTTCGAGCTCGGCGTTGGCGACCGTGCTGAGCACGACGCAGCCGTAGACCATGCCGGGGAAGTGGTGGTCGGCGCCGTACTTGGCCCGGCCGGTGACCTTCACCGGCGCGTCGAGACGGGCGGCGGTCATCGGGTGCTCTCCTCGGTCAGTTCGAGCAACGCGCGGACGAGGGTCCGCTTCAGCAGCGGCACCTTGAAAGCGTTTTCGGACAGCGGCCGGGCGCCCTCGGCGGCCACGGAAGCGGCCTCCTCGAAGGACTCCTGCGTCGCGGGCTTGCCGCGCAGGGCGTCCTCGACGGCGGGCAGCCGCCACGGCACCGTCCCGACCCCGCCGGCGGCGATCCGGGCGTCGGCGATCACGCCGTCCCGGACGTCCAGCGCGACCGCGGCCGAGCACAGCGCGAACTCGTAGGACTGCCGGTCGCGCACCTTGACGTAGGTGGAGTTCGCGGCCCAGTCCAGCTTCGGCACGACGACCTCGGTGATCAGCTCACCGGTGCGCAGGTCGTTCTCGACGCCGGGCGTGTCGCCCGGCAGCCGGTAGAAGTCGCCGAGCTTCACCGTGCGGGTGCCGTCCGGGCCGGCCAGGCGCAGTTCCGCGTCGAGCGCGACGAGGGCGACGGCTACGTCACTCGCGTGCGTCGCCGCGCAGGAGTCGCTGGTGCCGAGGATCGCGTGCATCCGGTTGGCGCCTTCGAGCGCCGGGCAGCCGCTGCCGGGCACGCGCTTGTTGCACGGCGTGGCGACGTCGCGGAAGTACGAGCAGCGGGTGCGCTGCAGCAGGTTCCCGCCGATGCTGGCCATGTTCCGGATCTGCTGGGACGCGCTCAGCAGCAGCGCGCGCGAGATCGCCGGGTACACGCCGGGGTGGGCGGCGATGTCGTTCATCCGCTCCAGCGCGCCGAACCGCAGCCCGTCGGTGGTGTCGATGCCGCGCAGCGGGACGTTGTTGATGTCCAGCACGTGCTGCGGGGTGAGGACGTTCAGCTTCATCAGGTCGACGAGGGTCGTGCCGCCGGCCAGGAACGTGCCGGGCGTGGCGAGCGCGTCGTCGAGGGTGGTCGGCGCGGTCAGCTCAAAGGGACGCATCGGCCCTCCTGGCCTGCTCGACGGCCGCGACGATGTTCGGGTAGGCCGCGCACCGGCAGAGGTTGCCGGACATGAACTCGCGCACGTCGGTGACGTCCTGCTCGACGGCCGCGACCGCCGACATGATCTGCCCCGAGGTGCAGAAGCCGCACTGCAGCGCGTCCTGGTCCACGAACGCCCGCTGCACCGGGTGCAGGTCGTCCCCTGTGGACAGTCCTTCGACGGTGGTCACGGGCTGCTTGACGGCGGCCGCGAGGGTGAGGCACGACAGCACGGGCTTGCCGCCGACGTGCACCGTGCAGGCGCCGCACTGGCCCCGGTCGCAGCCCTTCTTCGGGCCGGTGACCTCGAGGCGTTCGCGCAGGGCGTCGAGCAGGGTGACGCCGGGGTCGACGTCCAGGTGCTCGGTACTGCCATTGACTTGGAGGGAGATGTCCACTGGTCTCTTTCCGCAGATCGTCCGGGTGGGAGCCTGAACGGCGTCGTGGTGGGAGCCAGGTGTACCGGATACTCATCCGCTTCACCTCTTGGCGAGGCTAGCGGATTACAATCCGCTTCGCAACGAGCCCGAGACCTGGAGTTGCTCCAGGTCAGAGCCGTGCTGCACTACATTCACCTGGGACGACAACCACCGGGAGGGACGATGACGGGATCGGTCAGCCCCCGGCGTGCGGACACCCGGCGCAACCACGAACGCATCCTCGTCGCGGCCGCCGAGTCCCTCGCCGCCACGGGCGACGTCTCGTTCAACGCGATCGCGAAGCGCGCCGAAGTCGGTGTCGGCACGGTCTACCGGCACTTCCCGACCCCGGAAGCGCTGATCCTTGCGGTCTACGAACGTGAGGTGCGGCACCTCGTCGACGTCGTGCCGGTGCTGCTGGGCAAGTACGCGCCGCACGAGGCGTTCCGCGTCTGGGCGACCGACCACCTGGCGCACTACATGATGACCAAGCGCGGCCTGGCGGACGCCCTGCGCACGGCGACGGCGTCCCGCGGCGAACTGCCGGCGAGCGCGTACGAGTCGATGGTCGGCGCGGTCACGACGTTGCTGAAGGCGAATGCGGAAGCGGGCGCGGTCCGCGCGGACCTGGACCCGGTGACGGTGCTGCGCGGCCTCGGCGGCCTGCTCTACCTCGACCCGAACGGGGAGTGGCGGCGGCACGCGGCGGACCTGGCGGATCTGCTGTGGCGGGGAATGGCCGCGCCCGGCGACGGACCCTGCCGCTGAAAGCCCGCGGGTATTTCCACCGCGGTGACCAGCGAAATGACAACGGCTGTCCGGTTCATTCTTTCCGGAAAACGGCCGGGAATCCACCGGCGGCGAGTGCTGGAGTCTCGCCGCCGGCGGTCCGGCCTTCCCGATCTCTCCCCAGTGACCGGCGCGCACGTCATTACTTCTTCGCGGCGGCGACCTTCTTGCGCGGCGCCCGCTTGCGGGCCGGTGCCGGAGCGGCGGCCTGCAGCTGGGCTTCGTCGTAGGCGTTGACGATCTCCGAGGACAGGCGGCCCCGCTCGGAGACGTCGTAGCCGTTCTCGTTGGCCCAGGCGCGGATCGCGCGGGAGCGCTCGCGGTCGGCCGAGCTCGCGGCCGTCGACTGGCCGGTCGCCACGCGCACCTTGCGGCCACCGGTCTTGCGGCCCGCGGCGATGAACCGGGAGAGCTCCTCGCGCAGCGCGGCGGCGTTGTCGTCCGAAAGGTCGATCTCGTAGCTGACGCCGTCGAGGCCGAACGGAACGGTGTGGCTGGCGGGGCTGCCGTCGATGTCGTCCAGCATTTCGACGAGGACCTTCTGGGCCATGGGGCTGCTCCTTGACGTTGATGTCCGTAGTGCGACTGTGACCGAACGCACGATAAATGCCCGATCCACTGTGGAGCGTAGCAGCCGACATACCGGCGCGTATGTAGGCGAACGAGTTAGCTAATCAAGTGTCACTCAAATTCGCTCTTTGTCTCCGGATCCACCCACACTTCACCGGCTAGCGGGTGGTCCGGCATCGGGGAAACGGCGAGGATGGCCCGATGACACCGCTTCGGTACGTCGAACTCGAAGCCGGTTTCGGCTGCTACGTGCCGCAGAGCACGTCAGGGGACACGGCTGAGATCGGCTTCATCCACGACGAGATCTTCCACGGCAACTGCTACCTGCAAGGCGGGATCACCCTCGGCGGGGACGCCGTGGTGGTCGACGCCGGGGCCAACGTCGGGCTGTTCAGCCTCTACGTCAAAACGCGGTACCCGAAGGCCCGGGTCCTCGCGATCGAGCCGATGCCCGCGACCTACGCCGCCCTCGAAGCGAATCTCGGCCGGCACGGCTGCCTCGGCGTCACCCCGCTGCGGGCCGCGCTCGGCGCGCGGGCGGAGGGCGAGGTCGCCTTCACCTATTTCGAAGACCTGCCGGGCAATTCGACGCGCTACCCGGACCTCAAGGCCGAGGTGTCCCGGCTGCCGGGAACGGCGGCCGAACGTGAATACCGCGAACGCCTTTTCGCGACGGCCTCCGAAGTGCGGATGCCGGTCGAACCGCTTTCGGCCGTGCTCGCCCGGACGGGCTTCACCGGCCCGATCGACCTGCTGAAGATCGACGTCGAAGGCGCGGAGGCGGACGTGCTCGCCGGAATCGCGGAAACCGACTGGCCACGGATCCGGCAGGTCGTGCTGGAGACGCAGCATGACGGGCCGCGCATCCGCGCGCTGCTGGCGGCGCGTGGTTTCAGCGTCACTGCTGCGCGTCCTGAGGGTGTGCTGGCTGGGCTGGACATCGAGACCGTGTGGGGGCGGCGGTGATGGGGATGCGGCTCGATGGGCCGCGCATTCGCGCGCTGCTGGTGGCGCGTGGTTTCACTGTCAGCGCTGCGCGTCCTGAGGGTGTGCTGGCCGGGCTGGGCACCGAGACCGTGCGGGCGTGGCGGTGATGGAGACGCAGCACGACGGGCCGCGCATTCGCGCGCTGCTGGCGGCGCGCGGTTTCAGCGTCACTGCTGCGCGTCCTGAGGGTGTGCTGGCCGGGTTGGACATCGAGGCCGTGCGGGCGTGGCGGTGAGCGCGCGGATCCTGCTGACCTGCCTGCCCTACTACTCGCACCTGGTGCCGGTGCTCGTGCCGGTGGCGAAGGCGCTGCAGAAGGCCGGGCACGCCGTCGCCGTCGCCACCGCCCCGGCGATGGCGGACGAGCTGGCGCGCCACGGCATCGAGCACCTGCCGCTGCCGCACGTGCGCACGCTGGAGCAGCTCCTCGCCGACCCCGCCGTCCTGTCGAGCCCCGGCATGCCCGGCGCCGAGGACGAGGAAGCCGCCGACACCGCCCGCGCCCGCGAGGAGCCGGGCGCGCTGACCAAGGCGTTCGCCGGGCCGCTGGCCGGGATCTTCGCGCGCGACCTGATCGCGGCGGCGGAGCGGTGGCGGCCGGACGTGCTCGTGCGGGAGTGCAACGAGTTCGGCGGTTACCTGGCCGCGGTCAAGCTCGGGCTGCCGCGCGCGGTGCTCGACATCGCGCCGGGCACCGCGGCGCACCTGCCGTTCCTGCACGACACGCTCAACGCCGAGCTGGTCGCCCTGGGCGTTCTAGGTGATCAGGGTGACCCTGGCCGTCCGAACGACGGCCTGCTCGCCGCGGTCGTCCCGGCCCGGTGGTACGCGGACCCCGTGCCGTCGCTGCGCTGTTACCGCACCGACGATCCCGGTGTCGCGGACTTCGCGCCGCTGGCCGTCGCCGGGCTGGGCACGGTCGCGCACACGGTGGTGCCCGAGGCGTCCCGGTTGCTGGCGGCGATGGCGCTGGCCCTCGGTGAGCTGCCGGGGCCGGCGGTGCTGTCCACCGGCCCCGCCGAGTGGACCGGGCCGCGGCCGCCGAACGTCCGGATCGTGCCGTTCGCGCCGCAGTCACGGCTGCTCGGCCGCGCGTTGCTCTTCCTGTCCCACGGCGGGTTCGGCGGTGTCCAGGAGGCGCTGCGTTCGGGGACGCCGATGGTGGTGCTGCCGCTGTTCGCCGACCAGCCTGCCAATGCTCGGCGTGTTTCAGAGCTGGGGCTTGGGGTGGCTGTGGACCCGGCTGAGGCGTCGCCTGAGGTGCTGGCTTCGGCGTGTTTGCGGGTGTTGGCGCCGGAGTTCCGCGACCGGGCGGCGGAGTTCGCGGGTTTGGTGCGGGAGTTGCCAGGGTTTGACGTTCTCGCTGAGGATCTTGCTGCGTTGCGCTGAGCGCATCGGACAGTGCGGGATTCCGGGGTGTTGCGCGATTGGTGGTGCTGTCGCCAACGCTCGCGGGATCGCCGGGCTGGGTCTCGGCCTGGCTGTGGACTCGGCTGAGGCGTTGGCTTCGGGGGTGTGTGCGGTGTTGGCGCCGGAGTTTCGTGAGGAAGCGGCGGGGTTCGCGGGTCTGGTGCGGGAGTTGACGGGGTTCCACGTTCTGGCCGCGGTGCTCTGAGCGCACCCGTCTCGGTGCGGACCTCGCCGCGTTGCGCTGAGCGCATCGAAAATGCGGGGTTTCCCGGGTGTTGCACGATTGTTTCCGTGACGCGCGCGATTCTAGGCAATTGCGTCGATCGATTCTTTGTAGAGCATGGAAAGTCTGGTCGTTTCCCTAGGGAATGAGCGGCTTCTGACCGGTTTCCCGTGCTGGTGGACAGAAGGCGAACGGCGTCTTGACACCGTCTTCCGGTGGGCAGCACACTGAATACGGCGGCAATCCGAAATTCGGCGACGGGCGGAAATGGCCCGCGCTCGGTGCGGGAAAGGCTGACCACGTGTCCGAGATCGAACACCAGCTCTCGTTGAACGAAAACCATTCCGCACCCCTGCCGGGAGTGCGTCGCGCGATCGAAGAAAGCCTCGGCGACATCCATCGCACGCTCGACGCGTTGGCCACCGGGCTGAGCACGGAAATCGCCCGTCGGCACGGGCTCGACCCGGCCCGGGTGGTGGCCGGTGCCGGGTCCGGGGCGTTGCTCCAGCAGTTCCTCACCGCGCATGCCGGGGCCGGGCGGGTGGTGCACGCCTGGCCGTCGTTCGAGCTGTACCCGCTGCTGATCCGCAACGCGTTCGCCGGGCCGGTCGCGGTGGCCTCGCCGGACGATCACCAGGACCTGGCCGCGCTCGCAGCGGCCGTCACCCCGGAGACGCGGGTCGTGCTCCTGTGCAACCCGAACAACCCGACCGGGGAAGTGCTGGGGGAGAACGCACTCCGGACGTTCCTCGACGCGCTGCCGCCGGACGTGCTCGTGCTGATCGACGAGGCCTACCGCGAGTTCGCCGACCCGGCCGAGGTCGCCGACGGTCTCGAGCTGGCCGATGACCGGGTCGCCGTCGTCCGGACGTTCTCCAAGTCCCACGGCCTGCTCGGCCTGCGGGTCGGTTACCTCGTCGCGGCCGAACCGGTGGCCGCCGCGCTGCGGCCGACGCTGCCGTTCTACCGCGTCCCGACCGTCGCCCAGACGGCCGCGCTGGCGGCGCTGGAGGCGGACGACGTCATGCGGGAGCGCTGCGCCGAAGTCGCCGCCGAACGCGATCGCGTCCGTGCGGGGCTGCTGGAGCTGGGCTGGGACGTGCCGGTCAGCGGCGGGAACTTCCTGTGGCTGCGGCTGGGCGAGCGCAATAAGTCCTTTGTGGACTACCTGGCCGCGCACGGTGTCGCGGTCCGGGAGATCGGCGGCGCCGGGGTGCGGGTGAGCACCGGCACGCCCGAAGCCAACGACGCCGTCCTGATGCTGGCCAAGGAGTTCGCCGGATGACCGCGCTGATCAGCGATACCGCCGCCGCCGCCGACGTGCGCCGGGCCCTCGAACAGCGGCCCGCGACCGGCGATCGCCTCGACGAGATCGCCCGCTACGCCCTGCTCTCCCCGGGCAAATTGCTGCGGCCCCTGCTGCTCGTCGCCTCGGCCGAAGCCGTCGGCGGGGCGCGGGAGGACGTGCTGCCCGCCGCGCTCGCCGTCGAATACCTGCACGTCGCCTCCCTCGTGCACGACGACATCATCGACGGTGACGACCTGCGCCGCGGCCGCGCGTCGGTGCACGCGCGCTACGGCGTGGCCGACGCCATCGTCACCGGGGACGCGCTGATCCTCGGCCTGTTCGGCGCGGTCGCCGACTGCGCGGCGCCGGACGCCGCCGTCGTCGCCGCGGTGCGCGTGCTGGCCCAGGCGGGCGAAGACCTGTGCCGCGGCCAGGTCCAGGAGGCGCTGCTCGTGCCGCCGGGTCCGGGCGTGCCGGGCAGCGGCCTCGACGCCTACCTCGAGATGGCCTCGCTCAAGACCGGCGCGCTCTTCCGCGGCGCCTGCCGGGCCGGGGCCCTGCTGGGCGGTGGCTCGGGCGCGCAGGCCGACGTCGTCACGGCGTTCGCGGAGCACGCGGGCCTGGCTTTCCAGATGTACGACGACCTGCTGCCGTTCCTCGCCGACCCGGCCGTCACCGGCAAACCCGGGACGAGCGACGCCGCCAACCTCCGCCCGACCTACCCCGTCCTGCTCGCGCACCGCGAAGGCTCGGCGGCCGAGCGCCACGGCGTCGAACGCGCGTTGTCCGGCGACCTGCGTCCCGAGGCCGCGCACGAGACGCTGCGGGAGGTGCTCGTGTCCAGCGGGGCTCTTGACCTGGCTGTGGCGGGTGCGCGTGAGGAAGCCGCGCGGGCCACGGCGGATCTCGGCGTCCTGCCGGTCACCGGGGCCGCCGGCCTGCTGGCCGCGATCGCCGACCTCGCCGTGAACCGGGACCACTGACGTGACCACCGCCTCGGGTGCGCCGGTGACGGCCGTCCTCCTGCGCCGGGCCGGGCGCGCCACCGTCGCCCACGTGCAGACGTGGCGGCCCTACACGACGTGCTACCCGGCGCTGCTCGGCGTGGCCGGGGCCGTGGTCGCGGGCGGGTCTGGTGCCGCCGTGCTGCTCGTCGCCGCGTTCGCCCCCGCGCTGGGCTGGCTGTCGGGGCACTACCTCGGCGACTACTTCGACCGCGGGCTCGACGCGATCGGCAAGCCGCACCGGCCGATCCCGTCGGGCCGGCTGTCGGCCGAAGCGGCGCTCGGCGGCGGACTCGCGTGCGCGGCGGCGTCGGCCGTCCTGCTCGTGACGGCGAACTGGCGAATCGTCCCGCTGTTCGCCGTGGCGATGGCCGGGATCGTCGGCTACAGCAAGGTGTTCAAGAAACGCGGGCTGGCCGGCAACGCCTCCCGCGGTTTCCTGACCGCACTGGCCCTGACGATCGGCGCGATGGTCGCCGCGCCCTGGCCGCCGTGGGCGTTGCTGCCGGTCGCGGCCGGGTTCCTGCTGCACGACACAGCGTCCAACCTCGTCGGCACGCTCCGCGACGTCGACGGCGACCGCGCGGGTGGCTACCGCTCGGTGCCGGTCGAGCGCGGGTTCCGGCCCGCGGTCCGGCTCGCGCTGGGGCTGTACACCGCCGGGGTGGTCTTGATCGCCCTTTCTTCGGTCATCGCAGACGATCCTGTCGCCCAGCTCGTCCTGGCCGCAGTCGCTGCCGGTGTCGGTGCCGCCGCGTTCGTTCCGTTGCTGCGCCGGGATTCCGTGCCTGCGCGGACCGCGTTGCGGGCCCACGAACTGCTCGTCGCCGAACGGCTGGTGCTCGCCGCCGCCGTCGTCGCCGGGGCGGCCGGTGCACGCTTCGCGCTCGCGCTGGCCGCGCCGGTGCTGGCCTTCTCGCTCGTCACCCAGGCTTTGATGCGCTCCCGCCACGAGTTCCCGGCCCCGGCCGGGGGAGAGGACACCGCATGACGTCCGTGCGCGCCGACCAGCTCACCGAGGCGATCACCGAAGGCGCCGAGGCGCTGTTCGCGGCCCAGCGCGCGGACGGCGTGTTCGACTACGGCGGCAGCAGCCTCACCTCCACTCTCGGCACGGTCGGCGCGGTGTGCGCGCTGCACTTCGCCGACCCCGGCGGCGCCGCCGACCTGATCGAGGCCGGCGTCGGCTGGCTCAAGCGCACCCAGGCCGCCGACGGTGGCTGGGCGATGGTGCCCGGCGAGGCGTCCGAAGCCGGGCCGACCGCGGTGGCCTCGGCCGTGCTGCACCTGACCGGCCCCGAAGGCAACGCCGCGGAGGTCGACGCGGGGCAGCGCTGGATGCGCGATTCCGGTGGTCTGGAGGCGATCCCGCACGCGGAGGTCGTCGCGTGGTGCCGCCAGTTCTACGGCTTCGCGGGCTGGCTGGCGCCGGCGGACATGCGCCGGTTCCCGCTGGAACTCGCGCTGCTGCCCGGCCTGTCCCGCAAGCTGTTCGACCTGCGCGTGCCGATGGTGTACGCGCTCGGCCTCGCCCAGACGCGGCACAAGCCGCTGACCCGCCTGCAGAAAGCGCTGTCCCGGAAGGCCGAGCCGAACGCGCTGGCCGCGATCCGTCAGGTCTACGAGCACGAGGGCAGCACCGGCGCGTGGTGCGAGGACGCCTGGGTCACCGGGCTGGTCTGCGCCGGCCTGGCCCGGGCCGGGCTCGGCGACGACATGGTCACCGCCGCCGTCGGCTGGTTCCGCCGGATGATGGCGCCCGACGGCTCGTGGGCGAGCGGTCCGCTGGACCTGACGTGGTCGATGTACGCCACCGCCGGCCTGCTCGAAGCCGGGTACGCGGGTGACCCCCGGCTGACGTCCGTGAAGGAGCTTTTCCTTCGCCTGCAACAGGATCGTCCGTTCACGGCGTTCGGCTGCCCGCCCGGGTTCTGGGGCTGGTCGGGCACCCGCGGCTGGCCCGCGACGCTGGAGACCGGCGAGATCGTCTCGGCGCTGTGCCACCTGCCCGGCGACGACCAGGCCGGGGCGATCCGCCGCGGCGTCACCTGGCTGACGCTGCAGCAGGACACCCGCGGCTCGTGGGGGCTGTGCGTCCGCAACACGAAGGTGGCCAACAGCGGCCCGTGCCCGCACATGACCGCGCAGGCCGTTGACGGGCTGCTCGACTCCGGCGTCCCGGCCGACGACCGCCGCGTGCGCCGGGCGCTGAGCTGGTTCGCCAAGGCCCAGCTGCCCGACGGCAGTTTCGAGTCCGTCTGGTACCGGATGCACACCGCCGGGACGTCGGCCGTGCTCCAGACGTTCGCGAAGGCGGGACAGGCGGACGCGCTCCCCGCGCGGCGCGCGCGTGAGTGGCTCGAGCGCACCCAACTCGGCGACGGCTCGTGGGGTACCGGGGCGGGTGACCCCGGCACGGTCGAGGAGACCGGCTGGGCGGTGTCGGCGCTGCTGGTCGCGGGGGCCGGTCCCGAGGTCGTCCGGCCCGGCGTCGAATGGCTGCTGGCGCGGCGGGAACCCGGCGGCGGATGGCCCGCGGCGAGTGTCAACGAGTACGTGCGGCACGTCTGCCGCTACCCGAACCCCGCGCTCGCGCACGGTCTCGCGCTGAAAGCCCTGGCCCGCTACCGGAAGGTGGCCGGCCGATGAGGTACGACGTCGTCGTCTGCGGGGCCGGGGTCGCCGGGCTGGCCGCCGCGTGCGCGCTGGGCCGTCTCGGGCATCGGGTGCTGCTGGCCGAGAAGCAGGAGGCCGTGAAACCGGTCGCGAAGGGTGAGGTGCTGCAGCCCGGGTCGCTGGCGATCCTCGACGAGTGGGGTGCGACGCCGGAGGGCGCGTTGAAACTGGGTAATTTGGTGGCGCGAGATGCTGGGGGCGCGCCGCAGATGGCTCTCGAATATGGCCGGCTGCCCGTCGAACGGCCCTGGCTGCTGGCTCACGACTACCCGGCGATCCTCGCAGCGCTGACTTCGGCGCTGCCGTCCACAGTGGACTTCCGGCGCGGGGTGCTCGTCGGCGGCCTGGTGCGTTCGGGTGGGAGGGTGACCGGCGTGCGGCTGGCCGACGAAGTCGTCGACGCGGCTCTTGTGGTGGCGGCCGACGGGATCTCGTCGCGGCTCCGGCGTGAGGCGGGCATCGAGGCGAGCCGGCAGGACTACCCGCACCGGCTGGCGGCGTTCGAGCTGCACGGCGCGCCCTCGGTGGAGGCGGACTTCTCGGCGTACGTCACGGAACGCGGCTTGCGGCTGCGGTACCCGCTGCCCGGCGGCCGGGTGCGGCTGTACGCGCAGGTCGGCCCGGATGAGCTGCGCGGCCTCGACGCCGCTGGACTGGCGTCCTGGGCGGACGGCTTGGTGCGCGGGACGCCCGCGCTGGCACCGCTGGCGGACGCGATCCACGCGAACCTCGGCGGCCGTCAGCTGCTGCCGGTGTCCCGGTTCCTGGCCGGCGCGCTGGCCGTGCCCGGGCTCGCGCTGGTCGGGGAGAGCGGTCACGCCGTGCACCCGATGGCCGCGCAGGGGATGAACAGCGCCGTCGCGGACGCGCACGAGCTGGCGGCGGTGCTGCGCCAGGGCGGCTCGCTGACCCCGGCGGTCGTCGACCACGCGCTGGCGCGCTACGACGTGGCCCGCCGCGAGAACCTGACCCAGATCGGCCGCACGAGCCACAACGCGGCCCGGATGATCACGGACCTGTCGTGGGTCGGCCGGGTGGCGGGCCGCCGGGCGCTGCGCGGCACCGGCGGCAACCACCGCATCCGCTACACGGTGATGCACACGATGTCCGGCCTGGGGGTGCACCCGCTGAACCCGGTGGACCGCCTGCACCAGCTGGGCGTGCTGCCGGACCCGCGGGCCCGCCGCCTCCCGGCCTGGGCGTGACCTCCCCGGGCGCCAAGGCATTCGACGACGACCGGGCCGCCTTCGTGCGTGGGGTGGTCGGGTGGCTGGCGCTTCAGCCACGCGGCGATCGGGCGGACTTCGTGTGCGCCGCGGATCGCGAGCCCGGCCGGCTCGCGGTTCGTTCGCGCGGCGGTGTTTTCGTGGCGGTCGGGCGGACTTGGTGTGTGCTGCTGACCGTGCGCTGGGCCGAGGTTTTCGCGGCCGGGCCGCAGTCCTCGATGATCAGGTCGCCCTGGTCTTCGTATGTGGGTTGGTCGACTGGTTCGCACTTCAGCCGCACGGTGGTGGACGGGCGGGCTTGGTGTGCGCCGCGGACCGTGAGCCCGGCCGGGGACTTCCCGGCCGGGCCGCACCTTCCTCAAACGGCAACGCACTCCACGACGACCAACCCACCCTGGCCTTCGTGCGTGCCGCGAACCGCGAGCCCCGCCGCCGCGGCCAGCGCGTGAAAATCGTCGATCGTGCGTTCGCGGCCGCCCAGCAGGGTCAGCGACTGCAGGTCGAACGACGAGTTGTTCTTCGCGTGCTCGGTTCCGGCCAGCACCTCGACGACGACCACGCGCGCGCCCGTTTCGGCGCAGCGGCGCAGGATCTTCGCGGCGTCCTCGTCGTTCCAGTCGGTCAGCACGCGCGACACCAGCAGGACGTCGAAGCCAGTGGGCAGCGGGTCGAAGAAGCTGCCGCCGACGAACTCCGCTCGGTCGGCCAGCCCCGCGTCGGCGAGGGCCTGCTCGGCCTCCGGGCGGACCGGCGGCAGGTCCAGCACCGCGCCGTGCAGGTGCGGGTGCTTCAGCAGGACCTCGCTCAGCAGCGCACCGATGCCGCCGCCGACGTCGAGCACCCGGCTCACCGTGGTCCAGTCGTAGTCGGCGGCCACCGCCGGGCCGGTCTGCCAGGCGTGCGCAGCCATGATGGCGCCGAAGAACAGCCGCAGTTTTTCGTCGCGCCGGTAATCGGCCCAGAAATCGACGCCGTGCGCCTGGCCGTACGCGGATTCGCCGGTGCGGACCGAATGCAGCATTCCGCTGTAGGCGAGGTCCATTTTCGCGCCCGGGCCGTCGAGGGCGAGCCAGCCGCGCTGCCAGCGCTGCTGCTCACTCAGCAGTTCCCGCGAAAGGTCGGTGAGGGCATACTCGCCGCCCTCGACGGCGAAGAGGCCGACGTTCACCAGGTGCCGCAGCAGTCGTTCGAGCGAATCGGCGTCGGATCCGCTGGCCGCGGCCAGGTCCGCGGCCGTCGTGGTGCCGTCGGCGACCAGTTCGGGCAGCCGCAGCGCGACGGCGGCACGGATCGCGAACGGGGTCGCCAGGTCGACCAGGCGGGCGAGCTCGGCGGCGGCGTCGTTCGGCATCGGCGTCCTTTCGGCGGGGGTGACCGGGCCCCACCACGATCGCACCGGAATCCCATGCGGTCAACCATTCTTTTGTGCGGCGAAACGCTATTCCGTCCTGCCCGGAAAAAGAAAGGAAAAATCATGGAGTTCGACGTCCGGCCGATTTCGGGAGCGCTCGGCGCGGAGGTGCGCGGGGTGCCGCTGGCCGAGCTGTCCGACGCCGCCTTCGCCGAGGTGCGGGACCTCCTGCTGACCCACCTCGTGCTGTTCTTCCCCGACGCCGCCGGGCTCGATCCCGAGGCGCACAAGGCGTTCGGCCGCCGGTTCGGGGAGCTGGAGGTGCACCCGTTCCTGCCGAAGCTGCCCGGCCACGACGAACTCGTGGTGCTCGACTCCGACCAGGGCGCGCGCGCCGACGTCTGGCACACCGACGTCACGTTCAGCCCGTCGCCGCCGATCGCGTCCGTGCTGCAGCTCGTCGAGTGCCCACCGGCGGGCGGGGACACGATGTGGAGCAACCAGTACCTCGCGTATGAAGCGCTTTCCGCGCCGGTGCGGGACCTGGTGGACGGCCTGACGGCGATCCACGTCTTCGAGCACCCCAACGGGTCGTTCCGCAGTGAGGCCGAGCACCCGGTGGTCCGCACACACCCCGAGACGGGCCGCCGGTCCCTGTACGTCAACCGCATGTTCACCCGCCGGATCCCGCAGCTCACGCCGGGGGAGAGCGCGGCCTTGCTGGCTCAGCTGTACGAGGTGGCCGAAAGCCCGCAACGCGTCTGCCGGTACCACTGGCGGCCGGGGGCGATCGCGGTCTGGGACAACCGGGCCACCCAGCACTACGCGGTCAACGACTACACCGGCCGTCGGGTGGGCCGCCGGGTGACGATCCTCGGTGACAAGCCGACGGGTGAGCAGTCGCGCTGGCCGCACCACGAAGGCGCCGGCCTCAGCGCGGCGACGTCACGCTGAGGCCGCCGACACGCCGTGGTGACCTGTTGCTGCGAACAGGTCACACGGTGGGTCGCACAGGTGTGCGGTACGGTCGGCAGGCAGCGGTTCAACCGGCAGCCGTCGCACCCCGAGACCCACGGCCCCGATTCGGGGCCGGTGTGGGACTGGACTGGTGCACGAGCGGTTTGGCCTCACGGTTTACCCAGGAGGCTTCCGCCATGTCCGCTGTTCCGCTGCCCCGGCTCAGAGATCCCGCAGTTCAGGCGCCCGTCGCGACGTTCGCCGTGACCACGACCGCCGACTCGGCCGTGGTGTCGGCCACCGGTGAGCTCGACGTCAGTGTCACCGGTCACCTCGAGGAAATCATCGAACTCGAGCTCGGCCTGCGGCCCCGCGTCCTCGTGATCGACGCCTCGGCTGTGACGTTCTGCGCCTCCCGCGCGCTGACCGTGCTGATCAACGCCGCCTCCGACGCGCACGCAGCCGGGGTGCCGTTCGCCGTGGTCACCCGCAGCCGCGCGGTGCTGCGCCCGCTGACCGTCCTCGGTCTCGAGCGGGTCCTGCCGGTGCACGGCGACCTCGCCGCGGCACTCGACTGGCTGGCTCTCCTGCCGGGACTGACGTCCCGCTAGTTCGTACTCGCCCAGGCCCGCGGGCACGGCTCGTCGGAGGTCGCGCACTGCAGGCGGCCCCAGACGAGCTTGCCGTCGTCGTGGTGGCTCACGCCCCACGTCAGGCACAGCCGGTCGACCACCAGCAGCCCGCGGCCGCCGTCGCGCGTGGGGACCCGCAGCCGCGGCTCCCCGGCGCCGACGTCCGCGACGGCCACGGTCACCTCGCACGGCCACAACGTCCGGCGGAGCCGCAGCTCCACCGGCCCTCCGGCGTGCAGGTAGGCGTTGTCCAGCAGCTCTCCGGCGATCAGCAGGGTGTCCAGCCGATGCGGGTCACCGAGCGCGGTCAGCTGCGACTCGGCCCACATCCGGGCTTCGGCCAGGCCCGACGGGTCGGTGCCGGCCACGTCCAGGGTCTGCCAGCCTGGCTGGTCCGCCAAGGTCCAGTTCACAGGCATGATGCGACTCCTCCCGAGAACGCGCACCCGAGGGCGCGACGTTCTCCTACAAGGATCGGTTACCCGTGACAGCGGCCCTTACCCGCGAATCGGCGTGCCGGTATTTTTCGGTTCGGCCGGTTCGGCGGGCGCCCGTCCCGGGCGGGTCCGGGGGCCGAACAGGGCCAGCACGACCGCACCGACCAGCCAGGTGCCGGCGATGAAGAGGAACACGCTCTGGTACCCGCTGCCGTTGTACAGCGCGGCGACGATCAGCGGGCCGGCCGCGTTCGACAGCCGCCCGAGCCCGTAGGAGACGCCGGTGCCCAGCGAGCGGGCGCGGGTGTCGAAGAGCTCCGGTGAATAGGCGTAACCGAGTGCGGTGTAGCCGCGCTCGAACAGGTTCACCAGGAACCCGAAGACCACGATCAGCACCGGGTTGAACGTCAGCCCGTAGAGCAGGCCGCACAACGCGATCACCGAGCCGAACGCGACCAGGCACCACTTGCGTTCGAAGCGGTCGGTGACGATGGCGGCCAGGTACGACCCGAGCGGCGCGCCGACGGTGGTGAGCGCCACGTAGAAGACCGACTTCTCGACGCTGAAGCCCTCCTGGGCCAGCAGCGTGGGCGCCCAGCTCGAGTAGCCGAAGAAGCCGATCGTCTGGGTCACCCACACGACTGTCAGCAGCAACGTGGGCATCAGGTATTTCTTCTGCAACAGCAACCGCAGCGGAGCCTTGGTCACCGGGGCCTCTTCAACGGGCGGCTCCGGCTCGGGCAGCGGGCCCTTCTCCGCCGCGACCTGCTCCTCGATCTCCCGCAGGATCTCGTCCGCCTTGGCGTGGTCGCCGCGGCTTTCGTGCCAGCGCGGTGACTCCTTGAGCCGCCGGGTGAAGAAGACGAGCAGCACGCCGAGCGCGCCCCACAGGTAGACCAGCCGCCACGACCAGTCGTTGATCGGCACCACGGCGCTGGCGATCAGGTTGGTGACCGGCGTGCCGCAGATGCCGATCACGATCGCGTACGCCTGGTACTTGCCGCGGCTGCTGGCCGGGTACAGCTCGTTGACGTAGATCACCGCGACGACGGTCATCGCCGACAGCCCCGCCGACGTCAGGACGCGGAACACACCCAGCGAAACGACGTCCCACGAGAACACCGCCGCGAACGAGAACACGCCGAACCACAGCGTTGTCCACAGCAGCGCCCGTTTCCGGCCCCACCGGTCGGCCAGTCCACTGGCGACGATCGCCCCGAAGAACATCCCGACGAACGACAGCGAGGTGACGTACGCGACCTGGTCGACCGTCACGCCCCACAGCTTGATCAGCTTGGGCGCGGTGGTGGCGAAGCTGTTGATGTCCGCGAACTCGAAGAAGTAGGCGAACGAGACGGCGAGCAGGGTGATCTTGTGGAACCGGGAGATCGGCAGGCGGTTCAGCCGGTTCAGGGAGTTGGCTTGCTGCATGGGAGTTCCTGTCGCTCAGGCGTCATTGCCGGGCCAGTACAGGCGCGTCGGGTTCGTCACGAGGAGCTTCCGCTGCTGCTCGGTGGTCACCGCCACTTGCGGCACGTAGTCGACCAGCAGGCCGTCGTCCGGCATGTGGCCCAGGAGGTTGGGGTGCGGCCAGTCGCTGCCCCACAGCACGCGGTCGGGGAACTCCGCCACGGCCAGGCGGCCGAACGGGACGACGTCGCGGTAGGCGTGCTGCTCACCGCCGAGGGCGGGCGGCCCGGTCACGGTCAGGCGCTCGGGGCAGCTGACCTTCACCCAGACGTCGTTGCGGTCGACGAACCGCAGGAAGCGGCTGAACTGCGGCCCGGACACCGGCTGCGTCACGTCCGGCCGGCCCAGGTGGTCGATCACCAGCGGGGTCGGCAGCGAGCCGAAGAACCCTTCCAGCTCGGGCAGGTCGGCGCTTTCGAAGTACAGCACGACGTGCCAGCCGAGCGGGGCGATCTTCTTCGCGATGGTGCTCAGGTCTTCGTGCGGGGCGGCGTCGACCAGGCGGCGCACGAAGTTGAACCGCACCCCGCGCACGCCGGCCTCGTCGAGTTCGCGCAGCTCGCGCTGGCTGACGTCGGGACGCACGGTGGCGATGCCCCGCGCCCGGCCGTCCGCCGCGCGGACGGCGTCGAGCATGGCGGAGTTGTCCGTGCCGTGGCAGGTGGCCTGGACGATGACGTTGCGCGTGACGCCCAGGTGGTCGCGCAGGGCGAACAGGTCGTCCTTGCCGCCGTCGCACGGGGTGTACTTGCGTTCGGCGGCGAAGGGGAACTCGGCCTGCGGGCCGAAGACGTGGCAGTGCGCGTCGACGGTTCCGGGCGGGAGCCGGAACCGCGGCTTCGACGGGTGGGCGTACCAGTCGAGCCAGCCGGGGGTTTTCGGTGCGGTCACGGGTTCCTCACCGCCCCTGGCGCTTGAGCAGGGCGTCGAGGCGGGGGTAGACGGCGCGGGCGTTGTGCTCCCGGATCGCGGCGAGGTCCACTTCGGACAGTTTCGCGGCCTCGACGTACCGGCGGGTGTCGTCGAAGTAGTGGCCGGTGCGCGGGTCGACGTCGCGGACCGCGCCGATCATCTCCGAGGCGAACAGGATGTTCTTCGCCGGGACGACGTCGAACAGGAGGTCCGAACCGGGCTGGTGGTAGACGCAGGTGTCGAAGAAGACGTTGCCCAGCAGGTGTTCTTCGAGCGGCGGTTTCTTCAGCGCCATCGCCAGGCCGCGGAACCGGCCCCAGTGGTAGGGCACCGCGCCGCCGCCGTGCGGGATCAC
Source organism: Amycolatopsis sp. NPDC088138 (assembly GCF_044741685.1). Lineage (NCBI taxonomy): Bacteria > Bacillati > Actinomycetota > Actinomycetes > Pseudonocardiales > Pseudonocardiaceae > Amycolatopsis > Amycolatopsis sp. NPDC088138. The sequence goes on from NZ_JBIUTB010000006.1 coordinate 786,119, forward strand.
CAGCCGCAGGGTGGGGAAGTCCGCGAACAAGTCACCCTGCAGCAGCTGCATGAACGCCGTGGTGTCGGCGTTGAGGTAGTGCGCGCCGGTGGTGTGGAACGCGGGGTTCACGCTCGTGCTGACGTGGACCATCGCCGGGATGTCGTACTCGACCATCTTTTCGTAGACGGGGTACCACGACCGGTCCGTGAGCGGCGGCGCCGTCCAGTGCCCGCCGGAGGGGTCCGGGTTGAGGTTCAGCGCGACGGCGCCGTACTCCTCGACGCACCGCGTCAGCTCCGGGACGCAGGTCGCCGGGTCGACGCCGGGGGACTGCGGGAGCATCGCGGCCGGCGCGAACCGTTCCGGGTAGAGCGCGCTGACGCGGTAGCAGAGCTCGTTGCAGATCGCGGCCCACTCCGACGACGTCGTGAAGTCCCCGACGTGGTGGGCCATGAACGACGCGCGGGGCGAGAAGATGGTCAGGTCGATGCCGCGTTCGTCCATCAGGCGCAGCTGGTTCGGCTCGATCGTCTCGCGCAGCTCGTCGTCGCTGATCCGCAGGTCGGCGCGCGCCGGGGCGGGGCCGCCGGACAGGGCCGCGACCTGCCGGTCACGCCACGCGGCCAGCGCGGGAGGTGCGGTGGTGTAGTGCCCGTGGCAGTCGATGAGCATGCTTGCACCCTAATCGTCGATGAAATTGTTGACAATATCTACGACGAAAAGTTCTTCGGGGCGGGAGGGTGACTCAGCCGAGGTCGAGCAGGGGGGCGGCCATGCGGTCGACGTAGTCGCCGAGCGCCGCGCGGTCCGCCGCGGTCAGGGCCTTCGTGCCCACTTTCCCGCGCAGCACGGCGATCCCGGTGATCACCGCGGCCAGCAGCTCGGCGCGCAGCTCGCGGTCCGGCCCGCTCAGGCGCGGGGCCAGCTGCTCGTCGAACGCCCGCTCGATCCGCTCGCGGACCACGGCCCGGATCATGTCGTCGTTCGCCGCCGTCACCAGGCCGGAAAGGTGGCTCGGCTGCTCCGCGCCGACGTCCAGCGCGCGCTCCAGCAGGGCACGCGGGAGGTCCTTCAGGGGGACGTCCGCCGCCATGGTGTCGGCCGTGTCCAGGCCGCGGCCCGCCGCCTCGGCGAACAGCTTCTCCTTCGAGCCGAAGTAGCGGTAGACCAGCGCCTGGTTCACCCCGGCCAGCGCGGCGACGTCCCGGGTGCTCGTGCCCTCGACGCCGTGCTCGCCCAGCAGCGTCCGGGCCGCGGTCAGCAGCGCCTCCCGGGTGGCGGCCGCGTCCCGGCGGCGGGCGCGAGGTGCCGCGGTGTCCATCGCCGATCTCCGTTCGTTGAGGGCTTCCGCAGTGTAGACCAGCGCAAACACCCTGTGAGGGTGATCACCGCGCGGTTAAGTAGTCACTCGTTGACTTGGCTTCCGGCACCTGGCTACCGTGTAAGTCGTCAGTTGACTACAAAGGAGATCCCCGTGTCCGACACCCTGACCGCCCCGGCGCCCGCGCGTCCCGGCCGGCGCGCGGAGTCGCATCCGACGGCGGTGCTGCTGGTGCTGGCGCTGTCGACGTTCGCGATCGTCGTCATGCAGAGCATGGTCATGCCCATCCTGTCCGGGCTCGCGCAGTCGCTGAACGTCTCGATGGCCGACGTCTCGTGGGTCGTGACCGTCAACATGCTCTCGGCCGCGGTGTTCACGCCGGTGCTCGGCTCGCTCGGCGACAAGCTGGGCCGCAAGCGCGTCCTCATGGCGACGCTCGCGCTGACCACGCTCGGCTCGGTGCTGGTGGCCGTGTCGACGTCGATGGGGGTCGTGCTGGCCGGGCGCGCCCTGCAGGGCATGGGCTTCGCCGCGATGCCGCTGGCCATCGGGATCGTCCGGTCGATCTTCCCGCCGGACCGCGTGCCCTCGAGCATCGCGCTGCTGAGCGCGCTGACCGGCATCGGCGCGGGCGCGGGCCTGCTCGTGTCCGGGCTGCTGGTGCAGGCGGGCGTCTCCGCGCAGGGCATGTTCTGGATCTCGGCCGCCGTCACCGCGCTCGGCCTGCTCGGCACGGCCGTGCTGATCCGGCTGCCGGAAACCGCGGGCAAGTTCTACGTCGACGTCCTCGGGCTGCTGACGCTCGCCGGCGGCCTGGTCTGCCTGATCCTCGGCATCAACCGCGGGCCGGCCTGGGGCTGGGGTTCGGGGACCGTGCTCGGCCTGTTCGCCGGTGCGGTGGTGCTGCTGGTCGCGTGGGTGGTCGTCGAGCGGCGCGTGCGTGAGCCGCTGGTCGACATCGCGATGATGCGCACGCCGGTCGTGCTGGGCACCAACATCGCCACCTTCCTCACCGGCGCCGGCATGTACGGCGCGTTCATCCTGGTGATCCAGTTCGTCCAGACGCCGGGCAAGTTCGGCTACGGCTTCGGGTCCGACGCGCTCGGCGCCGGCCTGACGCTGCTGCCGCTGACCGCGGGCACCCTGCTCGCCGCCGGCGCGGTGTCGATGCTGATCCGCCGCGTCGGGCCGAAGTGGCCGATGGTGCTCGGCACGGTCGTCGCGACCGCGACGTTCGCCTTCCTGCTGGCCTTCCACACCGAGCACTGGCACTTCTACGTCGCGACCGGCCTGCTCGGCCTCGGGCTCGGGCTGGCGTTCGGCGCGATCCCGACGTTGCTCAACAGCGGCGTCACGCCCGAGCAGACGAGCGTCGCCAACAGCGTCAACCAGACGCTGCGCTCGATCGGCGGGTCCATCGGCACGGCGGTGGCGTCGGCGATCCTGGCCGCGACCCTGCTGCCGGGCCTCCCCCTGCCCACGGTCGGCGCGTACACCACCGCGTTCACCGTGTCCGGCGCGATCTGCGTCCTCGCGGTCGCCGCCGCCGTGTTCGTCCCGTACCGACACCGTGCTACCGAAAAGGAGTCTCGATGACGAGGGCCTATCCCTTCAGTGAGCCGGAAAAGCTGGACATCGAGCCGCTGTTCGGGAAGCTGCGCACCGAAGAGCCGCTCAGCCGCGTGACCATGCCCTACGGCGAACCGGCCTGGCTGGCGACGCGCTACGAGGACGTCAAGGTTGTCCTCGGCGACCCGCGCTTCAGCCGTGCGGCCGCGACCGGGCGCGACGAGCCGCGGCTGCGCCCGCACCTGCCGCCGCCGGGCAACATCCTCAGCCTCGACCCGCCGGACCACAGCCGGCTGCGGCGGCTGGTGATGAAGGCGTTCACCATGCGCCGGATCGACGCGCTGCGGACGCGGGCGCAGGAGATCGCCGACGGGCTCGTCGACACGATGCTCACAGAGGGCCCGCCCGCCGATCTGGTCGAGGCCTTCGCGCTGCCGTTCCCGGTGACGGTGATCTGCGAGCTGCTGGGCGTCCCGTTCGAGGACCGCGGCGACTTCCGCGTCTGGTCCGACGCGTTCCTCTCGACGACGAAGTTCACGCCGGACGAAGTCCTCGACGCGATGACGAAGCTGCACGAGTACATGGCGGGCCTGATCGCCCTGCGCCGCGAGACGCCGCACGACGACCTGCTCGGCGCCCTGGTCGTGGCCCGTGACGAAGACGACCGGCTCTCGGAGGAGGAACTGCTGTCGCTGGCGCAGACGCTGCTGGTGGCCGGGCACGAGACGACGGCGTCCCAGATCCCGAACTTCGTCTACGCGCTGCTCACGCACCCGGACCAGCTGGCGCTGCTGCGCGCCGACCTGAGCCTGGTGCCGAAGGCGGTCGAGGAGCTGATGCGGTTCGTCCCGCTCGGCACCGGCGCCGGCATCGCGCGCTACGCGCTGGAGGACGTCGAACTGGGTGGCGTGACCGTGCGGGCGGGGGAGCCGGTGCTGCCCGCGCTGGCCTCGGCCAACCGCGACGACGCGGTGTACGCCGACCCGGAGGTCCTGGACCTGCTGCGCGGGGAGGCCACGCACATCGGCTTCGGGCACGGCGCCCACCACTGCCTGGGCGCACCCCTGGCCCGGATGGAACTGCAGGTGGCGCTGGAAACGCTGCTGCGGCGGCTGCCGGAGCTGCGCCTGGCCGACGGCGAGTCCGGCATCGGCTGGAAGAAGGGCCTGTCGACCCGCGGCCCGCTGCAGCTGCCGCTCGCCTGGGGCTGAGCGGCCGTCCCGCACCCGGCCTCGTGCCGGGTGCGGGACCTCGGCTCAGCGCACCTTCGTGAGCGGGATGCGCTGGAACACCACGGTTTCGTACGGTCCGGCGGTGCCCGTCTCGTAGAGCAGCCCGGCGGTGAGCGGGTCGGCCTGCACGAGGTCGGAGTACGCGGCGGGCCCGCTGGTCAGCGTCCGGCCCGGGGTCCAGGTGCGCCCGCGGTCGGTGCTCAGCCGCAGCTGCATCACCGTGCGCGTCGCGGGGTCGGACGGGCCGGAGTACAGCAGCAGCCACGGGATCGTCGTCTGCAGCACACTGCCCTCGGTCTTCGTCCCGGACACCGACGGCTGCACCCGGTACGGCCGCACGAGCGTCTTCCCGCCGTCCACGCTGTAACCGTCGACGCGGTGCTCGGCCGCGGAACCCTGGTTGCGGCTGGAGAAGTAGAGCGTGCCGTCGGACAGCTCGGTCATCGACGTCTCGTTCGCGGCGATGACGCCGTCGGTGCGGTCGTCGGTGAAGCCGATGTGCCAGGTGCGGCCGTTGTCGTCGCTGTAGAGGTCGTGGCCGCCGTAGTACTTCGCCTCGGTGCCGACGTCGGCGGAACCGGCCGGCGGGGAGCTGGAGTGGTTGGCGGGCACCACGATCCGGCCCGCGTGGGGGCCGTGCCGCAGCAGCGTGGCGTGCCCGGGACCGGTGGCGTACCACCGCCAGCCGGGCAGCTTCGTGTCCGCGGTGATGTCGCGCGCGGCGCTCCAGGTGCGGCCGTTGTCGGTGCTGCGCTGGACGAACACGCGGCGGGTGTCCTGGTCGGACGCCTGGCCGGACATGATCTGCTTCTCCGACACGAGTCCGTTGTGGACGGTCAGCAGCACCAGGTCGCCGTTGCGGGCCACCACCGGCGTGGGGTTGCCCGCGGTGGCGTCGCCGTTGGTGGTGACCACGGAGAGCGGACCCCAGGTGCACCCGCCGTCGCGGGAGCTGCGCGACACCGTCTGGATGGCGCCGGAGTCGCCGGCCGAGTCGCGCCGGCCTTCGGCGAACGCCACCAGTGAGCCGTTCGCGGCGCGCACGACCGCGGGGATGCGGAAGGTGTCGTAACCCTCGGTGCCGGAGGTGAACGGCACCGAGGACGAGCATCCCCCGGTGGCGGCCGAGGCCGCGGGGGTGAAGGGCAGCCAGACCATGGCCGCGGCCAGCAGAATCGTGCCGAATCTGCGTTTCGGTGTCACCGGTTCCGCCTCCTCGCTGAGGGGATGGGATGGTAGGACATGGGATGTCCGACGTCCTATGTCCGACAACCTAGGGAGCCGGTGCGCGGTTCGTCAAGGACTGTGTCGACGCGGGCAATGACGGCGGACTGCTGACCGGCTTCACCGAGTCGCTCGTGCCCCGGGTGGGCACCGGCGACAACCTGACCTGGACGTCGCTGGTGCGGTACCTGGCCTTTCCCTGCCGCACCGCGGGCCGGCACGACGAGGCGGCGGGCGACGGCCGGCAAGTGGCCGTCGACCTGCTCTTCGCGCTGCTGGACGAATTCCTCGAGCAGCGCTCGGCGGCGATCTTCGACGAGTACCTGACCTGGCGCCGCGCCCAGTCCTGGTACCGCGGCTGAGGCGGGCGGTACGGTGACGCGATGGCTTGCCGCATCAGCGAAATCGTCATCGACGCCCGCGACCCCGAGCGGCTCGCGAAGTTCTGGGCGGACGTGCTCGGCTACGTCGAGATCGGCCGCGAACCGGACGGCATCGAGATCGGCCCGCCCGGCACCGGCTTCGGCGGACCGCAGCCGACCCTCGTCTTCGACATCAGCGACCGGGCCGAGCCGGCGACGCGCGTGAAGCTGCCGCTGCACCTGGACGTCAGCGCCACCGACCGCGACCAGGGGGCCGAGCTGCGGCGCCTGCTGGAGCTGGGCGCGCGGCACGCGGACATCGGGCAGACCGGCGAGGAGAGCTGGTACGTGCTGCAGGACCCGGAGGGCAACGAGTTCTGCCTGCTGCGCAGCCGGGTCGACCCGGTGCCGTGATTCTCGGGCGGGCTTTGCTTCGACGGTGAGTGCCCGGCGGTTGTCTTGGTCGCGCGGCCGGTGCGGTGAGTGAGCTGCTGTTACCGATCGCGGGCGCTGCCTGGGTGCTCGCTCGTTGTTGTGGTGGTCGGATTGAGCTGGCGCTGTCGGTCGGGTGTGCGCCGCTTCGATTCACTCCGCGCGAGGGGGTGCTGGGTAGTTGTCGCGGCCGGGTGCGGTGAGCGAGTTGCTGTTCGAGTGCTGTTGCCGATCGCGGGTGCAGTCTGGGGTGCTCGCTCGTCGCCGCGGCGGTCGGATCGAGCTGGCGCTGTCGGTCGGGTGTGCGCCGCTTTCATTCACTCCGGGCGAAGGCGGCTGCCCGGGCGCTCGGTCGTTGACACGGTGCTGTGAGCGCCGACCCGGTTTTGTGCCCCTCAGGCACGCACGGCTTCGGCCCTCTCCGGGCGCGGGCGGCAGCGTTTGCGTGGCCGGGGCTGTGAGCGTCGACCCGGCCGCTGGTCAGGCGTGTACCTCTTCGAGGTGCTCCGGCTGCAGCCGGTTGAGGTCCGGGCGGGTCAGGCGGGGCCGGCCGCCCGCGTGCTCGGTGGTCGCCGCTGCTGCCGCTACCGCCAAGCGCGCCGCCGTCTCGAAGGGGCGCCTGCGGGTCAGGGCCGCGGTGAGGGTCGCGACCAGGGCGTCGCCGGCGCCGGTGGTGTCGACGACCTCGGTCGCCACGTTCGGGACGAACCAGGTGCCGTCCGGTCCGGCGAAGAGGTTGCCGCGGCCCGACACCTCGAGCACGACCAGGGACGGCCCGCGCCGGCGCAGGTCGGCTGCCGCGTCGGCGGCCGTTTCGATGTCCGCCACCGGCTGGCCGGCCAGCAGGTCGGCGCGGACGACGTCGGCGAGGGCGAGCAGCTCCGGGTCCTCCGGGGCGCCGTCCAGCACGACGCGGGTGCCCGCGGTGTGCGCCAGCCGCGCGGCCAGCAACACCGCCGGTGCGGGCTGCTGCAGCTGGACGATCAGGGAGCAGGCGGCCGAGATCGGCGCGGCGGCGGCGAAGACGTCGGTCTCGGTCACCAGCGTCGCCGCCGGGATGTGCTCTAGGTAGCGGCGGCGGCCGTGCTCGTCGACGACGTCGACGATCAGCGCCGTCTCGGCGCCGCGCCGGCGGACCACGTGCGTGGTGCCGATGCGGTCGGCCCGCGCCCGCGCTCGCAGGGCGTCGCCGACGAGGTCCTCGCCGACCACGCCGACCAGCGACACCGACGTGCCCAGCTGGCTCAGGGCCACCGCCTGGTTGCCGCCCTTCCCGCCGAGCACCTCCTGCCGCTGCTGCACTTCGGCCGACGCCCCCGCGTCGGGCGCGTCCGGGACTTCGACCACCAGGTCGCGTGCGACCTGGCCGACGACCACGACTTCGCTGGGCATGAACGGCCTCCTCGGCTCGGAGGTCGGCTACCCCGCGCCGCGAGCAAGGCAAACCGCACGTTCGGGTAGGTGAACCCCGGCTCAGCCGGCCTCGAGCAGCTTCACCGCGACGTCCCGTGCCTGGGCGTAGGGGTTCTCGAAGACGTGCATCCCGTCGCTGACGAGCGCGCCTTCGTGCAGCAGCATTAGGGCACGGGCGGTCGAGACGGAGCCGGCGGCGATCGTCGTGAACAGGTCGAGCATCCACGCCTTCTGCGCCACGATCACCCGGTAGGCGGGGTGTGCCGGGTCGCTGATCTCGGCGTGGGCGTTGATCATGCTGCAGCCCTTCCCGCTGTTCGCGGCGGACCACTGGGCCGAAGCCTCGAACACCGCGCGGAGCCGGGCGGCGGGGTCGTCACCCGCCGCGTCCAGCAGCGGGGCGAGGAACGCGCGCCACCGGGCGTCCCGCTCGCGGAGGTACTCGACGACGAGCCGCTCCTTCGAGCCGAACCGGTCGTAGAGGGTCTTCTTCGTGACGCCGGCGCGTTCGGCGATCAGGTCGACGCCGACCGCGTGGATGCCGCGCGCGTAGAAGAGCTCCTCCGCCGCCGCCAGCACCGCGCGTGCCTTGGGGGTCCACTCGATCACCGCGTCCATGCCGCCGACTATACCGATCGGTGTAGTCTCGGGCCAATGAGTAAACAGATCGGTATACCGTCGGCGACGCTCGGGCTGAGCGCCCTGTTCGTCCTGTGCTGGTCCTCCGGCTTCATCGGGGCGAAGCTCGGGGCCGCGGACGCGCCGGTCGCGACCGTCCTGATGTGGCGGTTCGTGCCGCTGGCGCTGCTGCTCCTGCCGGCGCTGCGCCGGGCGGGCACCGCCGGGCTCGGGCGGCAGATCGCGGTCGGGCTGCTCTCGCAGTCGGGGTACCTGCTGACCGTCTACTGGGCCATCGGCCTGGGGGTCAGCACCGGCACGACGGCGCTGGTCGACGGCATCCAGCCGCTCGTCGTCGCGGCGCTCGCCGGCCCGCTGCTGGGGGTCGCCGTCAGCGGACGGCAATGGCTCGGCCTGGGCCTCGGCCTGTCCGGCGTCGTGCTGGTGACCTGGTCGGACGCGACGTCCGGCCGCGACACCCCGCTGTGGGCCTACCTGGTGCCGTTCGCCGGGATGTGCTGCCTGGTCGCGGCGACCTTCCTCGACCGGCGCACCCGGGTTCGCCCGTCACCGTGGCAGGCCGTCGCGATCCACTGCGCCACGTCGGCCGTCGTCTTCACGGTCCTGGCGGTGGCCACCGGCGCCGCGCTCCCGCCGGCGTCCGGCCGGTTCTGGCTCGCGATGGCGTGGCTGATCGTCTTCTCCACCCTCGGCGGGTACGGGCTGTACTGGCTCCTCCTGGACCGCGCCGGAGTCACCGGCGTGAACACGCTGATGTTCCTGGTCCCGTCGGCCACCACGATCTGGGGTGCGCTGATGTTCGGGGAACCGTTCGGCCCCTGGACGGTCACCGGGCTCGCGCTGGCGCTCGCCGCCACCTGGCTCGTCGCCCGGACGCCGAAGCGGGCCGGCCTCAGGGACGTGACCACGCGGAGTTCGGGGGACGGGACCACCTCGACGGCGCCGGCGCGCTCCGGCGCGGCCGCCGTTTCGCCGCCGGTTCGGCGTAGCGGTCCAGCAGGGCGCTGAGCCGGTCGCCGTCACACTGGCGGCGGATGAGCCGCTCGCCGCGGTCCGCCAGGGCTTCGAGGGTGAAGTCCGCGACCGCGCGCGGCGACGGCCGGATCTCCCCGGCCAGCGTCGCGACCACGTGCAGGGACCCGGATCCGCCGCCGGCCGCGTTCAGCTGCCAGCCGTCGCGGCGGTCCCAGGTCAGGAGCAGGTGCTTCGCGGGACCGTCGGCCGGGCGGCCGGCGAAGCGGATCTGCCCGTACAGCGGGTCGGCGGGCTCGACGGCGGCGTCTTCGGCGAGCAGCCCGAGTTCGGTCGCGACGGCGCGCAGATACGGGATGAGGGCGTTTTCGTTCGGCGGTTCGGTGGTCACGGTTCACCTGCCTGGTTTTCGACGACGTCCCTCGGTTACCCGATTTTCGCGCGGTCACGCCTGATCCGGTCATTTCCCCCAAGTCCATGCCTCTGTTCGTGCGATTATCACGGTGGCGAGTGTGAAGGGCCGCGGGGCTGGGAAATCCATGACGTCCACTCGAACCTGGGGGTTGAGAACGTGATACTCGAAAGCTTCGAATTCGACGCGAGCCCGTTGAAGATCAGACAGGTGCGATCGTGGGCGCGCGAGCAGCTGGCCGCGGCCGGTGATTTGCCGGAAGAAGCGATCACGGACATCGTGCTGATCGTGAACGAACTGGCCACCAACGCCGTCCGGCACGCCGCGGGGCCGGTGCGGGCCCGCCTGGTGCGGTCCGACGCCACGATCTGGGTCGGCGTCGAAGACGCGGGCGGGGCCGCCTGGTTCGACCCGGCCGCACCCGTCTCCGCCCCGCTGGGCACCGGGCTGACGCTGGTCGCGGCGTGCTCCCGCCGCCGTGGCCACTTCCACCGGGGCGACGGCGGCCGGACGGTGTGGGCTGAGATCCCCGTCGGGACGCGCTGACCTAAAGGTAGGAACTCTGCGCTGTCAAGAGTGGCGACGAATCCTGTCTCACGATGGTCCTGTTTGACGTATCCACCCCGTTCAGGAGCCTGAACTGGGGGTGCTTCGGGTATCCCGCCGCGAGGTGGTCCGGGCTATATTCATCAGATGTCTGCCCGCTGACCCTGCCGGAGAACCCCGATGCGAATCGCCACCGTCGTCGCGCACCTGGTCACCGCCACCGCCGTTGTCGCGGCTGTCGGCGCCACCCCCGGAAGACCCCCGGACGTCCTGTACGCCGCCCCTTCCGGGCACGGCTCCGCCTGCAGCTCCTCCGCCCCCTGCGACCTGTCCACGGCCCGTGACCGGGTCCGCGGGCTCGTCGCGCACGCCCGCGGCGACGTCGTGGTCGAGCTGCGCGGCGGCACCTACTCGCTGACCACGCCGTTGCGCCTCGGCGTGCGGGACTCCGGCTCGCCGGGCCACCGCGTCGTCTACCGGGCGGCCCCCGGGCAGACCCCGGTCTTCAGCGGCGCGCGGAAGATCACCGGCTTCCGCAAGACGGACGCCGCCAAGAACATCTACCGCGCCCCGGTGCCGAAGGGGACCGCGAGCCGCGAGCTGTTCGTCGACGGCTTCCGCGCGCAACGGGCCCGCACCGCCCAGGACCCGGGCGGGTTCTCGGTGTCCGCCACCGGGTTCACCACCGCCGACGCGTCCTACACGTCCTGGACGAACGCGCCCGGCGTCGAGGTCGTGGCCAACAACGGCTGGAAGCAGCTGCGCTGCCCGCTGGCCTCGATCACGCCCGGCGCCTCGGGCGGGTCGGCGCTGACCGTCGACCCCGGGTGCTGGAACAACAACCACGACTCGGTCCCCAACCCGAGCTTTCCCTTCAACGGCGCGGGCCTGCCGTCGCTCGACCGCGTGACCTGGCTCGAGAACGCCTACCAGCTGCTCGGCACGCCCGGCCAGTTCTACCTCGACAGTGCGGCCGGCTACCTCTACTACGTGCCCCGGCCCGGCGAGGACCTGGCCAAGGCCGACGTCGAACTGCCCGTCGCGCCGGAGCTGCTCGACCTCGCCGGCACCCCCGGGCACCTCGCGCCGCTCAACGACACCGACTGGCGCGCGACCTACACCGGCACCTGGAACTACTCGAGCGGCCGGCACCTGGGTGACCTCGGCGCCGACGTGCACTACACCCAGAACAACGGGGACGCTTTCGGTTACACCTTCACCGGCACCGGAATCCAGGTGCTGACCGAAACGAACGCGGACGAAGGCGACATGGACGTCTACGTCGACGGCGTCAAAAAGCAGACGGTGTCGGCGAAGAGCACCGAACGGCTCGCGCAGCAGGCCGTCGTCTCGGTCACCGGGCTCACCAAGGGGAAGCACACGGTCCGCGTGGTCAAGGCCGGCGGCGACTACCTGCTGATCGACGCCTTCACCGTCATTCCCGACGTCGTCGCGCCGGTGCACGACATCGCCTTCGAGGGCATCACCTTCGCCTACACGACCTGGACCGCGCCGAGCACCGCCGGCTACATCGACAACCAGGCCGGGATCCTCTGGGACCCGGCCACCCGCACCCCGACCCGGATCCCGGCCGCCGTGCAGGTGCACCGCGGCGCGCGGATCGCCTTCACCGGCGTCACCGTGCAGCACACCGGGACCAGCGGCATCGACCTCGCCGACCAGACCCACGACGCCACCGTCTCCGGCAGCTCGATCACCGACATCGGCGGCAGCGGGGTCGCCGTGGGCGAGGTCGACGACTACTACCAGACCCAGCCCGCGCTGATGACCAGCGGCAACACCGTCTCCGGCAACGTCGTGCAGCGGCCGGGGCAGGAGTACCAGGACGCGGTCGGCGTCTGGGTGGGCCACAGCCGCGGGACCACGTTGTCCCACAACGACATCGGCTACACGCCGTACTCGGGTGTGTCGATCGGGTGGGGCTGGGGCTGGGCGTCGAGCTGCGCGCTGCAAGCCAAGCAGGGCCTCGACGACCCGTGCCTGCACGGCACGACCTACACCGGGGACAACCACGTCGTCGGCAACCACGTGCACAGCGTGATGGGCGTGCTCTTCGACGGCGGCCCGGTCTACACGCTCGGCGGCCAGGCGTCGCCGTCCGAGTTCGTCGGCAACGTGCTCGGCGAGTGCATCAACGGCTGCAACATGATCTACCACGACGAGGGCAGCTCGCTCTGGAACACCCACGACAACGTGGTGGAGTTCAGCAACGGCTCGCTGTGGCTGAACCTGTGGACACCGACCATCCACGACGACTCGATCCACGGGAACTTCACCGACACCGACCGCTACAACAACAGCGGCACGGACATCGACCTCACGCCGTCCACTGTGGTCACCGACGGCCGCTGGCCGCCCGCGGCCCAGGCGATCATCGACGCGGCCGGGCCGCACCTCCCGCCCGCCCGGGTGCTCGACGACGACGACCTGCGGATCTCCTACACCGGGAGCTGGTCCTCGAGCGGCTCGCGCACCTACGGCGACCTCGAAAACGGGGTGCACTACACCCAGCAGGACGGTGCCTCCGCGTCGATCACCTTCACCGGGACCGGGATCAGCCTCCTCACCGAGACGAATTCCGACGAAGGGGATATCGGCGTCACGCTCGACGGTGCCGACAAGGGAACCGTCAGCGCGAACACCGCCCAGCGGCAGGCCCAGTACCCCGTTTATGCGGTGACCGGGCTCGCCGCCGGGCGGCACACGCTGACCGTTTCCAAGAAGAGCGGAACCTATTTCCTGGTGGACGGCTTCCGCGTCAAATAGCGGTTCAGCGGTTCAGCAGCCGCAGGTCGACCGCGTCGGCCATGGCCTGCATGCCGGCTTCGTTCGGGTGGAGGTGATCCCCCGAGTCGAAGCCGGCTCGCAGGGCCGCCGGATCGGAGGGGTCTTGCAGCGCCTGGTCGAAGTCGGCGACGCCGTCGAACTGCCCGCCGGTGCGGATCCAGGCGTTCGCCGCCTGGCGGATCGCTTCGGCGGAATCGCTGTAGTAGCCGGCACCCTTGTCCGGCAACAGGGTTCCGCCGAGGATCCGCACCCCGGCGGCGTGCGCCTGGCGGATCAGCTCGCGGTAACCGTCGATCAGCTGCTGCGCGGTCAGCGGGACACCGCCGGGGCCGGCGTTGTTGCCGATGTCGTTGATGCCCTCCATGAGGATCACCGTCCGCACGCCGGGCTGCGCCAGCGCGTCGTGGGCGAACCGCTTGAGGGCGCTGACGCCCTGCCAGATGTTCGGCACGTCGGTCAGCACCCGGTTGCCGCCGATCCCGGCGTCGACCACGGCGCTCGGGTGCGGTCCGGCGAGCCGGCGGGCGAGGTCGTCGGGCCAGCGGTGGTACACACTCGCCGGGGTGTTGTAACCGTCGGTGATGGAGTCGCCGAACGCGACGACGGTGCCGCGGGCGGCGGGGGCGACGACGTCCAAACCGGACAGGTAGTACCAGGAAGTCGTGGCGGCGACGTAGTTCCCGTCTTCGGCGTCGGCAGTGTGGTCGCCCGGCTTCGACAGGTAGGAGACGTCGAACGCGTCGGAGTGCCAGGTCGCCGAACTGGTCGCCTGGGGCAGGTACAGGCTCACGAGCAGGTTCTGCTCGGCGCGCACGGACAGCGGCACCGGATCGCTGACGACCTCCTGGCCCGCCGGGATCGTAAGCGCTTTCTTGTGCGAGAACGTCACCGTGCGCTGGGAGCCGTCGGTAGCGGTCGCTCGGTCGGCCTGCAGCGCGACGCTCACCGCGCCGACGGCGAGGGGAGTGGTGCCGCGCAGGTTGGACAGGTGCACGCGTAGTCCGTCACCGCCGACGCTGGGGTGGGCGACCATCCGCAGCGTCTGGTCGGTGAAGTTCGGGCCGCCGATCGTCATGCTCGGCGACCAGGCGGAAACCCGCTGAGCTGCCGAGGAATCCGGTGCGGCAACAGCGGTGTTCGTGCTGCCCGAAATCAGGGAAACGATTGTCGCGGCGGCCAGCAATGCCTTTTGTGGAATCACGGGAATCACCTTCTTCGGTGGGGAGGAAAACAGTATTGCCTCAGGTTGCCGGAAATAGCCAGAGTGCGTTGGGCGGGACCGGTTCGTGCCCGGCTCGGCCGCGACGTAGAGTTCCGGGAGACGGCCGGGAACCGGCCCACGGTGCAGGGTGACGGAGGGCTCGTGGCCGGTTCCGACGACGACGCGTTCTTCGCCGACGGCGACGTCGGTGAAGACCTGGCCGCGGTCGACTGGGCGGCGACCCCGCTCGGGCCGCCGTCGGAGTGGCCGCAGAGCCTCCAGACCGCGGTGGACATCCTCGTGTCGTCCCGGTTCTCGATGTGGATGGCCTGGGGCCCGGAGCTGACGTTCTTCTGCAACGCCGCCTACCGCCGCGACACCCTGGGCCGCAAGTACCCGTGGGCCCTCGGGCGGCCGGCGAGCGAGGTGTGGGCCGAGATCTGGGACGACATCGGCCCGCGGATCGCCACCGTGCTCTCCACCGCGCGGGCGACCTGGGACGAAGGCCTGCTGCTCTACCTGGAGCGCTCCGGCTACCCGGAGGAGTCGTACCACACGTTCTCCTACAGCCCGCTGCGCGACGACGACGGCGTCGTCGTCGGGATGCTGTGCGTGGTCCGCGAGGACACCGACCGGGTCATCGCGGACCGCCGGATGACCACCCTGCGCGACCTGGGCTCGGACCCGACCGTCGTGCGCACCGAGCGGCAGATGCTGGCCTTCGCCGGCCGCCAGCTCGCCCGCAACCTGCGGGACCTGCCCTTCACGGTCACCTACCTCTTCGGCGAGGACGGGCTCGCCCGGCGGGCGGGGTCCACCGGGATCGCCGCCGGGCACCCGGCCGCCCCGGCCACGCTCGCCGCCGGTGACGCCGACGCGGTGTGGCCCGCGGCGGGACCGGCCGCCGGCGAGTCCGTGCTCGTCGACCTCGGCGGCGCGGCGTTCGCGGACCTGCCGGCCGGGGACTGGCCGGAGCCGCCGACCCAGGCGCTGCTGGTGCCGCTGGTGCAGCAGGGTGGCGCGCCCTACGGGTTCCTGGTGGCCGGGCTGAACCGCTACCGCACGCTGGACGAGGCCTACCGCGGGTTCGTGGACCTGGTCGCCGGGCACCTCGCGGCCGGGATCGGCGGGGCCCGCAGCTTCCACGCCCAGCAACGGCGCGCCGAGGAGCTGGCCGAGCTCGACCGCGCCAAGACGGCGTTCTTCTCCAACATCAGCCACGAGTTCCGCACCCCGCTGACCCTGATCATGGGACCGCTGGACGAGCTGCGTTCCCGCGTCGGGGCCGCCGACGAGCGCACCGGCCGGGAGCTGGAAGTCATCCACCGCAACGGGTTGCGGCTGGGCAAGCTGGTCAACACCCTGCTCGACGTCTCCCGCCTCGAGGCCGGGCGCATGCAGGCCCGGTTCGAGCCGGTGGACCTGGCCGAGGTCACCGCCGAGCTCGCCGGGGTGTTCCGCTCCGCCATCGACAAGGCCGGGCTGCGGCTCGACGTCGAGTGCCCGCCGCTGGGCGGGCCCGTGCACCTCGACCGGGGCCTGTGGGAGAAGGTGATCTTCAACCTGCTGTCCAACGCGCTGAAGTTCACCTTCGAGGGCGCCATCACCGTCACCACCCGGGCGGACGGCGACCAGGCGGCCGTCACCGTCGCGGACACCGGCATCGGCGTGCCCGAAGGGGAGCTGCCCCGGCTGTTCCAGCGGTTCCACCGCATCGAGAACGCCCGCGCCCGCTCCACCGAAGGCAGCGGCATCGGGCTGGCGCTGGCCCAGGAGATCGTCGACCTGCACGGCGGCACGATCACCGCGCACAGCGTCGAGGGTGAGGGCACCACCTTCACCATCCGGCTGCCCTTCGGCTCCGCCCACCTGCCCGCGGAGTCGCTGATCCCGGCCGGCGGCCACGCCACGGCCCCGGACGCCGCCGCCTACGTGCAGGAAGCCCTGCGCTGGCTGCCCAGCGCGCCGAGCACCCCCGGCGCCGGTCCCGAGCCGGCCCCCTCGGCGCCGACGCGCGTGCTCGTCGCCGACGACAACGCCGACATGCGCGAGTACCTGACCCGGCTGCTGAGCGACGCCGGCTACCAGGTCGACGCGGTCACCGACGGCCAGGAGGCACTGGAAGCCGCGCGGACGACGGCGTTCGACCTCGTCGTCAGCGACGTCATGATGCCCCGGCTGGGCGGGCTCGAGCTGGTCGCGGCGCTGCGCGAGGACCCGCGCACGGCGTCCGTGCCCGCCTTACTGCTGTCCGCGCGGGCCGGGGAGGAAGCCTCGATCGAGGGCCTGCGCGCCGGCGCCGACGACTACCTGATCAAGCCGTTCGCCGCGGCCGAGCTCCTCGCGCGGGTCCGGGCGAACGTCGAGCTGGCGCGGCTGCGCACGCACCAGGCCCGCTGGCGCAGCGCGCTGGTCGACTCGCTGCAGGAGGCGTTCTTCGTCTGCGACGCCGACGGCGCGGTCATCGAGATCAACGCCGCCTTCACCGACATCCTCGGCTACCGCACCGACGGGCTGCCGTACCACCCGGTCCACCCCTGGTGGCCGGACCCCGCCGCCGATCCCGAGGGCTACCGGGCGGTCGACGAGGCGTTCGCCACCCTGCTCGGGCGGAGCCACGGCACCTACACGATCCCCGTCACCCACCTCGACGGCCACCGGCTGTGGGTCCGGGCCGCCTTCAGCCAGGCCCAGGACCCGGACACCGGCAACGCCGTGATCGTCGGCACCTTCCGCGACGTGACCGCCGAGCACTACGCGATCCAGCGGGACGGCGCCCTGGCGTCGATGAGCACCCGGCTGGCCCAGGCGACCACGCTGACGGACGCGATGACCAGCGCGCTGAGCGAGCTGAAGGACCTCTGGCGGGCCGAAGCCGTCACCGCCGCGGTGTTCGGCACCGGCGACGAGCCCACGCGGACCTACGGCGACGCGCCCGTCACCGACGAGCAGCGCCGCGTCCTCGGCGAGCTGCGGCACGGACCGCTGCTGGCCCCGGTCTCCGGGCACACGTGGTCCGGGACCGTGCTCGAACACCCCCACGGGCGGCTGGCGCTGCTGATCACCCTCGGCGACCGGCGCCCGTTCACCGACGAGGACGGGCTGCTCCTGTCGCTGCTCGCCGGCCACATCGGGCCGAGCCTGAGCCGCGCCCACCAGATCGACCAGCAGCGCGAGACCGCCGTCGCCCTGCAGCGGGCCATCCTCGGCCCCGCCGACCTGCCCACCGGGTTCGCCGTCCGCTACGAGCCCGCCACCCGGCCCCTGGAGGTCGGCGGCGACTGGTACGACACCGTGACGCTGGCCGACGGGCGCATCGGCATCGTGGTCGGCGACTGCGTCGGCCGCGGCCTGAACGCGGCCGCCGTGATGGGGCAGCTGCGCAGTGCGTGCCGCGCGCTCCTGCTGCAGGACCCGCGCCCGGCCCAGACCCTGATGGCCCTCGACCGGTTCGCGGCCAAGCTCGACGGCGCGCTCTGCACCACCGTCTTCTGCGGTGTGCTCGACCCGGGGACCGGGCAGCTGACCTACAGCACCGCCGGGCACCCGCCGGGGATCCTGGCCCTCTCGGACGGGACGACGCTCCTGCTCGAAGGCGGCCGGTCGGTGCCGCTCGGCGTCCGCCCCGGGCGCCCGCGCCCCGAAGCGGAGCACACCATCCCCGCCCGCGCGACCCTGCTGCTGTACACCGACGGACTGGTCGAGCGCCGAAGACGCTCGCTGGACGAAGGCATCGAACGGGCCGGGCGCGTCCTGCACGACGGCCGGGTGGACCCGGTCGAAGACCTGGCGGGCCAGCTGATGAGCAGCCTGAGCCCGGCCGCGGGGTACGACGACGACGTCGCCCTGCTGCTCTACCGCCACCCCGGGCCGCTGGAGGTGAGCTTCCCGGCCGAGGCGGGCGAGCTCGGCCACGTCCGGCGGACGCTGCGCACCTGGCTCGGCCAGTGCCAGCTGGACGCCCAGCAGGCCCAGAACATCCTGGTCGCGGCGGGCGAGGCCTGCGCCAACGCCGTCGAGCACGGCCACCGCGACACCCCGGGCGACCTCGTCCGCCTCCGCGCCGAAGCCTTCGCCGACCGCCTGCGCCTCACGGTCGCGGACACCGGCCGGTGGAAGAACGCCGACGTGGTCCCGGATTCCCACCGCGGCCACGGGATCACGTTCATGCGGGCGATGATGCAGGAGGTCACCATCAACACCGGCGCCGCCGGGACCACCGTCGACATGCAGACCAGGATCGTGTGATGACCACTGCGCTTTCCCTTGTCCACCAGGAACGTCCCGACGGCACGAGGCTGCTGGCGGCGAGCGGTGAGATCGACATCAGCAACGCGGCCGACCTCGCGAAGGCGCTCCAGGGGGCCCTCGAAAGGACGACTGCCCGGCTCACGCTCGACCTGACGGCGGTCGAATACCTGGACAGCGCGGGCATCGCGGTGCTGTTCGACCACGCCGACCACCTCGAGCTGGTGGCGACGCCGTTGCTGATGCCGGTCCTGACGGTGTCCGGCCTCGGCGACCTGACGACGATCCGCGAAGGCGGCGCCTGAGCGACGGCCGGGCCGACCCCCACGTCCGGCCCGGCCGCGCGATCCTCAGTTGCGTAGCGTGCAGTTGATCTCGGGACGGTTGTTGGCCCGCCCGCAGGCCCGCCACGGACCGCCGTGCTGGTTCACCGTGCCGGTGTTCATCGACGTGGAGCCGGACGGGATGGTCCGGTAGCCCGTCACCGTGCCGGCCGCGCTGTCCAGCCAGACCGGATCGCCGGTGGCCCCGTTCGTGATCTGCTCGTGCCACCCGTCGTCGCACACCCAGAGGTGGATGACGCGGCCGTTCACCGAAACCGGGTCCGCCGCCGGCCGGCACGCCGCCGCGGTGGCCGGGCACTCGCGGTCGCCGCCGTCCCGAGCAGTCCGAGCACGGTCGGCATCCTCTTGACCTGCATGATGGTTCCACCCTTCCCCTGGCACCCGATACGTGCGGGGAATCCCCTTGCGGCACAAGCGTTCCCTACTGCCGCTCACTCCCGGACCCCCCGTGCCGGGGAGTCTGGCCGGAGTCGCGCCGGAGCGGGCCGGGCATGTCCGCGATCCTGCGAAGCCTGTCCCCGGTGATCCCGTAGTGGTCGAGGAACGCCTGCCTCAGGACCTCCGCGGAGCCGAACCCGCACCGCCGGGCGACCGCGGCCAGCGACAGCTCGCTGCCCCGCACCAGGTGGGCGGCGGCCTCGGTCCGCGCGGTGCGCACCGCCCGGGCCGGCGTCGTGCCGGTGTGGGTGGTGAACAGCCTGGTCAGGTGCCGCGTGCTGACCTGGGCCCGCGCCGCCAGCGCGGCCGGGCTCAGGTCCTCGCCGGGGTGGGCGGCGATGTACCCGAGCAGGTCGCGCACCAGCCGGTCACCCGGCGGCGACGGGGCCAGGAACATGCTGATCTGCGCCTGGTCGGCCGGGCGCTGCAGGTAGGTCACCAGCTCGCGGGCGACCTCGCGGGCCACCGTCGGACCGTGGTCGTCCTCGACGAGCGCCAGGGTCAGGTCCAAGGCGCTGGTGACCCCGGCCGAGGTGTAGACGTTGCCGTCGCGGACGTAGAGCGGCGCCAGATCCACCGTCACCGCCGGGAAGTGCTCGGCCAGCAGCGCGCCGTACGCCCAGTGCGTGGTGGCCCGCCGCCCGTCCAGCAGCCCGGCGGCGGCCAGCACGAACGCGCCGGTGCAGACCGACGCGATCCGCCTGCTGCGCCGGGCGAGCCGCCGCACCTGGGTCAGCATCCCCTCGTCGGCCATCGCGGCCCGGGTCCCGTGCCCGCCGACGACCAGCATCGTGTCGATCCGCCCGGTCACCGACGCCAGCCGCCGCGCCCCGGTGAGCGCGATCCCCGACGAGCTGCGCACGCCCAGGCCGGTCACCGTCGCCAGCTCGATCGTGTAAGGCGGCACCGCCCCGTGGCCGTTCGCGATCTCCAGGGCACCGCTCGGGCACGCGACGTCCAGGATCTGCGCGTCGTTGTAGGCGATGATGACCACCCGCCGAGCCGCCTCGACCCGCGTCACAACCGCCCCCGCCCGCCGTGCCCCCGCCCGATTCTGCCACCCGCGGGGGTGGTCGCGCGGTTGAGCGTGGCAGGTCCGGGAACCCCCGCCCCGTGACGGAGGGAGGCCACCGTGGCCGGAACAGCCGGGGTAGTGATCGTCGGCGGTGGACTGGCGGGCCTGAGTGCCGCGGCGCGGCTGCACCGGGCGGGGTTCGGCACCACCGTCCTGGAGGCGGGGGACGACGTCGGCGGCCGGGTCCGCACGGACGTCGTCGACGGGTTCCGCCTCGATCGCGGGTTCCAGGTCCTGCTGCCCGCGTACCCGGCGCTGCGGCGGCTGGTCGACGTCAAGGCGTTGAAGCCGCGGCCGTTCACGCGCGGCACGATCGCGGTGACCGCCACCGGCCGCCGCTGGCTGGCGGGTCCGTGGCACGGCCTGCCCGCAGTGGGCGGAGTCGCCGCGTTCGCGGCGGGCCATCCCGGCGACGCCGCGCGGATGGCGGCGCTGGCGGCCCGGGACCTGCTGGCACCGGACGCGGCCGTGCGCGCCGACCACGGGCGCGGCACGGCCGAGGAGCTGCGGCGCTGGGGGTTGAGCGCCGACACGATCGACCAGGTGCTGCGGCCGTTCCTCGCCGGGGTGTTCCTCGATCCGACGCTGGCGACCTCGGGGCGGCTGTTCCACCTGCTGTGGCGCAGTTTCCTGCGCGGCGGCGGCGTGCTGCCGGCCGAAGGCATGCAGGCGTTGCCGCGTCAGCTGGCCGACGGCCTGCCGCCCGGCACGATCCGCACCGGTGTCGAGGTCGCCGAGGTCACCGCCGACGGCGTGCGCACGGCCGGCGGCGAGGACCTGCCCGCGCGGGCGGTGATCGTCGCGACCGACGGGGACACCGCCGCGCGGCTCCTGCCCGGCGTCGAGGCGCCGGCCTGGCACGCGGTGACCACGTTCTACTACCGCGCCGCGACCAGCCCGCTGCGCTCGCCGACGCTGCTGGTCGACGGCCTCGACGAGCTGCTGCTCAACACTGCCGTGCTCAGCGAGGTCGCGCCGGGGTACGCGCCGAACGGGACGGCGCTGATCTCGGCGTCCGTGCCCGACCGGGCCGATCCGGGCCTGGAGCCGCAGGTGCGGCGCCGGCTGGCCCGGGTCTACGGCACCGACACCGGTGACTGGGACCTGCTGGCCACCTACGCGCTGCCCAAGGCGTTGCCGGTGTTCGGACCCGGCGCGCCGCTGCGCCGCCCGGTGCGGATCGCGCCCGGCCGGTACGTCTGCGGCGACCACCGGGACACGCCCTCGGTGCAGGGGGCACTGGTTTCGGGGCAGCGCGCGGCGGCCGCGGCGGTCGCCGACCTCACGCGGTGACGCTCAGCTGGGCGGCTCCGTCGTCCCGGCGTCCTTGTCGACGTCCTGGTTGCCGGGTTCTTCGCGCTCGGCCGCCGGTACCTCGATGTCCAGGTCGACGTCCGGGGTGCCGGGGGTGCGGGGCACGTCGGGGTTCAGGGGGCGGTCCTCGGTTTCGCTCATGATCGGGGTTACCCGGTTCGCGCGGGATTAGCCATCCACCAGGAGGCCCCGCAACGGTCCCTGGAGGCGCCCGGCCCGGCGGGAGACGCCCGGGAGCAGCACCAGCCGGTGCTCACCGTGGTTTCCCGGACGAGCTTTTCCTGTGCAAGGGGCCGCCGGAGCCCGTCGACGACGTCCGCGGGGTCGGCGTCCACTTCGGTCATCGGGCGGGATCAGCCATCCACCAGGAGGCCCCGCAACGGCCCCTGGAGCCGCCCGGCCCGGCGGGAGACGCCCGGGAGCAGCACCAGCCGGTGGGTCCGGCGTTCACCGCGGTTCTCCCGGTCGAGCTGTTCCTGCGCGAGGGGCCGCCAGAGCCCGTCGACGACGTCCGCGGGATCGGCGTCCACTTCGGTCATCGGGCGGCCGAGGTGCTCGGCCCACAGGCGCAGCCGGGTGGTGCGGACCAGCTCGCGGTCGTCGGTCGCGATGTTGACCTCGGTGTCGTTGAACAGCGAGTGCTCGTTGAGGTTCGCGGACCCGATGGTCAGCCACTCGTCGTCCACGATGCCGACCTTCGCGTGGACGTACACGGGGGAGGCGGTCTCCCCTTCGTGCGCGCTGACGGTCGCCGCGAGCAGCCGGCCGGCCCCGTCGTCGGCGTCGAGCAGCCGGCCGAGCTGGCCGCGGGTGGTGTCGGCGCCGTTGCTGGGCTTGCGGGGCAGCAGCAGGACGATCCGGAAACGGTCGTCCGGCGGGTTCCGCAGCTTGTCGAGCAGCACCTCGGCGATCTCGGGGGACCACAGGAACTGGTTCTCCAGGTAGATCAGCCGCCGCGCGGACCGCAGGGCCCGCAGGTAGCCGTCGAGGATGGTGAACTCGCCCTTCGGGGCGAAGTCGTACGTGCTGTCCGGCACGGTCCGCAGCAGCTGCACGCGGGTCTCGCCGGCCGGGCCGGACCGCTTCGGTTCCGGCAGGTCCTCGCCCGCGACCTCGGTCCACCGGTGCCGGAAGTGCTCGGCGACGTCGGCAACCACCGGCCCTTCGAGCCGCGTCACCAGGTCGTGCCAGCCCATGTCGCGCGGCGGGTGGTCGGGGCTGTCGTGCCGGTCGCCCTGGAGCGCGGTGAAGTCCACCCCGCCGACGAACGCGACCTCGTCGTCGACCACGACGATCTTTTCGTGGTGGCAGTGCATGGTCCGCTCGCGGGAGTCCAGGACGCACTGCACGCCGGTGCCCTCGGTGAGCTTGCGCTGTTGCTCCTTCGCCAGGCCCCGCGACGGCTGGAACGCCGGGACGGGCGGCCCCGCCCACATCAGGACCCGCACGCCGATCCCGCGCCCGGCGGTCTCGGCCAGCAGCTCCCGCAGCGTCGGCGCGCCGGGCTCGCGGGTCAGCCGGAAGTCGGCGCTCGCGTGCCAGTTGGCGATGTGGACGTGCGACTTCGCCCGCCGGATGGCGTCCGCGATGACCGGCAGCGACTCCTCGCCGTCGATCAGCACCTCGACCCGGTTGCCGTCCCGGACCGCGGCCCGCCCGCCGAACGGGTCGACCGCGCCACCGCGGCCGAGGACGTCACCCCAGCCGAGCCCGCGCAGCCGCCGCCGGTGGTGGGCGCACAGGACGTGCTCGAGCCCGTCACCCAGCCGCTCGTCCGCCTTGTCCAGGAAGGTGCGAAATGTGGTCACGCTCCCATGGCACTACAGATCGGCCCGCTCCGCCGCGTGGGGCCTTATCGTGGTGCTCAGGGCATCGGCGGTTGCGGGGGGAGTACATGACATCCGGAGCGGGCCACCGGCTCCTCGAGTTCCTCGGCGAGCTGCGGTCGACCACCAGGTGGACGGTGGCGGTCACCGACGAGATCGGCGCCCTGTCGCGGTGGCGGCTGAGCGGATCGACGTGGCAGGCCGTCGTGACCGTGGAGCCGGAGCGCTGGCTCGGACTGGAGTTCGAAGCGCGGGATCCGGTGACCGGCAAGCGCGCCGGTTACGACATCGACACCGACCTGTACGACATCGCGCGGGACGAGCAGCGCGAATTCGCCGAAGAGATCGAACGCGACATCATCGAATTCCTCGACAACTTGACGAGCGGAGTCGTGCTGCGGGGGAACGACGGGTCGAAGTTCGTTCTCGTCTTTTCCTTGAACGGTTCCCACGTCCGCGTCGTCCAGGGCCGTTTCCTGACCAGCGCGTCCACCCATACCGATCTCGCCGCGGCCCGGCGCGGCGGCGACTACGTACCGCTGGAATGACGGGGGAGCGCGGATGACCGAATGGGACGGCGAACGAATCCGGCTGCTGACGGCGGGTGCCGATGAGCTGGCCGGGATCGCGCTGGCGAACGTCGTGCGCGAATACCCGCACTACGAAGGCCATTGGCACGTCGAGGGCGTACCCATCACCACGCCGCGTGAGCTGCACCCCTGCTTCTACGGCAGTTTCGACTGGCATTCCTGCGTCGAGATGTTCTGGGTGCTGGCGCGGCTGCTGCGTCACCACAGCGATCTCGTCCCGGCCGCGGAGATCCGCCGCATCCTCGACGAGCACCTGACCACCGAGGCGCTGACCGCCGAAGCCGCCTACTTCGCCCGCGACGAACACCGCACCACACAGCGTCCCTACGGCTGGTCGGCCCTGCTGGAACTCACCGTCGAGCTCGCCACTTGGGACGATCCGGACGCCTCGCGCTGGTCGGCGGCTCTGCGTGAGCTGAGCGAGGTCTTCGTGGCCCGCTACCTCGACTGGCTGCCGCGGGCCACGTACCCGATCCGGGGCGGGATGCACGACAACGGCGCGTTCGGGCTTTCGCGCGCGCTGGCGTACGCCGACCACGCCGATCCGCGGCTGCGGCAGATCATCGCCGAGACGGCCTGGCGGTGGTTCGGAGCCGACCACGACTACCCCGGTTCCTGGGAACCCTCCGGGGCCGATTTCCTGTCCCCGGCGCTGGCCGAGGCCGAACTGATGTCCCACCTGCTGCCCGGGGGCGATTTCGCCGTCTGGCTGGACGGGTTCCTGCCCGGCATCGCCGACCGGACACCGGCGGCCTTGTTCACCCCGGCGACCGTCACCGACACCTCCGACGGCCTGATCGCCCACCTGCACGGGCTCAACCTGCACCGCGCCTGGTGCTGGCGCCGCCTCGCGGAGGCCCTCCCGGCCGGTGACGACCGGATCCCCGTCATGCTCGACGCCACCCGCGCCCACGCCCAGGCCTCGCTGCCCCAGGTCACCGGCGGCCCGTACGCCGTCGAACACTGGCTGGCCTACTACGCCCTTCTCCTGCTCGGGTGAGGACACGCCTCCTCACCGGCTCTTGCGGCCGGTGAGGAGGCGTGTCTTCCGCTCAGAAGTACGGGCTCCAGCCGGCCCCGTGGACGACGGCCGCGCCGAACTTGTTCGCGCCGAGGCCGTTCCACGTGTAGAGGGTGCCGCTGCCGATGCCGCCGAGGTCGGTGTGGCCGTCACCGTTGATGTCGCCCAGGTCCATCAGGCTGGCGGCGTACGGGCTCCAGCCCGGTCCGGTGACGACGTCGGCGGCGAAGTTGTTGCTGCCCTTGCCGTTCCAGATGTGCAGTTCGCCGTCGGCGACGGCCGCGATGTCGCCGATGCCGTCGCCGTTGAAGTCGCCGCCGACGGGCCGGGTGTACGGGCTCCAGCCGGCGCCGTGGACGACCGCCGCGCCGAACTTGTTGTTGCCGAGGCCGTTCCACGTGTACAGGGTGCCGTCGCTGACCGCGCCGATGTCGGTGTGACCGTCACCGTTGATGTCCCCGACGGTGAACAGCGTTGCCGCGTAGGGGCTCCAGCCGGGGCCGGTCACGACGTCGGCCGTGAAGTCGTTGTCACCGCGCCCGTTCCAGATGTGCAGCTGGCCGTTGCTGGTGGCGGCGAGGTCGCTAACGCCGTCGTCGTTGAAGTCACCGGAGATCGGCCTACTGTAGGCGTCCCAGCCGCGGCCGTAGGTCACCGCACCGTTGAAGTTGTTGCTGCCCTTGCCGTTCCAGATGGTGATGACGCCGGTGGCGGTCGAGAAGATGTCGCCGACGCCGTCGTCGTTGAAGTCCGCGCCGTCGGCGGCTCTGGTGGTCCACAGGGCGTTGACGATCTTCTGCGCGTCGCCGGCCTGGGGCTGGTAGCGGTCGGGGAACGCCGAGACCTGGACGGCCTGGCAGACGTCGCCGATCACCGCGGTCTTCCAGGAGTCGTTCGGGTACTCGCGGAGCATCTTGTCGAGGAACGCGTTCGTCGCCGTCCGGGGGTTGAGGCGCTGGGCGACCGTGCCCCAGCCGGCCCGCTGCTGGAACAGGCCGAGGCTGTCGTGGTCGACCTCCTCGTCGATGTTCTGCAGGCCCGTCTCCACGATCACGGTGGTGATCGCGATGACCGCGGCCCGGGAAGCGAGGCCGCGATCGCGGACGGCGTCGACGACCTCACGGGCGCACGAGACGCGGTACGCCGACATCGAGCCCTTCATCTTCGCCGACAGGCTGCTGTTGAGCTGGGTGGCCAGCGAGGCGTCCCGGCCGGTGGTGCCCGCGCTGTCGCACGCGGCGGTGGTGGCGGCCGCGACGAACTGCGGTCCGGAGTAGACGTTCGGGATCGAAGCGTACGCGGGCGAAGCCACGGTGAGGATCGCGGCGAACGTCGCGGCTGCCGTCGCGGCGCGACGGACGAAGGTGGTGGACACGATGGAAACACTCCCGGGGAGAAGGGGCCGGGGCGCCGGACGGCGCCCCGGCGGGGGTGATCAGAAGTAGGGGGACCAGCCGGCGCCGTGCACGACGGCCGCGGCGAACTTGTCGGCGCCCTGGCCGTTCCAGGTGTAGAGGACGCCGCCGCTGGTGGCGCCGAGGTCGCTGTGGCCGTCACCGTTGATGTCGCCCAGGTCCATCAGGGTGGTGGCGTACGGGCTCCAGCCGGGGCCGGTGACGATGTCGTCGGCGAAGTTGTTGCTGCCCTTGCCGTTCCAGATGTGGAGCTGACCGCCGGTGACGGCGGCGATGTCACCGATGCCGTCGGCGTTGAAGTCGCCGCCGATCGGGCGGCTGTAGGAGCTCCAGCCCGCGCCGTGGGCGACGGCCGCGGAGAACTTGTTGTTCCCCAGCCCGTTCCAGGTGTAGAGCGTGCCGCCGCTGATGGCGCCGATGTCGGTGTGGTTGTCCCCGTTGATGTCGCCGACGGTGAACAGCGTTGCGGCGTAGGGTGACCAGCCTGGCCCGGTGACGGTGTCGGCGGTGAAGTCGTTGTTGCCGCGGCCGTTCCAGATGTGCAGCTCACCGTTGCTGGTGGCGGCCAGGTCGCTGACGCCGTCGTCGTTGAAGTCGCCGGCGATGGGCCTGCTGTAGGCGTCCCAGCCGCGGCCGTAGGTCAGCGCGCCGTCGAAGTTGTTGCTGCCCTTGCCGTTCCAGATGGTGATGACACCGGTGGCGGTGGAGAAGATGTCGCCGTCGCCGTCACCGTTGAAGTCCGCGCCGTCGCCGGCGTTCGAGGCCCCGCCGGTGATCTTGTTGTAGCGGATGCCGCGGTAGCTCGACAGCTCGGACCAGTAGTCGATGTTGTGGTTGGTCTTCTGGCCGTAGGTGTTCTCCGAGTAGACCCAGGCGCCTTCGTGGTGGTCACTGGCGTCGACCCACTTTTCGAAAAGCTCGATGTGGCCGCTGCGCAGCAGCGCGTCGCCCGGCTGCAGGTCGTCCAGGCTCACCGAGGACTTGCCGGAGTAGTCGGCGAAGCCGTCGGTGTTGAGGTCCCAGCCGTCGGACTTCTTCGGCAGGTGCCAGGCCATCGCGACCAGGCCCGAGCAGTCCGGGCGGTAGGTGTGGCCGTCGCCGTCGGGTTTGGCGTCGCTCTGGTCCTGGCTGTACCAGGTGTCGCCCCGGTTGTACCAGTACTTGGCGCGGGCGATGACCTCGGCGCGGGAGATCGACCCGCCCACCGCGGACGCCGCGGCGGCCTCCGGCTGCTGCGCCACCGTGGTCTGCAGCGCGACCATGCCGGTGGTGAGGGCGACGACGGCCGCGAACGCGGAGACCAGCCGATGCGTCCGCGACTTCGGGAGCGCGGAACCGGATCTGTTCATGATGGCCTTTCCTGAGGATGATGTCCGTTGACCACACCGAGACTCCTGGGGACGGCTGTAGCCACGGTTCAGCGCCGGTTACAGCGAATCGGTGCGGTCCACGGACTTTCCGTGTCTGGGTGGAGGACGGATGAGGTTTTTCCTGCTCGGGCCGATGGAGACCACCGGTCCGTCCGGCGCGGTGGCGCTTCCGGGCATGAAGCCACGGGCGTTGCTGGCCGCGCTGCTGCTGGAGCACGGCCGGACGGTGCCCGCCGAACGGCTGATCGCAGTGGTCTGGGGGGAGGACCCGCCGCCCACCGCCCGCGCGGTGGTCCAGACCTACGTGGCGACGCTGCGCCGCGCGTTCGACGCCGCGGGCCTGCCGGCGGTCATCACGTCCGATCGCCACGGCTACCGCGCCGACGTCCCGGCGGACGCCCTGGACGTGCGCGAATTCGAAAACCTGGTGGATCAAGGGCGGCAAGCCGCGCGGGCCGGCGACCACCCCGGCGCGGCCCGGCTCCTCCGGGCCGCGCTGACCCTGTGGCGCGGCCCGGCGTTCGGCGGGATCGGGGAGTCGTTCCTGCGGGCCGAAGCCGTCCGGCTCGACGAGCTGCGGCTGACCGTCCTGGAAGAACGGATCGACGCCGACCTCGCGGCCGGCCAGG
This sequence comes from Amycolatopsis sp. NPDC088138, assembly GCF_044741685.1. Classification (NCBI taxonomy): domain Bacteria; kingdom Bacillati; phylum Actinomycetota; class Actinomycetes; order Pseudonocardiales; family Pseudonocardiaceae; genus Amycolatopsis; species Amycolatopsis sp. NPDC088138. The sequence continues at coordinate 814,502 of NZ_JBIUTB010000006.1, forward strand.
GCGCGCAGCTGCTCGCCGAGCTCACCGGGCTGGTCACCGAACACCCCACCCGGGAGCGGCTGCGCGCAGGACTGATGGTCGCGTTGTACCGCGCGGGAAGGCAGACCGACGCGCTGGAGGCGTACGAGCGCGGGCGGCTGGTGCTGCTCGACGAACTGGGCATCGACCCCGGCCCGGAACTGCGCCGGGTGCAGGCGTCGATCCTGCGCTGCGACCCGGAGCTGCTCCCGGCGAGCACGTCCCGGACGCCGCGGCAGCTCCCGTCACCGCCGTCGGACTTCACCGGCCGCGAGACCGAGCTGGCCGCGCTGGCCACCGTGCTGCTGTGGCCCGAGGCGATGCCGGTCGGCGTGGTCTCCGGCGCGGGCGGCACCGGCAAGTCCACGCTGGCGCAACGGGTCGCGCACGACGTCGCGGCGCACTTCCCCGGCGGGCAGTACCACCTGGAGCTGCACGGCTCGACGGCGAACCCGGCGACACCCGAAGAAGTGCTGGGCCGCGTCCTGCGCGACTTCGACGCCACCGCGGCCGTTCCGGGTTCGCTGGAGGAACGGGTCGCGCGGTACCGGACGGCGCTCGCCGGCACCCGCACCCTCATCGTGCTCGACGACGCGGTGAACGAGGCCCAGGTGCGTCCGCTGCTCCCCGGCAGCGCGGGGTGCGCGGTGCTCGTGACCTCGCGCAACCGGCTGCCCGCACTCGCCGGCGCGGGGTTCGTCGAGCTCGGCGTGCTGCCCCCGGCCGCCGCGGAGCTGCTGCTCACCCGGATCGTCGGGGCCGAGCGGGGCGGGTCCGAACCGGCGGCCGTCACCGAGATCGCCCGGCTGTGCGGGCAGCTGCCGCTGGCCATCCGCGTCGCCGGCGCCCGGCTCGTCTCACGACGGCAGTGGACGCTCTCGCGGCTGGCCGACCGGCTGGCGCGCGAGCAGCACCGGCTCGACGAGCTGGCGGTCGGCGACCAGCAGGTGCGGGCCAGCATCAACCTCAGCTACGAGCTCCTCCCGGAGCTCGCCAAGAAGGCCCTGCGAAGACTCGGGCTGCTCGGCCTCCCGCACTTCCCGGCCTGGATCGCCGCCGCGGCCCTGGAAATCGAGCCCGACGACGCCGAAGGCATCCTCGAAGCACTGGTCGACGTGTCCCTGGTGGAACCCGACGGCACGGACCCGCTCGGGCTGATGCGGTACCGGCTGCACGACCTGGTGCGCCTGTTCGCGCTGGAACGGGCGTCGGCCGAGGAGACCGCCGAAGCGCGCGCGGCCGTCGTCGAACGCGTGCTCGGCAGCTGGATCTGGCTGGTGGAGCGGATCGACGAGACCGCGCCGCCGTTCCTGCCCTCGGTCCCGGCCGGTTTCCGCAAGGGACGCCCCGTCGACCCGGAGATCACCCGGCGGGTGGTCGCCCGGCCGTACGACTTCTTCCGCGCCGAAGAGCCGACGCTGACGGCCGCGGTCGAGCTGGCCGCCGCGATGGACCTCGACGCCATCGCGATCGAGCTGGCCACCGCCCTGTCCGGCACCGCGTTCGGCGGGCACCACCGCGTCTTCGACGACCCGTTCGGGGCCTGGCAGCGCACCCACGACGTCGCGCTCGCCGCGGCCCGCCGCAACGACAACGTCCTGGGCGAGGCGACCCTGCTGGCCGGGCTCGGCCAGCTGCACTACGAGCTCGACGACTTCCCGCGGTCCCGGGCCCACCTGGGCCAGGCGCTGCCGATGTTCCGGGCGGCCGGCGACGTCCGCGGCGAGGCCACCACCCTCGCCGCGCTCGGCGCGGCCTGCCGGGACCAGGGTTACCTGCCCGAGGCGCTGCACTTCGTCGACCAGGCCCGCAAGATCTGGGAAGGGCTGCCGGAGGCCGGCGGGATGGGCAACGTCCGCCGCCTGGCCGGCTCGGTGTACGTCGAGATGGGCGACTACCCGGAGGCGTACGCCGCGCTGACCGAGGCGCGGGCGCTGTTCAGCGAGGCCAGCTCCCTGCGCGGGGAAGGACTGACGCTGCGCAGCCTCTCGCTGTACCACCGGGCGCGCGGCGACTGGGCCGAAGCGGAGGCGTTCGCGCGGGAGGCACTCGCGATCTTCGAGCGGACCGAGGACCGGATGCTGGTGGCCTACTGCGAGCGCGCGCTGGCGAAGACGCTGCTGCGGCGCGGGGACTCCGCCGCGGCGCGGCAGCTCGCGGAGAGCGCGCTGGCCGTCAGCCAGGCGCTCGCCGACCGCTTCGGCCAGGCGTGCACGCTGCGCGTGCTGGGGGAGATCCACCTCGCCGACGGCCGGCTCTACCAGGCCGAGCAGTGCCTGGAGGACGCGCTGGGCCGGTGGACGGACCTGCGCGTCGAGCTGCTCCGGGCCCGGACCCTGTGCACGCTGGCCGAGGTGAACTCGGCGCTGGGGAACGCGGACGCCGCGAGCCGGATGACCACCGAGGCGCTGGCGACGTTCCGCGCGTGCGGCGCCCGCGACTACGCCGAGCTGGCTGGAACTCCGCTGTAACTCCGGCTACAGCGTTCCTGCAGCGCGGCGGGGAAGGGTGGGCGGGGATCGCCGCACCCAGTCCCGTCCCGGAGGAACGAGCACCCATGCCGCCGTTCGTGTTGCTGTCGGACCCCCGCGTCGCCGCCGTGCCGATCCGGGAGACCGGTGAACGCCTGGTGGACCTGAAGGACACCGGCGCCATCCGGCTGGACGACCGGATGGCCGACGAGCTGAGGGCGTACGCGCACGTGCGGGTCAGCGTCGCCGACCGGCTGGTGGCGGCGCAGTGCCGCCTCCCGCGCGAGCTGCGCCTGCTCGTGGTCGAGGGGTTCCGCCTCCGGGCGATCCAGGAGCGCGACTTCGCGAGCAGCCGCTCCCGGATCGCGCGTGCCCACCCGGATTGGCCGTCCTCCCGGGTGTGGACGGAGGCGGCGACGTTCGTCTCACCTCCGGAAGTGGCCCCCCACGTCTCCGGCGGCGCGGTGGACCTCACCCTGTGCACTGTGGACGGTCAGGAGCTCCCGATGGGCACGGAGGTCAACGAAACCCCGCCGGAGTACGGCCCGGAGTGCTTCACGGCGTCCACGGCCGTCGACGACGAGGCCCGGGCGAACCGGAAGACCCTGATCGAGGCGATGTCGGCGAGCGGCTTCGTGAACTACCCGAGCGAGTGGTGGCACTGGTCCTACGGTGACCGGTACTGGGCGTTGGTGACGGAGACGGCGCACGCGCCCTACGGCCCGGCCACCCTCACCGCGTACCGGTGAGCCGCGTGGTGCAGCTCATCGCCGGCTCCGGCGCGGCGCCGGCACGAGTGCGTCGAAGATGCCCCTCGCCCCACACCCGGACTTCTTCGACGACGGGCAGGAGAGTGGTCCCGTACGGCGTGAGCCGGTAGATGACGCGCGCCGGGACCGGCCCCGTCACCACGCGTTCGACGAGTCCGTCGGCTTCGAGCTCGCGCAGCTGCTCGGCCAGCACCTTGGGCGTGATCGGCGTGCCCCGGCGGCGGAGGCCCGCGAAGTGGGACTCGCCGTGGGCGAGCCAGTAGAGCAGGGTCAGCTTCCACTTCCCGCCGATGGCCGCGAACGCCGCGGCCATCGGGCACCCGGGCAGGGGGTTGGGGCGGGCGAGGTTACCTGCAGGTGCCTTCTTGTCCATCGCGGCGCTCCACTCGGATAGTCGGACCATGACCGTCCCATACAGAAGACTCCTGATCGCCGGCCTTTCGGCCCTCACCCTGATTGCGACAGCAGCGTCGGGCATCGCCTCGACACCGCCGCCCGCCGGCGGCCAGCAAGACTTCGACTGGGAAATCGGCACGTGGCGCAGCACCGTGCGAGTCCTCGCCGAGCCTCTCTCGGATTCACCGGACCAATGGCTCCAGTTCGCGGGCACGAGCACGGTGAAGCCACTGCTCGACCGCCGGGCGAACACCGTCGAACTCGAGGTCTCGGGTGCGAACGGCAGCATCGACGCCCTCAACCTGCGCCTCTACGAGCCGCAGGCCAAGCGCTGGAGCCTGACGTTCGTGAACATCCGCGACGGCCTGCTGACTCCGGCGGTCTACGGAGGCTTCCACAACGGCGCAGGCGAGTTCTTCGGCGACGACCAGCTGGGCGGCCACCCGATCAAGGTCCGGTTCCTGATCTCCCGCCCCAGCCCGGACGAGGCGAGGTTCGAGCAGGCCTTCTCACCCGACGGCGGAACGACGTGGGAAACGAACTGGCTGGCGGTGGATCGCCGAACCCGCCGATGAACGGAACGCCGGGTGAGCTCAGCGCGGACGCTTGCCCGTGACCAGGAAGCGGACCACTCCCGTCAGCCCTTGAAGCTCCACATGCACCAGCAGCGGCCGGAGCTCGCTGTCCGATCGGACCCTGAACTCTGGTCGTCGCGCCACCCGGTGAGCGTGTGCCGGCGTTGGTGGTGCAGTGGCTCGCGGCGAAGGCCCGGGGCGAGGACTACCGGACGAGTTCGTGGAAGTCGCCTGCCGGCCGGTGCGGGAGACAGGCGGCGAACGCTTCGGCGGTTGAGCGGGCCGACTGATCCCGGGGTCCGAAGTGATCGGCGAGCGCGAGGGCGTCCGCGGCCACCTCGTCCGTGCCGAACTCCCCGTCGAGGTCGCCTGGCGCCCCCGGGTCGTCGGACTGTCCATTGAGGTCTTTTCAAGGTTCCTTCTTCCGTATTGCCACCAACGTGGAATCTGCACGGCGGGAAATGACGATCGCATTCGGGAAGAGGCCTGATCCGCTCGTGCTGTGCATGATGGTTGGAGGGAACAGACCATGAGGCACAAGGATGTGCCGTGCGTGTTCCTAGCAGATGGCCCCAGGACTTTCTGTTCACATCCCACAAGGAGCACAGCATGGCCCACCGTTTCCACGTGACAACAGGACCGTCCGATGTCCTGGCACGTCACGGGGACAACCTGCGCAGGGCGATCGCGGTGGCCGGGCAGAGCCGCCTGCCTTCCGTCGGCTTCCAGCCGGAGTTCGCGCTGCCCGAGCCGTCGCCGCGGCTGCGCGACTTCTTCTCGGTCGTGGACCTGCCGTTCCACCGGCTCGGCCGGGTGGGCGGCAAGGATCTCGTGCTCTTCGACCTGATGGGCAATCCCGGTACGCGGACGGGGAAGACGCTGGCTTCCACGGTGATCGTGGCGCGCGCAATCCGGCACATCGACCGCACGGGTGAACCGATCGTCATCCTCACGCCGTCCTCGGCGAACAAGGCGACGGCCCTGCGCGACGCCGTGCTGCGTGCCTACAAGGCCGGTCTCGCGGATCCGGAAAGCCTGCGGATCGTGACCCTGGTGCCCGACGCAGCGCGGCCGAAACTGTGGTCGTCCGAGCTGACCGACGATCCCGCCCTCGCGGCCCTCAATCCCATGTGCGTGCTGCCTCCCGGCCACCCCGACCACGTGAAGACCGTGGCGATGCAGGCACTCGAGCTGTACTCCGCCGAGGTCTACGAGCGCACCGGGGCCCGCCTCTGGCACACCCTCGACCTGGCCAACTACCGCTGCGCCGACGCCGTGCGAGCGTTCGTCGAGCAGGCCGACCTGCCGCTGGAAGCCGGCCGGACGCGGCTGCACGCCCACTCCGTGTCGAGTGCGTTCGGCCTGCTGGGCCACCACTTCGGCACGACGCTGGTGCCCGACCCGCCGCGGTCGGGCTACTTCCTGGTGCAGCACCTGGACACGCCGGACATGGTGCAGAGCCTGCACGGCATCTCCGCGCCCGAGTACCGCCTCGACCAGGCGACCGGCCTGCACCACCAGGACGAGCAACCCCGCTACCCCGCGACCACGTTCGACCCGGCGGAAAACCTGGAAACCACCTTCTACACCCGCAAGCCCGCGACGTCGCCGGCGATGAACCAGATCATCGAGGCCCAGGGCGGCGGCGGCATCGTCGTGTCGCTGCACGAGTGCCTTGCCCACTACGGCCGCATCAGGGTGCTGCTCGGGGACTCCGGGATCACGCTGCCCGCGGATCCCCGCTCGTTGCGCGAGTGGTCGCTGGTGATGGTGCTGACCGGCGTGCTCAACGGCATCGACCGCGGACTGGTCGACGCCGACGAGGTCGTCGTGCACGCTTCCGGTTCCTACGGCACTTCGGACTACACGCCGATTCCGGCCCGGTCACTGCATCCGGTCGGAGGGGCCGCCGAGCTGCGGCCGGCGCTGCTGGCCACGGCCGGCTTGCGATCGCCACGGCGGGCGGCGTGACCGTCTCGGCGCGGGCCCGATATCAATGGACGACGGGCGGCGGAGCATGGGCGAGCCTGCACCAGAAGTCGTCCGGTCTGCCCGGACGGGCCATGGTCGACCAGCGCCTCGCCGCCGAGGACGGCGGTTTGTCCCTTCGCTACCAGGGGTTTCCCGAAGGTCTCAAGTACATCGTGCCCTATCCTGGCGAACAGGGTGGCCTGGTGGCGGAGCCGGCGCGACGCACCGGCTGGCGGGCGATCCGCGACGGCGTCGCCGAGCCGGGGGCGGACCTGCTCCTCGTGGGCTGTTCGGCACGGCGGGCCCGGCGGCTGCCGGCACCGCGATCCCTCGTGCTGCCGTTCCGGGTCAACCTGCTGCTCGACGTCACTGCCGACATCGACACGATGTACCGGCGGGTGTCACGCAGGCAACGACGCGAGTTCGCCGCATCGCGCCGCAAGCACGAGTGGACCGCCGAAATCTCCCACGACGAGGGCGATCTCGATTTCTTCTACGAGCGGATGCACCTGCCGGCCATGTCCGTCCGGCACGGTGGGAAGACCCGGAGCACCGACCGGGACATCGCGCTGCACTGCCTGCTCCACAAGGGTTTCCTCTTGTTCGTCACCGAGGGCGGGAAGCGGGTCACCGGCGTGCTGTGCCGGCTCGACGACCACGGGCGGACCCTGCGGATGCGCCTTCTCGGCGTGCTGGACGGCGACGAGACGCACTACCGCAGTGGCGCGGTGAAGGCCGTCTACTACCTGACGATGGAATGGGCCGCGGCCCACGGCGTCACGCGGATCGACTTCGCGGGCGCCGATCCCTTCCCCGGCCGGGGTGTCTACCAGTTCAAGTCGCGTTTCCACCCGGTCACGGCGTTGCCCGCCGACCACCACCGGGACCGCCGGGTCTACGTGCGCATCAACGCGGACACCCCGCGGGTGCGGGACTTCCTGGTGGCCACCCCGATGATCGCGGTGGACGATTCCGGCCGGCTCGTCGCCACCTACTTCCGCGATGCGGTGCGCCACGAGCGCACCGACATCGTGGCCGAGGGGCCCGGCGTGCACGCCACCCGAGTGATCGACCTTGACGAGTTCCTCGTCGGCGCGCAGCGGACGCCGACTCGCCGCTGAGAAGGAGACAGCTATGCGTACCGAAGGGCCAGCGTTGGCCGAAGGACTGGCCGACGAACTCCTGGCAGCCGGGTTCGGGCCGTTCCTGAGCACCCCGTGCGGAATCCTCGCCAGGTTGCAGGACGCGATCGCCAACCGGGCGGAACTGATGACGGTCGCGAGGGAGGACAACGCGGTCGGTATCGCGGCGGGCGCGGACCTGGCCGGGCGGTTCCCCGTGGTGATGATGCAGAACTCCGGGCTCGCGCAGTCGGTCAACGCGATCGCCTCCCTCGTCACGCCCTACCGGCTGGCCATGCTGCTCGTCGTCAGCCTGCGCGGCGTCGATCCCGACCCCACCGAGGAGAACCTGGTGATGGGACAGCTGACGGTGCCGTTGCTGGACGGCCTCGGTGTCGAGTCGCGGGTCCTGGACCGGGACCTCGAGGACAAGGTGTCCTGGGCGCACAAGGTCGTCGCCGAGCAGCGGCGGACGGCCGCGCTGCTGGTGCCCCCGACGGCCTTCGGGTGGCGGCCGTGAACAAGACCGCAGCCGTCAACGCCGTGCTCGACGTGGTCCGGACCGAGCCGATCGTCTTCACCACCGGATACGCCTGCCGCATCGCCAAGGGCATCGCCGACCGCCCCAACCACTTCTACATGACCGGTTCGATGGGGCTCGCCTCGTCCATCGCCATCGGTATCGGCCAGCAGACGAAGCGGCCGACGGTCGTCGTCGACGGCGACGGCAGCCTGCTGATGAACCCCGTGGGCCTGTTGACCGCGGGCTCGATGCGCGAGCTGCCGCTGGTGCACGTCGTGCTCGACGACGGCAGGTACGCCTCGACCGGAGGCCAGGCCGTGGCGCCCGCCGGTGCCGACTTCGCCGCACTGGCCGCCGCCTGCGGCTACCGCGACGTCCGGCGGGTCACGGACGTGGCCGAGCTCGGCGCGATCCTGCGCGAGGAGATGCGCGCCTGCGCGTCGCCGATCTTCGTCCACTGCGTACTGTCCGATGTGGATGATCGGGTATCCGCTCGCGTGGATCTGAACCTGCACGAATACACCAAGCGGCTGCGCGGTCACATCCGCGAACTGCTCGCGGCCTGAGGAGATCTGATGTGCGGCTTTGTCGGGTGGCTTGACTTCGACCGGGACCTGCGCACCCAGCGGGCGGTGCTCGACAGGATGACCGACACCATGCGCGACCGGGGCCCGGACGCGCGGGGCACCTGGGTCGGCACGCACGCCGCGCTCGGTCACCGCCGGCTGGCCGTCATCGACATCGACGGTGGCGCGCAGCCGATGGCGGCCGAGCACGGCCCGGACCGCCTGCCCGTGGTGCTGACGTACTCCGGGGAGATCTACAACTTCCGGGAGCTGCGCGCCGAACTGACGCACCTGGGCCACCGGTTCACGAGCAGGTCGGACACCGAGGTGCTGTTGCGGTCCTACCTGCAGTGGGGCGCGAGCTGCGTGGACCGGCTCAACGGGATGTTCGCGTTCGGCATCTGGGACTCGGTGCGTGAGGAGCTGGTGCTGGGCCGGGACCGGCTCGGTATCAAACCGCTCTACTACGCCCCGCTCGCGCACGGCGTGCTGTTCGCGTCGGAACCCAAGGGGCTGATGGCGAACCCGCACTTCACCCCGGCGCTCGACGCCGACGCGCTGCCGATCCTCCTCAACCCGAGACTGGCCATGCCCGGCGAGACGCCACTGCGTGGCATGCGGGAGGTCAAGCCGGGGCACGTGGTCCGGGTCGATCGGCGCGGCTGCCACGAGTACCCGTACTGGCGGCTCGTCAGCCGGGAGCACACGCAGAGCCTGACCGAGACCGTCGCCACGGTCCGGGAACTGCTCACCGACACCGTGCGCCGCCAGCTGGTCGCGGACGTGCCGCGCGCCGCGCTGCTGTCCGGCGGCCTGGACTCCACCGTGATGGCCGCCTTGGCCGCGCGTGAGCTCGCGATGGCCGAGGACGGCCCCCTGCTGACCTACTCCGTCCAGTTCACCGGCGACGAGAACGACTTCCGGCCGACCGCGCTGCGCCCGGAACGCGACGCGCCGTACGCCGCGCTGGCCGCCAAGCACCTGGGTACCGAGCACGTCGAGGTGACGCTCGACGCGTCCGATGTCGCCGACGTGGTGCCCGCCACCCGCCGCGCGCGGGACCTGCCGAGCCTCGGCCAGTTCGACACGTCGATGTACCTGATGTTCGCCGCCCTGCGGGAACGCTCGACCGTCGCGCTGTCCGGTGAGGCCGCCGACGAGGTGTTCGGCGGGTATCCGTGGTTCCACGACCCGGCGACGGTCTGGCGCGACACGTTCCCGTGGCTGGGCAACGCGCCGCGGCTGGCCGACTGCCTGAACCCGGACCTGCGCCGGGCCCTGCGCCCCGCCGAGCTGGAGGCCGACCGCTACGCCACGCTGCGCGGGCAGGTACCCCGGCTGCCCGGAGAGGACAAGCTGAACGCCCGCATGCGGGAGGTGCTGTACTTCAGCCTGCACGGCCCGCTGGCCGTGCTGCTCGACCGCAAGGACCGGATGAGCATGGCCGTCGGCCTCGAGGTGCGGGTCCCGTTCTGCGACCACCGGCTGCTGGAGTACGTGTGGAACGTGCCCTGGGACATGAAGGTCGCCGACGGCAAGGAGAAGAGCCTGCTGCGGATGGCTTTCGCCGACCTGGTCCCGGACGAGATCCTCACCCGGCCCAAGAGCGCGTACCCGGCCATGCACAATCCGGCGTACGACCGGATGGTGCACGAAAAGGTGCAGGCGCTGCTGGCCGACCCGTCGTCACCGCTGGCGCCGGCACTGGACCGGCAGCGGGTCACCGACCTGGCGGATCAGGGGCCGACCATGACCCACGCCAGCACGGCCCACCTGCTGATCCCGTTCATCGAGGTCGACGTCTGGATGCGCGAGCACGGCCTCACGCTGGCGTGACGAAGGACTCGCGCACGGCGCCGACGGCCCGTTCGAAGGCGTCCTGATCGCCCCGGAACACGCCGTGTGCGCGCGGCCACGCCAGCACGACGTCGGTGAACCCCAGCTCGGCGCAGCGGCCGACCAGGTCCACCAGCCGCTGCGCCGAGGAGTACGGATCCTCGGCCACCCGGCTCAGGTTGACCAGCCTGGCCAGGCCGGCCGGGGCCCGGCCGGCCTCGGCGCACAGGCCGTCCAGCCGGTCGAGCTGCCCGCGCAGCCGGTCGAACGCCGCCTGCTCGGGCAGCCCGCCGGGGGTGCCGGTGGCGCCGATCGTCACCCAGGTGTCGGCGAACTCGACGGCGACCCGCATTCCCTTCGGGCCCGCGGCCGCCACCGCGAACGGCGTTCTCGGCCGCTGCAGGCAACCGGGTGCGAGGTGCACGTCGACCGCCGAATACCACGGGCCGGTGACGGTGCAGGGCCGTTCCCGCAGGACCCGGTCGACGACGGCGACGAACTCGGCGAACCGCTCTGCCCGGTGTGCCGGGGACAGGGTGTCGCCACCCAGCGCGTTGGCGTCCGGGCCGGCCGCACCGGCGCCGACACCGAGCACGAACCGGCCGCCGCTGGCGTGGTCCAGCGCCATGGCCTGGGCGGCGGTGAGCACCGGATGCCGGAAGTTGGGCGAAGCGACCAGTGTGCCCAGCCGCAGGGTGCTGGTCGCGGCCGCCGCGGTGGTGAGCGTGGTCATGGCGTCGAACCACGGGGCACCACGCAGTGTCCGCCAGGACAGGTGATCCAGCGTCCAGGCGTGGTCGAACCCGAGTTGTTCGACCTGGCGCCACCGGGCGGCCGCCCGCGGCCCGGCCTGTTCGGGCAGGACCAGCGCACCGAGCCGTACTGACATCAGCATGCCTTCCGTTACGAGGCAGGCACTTCGATCCTGCCGTCGGACGATCCCGGGTCCGGGTCGAGGATCCAGCGCCGGGTGATCCTTGCGCGGTAGAGCCGGAACGACGCCGGTGCCATGAGCTGCTCCGGCGTCATCGAGCGGACGCCGGGAAAACGCGGGCTGAAGGCGACGCGGACCGCGTCCGGCAGGTCCGCGTCCGGCACCTGCTCGGCACGGGCGCGCGCGTACACCGCCTGCGCGGTCCCGATGGCCGCCTGCGAGTCGAAGATGACGATGCTCACCTCGGCCCGCCGGCCGATGTTGCGGGAGTGCGCCGCGTCGGGCGAGGAGATCCAGTAGAAGTCGGCGTACCCGTCGGGCGTGTAGTACAGCGGGGTGAGCCACGGCGTACCGTCCGGATCGGACGTGCCGAGGGTCAGGTAGCGGTTGGCGTCGACGATCGCGTTGGCGATACCGGTGTTGTCCGGCTCCGTCACGATGACCTCTTTCGGTGGGGGCGAACGGGCCGGCTTCAACCGGCCAGTGGCAGGGACAGCGGCGGCCCGAGCATTCCATTGATCCGCCCGGCGAGCCATGCGACGTGCTCGCCGAGGATCGACCAGTGGTCGCCGGGCGAGGCCACGACCGTCGTCGTGCCGCGGTAGAGCGGGGCGACCTTGTGCCGCAACGCTTCGGCCTCACCGGCGCGCCGGACGGTCTTGAACACCACGATGTCGCACGGCACCGGCCGCGGCCGGTAGCGCAGCATGGCCGCGAGGTTCGCGTTGAACACCCGGGCGAAGTCGACGCCCGGCACGTCCCGGACCAGGTCGCCGACCCCGGGCGGGCCGGACAGCCGGTTGCTCACCATCGACCGCACGGTCCCGGCCAGGAAGCCGGGCCGCCGGTGCAGGGCCCGGCCCGCGGTGCCGAACACGCAGGCGTCGATGGCGACCAGTCCGGTCACGGTCTCGCCGGCCTCGGTGAGCAGCCTGGTCATCTCGTGGGCCACCATGGCACCGACCGACCAGCCGCCGAGCAGGTACGGCCCCTTCGGCCGGACGCGGCGGATCAGCTCGACGTGGTGCGCGGCGATGTCCTCGAACCGGCGCAGGGGCGTGGCACCGTCGTGCAGACCGGGGCTTTCCAGCCCGTAACAAGGCAGTTCCGGATCGAGCAGGTCGACCAGCTTCCGGTACACCAGCGAACTGCCCGCGGCCGGTGCCGCGAGGAACAGCGGCGGCCGTGCGCCGGTCGCGCGCAGGGTGAGCAGGTTCGCCGGCGCGGCCGGCGTCTCGGGTCGCGCCTGTCGCGCCAGCTCGACCAGCCGGCCGAAGACGGGCCGCTCGCTGAACGTGGTGAGCGGCACGGTGATGTCCAGCGTGTCCCGGATCCGGCCGAGCAGGTTGATCGACATGATGGACTCGCCGCCCAGCCGGTAGAAGTCGTCCTCATCGGACACTTCGGTCACCCCGAGCACCGAACACCAGATGTCGGCCAGCCGCTCCGGAAGCGGACCGTCCGGCCGGCCGGTGACGCTCACCTTCTCGACGAGCCGTGGCCGCACGGCCGTCGAGCAGTCGGTCGGCTCGAACGGGTAGGTCGGCAGGGCGCAGCGCTGCCCGGCCGGTTCGCCGGCCGGCACGTCGATGTCGAACCCCTGCTCCCACAGGCCCGCGAGCGCGGTGAGCAGGGCGTGCTCCTCGTTCTCGTCCTTGGCCCCGTCGACGGTGATCGCCCGGAACTCCGGCCGCCAGTGCGGGTGCCCGGTGAGTGATCGGGTCATCGACCGGCCGGGACCGAGCTCGAGGAACACCTGGGACCCGCCCGCGAGGAGCGTGTCCGTGTTCGCGGCCAGTTGCACGGTGCCGACGAGGTGATCGACCCAGTAGGACGCCTGCGTCACGCGGTCCGCGTCCGCGAGCCGGCCGGTGAGGTTCGACAGGAACGGCAACGTGGGCCTGGCCGAGGGCGTGGCCGCGACCACGGCACCGAGCGCCTCGGCCGCCGGGCGGACCAACGGGCTGTGGAAGGCGCGATCGGTGTCCAGCAACCGGTCGGCGAGCCCGTCCGCGCGCAACGCCTCGATCGCGCCGGCCGGCCCGGCGAGCACCGAGTGGCGCGATCCGGCGACAGCGAGGGTCAGGTCGGGGCGCGAGACGAGCAGCTCACGCACTTCCTCGGCGGGCACGGTCACCACGGCCATCCCGCCGGGTGGCGTGTCCCGCATGGCCCGGCCGCGCTCGTGGATGAGGGAGAGCGCGTCCAGCGGGCTCCACAGCCCGGCGACCGTGGCCGCGACGTACTCGCCGATGCTGTGACCGAGCATGGCGGACGGTGTCACGCCGAACGCCATGAACTGCCGGGCGAACGCGTAGCCGATGGCGAACAGGCCGAGTTGCTGGTGCACGGTGTCGCGCAGCCAGGCGGGGTCGGTGGCCGGATCGAGTGCGGCGCCCAGCTCGACGTCGAAACGTTCGCGCGCCGCCGTCTCCAGTTCGTCGAAGGTCGCCCGGAACACCGGCAGCAGCCGGTGCGCGGAGCGGCCGAAACCCGAGCGCAGCGAGCCCTGGCCAGGGAACAGGAAGGCGACCCCGGCCTCGGTCGACGCGGTGACCGCGGGTTTCGCCGTCCGCAGGGCCGCTGCGAGTCCGGCCGGATCGGAGGCCACCACGGCGCCGCGGAAGGCGAACCGGCGCCGTCCGTCGGCCAGCGTCCGTGCGACGTCGGCGGTCTCGACGCTGTCCACTGTGGAATCGACGTGGTCCGCGAGCTCGTCGCGCATCCGCCGCAGGGCCGCCGGTGTGTGCGCGGACAGGCGGAACACCCTGGGCCGGCGCGCGAAAACGGGGCGGGTCCGGTCGGGTGCCGACTCCAGCACGGCGTGCACGTTCGTGCCGCCCATGCCGAACGAGCTCACACCGGCCAGCAACGGGCCGTCGCCCCGCCACGGCTCGTGCCGGTCGGCCACCACGAACGGGCTGCTCTCCAGTTCCAGTTCCGGGTTGGGCCGCCGGTAGTGCAGGGTGGGCACGAACTCGCGGTGCCGCACCATCAACGCGGCCTTGATGAGCCCGGCGGCACCCGCCGCGGGTCCCGTGTGGCCGATGTTGCCCTTCACCGAGCCGAGCCGGCAGTACCCGACGCGATCGGTCCCCTCCCGGAACGCCTGCGTGAGCGCCGCGATCTCGATGGGGTCCCCGACCCTGGTCCCGGTGCCGTGCGCCTCGACGTAGCCGACGTCACCGGGATCGACGCCGGCCCGCGCGAGCGCGAGCTGGATGACCGCACGCTGGCCGGTCACGGACGGCGCGATGTAGCCGACCTTCTCGGCGCCGTCGTTGTTCACCGCCGAACCACGCAGGACCGCGATGATCGGGTCGCCCTCGGCGAGCGCGTCCGCCAGCCGGCGTACGACCACCGCCGCCACGCCGTTGCCGCCGACCGTCCCGGTGGCGTCCGCGTCGAACGCGCGGCAGTGGCCGTCCACCGAGTTGATGCTGCCCGGCTGGTACAGGTGGCCGACGACCTGCGGCATCCACAGCGACGCGCCGCCCGCGATGGCGGCGTCGCACTCGTAGCTCAGCAGGCTCTGCGCCGCGTAGTGGATCGCGACCAGCGCCGTCGAGCAGGCCGTCTGCAGGGTGAGCGCGGGACCGCGCAGGCCGAGCTTGTACGCGACCTTGGTGGCGAGGAAGTCCTTCTCGTAACCGAGCAACCGGGCGACCTCGTCGGCGTCCGCCGCCGGCAGGTCGGGGTTGACCATGTTGCTGCCCGCGAAAACCCCGATCCAGCCGGGAAAGCGTTGCGGATCGATGGCCGCGGCGTCCAGCGCGGCCGCCGAGGTCTCCAGGAACACCCGGTGTTGCGGGTCGAATCCGGCCGCCTCGGCCGGGCTGTAGCCGAACAGCCCGTGGTCGAAGCACCCGCCACCTTCGACGACACCCCGCGCCGGCACGTAGTCCGGCCGGCGCGCCAGATCCGGGTCGAGGCCCGCCGCGACGAGCTGGTCGACCGTGAAGCGGCTGATGCTCTCCACCCCGTGGCTCAGGTTGTGCCAGAACCGCTCCGGCGTGTTCGCGCCGGGCAGGCGGCAGGCCATGCCGGTGATGGCGATCGCGGCGTCGTCGGTCATCGACTGGTCTCCTCACGTCACCGGGCGGGTCTTGCCCGGCGGGCCCATGCCTGCCGCGCCTTGCGAGCCCGGTCCGCTGCCGACTCCTTGGCCTCGGCACGCGGTGCCGACGCGTCGGGCGCGGCCAGTGCGTTCGCGAGCGTGTACACGGTGGGGTACTCGAAGAGCTGCCGGATGGGGAGTTTCGCGGACAGGGCTTCCTGCAACCGGGCGTGCAGGGTGGCCAGCAGCAGCGAGTTGCCGCCCAGGTCGAAGAAGTTGTCGTGCGCACCGACCGTCTCGACGCCGAGCACGTCCGACCACACCGCCGCGATACGCCGCTCCAGCTCCGTTCGCGGCGCACTGAACTCCGCGATTCCCGCCACGTCGGCGCGGCTCGGCTTCGGCAAAGCGCCGACGTCGACCTTGCCACGGGAGTTCAACGGCAGCTCGGGCAGCCACACCAGCGCGCTGGGCACCATGAACTCGGGCAGCATCAGCTTGAGCCGGGCCAGCACCGAGTGGGTGTCCGCCTGGTCGGGCGTGTGCGCGACCAGGTACGCGACCAGTGGCGCCGGATCGTCCGGGAACGTGTGCACGACGGCCTGGTGCACCAGCGGATCGTTGCGCAGCTGCGCCTCGATCTCCTGCGGTTCGATCCGGTAGCCCCGCACCTTGAGCTGACGGTCCAGCCTGCCGAGGTACTCCAGGGTGCCGTCGGGCAACCAGCGCCCCCGGTCCCCGGTGCGGTACACCGGACCGGGATTACCGTCGGGATCGAGGGCGGCGAAGCGTTCCCGGGTGAGGTCGGGCTTGCGCCAGTAGCCCTTCGCGACGGACGTGCCGCCGATGTGGATCTCGCCGGGCATGCCGACGGCGCAGCGCCTGCCCGCCTCGTCGAGGACGTGCACGCGGGCGCCCGCGTTCGGCCTGCCGATGCAGTTGAGCACGGTCGCGGTCGCCGGATCGACCTCGTGCAGCGTGGTGTTGTACGTCTCGGTCGGCCCGTACGAGTCGCAGATCCGGTAGCTCGTGTCCGACGGCGGCAGCACGGTCAGGGCCGAACCGCCGAAAACGAGCCAGCGCACGGAGGGCAGTTCCGCGCCGGCGGCCCACAGGGCCTCGGCCAGGGGCGTCGGCGTGAAGAACAGGGTCACCCGCTGCTCGGTGAGCCAGTCGGCCAGTTCGGGCGCGATCACCTGCCGTTCGTAGACCAGCAGCTCCGCGCCCGCGCTCAGCGTCTGCCACACCTCCCACTGGGTCATGTCGAACGCGACGCTGTGCAGCCAGCTCGCCCGGTCCCGCCGCGTCACTTCGAAGGCGTCGATGTGCCATTGCGTCGCGATGGCGAGACTGCGATGGCTGTACTCGACGCCCTTCGGCGTGCCGGTGGTGCCGGACGTGTACAGCACGTACGCGGTGGCGTCCGGGTGCGGCAGTGCGCTCGGCGCGCCCGTCGCCGCGGGAATGGGCGCGGTCACGTCGATCACCGGCACGGCGTCGCCGGGTACCTCGGCCAACCGCGCCGGATCGTCGGTGAGGACGGCGCAGGCGTCGAGATCACCGAGGACGTAGCCGATCCGGCCCGGCGGATAACCCGGTTCCAGCGGGCAGAACAGGAATCCGGCCTTCCACGAAGCGAGCATGGCGATCGCCATGTCCTCGCCCCGGGGCAGCAGCAGCGCCAGGGCAGGCTGTTCGCCCTTGGCCAGTGGCCGCAGTACGGCGGCGAGCGCCTCGGCCCGCTCGTCGAGGCCGCGGTAACTGAGCACGCCGCGGGCAGACCGGATGGCGGGTGCGTCCGGGAAGTCGGCGCACCACCGGCTCACGAGCTCGGCCACCGACCGGACGTCTGCCGGTGCCGCGCCCTGCTCCATTCGCGCCAGTTCGGTGTGCTCCTCGGCGCCGACCAGGTCGAGGGTGTCCAGCGGCTGGTCGAGGACGTCGGCGAAGGAGCCGACCAGGGTGCCCAGCCACCGCGCGATCGCCTGCGCCTGGCCGGCGGTGAACCGGTCGCCCCGGAACATCAGGCTGCCCGCGAGCGCGCCGTCGACGTCGTCGAAGCCCACGGTGAGACCGAACTTCCCCGCGTAGCCGGCGCCGTTGTGGTCCAGCTCGAGCGGCCGCAGCTCGATGTCCTCGGCCAGCACCAGCTGCTCCGTGCCGTCCGTCGTGACCGCGAGCAGCACCTCGATGTAGGGCGTCCAGCCCGGCCGCCGGGCCGGCTTGAGCCGGTCGACCACCGCGTCGAACGGCACGTCCTGGTGGTCGAACGCGTCCAGCACCGTGTCCCGCACGCGCGCCAGCAGATCCGCGACGGTCGCCCGCTCCGGCAGCTGCGACCGCAGCACGATGGTGTTGAGGCACGGCCCGAGCACGTCGGCGAAGTCGTCGCGGTTGGCCACCGGAGCGCCGAAGGTCACGTCGTCCTCGCCCGTCCACCGGTGCAGCAGCGCGGCGACCGCGGTCGCCGCCACGATGAACCACGACACGCCGTGCTCGGCCTGGACGGCACGCAGCCTGGTCAGCGCGTCCGGACGCAGCGGGATCGGCACCGCGCCCGCCGGTTCGGCGACCAGTGGCGGGACGACCGCCGGATAGGCGGGCGCGCCGGAAAGGACGCCGGCCCAGTGCTCGACACCGGCCGCGTCGTCCCGGTTGCCCTCCGTGGCGAGCACGAAGTCCCGGAACTGGGGCCCGGTCGCAGGCAGCAGTTCGGTCATCGGCGTGCTCGCCGACTCCGACACGGTGTCCAGCAGCGCGCCCAGCCAGTCGGCCATCCGCCGTACGGTCGCCGCCGGGTAGCGGTCACCCCGGTAGGACATGACGGCGCCGATCGCGCCGCCGTCGTCGATGAACGTGACGGTGATGCCGAACTTCCGGTCGTGCTGCCAGCGGTCGAACGGGACGGACACCATCTTCGCCGTGCCGAACTCCGTCTCGTCGGCGGAGTTGACCATTACGGCGAGGGACACGTCGACGTACGGGATGCGGCCGTTGGCCCGCGGGGGATCGAGACGGTCCAGCACGGCAGGCAACGGAACGGCCTGGTATTCGAAGGCGTCCAGAAAGGACTCCCGGACCCCGTCGAGCAGATCGGCGAAGGTGTCCTGCCGACCCGTACGGGATCTCAGCACGACCGTGTTCAGGCAGGGACCGAGGACGTCGGCGTGGCGTTCGTCCTCCCGGTTCGCCATCGGCAGCCCCATGGTCACGTCGTCGGTGCCGGACCACCGGTGCAGCAGGGCCGCGACCGCGGACGCCGCCACCATGTACCACGACGTACGGTGCTCGGTGCACAGGTCGGCGCACCGCTGCGCGAACTCGGGTGAGAACGGCACCGTGAAGGAACCGTGCGGTCCCGGCCGGGACGGCGCGGGGCCGAGGTCGAGCGTGACCGGCGCACCGGCGAGGCAGTCCGACCAGAACTCGAGGCCGTCGGCGCCCTCCTCGCCGGCCAGCCACGCCGTCTGGTCGGCGACGACTTCGCGGAACTGCACCGGTTCCGCCAGCGGCGCCACGGGCGTACCGAGTGCCTCCGCGTAGAGGGCGGCCAGGTCCGCGGTGAACACCGGGATCGATCCGCCGTCGAAAACCAGGTGGTGCAGGCACACCAGCAGCACGTGCTCGTCGGCGAAACGCACGAGCCGGACCCGCAGGGGACGACCGGCCGAGAGGTCGAACGGGGTGTCCGCCTCCTGGTCGACGAACGCGTCCACGCGCGCCTTCCGGTCGGCGACGCCGACGTCCCGCAGGTCGTGGACGACCACCTCGGGCTGCCACGGCTCCCGGACCACCTGCCGGGGCGTCCCGTTGTGGTCGACGAACGCGGTGCGCAGGATCTCGTGCCGGGCGGTCAGCGCGCCGAACGCAGCACCCACTGCGGTCGCGTCCACCTCTCCGGCGAGCCGCCACACCAGCGGCACGTTGTACGCCGAACCGGTGGGATCGAGCAGTTCGGCCAGCCACATCTGTTCCTGGATGCCGGAGACCGGCGACCCGTCCCCGCCGGACGCCGCCATTTGACCGCGCCGGTCGACCCGGTCCAGGTCGATGCGGTCGGCCAGCTCCTGCACCCGGGGATGGTCCAGCAGGTCGCGCAGGGACAGCCGGACCCCGGTCACCGCGGCGATCTCGCCGACCATCCGGGCCGCCAGCAGCGAATGCCCGCCCAGGTCGAAGAACGAGTCGTCGGCGCCGGGCTCCGGCACGTCGAGGACCCGCGCGAACACCTCGGCGACGACCCGGCCGGTCGCCGTCGCCGGCGCCCGCCCGGTGCTGTCGGGCAACGGCTCGGCGTGCCGGCGCAGCGCCGCGAAGTCGGTCTTCCCGTTGACGTTCAGGGGAATAGCCGGCACGGCGAAGTAACCGGACGGAACCATGTAGCCGGGCAGTGTCGCGCCGACGTGGGTCCGCAGGTCGGCCGGTCGCGGCGGCTCGCCCGCACAGCACAGGTAGGCGACGAGCTTGCCCGTGCTGCCACCCTCCAAGGCGACGAGGACGTCGGTGATCGCCGGGTGTTCCCGCAACCGGGACTCGATCTCACCCGGCTCGATCCGGTAGCCACGCAGCTTGATCTGGGTGTCGCTGCGGCCGTGGAACTCGATGGCGCCGTCGGTGCGGTGCCGGACCAGGTCCCCGGTCCGGTACATGCGCTGACCGGGTTCGCCGAACGGGCAGGCGACGAACCGTTCCGCGGTCAGCTCGGGCCGGTTGAGGTAGCCGCGGGCGACCTGCTTGCCGGCCAGGTACAGCTCGCCGACGACACCGGGTGGTACCGGGCGCAGCCGGTCGTCCAGCACGTAGGCCCGCATGTTCGACACGGGCCGGCCGATGGCGACGGAACCGGGCGGCAGCGGTGCTCCGGGGTCGAACAGCTCCGCGACACAGCCGACGGTGGTTTCCGTCGGCCCGTACTCGTTGGTCACCCGCACCGTCGGGTTGGCCGCGCGCCACGCGGCCAGCGCTTCCCTGGGCAGGGCTTCGCCGCCGACGATCAGGTCGGCCGAGGGTGCGACCTCGGTGTCGACCATGGGCAGGTGGCCGGGTGTGCACTTCAGGAACGGGACCTTGGCCGCCCGCGCACCCGGCTCGTCGACCGCGGCGAGCCGGACGAGGCCGCCGGAGACGAGCGGGCAGTAGAACCCCGTGATGCTCAGGTCGAAGGACAGCGGCGACGGCATGAGCGCCTCGTCGCGCAGAACGGGATAGGTGCGCAGGGCGTAGTCCACATAGGAATGGACGTGACGGTGCTCCGCGACGATGCCCTTGGGGCGGCCGGTCGAGCCGGACGTGTACACGATGTAGGCGGTGGACGCGGGAGTCAGCGGCGCGTGCCGGTCGGTGTCGGCGAGGTCGGTGTGGTCGGGGCCGTCGCCCGCCGCCAGGTCCGACTCGTCCAAGGTGAGAACCGTGGCGTCGGCCGGGAGCCGTCCGGTCGTTTCGCCGGTCGCCAGGATCAGGATCGGTTTCGCGTCGGCGATCATGTACGCCATCCGGTCCACCGGGATCTCGAGGTCCAGCGGCAGGTAGCCGGCACCCGACTTGAGCACGGCGAGCACGGCGACCGCGAGCGTGACACCGCGCGGCAGGGCGATGCCGACGAGCGCATCCGGCCGCGCGTCCACCCGGACCAGCCGTCTCGCCAGCCGGTTCGCGGCCGCGTTGAGCTGCCGGTAGGTCAACGCGGCGTCGCCGTGGACCACCGCGATCCGGTCCGGTGTCCTGGCCGCCTGCCGCTCGAACAGCGAGTTCAGCGTGGCGGGTTCGAGCGGGTACGCGTTCTCGTTCCACGTGGTCAGGACCAGCTCGCGTTCGGCGTCGCCGATCAGCGGCAGGTCGGCGACGAGCGCGTCCGGATCCGCGGCGCATCCGTTCAGCAGCCGCACGAAACGATGGGTGATCGCGGCCGCGGTCTGCTCGTCGAACAGCGCCGGCCGGTAGCGGAGGCCGACGCCCGTGCTGCCGACTTCGAACACGAGATCGCCGGAGGCCGGGTCCGGACGGCGCACCACCGGTTTGCCGTCGAGATCGACCTCGAACGAGACCTGGAACGGCGGATGTGGTTCGTCGGCGACGGCGGCGAGCAGCGTGGCACCGTGTTCGTCGATGTCGGCCAATGCACCATCGACCTGGTCCACCAGCGCCGCGAAACTCGGCTGACCGGCGACCGCGACGCGCACCGCGACCGTGCCGGCGAACCTGCCCAGCAGGGAAGCCACCTCGGGCCGTTCGCGCCCGTCGGCCGACACGCCGAACACGACGTCCGTGGCGTTCTCGGTCAACCGGGCCAGCAACGCGGCGCCCGCGGCGATCAGGACCGTCCTCGGCGTCACCGACCGAGCACGGGCCGCTGCGGCGATCCGGTCGGCCAAGCCGTCCGGGAAGTCGACGCTCACCCGGGCGCCGGCGGAGTCCACAACGGTCGGACGCGGCCGGTCCGTCGGCGGCAGGGTGATCGGTGGCGCGCCGGCCAGCCGGTCCCGCCGGCGAGCGATCTCGTCCGCGGCCGCGCCCGAGGCCAGCCGGTCGCGCTGCCAGACCGCGAAGTCCGCGTACTGCACGGGCAACGAGGGCAACTGTGCGTCCCGGCCCTCCTGCGCGGCCCGGCACAGCTCGGTCAGCTCCTCGGCGAGCAGGCCGAACGACCGGTCGTCGAACACGGTCTCGTCCGCCGTGAAGAACAGCGACAGCCCGGATTCGTGCCGGACCAGCCTGGCGTGCCACAACGGCGCCGAGGACGGGCCGAACACCCCGGGTCCGGCGGCCGACGCGGGGACGCGGGCACTCTCGAAATCGTCCACAGTGGACCCGAGGTGGACCGGCTGGTCGGCCACGACGACCTGCACCACCTGGCCGCCGTCGCGTCGCAGCCGGGTGCGGAGGCTCTCGTGCCGGCCGACCACCGCGGCCAGCGCGGCACGAGCCTGCTCCTCCGTCGTCCCGTCCGGCAACCGGATCGCCCGCGACGCGGTGGGTGCGGACGAGCCGTGGTTCGCCGCCGCCCACAGTCTTTCCTGGGCGAGCGACGCTGGAAAAACCCACTCGGTCACTGGGGCCCTCCCGGACGCGGTAGCTTCGGAATACTCGCCTCGCCGGCCGGCTCGGACGGCCGGATCGGCCGGTCGCCGGGCGAGGGCTCGGGCAGCAGCGCGGGCTGCCGGTACGCCGCCCGCAGTTCGCGCAGGAAGATCGGCAACGACGCGGCATCGGAGACGAGGTGGTGCAGGCCGAGGAACAGCACTTGACGATCGCCGTCCAGTTCCGCGAGGCCGAGGCGCAGCAAGCGGTTCGTGCCGATGTCGAACGTCTTCCTGGCCTGCTCGGACAACCAGCCGGCCAGCAGGTGCCGAGCGCTGGGCAGGCCCCGCAGGTTCACCGTGGCGACCGTGGGGGTCCACGGCTCGTCGACCCGCTGGTACAGCCGCCCGTCGTGCTCGACGAACGTGGTGCGCAGGATCTCGTGCCGCTCGATCACGGTCGCGACCGCGTCGGCGAGCGCCGCCGGCGACAGCCTGCCCTGCACTTCCCAGGCGTACGGCACGTTGTATCGGCCCAGACCCGGTTCCAGTCGCTCAGCCAGCCACATCCGTTCCTGGACGTTGGCGGCGGGCAGCAGGCCGCCGGGGACGGTTCTGGTCATCGGCCCGCCTCCTTGATCGCGGTGAGCGCTCGGGCGAAGCCCTGGGCGGTGGGGTGGTCGAACAGGGTGCGCACGGTGACCCGCACCCCGGTGCGCCGCCGCAGGCGGCTCACCGCGCGCGTGGCCAGCAGCGAGTCGCCACCGAGGTGGAAGAAGTTGTCGGTGACGCCGATCCCGGGACGCCCGAGCACGGCCTCCCACTCGGCGCACACGATCGCCTCGGTCTCGTCGCGTGGCCCGACCACGGTGGCCGCCGTCGTCAGCTCGACACCGGCCAGCTTGACCCGGTCGACCTTTCCGTTGGCGGTCAACGGGAAGCTGTCGAGGAGCGCGAGTCCGGTCGGCACCATGTAGGTGGGCAACGTCGCCGCCGCCGCGGCCTGGACGTCGG
This sequence comes from Amycolatopsis sp. NPDC088138, assembly GCF_044741685.1. Classification (NCBI taxonomy): domain Bacteria; kingdom Bacillati; phylum Actinomycetota; class Actinomycetes; order Pseudonocardiales; family Pseudonocardiaceae; genus Amycolatopsis; species Amycolatopsis sp. NPDC088138. Next base: position 837,770 of record NZ_JBIUTB010000006.1, read on the forward strand.
TCACCGACGGGCGATCGTCCGGGTCGACGAGCACGTAACCGGTCAGCCGCGGCCCGTCGGGCTCCTGCCGGACCGCGACCACCGCGGACCGCACGCCGGGGCAGCCGGCCAGCACCGTCTCGATCTCGCCGAGCTCGATCCGGTAGCCACGGATCTTGACCTGGTCGTCGCGCCGGCCGAGGAACTCCAGCACGCCGTCCGCACGCCACCGCACGAGGTCTCCCGTGCGGTAGAGGACGTCGTCCCCGTTGCCGTAGGGATCACGCGGGAAACGTTCGGCGGTGAGCTCGGGAGCACCGGTGTAGCCGAGCGCCACGCCCAGCCCGGCCACGCACAGCTCACCGGGCGCACCCGGGGGGACCAGCCGCAGCCGGTCGTCGAGCACGTAGCACCGCGTGCCGTTGATCGGCCTGCCGATCGGCACCGACGTGGCGTCCGGCGGTAGGTCGGTGATCAGGTGGGTGGTGGTGAACGTCGTGTTCTCGGTGGGGCCGTAACCGTTGCGCAGGACCGCGGGCGGATGCCGGAGCACGGCCCGCACGGTCGCCACGTCCAACGCCTCCCCGCCGACGATCACGGTGCCGACCGTCGCCACCGCGTCCGGTACCGCCCGGATCGTGTGGTTGAACAGGGACGAGGTCATCCACAGCACGGTGATCCCCTGCTCCCGCAGGTACGCGACCAGCCGGTCCGGCTCGACCACGACGTCCTGCGGCACGATCACCAGCTGCGCGCCGGTCAGCAGCGCGCCCCAGATCTCGAAGGTGGCCGCGTCGAAGGAAAGGCTGCTGGCGTGGGCGATCCGGTCACCCGGCCCGAACCGCACGTAGTCGGTGTCGTGCACCAGCCGGACCACGCCACGCTGCGGCACGCGGATTCCCTTGGGGCGCCCGGTCGAGCCGGACGTGTACATGACGTACGCCAGGTCCTCCGGCGTCACCGGCACCGGCGGCGTCTCTCCGGTCCCGTCGTCCGAGTCGACCAGCACCCGTGGTCCGGTCCACCCGGGAATCCGGTCGGCGAGCGCGCCGCGCGTCACCATCAGGCCGGCGTCCGCGTTGGCGAGCATGTAGTCCAGGCGGTCGGCGGGGTAACCCGGATCGAGCGGCAGGTAGTGCCCGCCGGCCCGCAGCACCGCGAGCAGCGCCACGATCAGCTCGGCGGAGCGGTCGAGGCACACGCCGACACACCCCGGCCGGCCGCCCGTCGCCGTGGTCAGCCGCGCCGCCAGCCGGCCGGCCCGGTCGGCCAGTTCCCGGTAGCTGAGCACCCGGTCGCCGTCCCGCACGGCCGGCAAGTCGGGATGCCGCTCGACCTGAGCGTCGAACGCGTCGAGCACGCTCAGCTCCGCCGGTGCCACCGGACCGTCCGCGTTGCCCCACGCCAGCAGCTGGGCGTGTTCCTTCGCGTCCATCAACGACAGCGCGGACACGGGCACCGTGGGATCGGCCCCGGCCGAAGCACACAGCCGCTCCAGGTGGACCAGCATGCGCCGGATCGTCTCCGCGTCGAACAGGTCGGTGCGGTAGTCGACCTCGACCCGCAGGCCGCCGTCGACCTCCGTCACGTAGACGTCGAGTTCGAACTTCACCACCCCGGGATCGAAGCGGAACGGCGAACACGTCGTGCCCGCGAGCCGCAGGCGGTCGCCGGGCGTGTTCAGGTACGACAGCACGACGCCGATCAACGGCGGCCTGCTCGGGTCGCGGCCGGCGCCCAGCGCGTCCACCAGCCGCTCCAGCGGGAGGTCCTGGTGTTCCTGCGCGGTCATGGTGGTGTCACGCACCGAGTCGACCAGCTCGGCGAAACTCGGCTGCTCCGACAGGTCGGTCCGGAGCACGACGGTGTTGACGAAGAAGCCGACGAGCGTCTCCAGCTCCGGGCGTCCCCGGTCGGCGACGGCGGCGCCGATCGCGACGTCGGACTGCCCGGTGTAGCGGTGCAGCAAGGTGGTCAGCGCCGCGGCCACGACGGCGAACATCGACGCACTCCGGCGCTCGGCCAGCCGGCGCAGCGGCCGCACGATCGAGGCGGGCAGGTGGTGCTCGACCCGGGCACCCGACCAGCCCGTCGTGGCCGGCCGCGGCCGATCGGTGCGCACGTCCAGCACGGGCATCCCGGCCAGCCGCTCCCGCCAGTGCGCCACCTGCCCGGCGAGCACGCCGGGGGTGCACCGGCGCCGTTGCCACGCCGCGAAGTCCGCGTACTGCAAGGGCGGCTCGGGCAGCAGCGGGGGGATCGCGAGCAGGAACGACGTGTACAGCTCGGCCAGCTCGTGGCTGAGCACCCCCAGCGTCCACTGGTCGGCGACGATGTGGTGCACGCAGAGCACCAGGACGTGGTCGTCGGCGTCGATCCGGAACAGCTCGGCGTCCAGCAGCGGACCGCGGCGCAGGTCGAACGGCGTTCGCACGCGCTCGCGGGCGAGTTCGGCCGTCCTGCTCAGCCGAGCGTCGACGGTGTCACCGTCCACTTCGGTCGTGCGAAGGGCGAACGGTCCGGGTGCGCGCACCACGGCCACCGGCCGGCCGGTGCCGTCCTCGTCCACTGTGGACCGGAGCACCTCGTGCCGGCGCACGATCTCCGTGAGCGCGGCGCGAAGGCAGCCGACGTCGACCGGGCCACGCAGGCGGTGCGCGAACGGGATGTTGTACGCGGCGCTGCCGGGGTCGAGCTCGTGCAGGAACCACATGCGTTCCTGGACGAAGGACAGTTCGGCCGGACCCGAGCCGTCCGGCCGGGGCGTGAGGGGGTCGGCGGGCGCGGCCCCGGTCAGCCGCCGCAGCACGGCGGCCCGGGTCGGCTCGCCGATCAGGCCGTCCGTGGTCACGCCACCTCCTGATGGGCACACAGGTCCGTCTCGATCGCGTCGGCCACCCGGATCGCGATCGCCGCGACGGTCGGTTCGGCGAGCAGCTCGCGGACCCGGACCTGGACCCCGAACCGTCCCGCGATGCGGGCGGTGAGCTGGGCCATGGTCAGCGAATGCGCGCCGAACGTCCGGATGTCGTCGTCGAGGCCGATCTCGGGATAACCGAGCACGTCGACGACCAGGGGGTGCACCGCGGCCTCCGCGGGTGTTCTCGGTTCTGCCGGGCCCCCGGTCGCCAGCCACGACGGTGGTGGCAGCGCCGCGCGGTCGACCTTGCCGACCGGCGTCAGGGGCAGCCGGTCGAGCACGAGGATCAGGTCCGGCATCTCGTGCGGCACGAAGCGCCGTGCCAGCTTCGCCCGCAACTCCGTCCGCAGCGCCCGATCGATCGACGGCCGGCCGGGCTGGTTGGCCCGTGCAGACGCGGGCTCGCCGGACGGTTCCGGCCACACCACGGCGATCGGTGCCGATTCACGCACCCACGCGGCGTCGACCGAGCCGTCCTCGCGCCCGGCCCGCCAGCTCAGCCTGGTGCGGTACGGCGTGCCGGCGGCGACGCCGAACAGGTCGAGGGGCGTCGGCGCCTCCGGTGCGCCCGGCTCGGCGTCCTGCCGGAGGTCGCCGACCGTGGCGAAGGAGGCCCAGTCCGCCGGCGCCGCTGCCGCCATCGGGATGCCACGCACCGCGACCACCGGCCGCTGGTCGTCCTGCAGCAGGGTGCGGATCGCCCTGAGGTCCATCCCCGCCGACCAGTCCAGCCACGCGGCCTCGCCGCGACCGGCCGGCGGCCCGACGTGCACCACCACGTCGAACGTGGGCGCGCCGGGCCGGCGGTGCGTCGGGGTCAGGTCGACCGCGGCGACCCGGGGGGCCGTGTCCAACGCGGCGAACGCACTCGGGTGCACCGCCAGGCCGGTGTCCGCGCGCACCCGGGCGCGCACCCGCCAACGCAGCTCCTCGATGGTCGTCTCGTCCGGAGCGCCCGCCAGTTCCCGGTGCGCGTGTCCCGCGGCCAGCAGCGGGAGGGACCGCACGCCGGTCGCGATGACGAGGCCGCCGTCCCTGGTCGCACGAACCGCCTCGCCGATCGCGTCGAAAAGCGTGTCGACAGAGCGATACGCGCCGGGCCGGCAGTCGAGCACGGTCGCGTCGAACTCCTCTTCCGCCGCCACGTCCGCGACGGTGCCGACCCGGACGTGCCGGGCCGCGACCCGGTCGATCCCGGCGAGACCGCCGCCGATCTCGAGAATCGAGCCCGCCTCGGTCAGCTGCGCGAGCGTCACCTCGGTGGCCCTCGCCGTGCTTGGGGGAACCGGCGCCTCGTCCAGGTCGCCGTCGGGCCGCCACGCCGGATCCGCGGCCACGTACGCGACCAGCTGGGCCGGCTCGCCGGGTGGCCGGATCGCGACCACGGCGGCCTGTGCGGCGCCCGGGTGGTCGAGCAGCGTCCGTTCGATCTCCTCCGGTTCGATGCGGTGCCCGCGCACCTTCACCTGCCGGTCGAGCCGGCCGAGAAACTCGAAACCGCCGTCGGCGCGACGACGGGCCAGGTCACCGGTGTGGTAGCGGGTCGCGCCGGGAGCGTCCGGATCCGGCCGGAACCGTTGCGCCGTCAGGTCCGGCCGGCCGAGGTAGCCGCGGGCGACGCCGGGACCGGACACCACGATCTCGCCGGGCTCGCCCTCCGGTACCGGCCGCTCGTCCTTGTCCAGCAGGTGCACGCCGATGCCCGCCATCGGGTGGCCGATCGGGATGGGGCCGCTGCCGGTGGCGTCGTCGTCGACCACGGTGGACGTGACGTAGACCGTGGTCTCGGTCGGGCCGTAGATGTTGATCAGGCGGAACGGCAGCCCGGGCTTCGGCCGCCTGCGCAGCGCCTCGCCTCCGGTCACCAGGTAGCGCAAGGGCAACTCGGCGAGTCCGGGCTGGACGAGGAGGAGCTCGGCGAGCGCGGTGGTCAGGAAGCACACCGTCACGTCGGCGGCCCGCAGCGCCGCCACCAGCCGGGGTGGCTCGGCGCGGTCGTCGTCGGCGATGGCGACGACCCGCGCGCCGACGACCAGCATCGGCCACAGGTCGAGAATCGCGGCGTCGAAGCTCAGGGGCGCGGCAAGCGATCCGCGATCCGCGCTCGTCAGGCCCAGCGCCTCGATGTGCGCGGCGCACAGGTGGGCGATGCCGCCGTGGGTCAGCCGCACACCCTTGGGCTGCCCGGTCGAAGCGGACGTGTACATCACGTAGGCGACGTCGTCCGCCCGCACGTCCTCCGGTGGTGGCGTGGCCGGGTAGCCGGCCACGAGCTCGGCGTCCCGGTCGAGCCGGATCGTCACCGTGCCCTCGAGCGTTTCCAGGCCGCCGCTCGTGACGAGCACGCCCGCACCGCTGTCGGAGAGCAGGTAACGCAGCCGCTCGATCGGGTAGGTGGTGTCCAAGGGCAGCACCGTGCCGCCCGCCTTCAGCACGGCGAGCAGCGCGACGTAGTGCTCGAGGCCGCGATCCAGGTGCAGCGCGACCACCGAACCTCGGGCCACGTCCAGTGCCCGCAGGTGATGGGCGAACTGGTTGGCCCGTTCGTCGAGCTCGCGATAGCTCAGAGTGGCGCCGGCGCAGGAGATCGCGGGCATGTCCGGTGTTTCGGCGGCCCAGCGGGAGACGGCGTGGTGCACCGGGCCGGGACACCAGTCGGAGTGGGCTGCAAGCACCGGCTCACTATCTCCGCGGCGGTCGCGGCGCTGCATCTCCTCCGGTGCGGTCCGCAGCTGCCGCCGGGAGCCCGGCGATACCCGCACGCCGGGAGACGCACGGGCCGCCGGCGGATGACAGGCTCGATCACCAAACTGGCTACTGGAGAGTTGGACGCCGATGGCCTCGAGCCGAGCTATCCGGGCGGGACAGGCGCCACCGGGACTCCTGCGGCGGGGGCCGACGGCTCCGATCGTCGCGGGCACGCTGATCCTGTGCGTCGGCAAGGGCGCCTGGTTCACCTGCTACGCCTTGTTCTTCACGCGATCGATCGGCCTGTCGACGGCACAGTTCGGGTTCGGCGTCACGCTGGCCGGGCTCGTGGGCATGATCATCGGTGGTCCGCTCGGCTATCTCGCGGACCGGCTCGGCGCCCGCGAGGTGCTCATCTGGATCACGGTGGTGCAGGGCTTCGCCGTGATGTCCTTCGGCGTGATACACCAGTTCTGGGTGATCATCCTGGTGACCTGCGTGACGATCGCCTGCGAGCGTTCGGTTCCCGGCATTCGCACCGCCCTCATCGCCGGCCTGGTGAGCGGCCCCGACCGGATCAGGTCGATCGCCGCGACGAACGCGATGGCCCAGGCCGGCATGGTCGTCGGTGCCGTGATCGGCGCGGTCGTGCTGTCGGTCGACAGCCACGCCGGTTACGTGGCGCTGATCCTCGCCTACGGAACCGTCAACCTCCTCTTCGCGGCGTCGCTGATCAAGCTGCCGCACGTGAGTTCGCTGAAGGACCGCAGGGAGAAGCGCGCCGTCCTGGTGCTGCGTGACCGCCCGTTCCTGACGATCACGATCCTGAACGGCGTCCTGGCACTGAACTGGGGCATGCTCGACATCGGCGTGCCGTTGTGGATCGCGACGCACACCCAGGCCCAGCCCTGGGTCATCGGCGTGCTCATGGGCGGCAACGCGGCCGTCCTCGCGGTGATGATGCGCCGGATCGCCAGGACCGGCGCCACCGTGGCCGGGGCGAGCAGGCTCGGCGTGTGGTCCGGGCTGGCGCTCGCGTGCTCGTGCCTGGTCTACGCGACCAGCTATCACGAATCGAGCCCGATGGTCTACGTCATCCTGATCGCGGGAGGCGTGATCGCCGTCGTCGGGGAACTGCTGTTCATCGGCAGCGGGGTCGGCCTCTCGGTCGGCCTCACGCCCCACGAGGCACACGGCGAATACCAGGGCGTTTTCTCGACCGGTCAGCTGGCGGCCACGATGCTCGCGCCCGCCGTGATGACCACCCTGCTCGTCGCACTGGGTCCGGCCGGCTGGCTCGTGCTGGGCGCCGTCTTCCTGCTGGCCGGGATCGGCCTGCCGGTGGCCGCGCGCTGGGCGGTGACCAGCGCACGGCGGCGGACGTTGGTGGGCGCCGCGCCCGTACCGGGAAACTGAGCGGAGTACAGGTGAACTTGCTCATGTCGGCCCGCGCCGAACTTTCGACGCTGGCGAAGGAGTTCTGGGACTGGCGGCTGGCGACCCAGCCCGACTCCTACGACGACATCACGAGGGTCGAGCGGCCACCCGGCTGGACACCCGACTGGTCACCCGCCGCGATCGCGGCACGACGCGCGGCGTTGTCCGGGTTCGCCGGACGGCACCGCGCGATCGATGTGTCCACAGAGGACATCCCGGTCCAGGTCGACCACCGCCTGCTCGGTTCGGCGGTGGCCCGCGTGCACTGGGAACTGGACCTGTTGCGCGGTTGGCAGCGCAACCCCGGCTTCTACGTGGACCAGGCCCTCGTCCCGGTCTACAACCTGTTGCTCGCACCGGCGCCGTTCGGCACCGAACGCGCGCACACGCTCGTGGCATTGCTGCGCCAGGTCCCGTCGACGCTGAGCCAGGCCACGGCGAACCTCGGCGGCGAGACGGTCGAGTCGTTCGCCGAGCACGCACTGGGCCTCCTCGCGCACGCCGACCAGGACGTCGTGACCGCCATGTCCGCACTGGCGCCGCACCTGCCGGAGGGGTGCCACGCCGACCTGTCCGCGGCGGCCGAAACGGCCAGGACGGCCGTGGTCGCCTACCGCGACTGGCTCCGCCGGCACCGTGACGAGTTCCGGGGCGCGGCGTCGATCGGCCCCGGCGCGTTCGGCTACTTCCTGCACCGGGTCGCGTTGCTGCCGTACCCGGCGACGCGGTTGCTGGCCATGGGCCGGCAGGAGTGGCAGCGGGCGGTCGCTGCCGAAACCCTGCTGCGCAACCGGTACCGGCACAGCCGGCCGCCGGAGCTGCCCGACCTGCCTGCGCTCGTCGCCCGCGAGGACGCGGCCGAACAGGCCGTTCGCCGGTTCCTCGTCGGCGAAGGGATTCTCGGGCAGCCCGCCGGCCTGCGCCGGTACCGGTTCGCGCCCATGCCGGACTACCTGGCGCCCCTGACGTGGCTCGGCGTCCCGCACCACGCGTCGGGCCAGAGCCGACCGGGCGAGGACGCGCTGCGTTACGTGACCGATCCCGGCCCGGACCTGCCGTACTTCCCCCTCGCCGACGCCCGTGATCCCCGCTGCGGCATCATCCACGAAGGCGTGCACGCGCAGCAGCTCGCGTTGTCCTGGCGGCATCCCGACCCGATCCGCCGCCACTACTACGACTCCACGCCCAACGAGGGCGTCGCGTTCTACAACGAGGAGCTGATGCTCCAGTCCGGGTTGCTGGACGACGAACCCACCAGCGCCCTGTTCGTGGCCAACGCGATGCGCCTGCGCGCGCTGCGGGTCGAGGTGGACGTCGGCCTCGCCGTCGGTGAGCTCACCCTCGCGCAGGCCGCGGACCAGCTGGCCGAGCGGGTGCCGATGGACCGCGCGACCGCCGTGGCCGAAGCCGCGTTCTTCGCGGGCAACCCCGGTCAGGGCCTGAGCTACCAGATCGGCAAGCTCCAGATCCTGGAGTTGCTCAACGACTGCGTGCGAGAGCAGGGGAGTGCCTTCGACCTGATGGCGTTCCACGACCGGCTCTGGCTGGAGGGCAACGTACCCCTTGCCTTGCAACGCTGGGAGCTGCTCGGCCTGCGCGACCAGGTCGACGCCGCCGACCGGCTCGCGTCGTAGGCTCACGCCGCCTCCGGCAGCTCCTCCGTCTTGACGGCAGGCGGGTACAGGCGAGCCAGCCGGCGTGAGGTCCACTGCGCCGCCGGTCCGATGAGGACAGCGGCACCCAGGAACAGGCCGCCGAGCGCACTCCAGCCGAACAGGCCGAACGTGAGCACCAGCCACGTGGCGAACGCGGGTCCGAGGATGGACTGCGCGGCCAGGCTCATCTCCAGCCCGGCGAGGTACTCGCCCTGCGCCTGCTTCGGCGCGAGTTCGTAGAACAAGCCCCAGGCCGCGCCGGACTGCACCATTTCGCCCACGGTCAGCAGCACGACCGAGACGGCGATCAGCAGCACGCCGGGGACCATGGGGAGGTCCTTGGACAGACCGGCGATCACACACCCGGCCACCAGCACCGCGGCCGCCCACCGGGCGAGCCGGATGCTGCCGGCCAAGGACTCGGACCCCCGGCTCAGCCGGACCTGGAACACCACGACCAGCACGGTGTTGACCATCAGCAACACGCTGATCAGAGGCGCCGGCGCGCCCATCGGCCCGAGGATCCACAGCGGTACCACGACGTTGATCAGTGTCGTGTGTATGGTCAGCATCGCGTTGAGCGCCGTGGTCAGCAGGAACGGCACGTTCCGCAGGGCCGTGAACGACCGGCGGGCCGTCGCCGCGACGACGGCCCTGATCTCCGGCAGGCCACGGATCACCAGCAGCTCCAGCAGCACGAACGCCGCGTCGCCGATCGGCAGGGCGTAGTACGCGGGCATCGTGTCGATCGCGAGCGCCAGCCCGGCGAACGCGGCACCCACGGTGAAGCCGAGGTTGCTGAGCGAACGCACCTGCGCCCGCAACCGGATCCGGCGCTCCGCGGTGGTGATCGTCGAGACGAGGGCGGAGCTGGCCGGCCCCTTGCCGAACCCGGTGGCCGACGCCAGGCAGGCCGCGACGGTGAACGCCGCGAACGAACCGGCCAGCGTGTAGGAGAGCAGCGCGAGCGCGTCCACCAGGCACAGCACCATCATGACGCGCCGCGGGCCGAACCGGTCGGCGACCCGGCCCAGCGTGCTGGCGCCGAGGAAGCCCGCGATCCCCGCCGCGGACAGCGCCAAGCCGACCTGCTGCGGTGACAGGCCGACCACGCGCAACGCGAACACCGTCGTCCCGGTGATGAACAGCCCGTCGCCGATCGAGTCGAGGAAGATCGCCAGTGCGTACCGGCGCTCGTTGCCCCTCGCGGGGACCAAGTCCTCGCGCATGCGCCGCAAGGCGCTCCTGAACACCATCGTGGTTCCCCTAGTCCTTCGCGGTACGTTTCAGCTCCGCGTCGACGACCGGGCCGATTTCGGCCAGCGGCCCCTTACTCATCATTTCCCCGTGATGACAGTCGATCGGGAGTTCCGTGAGGCTTCCGGCCAGCGGCCGCCAATCGTCCACAGGGGACGAACCGGTTTCCCGGTCGCGCTGCGCGGTCAGGTAGAGCACGTGCCCGTCGAACCTCTTCGGACGCGTCGCCGTCACGAGCCGCTGCACCTGCAGCGCCGCGTCGACCAAGGTTCCGGCGTCGACGTCGACCACGTCCGCCAGGTCGACGCCGAGATCCTGGGTGATCGTGTCGGTGATCTCCGCTCGCCCGGCCGTCCCGCCGAGATCCACGTACGAGTCGAGCAGGACCAGCGTGCCGACGGTTTCCCCGAGGTCGCGCAGGCGTACGGCGACTGCGTGCGCCACGTTGCCACCGGCCGACCAGCCGAGCAGGTGGTACGGCCCGCTCGGGCGCACCCGCCGGATCTCGCCGACGTAGTCGTCCACCAGTTCGGCCAGTGCGGTGGGCAGCCGGGCGGGCTCACGGATGCCCCGCACCTGGAGGCCGTGGACGGGCCGGTCCGGCAGGTAGCGGCGCAGTCCGGCGTAACACCAGCTCAACCCGGCCAGCGGTGGCAGGCAGAACAGCGGCTCTCCGGCCCCTTCCGCCCGGATCGGCAGGAGGACGTCGAAGGCACCGCCGGTGCTGCCGGGGGCGTGCAACCACGAGGCCAGCCCGGCGGGCGTGGGCAGTTCGAAGAGGGTCCGCACGGTCGGCGCCACGCCGAACTCGGCCCGCAGGCGGGCGATCAACCGGGTGGCGAGCAGCGAATGCCCGCCCAGCTCGAAGAAGTTGTCGTCGGCACCGACGTCCTCGACCTCGAGCACCTCGGCGAACACGTCGGTGATCACGCGCTCGGCCGGCGTGCCCGGCGCCCGGCGCGTCACCGAGGCGAACGCGGGCGCGGGCAACGCCGACCGATCCAGCTTTCCGCTGGTGTTGCAGGGAATCCGGTCGATCACGGTGATCGCGGCGGGCACCATGTAGGAGGGCAGTGAACGCGCGGCGACGGCGCGCAGGCCGGCCACGTCGAGCGTCGCGCCCGGCCGGGCCACCACGTACCCGGCGAGCTGCAGGTCACCCGGCCGGTCCTCCCGGTCGACGGTCACCGCCGCCGCGACATCCGGGTGCGCGGCCAGCACCGCGTCGATCTCACCCAGTTCGATGCGGAACCCGCGGATCTTCACCTGCTGGTCGTTGCGGCCGAGGTACTGGAGGGTGCCGCCGGGCTGCCAGCGCACGAGGTCCCCGGTCGCGTACATCCGGTCACCCGCCGGGCCGAACGCGTCCGGCAGGAACCGTTGCGCGGTCAGTTCGGGCCGGCGGAAGTAGCCCCTCGCCACGCTCGCACCGGCCAGGTACAGCTCGCCGGCGACGCCGGGCGGCACGGGCCGGAGGCCGGGGCCGAGCACGTAGGCGCGGGTGTTGGCGACGGGTGTGCCGAGGGTGACCGCCCGGCCGGCCACGATCCGCGCGGACACCGTGTCGACCGTGCATTCCGTCGGCCCGTAGTAGTTGTACGCGGCGGTGCGCGGTGCGGCGGCGAGCTCGTCCCACAGCTGCTGGTCGATCGCCTCGCCGCCGACCATGACCATGGCCGGCGGACGGCGGGCCGGGTCGAGCAGCCCGGCCGCGATGAGCGGCTTGGCGTAGGACGGCGTCAGGTCGAGGAAATCGATCTCGTGGGCCACGACGTACTCGACCAGCGCAGCCGGGTCGGCCCGCACGTCCGCGTCGATCACGTGCAGCTCGTGCCCGGCGATCATCCAGAGGACCTCGTCCCACGACGTGTCGAACGAGAACGACGCCGTGACGGCGACGCTGATCGGGCCTGCCGCGCGGGAGAACAGGGTCCGCCGGTGTTCGGCGAACAGGTTGGCCAGGTTGCGGTGCTCGACGACGACTGCCTTGGGGACGCCGGTCGAGCCGGACGTGTAGATGAGGTACGCGGCATGAGACGGGTCGATCGCCGTACCGAGATCGGCCGCGTCCGTCCCCCTCAGGCGCTCGGCGGTCGCCGGATCGTCCAGGACGACGCACCGGACGTCGCCGAGCTCGCCGGCCAGGGCGAGGTTCGTGATCACCAGCGCCGGCTCGGCGTCGGCGAGCATGTGCGCGATCCGGTCGTCCGGCAGATCCGGGTCGACCGGCAGGTAGGCCGCACCGGCCTTGAGGATCGCGAGGATCGACACCACGATGTCGGCCGTGCGGGGCAGTACGACGGCGACCCGTTCCTCGGGACCCACTCCGGGCAGGAGCCGGGCCAGCTGGTTGGCTCGCGCGTTCAGCTCCGCGAACGTCCACCGCGTGCCCACGCCGACCAGGGCGGTGGCGTCCGGGGTGAGCCGCGCCTGCCGCTCGAACACGTCCACGACGGTCCCGGCGGGAACGTCCAGCGCCGTGTCGTTCCACTTCGTCAGGATCAGGGACCGATCCGCCGCGGACAGCAGTTCGAGCTCGCCGATCGGGGTGTCCGGCGCGGCGGCGCAGGCCGTCAGCAGTGCTTCGAGGTGCGCGAGGAAACGTCGTGCCGTCGAGGCGTCGAACAGGTCCGTGTTGTACTCCAGCCGGCACGAAAGCCCACCGGCGCGGTCGGACACGTCGAGCGCGAGGTCGACCTGGGCCATCGCCATGTCGACGTCCTGGCCCGCCACGCCCAGCCCGTCCATCGGCACGTCCGCGTCCCCGCCGAGGAGGTTGAACATCACTTGGAACAGGGGGTTGCGGCTGGGATCGCGCGGCCGCCGCAGGTCGTCGACCAGCTGGTCGAACGGGAGCTCCTGGTGCGCCAGTGCGCCCCGCGTCGACTCCCGCACCCGCTCCAGCAAGGCCGCGAAGGACAGGCCGGGGTCCAGTTCGTTGCGCAGCACCAGGGTGTTCACGAAGAACCCGACGACGTGCTCCAGCTCGACCCTGGCGCGGCCGGCCACCGGTGTGCCGACGCAGATGTCCTCCTGGCCGGTGTAGCGGTGCACCAAGGCCGTCAACGCGGCGAGCAACGTCATGTACAGCGTCGCCTGGCGGTCCAGCCCGAGCCGGCGCACCCGGTCGGACAGGTCCGGCGGGAGGTCACGGACGACAACGGCCCCGGCGTAGCTCTGCTGCGCGGGCCGAGGGCGATCGGTGGGCAGGTCGAGATCCACCGAGCCGGCCAGCCGGTGGCGCCAGTACTCGAGATCAGCCGTCGTGTCCTGCTGGTACGCGGCGAAATCGGCGTACTGGAGCGCGGGCTCGGGCAGCGGTGACGGTTCGCCCGCACGGTAGGCGTTGTAGAGCGTGGCCAGCTCGGCACAGATGATGTCCAGCGACCACCCGTCGGAAATGATGTGGTGCTGACACAGGGCCAGCACGTGCGTCGTGGCCGCCACGCGGAACAACGTGGCCCGGAACAGCGGGCCCGCCGCGAGGTCGAAGGGGCGCCGCAGATCGTCGCGCAGCATCCCCTCGAGCCCGGCCTCCGAGGTGTCCACGATGGACAGGTCGACCGGCTCGGCGGGCAGCACCACCTGCACCGGCTCACCGTCGCGGAGCGGCAGCACCGTGCGCAGAGCCTCGTGCCGGCGCACGATTTCGGTCAACGCCGTGGTGAGCGCGCGCTCGTCGAGTTCCCCGGTGAGCCTGAGGACGAGCGGAAGGGAGTACGCCGCGGCCGGGTCGAACTGGTCGAGGATCCACAACCGGCGCTGCCCGGGAACGAGCGGTACCGGATCATCCGGATGCGGCCGAGGTGCCACCGTCGCACCCCTCGGTCCGGCACCGCCGCGCACGGCGGCCGCGAGCCCGGCCACCGTCGGGTTGTCCAGGACCAGGTCGAGGGGGAGATCGGCGTCGAACAACGCGCGCAACCGGGCGGCGAGCCGCGTCGTCAGCAGCGAATGCCCGCCCAGTTCGAAGAAGTCGTCGTGCACCCCGATCCGCTCGACACCCAGCAGCTCCCGCCACACGGCGGCGATCGCCACCTCGGCCTCGTTGCGTGGAGCGGCGAAGTCCGCCGTCTCGACCGGTTCTTCCTCGACCCGTCGTTCGGCCGCGGGCCGGGGCGCCTCGTCCAGCAGCCACCACCGGTTCTCGCGCCAGGCGTACCACCCGCCCCAGGCGCCCACCGGCGCCTCGCCGGGCGGCGCTTCGCCGCCGAGATCCAGCACGGTCACGAAATCGGGCGCGGCCGCACGCGCCTCGTCCACCGTGACCGGGTCGGCCGCGCCGACGAGCACCAGCCGGATCCCGACGGAGCCGCACGCCCGCGCCAGTGCTTCCCCCACGGCGACACCGGGTCCGGCCACGACGACGGGGGAGACCGCCCCGTCCCGGGACACGGCCGTGACCGCACTGTCTACTTCGGACGGGCGAATCGCGCCGAACCACGCCGACCCCTGGCCGAGCGACCGCACCACGCCCGGGGCGGGCACGTCGCCGATGGTCAGCACCGCGTCGTGCCGCAGCCCGGACCGGCTCGCCGCCCGCGCGATCGGCCGCTCGCACCTGACCGGCTCGAACGGATGCGGCGGCAGCGCGGTACGGCGCGGCTGGCCGTCCTCGAACAACCCGTCGACACCGGCCTCGAACCCCCGCTCCCACAGGCGGGCCAGCGCGGACAGCACACCGGCCTCCTCGGGATCGCCCGAGCGCCCGGCCAGGGGCACGGCCAGCCGTTCGGGCGTCCAGGCCGGATGCGCGCGGAGCATGCGGGTCATCGTCTGGCCCGGCCCCAGCTCCAGGAACACCTGGCTCGGACCGGCCAGCAGCGCCTCGGCGCAGTCCGCGAGGCGAACCGTGCTGCTCAGCTGGTCCACCCAGTAGCCGGCGTCGGCGACCTGGGCCGGCTCGGCGAGGCCGCCGGTCAGGTTCGACAGGAACGGCACCGTGGGGACCCCGTGCGGCGTCGCGGCGACCGCACGGCCCAGCCGTCGCGCGGCGGGCTGGATCCGCGGCGAGTGGAAGGCCCGGTCCGTGTCCAGCAGTCTGCTGTCGGCCGTCCCGTAGCGCCGCAGCGCGGCCATCGCCACCTCGACGGCCGGCGGCGGCCCGGCGAGCACGGTGTGCACGGGACCCGCGACCGCGACGGACAGGCCGGGATGGGCCTCGAGCAGGTCCCGCACGTGCTCGGCGGGCGCGGCCGTGCTCAGCATCAGCCCCGGTTCGGTGTCCCGCATCGCCAGCCCGCGCTCGTGGATCAGCCCGAGCGCGTCCGAGGGCTGCCACAGCCCGGACACCGTCGCCGCCACGTACTCGCCGACGCTGTGTCCCAGCATGGCGGCGGGCTGGACGCCGAACTGGAGGAACTGCCGAGCCAAGGCGTAGCCGATCGAGAACAGCGCCAGTTGCTGGTGGGCCGTGTCGCGCAACCACGCGGTGTCACAGTCGGGTCGCAGGGCTTGGGCCAGGTCCACGGCGAACCGCTCGCGGGCCAGGTCGGCCAGCTCGTCGAAGGTCTCGCGGAACGCCGGGAGCAGCCGGTGCGCCGAGGCCCCGAACCCGGCCCGCAGCGTGCCCTGCCCGGGAAACAGGAACGCGGCCTGGGTGCCCGTACCGGCCCGGCGAGCCGGCGGACCGTCCCGCAGCGCGGCCGACACCTCCGCGCGATCGGTCGCCACCACCGCGATCCGGTGCGGGAAGCGTCGCCGTCCCTGAGCCAGGGTCCACGCCACGTCCTCGGCCGTCTGGTCGTCCTCGGCGGGCTCGGCCAGTGCCTCGGCGACGTCGGACCCCAGCCGCTCCAGCGCCTTCGGCGTGGCCGCGGACAGGCAGAACACGCGTGGCTTGCGCTGGATGCTTCGTCGGGACGCGACCGGCGCCGACTCCAGGATCGCGTGCGCGTTCGTACCGCCCATGCCGAACGAACTGACCCCGGCGAGCAACGGCCCGTCGGCCGGCAACGGCTCGACCGTGGTCGCGATCCGGAACGGGCTGGACTCGAGTTCCAGCTCGGGGTTCGGCCTGCGGTAGTGCAGGGTGGGCACCAGGTGCCGGTTCTTCAGCACCAGTGCGGCCTTGATCAGCCCGGCGACGCCGGCCGCGGCGCCGGTGTGCCCGATGTTGCCCTTCGCCGACCCCAGCCAGCAGTACCCGACACCGTCGGTGGACTCGCGGAACGCGGACGTGAGCGCCGCCAGCTCGACCGGGTCACCCACCTTCGTGCCGGTGCCGTGCGCCTCGACGTAGTGGATGTCGGCCGGGTCCACCCCGGCGACGGCCTGCGCGAAGCCGATCACCTCGCGCTGCCCGGCGATGGACGGGGCGACGTAGCCGATCTTCTGGCCGCCGTCGTTGTTCACGGCCGAGCCGCGCAGCACCGCGATGATCCGGTCACCGTCGGCGAGGGCGTCCTCCAGCCTGCGCAGCACCACCACGCCGACCCCGCTGCTGAACACGGTGCCGCTGGCATCGGCGTCGAACGGGCGGCAGTGGCCGTCCGCCGACACGACGCTGCCCTCCTGGTAGAGGTAGCCGTTGGCCTGGGGCAACCACAACGCGACGCCACCGGCGAGTGCCGCGTCGCACTCGTGGTTGGTGAGGCTCGAGGCCGCCTGGTGCACCGCGACCAGCGCCGTGGAACACGCCGTCTGCACGGTGATCGCGGGCCCGCGCAACCCGAGTTTGTAGGCGACCCGGGTGGCCAGGAAGTCCTTCTCGTAGCCGACCATCGCGGCCACCTCGTCCGCCGGGTCCACGAGGTCCTGGTTCACCCGGTCGGACCCGGCGAAGACACCCAGCCAGCCGGGGAACCGCTGCGGGTCGATGCCCGCGTCGTCCAAAGCCGCGGAGCACGCTTCCAGGAACACGCGCTGCTGGGGGTCCATCCCGGCCGCCTCGGCCGGGCTGTAGCCGAAGAACGCGTGGTCGAAGCACTCACCCTGCTCGATCAACCCGCGCACGGGCACGTAGTCGGGATGCCTGGCCACCTCGACCGGCACCCCGGCGGCGATGACGTCGTCCAGCCGGAACCGGCTGATCCCCTCGACCCCGGTACGCAGGTTGTGCCAGTACCGGCGGGCGTCCCCGGCCCCGGGCAACCGACACGAAAGCCCGACGATCGCGATGGCAGGCGCATCGGCCTCCTCGGCGTGGCCGTCAACGTCGCTCATCCACTTGCCCCTAACGCCGAACAAAATCCGCACGTCCGTCTACACGGGATACTTCGCATCGATACGTCGAGTATCCCGCGCGACCATTCACGACCGACATCTCCGAAGATGCCTTTCGGCAATACGGAGAAAGGCACGACCGGAGATGGTTCACGACGAGCAGCAGCAGGTTTGTGATCACACCCGCCGAGCCCGCTCTACCTGCGGAGTGCGAAGACCTCGTCGCTCAGGCTGAACACCGACCCTCGGACTCCAGGGAGTGCGCTCATTCGCCGATCACCTGGCGAGCCTCCGCCATGGGCACCGCGTCTTGCCATCGCTGCGCACGCGGCGGTAAAAATGTCGGTTCCGGTCGTTTTGGACCCACCTCGTGGCGTTCTTCGCTGTCATGTATTACGCGGCTCTCCGCCCGGAAGAGGCGGCCGTGCTGCGCAAGGCGAACTCACACTCCCCGGGAAAGGGTGGGGAGCGCCGAGAGCGTCGCCACCGCCATCGACGGCGATCCTGCACGCCCAACCGGCCTGGCGTCGGCAGCTCACAGCCAGATCGAGAAGGCGCTCGACTGGCGAGGGTGGAGGGCCGGGCACAGCCGGACCAGACAAGTGCGGCCCCTGGCCAGATAATGCCTGGTCATGGGCCGCTTTCTGCTGGTGCTCGCGAGTGCCCCCAGTGAGATTCGAACTCACACTGGAAGGGTTTGAACGGATCATGGAACTGATCTCTGACCTGCATAAGTCGTGCTCATTGGCCGCCAGCGGGGCGCCCAGGGGGTGACGTGCTGGTGAGGTGAGAGCTGTCGACCTTCTCGGCGTTCGTTCGTCAGTTCGAGTTGATCAACAGGTAGGGGACGTCCTGGCCTATCGACACCACATGTTGTGTCGATGCCACGACTTAACTGGCATTCGGGTTAGAATGAGGATCGCCACGTCCTGACTCGGTGCTCGTGGTCACCACGATGCGAGGTGCTGATGTCGAAGAGCAAGAAGGACAAGAAGAGCGGCAATAAGAGTCCGGTCGTCGAAAGTTCAGCTAAATCGGTTGTCGACGACGGTCGTGCTCACGACAGGGTGTCCGAGCCTTTGGTGGCCAAGCGGAAGTTTGATGAGCTAGCCGGACCGACGCTGGCCGCGATGGCTGGCTCGACGTTGTCGGAGAAGCCGGCGTGGATGGGTGCGCTTGGCTCGGTCTCCAGCCTGTTCGACGCGAAAGCTGGTGTTGGGTCGCTGCCGGGGGTTGCGACCGGCTCGGCGGGCGTGCTTGCTGCGATGGCCTCTGCAAACGGGTTCGGAGGGGTGCATCCGGCGTTGCGCGACGTCAACAAGGTGGCGGGCGCGGGATCGGTGCTTGCAATGGCGGCGTCGGCATCTTCTGGCCGGTTTCTAGCTGCGGCAAAGCCCGTAGGATCTTCGCACGTGCTCGGGGCCTTGGCGGGGCTGCGCGCGCTCAGCTCTGTGTCCAGCCTGTTCGACGTAAAGGCTGAGGCAGCCGTGTGGCCGGGGTTGGCGACGAGCTCACTGTCGGCTCTCGCTGCAACGGCGGGGCCTGCCTTGTCGGATCGGAGTTTCAGTGCCTGGACGGTGTCGCCGGAGAAGTTGTCGCCGGGTTGGGCGGGCGCTGTGAGCGCGGTGGCGGGCTTAGTTGCTGGGAAGTTCGGCGCGGGTGCGATGGGCGTTAGCGGAGCTGGCGTGGGATCGATATTGGCCGCGATGGCTGGCTCGACGTTGTCGGAGAAGCCGGCGTGGATGGGTGCGCTTGGCTCGGTCTCCAGCCTGTTCGACGCGAAAGCTGGTGTTGGGTCGCTGCCGGGGGTTGCGACCGGCTCGGCGGGCGTGCTTGCTGCGATGGCCTCTGCAAACGGGTTCGGAGGGGTGCATCCGGCGTTGCGCGACGTCAACAAGGTGGCGGGCACAGGGGCTATGTTCGCCGCGATGACGGGGTCAACGCTCTCGGAGAGGTCGGGCGCGCTCGGTTCGGTGTCCAGCTTGTTCGATGCCAAGGCTGGTGTCAGCTCGACGAGCTTCCGGGGCGTCGAGGCGATAGCAAGTGCTTTGGCGGCGCAGCAAGACTCATATCCGAGAATGGCCTCTGAGCCGTTGGACTCAACCGCCTTCAGTGATGTCCTGCTGCCGCAGGAAGGCGTTCTTGGTGAACCGCCCGAAATTATTCGGATGCGAGTTCCGGTTGGTCTCCGGAGGGCTGCGCCATCGCTGCTTTTGTTGGTCCTGCTCCAGGTTGGCGCTGTGATGCAGATTGGAGCTCCGCAGTGGCTAGACAGTCTAGGCAAGATCTTCGGGTTTGCTGTCGACGGGCTTGAACTGTACTTGGTCCTACGAGTGCTCTGGCACTTGAATCAGCGAGACTAGTTCCGTTGCTGTCCATTGCGACAACCGTCAGATTGGTGGCGTAGCGCTGCGTTCGGTGGAACCTTACCCACGAGGAATATTGTGACTTGGTCGACTGCCACTTTGTAGCAGAGCGCATTGGTGCCAGGCACGGTTCGTGCGGAATGTGGGCTTATGATGGCGCCGGGGCAATTCTTGAGTGGGTGGTCCTTGGGAAGCGGCTCTGGCCCTGTCACGTCAAGTGCGGTTCGCAGTCGCCCTGCTCGAATCTGCACAGCCACCTGAACACGCTCGGCACGGCGGCCGATGGCCGGCTGTTCCGAAACCTGACTGGGGGAGACCTCGCGGAGTCCACCATCGGCCGGGTGTGGGACAAGGCACGGAAGAGCGCGCTCTCAGAGGACGAGTACGGCTCGCCGCTGGCTAAGCGTCCGTACGACCTCCGACACGCGTGTGTGTCCACCTGGCTGGCCGCTGGCGTGCCGTCTGCCCAGTGCGCGGAGTGGGCTGGGCACTCAGTGGCTGTCCTACACCAGATCTACGCCAAGGTCATCGCCGGCGGGGGGATCGCGGGGGCGCATAGGGGGCGGAGGGCCGTAGACGGCCGGACAGCCCCGGACACAGCCGGACCGGACAAGTGCGGCCCCGGTCCAGGTACCGCCTGGTCAGGGGCCGTGTTCTGCTGTTACTCACAAGTGCCCCCGGTGAGATTCGAACTCACACTGGACGGGTTTTGAATCCGTTGCCTCTGCCAGTTGGGCTACGGGGGCTTGGCATGGTGACTCTACGGGATCACCGGACGCCGCCCGTGTTCGGGGGCTGGGGTGTCGCGCTGGCCACTACGTGGTGAACGCCATCTCTTGAACTGGATCGTTCCCGGTAGGCTTCAGGCTTCGCGGAACGCCGCGAAACGAACGTTCCGCCGAGTCTTCAGGAGGACCCCGGTGACCGATCAGGCTACCGAGGCCAACGGTGCCGCCACCGTGCCGCAGCGTCGGGTGCTCGTTGCGGAGGACGAGGCGCTCATCCGGCTGGACCTCGTCGAAATGCTGCGCGAAGAGGGCTACGAGGTGGTCGGTGAGGCAGGGGATGGCGAACAGGCCATCGCGCTGGCCACCGATCTCAAGCCCGACCTCGTGATCCTCGACGTCAAGATGCCCAAGCTGGACGGCATCGAGGCCGCGTCCAAGATCACCAGTGACCGGATCGCCCCCGTGGTGATCCTGACCGCTTTCAGCCAGCGTGACCTCGTCGAACGGGCGCGGGACGCGGGCACCATGGCCTACCTCGTCAAGCCGTTCGCGAAGCGTGACCTCGTGCCGGCGATCGAGCTGGCCGTCAGCCGGTTCTCGGAGCTGCAGGCTCTCGAGGCCGAGGTGGCCGGGCTCACCGACCGGCTCGAGACGCGGAAGGTCATCGACCGCGCCAAGGGCCTGCTGATGAGCCGGCAGGGCCTCACCGAGCCGGATGCCTTCCGGTGGATCCAGCGCACCGCGATGGACCGCCGGACCACGATGAAGGCCGTCGCCGAGGCGGTCGTCGAAAGCATCGGCACCTAGCAGGACCGGCGGCCGGCGGGGCAGAATCACCCTGGTGAGACTGCTCCTGCCGGCCGTTGCCGTCCTGATGCTCCTGAGCGGCTGCGCAAGCGCCGAGCCGAGCACACCACCCGCGCCGGCGACCTATGAACTGCCGCCACGCCCGGTGCGGCCCGACGAGACCGCCCTCAAGGTGCCGCCCGCCAAGAACGGGGACACCGAGTTCACCCTGATCGGCTTCGCCGCGGGCCTGCCGAGCATCACCGGCAGCCACACCGAGATGCTCGCCAAGGGCCAGTACGTCCGGCTGCGGCTCGTCGTGACCAACACCGGCACCTCGAGCGTCCTGTTCGACACGATGCGCCAGCTGCTGGTCGACGACAAGGGTGCCACCCACCCGCCGGACGAGCAGGCCATGCTGATCAAGCGCCAGCCCGCCCAGTTCGACCTCGGGCACAGCGTGCGCGTCGAGTTCGACCTCTACTGGGACATCCCGAAGGACCGCAAGCCGGTCAGTCTCCGGGCCTTCGGCGGCCCCACCATCACCGACATGAAGAACGTCAACGGCACCGACATCAAGATATGAGAAAGGGGCCCGGTCCGAAGACCGGGCCCCTTGAAAACAATCTCAGACGCCCAGGTCGCCACCGAGGTAGGCGGCCCGGACCTTCGGGTCGTTCAGCAGCTCGGCCCCGGGTGCGCTCTGGACCACGCGGCCCGTTTCGAGCACGTACGCGCGGTCCGAGAGCTTCAGCGCCTGCTGGGCGTTCTGCTCGACCAGCAGCACCGTGGTGCCGCGCTTGTTGATCTCGCGGATGATGTCGAAGATCTGCGCGATCAGCATCGGCGCCAGGCCCATCGACGGCTCGTCGAGCAGCAGCACCTTCGGCTTCGTCATCAGCGCGCGGCCGATGGCGATCATCTGCTGCTCGCCGCCCGACATCGTGCCGCCGAACTGCGTCTTCCGCTCGTTGAGCCGCGGGAACAGCTCGTAGACCTCGTCGAGGTCGGCCTGGAGGTCGTCCTTGCGGGTGTAGGCACCCATCAGGAGGTTCTCCTGCACCGTCATGCCGGGGAACACGCCCCGGCCTTCCGGTGACTGGCCGATCCCGAGCAGCACGCGCTTGTGCCCCGGGGTCTTCGAGATGTCCTGGCCGTTGAACAGGATCCGGCCGCTGGTGAGCGGACGCAGTCCCGAGATCGTCTTGAGCGTCGTGGTCTTGCCGGCGCCGTTGGCGCCGATGAGGGAGACGATCTCACCCTCGTCGACCTGGATGCTCATGCCCTTGAGGGCCGCGATCTTGCCGTAGTGGACGTTGATGTCCTCGACCTCAAGAAGCATCTTCGGACACCCCCAGATACGCCTCGATCACCTTCTGGTTGTTCTGCACCTCGTGCGGCAGCCCTTCTGCGATCTTCTGGCCGAAGTCGAGCACGGCCAGCCGGTCGCTGATGTGCATGACCAGGCCCATGTCGTGCTCGATCAGCAGCACGGTGCGGCCGTCGTCCCGGATCTTGCGGATCAGCGCCTGCAGGGCGTTCTTCTCCGCGGGGTTCATGCCCGCGGCGGGCTCGTCGAGCAGGAGCAGCTTCGGGTCGGTGGCGAGGGCCCGCGCGATCTCCAGGCGGCGCTGGTCGCCGTAGGAGAGGTTCTTCGCGACGTTGTGCTCGACCCCGCCGATGCCGACGAACTCGAGCAGCTCACGCGCCCGCTCCCGGCCGTGCTTCTCTTCCTTGCGGTGCCACGGCAGGCCGAGCGTCGCGCCGATCGCGCCCGTCTTGTGGTGCGCGTCGACGCCCACCATGACGTTCTCCAGCGCCGACATGTTGTGGAACAGCCGGATGTTCTGGAACGTCCGGGCGATGCCGCGCTTGGTGACCTTGAAGCGCTTCATGCCGTCGATGCGGTCGCCGTCGAAGCGGACCTGGCCCTCGGTCGGCTGGTAGACGCCGGTGACCACGTTGAACACCGTGGTCTTGCCCGCGCCGTTCGGGCCGATGAGGGCGAAGATCTCGCCTTCGTTGATGCTGAGGTTGACCTCGCGCAACGCCGTGACGCCGCCGAAGCGCATGGTCACGTTGTCGAATTCGAGCAGCCCGCTCACTTCGTCACCTCCGCCGAAGCCTCGGAGTCGGGGCCGGCCACTTCCGCGCCCATGGCGCCCATGCCGCCGGTTCCTTCCCGTAGTTCGGCCTTGCGCTGCCGCGACGGCAGCAGGCCCTCCGGCCGCAGCGCCATCATCAGCACCAGCACGGCGCCGAAGATGAGGACGCGGTAGTCGTTGAACTGCCGGAACCGCTCCGGCAGCCACGCGATCACGAACGCACCGAGGATGACGCCGGGGAGGTTGCCCGAGCCGCCCAGCACGACCGCGGCCAGGATGGTCGCGGACAGGATGAACGGGAAGTTGTTCGGCTCGATGAACACGGCCTTGCTCGCGTAGATCGTGCCGGCGAACCCGCCGATCATGGCGCCGATGGCGAAGGCGAGGAGCTTGAACTTGAACGTCGGCACGCCCATCAGCTCGGCCGCGTCCTCGTCCTCGCGGATCGCCGCCCACGCCCGCCCGACCCGGCTCTTGGTGAGCCGCACCGAGAAGACGATGACGAGCACGATCGCCACCACCATCAGGTAGTAGTACGGCGCCGGGTCGAGGAAGAACTCCATGCCGAACAGCGGCTCGGGGTGCGGGACGTTCGTGATGCCGCGCGCGCCGCCGATGCCGTCGGTGTTGTTCGCCGTGATCCGGACGATCTCACCGAAGCCGAGTGTCACGATGGCCAGGTAGTCACCGCGCAGCCGGAGCGTCGGGGCGCCGAGGATGACGCCCGACACCGAGGCCAGGAAGATGCCCAGCAGCACCGTCGGCCAGAACGACCAGCCGTAGGTCGTGCCGATCGAGGCCCACGTGTAGGCGCCGATCGCGAAGAACGCGACGTACCCGAGGTCCAGCATGCCCGCGTGGCCGACCACGATGTTCAGGCCGACGGCCAGCAGGATGTACGTGCCGACCGGGAAGATCAGCACCGTCGTCCAGTCCGAGTACGGGGACATGAACGACCCGATCCACGGTGCGGGCAGGATCAGGACCAGGACGATCAGTGCGATGTAGACGCCGTAGCGCTGCCAGTGCGGCGCGTCGGCCCACCAGTCGCGCATGCCGTCGATGGGGTGGAAACCCTTCCGGGCGCGGGTTTCGTTCTGTTCAGCCACTCCGTCGCCTTTCATGCGCGTGCCCGCTGCAGGGATTCACCGAGGATGCCGGTGGGCCGGAGCATGAGCACGAGGACGAGGACCACGAACGCGGTGACGTCCTTCCACTCGGAGCCGAGGAAGATCGAGCTCCAGTTCTCGACCAGGCCCAGCACGATGCCGCCGAGCAGGGCGCCGCGCAGGTTGCCGATGCCGCCGAGCACGGCCGCGGTGAACGCCTTGATCCCGAGCAGGAAGCCGACCCGGTAGTCGGTGTTCTCGTATTCCATGACGTAGAGCGCCGCGGCGACACCGGCCATCGCCCCGCCGAGCAGGAACGTGATCCGGACGATGCGGTCGATGCTGACGCCCATGAGGACGGCGGCTTCGGGGTCCTGGGCGGTCGCCCGGATGCCGCGGCCGATGCGGGTGCGGCTGACCAGCTGGTCGAGCACCACCATCACGACGACGGCGGCGATGACGACGAAGACGTGGTCGGTGCGCACGACGCCGTTGCCGATCCGGAACAGCTCCTCGTGCGGCACGAACCGGGGCGCGTTCTGCTGGACCTTGCCCGCCTTGTCCGACAGCGCGGGGATGATCAGGAGGCCGAACAGCTCCTGCAGGAACAGGGAGGCGCCGATCGCGGAGATCAGCGCGGCGAGGCGGGTCGCGCCCTTCTTGCGCAGCGGCCGGTAGGCCAGCTGCTCCAGCACGATGGCCGAGCCACCGGACACCGCCGCCGACGAAACCGCGATGAGCAGGAGGATGCCGATCATCCCGAGCACGCCGACGGTGATCGGGGCGGTGCCGCCCGCGACGGCGATGAGGATGAACAGGGACGTCATCGTCCCGATCATGAAGATTTCGGAGTGCGCGAAGTTGATCAGCCGCAGCACGCCGTAGACCATCGTGTAGCCGAGGGCGATGAGAGCGTAGATGGAGCCGGCTACCAGGCCGCCGATGGTGCTGCCCAGAAACTGGCTCTGCAGATCTTGGAACATGACGTAGTTGCCTTACCTGACGGGGCGAGGATGGTCGCCACATTGGCGGGGAGCGGGGGTGCTGTGCCCGTGCACAGCACCCCCGCTCCCGTTAGGTGTTTCTCTAGCTCCGTCAGCCGGTGATCTTGGCTTCGGTCGAGGCGCCGAGGTTCTTGATGACCCCGCCGACGACCTGGTAGACGTAGATCGCGTTCGTCTGCGGCTCGCCGTTGTCCTTGAACTTGATCTGCTTCGACGCGCCCTTGAAGTCCTCGGTCTTCAGGAAGTCGTTGATCTTCTCGCCGGTGGTGTTGCCCGCCTTGACCGCGTTGATGATGGCGGTCGCGGCGTCGTAGCCCTCGGTCGCGTAGATCGCCGGGTCGACGTTGAACTTCGCCTTGTACTTGGTGGCGAACTCGTTGCCCGGGGCACCCGCGTCGGGGATGTTGCACGGGCAGCCGACGACGGCGCCTTCGGCGGCCGCGGCACCCGCACCCGAGACCAGCTGCGGGTCGAGCGAACCGTCACCGGTGGCGAAGGTGGCCTTCACGCCGCCGTCGCGGAGCTGCTTGAGCAGACGGCCGGCCTGGGCGTAGTAACCGCCGTAGGTGATGACGTCCGGGTTGGCGGCCTTGACCTTCTGCACGGTCGACGAGTAGTCCGACGCGTCCTTGGCGAACTTGTCGCGCTCGGTCGTGATGCCCTTGTCCTTGAAGGTCTTCTCGAACGCGTCGGCCAGGCCGACGCTGTACTCCTGGTCGTCCGAGATGACGTAGGCGTTCTTCGGCGACTTCGCCGTGATGAGGAAGTTCGCGATGCCGGGGCCCTGGTCGTTGTCGTTCGCGACGACGCGGTGCCAGTACTTCCAGCCGTTCGCGGCCAGGCCCGGGTTGGTCGCCGACGGCGACACGCTCGGGACCTTGCCCTGCTCCAGGACACCGCCGACGGCCTTCGACTCACCCGAGAAGGCGGGGCCGATGAGCGCGGTGATCTTGTCCGTGCCGATCGCGGTCTGCACGAGCGAGGTGGCCTGCTCCGGCTTGCCCTGGCTGTCGTAGTTCTTCAGCTCGAGCTTGACCGAAGGATTCGTGGCGTTGTACTCGTCGATGGCGAGCTTGGCGCCGTTGTTGGGCGGGATCACGATCCCGGAGTTCTCACCGGTCAGGTCGCCCATGAACCCGATCTTCAGCGTGCTGCTGTCACCGCTGCCCGACGAGCTGCTGCCGCCGGCACAGCCCGCCAGCGCAAGCGACGTCGCCGCCGCGAGGGCGAGAACCCGTCCAAAACGCACTCCTGACACCGACTACCTCCCATGACCAACCACCGCCGGTAGGCGTTGCCCCCGACACAGGGGCTAGGTTAGGGCAGGAAGATATCCCTCTCGCCCGTCTTGTGCACAGGCGGCCTCACTACTCTGTGTCCACATCGTGACGATCGCAACCGACACGAATTGCACGAAAAGGCGAACGACGTTTCGTTACAGCTCGTCCCTGGTCACGCAGCGATGCTAAGCATCCGGGCGCGTTATGCGAATGGGTGACGTCCGTGTTTCCACAGTATGTCATCGCCCATTTCGACGGCCGGTGCGTGGCCGGTTTCCCCGGTGACCCGCTGTTCACCCTGGCGCGGGCCCTTCGGGCCGGGCACCGCCGTAGGGATGCACCTTACGTCCGGTTCGGGCGGCCGGGTGGAGCGACCCCGCCTCGCGGCCGGTGAGGTCTGCCCGAAAGGACGTCCGGCCGGGAACGGCTGTCACAACCATCGGTTGTCGTGGGCGCCCGAACGGCTGTTGGACCCACCCCGCCGTCCCGCGGTTCGCTGGGGGCAGACCGAGGGACAAGGGAGAACCAGATGCGTGAAGCAATAGAGGGTGTCGCCGCCGGGGTGCCGTTCGTGGCCTTGCCGCCGGCGGACGCGGACGCGCCGGCGGCTCTGCTGGCGGGCTGGCACCTGATGGAGGTGCCCGCGAGCGAGCAGGCCTTCGCCGAAGCGGTGCCGATGGCCGGGCTGAGGGCGTGGCGGGTGTACCTCGGCCTGCCGCTGACCGGGGCCCGGCTGCCGGACGGCGGTCCGGCGGAGCTGTTCCGGCTGGCGAGCGAGGACGCCGTGCTCAACGTCTTCGAACCTGTCACCGAGCAGGCCGTGGCGGAGTTCCCCGCGGCCCTGGCCGCACTGCGGGACCGGCTGCCGGGCGCGGACGGCCCGCTCGGCGTCTTCGGCGGCTCGGCGGGCTCGCTGGTGGCACTCGAGGTGCTCGCTCGCGGGGACGTCGCCGTCGAGGCCGCGGCGGTGGTCAGCCCGGTCGCCCGGCTGGCGCCGGTGATCGGCCGCAACGAGCGGCTCTTCGACGTCACCTACCCGTGGTCGCCGCGATCCCGGGCGGTCGCCGACCACTACGACTTCGTGCGCCGGGCCGGTGAGCTGACCACGCCACTGCTGATCGTGGCGGGCGAAGCGGACGACGCCGCGGTGCGGGAGCCCGCGAGGGCGTTGCGCGAGCGGCTCGGCGACCGCGCGGAACTGGTGGAGGTCGCAGCGATGGCGCACGAGTTCGCGCCGGGGTCACCGGAAGCGAAGCACGTCGACGCGGCGTTCACGGAGTGGTTCGGACGGCGGTTGCGAGGCTGAGGTCGTCCGCCGGCAGCCAGGAGCGCTCCGGGTCGTAGGCGCACCAGCCCTCTTCACGGCTGGTGCGCCCGGCCAGCGCCAGCAGCCGCCGCAGCGCCGGGTGCGCCTTCCCGCGCCGCCACACCAGCGACCACGGGAACAGCGGCGACGGCTCGAACGGCAGCACCTTCAGGTTCAGGTCGGGCGCGAGCTCCATGTCCGCGCCGGCGAGGGTGACGCGCCGCTTGCCGTACCGGGTCTGCTCCAGGGTGTGCCGCAGGTCGTAGCTGACGCCGGAGTCGTCGATCGGCACGCCGAACCGCCCGCACAGCTCCGCCACGTACGAGAGCCATTCGCCGGGCCCGCTGTGCCCCGGCAGCCAGATCCCGTCGGCGCGCAGCTCGTCGAGGCGCAGGACGTCCAGCACGGCCAGCGGGTGTTCCGGGGCGAGCAGCGCGACCAGCGGCTCCAGCCGGATCGGCCGCTGCTCCAGCTCGTCGGGCAGCGGCCGGCCGCAGCCGGTGACCCGGCCGATCGCGACGTCCAGCTCCCCGGACAGCAGCGGCTCGACGGCGTTGGCGAACCCGCGGCCGGCGGCCCGCTCGATCCGCAGCTCGGGATCCCGCTCGGCGAGCCGGCGCAGCAGGAACATCGGGGACAGCCGGAAGTCGACGACGTCCAGGCGCAGCGGCCGGTCGTCGGCGCCCATCGCGGCCACCGCCGCGTCGGCCACCCGCAGCAGGTCCCGGGCGTGCGGGAGGAACCGCTCGCCGTCGGCGGTCAGCTCCACCGTGCGGTTGGTGCGCAGGAACAGCGGGACCGCGAGCGCGCTCTCGAGCCGCCGGATCCGCTTCGACAGCGCCTGCTGGGTGAGGAACAGCGCCTGCGCGGCGCGGCCGAAGTGCCGCTGCTCCGCGGTGACGACGAAGGCCCGCACCTGGGCGATGTCGAGGTCCACCGGCTCAGGCGCCCGGCGGTGCGTCCCGGACGACGCAGGTGAGCCGCGCGGTGCAGGTGCGACGGCCCTCGTCGTCGGTCAGCACGATCTCCGCGGTGATGGTGCCGCGCCCGACGTGCAGCGGGGTCGCCACCCCGGTGACCTTGCCGGAGCGGACGGCCCGGTGGTGGGTGCACGACAGCTCGAGCCCCATCGCCGCGCGGCCGGGGCCGGCGTTCAGCGCGGCGACCGTGGAGCCCAGTGCTTCGGCGAGCACGGCGTTGGCGCCGCCGTGGAGCAGGCCGTAGGGCTGGAGGTTGCCCTCGACCGGGATCGTGCCGACCACGCGTTCGGGCGTCACTTCGACCAGCTGCATCCCGACCTTGTCGTTCAGCTGCTGGTCGGCGGCCGCCGGGTCGATACCCGCCAGCCGGTCCACGTCGATGTGGGCGGCACCATCGGTCACGCAACGCTCCTCTGCTGATGCGACACGTAAGAGTGTCGGACCCCCAGCCTAGACTCGGGCACGTGAGCCCGAGTGAGAAGACGAGCGTTGCCAACGCCACAGGAACCACCGCAGTCGCGGAGCGGCCGAAGCTGCTCCTGATCGACGGCCATTCGATGGCCTACCGCGCGTTCTTCGCGCTGCCCGCCGAGAACTTCCGGACCAAGACCGGGCAGGTCACGAACGCGGTCTTCGGGTTCACCTCGATGCTCATCAACCTCCTGCGCGACGAAGCGCCGACCCACCTCGCGGTGGCGTTCGACCTCTCGCGCAAGACGTTCCGGTCGGAGACCTTCGCCGACTACAAGGCGAACCGCAGCGCGACACCGGACGAGTTCC
The DNA here is from genome assembly GCF_044741685.1 of Amycolatopsis sp. NPDC088138. Taxonomy (NCBI): domain Bacteria; kingdom Bacillati; phylum Actinomycetota; class Actinomycetes; order Pseudonocardiales; family Pseudonocardiaceae; genus Amycolatopsis; species Amycolatopsis sp. NPDC088138. The sequence goes on from NZ_JBIUTB010000006.1 coordinate 867,314, forward strand.
GCGGCCAGGTGGACCTGGTCCGCGAGGTCCTCGACGTGCTCGGCATCCCGTCGCTGACGAAGGAGAACTTCGAAGCCGACGACATCATCGCCACGCTCACGACGCAGGCCACGGCCGAGGACTTCGACGTCCTGATCTGTACCGGCGACCGTGACGCGCTGCAGCTGGTCACCGACCACGTCACCGTGCTGTACCCCAAGCGCGGTGTCTCGGAGATGACCCGGTTCACGCCCGAGGCCGTCGAGGAGAAGTACGGGCTCACCCCGCGGCAGTACCCGGACTTCGCGGCGCTGCGCGGCGACCCCTCGGACAACCTGCCGAACATCCCCGGCGTCGGCGAGAAGACCGCGGCCAAGTGGATCAAGCAGTTCGGCTCGCTCGACGACCTGATCGACCGGGTCGACGAGGTGAAGGGCAAGGCGGGGGAGGCGTTGCGCGCGAACCTCAGCTCCGTGCAGCTCAACCGCCAGCTGACCGAGCTGATCCGGGACGTCGAGCTGGAGGTCGGCCCGTCCGGGCTGGAGCTGCGCCCGTGGGACCGCGAGGCCGTGCACGCGCTGTTCGACGAGCTGGAGTTCCGCGTGCTGCGGGACAGGCTGTTCGCGACCCTGCAGAGCGCCGAGCCGGAGGCCGACGAGGGCTTCGAGGTCTCGGGTGACGCGCTCGCGCCCGGCGCGCTCGGTGCCTGGCTGACCGCGCACGCCGGCGAAGGCGAGCCGGTGGCGCTGTCCTTCCGCACCACGGGCGCGTCCGTCCGCTCCGACCTGCGCGCGGTCGCCTTCGCGACGGCCGACGGCGAAGGCGCGTACGTCGACGTCACGGCGATGGACCAGGCCGACGACGCGGCGCTGGCCGCCTGGCTCGCCGACCCGGAGATCCGCAAGACCGGCCACGAGCTCAAGGTCCCGCTGCACGCGATCCGCGCCCGCGGCTGGGTCGTGGCGGGGCTCGCCATGGACACCGCGCTGGCCGCGTACCTGGTGCGGCCCGGGCAGCGCACCTTCGACCTGGACGACCTCGCGCTGCGCTACCTGCACCGCGAGCTGCGCTCGGAGACCGACGGCGGCGACGGGCAGCTGTCGCTGCTCGACGGCGGCGCCGAAGGCCTGGAGCAGAAGGAGATCCAGGAGGAGCTCGTCAAGGCGCGGGCCGTGTTCGAGCTGGCCGGCGCGCTCGAGAAGGAGCTCGAAGAGATCGGCGGCGCCCGGCTGCTCGCCGAGCTGGAGCTGCCGCTGCTCGAGGTGATCACCGAGCTGGAGATCGCCGGGGTCGCCGTCGACCTGGAGCAGCTGACCACGCTCGAGGCGCACTACCTCTCGCGCGTCACGCAGGCCGCCGAAGCCGCGTACGAGGTCATCGGCAAGCAGATCAACCTCGGCTCGCCCAAGCAGCTGCAAGTCGTGCTGTTCGACGAGCTCGGCATGCCGAAGACCAAGCGCACCAAGACCGGCTACACGACCGACGCCGAGGCGCTGCAGGGGCTGTTCGAGAAGACCGAGCACCCGTTCCTGCAGCACATGCTGGAGCACCGGGACGCGACGAAGCTGCGCACCACCGTGGAGGGGCTGATCAAGTCCGTCGCCGACGACGGCCGGATCCACACCACGCTGCTGCAGACGATCGCGGCCACCGGCCGGCTGTCCTCGACCGAGCCGAACCTGCAGAACATCCCGGTCCGCACCGAAGAGGGCCGCCGCATCCGCGACGCGTTCATCGTGGGCACCGGGTACACCGAGCTGATGACCGCGGACTACAGCCAGATCGAGATGCGGATCATGGCGCACCTCTCCCGTGACGAGGGGCTCATCGAGGCCTTCAACAGCGGCGAGGACCTGCACACGTTCGTGGCGTCGCGGGCCTTCTCGCTGCCGCCGGAGGAGATCACGCCGGAGCTGCGCTACCGCGTCAAGGCGATGTCGTACGGCCTCGCGTACGGGCTGTCGGCTTACGGCCTTTCGCAGCAGCTGCGGATCTCGACCGACGACGCCAAGTCCCAGATGGAGGCGTACTTCGACCGCTTCGGCGGGGTGCGCGACTACCTCCACTCGGTGGTCGGCGTCGCGGCGAAGAACGGCTACACCGAGACGATCTTCGGCCGCCGCCGTTACCTGCCGGACCTCAACAGCGACAACCGCCAGCGCCGCGAGATGGCCGAGCGGATGGCGCTGAACGCCCCGATCCAGGGCAGCGCGGCCGACATCATCAAGGTCGCGATGCTCAACGTGCACCGCGCGCTGGTCGAGGCGAAGCTGCGGAGCCGGATCCTGCTGCAGGTGCACGACGAGCTCGTGCTGGAAGTCGCCGAGGGCGAGCGCGAGCAGCTGGAAACGCTGGTGCGCCAGGGCATGGGCTCGGCCTACGAACTCGCGGTACCGCTGGAGGTCTCGGTCGGCTACGGCCGGTCCTGGAACGACGCGGCCCACTGAGTCCTGCCGTTTGACGACCCCCGCGCCGCTTTCGGTGCGGGCAGCCGGCTGGACGATGACGAAATTCGCTGTCTTCCAACGCCGTCGAGCCCGAGAATCCGAGGACGCAGACAACAGCGGGAAGGACGTGCAGCGTGACCAGCGCCGGCGGCGACGAAGATCTTGAGCGTCTGGTCCGCCGCCTCGACGCGAGCAGTGCCGAGGACGCGATGGACGCGCAGGCGGAGCTGATCAACCGCGGTCATCGTGAGACCGATGTGATCGCGCCGCTGCTGCGCTGCCTGCCGACGTTGAGCCAGTACGGGCAGTTGTGCGCCATCGAGATCATCGAAGAACTCGGCGACCCCCGCGCCGCACAGCCCTTGATCGACCTGCTGACCAGTGAGCACGACACCGTGCGGGAGTGGGCCGCGCTCGCCCTCACCGATTTCCCCGTGCCTGAAGCCGTTCCTGCTCTGCGGCAGGCCTATCAAGCCTGCCGCAGCCGCGGCATCCGTCCGGATTGGAGCGAACCGACCGGCATCCGATTCGCGCTGACCGCTCTCGGCGCGCGGAAAACCCGTCGTCCCGCCCCTGACCGCGGACCTCCGGATCACCACGTCCGACGGCGCCGAGGCGTGGCCGTCGACCCGGCTGCTCGACGTGCTCGATGACCTCGCCGCCCATGACCAGGCGACGCTCTACTTCCAGCTCTGGCACGTCGCATCCGACACGAGGAGCGGCGTGTCGGTCCCGGACACGGCACCGGAGCTCGACGTCGCGCAGCCCTGGACCGCGTTGGTCGACGTTGCTCATCGCCGAGCCGTCACCATCACCGCCGGAGCGGCGCTCAAGGCCGACGTGGTCGCGACGATCGAGTGGATCGACGAGTCCGACCGCTGAACCCCCGCGCAGCGTTGTCATGGCTCGACCCAATCCGGGTTCGCCCCCGAGTCCTGCAGGCCTGCCAGGAACTCGGGGTCGGTGGCGACCAAGACGTCCTCGGCCGGTGAAGCGAGGGCCTGGAAAGCGACCCATTCGGTGCCGGAACCGAGCAGGCCCTGGCCGCGGTCGGCGGTGAGCAGGAACTGGCGCTGCCCTTCGGACAGGTTGAACGTCGCCGCGATGCCGTCGATCGCCTGCGGGGACTGGCGCAGCAGCACGGTCGTCGCGGCGTTGGCCACGATCGCGCGGCCGAGGTCGCTGCCCAGCACGTCCACGTCCGGGGGACAGTGCCTACGCTGCGTCGCCACCGGAATCACCGGGTCGTGGGGCGGGACTACTCGGGCGGACGGCGCCCCGCGCGGGGTGTCCGGACGAAGCTGAGTGGCCCGAACGGCCCACCAGGGTCCCGGCCGAAAGGACCACCGCCATGGCCACCGACTTCCAGCGGCGCAAGATCTCCGGCGTCTTCGGCGCGATGGACGCCGACGCCGACGGCTTCCTCACCGAGACCGATTTCCGGGCCCTCACCACGAGATGGCTCGACCTGCGCGGCACCGACGACAGCACCGCCGAAGGCCAGAAGCTCGCCGCCATCATGATGGGCTGGTGGGGCACCCTGCTCGCGGCGTCCGACCGGGACCGCGACAACAAGGTCACCCTCGACGAGGTCCTCGACGTCGTCGACGAGCTGCCCCAGATGGCCGGCGCGGTCACCGGCACCGCCGACGCGATGTTCGAGGCCGTCGACGAAAACGGCGACGGCGCCATTTCCGCGGCCGAGTACCACCAGCTGATCGAGGCCTGGAACGGCACCGCCACCCCGACCGACGAGGTTTTCGCCCGCCTCGACCTCGACGGTGACGGCCGGCTCTCCCGCGAGGAGTTCACCGGCCACTGGCTCGAGTTCTGGGCGGGCGACGACCCCGCCGCTCCGGGAAGCTGGGTTTTCGGTCGCGTGTGATCCGCTGAGCGGGACTCCATTGCGACGAACGGCGGACGCCGTTCGGGTGAGGTGTTACCGCTGGGTAGCGGGTCCCGCAACGGCTCACGGCGATCACGGCGTAGGGTCCGCCGAATGGGGTTCGAGCGTGAGCGACGACGCTGGCGGGTCCGGCTGCACGACGAACTCGGCCGGCTGTGCGGCGCGGGCACGGTACTCGACGAGTACCACGTCCTGACGAGCGCGCACGTCGTCGAGACCGCCGGCGGCCCGCGATCCGCGTTGAGCGTCGACTTCGTCGGCCTGGCCGAGGCGTTGCCCGGCACGGCGACCGTCGTCGAAGGGTGCTGGGTGCCCTCCGACGGCGGTGGCCGTGGCGACCTCGCCCTGCTGCGCCTCGAACGTCCCGAGTCCCGCGTCTTCCGCGCGCCGCTGCACCGGATGCCGCTCGGCGACCACCAGCTGGTGCGCGCCTTCGGGTTCCCGCCCGGGTCGGTCGGCCGCTGGACCCACGCGCGGCTCGGCGGTCCCGAGCACCCCGGCGGCCCCGGTGGCGAATGGGTGCGCCTGCTGCGCACCGCCGAAGCCGAGTCGCTCGGCCCGGGCTTCGGGGGCACGGCCGTGCTCGACGAAGCCACCGGGCACGTCGTCGGCATGGTCGTCGGCAAGGACACCGGGACCTGGATGATCCCCGTCGAAACCATGCTCGGGCACCTGCCCCAGCTGAGCATCTGGACGTCCGGCGGTCCCGCCGTCGACGCCAGTTTCTCCCGTCCCGTCGGCGAAGCCGTCGACGTCTCCTTCGTGCAGCGCGTGGTCGACTGGTTCGCCAAGGCCGAGCCCGGCACGGTCTGGGTCGTCGACACCGGCGAGGCCGGCTCGCCGGTCGCGGCGGCGCTGCGCTTCGGCATCGTCCTCGCCGACCGCGAACGTTCGCTCGGTGTCCCCGGGCTGCCGCCCGCCCTCGGGCAGATGCCCCCGGCCGGCAGCGTCGACCTCGCGGTGGACGCGACCGGCCGCACCGCCGACGCCGTCCGCCACCGCATCGCCGAACGGCTCACCACCGGCGTCGCGGGCCGCACGCTCGTCGTCGACGCGATCGACGACTCCGCCGAACCCGACCGGCTCGTCGGCGAGGTGCTCGGACCGCTGGCCGGCCGCGCGTCCGAGCTCGGCATCCGGCTGCTGCTGGGCTTCCGCGAGGAGTCGTCGCCCGGGGTGGCGGCCGTGCGGGCGAGCACGGACCGGGCCCGCCCGGCGCCGGACGACCTCGCGGGCCGGCTCGACCTGCTGACGCAGTCCGTGGAGGAGCTCGCCGAGATCGAGGCCTACCAGCTGCGGGTCGCGACGCGCTTCACCGGCGTCGCGATGCTGCCCGCGCGGGCCCACCGGCTGCGCGGCGCCCTCAAGCAGCTCCGCTCGGCCGAGGTCGACGGCGACGCGGCGTGGGTGGAGAAGCACATCGACGGCCACGAGCACGCGGTCGCCCCGGCGGTCGAGGACGGCCGCCGCCAGCGCGCGGTGCTCGACGGCCTGGTCGCCCGCCGCGAAGAGCTGCGCGCCCGCCTGGCCGGCGACAACGAGCTGGCCCGCGAACACGGCATCGCGGACGACCCGGACCTGGAGCAGGTGTACGTCCCGGCGAAGCGCCTGCTGATCGACGGCCCCTGCGAGCTGACGGCGGCGGCCACCGCGGTGGACACCTACGCGGCCGCGGTCCGCGCCCGCATCGAAGACCGCGCCTGACTTTTCCGCGCGGTGCAAGCAAAGCCGTGAAGGCCACCTTGAGGGACTCAGAGTCCCTCAAGGTGGCCTTCACGGCTTTCGGGTGCCGGAACTGTCGGTGCCCGCCGGTAAAGTGGAAGACGGGGGGCGGCGCCCCGCGGGCTGCCTGGTGAAGCGCCGGCGGCGAAGCGGCGGCACGCGGTGAAGCGGATGGAATGAAGCGGCGCCGGCGGCGAAGAGGCGGGCAGCCGGCCCCTGGCGGGTAACCAGCTTTTCCGTCGGACAGCCAGTGTCCGCAGACAACCGACGAGGCTGCGGCCTCGCCGGTTGCCTGCGAAGCCACAGCCGTCGGCGCCTCACGGCCGGCTGCGAACCGGTGCCGGCGAAACCGCCGCCGACGTAGCGCGGCTAGCGGCAGCCGGCGAACCACCACCGGCGAAAGCGGCTACCTCCGGCCGAGGCCGCGGATCAGCACCATCACCGCTTCCCGGACCTCCGCCCGGGTCCGCTCCGGGCCGAACACCTGCCAGTCGAGCGCGACCACCAGCATCGTGCCGAACAACCCGGCCGCCGCCGTCGGGATCTGGACTCCGTCCGGCAGCCGGCCGGCCTCCTCCAAGCGGGACAGCTGGCCCTTCACGATCGAGATGATCTCCTCGCGCAGCAACGAAAGCGTGCCGTGCCACTGGCCGGGGGTGCGCCACAGCTCGCTCACCAGGATCTGCGAGAACCCCGGATACTGAGCGATGAACTCCAGCGTCACGTCGATCTGCGCCTCGATCACCTCGAGGGGATCCGCGTCGGACACCGCGGAGCGCAGCCGAAGAGCGAGCATGTCGACGCCGTAGCGCAGCAGGCCGTCGACCAGACCGTCCTTCGAACCGAAGTTGTAGTAGACGGTGCCCTTCGCGACGCCGGCCTCGGCGGCGATGTCGTCGACCGTGAGGCCCACCAGGCCGCGGCTCTTCGAGAGCCGCAGCGTGGCCTCGAAGAGCTTCTGCTTGGTCCCGCCGCTCACAGGCTCAGCTCGGGCTTGAGCGCCGACACCGTCCAGACCCGGCGTTTGCGTGCGGCCAGCGTGGACACCAGGATCCCGCCGGCCAGGTAGGCCAGCAGCACGCCGATGTCGCCGAGGATCTGCACGGTGGCGCCACTGTAGAACAGGTGCCGGAAGCCGTCGATCGCGTACCCCATCGGCAGCACGACGTGCAGCGGGTACAGCGCGTCCGGGATGGTCTGCCACGGGAAGGTGCCGCCCGCGCTGACCAGCTGCAGCACCAGCAGCACCAGGCCGAGGAACTTGCCGATCGCGCCGAAGAAGGCGTTGAGCGCGTGCACCACCGACGTGAACGTCAGCGACACCAGCACCGCGAAGCCGATCGCGCCCAGCGGGTGCGCGATGTGGATGCCGACCAGCCACGTCACCGCGCCGAACAGGACGATCACCTGCGCGACGCCCAGCAGCGCCGAGGACAGCCAGCCGCCGACGGCGACCCGGAACGGCGCCGCGCCCGCGGTCAGCGCGCGCGTCGAAAGCGGGCGCAGGATCAGGAACAGCACGAACGCGCCGATCCAGGTGGCCAGCGAGATGAAGAACGGCGCCAGGCCCGCGCCGTACGTCCCGGCCGAGGACTCGCCGTTGGCGTTGACCGCCACCGGGTCCGCGATGGTGTTGGCCGTCGCCGTGCGCGTCGGGTCGTCCGGGTTCGGGATCTCCTTGAGCCCGGCCGAAAGCCCGTCACGCAGCTTCACCGCACCGTCGGCGAGCTGGTTCGTCCCGGTGACCGCGGTCTTCTCGCCGTCGTTGAGCTTGGCGGCGCCGTCCTTCAGCTGGTTCGCGCCGTCGGACGCCTGCGCGATGCCGTTCGCCAGCTGCGGGGACGCGGCGGCGAGCTTGGCCGCGCCGTCGGACACCTGCTTGGCGCCGTCGGCCAGCTTCGCGAGATCGCCGTTGGCCTGCTGGATCTTGCTGTTCGCCTGGTCGACGGGGGAGCGCAGCTGGTCGGCGCGCGCCACGATCGCCGTGATCTGGTCCTCCGGAACGCCGGCGTTGCGGAGGTCGGTCTGCAGCTGGGTCCGGTAGGTGTCGAGCTTGCCCTGGATGTCGGACGAGGCGGTCGCGGCCACCGACGCGGCGTCGGCGACCTTCTGGTCCCCGGCGGCCACCTGCGACGCGCCGTCGGCCAGTTTCTGCGTCTGGGACGGCAGATCCGCGGTGCTGCTCTTGAGCGTGCCGAGGCCGGTGGCGAGCGTCGACGAGCCGTCGGCGAGCTGCGCCGCGCCACTGGCGAGCTGCTGCTGGCCGGACTTCAGCTGCGAAGCGCCGTCCGCGAGCTGCGACGCGCCGGTCGACGCCTCCTGGATCTTCCCGTAGATGGTGGAGAACCCGACCAGGAACCGGTCCGCGGCCTCGCTGCCGACCTTCTCCGCGATCGTCTTGCGCACCTGCTCGGCGACCTGCTTCGCGATGGTCCCGGACAGGTAGTTGTTGGCGTCGTTGGTGGTCAGCGTGATCGTCGCCTGCTGCGGCTGGAAGTTGCCGACCGACAGCAGCGCGGCGGAGAAGCCACTGGGGATGCCGATCGCGAAGGAGTACTTGTCGTCGCGGACGCCGTCGCGGGCGTCCTGCTCCGACACCTCGTGCCACTGGAACGTGCCGGACTTGACCAGCTCGTCGGTCACCTCGCGGCCGACGTTGCGCTGCTGGCCGCCGGAGTCCTGCGCGCCGGCGTCGCTGGTGAAGACGGCGGCGGGCAGCTTGTCCAGGCGGCCGTACGGGTCGTAGTTCGCATACAGGTAGAAGGACGCGTAGAGCAGCGGCACCAGCACGAGCGCGACCAGCGCCAGCTTGGGCATCGTGCCGGTGGAGAGGCGCCGCAGTTCGTTGCGGGCGATCCGGAGGGCGTTCATGCGAGGTCTCCGTCAGGGCTCTCGGCGAGCTCTTCTGCAGGGGGTTCGGGAGTGAAGTTCGGCGGCGCCGGCTGCTCGGCCGCGCCGATGCGCGCGGGCGGGAACGGCAGCGCGGACGCCGGTGTCGTCGCGGTCAGCACGACCACGGCCAGGCCGCGTTCGGCTTGTTCGCGGGCCAGCCCGGCCCAGCTGTCGACGTCGCTGGTGTGCCGGTCGGGAGTGTCGAGCACGAGGACGCGCACGCCCTTGCGGACCGCGGCCAGCTCGGTGAGCAGCCGGGTGCGCAGGGCCGGGGCGAGGTTCTCGAACCGGGTGCCGGCGAACGGCGCCGCGTCGTGCTCGGTCAGCCAGCGGGTGACGTCCTCCTTGCCCGCCGGGCGGTGGGCCAGCGCCAGCTCCTCGCCGACGACCACGCGCAGGCTCACCGCCTCGTCCGGGTCGCTGACGCCGGGCGCGTCGACGACCGCGACCAGCTGCGGCAGGCCGGCGTCGGAGCCGTCCGCCGTGACCGTGCCGGTGCTCGGCTTGAGCCGCCCGGCGAGCGCCAGGCCGAACGCGGTGATGCCGACGCCGGGTTCGCCGTGCACGATCGCCAGGTCGCCCTCGCCGACGGTCAGCGAGGTGGGCGGTAACAAAGTGCCGTGGTGCCCTTCGAGGGACACCCGATCGGCTCGGACCTGCACGGGGTACTCCAGCGTCTGCGACTTTTGAACTGACCGGTCAGTTCAAAAGCTAGCCCCCGCCGGGGTGCGGAGCAAGATCACCGGACGCACGTCACACAAGTGGGTGACTCACCGCAGGGCGCCCGCCGGGCGCACCTCCCACGTCGTCCACAGTGGACGATAGCCCTGCCGGTGCCAGAACACCGAGGCCAGCGGGTTGGTCGGGTTGTAGTAGAGGTACGTGCCGGTCGCGCCGCCGGCGTGCAGCTCCCGGTGGACGCGGGCCATCAGCGCCCGGCCGACGCCGCCGCCGCGCTCGCCGGGCGCGGTCACGACGTTGTTCACGTACCCCCAGCGCCCCGGCGGGAGCAGCTCGGCCGCCTCGCTGCCCGGGGTGGCCTCGACCCACGCGCAGTGCGCGGTCGCGCGGACCACGCCGTCGTCCTCGGCCAGCCAGACCAGCGGCTCTTCGGCGTCGAGGGCCGTCCGCAGCGCGGGCGCGAGCAGGTCGGCGGTGTTCGCGCGGCGGGGCGCGGCGACGAGACCGGTGTAGTCGAACGTCGCCGCCGCCAGCTCCAGCGCGACGGCGAAGTCGCCCGGCCCGGCCCGGCGGACCGTGACCGAGGGGTCCGGCTCGGCCGGGGGAGCGGTCCGCACGCCCAGCGCGCCGAGCGGGACCAGGCCGTGGTCGAGGAAGGCGCGGATCGCCTCGGCGTCCCGGCTGGGCCAGACGACGACGCAGGCCGAGTCGTCGCCGGTGTCCTCGCCCTCGAGGTGCGCCTTCAGGGCGCGCAGGAGCAGGTCGGCGCCCTCCGTGCCGGTGTCGCCGAGGTAGGGGAACAGCTGCCAGGTGTCGGCGGCCGACCACAGCATCGGGACGTCACCGGGGCTCAGCCGGTGCCGCTGCAGCACGCCGGTGACCTGGGTGCCGTCCGCCGTCGCCGCGTCCAGCCGCCGGCCCTCGGCGGGCGGCGCGGCGGGCGGCAGCAGCGCGTCGACGGCCGCGAAGCGTGCCTTGTGGGCAGCGAGCAGCGGCTCGGCGATGTCCATGGGTCCCCTCTGGTCGTCGGTCAGGACCAGGCCGGTCGCCGGATCCACATCGTCCACAGTGGACGATAACCCTGCCGGTGCCAGAACACCGGGGAGAGCGGGTTCGCCGGGTGGTAGAAGAGAAAGGTACCCCGCACCTCGTACGAGAGCAGGCTCTGATGGGCCGCCGCCATCAGCGCCCGGCCGACGCCGCCGTCGCGCGCCGCGGGCGCCACCGACAGCGTGTCGACGTACCCCCAGAGCCCCGGGAGCAGCCGCCCGTGGATGCTGTCGCCCGGCGCCGGTGTGGTCAGGGCGCAGGCGGCCATCCCGGCCGGCACGCCGTCGTCCTCGGCCAGCCAGGCCAGGCCGCTGAACCGCAGGGCGCGGAGGACCTCCGCGCGCAGCCGCTCCCGCGCGTCCGGCCGCGGCACCGCGGTGCCGACCAGCGACGTGTAGCGCCACTCGGCCAGCCGCAGCTCGGTGAGCGCCTCGACGTCACCGGGCCCGGCCCGCCGGACGCGCACCCGCGCCGGGCCCGGGTCCGGCGGCGGCTCGACCGGCCGGACGGCCAGGCAGGTCATCGGCGCGAAGCCGTGCGCCAGCAGGACCGCGGACGCTTCCTCGTCACGGCTCGGCCAGGTCAGCGTGCAGCCCGAGTCCGGGCCGGCGCCCGACCCGCGCAGCCGCTCGCGCCACGCGCCCAGCAGGGCCGCGAGGCCCGCGGCGCCGGTCTCGCCCGGCACCGCGGTCAGGTCCCAGATCTCCGCCGGCCCCCACAGCGCGGGCCACGACGCGGGCGCGTGCGCGACGTGCGTCAGCAGGCCGCCCGCCTTCCGCCCGGCCACGGTCACCAGCAGCGGGTCGCTGGTCATGGGCGGGGCCGCGATCGGCGGGAGCTGCGGGTCGAGCGCGGCGAACCGCGCGTTCTGCTGCTCTTCGAGGGGCGTCACGAGCGGTGCGTGCGGAAGATCGCGGTGCCCGGGAACAGCCGGCCGCGCAGCGGGCTCCACTGGCCCCAGGTCCGCGTGTGCCCCGCCGGCCACTCGGGTTCGACGAGGTCGGTGAGGGTGAACCCGGCGGCGGCCAGCGCGCGGACGTAGTCACCGAGGGTGTGGTGGTACTCGACGTAGGTGGCGGTGCCGTCGTCGTCGACCTCGACGTAGGGCGTGCGGTCGAAGTACGGCTGGGTGACGGTGAGCCCCTGCGGGCCCGGGTCGTCCGGGAAGATCCACCGCATCGGGTGCGTCACCGAGAACACCCACGGCGCGCCGGGCCGCAGCACCCGGTGGACCTCGGCGAACACCGCGTCGACGGACGCCACGAACGGGATCGCGCCGAACGCCGAGCAGGCCGCGTCGAAGCTGCCCGGCGCCAGCGGCAGGTACTCGGCGTTCGCCTGGACGAGGGGTACGGCGAGGCCGGTGCGGGTGTTGCCCTCCTGCGCGTGGCGCAGCATGCCGGCGGACAGGTCGGTCGCGACGGCGTCGGCGCCCTCGGCGCGCAGCCAGCGCGCGCACGCGGCCTGCCCGCAGCCGACCTCCAGCACGCGCTTGCCGCGGACGTCGCCGAGCAGCCGCGCGTCCGCCTCGCGCACGCCCTCCGGGCACCAGACGAAGTCGGCGTCGCCGAGGAACCCGCCGTGCTCGGCCTGGTAGTCGTCGGCGTCGGCGTCCCACCAGGCGAGGTTCGCGGCCGCGGCCTCCGGCCCGCCGACCTCGCGGTAGGCGACGGCGGTGGTGCCCAGTGCGTGCTCGGCGGCGTCGTGGCGCCCCGGCTCGGCGGGGTCGTTCGGTGGCATGATGGTGTCTCCGGTCCCGGTCGCCGGTGCCCGCTCCACCCGCGTCCTCCTGCGTGCGTTTGCCTTCGCGAGGACCTTAGCGATCGCCGGGGGACCCTGATTGTGCCGCCTAGCGACTGCCGCGTAGGATAAGTGTTAGCGCAGTGGGTTCGCGCTGCCTTCCGCTCAGCTTCTGGTTGGGACTCGGGTCGCGCACCGTTTGCGGGTCATGCCGCGTCGTTCACTGGTGGACGTTTGCTCGCAGGGTCGTCGCATGCCGTAACACCCCATCGCGCCGACAACTGCCAACCCTCGATTCCCATCCACCGGAGCAACCCGCCTAATGACCATCGACACCGCCACCGCCCCGACCGCCCCGAACGCGGCCCCGCAGGTCGCCATCAACGACATCGGGTCGGAGGAAGACTTCCTCGCGGCTATCGACAAGACGATCAAGTACTTCAACGATGGCGACATCGTCGAAGGCACCATCGTCAAGGTCGACCGCGACGAGGTCCTGCTCGACATCGGCTACAAGACCGAGGGTGTCATCCCCTCGCGTGAGCTCTCCATCAAGCACGATGTCGACCCGGCTGAGGTTGTCACCGTCGGCGATGAGGTCGAAGCCCTCGTTCTCCAGAAGGAGGACAAGGAAGGCCGTCTGATCCTGTCCAAGAAGCGCGCGCAGTACGAGCGCGCCTGGGGCACGATCGAGGAGCTCAAGGAGAAGGACGAGCCCGTCAAGGGCACCGTCATCGAGGTCGTCAAGGGCGGCCTCATCCTGGACATCGGCCTGCGCGGCTTCCTGCCCGCGTCGCTGGTCGAGATGCGCCGCGTCCGCGACCTGCAGCCCTACGTGGGCCGCGAGCTCGAGGCGAAGATCATCGAGCTGGACAAGAACCGCAACAACGTGGTCCTGTCCCGCCGTGCCTACCTCGAGCAGACCCAGTCCGAGGTGCGCAGCGAGTTCCTCAACGCGCTGGCCAAGGGCCAGGTCCGCAAGGGCGTCGTGTCGTCCATCGTCAACTTCGGTGCCTTCGTGGACCTGGGTGGCGTCGACGGCCTGGTGCACGTCTCGGAGCTGTCCTGGAAGCACATCGACCACCCGTCCGAGGTCGTCGAGGTCGGCCAGGAGGTCACGGTCGAGGTCCTGGACGTCGACATGGACCGCGAGCGCGTCTCGCTGTCGCTGAAGGCGACCCAGGAAGACCCGTGGCGCCAGTTCGCCCGCACCCACGCGATCGGCCAGATCGTGCCGGGCAAGGTCACCAAGCTGGTTCCGTTCGGTGCGTTCGTGCGCGTCGAAGAGGGCATCGAGGGCCTGGTCCACATCTCCGAGCTGGCCGAGCGCCACGTGGAGATCCCGGAGCAGGTCGTCCAGGTCAACGGCGACGTCATGGTCAAGGTCATCGACATCGACCTCGAGCGCCGTCGCATCTCGCTGTCGCTGAAGCAGGCGAACGAGGGTGTCACGCCGGACACCGAGTTCGACCCGACCCAGTACGGCATGGCCGCCGAGTACGACCCCGAGGGCAACTACATCTACCCCGAGGGCTTCGACCCGGACACGCAGGAGTGGCAGGAAGGCTTCGACAAGCAGCGTGAGGAGTGGGAGCGCCAGTACGCCGAGGCGCACACTCGTTACGAAGCCCACATGAAGCAGGTCCAGAAGGCCGTCGAGGCCGACGCGGAAGCCGCGGCGGACGCGGCGACCGGCATCGAGGGTGGCGCGGAAAGCTACACCTCGGGCTCGGCCCCGGCCGACACGAAGAGCACTGGTGGCACCCTCGCCTCCGACGAGCAGCTCGCGGCGCTCCGCGAGAAGCTCTCCGGCGGTGCGTGAGCACTAGCTCTCTGAGCTGAACCACAGCGAACCCCGGTCCGGGAACGGACCGGGGTTCGCTGTTTTCCGGGGTCGTCCGCGACCTGGCGACTCGCGCGCGGGACCCCGATCCGGGGTTCGACCACGCGACTTCCGCCCCCCGATCACGCGAGTAAGCCCGGATCACGCGTGTTGCGGCCCGGGTCCTGCGAGTTCGGTCGGCGGTCACGCGGGTCGGGCTCCGGGGCTCGCCGGTCCCGTCCCCGGTCACGCGAGTTGCGCTCCGAGCCATGCGAGTTCGGCTGGTGATCACGTGCAGGTGACCTGGAGGGTCGGCTCGCGTACCCGGACAGTCGGCTCACGTACCTGGAGGGTCGGCTCACGTGGGGAGACCCACCCGTGTGGTTCGAGCGCCGGCGCACGTGACCAATTTCCCGCCGATCGCACCGGCTGCGGCGGGCGTGTGTTGCCGGGCGCAGTGTGCGAAAGGCCAGTTCCGCATGGTGCGCCGGTCAGCCGCGGCGACTGCCCGGCCAGGCGCGTCAGCGCTCGTGCAGGCCCAGGCCGGTCATCATCGCCGTGACGCCGCGGCGGTACATCTGCGCGTTCGCCTCGTCGGTCGGCGGGATGAACCACTCCGGCAGCGCGGTGCGGGAGGCGAGCATCAGCTCGGCCCCGACCAGGCCGTGCATGGCCGTCCACAGCTGGTAGGCCGCGGTCTGCGCGTCCGTGCCCGGCGGGCTGACCCGCTGGACCCGGTCGATGAACAGGCCGAACGTCGTCCGCACCACGGCCGAGCGCAGCGCCGGGTCGGGGTCGAAGCCGGGCACCGGCCGCTCGAACATCAGCGCGTACCGGGCCGGGCTTTCGCGGGCGAAGAGCCGGTACGCCATCGCCAGGTCGAGCAGGTCCGCGACGCCGTCCGGGCTCTCGGGCGGCAGCGTCTCCAGCATCCCGCGCAGCGAGTCGAAAGTGCGCTCGTACAGGGCGTCGAGCAGGCCCGAGCGGCCGCCGAAGCGGGTGTAGACCGAGATCGTCGACGCGCCTGCGGCCTCGGCCACCCCGCGGACGGTGAGGGCGGTGACGCCCCGGTCGAACAGCACCGACAGCGCCGCGTCGAGGTAACGCTCGCGGTGACCGTGCTCGGCGGGGCGCATCGACACGTGCCTGGTGGCCACGACGCACCCCCTTCGCAGCAGCCGCGCACAACGGCGTCCGGGTTACCCACCCGCAGCAGAAGATACGATATCCGCGGCGTCTTGGGAATGAGCCCGATGTCCGGATGTGCGGCATTCCCGTCCGGCGGGCACCGGTCCGGCCCCCGCGAACCCTGGCAACGTCGGCAGCACCGACGAAAGGGTTCACCGATGACCGCCACCATCTCCGTCCCGGACACCGCGCTGGCCCGCGAGGCCGCCGACCTGGTCCGCGACACCGCCGGCCCGCTCCTCTACGACCACTCCTCGCGGGTCTACCTGTTCGGCGCCCTGCAGGGCGCGCGCCGCGGACTCGACTTCGACGCCGAGCTGCTCTACGTCGCCGCCCTGTTCCACGACCTCGGGCTGGTCGAAGGCCACCGCACCGGCCGCCGCTTCGAGCTCGACGGCGCCGACGAGGCCCGGCGCTTCCTGCTCGGCCACGGCGTCGACGCGGAACGCGCCCGGATCGCCTGGACGGCCATCGCGCTGCACACCACCCCGGGCATCCCCGAGCACATGGAACCGGAGGTCGCGCTGGTCACCGCCGGTGTCGAGTACGACGTCCTCGGCATCGGCTACCACGACCTGCCCGCGGACAGCCGCGCCGCGATCGTCGCCGCGCACCCGCGGCCGGACTTCAAGCGCCGCATCCTCGCCGCGTTCACCGACGGCATCCGTGACCGGCCCGACACGGCGTTCGGGAACGTCAAGGCCGATGTTCTGGCCCGGTTCGTGCCAGGCTTCGAGCGGCAGGACTTCGTCACCACGATCTTGGACTCACCCTGGGAGGACTGACCCGGATGGCACACCCCGAGCCCGGCACGGTCGTCGTCACCGCGAGCGGCGACGGCACGTACACGCAGCAGGTCAGCACGGCGGGACACACGCTGCTGGTCGACGAGCCGGTGTCCGTCGGCGGGGCCGACGCCGGCCCGAACCCGTACGAGCTGCTGCTCGCGTCGCTGGGTTCGTGCACCGCGATCACGCTGCGGATGTACGCCGACCGCAAGGGCATCCCGCTGGCCGGCGCGACGATCCGGCTGCGGCACGAGCGCATCCACGCCGAGGACTGCGAGAAGTGCGAGACCGAGCACGGGATGCTCAGCCGGATCACCCGGGAGATCGAGCTGGACGGCGACCTCGACGACGACCAGCGCGCCAAGCTCATGCTGATCGCCGACAAGTGCCCGGTGCACCGCACGCTGTCGTCGGAGATCGTGATCGAGACGCGCGAAACCGGCCGCTGAGCGGGGTGGGTCAGGCGGCCTGCGCCGTCGCGGGCCGCGCGGTGGCGACGCCGACGGCCGGGACCCAGATGCGCTCGATGGCGGCCAGCCGGGCCTTGCGGCGGAGGCCCGCGAAGCTGTGCTTCGCCGGGACGAGCAGGGTGCTCAGCCAGGTCCGCCGGTAGTCCTCGAGGGCCATGGCCACGGAGTGGTGAACCAGGCAGTGCACCAGCCCCGGCGTGCCGAGCCGGTGCTTCCCGGCGTGCTTGCTGTCCGCCATCGGTTCCTCCGTGTGGGCGACCTGACGCGGCGCACGGTACGCATCTGCACCGATGAAGGTGGGTAAGCAACGCGGCGTGTCCGGATTTCGGTTGAGTCACGCGTCACGTTCGGCTTGCGCATCACCCGTCCGTGTGCGGCCCGCTGTGATCGACGTCCCCCGGCAGCCGCCGGGGCCCCTGACTAGGGTGATCGGCATGTTGCGTGTGGGGCTGACGGGTGGCATCGGGGCCGGCAAGTCGACCGTGGCGAACCGGCTCGCCGAGCACGGCGCCGTGCTGGTGGACTCCGACAAGATCGCCCGTGAGGTGGTCGAACCCGGTTCCGAGGGGCTCGCCCGGCTGGTGGAGGAGTTCGGCACGGAGATCCTGGCCGCCGACGGCTCGCTCGACCGCCCGGTGCTCGCCGCGAAGGCGTTCGCCGACGACGAGTCGCGCCGCCGGCTCAACGCGATCGTGCACCCGCTGGTCGGCGCCCGCACCGGGGAGCTGATGGCTGCCGCGGCGCCGGACGCGATCGTCGTCCACGACATCCCGCTGCTGGTCGAGGGCGGGCTCGCGACGGCGTACCACCTGGTCGTCGTGGTCGACGCGCCGGTCGAGGTGCGGGTCCGGCGGCTGGTGTCGGCCCGCGGCATGGCCGAGCCCGACGCCCGGGCGCGCATCCGGGCGCAGGCCAGTGACGAGCAGCGTCGCGCCGTCGCCGACGTCTGGCTCGACAACGGCGGTCCCGAGGACGCGGTCCTCGCCGACGTCGACGCGCTGTGGGCGGACAGGCTGGTGCCGTTCGAGGCGAACGTCCGGCTGCGCCGCCCGCGGCCCTCGATGTCGCCGAAGATCGCCGAGTACGACCTCACCTGGCCGCAGCAGGCCGAGCGGGTGCTCGCCCGGGTCCGCGCCGCGACGGGGGAGCTGGGGCTGCGGGCCGACCACATCGGGTCGACGTCCGTGCCGGACCTGCCGGCCAAGGACGTCCTCGACCTCCAGCTGACGGTGGCCACCTTGGACGACGCCGACACGCTGTCCGAGCTGCTGTCCGACGCCGGTTTCCCGCGCCTGGCCGGCGACTGGGCCGACGACGCCCAGGACGGCGACGGCACCTGGCCGAAGCGGCTGCACGTCGGCGCCGACCCGAAGCGGCCGGTGAACCTGCACGTCCGGTCGAAGGAGACGCCGGCGTGGCGGCTCGCGCTGCTGTTCCGGGACTACGTGCGCGCGCACCCCGGCGAGCGGGACGACTACCGCGACGTGAAGCTGCGGCTGGCCGAGGCCCACGCCGACGACGGCACGGTCGAGGCCTACGCCGACGAGAAGCAGGACTGGGTCAACGCCGCGTTCGTCCGTGCGGAGAAGTGGGCCGAGACGACCGGCTGGACGCCCTAGGACCCGAGCAGCTCCGGTGCCGGAACGGGGATCGTGCTACCGGCGATCTGCGCGCTTGGTGACGACGGTGGTCGCCGAGGGCCGGCGGCGGGAGAAGACCGGAGGTCTCGGCCAATCCCGCCGCCCGGGTCAACGGCATCAGCGCGGCGTGGCCGTTCACCAGGCCCTGGTCGGCCGGACCCGGATCGAGCTGCGTGCCCAGTCCTCGAGCCGATCCTGATCGCCCGCGCCGAGGTGACGGCGTGCGCCGGGTGCCCTCGCCTGGACGCCCTAGGACCCGAGCAGCCCGCGTTCGAACGCGACGGCGACGGCGGCCGCGCGGTCCTTCACACCGAGCTTCGCGTAGACGTGGATCAGGTGCGTCTTGACCGTCGCCTCGCTGATGAACAGCTTCTTCGCGGTTTCCTTGTTCGACGAGCCGCGCGCGACCAGCGCCAGCACTTCCAGCTCACGCTGGGACAGCGGCTCCCGCGCGGGCTCGCGCATCCGGCCCATCAGGCGCCCGGCCACCGCGGGGGAGAGCACGGCCTGCCCGCGGGCGGCCGCCCGGACCGCGCGGAACAGCTCCTCGCGGGGCGCGTCCTTGAGCAGGTAACCGGTCGCGCCCGCCTCGATCGCCGGCAGCACGTCGGAGTCGGTGTCGTAGGTCGTCAGCACCAGGATCCGCGCCGGGTTGCCCAGCCGCGCGAGCTCGCTGATCGCCGTGACGCCGTTGGTGCCCGGCATCCGCAGGTCCATCAGCACGACGGCAGGCCGCAGCCGCTCGGCCAGCGTGACCGCCTCGGCGCCGTCGGCCGCCTCGCCGAGCACCTCGAAGCCCTCTTCGCCACCGGCGGGTTCCGCGGACAGGATGCCGCGCAGGCCGTCCCGGACGATCGGGTGGTCGTCGGCGATCAGCACGGTGATCGTCATGGGAGGACCTCCGGGGGCAGCGGCACGGCGGGCAGGGCGACGGAGATCGCGGTCCCGGCGCCGGGCTCGGACTCGACGTGGAGCGTACCGGCGAGGCGGCGCACCCGGCGGCGCATGCCCGGCAGCCCGAACCCGCCGTCCGCCGCGGCGGGCTCGAAGCCGGTGCCGTCGTCGCGGACGTCGAGGGTCACCTCGTCGGTCATGTAGGACAGCGTGACGCCGACCCGGCTGGCCGCGGCGTGCTTGTCCACATTGGACAGCGACTCCTGGGTGATCCGCAGGATCGTCGCCTCGATCTCGGGGTGCAGCCGCGCGGGGTCGCCGGTGGTGGTGACCGTCGCGGGCACGCCGGTCCGCTCGCCCCACCGCTGCGCGACGTCGGTCAGCGCGTCGAGAAGTGTTGCGGTGTCGAGGGGTTCGGGGTGCAGCGCGTGCACCGAGCGCCGCGCGGCGGTGAGGTTCTCGCGGGCGAGCGCGGACGCGGAGTCGAGGTGCCGCTGCCACTCCGCCGGGTTCTCCTTGGCCAGCGCGGCCGCCTCGAGCTGGGTGATGATGCCGGTGAAACCCTGCGCCAGGGTGTCGTGGATCTCCTGGGCCAGCCGCTGCCGCTCGTCGAGCATCCCGGCTTCCCTGGCCTGGCTGAGCAGCTGCTGCTGCAGGCCCTCGTTCTCCGCGTACGCGGCGGCCAGCTCGTCCAGCGTGCGGCGGCGTTCCTCGTTCTGCCGGGCGACGGCCGTCGACAGCAGCCCGCCGCCCCCGATCGCCGCGGTCTGCACGATCATGATCGTGATCCAGATGCCCGGCTTGTCGGCCAGGGCCCGGATCGGGCCGCCGTTGCCGAGGGTGTTGATCAGCAGGGACGTCGCCGCCAGCGCGACGAAGGCGAGCCAGGTGGGCCGCACCTGCATGGCGATCAGGAACGCGTAGATCACGAAGATGAGGAACGTGACGTCCCGGACCTCGAGGACACTGCCCAGCCCGATCACCCCGAGGAAGGTGAGCAGGGCGAACGCCGGGCGCTCGCGCAGCCGCACCGGCGCGAGCACGACCGTGCCGAGCACCCAGAGCGCGGCCGCGGCGACCAGGATCCCGGTGGTCACCCACCAGCGGCCGTCGTGGCCGCCGACGCCGAGGCAGATCGTGGTCGAGATCGCGAGCAGGACACCGGGAACGTGCCGCTCGACCCGGCTCAGCCACGGCTGCCAGCCGGTCGGTTCCTGCGCCGTGAGCGGCGGCCACAGCGGCCGGTTCCAGTCGAACCCGGCGGTCACGCTCGCATGTCCTTGAGCTCCGGCCAGATCCCGGCCCAGCCCGCCGTGCGGCCGCTGAGCTGCCAGACCGGCATGTGCGCGCTCGCGTTGCGGACGCCGAGCCGGTTGCCGACCTGGCCGACGATCCGCGCGTCCCGGAAGTACTTCGCCGCCTTCGACGGGTCGTAGCCGACGAACAGGACGTTGTCCGCGGTTTCGTCCGGTCGGCCGAAGTACCAGAAGCCCCGGCTGGGGCTGTACGCCTCGGGCAGGCCGTACTCGGGTCCGTACCGGCCGAGCGCGCCCGCCTGCCAGTACCCGCCGGTGACGATCGCGGTGCCCGGCGGCGCGGTCCGGTACAGCGCGGCGACGTCGGAGGCGAGGTCGGGCCAGCCGATCTCCTCGGCCGCGTAGGCGGGCCGCGGTGCTTCCGGGTGGTCGACCAGGACGTGCGCCGGCCACACCGGCAACGTGAACGGCAGGCTGAACACCGCGGACAGGACGAACACCGGCCAGGTCGGCACCCAGCGCCACCACGACGCCGGTTCCCGCACTTCCAGATGCACGGCGGCCGCCGCCCACAGCACGCCGAACATCCCGGCCGCGTAGTAGAAGCGGCCGTTCGCGACGAGGAACACCGCGACCACGCCCAGCGCCGTCCAGCCGAGGAACCGGTACGGCCGCAGCTGCTTGCTCCCGATCAGCACGACGACGCCGTAGAGCACACCCAGCGCCCCGATCACCCAGCCCGCCCCGGCCAGCAGGTCGGGGACGAAGCTCTCCCGCCCGCCCGCCGCGTCCACCTCGGCGCCGACCGCGTCGCCCATGCCCAGCTGCGGCCAGCCGTTCGCGCGCTGCCACAGCAACGTCGGCACCAGCGAGAGCAGAGCGATCAACGCGCCCAGCCAGAGTTTCGGACGGCGCAACACCTCCCGCGGGCCGACCGCGAGGAGCGCGAGCCCGGCCACGGCCCAGAAGGCGGCGATGAGCAGTTTGTCGTTGAGCGCCACCGCCGTCACGACACCGAGCCAGCCGAGCAGGGGGTCGTGGCGGGTGCGGACCCAGCGGACCAGCAACCACAGCACGAGCGTCCACAGCAGCGGGTCGATCGTCGACGTCGCCAGGTAGTGGCCGCTGCCGACGAACTGACCGCAGATCGCGTACGCCGCCGCGGCCCGGGTCTGCGCCTTGCGCCGCCCGCCCAGCTCGCGGGCGATCAGGGCGGTGACGACGACCCCGCCGGCCGTCGCCGCGATCGCCGGCAGCCGGAAGACCACCAGCGACCCCGGCGCGAGCCGGTCCATCGCCCAGGCGAGGAACGGCACCAGCGGCGGCTGGTCGGCGTACCCCCAGGCCAGGTGCCGTCCCGCGGCGAGGAAGTAGAGCTCGTCGCCGAAGTAGCCGTAGCGGCCGGCGGTGAGCAGGAGCGCGACCGCGACCCCGGCGGCGAGCAGGGCCACCGGCAGCCGGGCGAACCGCGCGAGGTCGGCTTTCGCCTGGTCGGGGGCCGTGGCTACGGCGTCCATCACGCTCCTGTCGGTTGGCGGCGCCGGTCCCTTCCGCACACTACGTCGCCTGCCTTCGCAGCAACGCGCGGAGGGTGACGCCGGTTACGTGTGCGTGTTCGTCAGCTTCGGCCACAGCGTCGACCACGGCTCGGTGCGACCGGTCGCCAGCCACATCGGCCGGCCGTCGAAGTAGCTCGGCTTCGCGGTTCCCGTGTCGACCTCGCCCACCGGCTCGATGTCGGCGAAGTGCCCGAGCAACGGCCGTGGATCGGCGCCGACGAACAGGACGTCGGTCGCGTCCTCCGGCGGCACGACCAAGGTCGCGTAGCCGCGGTTTCCGCTGGCGGGTTCCGGCAGGCCGAGGTCACGCCCGTAGCGGTAGAGCGCGCTCGCTTCCCAGTACGACTCGGTCACCACGGCCGTGTGCGCCTTGCCCGGGAGCTCGGCGAACGTCGCCGCCACCGACCGGGCGCCTTCGGGCCAGCCGATCTCGGCGAACGCGAACACCGGCGTCGGCAGCGAAGGGTGCTCGGTCAGCCAGGCCTGCGGCCAGATCGGCAGCGTGCCGGGCACGGCCAGGAGCGCGGCCACGACGTACCACGGCCAGGTCGCGAGCCACCGCCACCAGCGTGCCGGCTCCCGGCGTTCGAGCGCGACCGCGGCCATCGCCCAGCACACCGGGAACATCCCGGCGACGTAGTAGTCCCGGCCGTTCACGGCCAGGAACACCGCCGTCAGGACCACCGCCGTCACGCCGAGGAAGCGGAGTTCACGGCTGCGCAGGAGCCGCCACAAGCCGTAGCAGAGCAGGACCGCGCCGACCGGGAGA
The DNA here is from genome assembly GCF_044741685.1 of Amycolatopsis sp. NPDC088138. NCBI lineage: Bacteria > Bacillati > Actinomycetota > Actinomycetes > Pseudonocardiales > Pseudonocardiaceae > Amycolatopsis > Amycolatopsis sp. NPDC088138. The sequence goes on from NZ_JBIUTB010000006.1 coordinate 890,117, forward strand.
CCGGCCACGACCAGCAGCGTCGGCAGGAACAGCAGCCGCCCGCCCCAGGTGTCCGCGACCTCCTGCGAGATCGCGGCGCCCATGCCGAGCTGCGGCCAGCCGTGCGCGGCCTGCCAGAGCAGCGTCGGCACCAGCGCGACCACGGCGATCCCGGCGCCCGCCCACAACGCGGGCCGCCGCAGCAGCTCTCGCGGGCCGCAGAGCAGGAGCGCGACGCCCGCCGCGAGCCAGAACCCGCCGATGAGGAACTTCGTGTACAGCGCGAGGGCCGTCACCACGCCCGCCCAGACGAGCAGGCCGTCGGCGCGGGTGCGCAGCCAGCGGACCAGCAGCCACAGCAGCAGCGTCCAGAGCAACGGGTCCACTGTGGACGTCGCGAGGTAGTGGCCGCCCGCCAGGAACTCGGTCGACACGGCGAAAGTCGCAGCGGCAAGCGTTTGCGCCTTCGCCCCGCCGCCGAGTTCGCGGGCGATCAGCGCGGTGAACACGACCCCCGCGAGCACCGCCAGCATCGCCGGGATCCGCAGCACGAACGGCGAGTGGCCGAGCGCGTCCATCGTCCGGGCCAGCAGCGGCAGCAGCGGCGGCTGGTCGACGTACCCCCAGGCGAGGTGCCGTCCCGCGGACAGGAAGTAGAGCTCGTCGCCGAAGTAGCCGTAGCGGTTCGCGGTCAGCACCAGCGGGACGGCCAGCAGCGCCGTCACGACGGCCACCGGGACGCGGGCGATCGGGGCCAGCGGCCGGATCCGGGCCGGGGCGGGTGCGGTCGTCACATCCACCGGAACACCCGCGTCGCGATCGTGGTGCAGACGAGGGCGAAGGCCGCCATCGCCCCGAGCTGCAGCACTTCCGGCGCGTCCCCGGCCCAGGTGGCGCGCAGCGCGTTGAGCGTCGCGCCGAGCGGCAGGACGTCGGCGACGTGCTGCAGGAACGGCGGCAGCTGCTCCTTCGGCACCCACACCCCGCCCAGCGCCAGCATCGGGAAGAACAGCGCCGACCCGATGCCGCTCGCCGCGCGGCCGGTCGGCGCGAGCGCCGCCACGAGCAGCCCGACCGAGAACAGGGCCAGCGCGCCGAGCACCAGCGAGAGCAGGAACCCGGCCGGGTTCGCCGGCAGCTCGACGCCGAGCGCGAGCGCGCCCACCCCCACGATGAGCGCGACCACGACGACGACCGCGGCCAGGTTGACCAGCAGCTGGGCGGTGAGCAGCCGGCTCGGCGGCACCGGGCTCGCGGAAAGCCGTTTCAGCAGGCCCTTTTCCCGGTAGGTGCCCAGCGCGTTCGGGAACTGCGTCAGCGCCAGCATGGCGATCAGGATCGTCACGGCCATCGGCGCGATCACCGTGGCCAGCGCGCTGTGCCCGCCGTACTTCGGGTCCGGGTCGTTCGCGCCGGGCATCAGCCCGAACACCAGCAGCAGCGCGAGCGGGATGCCGACGACGACGGCCGGGGCGCCCGGGTCGCGCAGGAACACCTTCGCCTCGGTGGTGGTCAGCTTGGTCAGGACACTCATGGTTTCCCCCTCATTCCGGCTTGTGGCCGGTCAGCGCGACGAAGGCGTCGTCGAGCCCGGCCTGCTCGACCCGCAGGTCCCCGGCGAGCACGCCGAGCCGGGCGAGCGACGACGTCACGGCGTGCAGCACGTTGCCGCCGCCGGTGACCACCAGGCGGTCGCCGTGGCGCTCGACCCGGCGGACCTCCGGCAGGGCTTCGAGCTCGGCGGGGTCGATCGGTGCCGACGGCCGGAACCGGACGACCTGCTCGTCGTCCACCCCGGCGACCAGCCCGGCGGGGCTGTCGAGCGCCACGACCCGGCCGGCGTCGATCACCGCGATCCGGTCGCAGAGCCGCTCGGCCTCGGCCATGAAGTGCGTGACCAGCAGGATCGTCACGCCCTGCTCGCGCACGGCCTCGATCAGGTCCCACGTGTCGCGGCGGGCCTGCGGGTCGAGGCCGGTGGTCAGCTCGTCGAGCACCGCGACCTCCGGGCTGCCGATCAGCGCGAGCGCGATCGAAAGCCGCTGCTGCTGGCCGCCGGAGAGCTTCTTGTACGCGGTGTTCCGCTGCTCGGTCAGGCCGAGCGTGGCGAGCAGCCGTCCCTGGTCGGCGGGCTCGCGGTAGAAGGACGCGTAGAGGTCGAGCAGCTCGCCGACCCGCAGCTTGTCCTGCAGCCGGCTCTCCTGCAGCTGCACGCCGACGCGCTGGCGCAGCTCGGCGCGGTCGCGCCGCGGGTCGAGCCCGAGCACCGACAGCGTGCCGCCGTCGGGCACCCGCAGCCCTTCCACGCACTCGACGGTCGTCGTCTTGCCCGCGCCGTTCGGGCCCAGGATGCCGAAGATCTCCCCGCGCTCGACGTCGAACGAGACGTCCTCGACCGCGACCTTCTCCCCGTACCGCTTGTGGAGGTGCTCGACCTCGATGACCGGCATGCCGCCGTCCCCTCTCGCTCCGTTTTCACAACGGACCGAGCGTCCCGCGGCGGCGGGGTCCGGCGAATCGCCGAGACGGTCAGGAGGGCATCCACCGATCGGTGGACCGGGTTTCGGAAGACGGCTAGTGGCGCGCGTCGCACGTTGTTCGACGCGGGAACGGGCCCGCCTGCCGCTGCTCCGGCGACGGTTCGGCCTTCAGTGCGTCGCGGCAGGGGCCATAAGTGCTCGTCGATGGAGGATCCTGGCCGCTCAGCGGCCCAAATCCTCCATCGACACCCCGCGGCCACGTCTCCGGCCGGAGATTCGCGCGGGGATCGGCTTAGTGGCGGCGCCAGCTCAGGGTGATGTCCTTCGTGGCCAGCCAGGCGGCCAGGTCGTAACCGTGCGAGGCCAGCCCTTCGACGGCCGCGTAGGTCGTCTCCAGCGCGGTCTCCGCCTCGTCCGCGGTGACCAGGTCCGCCTTGCGGGCGTCGAGGAGCTCGTCGGTGTCGATCACCCGCAGCGAGAGCTTGTCCTTCAGCACGATGTCGACGTAGAGGTCGGTGGCGACCCAGTGCGTGCCGTCGCGGCGGACGCGCACGACGTCGAGGTAGAAGTCCTGGTCGCGCTCGTGGCCGGGGGAGAACCAGAAGTCGGTGACGCGCAGGCCGAGGTCCGGCAGCAGCCACGACTCGAGGTAGTGGAACTGGGCGCGGCCCGGTGCCGGACGGGCCAGGTACAGGCCGAACGGCTCCTCGCGGAACTCCTCGACCTCCCTGCTGATGCCCTTCGGGTCGATGTTCGTGCGCGCGGCCGGGTCGAAGATCTCGACCTTGGGCGGGTGCAGTCCCGTCATGGGCCCATCCTGCCTGGTGGGTGCCCGATCCCGGTCACGAATCGCGAACGGCGGCCGCGTGAGCCACACGTTCGGGCTAAGGTCTGCCGACGACCGGGGGAACCGAGGGGACTGGGGATGTTCGGGATCATCAGGCCGTGCCGGCACCGGCTGTCCGACCGCTTGCACGCCGACTGGGTCGCGCACCTGTGCGGGCTCTGCCTCACACTGCGCGACGAGCACGGCCAGCTCGCCCGCGTCGTCACCAACTACGACGGGCTGATCATCTCGGCCCTGGTCGAAGCCCAGACGCCGCGCGCGGACCGGCGCCGCGACGCGGGACCGTGCCCGCTGCGCGGCATGCGGTCGACGTCGGTGGCCCGCGGCGAAGGCGCCCAGCTGGCCGCGGCGGTGTCGCTGGTGCTGGCCGCGGCGAAGGTCGGCGACCACGTCGAGGACCGCGACGGCGCGTTCGGCAGGCGCCCGGTGGCCGCGGCCGCCCGCCGCGTCGCGTCCCGCTGGGCGGCGCAGGGCGGCCGCACCGGTGGCCGCGTCGGGTTCGACACGACGGTGCTCACCGAGGCCGTCGACCGGCAGGGCGAGCTGGAACGGGCGATGCGCCTGGGCGACTCCGCGTTGCTGGCGACCGAGCCCGCGGAGCTGGCGGCGGCCGCGGCGTTCGCGCGCACGGCGGAGCTGGCCGGACGGCCGGGGAACGCGGCACCACTGGCCGAGGCGGGCCGCCTGTTCGGCCGGGCCGCCCACCTGCTGGACGCGGTCGAGGACCACGCGGCGGACGCGGCGGCCGGAGCGTGGAACCCGCTGCACGCCACCGGCACGGACCTGATCGAGGCCCGCAGGCTGTGCGACGACGCCGTGCTGGGGGTCGAGCTGGCGTTGCGGGAGGCGGAGTTCGCGGAACCGGCGCTGGTGCACGCGCTGCTGGTGCACGAGCTGCGCCAGGCGGTGCGACGCGCCTTCGGCCACGGTCAGCAGCCACCGCCGGGGTGGATCGGGCCGGGACCGACCCCGCAGCAGCACCCGCACCAGGGCTGGGGTGGCCAGGTTCCGCAGCAGCCCCACGGCTTCGCGCCGCCCGGGCAGACCCCGCCGCCGGGTGCGCCCGGACCGGGAGGTCCCGGTGGTCCTGGAGGTCCCGGCGGCCCGGGTGGTCCTGGAGGTCCCGATGGCCCGGACGGCCCCGACGGCCCGCCGCCGGAGTCCCTGCACGGCAAGGGCGGCGGCTGCTGGGTCCCGAAGTTCGCCGTGCCGCCGAAGAAGCGGAACTTCTTCTTCGGCTGCGCCGTCGCCTCCTACATGTGCTGCAGCTGCCAGTTCTGCTGCCGCGATCCCTATCCTGGGCCGTGGAGCGGAAAACCGGCCGCGACCGGTGGCTGCGACGGCGGCTGCGACTGCGATTGTGACTGCTGCGACTGCTGTTCCTGTTGTGACTGCAACTGCTGAAGGGAACACGATGACCGAGCCGATGGGGCAGCTGAACGACCGCGGCCGGGCCACTTTCGCCGAGCTGGTCGAAGGCGGCGAAGCCCGGCTCGACGCGCTGTTCGCCACCGTCCCGGCGCTCGGCGAGCTGGCCGTCGGCACGGTCTACGGTCACCTCCACGAGCGCCCGGCCCTCGACGCCCGCACGCGGGAGGCCGCCACCCTCGCCGCGATCGTCGCGGCGGGCATGGTGGGGCCGCCGCTGAGCGTCCACCTCCGCACCGGCCTCGCCGCCGGGCTCTCCCCGGCCGAGGTGGGCGAGATCGTCGTCCAGACGGCGGCGTTCGCCGGCTTCCCCCGCGCGGTTTCCGCGGCCGACCAGCTGAACCGGCTGTTCGAAGGGCACGGCCTGCCGAGCCCGCCGCCGGCGTCGGCCCGGGAGGTCGTCCTGGGGTACCTCGAGGCACCGGGCGCCGAGGTCGCCGAGGTGCTCGCGGAGTTCCCGCGCACCGAGGTCCAGGCGACCGGACCCGACCGGGTGCTGGTCGCGTGCTCCGGCGCCGGGCCCGCGCCGGGCGCCGTCGTGCACTGCGTGGTGGCCGGCGGCGAAGTGGCCTTCGCGACGGTGTACCGACCCCGCTGACCAGGGCCGACGGAAATTGTCGGTGCCGAGGCCTACTCTGGTCGACGTGGCTTTCGCAACCGAACACCCCGTGCTGGCGCAGTCCGACTTCCGGCCCGTCTCGGAGATCCCCCGGGAGGGCGGCCGGTTCGAGGTCGTCAGCGACTACCAGCCCGCCGGTGACCAGCCGGCGGCCATCGACGAGCTCGAACGCCGCGTCAACGCGGGCGAGAAGGACGTCGTGCTCCTGGGCGCCACCGGTACCGGCAAGTCGGCGACCACGGCGTGGCTGATCGAGCGCGTCCAGCGGCCGACACTGGTGATGGCGCCGAACAAGACCCTCGCCGCGCAGCTGGCGAACGAGCTGCGCGAGCTGTTCCCGCACAACGCGGTCGAGTACTTCGTCAGCTACTACGACTACTACCAGCCCGAGGCGTACATCGCGCAGACGGACACCTACATCGAGAAGGACTCGTCGATCAACGACGACGTCGAGCGGCTGCGGCACTCGGCGACGATGAACCTGCTGTCCCGGCGTGACGTCATCGTGGTCGCGAGTGTGTCCTGCATCTACGGCCTGGGCACCCCGCAGTCCTACCTCGACCGGTCCTCGATGCTGAAGGTCGGCGAGCAGCTCGATCGGGACGTTTTCCTGCGCGCCCTGGTCGACGTGCAGTACACGCGCAACGACATCGCCTTCGCGCGCGGCACGTTCCGGGCGCGCGGCGACACGGTGGAGATCATCCCGGCGTACGAGGAGCTGGCGATCCGCGTCGAGTTCTTCGGTGACGAGATCGAGAAGCTGTACTACCTGCACCCGCTGACCGGGGACATCGTCAAGGAGGTCGACGAGGTCCGGATCTTCCCGGCGACGCACTACGTCGCCGGCCCGGAGCGCATGGAGAAAGCGATCAAGGGCATCGAGCAGGAGCTCGAAGATCGCCTGGCGGAGCTGGAGAAGCAGGGCAAGCTTCTGGAGGCGCAGCGGCTGCGGATGCGCACGGCCTACGACATCGAGATGATGCGGCAGGTCGGGTTCTGCTCCGGCATCGAGAACTACTCGCGGCACATCGACGGCCGCGGCGCGGGCACGGCGCCGGCGACGCTGATCGACTACTTCCCGGACGACTTCCTGCTGGTCATCGACGAGTCGCACCAGACGGTCCCGCAGATCGGCGGGATGTACGAGGGCGACATGTCCCGCAAGCGCAACCTGGTCGAGTACGGCTTCCGGCTGCCGAGCGCCGTCGACAACCGGCCCCTGACCTTCGAGGAGTTCTCCGACCGGATCGGGCAGACGGTGTACCTGTCGGCGACGCCGGGGCCGTTCGAGATGGGCCTGGCGGGCGGCGAGTTCGTCGAGCAGGTGATCCGGCCGACCGGCCTGGTCGACCCGAAGGTGGTCGTGAAGCCCACCGAGGGCCAGATCGACGACCTGGTGCACGAGATCCGGGAGCGCGCGGAGAAGGACGAGCGCGTCCTGGTCACCACGCTGACGAAGAAGATGTCCGAGGACCTCACGGACTACCTGCTGGAGCTGGGCATCCGGGTGCGGTACCTGCACTCCGAGGTGGACACGCTGCGCCGGGTGGAGCTGCTGCGGCAGCTGCGGTCGGGCGACTTCGACGTGCTGGTCGGCATCAACCTGCTGCGGGAGGGGCTCGACCTGCCGGAGGTGTCGCTGGTGGCGATCCTCGACGCGGACAAGGAAGGCTTCCTGCGCAGCGGCACGTCGCTGATCCAGACGATCGGCCGCGCGGCGCGAAACGTGTCCGGCGAAGTGCACATGTACGCCGACAAGATCACCGACTCCATGCGGCACGCGATCGACGAGACCGACCGCCGCCGCGAGAAGCAGGTCGCCTACAACGTGGAGCGCGGGGTCGACCCGCAGCCGCTGCGGAAGAAGATCGCCGACATCCTCGACCGGGTCTACAGCGAGGCGGAGGACACCGAGCAGGTCTCGGTGGGTGGCTCGGGCCGCAACTCCTCGCGCGGCAAGAAGCCGGAACAGGGCGACCGGGTCCGCAGCTCCGGGATGCTGGTGGACAAGGACGTCTCGGCCATGCCGCGCGCCCAGCTCGCGGACCTGATCCAGCAGATGACCGACCAGATGATGCAGGCGGCCCGCGACCTGCAGTTCGAGCTGGCGGCCCGCCTGCGCGACGAGGTCCAGGACCTGAAGAAGGAGCTGCGCGGCATGGACGCGGCCGGCATCAAGTAGCCGGACACCACCGGGTGGCGATCGTCGCCGGGGCTGAACACCGATCGCCCGATCGAGCAATACACCGCGATGGGTATGATTACACCATGGCGATGAACATCAAGGACCCGGAGGCCGAGCGCTTGGCCGCCGAGGTCGCCGCACTGACGGGCGACACCAAGACCGGTGCCGTCCGCGAAGCCCTGCGCCTGCGCCGCGACCAGCTCGTGGCGCGGGACAACGCGGAACTGCGGCTGAAGCGGATGCGGCGAGTACTGGAAGAGGAGATCTGGCCGTTGATCCCCCCTGAGGAACTCGGGAAGCCGATCCCGAAGGACGAGTGGGAAGAGATTCTCGGGTTCGGGCCGGGTGGCGTGTGATCATCGACAGCTCCGCCATTGTGGCGATCCTGCGCCAGGAGCCGGATCACGAACGGCTCGAGGAGCGCCTCGCGGAGGCGGACTCGCCCAAGATCGGCGCGCCGACCCTCGTCGAGGTCGGCATCGTGCTCACCGCGAGGCTCGGCGCGCGGGGCCGGCTGGTGCTCGCCAGGTTCCTCCAGGACAACCACATCGTGACCGCCCCCTTCGGCGAAGAACACGCGGAAGTGGCGATCGAAGCGTTCAAGCAGTACGGGAAGGGACATCACCCGGCCAAACTGAACATGGGCGACTGCTACAGCTATGCCACCGCCAAGATCGCCCGGGAACCGTTGCTGTGCATCGGGGACGACTTCCCGCAGACCGACCTCGAGCTGGTGAAGCTCGGGTCGTGAACATCGAAGCCGTGGTCGCGTACTGCCTGGGGTTGCCGGGTGCGCAGGAGACCTACCCGTTCGGCGACCACGTGCTCGTCGCGAAGGTCGGCGGCAAGGGGTTCGCCTTCATCGGCCAGGAGGAACCCGGCAGTGTCGCCGTGAAATGCGGGGCCACGAAAGAAGAAGCGGCCGAACTGCGTGAGCGTTACCCCGATGCCGTGTCCGTGATGGACTACCTCGGGCGCTACGGCTGGAACCGCGTCGAACTCGGCGCCGGGGTGCCCGACGCCGAGCTGGAAGAACTCCTCGACGCGTCCTACGAGGCCATCGTGAAGAAGCTGCCCAAAGCCAAGCGGCCCTGAGCTCAGCCGGGCACCGGCGCGTTTTCGTCCGCCTGCAGCATTCCGAAGACGGTGTCCTTGCGGTACGCCGGCCACCTGGCGAGACCGCGCCCCGCCGGCCTGGTTTGCGGAGGTCAGAGCGGCGGGCGCTCCGACCGGGTGAGATCCGCGCCAGTAGCCTGAGCGGGCCCCGCCGCGGTTGATCATCGACAGGAGCTCCCATGGAACGGCAGAGGTCGCCCGAGCGGCTGGTCTTCTTCAGCGATGCCGTCGTCGCCATCGCCCTGACGCTGCTGGTGCTGCCGCTCACCGAACTCGTGCCGGAACTGATCGCGGCCGGCGCGCCCGCGTCGGAGGCCGTCACCGAGAACTGGTCGAAGATCTTCAGCTTCCTGCTCAGCTTCGCCGTGATCGGCCGGTTCTGGCTCACCCACCACCGCATCTTCGAGCACGTGCGCGCGTTCAACACCCCGCTCGTGGTCGTCAACTTCTGCTGGCTGCTCACCATCGCGGTCCTGCCGTTCCCGACCCAGCTCATCGGTGCCTACCGGACTCAGCCCTTCACGGTGCTGTTCTACCTCGGCACCCTGCTCGCCGGCAGCGTGTGCCACACCGCGCTGCTGTTCATCGTCCGCCGTGATCCCGCGGTCCACGGCGACGCCGAACCCGTGTCCGACGCCTGGGCCCGCAGCTTCGTCGTGAGCACGGGCATCTTCGCCCTCGCGGTGGTCGTCGCCTGCTTCCGGCCGGGTTTCGGGTATTACGTCCTGCTGCTGCTCGCCCTGCAGCCGCTGGTCACCCGCCGTCGGGTGACCACGTAGGTCACAGCCGCGGGTGCCCCGCAAGCGTGAGGTCCGCGTCGAAGTCCGGGAAACCCGCCGGAGCACGACGCGCGCTCAGCGCCGACGCGGACGGAGGCAGCCCGGCCCAGCGCCGGACCGTCGCGGTCGCCGCCGCGGCGTCGGCCGCGGGCAGCAGGGCGATCCTCGAGCCGTGGTTGCCACCCGGCACGTAGTACCGGTACGAGTCCCGGCTGCCGAAGCCGAGTTCGAACGGCTCCGCGCCCCACGGGTCGTTCGAGCCGTAGACGAACAGCAGCCGCGTGCCGCGGGACTTCACCCAGAAGTCGACGTCCGGCATGGCCAGGTAGTCGAAGCGCGGCAGGCGGATCGAGCTCGGCACGAACGTCTTCGGCTGGTCGGCGCCGGGGTAGCGCAGCAGGTCGCGCAGGTAGCCGTCGTACGCCTCGGGCGCGCCCAGCTGGACCGCGGCCTGGTAGTAGTACGGGATGTAGGGCGAGAGGTCCTGGTCGGAGTAGGTGTTGAGGCTCTCCACCCGCTCGTACCAGGCGTAGACCTCGGCCGCGGGCGCGCCGGGCTTCGGCACCGTCGCGCAGTCCGCCTGCGTCTGGTACTGCCAGAACGCGAAGTACGAGTCGATCACCGAGATCTCGAGCGACTTGTCGGCCGAGCCGACGATCGAGAACGTCAGCCCCCGCTGCGCCGCGTCCACCGCGGCGATCGCGCCGAGCTCGTCACGCCGTTTCAGCGCGTCGCGCTGGATCGCCTTCAACGCGTCGCGGCAGCCGGGATCGTTGCCGACGCGCGAGAGGAACTTGTTGTAGACGTCGATCGGATCGATGACGTCGTTGGGCGCGACGTAGGGGACCGTCCCGTCGACGTCGTCGGGGAAGAAGCGCCGGAAGTACGTCGCGGTCATACCGCCCTTGCTGCCGCCGGTGGCCAGCCACTTGCCCGGGTAGATCGCCTTGAACGCCTGCACGGCGCGGTGCTCGTCGGCGGCGGCCTGCCAGATCGTCAGCTGCTGCGCCCAGTTCTCCGGCTCCGGCCGTGACGGCGTGAAGTAGCGGTACTCCATCGAAAGCTGGTTGCCGTTCACGATCTGCGTCGGCTCCGACCGGTTCGGCGCGGTGCTGACGTTGTAGCCGCTGGTGAAGGCGACCGTCGGCGCGGCGAAGTCGCGGTGCAGCAGGGTGAACCGCTGCTGGAACGTGCCGGCGCCGGGGTGGCGGTGGTCGGCGGGCTGGGTGAAGGTCAGCTCGAAGAACCGGAAGCCCGCCGGTGCCGGGTCCTCCTTGACGATCGTCAGGCCGGGGATCCCCTGCAGGGCCGCCTTGATGTCGGTCGCCGCGCCCGCCGACGGAGCCAGGCCCACCAGCCCGGCCAGCGCGAGCAGGACCGCCGTGCACGCGGTGGACAGTCTGCGCATGAAACGCCCTCCCGGATCCGGAGCCTTCGGTGGGACCCTCACAGAACCGGCCGGTGTCGGCAATCGGCTGTCCGGGCGCAGAACCGGTGGGAACCCGACTTTCGGCGGGTGGCGCGGCCACCGGGTGGCGTCCTCAACCGTGCGCCGCCACCGGCATCGTGCGAGTTGTCCGGGTGATCGGCGCCACGTTACCGTCCGGAACCAGTAGGTACCGACATCGAGCGAGGGGTCCGCCATGAAGGTTTCCGACTGCCCGACGACCCAGGTCGAGGTCCGCGTCGACGCGCCTCCGGAAGAGGTCTGGCGCTGGCTGCTGGACATCGACCTGCCGTCCCGGTTCTCCACCGAGTTCCAGGGCGGCGGCTGGGTCGAGGGTTACGAGCCCGGTTTGGGCGCACGGTTCCGCGGCCGCAACTCCCACCCCGTCGCGGGGGAGTGGGAGACGGTGTCGACGGTGACCGGGTACGAGCCGGCGCGGCTGTTCGCGTGGGCCGTGATGGACGTGGCGAACCCGGCCGCGTCGTGGAAGTTCGAGCTGGTCCCGGACGGCGAGGGCACGGTGCTGCGGCAGTGGGCCCAGATCGGCCCCGGCCCGTCCAACCTGACGAAGATCATCGCGTCGATGCCCGAGCACGAGGAAGCGATCGTCGCGATGCGCCTGGGCGAGCTGCAGGACAACATGCGCAAGACGGTCCACGGGATCAAGTCGCTCGCCGAGAGCGACGTCCGGGCGGTCTAACCGCGGCGGCCCAGCACCTCGTCCACGTAGGACTTGACGGCGCCGAGCGCCTCGGGCGCCCGCCACATCCGCTCGACCCGGGGGTCGTCGGCGTGGCGGTACTCCGCGATCCGCTCGTGGTAGGGCTGGCGGATCTGGGCCTTCGTGTGCGCGAACGGCTCGGCGGGCAGGCCGCCGAGCCGGGTCGCGATGGCGACGGCCCGGTCGAGGACCTCCTCCGGCGGCGCGAGCTCGTCGGCCAGGCCGCGGGCGAGGGCGTCCTCACCGCCGACGGTCGCGCCCGAGTAGGTCAGCGACGGCAGCGGTGTCGTCCCGTACGCGCACCGCAGGATCTCCAGCGCGGCGAGCGGGAACGGCAGCCCGACGAGCAGCTCGGTCACGCCGATCCGGCCGGGCCCGGTGGTGAGCACGCGGTGGTCGCACGCGGCGGCGAGGACCGCGCCGCCGGCGATCGCGTGGCCGTTCAGCGCCGCGACCACCGGCCGCGGGAAGCCGAACACCGTCAGCAGCGCGTCCGACAGCAGCGGCAGGAACTCGGAGACGTACGCGGCACCGCCCTCGTGGATCCGCTTGAGGTCGACCCCGGCCGAGAAGATGCCGCCGGTGCCGGTGAGCACGACGGCGCGGGCTGTCTCGGTTTCTTCCAGCCGCAGCACCAGCTCCCGGCACGAATCGGTGTCCAGGGTGTTGCCCCCGCCGTGGTCGATCCGGACCACGGCGACGTCGGACTGGCTCTCCACGGTGATCGGCACGGCCCGACCGTACCGCGCCGGGCCCGCCCGCTCAGCCCGCGACGCCCAGCCGGATGACGCCGAAGTGCTCCCGCCGCACCAGCTCGGCGACCTCGTCCGCGGTCGGCAACCGGCCCGCCGGGAACCGGAGGCCGATCTGGCGGGCCGCGCCGCGCAGGCCGAGCTCGGTGATCCGGTCGAAGTACGTCGCCACGACGACGTCCTCGTCGTCGACGAGGACACCGCGCATCGATGTCGTCCGGCCGGCGAACGTCACCGCGACGTCCGCGCCACCGCCGAAGTTCCACCGCCAGGCGGCCGGCGTGAGGGCGTACCGGCCGTCGGCGTCGTGGTGGGCGGTCACCGGGACGCGGTAGCTCCGCCCGGACCGGCGGCCGGTGAAGCCGAGCAGCATGAACTCGCGGACGCCGCGGCCGAGCGGGCTCGGCAGCAGCGCGCGCAGCACCACGTTGACCGTCTTCACCAGCGGCGCGGGCGGCTGGTGCCCCAGCACGACGTCCATCTCAGCTCGTGATGTCCTTCGTCGCGAACCGGCGGCCGGCGTACAGGAAGAACACCGTGCCGTAGATCGTCGCCGACAGCAGGCCGCTGGCCAGGTTCGTCCAGTCGACGTCGGTGGAGATCAGGTCCATCCACGAGAACCCGTAGTGCGTCGGCAGGTAGTTGCGCAGGCCCTCCAGCGCCGTGATCTGGTCCAGGATCTGCGACAGGATCGCCACCAGCACCGCGCCGCCGACCGCGCCGAGCGGGGCGTCGGTCGTCACGCTCAGTGCGAGCGCGAGCCCGGCCACCCAGGCCAGCTGCAGGATGATGTACACAGTGGACAGTGCGATGGCCAGCAGGCTGTCGCCGAAGGACACCGCGTCGCCGGTCGGGCTGATCGCGTCGCCCGCGCCGTACCAGATCACCCCGACCCCGAGCGAGACCAGCGGCAGCAGGATCAGCGCCGCCGCCGAGAGGATCCCCGACACGATCGCCTTCTGCCGCAGCACCCGGTGCCGCGGCACCGGGATCGCCAGCAGGTACTTCAGGCTCGACCACGACGCCTCGCTCGCGATCGTGTCGCCGAAGAACAGCGCGACGATCATCGGCAGCAGGAACGTGCCCGACACGAACAGCGCCAGCACCACGAAGTTCGGCGCGCTGGCCGTGGCCAGGTCGACGAACCCGCCGCTACGCCGGTTCGGGTTCGACTGCCCGGCCTCGAACGCGATCACCAGGATGAACGGCAGGATCGCGACGAACCCGAGCAGCAGCTGGGTGCGCCGCCGCTTGAGCTGACGCCGCAGCTCGACGCCGAGCCCGAGCGTCCGCCGCGCGGAGTAGCCCGCGACGGCGCCGTCCGGCCCGACCCCGGCGTGCTCGCTCGAGGCGAGGTCGCTCAGCTCGTCGAGCGCGTGCGGGTCCGTGTGGACCCCTGAATCACTCACGACTGGTCTCCCACCAGTTGCAGGAACGCGTCTTCCAGCCGGCGCCGCGGCCCGGCCTGCTCCACGGCGACCCCCGCGCGGACCAAAGCCGCGACGGCTTCGGCGCGCGGCAGCCCGTCGAGGTCGGCGTGCACCAGGTCGCCTTCGACGTCGACCGTGCCGACCCCGGGGATCGCCTTCAGCGCCGCGGCGGCCGCGGCCGGGTCGCCGACCCGGAACGTCGCCTCGCCGCCGGCCGCGGCCAGCTCGCCGACCTCGCCCGAAGCGACCAGCGCGCCGCGGTGCATGACCACGACGTGCGTGCAGGTCTGCTCGACCTCGGCCAGCAGGTGGCTCGACACGACCACGGTGCGCCCGGTCGCGGCGTAGCGCTGCAGCACCTCGCGCATCTGGTGGATCTGGGGCGGGTCGAGCCCGTTGGTCGGCTCGTCGAGCACCATGAGCTCCGGCAGGCCGAGCATCGCCTGGGCGATCGCCAGCCGCTGCCGCATGCCCTGGCTGTAGGTCCGCACCCGGCGGTCGACCGCGCTGCCGAGCCCGGCGATCTCCAGCGCTTCGCCGAAGTGCGCCTTCTCCGCGGGACGTCCGGTGCTCGCCCAGTACAGCTGCAGGTTCTCCCGGCCGGACAGGTGCGGCAGGAAGCCGGACCCCTCGACGAACGAGCCGATGCGCGAGAGCACCGGCGCGCCCGCCGCGATCTTGTGCCCGAACACGCGGATGCTGCCCGCGGTCGGCGTGATCAGGCCCATCAGCATCCGCAGCGTGGTGGTCTTGCCCGCGCCGTTCGGCCCGAGCAGGCCCAGTACCTGACCCGGCTCGACGCGGAACGACAGGTCGTTCACGGCCACGAACCCGCCCGGGTACTTCTTGCGCAGCCCTTCGATGACCAGCGGGGTGCCGGCCAGCTCCGGGTCGATGTCGGCGGCCCGGCGGCGGCGCAGCGCCGCGAAGAGCACGGCGGCGAGGGCGATCGCGAGGGTGACGGCGATGCCGACGATCTGCCCGACCGGCGCGGGTGTGCCGACCGACGTCCCGGGCACGACCGGCAACGCCAGCGCGGCACCGCCGCCGGCGAGCGCGATCCGGAACACCGCGGGCGCGGCGGGCGAGGCGAACGCCTGGTCGGTGGTGCCGACGACCAGCCGCAGCGAGTGCCCGCCCTCGATCGGCCGGACGATGCCCGGCAGCGTCACGGTGACCTCGACCGGGTTGCCGTTGGCGGGCAGCCCGCTCACCCGGAACGGGGCGATGGCGTTGGCCGGCAGCACCCGCGAGCCGTCCTGGCCGACGTCGTAGAGCTTCGCGAACAGCACCGCTTCCGGCTGCGGGTGGGCCGGGTCGGCAGCGACCTGCAGCCGCACGGTCGAGGAGCCGCTGACGACGACCTGCCCGTCCACCGGCGCGGTGGTGAACTGCGCGGCCTGGCCGGGCGGGTCGTTGCTGAACAGCGCGCCGAGCCGCGACGTGCTGCTCGCGACGCCGTTGAGCCCGGGGATCCCGCTCACCGCCGAGGGGTTCGCCCCGGCCGGGCGCACCACCGGCTGGACCGGGCCGGTCATCGGCAGCAGCCGCCGCTCGGCCGCCGGGCCGGTGAGGCCGGGGTAGGTGGTGGCGTTGACCGTGCGCACCGACGGCGTTCCGTTGGCGCGCAACGTACCCTGGACGTCGTAGCTGAAGCCGGTGCCGGGGTCGCCCCCGTTGACCGCGTCCCAGAGGAAGTCGCCGATCTTCCCGCGCAGCTGCGGCCCGGGCTTCCCGCCGTCGTGGCCGCCGGTGTACCAGATCGTCTTGACCTTGCCGCCCGCCGCGGTGATCTGCCGGGCGGTCGCGTCGGACTGGTCGAGGCCGAACAGGGTGTCGCTCTCGCCCTGCACCAGCAGCGTCGGCACGGTGATCTTGCTCGTCACGGACACCGGCGACACGCGGCGCAGCAGGTCGAGGCTCGCCTGGCTCGACGCCCCGGTGGTGCCGAGCTCGGTGTAGGCCTGGCAGACGGCGGCGGTGAACCGGCCGCACGGGTCGGCCGAGCCGGCGCGCGGCCCGCCTCCGCCCGAGGGCACGGACGGGACGGCGGCCGCGGCGGCGGTCCCGGCGGCGCCGGTGGATCCGGTGTCGGTCTCCTGCCCGGCTTCCGGGGCCTCGGCCGAGGGCGATCCGCTCGCCGCGGGCCCGGAGCCGGCCGAGAAGAAGATGCCGGCCCAGCTCTTCTTGAAGACGCCGTCGGTCGCGAACGCCCCGGCGGCCGGGGTGCCGGCTGCCGGCGCCTTGGGCGCGGCCGCGTTCGGGACCAGGGCCTGCGCGAGGTCGTTGTAGGTGATCACCGGGGCGACGGCGTCGACCCGCTTGTCGGTACCGGCCAGCAGCAGCGACAGCGCGCCGCCGTAGGACGCGCCGGTGACGGCGACCTTCGGGTCACCGCCGGCGTCGGTGCTCACCTGGTGCTGCGCGACCAGCCGGTCGATCAGCCGGCTCGCGTCGGCGACTTCACCGTCCGGGTCGTTCAGCCCGATCTTGCCGGTGCTCTTGCCGAACCCGCGCGCGGACCACGTCATCACGACGAAGCCCTTCCTGGCGAGTTCGCGGGCGTCGTCGGCGACGCTGGTCTTGTCCCCGCCGAAGCCGTGCGCGAGCAGGACAGCGGGCGCGGGCACGGTGGCGGGCAGGAAGGTGGTCGTGTCGATCTTGACCTGCTCGGCCGAGCCGGGCGCGGCGGGCATGTCGATCAGCGCGTCCTGGGTGGGCACCGCGGGCGGGGCCGTGTCGCGCGTCGCCCAGAGGACGGTCGCGGCGGCGAGCACCACCACGACGGCGCCGAGCGCGGTGAGGCGGCCGCGGCGGGTGCGCGGGAGCGGGAGTCGGGGCACGGTGTGAACCTATTCGAGGGTTGCTGAGAGTGCTGCCCCTGGTTCACAGCGATCACACGCCAGGGACCACCTGGTGGACCGAGGTGACCGAAATTACAGGCCCAACCCGGTGACGTGGGCGATTCCGGCTGGCGCTCGGGTGGGGAGAACCGGCAAACTGGACGCGCTGTGAGGGGAGTATTCCTTCGCGGCGGTGTCGTCAGCACGGTGGCCCTGCGCCCCCGGCACCGTCGGCCGGTGTTCGCACCGGCGGAAGAGACCTCCGGTTAGTTGCTCATGCGCGCTATCCGGAGGTTGAAGTTCCATGACTGTCCCCCTGTGGCTGTGGATCGCCACGATCGGTGGCCTGCTCGCGCTCATCGCGCTCGACCTGGTCATCGTCGATCACAAGCCGCACGCGGTCACCACGGGGGAAGCCGCTCGCTGGGTGATCTTCTACGTCTCGTGCGCGGTGCTCTTCGGCGCCGGCGTGTGGTTCTTCGCCGGGCACGACCCGGGTGTCGAGTTCTTCACCGGGTACATCACCGAGTACTCGCTGAGCGTCGACAACCTGTTCATCTTCATGATCATCATGGCGTCGTTCAAGGTTCCCGCCATCCACCAGCACCGCGTGCTGCTGGTCGGCATCCTGCTCGCACTCGCCATGCGCAGCGTGTTCATCGCGGTCGGCGCGGCCCTGATCGAGCAGTTCGTCTGGGTGTTCTTCCTGTTCGGCGCGGTGCTGGTCTGGACGGCCATCAGCATGCTGCGGGGCAAGGGAGAGGACGAGGAGTACCACGAGAACGCGCTCACCCGGCAGGTCCGCAAGATCGCCCCGGTGACCGACGACTACCACGACCACAAGTACACCGTGAAGATCAACGGCAAGCGGATGATCACGCCGATGCTGCTGGTGATCGTGGCCATCGGCTCCGCGGACCTGCTGTTCGCCGTCGACTCGATCCCGGCGATCTTCGGCATCACGCAGGAGGCGTTCCTCGTCTTCACCGCCAACGCGTTCGCGCTGATGGGGCTGCGGCAGCTGTACTTCCTGCTCGGCGGCCTGGTGACGAAGCTGGTCTACCTCACCTACGGCCTCGCGGTGATCCTCGCCTTCATCGGCGCGAAGCTGTTCCTGCACGCGCTGCACGAGTACCACGTGGTGCCCGACTGGCTGGACATCAACAACTGGATCTCCCTCGGCGTGATCGTCGTGGTCCTCACCATCACCACGGTGGCCAGCCTGGCGAAGGCCCGGCGGGACGAGCGCAAGCAGGTGGCCGCGTGACGCCCTACGAAAGTCGTTCGCACAGCTAAGGGATTCGGGTACCGTCGGACAGGTGCGCCCTGCCGACATCGAAGCCCTCGTCGTCCCCGGCCGTCCCGCCCTGCGCGGAGACCTGCTGCTGACGGCGGTGCAGCACCCCGACCTGAAGACCAACGCCGCGCACAGCGCGCTGAGGCGGGTGTCGCTCGACGGCACCGAGTCCGCGTGGACCCACGGTCCGCACGACTCGGCGCCGTCGATCTCCCCGGACGGGCGCTGGGTGGCCTTCCTCCGCGCGGGGGACGGCAAGGGCGCCGACGGCCGCCCGCAGCTGCACCTGATGCCGGCCGACGGTGGTGACGCGCAGCGCCTGACGTCCCTGCACCTCGGGGCCGGCGAGCCGGTGTGGGCGCCGGACTCGCGGCGCATCGCGTTCGTCGCGCGGGTGCCGGAAGCCGGCCGGTACGGCACGGCGGACGCCGACGACGAGACACCCGAGCCGGCGGCCGAGGCCCCGCGCCGGATCACGCGCATGGACTACCGGATCGACGACGTCGGCTTCCTCCGCGACCGCGTGCAGCGCCTCTTCGCCGTGGACGCCGTCGCAGCCTTCGAAGAGGGCGAGCTGCTCGAGCCGGAACCCCTGACTCCGGGCGAGTTCGACCCGGCCCACCCGGTGTGGACGCCGGACGGCACCCGGATCGTCTTCACCGCGCCGCCCGAGTGGGGCGCCGCCGAAAGCGACTCGCGCGACATCTGCGCGATCGCCGCCGAGGGTGGCGACCCCGAGGTCGTCGTGCACTGCCCGGGTTACTCGGAGCGCCCGGCCTTCGGTGCCGACGGCACGTTGTTCTACTACGGACAGTCCTTTGAGGACCACCGCGAGGCTGCGTCCACCGGGCTTTACGCCGCGACGCCGGAGTTCGGCGTCGGCCCGGTGAAGGCCCGCCGCCTCACCGACATCGAAACCGTCGACTGCGAGGGTTCGGCCGGTCCGCCGGTGGCGCGCGAGGCCGACGTGCTCGTCGCCGTCCGCAACCGCGGCGCGGTGGAGCTGCGCGCGGTCGCCTTCGCCGCCGCCGACGCGCCGCTGGCGGACCTGACCGTGGTCTACGCGGACCGTTCCGCGCTCCGGTCGTTCACCGTGGACGGCCCGGTGATCGCGGCGGTCGTCGCCACCCTGGAGACCTCGGGTGAGGTCGTGCTGCTCGCCCCGGCCGCCCCGCGCGTGCTGACCGACTACTCGAAGCCGTTGCGGGACAAGGGACTCCGGCCGGTCCTCGAGCTGGAGACCACCGCCCCGGACGGCTACCCGGTGCACGGCTGGCTGGTGCTGCCCGAGGGTGAAGGCCCGCACCCGGTGCTGCGCGTGGTGCACGGCGGCCCGTTCACCCAGCAGGACTGGGCGGTGTTCGACGAGGCGCAGGTGTACGCGTCCGCGGGGTACGCCGTGGTGCTCGGCAACCCGCGCGGCTCGGCGGGGTACGGCCAGCAGCACGGCCACGCGATCACGCACGCCTTCGGCACGGTCGACGTCGACGACGTCCTGGCCCTGCTCGACAAGGCGCTGGAGCGCCCGGACCTGGACGCCTCACGCGTCGGGATCATGGGCGGCTCGTACGGCGGTTTCATGACGAGCTGGCTGGCCGCGCACCACGGCGAGCGCTTCAAAGCCGCGTGGAGCGAGCGCGCGGTCAACGCGTGGGACTCGATGGTCGGCAGCTCCGACATCGGCTACACCTTCGTCGACTCCTACATCGGCGCCGACCCCGAGGTGCAGCGCGACCGCAGCCCGCTCAGCTACGCGGACAAGATCCGCATCCCGTTCGCGGTGGTCCACTCGGAGCAGGACTGGCGCTGCCCGCTGGAGCAGGCGCAGCGGATGTTCGTCGCGCTGCGGCGCGCCGGCGCGGACGCGGAGTTCGTGCTGTTCCCCGGGGAAGGCCACGAACTGTCCCGTTCCGGCCGGCCGCGCCACCGCGTCCAGCGGTTCGACGCGATCCTGGAGTGGTGGGGCCGTCACCTGTAACCGCGCCGGTATTGTCCCGGGCCCGGCGGCCTGCGAATCTCGGTACCCATGACGGTGCCCGAGGTGGACTTCGAACTGGAGACCTGGCGGATGGTGCTGTTCCGCAAGGGACCTCGCGCCGACGAGATCTCCGGCGAGATGGCTCTTGAACTGCGCGCGCGTCACCTCGCGGCGGCCCGCGCCCAGCAGGCGGCCGGGACGCTGCGGCTCGCGGGCGCGATCCCGGCGCCGTCGGCCACGCTGCCGGTGACCGGGGTGGCCTTCTTCCGGACGTCGGAGGAGGAGACGCGCGCGATCCTCGACGCCGACCCGGCCGAGCAGGCCGGGCTGATCGCCTCGGAGATCGTCGGGTTCGTCTGCCCGCGAGGCACGCTTGGCTGAGCGCGGCCTGATCTGCTTCGACGTCGACGGCACGCTCGTGCCCGGTACGTCCTCGTCGGTCTGGGTGGCCGCGCGGCTCGGCGGTGAGGACGCGCTCGTCGCCGCCGAGGTCGCGTACGCCGAAGGCCGGATCACGAACGAGGAAACGGCGACGATCGACGCCCGCGGCTGGGCCGGCCGCACCGAGGCGGAGATCCGGGCCCACCTCGAGACGCTGCCGCTGGTCGGCGGGATCGCCGAGACGGTGGCGTGGTGCCGCGAGCAGGGCCTGCGCCCGATCCTCACCACCCTCGCGTGGACCCCGGTCGGCCGGTTGCTCGCCGGGCGGTTCGGGTTCGCCGCGTACTGCGGGGCGGAGCCCGAGGTCGAGGACGGCCGCTACACCGGCCGCGTCGCCCGGCACCTCGACGAGTACGGCAAACGGGACTTCGCGCTGAGCTACGCGGCCGAGCTGGGCGTCTCCCCGGATCGCTGCGCCGCGATCGGGGACAGCCGCTCGGACCTGAAGCTGTTCGCCGCCGTCGGGCTGAGCGTCGCTTTCAACGGTGACGCCGCGGCCCGGGCTGCCGCGACCCACGTCGTCGACGGCGGTGACCTGCGGGCGGTCGTCCCGCTGCTCGAAGCTCAGTTCAGCAGCGTGTAGTTCAGCTCTTCGCAGACGCGGCCGAGCGGGACGTCCAGGCCGGGGTGGTCGAGCGGCAGCAGCACGTCCGGGGCGATCGGCAGGGCCGCGCCCGCGGGCGGGTCCCACAGGCAGATCGCCGGGTCGCCGGAGTCCATGGACGAGCGGTACCAGAGGCCGTCGAGGTCGCTGAAGGCCGCGCGGATCGCCCGGGCCCAGGCCTGTGTCAGCTTCTTCGGCCCGCTCGAGATCTCCTGGGACGCGCCGACCCGCGTCGGCCACAGGCCGGTCAGGTCGAGCAGCCGCAGCGTGCGGGTCGGGCGGACCACGACCAGCCGGGGCCCGCGGGTGCGGCGGTCGACCGTCGAGCTGGTCTGGAACACCTCGGCGATCGACGTGCGCACGGTGAGGCCGAAGTAGAGGACCCCGTTCGCGGGATCGGTGACCGGCGCGCCGCCGCGGCCGGGCGACTGCTGGTCGAACCGGCCGTGCGGGAGCGGGCCGGTGTAGCGGAACGAGTTCCACTGCTGGGGGTGGTTGCCGTGCGCGGTGAAGATCCGTACCAGCCTGGTCGCGGGCTGGACCGTCACCACGTCGTTGGCGCGGTTCAGCTGCCGGACCAGGACGGATCGGGCGGGCGGCAGCGGTAGCCGGGCCATGGGTCGGGGGTGGTCCGTCCTTGTCGGTGATCTTGCTCGGGGAGGTCCAGCCTAGAACGGCGAGCCGAGCGTGGCGATGAGGCGCGCGACGTGCTCCGGGTCACCGCCCGAGAGGAGCCACTGACGCGGGGTCGCCGGGTGGTCGTTGATCACCAGATCGGGTTGGGGTGTGCTCATGAAGGCGGCCACGACGAGCGCGGGCTGGTCCTCGGGCAGAGCCTTGAGCACGGCCTCCAGGCCGGGCAGCACGCCGGAGCCGGCGAACTGCCACGCCGGGAGCCGCCAGCCGCCGTCCTTCCAGCCGGTTAGGCGGCCTTCCTTGAGGCGGTGCCGGATCCGGCTGTCGTCGACCCCGAGGGCCTTCGCGGCTTCGTTGACGCTGAGAGCGCCTTCGGCGAGCACGGCGTGGGCGGCGACGGTGCGCGCCCGGAAGTCCGGTTCCTCTTCCCGCCGCGGCGAAAGATCCAGGCCGACGTCGGTGAGCGCGGCGCGCTGATCGGCCGAGAAGTAGTGCGAGGGATCGGGATTCGGTGGGGACAGTCTGCGCGCGGCGTCTTCGACGAGCGTGAGGAACTCGTTCGCGTCGACCTTCAGGCCCGCCTTGGCGAGGATGTTCTCCAGCGCTACAGACATGCCGCTCAGGTTAACCCGAAACAGCGCGGCTGTGCGGGTTCGTGCGGGTTCGTGCCCTATCTGTGGGGGAATTCACCAGAGATCGACACTTTACGCACATCACTCAACACGTTGAGTAGGCAACTTCCGGCAAGTCTGCCCGCATCGGACGACGTTGTCCAGGCTTGACACTCCGCGGTCCGAGCCTTACGTTCCGTGTGAGTAAACGATTTCCGCTCCGTGCTCACAGGATCCGGCGGGTTGGCGCCGGCCATGGGGGACACAGGGGGTGGGGCGTGCCTGGGGGGCCTGGCACGAGCCGGCCCCCCAGGCACGTCTGTCCCTCGCCCCTCGCTCGAGCGCGACTCGATCCCCGGCCCAGCGCCACTCCAGGCTCGCCGGCCGCCCCTCAGTCACGCGAACCGACCTTCCAGGCGCGTGAGCCGACCGTCCACGCACGTGAGCCGACTCCTCCAGGTACGCGAGCCGACTGTCCGGGTACGTGAGCCGACTGTCCGGGTGCGTGTGCCGACCTTCCGGGTACGTGACCCGACTCTTCGGGTGCGTGAGCCGACTTTCCGGTGCGTGAGCCGACCTGCGGGGCACGTGAGCCGACTGTCCGGGTATGTGAGCCGACTGTCCGGGTGCGTGAGCCGACTCTCCAGGTACGCGAGCCGACCTTCCCTGTACGCGAGCCGACTCTTTAGGTACGCGAGCCGACTGTCCGGGCGCGCGCCGACCTTCCCAGGTACGCGAGCCGACCTTCCGGCATGTGAGCCGACTCTCCGGGTGCGTGAGCCGACTCTCCAGGTACGCGAACCGACTCTTCGGGCGCGCGAGCCGATGCTTCCGGTGCGCGAGCTGGCCTTGCCGGAACGCGAATCGGCCCTGCAGGTACGTGAACCGGGCATCCAGTGCGCGAGCCGACTCTCCGGGTACGTGAGCCGACCCTCCAGGTGCGTGAGCCGACGCTTCCGGTGCGCGAGCTGATCTGCCGGGTGTGCGCGCCGATGCTTCGGTGCGCGAAGCGGCCGTGCGGGCACGCGAGACGTCCCCTTGGGCGCGCCAGGGGCTCTCCGGATGCGCGGATGGAGTCGCCGGGTCTGCGAGCCCGACCGTCCGCACAAGCAGGCCCACTCGCCGGGCGGGTCAGCGGCGGGAACTCTTCCGTTCGATCAAGCGCGCTTCGAGTGTCGTCGTGGTCGCGTCGCGGGTGCTGTCCGAAATCCGGGCCAGCAGCAGCTGGGCCGCCACGCGGCCGACCTCGTAGGCCGGCTGGGCGACCACCGTCAGAGGCGGGTCGATCAGCGTCGTCCAGGGGGCGTCGTCGAAGGAGACGATGCCGATGTCGCGGCCCGAGCGCAGGCCGCGCGCCGAGAGGGCCTCCAGGACCCCGATCGCCATCGTGCTGTTCGCGACCAGCAGCGCGTCCGGCGGGGAGGGCTCGTCCAGCAGCTCCAGCGCCGCCAGCCGGGCGCCTTCCGCGCGGTACTCCGCCCGCCGGGACACGATGTTCCCCTCGCCGACGACGTCGGCGTAGCCCGCGAGGCGGTCGTCGGCCGTGCGGACGCCCGCGGGGCCCGTCAGGCAGCCGACGCGGCGGTAGCCGCCCGCCAGCAGGTGCCGCGTCGCCTCGGCCGCCGCGTGCCGCGTGTCG
This sequence comes from Amycolatopsis sp. NPDC088138, assembly GCF_044741685.1. Lineage (NCBI taxonomy): Bacteria > Bacillati > Actinomycetota > Actinomycetes > Pseudonocardiales > Pseudonocardiaceae > Amycolatopsis > Amycolatopsis sp. NPDC088138. The sequence continues at coordinate 913,949 of NZ_JBIUTB010000006.1, forward strand.
ACCAGCACCTGGTCACCCGCCTCGGCCGGCAGCGGCCGGTCGACCGCCACCAGGGGGGTGCCCTGGCGGCGCAGGCCCTCGACGTTCGTCGACCGGCCGGTGGGGGACAGCACCACCCCGGCGACCCGCTCCTGCAGCGCGACCTCGATGTAGCGCCGCTCCTTGTCCTCGTTTTCGTCGGAGTTGCAGAGCACCACCGAGTACCCGGAACGCTGCGCGAGGTCCTCGACGCCGCGCGCGATCGCCGTGAAGAACGGGTTCTCGACGTCGGAGATGATCAGCGCGAGCACCGCCGTCTCCTGCCGGCGCAGGTTCCGGGCCAGCCCGTTCGGGTGATAGCCGAGCTCGGTGGCGGCCTCCTGGACCCGCGCGGCCAACGTCGGGTCCACAGTGGACTTGCCGTTGAGCGCGCGCGACACAGTCGCCGTGGAGACGCCGGCCCTCGCCGCGACGTCACTGATGGTGGCCACACGCCCTCCCGACCGAAGCCCTGGTCACACTTCGAGGGGGAGAATAGCGCTCCCGGTAGTCGTCGACCGTCCGCTCACCTTTCCGGGCCAGGGCCGGCGGCCGGCGTTACGCCGAACGGACCTGGTCCACAGTGGACCGCCCGGGGAAGTAGGCGCGCGGGGTCAGGCCGGTCAGGGCCCGGACGTCCCGGCTGAGGTGGGCCTGGTCGGCGTAACCCGCGGCGGCGGCCAGCGCGGCCAGCCCCGGTGCGCGCGGGGCCAGCGAGACCGCGCGCTGGAAACGGCTGACCCGCAGGTACGTGGCCGGTCCGTAGCCGATCGCCTGGACGAAGCGGCGCCGCAGCCGACGTTCGGCGACACCGACCTGACCGGCGGCTTCCGCGACCCGCGTGGCCCCGGCCTCCAGCCGGGCGACCAGCGCCGCCACCGCCGGATCGGGTGGCGAGGCATCCGGCAGGCGTGAGGCGATCACGCGCGCCGGGGAGAGATCACCGGAGAGCAGGCGCTCGGTCAGCAGCTCGCCCTGGCGGCCCCACAGCTCGGGCAGCGTGACGCGTCGGTCGCGTAGCTCGTCGGCGGCCACGCCGAGCACCGCTGCCGCGCGGCCCGGCGTGAACCGCACGCCGCGCAGCACCTCGCCGGGCCTGGTCACGGACGACCAGGCCGTGGTGTCCGGGCCCGCGACGAACACGCCGGTGTCCCCGACGACCAGGTCCAGGCAGCCATCGGGCACGATCCGCTTCGGCGCCGAGGCGGCCGACCGCCACACGCAGCGGGCGACGCCCCGCAGCGGCGGGGGTGGTGCCACCTCTTCGTACATACTCCGATCATGCACCTGGGGTCCGACAATTTCGCGCCGCCCATCGACTCACTGGCCTGGATCCACGTCCGCGACCGGCGGCTCCTTTCGGTCCGCACCACCGGCAAGGCGACGTTCTACCTGCCGGGTGGCAAGCGCGAGCCGGGCGAAGGCGACGTCGCCGGGTTGTGCCGGGAGATCCGCGAAGAGCTGGGGGTGACGCTCGACCCGCTCAGCTTCCGGTTCTTCGCCGTGCTGGAGGAGCAAGCCGACGGTTTCGCCGACGGCCGCCTGGTCCGCATGACCTGCTACACGGCCGACCACGAGGGCGACCCGACGCCGTCGGGGGAGATCGCAGAGGCGGCCTGGCTCAGCTCGGCGGAGGCATCGATGTGCCCGCCCGCCGGACAACGGCTGCTGCGGATACTGGCCGACGCGGGGTTGGTCGACTGAGGTCGGTTGCGCCGCCGATGTTCGCCGACACGCTGGTCGGGGCTCTGCTGCGGATGGGCTGGTCTCGGCTAGAGGTCGGATGCTCGCCGCCGCGGTGGTCAGGGTCGTGCGGCGACGATGCTGTGGCTGCTGGCCGGTGTCGGGTGGACATGTCTCGGCTCGAGGTCGGATGCTCGCGCCGCGGTGGTCGGGGTCGTGCGGCGATGGTGCGGTGAATGCCGGCCCGGTGTCGGGTGGACATGTCTCGGCTGCAGGTCGGATGCTCGCCGCCGTGGTGATCGAGGCCGTGCGGCGATGGTGCTGTGAATGCTGGCCGGTGCCGGGTTGGTGGACTGACCTCGGGTGGAGTCGGCTGTGCTGTGGAGACTGCTCGGCGCCGTGGCTGCGGCGACCGTGTCGACCGACGCTGGATCAGGTCGATTGACCTCGGCTGGAGTCGGGCTGCGCCGCTGATGTTCGCCGATGTGATGAGCAGGGTTCTGCGGTGACAGTGCCAGCCGATGCCTGGTTGGTGGAGTGACTTCGGGGTGAGGTCGGCTGTGCTGCGGCTGTTCGCCGATGCGGTGCTCAGGGTGATGCCGCGCTCACCACAGCTCCGAGGCGGCTGCACTGCGCATGCACCGCCTCGTCGCGGAGGCGGTGCATGCCGGCTGGTCACGGCTCGAGGTCCACCACCCCGCGGCCCGTGGTGATGTCGAACGGCACCGATGCCTGGTCGTGGACGATCAGCCAGTCGTCGCCGAGTTTGCGGAAGCAGAACGTGGCCCGGACCCACATGCCCCTCGCCTCCGTTCCGTCGCCGAGGGTGCCGCTCAGCCTGCCGAAACAGTGGCCGAACGCCAGGTCCTCGCCCGCCGTGACGGTCAGGTTGCGGACCTCGTAGCTCACCTCCGCGAACAACGTGAACGCTCTGGCCCAGTTCTTCAGCTTCGCGTCGACCCCCACGTGCTGCAGCGGTGGCTCGACGTCGAACGACACGACGTCCGCCGCGTAGATGCTCCTCAGCGCGTCCAGGTCCTTTGCCCTGATCCCCTCGACGAGCTTGTCGATCTGCTGCCGGATCGCCGTGGTCATGCTGTCTCCTTCGGTCGGGGAACTCCCTCAATGAGAACGACGACGCAGCATGAGCGAATGTGAGGTCCAAGAGCGCACCCGATTGGGTGAAAGTTGGACTTCTTATGGATCGGGGGCTAACGCGGAGTTAGGTCACGGCGAGATGTAGTCGACGCACTCGACGGAAGTGCGCTCGACGAGAGAAGACCTTTCCATGGGTGTTCCCATCGTTACCCCGCCCGCCACGCCTACCGAGCGTGACCGCCAAAGCCGGTGCCGGCCCGCGGGCAATGTCGTCGTCGTGCTCGGTGTGATCGCCGTGGCCATGGCGGTGACGTCGTACGTCGTGCCGCGGTCCACGCACGGGCCGGTCCGGGACGAGCCGGTGGCCGCGCCGGTCGCCCCGGCCGCGGTCAGCACCGTCAGCCACTCCGTCGTCTACGAACTGCTCGGCGCGGACGGCGCCCGCAACGTCACCTACTCGGGCGCCGGGGCGGCGCTGGCCCAGCAGGCCGAGGTCGCCACGCCGTGGTCGGCGGCGTTCACCCGCACCGGCCCGGCCGACCGCACCGAGTTCTACTCCATCGCCGCGCAGAACCGCGGGCCGGGCGAGCTGCGCTGCCGGATCAGTGTCGACGGCGTCGTCCTCGCCGAGAAGGCCGTGTCCGAACCCGGCCGCCAGTTCAGCTGTGCCGTCTGAAAACCCGGCTGAAAACCCGTCTGAAGGCCGTCCGAAAGGCGCGTAAGGCAGGATTCAGGGCGTGATCACCTTCGGGCCCGCCCTGGTGGCCGTGCTGATCCTGCTCACCGTGGCCGGGGCCGCCATCGTCCGCTGGGGCGAGCTGGGCCAAGGCCGCGCGGTGCTGATCGCCGCCGTCCGCGCGGTCGCGCAGCTCGCGCTCGTGTCGCTGGTGATCACCGCGATCCTGCGGTCCAACCCGCTGACCGGCCTGTTCGTGCTGCTCATGTTCGGCATCGCCGCGGCGACGTCCGCGCGCCGCGCCGGGAGCTGGGCGAACCTGCCCTGGACGGCGCTGGCCATCGCGGCCGGCGTCGCCCCCGTACTGGGCCTGGTCCTCGGCGCCGGGGTCGTCCCGCTGCGCCCGATCGCGGTCGTGCCGATCGCCGGCATCGTCATCGGCGGCGCCATGACCGCGACGTCACAGGCCGCCCGCCGAGCCCTGGACGAACTCAAGGCCCGCCACGGCGAGTACGAAGCCGCCCTCGCCCTGGGTTTCATGCCGCGCCCGGCCGCGCTCGAGATCTGCCGCCCAAGTGCCGGCCACGCCCTCATCCCCGCGCTCGACCAGACCCGCACAGTGGGGCTGGTGACGCTGCCCGGCGCGTACGTCGGTGTCCTGCTCGGCGGCGCCGGCCCGATCCAGGCGGGCACCACGCAGGTGCTCGTCCTGATCGGGCTGCTCGCCGCCGAAGCCGTCTCGATCCTGGTGACCGTCCAGTTCGTCGCGGCCGGGAAGCTCAGCCGAGCGGGTTAGCCAGGTGCGCGGTGTCGTTGAAGCGCCGCACGATCCAGCGGTCGCCGAGCAGCACCAGGTGCGAGATCGAGCCGTTGTCCGCGCCGAGGTAGGCGAACCGCTCGACGGACCGGCCGGCCTGGGCGAACACCTCGCCGATCACACCGCCGTGGGTGAAGACGGCGACGCGCTGGTCGGGGTGGGCGGCGGCGATGCGGGTGAGCGCGTCGCGCAGCCGGGCGCCGAACGCCTCGTCGGACTCCGCGCCCGGGATGACGTCCCAGCGCTGCTCGGCCCACAGCCGGTCGACGATCGGGTGGCCGTCGGTCGTGTACTTGCGGAAGAGGCCGTTCTCCCAGTCGCCCAGGTGGATCTCACGCAGGTCGCGCTCGACGACGGGGGTGATCCCGAGCTTCTCGGCCAGCGGCGCCGCGGTCTGCACCGTGCGGCGCAGCGTCGTCACGTAGATCGCGTCGATGCGCTCGCCGGCCAGTCGGACGCCGATGCGCTGGGCGTGGTCGCGGCCCTCCGGCGCGAGGTCCGGGTCGGCCTGGCCGTCGACCAGGTCGAACGGGTTGCTGGCCCGGGCCGGCGCGGATTCGCCGTGCCGGACCAGGAAGATCTCGGTCGCGCCCGGGGGCGGGCTGAACCGGTGCTGCCGGTATTCGATCTCCTGCTCGGGCGTGCTCGTCATGGCCCCGACATTAGCCGAGCTGTTTGTCCACGAAGCACCATCGCCAGGTCTCGCCCGGTTCGAAGCTGCGCATCACCGGGTGCCTGCTCTCGTGGAAGTGCCGGGTGGCGTGCCGGCGCGGCGAGGAGTCGCAGCACGCGACGTTGCCGCACTTGAGGCACATCCGCAGGTGCACCCAGGTCGTGCCCTCCTCGATGCAGGCCGCGCAGGTGTCCGGCGAGCTGGGGTCCTTGTCCACCCACTCGTGCGCCAGGTGCTTGCACGACCCCGCGGTCGCGGCCGGGGTGCGCAGCTCGCGGCCTTCGACGTCGGGTTCCTCCTCGGCGCGGTCCAGCATGGACTCCTCGATGTCGAGGCGCTCCAGGACCTTCCGCAGGACGTCGTCGTCGGCGCTGCCGGCGGCACGGGCCTTCAGGAACTGATCGCGTTCGACCTCGAGGAGCTGGATCCGCAGCCGGCGGTAGGCGTCGCTGGGCGTCTCGGCCAGCACGCTCTGGCGGCCGAGCTGCTCCCACGCCGAGTCGGACCGGTTCTGCAGCCGGTCGCGGATGCGCTGGATGATCTCGGGCGGGTCGTCGGGCTGCTGGATCTCTTCGAGCTTCAGCAGCGCCGCGGTGGTCATGTCGTGCAGCACGGACGCCTCCTGCAGCGCGTCCTCCGCCGGGTCCGGCCGGGGCAGGCGCAGCCGCCGGATCAGCGGCGGCAGCGTCATGCCCTGCACGGCGAGGGTGCCGGCCACGACGACGAACGCGGCGAGCACCAGCACGGCCCGCTGCGGGGTGTCCGTCGGCAGCACGAACGCGGCGGCGAGCGTCACGACGCCGCGCATCCCCGCCCAGGAGATCACCGCCGAGTAGCGCCACGGCCAGATCTTCGCCTTCTGCCGCTTCGGGATGAGCCGCCGTTCCAGCCGTTTCACGGTGCCGATGCCGAGCATCCACAGCATCCGCGTGAGGATCGTCGCGGCGAGCACCGCCACGCAGATCCAGGTGAGCATGCCCAGCGACAGCTGGGATTCGCCGACTTCGCTGAGGATCCGCCGCAGCTGCAGGCCGATCAGCAGGAAGACCATGTTCTCCAGCAGGAACGCGATGGTCTGCCAGTTCAGCCTGCTGGCCAGGCGCGCCGAGCCGGAGAGGATCTTCGGGGCCTTGTGGCCCAGGATCAGCCCGGAGACGACCACCGCGAGCACGCCGGACCCGTGGATCGCCTCGGCCGGGATGTAGGCGATGAACGGCACCGCGAACGACAGCGCGGTGTCCAGCACCGGCTCGTTCATCCGTGCGCGGATGAACGCGGCCACGAACCCGACGACCAGCCCGACCACGATCCCGCCGATGGCCGCGCGGAAGAAGTCGGCGCCGACCTGCCAGAGGCTGACCGAGCCGGCCAGCGCGGCGATGGCCGTGCGGAGGGCGACGAGCGCGGCCGCGTCGTTGAACAGGCTCTCGCCCTCCAGCAGCCGGATCAGCTTGCGGGGCATGCCGACGCGGCGTGCGACGACGCTGGCGGCGACCGCGTCCGGCGGGGCGACGATCGCGCCGAGCGCGATCCCGCCGGCCAGCGGCAGGTCGGGGATCACCGCCCAGGCGACCAGCCCGACGCCGAAGGCGGTGAACACGACCAGCCCGACCGACATCAGGCCGATCGCGCCGCGGTTCTTCCGGAAGTCGACCAGTGACGTCTGGATGGCCGCCGAGTACAGCAGCGGCGGGAGCAGGCCGAGCAGCACGACCTCGGGGTCCAGGTGGTACTCGGGGACACCGGGCACGTAGGACGCGCCGACGCCGACGACGATCAGGCACAGGGGCGCCGACCAGTCCAGCCGCCGCGCGAGCGCGCTGACAAAAAGGACGGTCACGACCAGGGCCACTATCTCTGCCGCGATGTGCACGGGGTAATCATCACCCGAACCGCCGTGGCGGTGTGCCGCGCGGGTCGGTTCTGGTTGAATCGTCCCGGCTCGAGGAGCGGACGCCGCCATCTCCTGTGGGCCCTGCCTGATCCGTTTCGTCCGATCATGGAGGGTTTTGATGGCGGTCTCACGGACAAGACGTGTGCTGCGGCTCGGCCTGGTGGCCGCGCTGACGGCTTCGGCGCTGGCGGGTGGCGTGTCGACGGCCTCGGCCGCGCCCGTCCCGTTCAGCGGTGTCGTCCCGGCACCGGCGAGCGCGGTCCCGGCGAGCGGGGTGACGTTCACCCTCGGCTCTGGCGTCGCGATCTCCGCCGACGTCGCCGCGATCGGCGACCAGCTCGCGACGACCCTGCGCCGGTCCACCGGCTACGCGATCCCGGTGCACTCCCCGCCGTCGGGCACCGACGGCGTTCGGCTGCTGCTTTCCGGCGCACCGGATTCGGTAGGTGACCAGGGCTACCAGCTCGACGTCACGGCGTCCGGCGTGGTCGTGCGGGCCCGGCAGGCCGCGGGCCTGTTCGCCGGCGTCCAGACGCTGCTGCAGCTGCTCCCGCCGACCGCGCAGGGCTCCACGGTGACGGCGGGGCCGTGGGTGCTGGCCGGCGGCCGGGTCACCGACCAGCCGCGGTTCGGCTACCGCGGCGCGATGCTCGACGTCGCCCGGCACTTCTTCACCGTCGCCCAGGTGGAGCGGTACGTCGACCAGCTCGCCCGGTACAAGGTCAACACGCTGCACCTGCACCTGGCCGACGACCAGGGCTGGCGGATCGTGATCAACGGCTGGGAGCGCCTCGCCACCTACGGCGGCAGCACCCAGGTCGGCGGCGGCCCGGGCGGTTACTACACGCAGGCCGACTACGCCGCGATCGTCGCGTACGCCCAGGCGCGGTACATCACGGTCGTGCCGGAGATCGACCTGCCGGGCCACACGAACGCCGCGCTGGCCTCCTACGCCGAGCTGAACTGCGACGGCAAGGCGCGCCCGCTCTACACCGGCACCGACGTCGGGTTCAGCTCGCTGTGCACGTCGAAGGAGATCACCTACACGTTCCTCGACGCCGTCCTCGGCCAGCTCGCCGCGCTGACGCCGGGCAAGTACCTGCACATCGGCGGCGACGAGGCGCAGTCGACGAAGCCGGCCGACTACAAGGCGTTCATGAACCGCGTCCAGCAGATCGCCGCCGCGCACGGGAAGAGCGCGCTGGCCTGGCACGAAGTCGTCAACGCGACCCCGGCGCCCGGGACCGTCGCCCAGTTCTGGGACACCACGACGAGCAACAGCGCGGTGACGGCGGCGGCCAGGAACGGCACGAAGCTCGTGCTGTCGCCGGCCAACCACGCCTACCTCGACATGAAGTACACGTCGAGCTCGCCGGTCGGGCAGGACTGGGCCGGGCTCGTCGAGGTCAAGAAGGCCTACGACTGGAACCCGGGCGCCTACCTCTCCGGCGTCGCCGAGTCCGCCGTCGCGGGCGTCGAAGCTCCACTGTGGACGGAGACGGTGACGACCAGCGCGGACCTCGAGTACCTGGCGTTCCCGCGGCTGGCGGCGATCGCCGAGCTCGGGTGGTCACCGCAGAGCACCCACGACTGGACGGCGTTCTCGAAGCGGCTCGCCACCCAGGGGCCCCTCTGGAAGCTGCTGGGGATCAAGTACTACAAGTCGCCGCAGGTGACCTGGCCGGCCGGCGCCTAGGCTGGACCCGTGACGACGGCAGAGATCACGGGTGGCGCGGTGCGCGGGTCCGTCAAGGACGGGGTCAGGACGTTCCTCGGCGTGCCGTACGCCGCGCCGCCGGTGGCGGAGCTGCGGTTCCGCGCGCCGCGGCCCGTGACGCCCTGGACCGGGGTGCGGGACGCGACGACGTGGGCGCCGCGCGCGCCGCAGCCCGAGCTGACCGGCCGCGGTTTCACCGGCGACGAGGACTGCCTTTACGTCAACGTCTACGCGCCGGACACGCCCGGCCCGTACCCGGTGCTGGTGTGGATCCACGGCGGTGGTGGCGTGATGGGCGCGCCGCACCAGTTCGACGGGTCGGCGTACGCCCGGCGCGGGGTCGTCGTGGTGACCGTCGCCTACCGGCTGGGTGTGCTCGGCATGCTGCACCTGCCCGGGGTCGCCGACTCGAACCTCTCGCTGCGCGACCAGGTCGCCGCGCTGGAATGGGTGCGGGACAACGTCTCCGCATTCGGCGGCGACCCGGCGCGGGTGACGCTGGCCGGGCAGTCCAACGGCGGCCGCACGGTCGGGACGCTGCTGGCCGTGCCCGCCACGGACGGCCTGGTCCGGCGGGCGATCGTGCAGAGCGGCACTGGCGTCGGCGCGGTGGTGCACACCCCGGACGAGGGCGCGGCGGTCGCGTCGGCTGTCCTCAAGGAACTGGACGCTTCGCCTGCGGACCTGGCGACGTTGCCGGTGAAGCGGATTCTCGAGGCGCAGCAACGGGTTTCGGCCGTCTCGGGGACCAAGGTGACTTATCGGGTGGTCGTCGGGGACGAGCTGCTGCCCGAACGCCCGCTGGAAGCCGTCCGCGACGTCCCGCTGCTCATCGGGACGACGGCCGACGAAGAAGACCTGTTCAGCTGGCTCCAGTCGGGCGGCGCGAAGCTCCTCGGCGTCGGCTCGACGATGCTGGAGCCTGCCGAGGTCGAAAAGGCCGTCGCGGCGTACACCGAGCTGCTCGACTGGCCCGAGGACCAGGTCCGCAACCGCGCGCTGACCGCGGGGGACTGGTGGATCCCGGCGATCCGGTTCGCCGAGAAGCAGCCGGACGCCTGGATGTACCGGCTGGACTGGCGGATCGCGCCCCGAGGCCGTGGCCTGGGCGCGCCGCACGGACTCGACCTGCCGCTGGTGTTCGACGACATCGACAACAAGAACTGGCGGTTCCTCTTCGCGGGTCGCACCCGTCCGACCGAGCGTTTCCAGGCCCTGGCCACGGAGATGTCCAGCGCCTGGATCCGGTTCATCACCACAGGCGACCCGGGCTGGCCGCGCTACACGCCGACAGACCGCGTCACGCGCCTCTTCGACGACGTCTCCACCACGGTCGCCGACCCGGACCGCGCCCAGCGCCTGCTCTGGGACACCCTCTAATGCCGTGAATGGCCCATTGAGGGACTCTAAGTCTCTCAATGGGCCATTCACGGACTTGGGCTAGACGGTGATCTTGTCGACGTTCGGGCCGCCGTTGGCGGTCGTCGCGGTCGTCTTGATCTTGTTCACCCCGGCGGTCAGCGTCACGTGGATCGTGACCGTCTGCCAGGTGTCCCAGTTCCCGGTGCCGCCGAAGGCCAGCGCGGACGCCACCTTCGTGCCGTTCACCGAGACGTCCATCGGGCGGTTCACCGTCGTGCCGTTGGCGTACCGCAGGACGACGTCGGCGGGGCCGGCGGCGGCCGCGTTCACGGAGAACTCCACCGCGCTCCCGGTCGCGTTGTCGTAGTTGACGAACCCGCTGCCGGTGAAGCCGGCGTGGTTCGACTCCGCGACACCGCTGGTGATCGTGGCGTCCTCGGCTTCGTAGTCGACGGGGTTGCCCGGACCGGGGCCCGCGGTGCCGTCCGCCGGCACCGTCTTCGTGCCCGTGTTCCAGCCCGCGACCCGCACGGACGGCTTGGCGCCCTTGAGGTCCGCGGTCCGGTACGTCGCGGTCAGCGTGGCCGACTCGCCGGGCCAGAGGCTGACCTGGTTGTCGGTCCACGTCACCGGCAGCACCGGCGCGCCCGCCGCACCGAGGACGTGCGCGTCGACGAAGAACGCCGGCACCTTGCCGGCAGAGCTGTTCTTCAGCGTCACCTTGGTGGTCGTGGTGCCGTCGGAGTTCGCCGTCGAGTTCGCGGTGGTGTCCACCGCGACCTGGCCCAGGCCGGTCAGCCCGGACAGGTCCGCGTACGACGTCGTCGGCGTGTAGTACCAGTCGCTGTTGTCCCAGTCGAGCGTGTCGGCCTTGGTGGACAGCCAGTAGACGTTGCGGCTGACCTCCTTGCCCGAGGAGTCGGTGAGGACCAGCTTCGCCAGGTACGTCGTCGACAGGCCGCTCACCGAGCCGATGGTCAGCGCGGTGGTCTTGGCACCGTCACCGCCGACCGAGAGCGTCTTCGACTGGTTGTACTTCTCCGTCCCGTCGAGGTTGTACAGCTTGACCGACGCGGTCAGGTTCGACGCCGCGTCGTGGTTGTGGTTGACCACCACGACGGACTTGTTGTCGTACGAGTACTGGATGTGCAGCGGCTCGTTCGCCTTCTTGGCCCCGAAGTAGGAGCCGTTCTGGTCGAGGTAGGCGTCGAACAGCTGCCAGTGCAGCGACGTCCAGCCGCTGTTGAGCATCCAGTAGATGATCCCGGTCGACGGGTTCGAGCTGTCGCTGAAGTTGCGCGAGTGCGACTCGAACTCGGCGCGGACGTTCTCGTACTGCGCCAGCTGCGCTTTCCGGACGAAGTCGTCGAGGCTCGCCGGCTTGCCGTAGCGGCCGGTGAGAGCGTCGCCGAAGAGCTTCAGGTTGGCGAACGTCGAGGACGACGACCGGTGGTACTGCGCGGTCGACGGGCTCTTCCACAACGTGTCCAGCTCGCTCGGCGACATCATCCGCTTGAGCGTGTCCATCGTCGGGATGTCCGGCCCGGCGCTGGTTTCGGAGTTGAAACCCCACGCGCCGCCCAGGTCGCTGTGCGCCTTGTCGTACCAGTAGTTCGGCGGGACGTAGTCGTACGGCCCGTTCATCTTCATGCCGGACGCGCCGAGCTGCGGCGACGACTTCGCCGACGCGGCCGGGACCACCGGAGTGGGCCAGTCCGCGTCGGTCAGCGCGTCGAGGTAGTTCTTCTCGATCGTCGCGTCGGGCGCGAAGTCACTGCCGATCAGGAACGAGATGACGCTCGGGTGGTCGCGCAGCCGCTCGGCCTCTGCGGTCATCGACGCCTTCGCGACCGGGTAGTCGGCGGCGGTCCAGGGGTCACCCTTTTCGCTGCCGTTGACCTGGCCCTCCCACTTGTCGCAGCACTCCCAGCCGGGCAGCGTCAGCACGCCCATCCGGTCGGCGAGGTCGAAGAACTCGTCGGGCTCGATGTGCCCCTCCAGGCGCACGGTGTTGAGCCCGAGGTTCTTGACGTAGGCGAGCTTGTCCGCCGCGTACTGCTGGTTCCAGCGCAGGAACAGGTCCGGCGAGTAGCCGCCGCCCTTGATCAGCAGCGGACGCCCGTTGATCGTGTACGACCGGCCGCCGCTCGAGTTCTTCGGCGCCTTGACCTCGCGCACGCCGAAGCTCTCGTGGGAGGAGTCCGACGCCGCGCCGCCAACGCTCGCGGTCAGGTCGAGGTCGTAGAGCGGCTGCCCACCCATCCCGGCCGGCCACCACACCTGCGGGTTGTCGATCCCGACGACCGGGAACGTGACGGTCTTCTTCTCCTTGGCCGCCAGGGAAACCGCCTGGCTGATCGCCCGCCCGGCGACCGTGCCGGACACCGTCGCCGAGACCGCGGCGGCCGAGTCGTTGCGGACGTCGGCCTTGACCGTCAGGTCGGCGTGCGTCGTCCCGTTCAGCTTCGTGACGACGTGGCCGCCGCGCAACGCGACCGGCCCGCTGCGGCGCACGAGGACGTCCCGCACGATGCCCATGTTCTGGTCCGGCGGGGTCTGCGCCCAGTCGATCCAGCCCATCGACAGGTCCTTGTCGGGGTCGTTCGGGTAGACCTTGAACGCGACGCTGTTCGTGCCCGCCTTGACCTGCGCGGTGATGTCCAGGTCCTGGCGGGTGTAGGCGCCGGTGACCTGCGCCTTGTCCGCGATCTTCGTCCCGTTGACCCAGACGTCGGCCTTGGACAGCACGCCGCTGAAGTCGAGGTAGGTGCGCTGGGTGGTGTCGGTGACGGTGAGGTCGGTGCGGTACCACCACGGGACCTTGAAGTCCGCGGTCGGCACGTTCTTCATGTTCGTCGAGTAGAACGGGTCGGCGTACTTGCCGTTGGCCAGCAGGCCGGCGTAGACGGTCGAGCGCGGGCCGACCGGGTACCAGCCGGCGGTGTTGAAGCCCGGCTTCGAGACCGCCGAATCGTCGCTGACCTGGGCCGAGGTCTGGATCAGGAAACCGGGGACCGCGGTGGCCGGCCCGGCCGCGGCGACCGTGGCTTTCGCCGCTTCCTGGCCGCTGGCCGCCGGGACGGAGGCCCCGCTCACCGCGACGGCCAGCGTGACCGCCGCCAACAGCCGTAGAGTTCTTCTTTGCCGATGACTCACTAGCGCGCCTCCTAGGCACCGCGGCGGCGAGGAAAGGTGACCATCGTTAGGGAACTTTCCTAACAATTGCGGACGATAGTAGCGGTCCGATCACTCCGGGAACAGGGGCGTTTGCCCGATTGGCCAGACCCGGGCGGCTCCGGGCGGCGTGCCCCGCTCAGCGGAACATCGGCCCGGCCCCAGGCTTTCGCGATCGGCCCCGAAGGGTGCGACCACCTCGAGCCGGTGCCGTCGGCGAGCTTCGCATGCACGTCGACGACCGTGCCGGGCCGAACACCTCTTGGCCGGCGAGACTGCCGATTTCGGCCGTGACGGTGTGCGGCCTGTTCAGCTGCTGGAGGGCCCGCCGACCAGGAGCCCGCCCACGATGGCCGGGCCCCTCCGCGCTGCCTCAGGCCTCCGCGTCGAGGTAGACCCACTGGCCGTCTTCGCGGCGGAAGCGGCTGTTCTCCTCCATGAAGGCGTCGCGGCCCCGGTGGCGGTAGTGCGCGCGGAACTCGACCGTGCCTTCGGTGTGCAGCAGGCCGCCGCCGGTGCGGGCGAGGATCTCCAGCCGGGTCCATTCCTGGCCCGGATCGAGCGCCAGCTTCCGCGGCCGGGTGTCCGGGTGCCAGGTGCGCAGCAGGTAAGCCGGGTCGCCGACGGCGAAGGCGCTGAACCGGGACCGCATCAGCAGTTCGGCGGTCGGTGCCGCCAGGCCGCCGTCGTGGAACCGGCCGCAGCAGGCGACGTAGGACTCGGCGAGGCCGCACGGGCACGGAGCGGGAGGCATCGGCAAAGTGTGCCACGGCCGGGCCCGGCCGTGACGGCCGTCCTTTGTGGACTAGCCGCCGTTGACCGGCTTGCCGCTCTCGCGGGCTTCCTGGGCGCCGCGCACCGCGAGGCGGTCCGCGCGCTCGTTGCCCGGCAGGCCCGCGTGGCCCTTCACCCAGAGCCACTCGACCTCGTGCTCGCGGACGGCCTCGTCGAGGCGCTGCCACAGGTCCGCGTTCTTGACCGGCTCGCGCGCCGCCGTCTTCCAGCCGTTGCTCTTCCAGCGGGGCAGCCACTGCGTGATGCCGTTGCGCACGTACGTGCTGTCGGTGAACACGCGGACCTGGGACGGGCGCTTCAGGCTCTCCAACGCCCGGATCGGCGCGGTCAGCTCCATCCGGTTGTTCGTCGTCGGGGTGGCCTCACCGCCGTACAGCTCGCGCTCGTGCTTGCCGTAGGTCAGCACCGCACCCCAGCCCCCGGGGCCGGGGTTCCCGCTGCACGCGCCGTCGGTGTAGATCTCCACGGCCGGTCCGTCCTCGCTCGCCACGGCGGCGACCCTACCGGTCGTCTTGCCCTCGCTTCGGGCCACCACGCCGGGTTACGGTGGAAATCCGGAGGGGAGCCATGACGGGGCACGACGACCACGCCGAGGGGGCGCTCCTGGCCTACCTCGCCGACGCCGATCGCGAGTACCTGCTCGCCCAGGGCGTCCGGCGTCGCTTCCGCGCCGACGACTACGTGCTCATGGAAGGCGACCCGTCCGACCACGTGCACGTCCTGGTCTCGGGCTGGGTGCGGATTTCGAAGATCGTCGAGGACGGCCGCGAGGTGCTCTTCGGCCTGCGCGGCCCCGGCGAGGTACTGGGTGAACTGGCGGCCATCAACGGCTGGGCGCGCACGGTGTCGTGCCGCGCCATGGAACCGTGCCAGGTCGTCCAGTTCACCGGCGCCCAGTTCCTCGCCGCGCTGCGGGCCCGGCCCGAGATCGCCATCGCGACGATCAAGACCGTCGCCGTGCGGCTGCGAGCCGCCGAGAACGCGCGCGTCGCCTCGGCGGCCTACGACGTGAGCCACCGGGTCGCGGTCCACCTGGTGCGGCTGGCCGAGGAGCACGGCCGTACGGTGCCGGAGGGCATCGTCATCGAGGCGGGATTTTCGCAGGAGGACATGGCGAGCCAGGTCGGCGCGGCGCGCCGGACCGTCGCGCGGGCGCTCGCCGTCCTGCGGGAGCGGGGCATCGTCGAGACCGGCCGGAAGCGCGTCCTCATCCGCCGGATGCACGTCCTGCGCGCCCTGGCCCGTTCTGAGCCAAACGGCACACAAGGCCCGTGACAACGGGCATCTGAAGCTCGTCCTCCGCGCGCCATTCTGGGATCGGCCGGAAAAGAAAAGAGATGCCACCGGCCGGATTCCGTTTTTGAGCGAGGCTCGGGGGAGTGCTTGTCGTGAACGTCTACTGCAAAATCCGGACCCTGGTGAAATCCGTTTCCGCCGCGTTCGCAGCCGGCGTCGTCGCGGGATTGCTGGTGGCCTCCGGGACCGCGGTGGCACCGGCGGCACCGGCCCCCGCCTCGTCCTGGGTGCAGCGATGAGGAGGTGTGTGATGGAGAGCCACTCGATCTGGGCGCTGATCTTCGGCGCGAACTGACGCACCCGCGGTGCGGCCCGGCCGGCCGGCTCGTGGGGGGTCGACCGGCCGGGCTATTCACGGGGAAAGAATGTCCCCCATCTGTCATTCCGGAACGGAACCGTCGCTGGTAACGTGATGAGCCGTCCTGCGACTCTCTTTCTGCCGCAGCAAAGGAGGAGGGCCGGGTGACGGCGGAGAACTCCTTCCCGTTCGTGCGCGAGCTGAACGAGCTGCGCCGCGGCCGCGGCCTGGACGCCACCGATCTGCACCAGCGGATCGGGCCGTGCCTGCGGGCGGCGTGCGAGATCGCCGATACCGACCAGCCCGCCGCCGCGCGGCACAAGCTCGTGCTGCGGCTCACCGAACTGTGCGGGCGGCTGCCCGCGGACCTGCGGCTGGCCGCGCTGGCGGCGCTCGGCCTGCACGAGGAGGCGGCCGGGGAGTTCCTGGACCGGCGGATCTTCTGGCTGGCCAGCGTGCTGGACCGGGACCCGCGCACCGCGCGCCGCCGCATCGACCTCGCGTTCCGCCGGCTCGACGAGCTGCTCGGCGCGCCCGACCAGAACCGGGACCTGCACCCGCTCGCCGGCTGGTACGTCGAGTCGATGAAGGCGATGGTCCGGCTCGACCGCGACCCGCCGGACCTGCAGGAGGAGCGCCGGATCGTCGCGGAGGTCGACGAGCTCGACGAGCTGGTCCTCTCGTTCAGCGTCCCGGCCGTGCCCGGCAGCGACCCGGTGCCCGACATCAGCGCCGACGTGCTCTTCGGCGGCGAGGTCGTCGAGGCGAAGCAGGTTTCGGCGAGCCACGCGCAGTTCATCATGCGGCTGCCCAGCCCGTTGCGGCTGGGCCAGCGCCACGAGTACGGCATCCGGTTCGCGCCGCAACGGACGTCGTTGCGGCCGTACTACGTCCTCACGCCGTTGCGCCGCTGCGAGAAGTTCTCGGTCCGCGTCCGCTTCGACCGCGCCGACCCGCCGTCGCGGGTGTGGCGGCTCAACGGCGTGCCGGGCCGGGTGATCGACGACGGCGTCGACTCGGGCGACGCGCTGACGATCAACCGGGTCGGCGAGGTGGGCCTCGAGTTCCACGGGCTGCACCAGGGCCTGAGCTACGGCCTGCAGTGGGCTTTCGATCGGTCTTTCGACCCTCGGGAGGACTGAGGAGCCCATGCGCACCGTCCCGGTGTCCGCGACCGTCGTCCGGATCGGGATCGTCGCGCCGAGCCGCGGGCGGACCGCGCGTTCGGTGCACCTCGGCGTCACCCTCGACGCGGTGCTGGACGACGTGTTCGACGGTGTGCCGGTGCCCTACCGGACCCCGACCTGGTTCCGGCGGCCGGAGGGGGACAACACGACGCTGGTCATCCCGCCGACGGTGCCGTCGCGGTGGGTCGCGACCGGGCTGGTCGGCCTGGTGGACGAGGCGCTGGGGAGCCGCAACCGCCACCTCGCCCAGTTCGGCCGGCTGCGCCTGCGGCTGGCGATCGACCACGGCGACGTCGTGCTGCGCCCGCCGCACTTCGGCGGCGCCGCGATCGCGTTGTCGTCCTGGCTGTGTGATTCGGACGAGCTGAAGGCGGCGTCCGCGGCGGCGCCGGAGGAGGACCAGGTGCTGATCGTGTCCGACCGGTTCTACACGGCCGTCGCCGGCGAAGGCGAGCAAGACCTGGACCCGGCGGTGTTCCGGCAGGTCTTCGTGGCGGCCGGGGGCGGCCTCGAGATCGGCTGGCTGCGGATCCGTCCGGATGCTGGGACGTGGAATAGCGAGGACGACGACGGGTTGGCACCGTTGTAACCGACGGGAAGGGCCAGCGATGAGCACGTTCACGAGCGAGTGGCAGGACTGGAAGACCCGGCGCGAGTCGGACCTCGCCGAGCCGCACGGCTGGCTGGCGCTGGTGTCGCTGGACTGGCTGACCGATTCCCCGCGCGAGTACCCCGGCATCCCCGGCCGCTGGTGGCAGGACGCCGACGCGGCGTACGTCGACCCGGCCGGCGCTTCGCTGACCCACGAAGGCGAGCCGATCACGGACGTCCGCCGGTTCGAGCTGGTCAACAGCGGCGCGGGCACCCGGGTGCTGTCCGGTGACGTCGAGATCGAGGTGGCCCGGCGCTCGGGGTACCTGATCCGGGTGCACGACCCGAAGGCCGAGGTGCTGCGCGCCTTCCACGGCGTCCCGGCCTACGAGCCGTCGCCGTCCTGGGTGCTCGACGGCCGGTTCGAGCCGTTCGACGAGCCGCGGCCCACCACGGTCGGCGCGGTGGTCGAGGGCCTGAGCCACGTCTACACGGCGCCGGGCCTGGTCCACTTCGAGCACGACGGCGCGTCGCACACGCTGACCGCGTTCAACGGCAAGGAAGGCGGCTTCAGCATCCTGTTCACCGACGGGACGAGCGGCGTGACGACGTACGCCGCCAACCGCTCGCTGCCGGTGGGCGCGCCGGCCGCCGACGGCACGGTGACGCTGGACTTCAACCGCGCGGTCAACCTGCCGTGCGCGTTCACGGACTTCGCGACGTGCCCCCTGCCCCCGGCGGGCAACCACCTGGCCTTCGAGGTGGAGGCGGGGGAGAAGACCCCGTACGAGCGCTGACGGGGCCTGCCCCTCGCTTCAGCTGGCGACGTCGATCACGACGCGGTTGGGCGCGGTGAGCGTGAAGACGTTCACCGTGGTCCGCGACCGCACGCCGAGCCCGACGGTCAGGTGCCCCTCGAAGTCCCCGGTGACGGCGACGGCCATGACGTTGCGCAGGTTCCGCGTCCGGAACTTCTGCGGCCCGGGATAGGTGGGCGCGCCGGCGTCGTCGTGCGCGGCGGCGGGCGTCGCGGAGACGTTGACGAAGTACTCCCCGGTGAGCCACACGATGTCCCCGGTCGGGTCGGCGGTGAGCTCGTCGACGAGCTGGTAGCTGACGCCGGGCGCGGATCCGGCGGTGAGGTCGAGGACCACCCGGTCGAAGCCGGGGTTGACGCCGGTCCGGATGTTCGTCAGGGCGGGAAGGGTGGTGGCGGCACCGGCGGGTGCGGCCGCGGCGGTCGCGGTGGCGGTACCGGCGAGCAACAGGACGACGGCGGCGAGCGCACGTCGGACGGGTCTGGACATGAAGGGCCTCCTGGCGGGTGTGAACCGGTGGAAGTCCCAGCGCTGGGTATGCGGGAGACGTCCGGTTCGTCCGGTGAGTTGCCCTCGGTCCGGAACCGTTACCCGGCTGCTCCGAACGTGTCGAGCGCTGTCCCGGCCGGAGCGCCGTTGCTGGAGCTTGTCAGGAACGACGGTCCCCGCCCGCCGGGGGCAGCCACTCGTGGTCCGCCTTGGGGAGCTGCCCCTTCCCGATCCCGAGATCGGCTCGCGCGTGCTCGTAGAAAGCATCACGCCGAAGGCTGACCGCCTCGGAGGAGACAGCGAAGTCTTCGAGACACACGTCGGTGCCGGTCACCACTCGGCTGAGGCGCCGGACGGCGTCGTGCCATTCCCGCCCCGCCGCGACTGCCGCCGGTGAGCCGAGCAGCAGTACCGATTCCCACTTCATCGCCCGCTGGGTTTCGGCGTCGGCGAGCTCTCGAAGCCCCGGTTCGCCGTCCAACGGCCGGACGACAGCCGGATAGCCGCGGCCGGCCGCGATCCGGTAGGACAGTTCCGCGCATGCCTTCACGGCGACCGCGTACTCGCTGTAGGCACTCAGCCGTTTGTCGTCCCACCGCACCGAATGTGCCCGGCGCCACTTGCCGCGCTCGGTGAGAGTCGTGGCCGTGAACGAGGCTGCGGCGCCCAAGAGCACCGCAGCCAGCGTCACCGCCTGCTGGGCGACTGCTCACCAGCCGCGTTCGCGCCATTCGGCGAGCTTCGGGCGCTCCGCGCCCAGCGTCGAGTCGTCGCCGTGGCCCGGGTAGAACCACGTCTCGTCCGGCAGCTCGTCGAAGATCCGCGACGACACGTCGGCCACCAGCGACGAGAAGTCCTCGGGAGACGTCGTCCGGCCCACCCCACCAGGGAACAGCGAGTCCCCGGTGAACAGGTGCGGGTGGCCCGACGGGTCCCGGTAGAGCAGCGCGATCGACCCCGGTGTGTGACCCCGCAGGTGGATCACCGAAAGAGTGACCTGGCCCACCGAGAGTGTGTCTCCGTGCTCGACCAGGAAGTCCGGCGGCACCGGCAGCGGGGAAGCGTCCAGCGGATGCGCCGCGGTGTTCGAGCCGTTCGCCCCGGCCACCGCGCCCAGGGCCTGCCAGTGGTCCTGGTGCTGGTGGGTCGTGACGACCGTGCGCAGGGCCGGCCGATCGGGGCCGTGGCCGATGAGGTCCGAGATGCGCTCGGGGTCGTTCGCCGCGTCGATGAGGAGGGCTTCGTTCTCCTGGCGGCACACCAGCAGGTACGTGTTGTTGTCCATCGGGCCGACGGACAGCTTGGTGATGGTCAGCGCGTCCAGGGTCCGCCGGGTGGCGTCGCCGCCCGGGTCGACGTGCCCGGTGTAGGTCTCCACGATGTTCACCGTGCACACGGTAGTCGGGGCCCTGCAAGCGGTTCCACCCGCACAAGCGCCCGCTCACCCCGGCACGTAGGCTCACCGGAGCCCCGCAAGCCGACCCCGGGAAGACCGTGCCGACGACTCCGACGCCGACCCCGGGGCGAGCCGTACGCCGGATCAGCTGGGATCTCCTGCGGGTCGTCGCGGTCCTCGCCGTCATCCTCGGGCACGTCACCCACCAGGGTGCACTTCTGCACCCGGAACTCACGGGGTACCCCTTCCGGGTGACCGCGCAGTTCGGGGCGGCGATCCTCCTGGTGATCTCCGCGTTCTTCGTTTGCGCGAGCCTCCGCAAGGGCAATCCGCGCCGGTGGCTGTGGAACCGGATCGCGCGCCTCGTGCCCGCCTACCTGGTCGCGGTGCTCGTCACCTACCTGGTGACGCGGTACGCGGCCATCCGCTTCAGCGGGCTGCCGTTCCCGCCGGGGGTCACGGGCTTCCTCTTCGGAGTGCCGCAGGGCCTGCCGACGGACCCCTCGCCCTGGTACATCCCCACCTGGGCCGATCTGCTCGCCAACCTGGGCATGGTCCCCGAATGGGGTTACCGCTTCGAGTGGTTCTACTACCTCGACGGCTCCTACTGGACACTCCCCGTGCAGCTCGCGGCCTTCGCCTGCGCGGCGCTGCTGTGGCCGCGGGCCTGGCGGACGCACCGGGTGACCGTCGCCCTGCTGTGGGCCCTGATCCTGGTGCCGCTGGTCATCCGGTTCGCGATCGTCCCGCCGTCGCTGGAGCCGAGCACGCACCAGAAGGTCGTCGACTCCGTCTTCTACGGCCTGGGCCTGCACCGCGCGCACGTCTTCGCGATCGGCGCGGCCCTCTGGCTGTGGTCGAAGAAGCGGCTCGCGCACTGGCACGTCGCGCTGTTCGTGGTCGCCGCGTGCGTGGCGCAGGACCTGCAGGTCTTCCCGTTCCACCGGGCCCTGCCGCAGGACGCCCAGCGCTGGCCCTCCACGATCGGGTTCGTCGTGCTGCTCCTGCTGGTGTGCCTCGCCGCCCGGGGCCCCGACTGGCGCTTCCCCGGCCTGCGCCGGATCGCCCCGGCCGTCACGTGGCTCGCGGGCATCTCGTATGGTCTTTATCTGGTGCACCAGGAACTGGGTTACATCCTGGCGCGCGCCCTGATCAACGTCGGCGTCCCCGGCTGGCTGCGGCTCCCCGTGGTCGTGGCCGCCGCCGTGCTGGCGGGCTGGGCGGTCACCGCGGGCGTCGAACGGCCGGTCCACCGGTGGCTCACCGCTCGGCGGGATCGCGACCAGAAGCCCGAAGAACCGCAGGTCAAGGACTCGGAACCAGTTTCTGTCGGTGGTGGCTCGTAGCATGGAGGCGGCCGCCCGTGCAGCTCTGACCGGGCCGGCAACCGCAGCTGGAGAATGACACTGAAGGGACCCTGGCGTGGCTGATCGCCTCGTTGTTCGCGGCGCCCGCGAGCACAACCTCCGCGGCGTGGATCTCGACCTGCCCCGCGACAGCCTGATCGTGTTCACGGGTCTGTCCGGGTCCGGCAAGTCGAGCCTCGCCTTCGACACCATCTTCGCCGAAGGGCAGCGCCGGTACGTCGAGTCGCTGTCCGCGTACGCCCGTCAGTTCCTCGGGCAGATGGACAAGCCGGACGTCGACTTCATCGAGGGCCTCTCGCCCGCGGTGTCGATCGACCAGAAGTCCACCTCGCGCAACCCGCGCTCGACCGTGGGCACGATCACCGAGGTCTACGACTACCTCCGGCTGCTCTACGCCCGGGCCGGCAAGGCGCACTGCCCCAAGTGCGGCGAGCCCATCAGCAAGCAGACCCCGCAGCAGATCGTCGACCAGGTGCTCGAGATGGACGAGGGCATCCGCTTCCAGGTGCTCGCGCCGGTCGTGCGCGGGCGCAAGGGCGAGTACGTCGACCTGTTCGAGAACCTGCAGCAGCAGGGTTACGCGCGCGTGGTCGTCGACGGCACGGTGCACGCGCTCACCGACCCGCCGAAGCTGAAGAAGCAGGAGAAGCACCAGATCGGCGTGGTCGTCGACCGGCTGAGCGTGAAGTCGGCGTCGCGGCAGCGGCTCACCGACTCGGTCGAGACGGCGCTGCGGCTGGCCGACGGCCTGGTCGAGCTCGAGTTCGTCGACCTGCCGGAGAACGACCCGCACCGCGTGCGCGGCTTCTCCGAGAACCTGGCCTGCCCCAACGGCCACCCGCTGGCCATCGAGGACCTCGAGCCCCGCTCGTTCTCCTTCAACTCGCCGTACGGCGCGTGCCCGGTGTGCACCGGCATCGGCGTCCGCAAGGAGGTCGACCCGGAGCTGGTGGTCCCGGACGACGAGCTGACCCTGGCCCAGGGCGCGATCGCGCCGTGGGCGGGCGGGCAGAGCGCCGACTACTTCGTCCGGCTGCTCGAGTCGCTGTCGGAGACCATCGGCTTCCGGATGGACACGCCGTGGCGCAAGCTGCCCGCGCGCGCCCAGAAGGCGGTGCTGCACGGCGTCGACGAGCAGGTGCACGTCCGCTACAAGAACCGCTACGGCCGCCAGCGCTCCTACTACGCGAACTTCGAGGGCGTCATCCCGTTCCTCGAGCGGCGCCAGGAGCAGACCGAGTCCGAGTACATGCGCGAGCGGTACGAGGGCTACATGCGCGAGGTGCCGTGCCCGACCTGCCAGGGCACCCGGCTCAAGCCGGAGATCCTCGCCGTCACGCTCCAGCACAAGACCCGCGGCGACATGTCGATCGCCGAGGTCTGCGGGCTCTCGATCGCCGAGGCGTCGCAGTTCCTCGACGAGCTGGAGCTCGGGCAGCGCGAGTCGATGATCGCCGGTGCGGTGCTCAAGGAGATCCAGGCCCGCCTGCGCTTCCTGCTCGACGTCGGCCTGACCTACCTCTCCCTCGACCGCGGGTCGGCGACGCTGTCCGGCGGCGAGGCACAGCGCATCCGGCTCGCCACCCAGATCGGTTCCGGCCTGGTCGGCGTGCTGTACGTGCTGGACGAGCCGTCGATCGGCCTGCACCAGCGCGACAACCACCGCCTGATCGAGACGCTGAGCCGGCTGCGGAACCTGGGCAACACACTGATCGTCGTCGAGCACGACGAGGACACCATCCGCTCCAGCGACTGGGTGGTCGACATCGGCCCGGGCGCCGGCGAGCACGGCGGCCACATCGTCCACAGTGGACCGTACAAGAAGATGCTGAAGAACAAGGACTCGATCACCGGGGCGTATCTGTCCGGGCGCCGCAAGATCGACGTCCCGGCGATCCGGCGGCCGATCGACAAGAAGCGGCAGCTGACCGTCGTGGGCGCGCGTGAGCACAACCTGCGGGCGCTGGACGTGTCGTTCCCGCTCGGCGCCCTGGTCTCGGTCACCGGCGTCTCCGGCTCGGGCAAGTCGACGCTGGTCAACGACATCCTCGCGACGGTGCTGGCGAACAAGCTCAACGGCGCCCGCCAGGTGCCGGGCCGGCACACCCGGGTCAACGGCCTGGCCCAGGTCGACAAGCTGGTGCGCGTCGACCAGTCGCCGATCGGGCGGACCCCGCGGTCCAACCCGGCCACCTACACCGGCGTCTGGGACCACGTCCGCAAGCTGTTCGCGGCGACCACCGAGGCGAAGGTCCGCGGCTACCAGCAGGGCCGGTTCTCGTTCAACGTCAAGGGCGGCCGCTGCGAGGCGTGCGCGGGCGACGGCACGATCAAGATCGAGATGAACTTCCTGCCGGACGTCTACGTCCCGTGCGAGGTCTGCAAGGGCGCGCGGTACAACCGCGAGACCCTCGAGGTGCACTACAAGGGCAAGACCGTCTCGGACGTGCTGGACATGCCGATCGAGGAGGCGGCCGAGTTCTTCGAGCCGATCAAGGCGATCCACCGGCACCTGGCCACGCTCGTCGACGTCGGCCTCGGTTACGTCCGCCTCGGGCAGCCCGCGCCGACCCTGTCGGGTGGTGAGGCGCAGCGCGTGAAGCTGGCCAGCGAGCTGCAGAAGCGCTCCACCGGCAAGACGGTCTACATCCTCGACGAGCCGACCACCGGCCTGCACTTCGAGGACATCAGCAAGCTGATCGGCGTGATCAACGGGCTGGTGGACAAGGGCAACACGGTGATCGTGATCGAGCACAACCTCGACGTGATCAAGACGTCCGACTGGATCATCGACATGGGCCCGGAGGGCGGCAACGGCGGTGGCACGGTGATCGCCGAGGGCACGCCCGAGCACGTGGCCGGGGTCGAGACGAGCTACACGGGCGAGTTCCTGCGCCACGTCCTCGCGGCCGAGTAAGCCGGGTGGCGCCTCACCGCTCCTGGCCCGTGGTCTCGTGGACCACGGGCGAGAGCGGCCCGTAGTGCAGCGCCCGGAGGCGGTAGGCCGAGCCCTGTTCACCCGGGAGGGTGGACAGGGCGCACGTCGTCGTGTCCGGGTCCGTCACCTCGACCGGGTCGAAGTCCGGTGCGCCGGGGCGGCGGATCTCCAGCAGGAACCCGGCTTCGCCGGTCGTGTGGTCGGCCCAGGTGAACGTCACCGTGTCGCCGCCGGCCACCGCGTGCAGTGCCGTCGCGTCCGTGGCCGCCGGCGCGCCCGCGGTCGTCTCGGCTGACACCGGGCCGGTGAACGGCTGCTCCCGGTAGTAGAACGGCGTCTCCGGGATCAGGTCCGGGTGGTGGTAGCTCGTCGTGTGCGGCGGCAGGAACCGCAGCGTCGTCCACGGCCCGGCGGGGTCGTTCGCGTACTCGACCCGGTGGCCCGCGTCGTCGTCCGGCCAGTGGAGCACCACGTCGGTGGGAGACGTCAGGGACGCCGTGAAGGCGGGCGCCGGCGCCGGTGTCGCGGCACAGCCCGCGGCCAGGAGCGCGACGCAGAGGAGCGGTTTCACGGACACGGCGGCCTCCCGTGGACATCCGGGCGGCGGCGGGACGGTGATCAGCTTAGGAACCCGCCCGCACGGCGACAAGACCGTGCCGATCACCGGGACACACCAATCCACCCGCGAACCGGCACCGAACCGCGCGAATCCCCGCTGAACCGTTTCGGCCGGGCGTCCGTGTCTGGGATGTCGAGGTCCGCTGGACGGCGGTGCCGCCCTCACCGAGGAGAAGAACGTGATGAACCGTATCCGGACGGCCGTCGTCTGCGCTGCCGCATTCGCTGTCGTGGCCCCGCTGTCGGCTTGTGGCGACATGGCCACGGGAGCCGTGGGGCCGGAACACGGCCAGCCCGGGCACGTGATGCTGGCCGCCGCCACGGTGGCGGGAGTCGGCGCGGTCGTCACGGACGCCTCCGACAAGACGCTGTACCGGTTCGACAAGGACATGTCCCAGCCGCCGACGTCCACCTGCGACGGTCAGTGCGCGGCGACCTGGCCCCCGGTGCTCGCCGGGGAGGCCCCGCCGATGCTCAAGGGCATCCAGGACACCCAGGTCGGCACGCTGGACCGCAAGGACGGCAGCAAGCAGCTCACGCTGAACGGCTGGCCGCTCTACGAGTTCTCGGGCGACAAGGCGCCGGGGCAGGCCAACGGCCAGGGCGTCAACGGCACCTGGTTCGCCGTCGCCCCGGACGGCAGCAAGATCACCGCGCCGGCCGCCGCCGGCTCCTGAACCCTGACGGTTTCCGGGCAAACGAGGAAGGACGGGCAGCCGATGAACACCATGGTCGCGCTGCGCTCGACCCACGCACCGCCGGTGGCGCTGCGGGTTGCAGTACTGTCCTCGCCGACTCAGAACACCGTCGGGAGGACGAGGGTGGCGATCGGAGGCAGGCGGCCTAAGAAGGCCAAAGGCGAGGACCTGATTCGGCAGCTTTACGCCGAACACGGCCGGAGCCTGCTGGCCTACGCGACGAGGCTGACCGGTGATCGGGCGGCAGCCGAGGACGTGGTCCAGGAGACGCTGGTACGGGCGTGGAAACACGCAGACGACCTGCAGAACGACGGGAAGGGTTCGGTGCGCGGCTGGTTGCTGACCGTCGCGCGCAACCTGGTCACCGACCGGGCGCGAGCCCGGGCGGCACGGCCACAGGAAGTGGCCGAACCGGCCGAAGGCGTGCCGACCCCGGCCGTCGAGCGCGACCACGCCCAGGGCGTGGTCGACTCGATGACGGTGCTCGGCGCGATGGACGGTCTGTCCAACGAACATCGAGAGGTCCTGGTGGAGATCTACTACCGGGGACGGACGGTGGCCGAAGCGGCGAGAACACTGGGCGTCGCACCGGGTACCGTGAAATCAAGGTCGTACTACGCACTCAGGGCTCTCAGAGCCTCGATGATCTCGGGAAGCGGAACGGAGGTGGCGCGGTGAACGCCGTGGACGAAACACACACGCAGCTCGGCGCGTACGCCCTCGGGGCGCTCGACCCGGCGGAGGCGGCCGACTTCGAACGAAGGCACCTGCAGACCTGCGCCCAGTGCCGGTTCGACCTGAACGAGCTGGTCGCTCTGCGCGAGTCGCTCGACGAGGTACCGCCCGAGGCGTTCCTCGACGGGCCTCCGGAAGGCGGGGACCTGCTGCTGCAGAAGACCCTCCGCCGGATGCGCGAAGAGGAGACGGCGGCGCCGGTGCGGACCGCGTCCCGGCCGGCGTCACGCCGGGGCCTGGCCCTGGTCGCGGCGGCGGTGCTGGTGGTGGCCGCGCTCGGCGGCGGGGTGCTCGTGGGACGTCAGACCGGCTCGGAAAGCGGCCCGATCGCGATCCCCGCACCGGCGACGGACGTGCCCGGCACGAAGAACGCCGAGGGGCGGGATCCGACGACCGGCGTGCAGCTGGCCGCGTCGGTGAGCCCCTTCGCGGGCTGGGTCCGGGTCAACGTCGCGGTCAAGGGCGTGAAGGCCGGTGAGCAGTGCCTGCTGCAGGTCGTGACCAAGGAAGGCCAGGCGGTCACGGCGGGCAGCTGGAAAGTGTCCGAGAAGTGGGAGAGCCAGGGTTTCTCGCTCGACGGGTCCGCGCTGGTCGCGCCCGACGACGTGAAGTCGGTCGACATCGTCACGGTGGACGGCCGGAAGCTGGTCTCGGCCCCGGTGTGAGGCCGTGATGGGCGCGCGCTACCGGTTCCGCAGCTCTTGGCTGCTACCCGGTACCGCGCCCGAGCGGGTGTTCGGCGCGGTCACCGACCTCGCCGGCTACCCGCGGTGGTGGTCGGACGTCCGCACGGTGCGCCGGGTGGACGACGACACCGCCGAACTGGTCTGCCGCTCGCGGCTCCCGTTCCGGCTGGTCGTCCGGATGCACCGCGACCACCAGGACGAGCGGGCGGGCCTGATGCGGGTCAGGCTCAGCGGAGACCTCGAAGGGGTGCTGGCGGGCACCGTCCGCGCGACGGGCGCGGGGACGCTGCTGGAGATCACCCAGGACGTCCACGCCCGCAAGGCGCTGCTGCGGCGGCTGGACACGGTGGCCCGGCCACTCTTCCGCGTGAACCACGCGCTGATGATGCGCCGGGGCCACCGGGGTTTGAGCACCTACCTCGCGTGATCGGGACGGCGGCACGGCCGGGAGAACCCGTGTCGTCGCCCCGATCACGCGTGTCGGCCCCCCAATCACGCGTGTCGGCCCCCCAATCACACCGAACCGGCGACGCAGACCTCCGGCTCGGTGGCCTTCCGGCGGGGACGCCGGGCCAGTACCGCAGCGCCGAGCGCGATCGCCGCGATCAGGAAGCCCGCGCTCGTGCCGTAGGCCAGCCGGAAACCGGACGCCAGCGCCTCGCGGTGGTCTGCCGAACCCAGGCTCGCCGTGCGGGACGCGGCCACCGTCGCCAGCACGGCCGTCCCGATCGCCGCACCCACCTGCTGCGTGGTGTTGATCAGGCCGGACGCGACCCCCGCGTCCTCCGGCGCGACGGCGGTCATCGCCAGGCCCATCAACGCGGGGATCGCCACGCCGGCGCCGAGACCCATCACCAGCAACGGCGGCAGGACGTCGGTGAAGTAGCTGCCGTGCACCGAAACCCGGGTGAGCAGCAGCAGGCCGGCGATCACCAGGCCCAGGCCGGACAGCAGGACCGCCCGCGGCCCGAACCGCTCCGCGAGCCGGCCCGTGAAGCCGAGCGAGGCCACCGCGATCACCACCGGCACCGGCAGGAACGCGACGCCGGTGCGCAGCGCGTCGAGACCCAGCACCTGCTGCAGGTACAACGCGGTGACGAACTGGAAGCCGAGCATCCCGGCGACCATCAGGACCATCACCAGGTTGGCGCCGGTGACCGCGCGGATCCGGAACAGCCGCAGCGGCAGCAGGGGCGTGCGCGCCTTCGCCTGCCGCACCACGAACGCGACGAGCAGGACGGCGGCCGCGGCCAGCGCACCCCGGACGGCGGAGGTGATCCCGTAGACGCCCAGCATCACCGCGGCGGTGACCAGCACCGCGCCGAGCGCGTCCAGGCCCGCCCGCAGGCCCGTGCCGCGATCGGCTTCGACCACCCGGACGGCCAGCACCAGTGCGACCACGCCGATCGGCAGGTTGACGTAGAACGTCCAGTGCCAGCTCAGCGCCTGGGTCAGCGCGCCGCCCGCGATGAGCCCGATGGACGCGCCCGCGGCCTGCGTGAAGCTGTAGACGCCGATCGCCTTCGCCCGGGCCCGCGGCTCCGGGTACATCGTGACGATCATCCCGAGCACCACGGCCGACGCGAGCGCGCCGCCGACACCCTGCACGAACCGCGAGACGACCAGGACCGCCGCGTTGCCGGCGAGCCCGGCCGCCAGCGACGCGGCCGTGAACAGGCCCAGGCCGCCGAGGAACACCCGGCGGCGGCCGAGCAGGTCGCCGAGCCGGCCCGACAGCAGGAGCAGACCGCCGAAGGCGACCAGGTAGGCGGTGACGACCCAGGCGAGCCCGGCGGGCGTGAAGCCGAGGTCGGCCTGGATCGCGGGCAGCGCCACCGCGACGATGCTGCTGTCGAGCACGACCATCAGCGACGCCGCGCACAGCACCGCCAAGGCGAGGCCGCGGGATCGGACGGGATGGTTCTCGGCCATGTCAGGCCCTCCAGTTGAGCGTTGCCCCTGGTCGTCTCCAGGGCACTTCTTGTAACAGTGCCCATCATGTGTGACCATGGGTGCGCCGTGAAGGAGGCACTTTCATGTCCCAGGGGAACATCGATGTACCTGTCCAGGTCACCGAGATCGACCCGGAGAAACTCGACGTCTGCACGGTGCTCGAAGTCATCAACCGGATCAGCGGCAAGTGGGCGATCGGCATCCTGCTGGAGGCCACGCGCGGCCCGGTGCGGTTCACCGAGCTGGAGCGCTCGGTCGCGGGCATCAGCCGCCGGATGCTGACGCTGACCCTGCGCAACCTCGAGCGTGACGGCCTGCTGGTGCGCACGGTCTTCCCGACGGTCCCGCCGCGCGTGGAGTACGAGGCCACGCCGATGGCGAAGGAGCTGTACCAGTCCCTCAACGGCCTGCTCGGCTGGGCGGAGCGGCACCGCGAGTCGATCGCCGCCGCCCGCGTCGTCTACGACGGCCACGCCGCCTGCTGAAACGCCGGAGGCGGCACTTTCACGTGAAAGTGCCGCCTTGGGTGAAGACGTGGAACGGGCCGCGGTGCGAAGTCGGGGAACTCGCACCGCGGCCCGCGTGGCTCGTGCTCAGCGGGGGCATGAGCACGAACGGGTGGGGGTTACCGCGCGGGTTCCTTGGCGGCGTCGTCCAGGTCGTCGGTGCCGGCCGCGTGGCTGTGGTCGTCGAGCATGGTCGCCTCGTCGAAGGGTTCCTGCCCGGCGAAGACCCGCTCGGCCTTCTCCCGGTCGAACTCCTTCGTCCAGT
This sequence comes from Amycolatopsis sp. NPDC088138, assembly GCF_044741685.1. Lineage (NCBI taxonomy): Bacteria > Bacillati > Actinomycetota > Actinomycetes > Pseudonocardiales > Pseudonocardiaceae > Amycolatopsis > Amycolatopsis sp. NPDC088138. The sequence continues at coordinate 943,697 of NZ_JBIUTB010000006.1, forward strand.
TTCCGATGAGGACGGTCGCGACGGCGTTGCCGGCGAAGTTCGTCAGCGCGCGGGCCTCCGACATGAACCGGTCGATGCCGAGGATGAAGCCGACGCCGTTGACCAGCTCCGGCCGGTGCGACTGCAGGCCGGAAGCCAGCGTCGCGATGCCCGAGCCGCTGACGCCCGCCGCGCCCTTCGACGCGATGATCATGAACGCCAGCAGGCCGATCTGCGAACCGATCGAGAGCGGCTCGTCCTGCGCGGCTGCGATGAACAGCGTCGCCATGGTCAGGTAGATCGCCGTGCCGTCCAGGTTGAACGAGTAGCCGGTCGGCACCGTGATGCCGACGACGGACTTGCTGACGCCGACGTGCTCCATCTTCGCGATCAGCCGCGGCAGCGCCGACTCAGACGACGACGTCGACAGGATCAGCAGGAACTCGCGGCCGAGGTAGCGCAGCAGGTTCCAGATGAAGACGCGGGCCCCGAGCCACAGCACGATCCCGAGGATCACGAACACGAAGATCAGGCAGGTGGCGTAGAACCCGATCATGATCACCGCGAGGCTCTTCAACGCGGCCCAGCCGGTCGCGCCCACCACCGCGGCGATGGCGCCGAACGCGCCGATCGGGGCGGCCCACATGATCATGGACAGGACCCGGAAGACCAGGCGCTGGATGTGCTCGATGCCGCGCAGGATCGGGGCGCCCTTCGGGCCCAGCTTCTGCAGCGCGAAACCGACGAACAACGCGACCAGCAGGGCCTGCAGGACCTCGCCGTCGGTGAAGGCGGAGACGAAGGTCTTCGGGATGATGCCGAGCAGGAAGTCGACCGGGCCTTCGGCGCCGGTGGCGGACTTCTGGACGCTCTTCACGTCGGCCGGGTTCAGGTGCAGGCCGGTGCCCGGGTGCAGGATGTTGCCGACGACCAGGCCGATCGCCAGGGCGAAGGTCGACATGATGATGAAGTAGAACAGGGCCATCAAACCGACCTTGCCGACCTTGGCCGCCTTCGCGACCGAGCCGACGCCGATGACGATGGTGCAGAAGATGATCGGCGTGATCATCATCTTGATCAGGTTGACGAAGCCGTCACCGAGGGGCTTGAGGCCCTTGGCGAAGCCGGGGAAGAGGAAACCCACCAGGATTCCGAGCGCCACCGCGACGATCACGGCCAGGTACAGGTAGTGGGTCTTGTCCCGCTTGCGCGGGGTCTCCTCGGTTGTCGGTGGGGTCGGCACCGTTGCCTCCAGCTCAGGGGTGTTCCAGGTTGCGGCACACTGTAGGCCCACCGAGGTGACCCGGCTCACTTGTGTTCATTGAGTTCGCGCGATGATCGCACCGTCCCGTTCGGACACCCGGCCCCCGGTGTGCTGGTATGAGGAGGTGTCCCCGACGTCGTCCCGCTGGAGCCTGGCGCGCCAGCTGCTCGTGCTGCAGCTGGTGGTGCTCTGCGTGCTCGCCGGCGCCGGGATCACGTTCGCCTACCTCGATGCGTCGCACGCGACCGACCAGAACGCCAAGGACCAGGTACGGGCTGTGGCCTCGACCGTGGCGGACGCGCCGTCCGTCCTCGCCGCCGTGGACACGCCGAACCCGAGCGTCACGCTGCAGCCGTTCGCGGTGCGCGTGCAGACCGACACCGGCGTCGACTTCATCACGATCATGAGCCCGGCCGGGATCCGCTACACCCACCCGAACCCGGCCCTGATCGGCCAGCACTACATCGGGACCATCGCGCAGGCCCAGCACGGGCAGGAGTACACCGAGACCTACACCGGATCACTCGGCCCGTCGATCCGGACGGTCGTGCCGGTGTTCGGCCCCGGGCAGCGGGTGGTCGCGCTCGTCGCCGTCGGGATCACGGTCGCGGCGATCTCGGCGGAACTGCGGGAACGACTGTGGCCGCTGTTCGGCGTCGCCGGTGCCGTGCTGCTCGTCGGCGCGTTCGGCGGCTGGCTGATCAGCGCCCGGCTGCGCCGCCAGACGCGCGGGATCGCGCCCGGCGAGCTCAGCAACCTGTTCGAGTACCACGAAGCCGTGCTGCACTCGGTCCGTGAAGGCGTGCTGCTCGTCGGCCGCGACGGCCGGATCGGACTCTGCAACGACGGCGCGCGCGCCCTGCTCGGCCTCGACACCGACCCGGTCGGGCGGGAACTGACCGCGCTGGGCCTGCCGGCCGAGCTGGTGACGGCGTTCGGGTCGGCCGAAAACCGCGCCGAGGAACTGCACCTGACGGACGCTCGGGTGCTGCTGGTCAGCACGACCGCCGTCCGCGCGGGCGGCCGGTCGCAGGGCACCGTCGTCGTCCTGCGCGACCACACCGAACTGCAGACGCTGACCGGGGAACTGACCACCGCCCGCGGCCTCGCGGAGGCGTTGCGGTCGCAGGCGCACGAGGCGGCGAACCGGTTGCACACCGTCGTTTCCCTCGTGGAGATCGGAAAACCCGAGCAGGCCGTCGAGTTCGCGACGGCCGAGCTCGCTCTCGCCCAGGAGCTGACCGACCGCGTCGTCGGCGCCGTCGCCGAACCGGTGCTCGCCGCGCTGCTGCTGGGCAAGGCCGCCGAGGCGAGCGAACGCGGGGTGGAGCTGACCATCACGCCGGACACGATGATCGACGACGCGACCCACGGCGTCGCCGCCCGCGACCTCGTCACCATCCTCGGCAACCTGATCGACAACGGCATCGACGCCGCGGTCCACGGCGGCGGCCACCCCGCCGTCGTCGTCACCGCCCGGTCCGACGTGGACGAACTGCTGCTGCGCGTCGCCGACACCGGCCCCGGCGTCCCCGAGGGCGCCGACGTCTTCCGCCGCGGCTGGTCGACGAAGGCGGGGGAGGGCCACGGGCTCGGGCTCGCGCTCGTCGGGCAGGCGGTGCGCCGCTACGGCGGTACGGTCGACATCGGGCGGGACGGGGGCGCGGTGTTCACCGTGCGGCTGCCGCGGCAGGAGGCGGACCGGTGATCCGGGTGCTGGTGGTGGAGGACGAACCGGTGGCCGCCGAGGCGCACCGCGTCTACGTGGAACGGCTGGCCGGTTTTTCGGTGGCGGGCGTGGTCCACTCCGGCGGTGACGCGCTGCGGTTCTGCGAACGCGAACCCGTCGACCTGGTGCTGCTGGACTTCTACTTGCCGGACACGCACGGCCTGGCGGTGTGCCGGTCCCTGCGCGCGGCCGGGCTGCCGATCGACGTCATCGCCGTGACGTCGGCGCGCGACCTCGGCCTGGTGAAGGCCGCGGTGTCGGTCGGCGTCGTGCAGTACCTGCTGAAGCCGTTCACCTTCGCCACCCTGCGCGAAAAACTGGAGCGCTACGCCGAGTTCCGCGACGCGTCCGGCGAGGTCTCCGGCCAGGCCGAGATCGACCGCGCCCTGGGAACGCTGCGCACGACCGAGCAGCCACCGCTGCCGAAGGGCATGAGCGTCCAGACCCTGGAAGCGATCACCGACGCACTGGGCGGCGCGGCGGAAGGCCTGTCGGCGGGCGCGGCGGCCGCGGCGATCGGCGCGTCCCGCGTCACCGCGCGCCGGTACCTGGAGTACTTGGCGGACAACGGGATGGCGCACCGGGAACCGCACTACGGCCAGGTCGGGCGGCCCGAGGTCTGGTACCGGCCGACCCGCGTATAACGGCTTATAGCCGGTCGGTCAGGAGCTGCGCGAGACGCGGGTAGACCTCGCTCCGGAACGGCCGCAGATCCAGCTCCGCCAGCCGGGTCTGGCCGTGGGACTTCTTCGCGACCAGCAGCATGATGTCACCCGAGTTCGAGCCTTTCGACAGCTCGCACGTCCGCGTGGTGCCGTTCACGCCGGGGATCGGCACCGCGGGCGCCGCGCAGTCCTGGGTCCACTCCGTGACCAGCGACGCGAACCGCCCGGTGCCCGGGAGGACGTCGATGAACAGGTCGTGGACCAGCCGGCCGCCGGTCCGGCTGGCGTAGTTGCACCGGTAGGTCGTGACGCCCTGCCGCGGGTCCGGTGGCTGCTCGACGGCGTAGGTGTCCAAGGTGGCGCCCATCACCGCGCTCATCTCGGTCACCCCGAGGAAGGGGCACGCCGAGGTGACCTTCGCCGGTGACTGCGGTGGTGGTGGCTGGGGCGTCGTCGGCGGCTGCGATCCGGGCCCCGGGCCCAGCGGCGGCGCGTCCGACGACGGCTTGGAAACCGAAGTCGTCGGAGCTGCCGAAGTGGTCTTGGCCACCGGCTCGGGCGCCGGCGCCGTACAGGCCGTCAGCAGCGTCAGCGCAGCGACCGTGACCAGAATTCCCCCTCGAATCCCCATTTCGGCAGGATAGCCCGACTTCCGGCGGTTCCGGCGGCGAAAGCACTGCGCTAGACCGGGACCATGTCGAAATGGGCCGGGCTGGCCGCAGCGCTGCTGATCGCCACCGGGATCGCCACACCCGCGTACGCCGACGAGCCGGCGACAGTCGTCACCGACGTCCAGGTGACCGGGCCGGTCGCGCAGCGGTTCAACCTCGTCGTCCTCGGCGACGGGTACACCGCGGCCGAGCAGCCGAAGTTCTTCGCCGACGTCGAGCGGCACATGGAGACGCTCTGGTCGCTCGAGCCGTTCAAGTCCTACCGCAGCTACTTCAACGTCTACGCCGTCTCGATCGCCTCGCCCGAGTCCGGTGTGGACTGTGACCCCGGCCTGGACGCGCCGCAGCGGAACACCCCGCTGAACATGGGGTTCTGGGGTGGCTGCGACGCCGGGAGCGTGCAGCGGCTGCTCACCGTCGACGACGCGGCCGCGCAGCGCTACGCCGATCTCGTGCCCGGCACCACCCGCGCGAACCGGCAGATCCTCGCGCTGGGCAACAGCGCAACCTACGGCGGCGCGGGCGGCACGTACGCGACGGCGTCCGGCGGCAACGCGCTGTCCGCGCTGATCTCCCCGCACGAGCTGGGTCACTCGCTCGGCGGCCTCGACGACGAGTACGACTACTACGCGCGCAATGTTCCTGGCGGGGCGTACGAGGGCGGCGAGCCCGCGTCGATCCACCACACCGTGCTGACCGAGCGGCAGATGCGTGACCAGCACGCGAAGTGGTACCGGTGGCTCGGCGAGCCCAGCGAGTCCGGCGGCACGATCGGGCGCTACGAAGGCGGGCTGTACACGCAGACCGGCGTCTGGCGGCCCAGCGCGCACTCGATGATGAAGACCCTCGGTTACGCCTACGACCAGGTCGGCCGCGAACGGATGACCCAGCGGATCTCCGCGAAGGTCCCGCTGCTGGGCGACGGCACCCCGGCCGGCACGATCGGCGCCGACCGGGTCGTGTGGGTCCGCACGATGCACCCGGTCGACCACCGCCTCGACGTCACCTGGACCCTGGACGGGCGCCCGGTCCGCGGCACCGACGCGCTCGATCTGCGGCAGGCTCACGTGAAGCCGGGCAAGCACACGCTGACGGTGAAGGTCACCGACCCGACGCCGTTCGTCCGCGACCCGGCGGCCCGGCCGACGGCGACCCGCACGTGGACCGTCGACACGTCGGTGACCACCACGCCTTCGGGAGGCCCCGCGGTCGTGGGTTCGACGCCCACCGCGCAGTCGGTCGGCGGCCACGACGTCGTCTACGTCGAAACGGGCGAGCCGACCGGCTCGATCCCGCCGGTCCGCTGGGCGCTCGACGGCCGTCCGGCCGGGAGCGGCCCGGACTTCGCGCTGCACTCGGCATCGGGCGCGCACACCCTCACCGCGACCACCGGCGGCACGACCCTGACCTGGACGGTGGACGCGTCCGGCCCGACGACGACGGCCGAGCTGCCGCCCGGGCACGTGTACCACGGTTCGTTCACGATGCGTCTGACACCGTCCGACGGAATGCCGGAGTTCCGCGTGGACGCCGACGGCTGGCACAAGTACTACGGCTGGCCGACGGACCCGGACGCGCCGTACCTGTTCACCCCGACCGGCACGGAGATCGACGGCCTGGCGTACGGCAACCTCGGCCCGGGCGGCCTGACGGTGTCGCCGTTCGCGCCGCGCACCCCGGGTTACGGCCGCCACCGCATCGAATACCGCTCGATCGACGCGGCGGGCAACGTGGGCCCGACGCGCTCGGTGACGGTGACGCTGCTGCCGTGAACCGAGCTATCCACAGGCACTTCCGATTGTGGACAGCTCGGCTCACCGCTCGGCTTCCGGCCGGTTTTGCCGGCATCCACCGATAGACTGGACTGGGGACGCCCCCCGGAGAGGGTGGGGGCTGGACTGCGCGGCCGGTGATGCAGTGACCCCCGAGAGTCCCGAGTGGAGGGGCGGGAAACCGCATGATGGACGACGGCGAGTTCCGCGCCAAGCTGCTGGCTTCGGTGGAAGCCGGCCTGGGCGTTCTCGAGATCAGGCCGCTCCTCGTCGAGCAGCTCGAGCAAGGCGTGAAACGCGACGACCTCTACCAGGAGCTGCTCGACACGATCCACTCCTTGCGCGCCGAAGGCCGCGAGGCCGACGAAGACGCCGTGGCCGATGTGGCCGATCTGTTCTCGGAGTGGGTGCCCGCGGAATACCGGTTGTAGGCCGTCAGCGCGGCCGGCCCGGCACCCCCGGCCGCGTCTGCCACGGGTGCGGCCCGTCCAACGGCCGGTACTCCACGCCCAGCGCGTCCAGCCGCGGCAAGTGGTGGTCCCGCAGCCGCGGCAGGAACTCTTCGTAGTCCCGCGTCCCGCTGCTCCACGCCACCTCCGCGAACGCCGACAGCCGCGGGAAGGCCATGTAGTCCACCCGCCGGACGCTGTCCAGGTGCTCGCTCCACACCTGCGCCTGCACACCCCGCAGCCGGGGACCGGTCAGCGCCGGCTCGTACGCGTAGACGTCCTCCAGCGTGTGGACCATGCCGACCGGGATCGGCTCGTCCGGGTGCGGCGACTGGCGGTGGTCCAGGTACACGTGCTGTTCCGGGCACATCACGACGTCGTGGCCCGCCGAAGCCGCCTGCTGACCGGCGGTCTCGTTCTGCCAGGAGCCGATCACCATCGGGGGGAGGCCGCCGATGTCGAGGACCTCGTCCCAGCCCATCGGCGTGCGCCCGCGGGACACCAGGTGCTCGGCGAGCAGCCGGACGAACTTGCGGTGCTCGTCGGTCGCGCCCGGCATCTCGTCGCCGCCCAGCGCGATCACCTGAGACGGGAAGATCTCCAGCAGGTGGTCGAACACCGTGCGGAAGAAGTCCAAAGTGGACTCCGTCGGCGAGAGCAGCGAAGTGCTGATGCCCCAGGCGGTCCAGATCTCGTAAGAGTCCTCAGTGCCCAGAGAAGGGTAGGCCGCCAGAGCCGCACGCGCGTGACCCGGGATGTCGATCTCCGGCACCACCGTGATGGCCCGGGACGCCGCGTAGGCGACGATCTCCCGCAGGTCGTCGCCGGTGTAGAAGCCGCCGTGCGGCCGCCCGTCCTGCTCACCACCGCTGCCCACCATCGACGACGGCCGCCAGCCGCCCACGGACGTCAGTCGCGGATACGAAGGGACGTCGAAGCGCCAGCCCTGGTCGTCGGTCAGGTGCAGGTTCAGCACGTTCAGCTTGTGCGCGGCCAGCAGGTCGACGAACCGCAGCACCTCGGCCTTGGTCCGGAAGTGCCGGGCGACGTCGAGCAGGCAGCCGCGCCAGCCGAACCGCGGGTGGTCCTCGACCACGCCGCACGGCAGGGAAAGCTCACCGAGGACCACCGAGCGGAACGCGGAAGGACCTGCCAGCTGCCGCAACGTCTGCCGCCCGTAGAACTCCCCGGCCGCGTCACCACAGGACAACACCACGCCGGACGGCGAGATCTCCAGCCGGTAGCCCTCCGCGGGCAGGTCGGCGGAACGAACGTCCACAGTGGACGGCCACGGGCACGAACCCGAAGCTGGCGTCACCGAAACCGGGCGGGGGAGCAGTGTGTCGAAAGACATGTCAGCCCTTCACGGCGCCGGCCATGCCGGACACCAGCCGTCGTTGGACGAGGACGAAGAACACCAGCACCGGAATGGTCATCAGGGTGGACGACGCCATCACCGCGCCCCAGTCGGTGTCCTCCGGCTTGAAGAACACCAGGATCGCCTGCGGCAGCGTCTGGTTCTCGGTCTTGGAGATGATGAACGTCTTGGCGAAGAGGAAGTCGTTCCAGGCGTGGATGAACGCCAGCACGCTCACCGCCACGAGACCGGGCGCGACCAGCGGGAACAGGATCTGCCAGGTGAACCGCATCCGGGACGCGCCGTCGATCTTCGCCGCCTCTTCGAGCTCCACCGGCACCGCGGCGACGAACCCGCGCAGCATCCAGATCGCGAACGGCAGGCTGAACGCCAGGTGCACCAGCACCAGCGAACCCAATTCGTTCAGCCCGAACGCCGGCGCCACGCCGCCGATCTGGCGCATCAGGAAGAACAACGGGATGGTCAGCGCCTCCACCGGGACCATCTGCGCCACCAGGATCATCACCAGCAGCACGGTCCGGCCCTTGAACGAGAACCGCGTCAGCGCGACCGCCGAGAGGAACGACAGCAGCAGCGACAGCACCACGACGACCAGCGCCACCATGAGGCTGTTCAGGAAGAACCGCCCGAAGCCGGACACCGTGAGCACGCGGGTGAAGCTGTCGAACGACGGGCTGAACGTCCACGGTTTCGGGTTCGCCGACTGGATCTCGCCCGGTGGCTTGAACGCCGAGAGCAGCATCCAGTACAGCGGGAACGCGACGATCCCGGCGATCACGACCGTGACGATCTCGGCGATCAGCCTGCCTGGGCGGCGGACGGCTAGAGCCATGCCGCGCTCCGGCGCTGCGAACGGACGTAGAGCCCGGTGACGGACAGCAGCAACAGTGTCATGACGACTCCGATCGCCGAGCCGAGGCCGTATTCCTGCCCGGCGAAAGCCTGTTGGTAGGCGTAGACGTTGAGGACCAGGTTGCGCCCGGCCACGCCGCCGCCGTTGGTCATCACGTAGATCTGGGTGAACACCTTGAAGTCCCAGATGATCGACTGGACGGTCGCGATCATCAGCAGCGGCCGCACCATCGGCAGCACGATCGTCCACGTCGAGCGCCAGGCCGACGCGCCGTCGAGCGACGCGGCCTCGAGCACCTCTTCCGGGATGCCCTTGATCCCCGCGTACATCGTCACGAGGACGAACGGGAACGAGCACCAGATCACCTCGGCGGCGACCAGGCCGAACGCGCCGATCGTGCCGAAGGTCCACGAATGGTGTTCGAAAGGCAGCCCGATGCCCGAGAGCACTTCGTTGACCAGGCCGAAGTCGGTGTCGAAGAGGAACAGCCAGACGTAGGAGCCGGCGATCGCCGGGGTGGACCACGCGCCGAGCGTGGCGAGGAACAGCAGCGTCCGGGGCAGCGAGCGGACCCGGCTGGCCAGGACCGCGAGGCCGGTGCCGACCAGCAGGCTGCCGACGACGCAGGCCGCGGCGAACCCGACCGTCTTGCCGAGCACGGTCCAGAACTCCGTCTGCGACAACAGGTCGGCGTAGTTCGCGAAGCCGAGGAACACCAGCGGAGCGTTGCCCGCGGCCTGCGGCTGGCCGTAGTCGTAGAACGAGATCAGGACGAGCTCGTAGATCGGGTACACGAGCAGCGCGGCGAGCAGGACACCCGCGGGCAGCAGGTACAGGATCGCGGCCCGGCCGTCCCGCCGCCGCCGTCTCGGCGCCTTCACCGGCGCCGAGACGGAACGGACTTGCTGTGCCACCACTACCCGAAGGCCTTGTCCATCGCGGCGGCGGCGTCGGTCAGCGCGGCGGCCGGGTCCTTGCCGCCGGTGGCGATCTGCTGGACGGCGGTCGGCAGCACGTTCTGGCTGTCGATCTTGGACCACGCGGGCGTCGCCGGGACGAACTTCGTGCCCGCCTTGAGGGTGTCGACGAACGGCTTGAGGAACGGGTCGTTCGCGGCGAGCTTCTGCTGCACGGAGCTCAGCGTCGGCAGGTTGCCCATCGCCGTGTACATCTTCTCCTGGTACTTCGCGCCGCCGAGCAGCTCGATGAACTCCAGCGCCAGCCCGCGGCGCTTGCTCGCGTTGAACACGCCGAGCAGGTTGCCGCCCGCGAACGCCGGGGCGACGCTGCCGGCCGTGGTGCCCGGGATCGGCACGACGGCGTACTTGCCCTTCACCGCGCCCTGGTCGACGGCCTTGCGGTTGAAGTCGCCGCCGATCGTCATCCCGGCCTTGCCGCCCGCGAACGCCGTGACGCTCTGCGTGCCGGTCAGGTTCGCGCACTGCGCAGGCGGGCAGACGTCGTCCTTGATCAGGTTCGCGTACTGGGTCAGGCCGGCCTTGGCCTGCTCACCGGTCACCGCCGACTTCCACTTGCCGTCGCTCTCCTGCGCCAGCTCGCCGCCGTTGGCCCAGAGGAACGGCAGCATCGCGTAGGTGTACTTGCCGCCGACGGAGATGCCGTAGAGGTCCGGCTTGGCGGCACGGATCTTGCGAGCGTCGTCGGTCAGCTCGGCGAGCGTCGTCGGCGGCTTCAGGCCCAGCTCGGTGAAGACGTCGGTGCGGTAGTACAACGCGCGGATGCCGGTGTACCAGGGCAGGCCGTAGGTCTTGCCGCCGGCCTTCGCCGTGTCGACGACGGTCGGGATGAGGTCCTTGCCCTCGCTCCACGACGCGAGGTCGCCGGTCAGGTCGGCGAGCGCGCCGGTGGCGGCGTAGCTGGAGACGTCGGTGTTGCCGAACTCGGCGGCGTCCGGGGCGCTGGCCGGGTCGGTGAAGGCCCCGGAGAACTTGTCGGCGCGGCCCTCGACCGGCACCCACTGGACGTCGACCTCGACGCCCTGGTGCGCGGCCTTGAACTCGGCGATCGCGTCCTTGACCGCGGCCTCCTTCGGCGCGCGGTTGGCCTCGTCGAACAGCCAGACGCGGACGGTGCCGGTCTTCTCGTCCCCGCCGTTGCCCGCGGGCGCGGACTGCGTGGGGGCGCAACCGGCCAGCAGGGCCAGTCCCGCGACGAGGGGGAGGGTGCGGCGCAGTCTCATGGGGTCCTCCAGTAGGGAGGTCGTGAGTGCGTAACAGTGTTAGAACACTGTTACGCACTCACGACCGGTGCTCAGGCGAAGTAGACGGAGTTGACGCTGCCGACAGCGAGGCTCGAGGCGACCGCGCCGGGCAGGCCGGTCGCCGGGTCGCGGGGCAGCGAGGTGACGGTGCCGGAGCGCTGGTTCGAGACGTAGAACCAGCCCTCCGCCGGGTCGAGGGCCACGTGCCGCGGCCAGTTGCCGCCGGTGGTCACCGAGGACACCAGCTTGAGCGTCGCGCCACCGCCCGAGATGGCGAACGTGGCCAGCGTGTTCGGCCCGCGCACGGTGGCGTAGGCGAACTTCCCGTCCTTCGACAGCGCGATCTCGCCGGGGAACAGGTCACCGGTGCTGCCGCTCGGCACGGCCGGGACGACGGAAAGCGCCTTCAGCGTGCCGGTGGCCGCGTCCCAGCTCGCCACCGTCAGCTCCGGGCGCAGCTCCTGCAGGATGTAGGCGAACTTCCCGGTCCGGTCGAACGCGAGGTGCCGCGGCCCGGCGCCCGTGGGCAGCTTCAGCTGCTGGTGCAGCGCGAGCTTCCCGGTGGCGACGTCGAGCGAGTAGACGTACACCGAGTCGGCACCGAGGTCGACCGAGAGCACCCAGCGGCCGGTCGGGTCGTTGACGACCTGGTGCGCGTTCGGCGCGCGGTCGGTTCCCTGGTGCTGCGCCAGGTCCGTGGCCGCGCCGAGCTTCCCGCCGGCCAGGATCGGCAGCACGACGACGCTGCCGGTGCCGTAGTTGGCCGCCAGCACGTACTTCCCGCTCGAATGCACGCTCAGGTGCGTCGGCGCGCTGCCCTTGGACGAGATCTTGTTGAGCAGCTTGGGGTTCGTGACGTCGGTGATGTCCAGCGCCGAGACGAACCCGTTCGGGTCGCCTTCGTTGGTGACGTACAGGGTCTTGCCGTCGGCGCTGCGGTCGAACCACGACGTGTCGCTGATCCCCGGCACCGTGCGCACCGGGGTCAGCGTGGCGCCGGAGCGGCTCGTGACGTCGAGGCCGTGGCCGTCCGCCCCGGTGGTGTAACTGCCGACGTACACGGTCGCTCCCGCGGTGCAGGCCTTCGAAGTGGTTGCCGCCGCGGCGAACTGCGCACCGAGAACGGTGGCGGCGCTCGCGCCCGCAGCGGCGCCGAGGAACGTGCGACGGGAAAGTCCGGTCATCGTCATTGTCTCCCAACGGGTTCGGGCGGCGGCTTCCCTCCAGTATGGTCTAGACCACGGCCATGAGCAATGCCGAAACCGCGAAACCCGAGACGGAGAGCACGGTTTCCAGCGCCGTCCAGGACTTGATCGTCTGCGGCACGGTGATGTTGAAGTACCGCTGGACGATCCAGAACCCGCCGTCGTTGACGTGCGAGGCGATGATCGACCCGGCCGAGATGGCCATCACGAGCAGCGCCAGCTGGATCTGCGAATACCCGAGCTGGGCCACGGCCGGGCCGAGGATCGTGCTGGTGGTGACGATCGCGACGGTCGCCGAGCCCTGCGCGATCCGCATGCCGCAGCTGATGACGTAGGCCGCGATGATCACCGGGAGCCCGGCGTCGTGCAGCGAGTCGGCCACGGCCTTGCCGATCCCGGTCGCCGAGAGCACCCCGCCGAAGAACGCGCCCGCGCCGACGACCAGCAGGATCATCGCGACCGGCCGCAGCGACTTGGCGGCCAGCTCGTTGAGGTCCTTGCCGGTGAACCCGCGCCGCAGCCCGAGCAGCCAGGACGCGAGCAGCACGGCGACGGTCAGCGCCACGGCCGGCGTGCCGATGAACGCCGCGACCCCGGCGAGCGCGGAACCCTTCGGCAGCCAGATGCTGCCGAACGTGCCGGCCAGGATCAGCACCAGCGGTACCGCGATGATCGACCCGACCAGCGCCAGCGACGGCGGGTTCTCGTCGTTTTCGGCTTCCTCCTCAGCGAAGATCATGTCCTCGGGCACGCCGACGTCGATGCGCTTGCCGATCCAGGTCGCGTAGAGCACACCGCCGATGAGGAACGCCGGGACACCGCAGGCGAGGCCCATCAGGATGATCCAGCCGAGCTCGACGTGCAGCAGGCCGGCCGCGGCCACCGGGCCGGGGTGCGGCGGCAGGAACGCGTGGGTGATCGAAAGCCCGGCCAGCAGCGGCATCGCGTAGAGCACGAGCGACCGGCCGCCCTGGCGCGCGGCGACGTACACGAGCGGCGCGAGCACGAAGATGCCGATGTCGAAGAACACCGGGATGCCGAAGATGAACCCGGCGAGGCCCATCGCCAGCGGCGCGCGCTTCTCACCGAAGGAGCGCAGCAGCGCCCCGGTGAGCACCTTCGCGCCACCGGAGCGTTCCAGGATCGACCCGAGGATCGTGCCCAGCCCGATGATCGCCGTGATGTGCCCGAGAATGCTGCCGAACCCCTTTTCCAGCAAGGAGTCCGCCGACTTCTGGGCGGAGCCGACGATCGCCCCGACGGGCAGGCCGGCGGCGAGCGCGGTCAGCAGCCCGACGACGATCAGGGCGATGAACGGCTCCAGCTTGAGCTTGATGATCAGGACCAGCAGGACGGCGATCGAGACGGCGGCGAGCGTGAGCAGCCCGCCGGTGGTGTGCTGCAGCCAGTGGATCATCGGGTTCTCCCGGGATTGCGCAGGGATCGGCCGGCGAGGGCGCCGGTGGGACGGCCGTCGTCGAGGGCGGCGACGCCGTTGACGAACACGTGCGTGATGCCCGCGGCGGGCTGCCGCGGGTCGTCGAAGGTGGCGGTGTCGGAGACCGCCTCCGGGTCGAACAGGACCAGATCGGCGGCGTACCCGGCGCGGACGAGCCCGCGGTCGGTCAGCCGCAGCCGGCGCGCGGCCCGCCCGGTGAGGTGGGCGACGCATTCGGCGAGGTCCAGGACGCCCAGTTCACGGACGTACCGGGCCAGGTAACGGGGGAACGTGCCCCAGGCGCGCGGGTGCGGGCGGGCGCCGACGAGGAGCCCGTCGCTGCCGCCGGTGTGCGTCCGGTGGCGCATGATCGCCTGGACGTTCTCCTCGTGCCCGACGTGCATCAGGCAGGACGTGCCGAGACGTTCGTCCAGCAGGGTGTCGAAGTACAGTGCCGCCGGTTCGCTGCCCGCGGCGCGCGCCGAACCGGCGACACTGTGGCCCACCAGGTGGTTGTTGCGGTCGTTGCGGACGCCGTTGATCTCGATGGCGTCCCAGTCGATCGGCACGCCGTGCGCACCGTCCGAACCGGACTCCTCGATCTCCGCGCGGATCCGCTCGCGGGTGTCCACATCGGACAGCCGGGCGAGGGTGGCGTCGAGCCCGCCTTCGGTGGCCCAGCTGGGCAGCAGCGCCGAGAGGTAGGTCGCGCCCGGCAGGTACGGGTAGGTGTCGAGCGTGACGTCGCAACCGTCGTCGAGGGCGTCGTCCAGCAGCTGGAGCAGGTCGGGCGCTTTTCCTTTGTTCACCGAGAAGTTCATCGTCGCGTGCGCCAGGTGCAGCGGGCAGCCGGAGCGCCGGGAGACGTCGATCATCTCGGCGAACGCTTCGAGCGCGCCCTTGCCGTAGCTGCGGTGGTGCGGGCTGTAGAACCCGCCGCCCGCACCGACCACGCGGCACAGCTCGACCAGCTCGGCGGTGTCCGCGTACATCCCCGGTGTGTAGGTGAGGCCCGACGACATGCCCATCGCGCCCTCGGCCAGGCCGGTGGCGACGAGTTCCTTCATCCGCGTCAGCTCGGCGTCCGTGGCCGGGCGGTCGTCGAAGCCGACGGCGAGCATCCGGACGGTGCCCTGCGGCACCAGGTAGGCGGCGTTGACGGCGATGCCCTGGTCCAGGCGGTCGAGGTACTCGCCGACCGAGCGCCAGTTCCAGTCGAAGCCCGCCGGGTCGTCGTTCCAGCCGGCGAGCTGCTGGCGCAGCGCGTCGAGGACGGCGTCGTCGACCGGGGCGTAGGACAGTCCGTCCTGGCCGAGCACCTCGGTGGTCACGCCCTGGGTGATCTTGGCCGGGTGGTCCGGGTTGGCCAGCAGCTGCAGGTCGGAGTGCGAGTGCATGTCGATGAACCCGGGCGCGAGCACCAGGCCGTCGGCGTCGATGTTCCGGTTCCCGGCCAGCGAGCCGGCTTCGGCGACGCTGGCGATCCGCTCGCCGGTGATGCCGACGTCGTGCCTGGTCAGGGCGTCGCCGGTGCCGTCGGCGACCAGCGCGCCGCGGAGGACGACGTCCATCAGAACCACGTCCGGACGAGGTCGACGACGGTTTCGCCGTCGCCCGCCGTCACCGGCAGCAGCGGCCACTTGTCGAACACGGTGCACGGGTGCGAGAGGCCGAGCCCGATCCAGTCGCCGACCTCGACCGGCGACCCCGCCGGCAGCGTGAGGAAGGCGTGCTGGTCGTTCATCTTCGCGATGACGTGGCCTTCGAGCGGCTCCGCGGGGCCACGCGGGGTGCGGCGCAGCTGCGGTTCCGGCATGCCTTCGTCGAAGGACGCGTCGCGCTTGCCGATGGTCAGCAGCGCCAGTTCGTCGGACGGCTTCGACGTCACCTGCGCCCAGGCGTGCAGGGCCGGGCGGAACGACTCGACGCCGTCGATGCGCGGGTGCTCACCGAGCGGGGAGATCTCGCGGTAGAAGCCGTCGTCGTGGGTGATGTAGGCGCCGCTGCGCAGGACCGGGAGCACGTCGAGGCCGTCCGGCCACGGCTTGGTGAGCTCGTTGGCGACCTGGTCGAAGTAGGCGCTGCCACCGGCGGTGACGATGATCTGTCCTTCGAGAAGTCCCTTGTCCGCGAAGGTGATCGCGAGGTCGCGGAGACCGTCCACATAGGAGCTGATCTTCGCCAGCGCGGCGTCGTCGGTGTCGTGGGAGAGCGCACCTTCGTAACCGCCGGTGCCGCGCAGCCGCAGTGCCGGGCTGGCGTGGACCGCTTCGGCGACGGCCAGCGCGGTCGCCGTGTCGCGGACGCCGGTGCGGCCGCCGTCGGCCCCCAGCTCGAGAAGGACGTCGACCGGCCGGCTCGTGCCTTCGAGCGCTTCGGTCATCAGCTCGACACCGCGGACGGAGTCGACCCAGCAGATGAACTCGAACGCGGGGTCGGCGGCCAGCTCCTCCGCCAGCCAGCGCAGGCCGCTCGGGTCGAGGAACTGGTTGGCCAGCAGGATCCGCGAGACGCCGAACGCCCGGTAGATCCGCAGGTGACCGGCGTTCGCGCAGGTGATGCCCCAGGCGCCGTGCTCGATCTGGCGGGCGAAGAGCTGCGGGGCCATCGTCGTCTTGCCGTGCGGGGCGAGCACGACACCGCGGGCGGCGCACCAGGCGGCCATCGTCCGCAGGTTGTGCTCGAGGGCCTCTTCGTCCAGCACCACGAAGGGCGCGAAGAACCCGTCGGTGAACAGGTTGAGCCGCCGCTGCGCGGCTTCGCCCAGGGTGAGCCCGGTCAGGGCGGGCGCGGCCGAGCGGAACCGCCAGTCGATCCGCTCCTGGCGGAGGGCGTCGATTGCGGCGGTGTCGATCGAGCAAGGGGCGGGTGTGTTCATCGGCGGCGACCTCGGTTGCGTATGTTGCAACGACTGTTGCGCATTTTGAGTGCCATAGGTGTAGCATCCGGGTCGGCACAGGTCAACGGGAAGAAGGACAGGGGAGACGGAAAGTGACAAGCGGGCCCGAAGTGCTCTGTGTCGGCGAGTCGATGGCGCTGTTCGTGCCGGCCGAACCCGGGCCGCCGGACGAGGTGCGCCAGTGGACGCGCACCATCGGCGGCGCCGAGTCGAACGTGGCCTGTCACCTGCCCGCCCTCGGCGTCCCGAGCGGCTGGGCGAGCGCCGTCGGCGACGACCCGTTCGGCCGCGCGATGCTGCGGGAGATCGCCGCCGCCGGCGTCGACGTCAGCGCGTGTTCCGTCGACCCGGTGCGCCCCACCGGCCTCTACGTCAAGGAAAGCGGCGCCGGCGGCAGCCCGGTGCGGTACTACCGCGCCGGCTCGGCGGCGTCCGGGATGGGCCCTTCGCTGCTGGAGCGCCTGAACCTCGACGGCGTCCGCGTGCTGCACCTGTCCGGGATCACCCCGGCGCTGTCGGACAGCTGCCTCGCGCTGGTGCGCGCGCTGCTGGACGCGCCGCGCGGCGACCGGCTCGTCTCCTTCGACGTCAACCTGCGCCCCGCCCTGTGGGCCGGCCGCGACCCCCGCCTGCTCGCGGAGCTGGCCGCCCAGGCCGACATCGTGCTGACCGGTGACGACGAGGCCCAGCACGTGTGGGGGACCGGCGACCCGGTTGCGCTGCGGGCTCTCCTGCCGGGCCCGCGCACGCTGGTCGTCAAGCACGGTGAACGCGGCGCGACCCTGGTCGAAGGTGAGCCGCTGTTCGCGCCCGCGCTGCGGGTCGACGTCGTCGAGCCGGTCGGTGCCGGCGACGCGTTCGCCGCGGGCTTCCTGGCCGCGACCCTGCGTGGCGCTTCGCCACTGGAACGGCTGCGCCGGGGTCACCTCCAGGCCGCCGCGACCCTGCTCACGCACGACGACGTCGGCGTACCGCTGCCACGCACGGTCGTGGATACCCTGCTGCACGCGGGCCCGGACGAGTGGAGTTCGGCGCGGCTGACCGGAGAGGGCGTGCTCACTTGAGCCAGAGTCTGGACCGCGCGCTGACGTTGCTGAACTCGATCGCCAAGGACGCGCGCACCCTCGACGACCTCGCCGAGGAGATCGGCGTCCACAAGTCGACGGTGCTGCGCCTGCTGCGCACCCTCGAGCACCACCACTTCGTCCGCCGCGAGGGCACCCGGTACTACCGGCTCGGCAGCGCGATGTTCGACCTCGCCAACCAGGCCCTCGACTCGATCGACGTCCGGCGCAGCGCCCAGCCGGCGCTCGCCGCGCTCAACGCCCGCACCGGGCACACCGTGCACCTCGCCAGCTATGACGACGGCGAAGTCGTCTACATCGACAAGTACGAGGGCCGCCACTCGGTCCGGATGTACTCCCGCGTCGGCAAGCGCGCGCCGCTGCACTGCACCGCGGTGGGAAAGGTGCTCGTCGCCGCGATGGCTCCCGCCCGTCGTGAGGAGATCGCGCGGTCCATGGAGTACCCGGTGCTGACGCCGAACACGATCACCTCGGCCGAGGACTACCTCGCCGAGCTGGAGCGCGTGGCGGAGCTCGGGTACGCCGTCGACAACGCCGAGCACGAGGACTTCATCCACTGCGTCGCGGCGCCGGTGCGCGGCGCGGACGGCGAGGTGCTGGCCGCCGCGTCGATGTCGGTGCCGAAGGTGCTGCTCGACTACGAAGGCCTGCTCGCGCTGGTCCCGGACCTGCGGGCCGCGACGAACGAAGCTTCCGTCCACAGTGGATGGACGGAGAACGGAAAGGGGCACTGATGAGCAAGACGGCAGTTTCCACCGAGAACGCGCCGAAGCCGCCGGCGAAGTTCTCGCAGGCCGTCCGCAAGGGGAACCTCCTGCAGGTCGCCGGCCAGGTGGCCTTCGACCCGGCCACGAACGAGATCGTCGGCGACGACGTCGCGGGCCAGACCCGGCAGACGTTCAAGAACATCGAAGCCGTGCTCAAGGAGGCGGGCTCGAGCCTCGCCGACGCGATCATGGTGCGCGTCTACCTCACCGACACCGCGCACTTCGTGCCGTTCAACGAGGTCTACAACGAGCTCATCGGCGAGGGCCCGCACGCCGCGCGCACGACGGTGTACGTCGGCCTCCCGGGCGAGCTGCTCGTCGAGATCGACGTGCTCTGCGTGCTGGACTGAGGTTTTCCCGGGGCCGGTTCGCCCGGCCCCGGGACGCTCAGCCCAGGACGCTCGTGTAGCCGTTGATCGCGGGCTGCCCGCCGAGGTGGGCGTAGAGCACGTTCGAGCCTCGTTCGATTTCACCCCGGCCGACCAGGTCGATGAGTCCCGCCATGGATTTTCCTTCGTACACCGGGTCGGTGATCATCCCCTCCAGCCGGGCGCACGTCTCGATGGCGTCCACAGTGGACGCGTCGGGGATGCCGTAGATCCCGGCGTGGTACCGGTCGTCCAGCTCGACGTCCGCGATGTCGCCGGCGCCGATCAGCTCGGCCGTGTCCTTCGCGATCCGCGTGACCTGCTCGCGCGTCTCGTCCGGCTTGGCTGAGGCGTCGATGCCCAGGATGCGCCTTGTTTTGCCCAACGCGGCCCCGGCGACCATCCCGGCCTGGGTGCTGCCGGTGACCGAGCAGACGATCACGGTGTCGAAGAAGACGCCCAGCTGCGCCTCTTGCTGTTCCAGCTCGGCGATCCAGTTCGCGAAGCCGAGCCCGCCGAGCCGGTGGTCCGACGCGCCGGCCGGGATGGCGTACGGCTTCCCGCCGCCGGCCTCGATCTCGGCGACCGCGTCCTCCCACGCCTGCTTGAACCCGATGCCGAAACCGGCGTCGACCAGCCGGACGTCCGCGCCGAGGATCCGCGAGAGCTGGATGTTGCCGACCTTGTCGTAAAGCGGGTCGTGCCAGTCGACCCAGCTTTCCTGCACCAGCACGGCCTTCAGCCCGGCGCGCGCCGCGGCGGCCGCGACCTGCCGGGTGTGGTTGGACTGGACGCCGCCGATCGAGACGAGGGTGTCCGCTTTGTGCGCGAGGGCGTCGGCGACCAGGTATTCGAGCTTGCGGGTCTTGTTGCCGCCGTACGCGAGCCCGGAGTTGACGTCCTCGCGCTTGGCCCAGACGTTCGCGCCGCCGAGGTGCTTGGTGAGGCGTTCGAGGGGATGCACCGGCGACGGGCCGAAGAGCAGGGGGAAGCGCGGGAAGTCGGCCAGGGTCATCGGTCCTCCAGCAGGTCGGTCCAGATGGTCGAGATCACGGAGACCGCCGTGGCGGTGTCGTGCTTTTCGAGGGCGTCGATGAGCCGCGTGTGGCGTTCCACCGAGTTCCAGGCCAGCGCCGAGCTGAACCGGGCGTGCTCCAGGCGGCGCAGCAGCGGCGTGTAGCGGTCGAGGGTGGCGGCCACGGCGGCGTTGCCGGCCAGCCGGACCGGGACGTCGTGCAGCTCGTCGTCCGCCCGGACGGCGGCGGCGATGTCCCCGGCTTTGATGGCTTCGGCGAACCGGTCGTTGGCCGCGCGCATCGCGGAGACGTCCTCCCGGCGCACCTTCGGCACGGCTTGGCGGACGGCGAACTCGTGCAGCAGCCGGACGATCTCCCGCGCGTCGGTGACGTCGGGGGACATCACCTCGGAGACGCGGGTGTAGCTCTGCGGCTTCGAGTCGACGAGACCGTCTTCGGCCAGCCGCAGCAGGGCCTGGCGGACGGGCGCCCGCGACAGTCCGAGCTGCTCGGCGAGGTCGGCGTCACGCAGCGGCGCACCGGGCTCGAGCGTGCCGTCGACGATCGCGTGGCGGATCCGGTCGTACGCCTCATCCCGCAGCAGCGGGCGAGTGACCTTCGAGAGACTCACATCTAACATGTTAGATGTCGGTCGACTCGCCCGGCAAGAACTTCATGCGGTGGGCGCCGAGACCGTCTTGGTCACGGGTGCCGACCTCGTCATCCACAGGCACCCCGTGATGTGGACAACCAAGCCCAGGCCACCGCCTTTTCCGGGTTCCGCCGGGCACCCCCGGTAAACTGGACTGGGGACGCCCCCCGGAGAGGGCGGGGGCTGGGGTTGCGCGGGGACTGCGGTCAGTAGACGGGGCCGGTGTACTTCTCGCCGGGACCCTGACCAGGGGCGTCGGGGACGGCGGAGGCTTCGCGGAAGGCCTTCTGGAGCGACTGCAGGCCGTCGCGCAACGGGCCGGCGTGCAGGCCGAGGTACTCGGCGGACGCGGTGATGAGCCCGGCCAGCGCGGTGATCAGGCGGCGCGCCTCGTCGAGGTCGCGGTGCGGGGACGTCTCCGGGTCGGCGTCGGCGAGACCGAGGCGTTCGGCGCCCGCGGACAGCAGCATCACGGCCGCGCGGCTGATCACCTCCACGCTGGGGATGTCCTCCAGGTGGCGCGCTTCGGGGGAATACGGGGGCTGTTCGGAGGGTTGATCTGACACGTCTGGTACCCTTCCACGAGCGACCAGCCCCCGAGCGATCGGGGGCGGCAAGTGGAGCCCCGCTCCCACCCGCGTCACCGTACAGGTGTCCGGGTCCGGTCTCGCCCGGACTGCAAGTCCAGGGTGAAGTGCCCGGCTTAGCGGCCGGGTGCGATCGGAAACAGAGTGGGCCCCGCACACCGCACTGGTGTCGGGGCCTTCGCTATGTGGGCACCAGGTCGAACGAGAACAGGAAACATTCCTCGGACCAAGGAGGCCCCATCAGCTCCGAGACACGCATCAACGACCGAATCCGGGTGCCGGAGGTCCGACTCGTCGGGCCCGCCGGTGAACAGGTCGGCATCGTCCGGATCGAAGATGCGCTGCGCCTGGCGCAAGAGAACGATCTCGACCTCGTCGAGGTCGCGCCGCAGGCCCGCCCGCCGGTGTGCAAGCTCATGGACTTCGGCAAGTTCAAGTACGAGAGCGCGCAGAAGGCCCGCGAGTCGCGTCGCAACCAGCAGCTGACCGTCATCAAGGAACAGAAGCTGCGCCCCAAGATCGACCAGCACGACTACGAGACCAAGAAGGGTCACGTGTCGCGCTTCCTAGCGGCGGGCAACAAGGTCAAGGTCACGATCATGTTCCGCGGTCGCGAGCAGTCCCGGCCGGAGCTCGGCTACCGGCTGCTGCAGAAGCTCGCCGAGGACGTCACCGAACTGGGCTTCGTCGAGTCTTCGGCGAAACAGGACGGTCGCAACATGATCATGGTGCTGGCCCCGCACAAGAACGTGAAGCCGAAGGCCAAGGTCGAGCCGGTTCCCGAACCGGTCCCCGAGGCGTAAGGCGCCGACCAGCACATGTCAGCGGCTCACCGGAGTCTCCGGTGAGCCGCCGCACGAAAGAGGACTGAAATGCCGAAGATGAAGACCCACAGCGGGACGTCCAAGCGGATCCGCGTCACGGGCACGGGCAAGCTGCGCCGTCAGAAGGCCGGTCGCCGGCACCTGATGGAGAAGAAGTCCAACCGCCTCACCCGCCGGCTCGAGGGCACCACCGAGCTGTCGAAGACCGAGGCCGGCCGGGTCAAGCGCCTTCTCGGCATCTGATCCCGCAGAACTTGCTGTAACCACCCGGGGCGCCTCGTCGCGCCCCCCGAGATCGACAGGATGGACCCGTGGCACGCGTCAAGCGGGCGGTCAACGCCCAGAAGAAGCGTCGCGCAACTCTCGAACTGGCCAGCGGCTACCGCGGCCAGCGTTCGCGGCTGTACCGCAAGGCCAAGGAGCAGACGCTTCACTCGCTCAACTACGCCTACCGGGACCGTCGTGCCCGCAAGGGTGACTTCCGCCGCCTGTGGGTCACCCGCATCAACGCGGCCGCCCGCGCGAACGGCGTGACCTACAACCGGTTCATCCAGGGCATCAAGGCCGCGGGTGTCGAGGTCGACCGCAAGATCCTCGCGGACCTCGCCGTCAACGACGCCGTGGCCTTCACCGCGCTGGCCGAGCTCGCCAAGGCCAACGTGAACACCGAAGCGAAGTCGGCCTGACCGGCAGCTTTCCCCGGCCCGGGGTGGATCCGTTCACCGAACGGACCCCCCGGGTCGTTGCTGCGCGCAAGCTGACGCGGCGCGCGGACCGTGACAAGACCGGCCGGTTCCTGGCCGAAGGCGCCAACGCGGTCGAAGCCGCACTGGCCGCCGGCGGCGTGCACGAGCTCTTCGTGACGGCCCGCGCGGCGACCCAGCACGCGAACCTGGTGGACGA
This sequence comes from Amycolatopsis sp. NPDC088138, assembly GCF_044741685.1. NCBI lineage: Bacteria > Bacillati > Actinomycetota > Actinomycetes > Pseudonocardiales > Pseudonocardiaceae > Amycolatopsis > Amycolatopsis sp. NPDC088138. The sequence goes on from NZ_JBIUTB010000006.1 coordinate 966,422, forward strand.
GGCCCGCGCGGCCGGCGTCCCGGTCTCGCCGATCACCGATCGTGCGGCCGACGGCCTGTCCGAAACCGTGACACCCCAAGGCATCGTGGCGGTGTGCGCCCTGCTCGACCGTCCACTGGAGACGGCGGTGACCCCGGCCGCCCGCCTGGTGGTGGTCCTCGTGGACGTCGCCGACCCGGGCAACGCGGGCACGGTGATCCGCGTGGCGGACGCGGCGGGCGCCGACGCGGTCGTCCTGGCGGGCGACACGGTCGACCCCCACAACGGCAAGTGCGTCCGAGCGGCGGCGGGCAGCCTCTTCCACGTCCCGATCACCCGGGTCCGGGACGTCCCGGCGGCCCTGGCCGCCTGCTCGGCGGCCGGCCTGCGCACGTTCGCGGCCCACGGTTACGCCGACGCGGAACTCGATCGGGTGGACCTCACCGAGCCGACGGCCTGGGTGTTCGGCAACGAGGCCCACGGTCTGCCTGAAGACGTCTTGTCCGCGACCGATCTCGCGGTCCGCATCCCGCTGTACGGTAAGGCGGAGAGCCTCAACCTGGCCACCGCGGCGGCGGTTTGCGTGTACACGACCGCGATGGCCGCCCACCGCTGAGACGTGGCCTCCGCCGCCGTCGCAATGCCTGCCCGCCCCTCCGCGGCAGCTGCCGTCGCATTTCTGCGGCCCGCCGTGCTCACTCACCGCGATGGCTGCTGCCGTGGCTCGACCGGCCCGCGGCAATCGCCCGCTGCGTGGTCACCCGCAGCCGCCCGCCTCCGTCGTCATGTGCCTGGCTTGCCCCTGTCGCAGTTCCGTCGTCGAGCGGCTCTCCCGCCGCCTGGTCGAAAGCACCGTTCCGCCTCACGCGCGCGAGCCCACTTCGCGGAGCCCCGGCGGCCGATCGAGCCGCCGTCCGCTCACCGGTCACCCGCCGCGCGCCGACCAGCGGTTCACCTCGGGCGACCGGATTCCGGGCACCCGGCCTGGTCATCGTTCAGTCCCGTCAGGCCCACCACCGGCGCGGCCCGAGGGCGACCACGGGCGCCCCGACCCGATCCCATAGACTTTTCTTGCCTTTGACCTCTCGTGCGCCGCGTTGTCCGGCGGAGCACGAACGACCAGTCCCAGCGGACGCCGAGGAGTTATGTCCGGAGCCAAGGAGAAGGAAGCCCAGGGCGGCGCGGTTCTCGCCCCCGAGACGCTGCAGGAGGCCGTCAAGGCCGCCGAAGCGGCGTTCGCCGCCGCGACCGGGCTCGATGTGCTGGCCGAGGTCAAGCCGGCGCATCTCGGTGACCACTCGCCCCTGCTGCTGGCGCGCCGCGAGATCGGCGCCCTGCCCAAGCAGGAGAAGGCCGAGGCGGGCAAGCGCGTCAACGAGGCCCGCCAGGCCGTCCAGTCGGCCTTCGACACCCGCCGCGCCGAGCTCCAGGCGGAGCGCGACGAGCGCGTGCTGCGTGACGAGGCCGTCGACGTCACCCTCCCGTGGAACCGCGTCCCGCGCGGCGCCCGGCACCCGATCAGCACCATCTCCGAGCGCGTCGCCGACGCGTTCATCGCGATGGGCTACGAGGTCGCCGAGGGCCCGGAGCTCGAAGCCGAGTGGTTCAACTTCGACGCGCTGAACTTCGGCAAGGACCACCCCGCGCGTCAGCTGCAGGACACCTTCTACGTCGGCGAAGAGGACTCCGGCCTGGTGCTGCGCACGCACACCTCGCCGGTCCAGGCCCGCACCCTGCTGCACCGCGACCTGCCGGTGTACGTCGTGTGCCCCGGCCGGACGTACCGCACCGACGAGCTCGACTCCACGCACACCCCGGTGTTCACCCAGGTCGAGGGCCTGGCGGTGGACAAGGGCATCACCATGGCGCACCTCAAGGGCACGCTGGACGCCTTCGCCCGCGCGATGTTCGGCGAGAGCTCCAAGACCCGCCTGCGCCCGCACTTCTTCCCGTTCACCGAGCCGTCCGCCGAGGTGGACGTCTGGTTCGAGGAGAAGAAGGGCGGCCCCGGCTGGGTCGAGTGGGGTGGCTGCGGCATGGTCAACCCGAACGTGCTGCGCGCCTGCGGTGTCGACCCCGAGGTGTACTCGGGCTTCGCCTTCGGCATGGGCATCGAGCGCACCCTGCAGTTCCGCAACGGGATCCCGGACATGCGCGACATGGTGGAAGGCGACGTCCGCTTCACCCTTCCCTTCGGAACGGAGGCGTAGTGCGAGTCCCAGTCAGCTGGCTGACCGAACACCTCGACGTGGGCAGCGAGGTCACGCCTCAGGACCTGGCCGACGCGTTCGTGCGGATCGGGATCGAGGTCGACGACCTCAGTGAGCTCGGGCCGGTGACCGGCCCGCTGGTCGTCGGCCGCGTGGCCGAGATCGAGGAGCTGACCGAGTTCAAGAAGCCGGTCCGGTTCTGCCGCGTCGACGTCGGCGAGGTCGCCGAGGACGACGACGAGCCCGAAGACGACGACGAAGACGAGGACGACGAAGAGTCCGGCGAGTTCGACGAGGGCCCGCACGGCATCAGGACCCGCGGCATAATCTGCGGCGCGCGCAACTTCACCGAGGGCGACCTGGTCGTCGTCGCGCTGCCCGGCGCGGTGCTGCCGGGCGACTTCGCCATCGCCTCCCGCAAGACCTACGGCCGCATCAGCGACGGCATGATCTGCTCGGCGCGCGAGCTCGGCCTCGGCGAGGACCACACCGGCATCCTGGTGCTGCCGCCGGGCACCGCGAGCCCGGGCGACGACGCCCAGGAGCTGCTCGCCCTGAACGACACGGTGATCGAGCTCGCGCCGACCCCGGACCGCGGCTACGCGCTGTCGATCCGCGGCCTCGCGCGCGAGCTTTCGAACGCCCTCGACGTGCCCTTCGGCGACCCGGCGCTGCTGGAGGTCCCGGCGGCCGAGGGTGACGCGTGGCCGGTCCACGTCGAGGACCCCGAGGGCTGCCCGCGGTTCGTGCTGCGCCGGGTCACCGGCCTCGACGCGACCGCGCCGACCCCGTGGTGGATGCGGCGGCGGCTGATGCTGGCCGGCATCCGCTCCATCTCCCTGGCCGTCGACGTCACGAACTACGTGATGCTCGAGCTCGGGCACCCGCTGCACGCGTTCGCCACCAAGGCCGTCCAGGGCGATTTGGTGGTGCGCAAGGCGAAGCCGGGCGAGAAGCTGACCACTTTGGACGACGTCGAGCGCACCCTCGACCCGGACGACGTGGTCATCGCCGACGACAGCGGCGTCATCTCGCTGGCCGGCACCATGGGTGGCGCGAGCACGGAGATCACGCCGGAGAGCACCGACGTGCTGCTCGAGGCGGCGCACTGGAACCCGGCTTCGATCAGCCGCACGGCCCGTCGTCACAAGCTGTTCTCCGAGGCGGCCAAGCGGTTCGAGCGGTTCACCGACCCGCAGCTCTGCGCGGCGGCCGTGGAGCTGGCCGCGCGCCTGCTGCGCCAGTACGGCGACGCCGGTATCCGGCCCGGCCGCACCGACGAGGGCACGGTCGAGCCGAACCCGCCGGTCGTGATGCCGATCAACCTGCCCGACCGCATCGCGGGTGTGAGCTACCAGCGCGGTGTGACCGTGCGCCGGCTCAGCCAGATCGGCTGCAAGGTCTCGGTCAGCACCGGAGACGACGGCACCGGCCAGGTCACCGCGATCCCGCCGAGCTGGCGCGGCGACCTGCGCCAGCCCGCCGACCTCGTCGAAGAGGTGCTGCGGCTGGAGGGTTACGACAGCATCCCGTCGGTCCTGCCCGCCGCCCCCGCCGGCCGCGGCCTGACCGATGCCCAGCGGCGCAGCCGCAGTGTCTCGCGGGCCCTGGCCGAGGCCGGGTACGTCGAGGTGCGGCCGTTCCCGTTCGTCGGCGACGCGGTGTGGGACGCCTTCGGTCTGCCGGAGGACGACGTCCGCCGCAACGCCGTCGTGGTCCGCAACCCGCTGGAGGCCGACCGCAACAAGCTGGCCACCACGCTCCTGCCGGGGTTGCTGGACACGTTGCAGCGCAACCTGTCGCGCGGGATGAAGGACGTCGCGCTGTTCCAGGTCGGCCAGGTCGTGCTGCCCGCGCCGAACCCGCTGAAGATGCCGGCCCTCGGCGTCGACCGGCGGCCGACCGACGAGGAACTGGCCGTGCTCGAGGCGGCCGTGCCGCAGCAGCCGGTGCACGTCGCCGTCGTGCTCGCCGGCCAGCGCCACCGCGCGGGCTGGTGGGGCGGCGGCGAGCAGGCGAGCTGGGCCGACGCGGTGCAGGCCGCCCGGACGATCGCCGAGGCCGCCGGCGTCGAGCTGACCACGCAGGCCACCGACCTGCCGCCGTGGCACCCGGGCCGTTGCGCCCAGCTGCGGGTCGGCGACTGGCCGGTCGGGCACGCGGGTGAGCTGCACCCGAAGGTCGTCGAGGCGCTCGGCCTGCCGCCGCGCACCGTGGCGATGGAGCTGGACCTCGACGCGATCCCGCTGCCGGACTCCCGCCCGGCGCCGAGCGTGTCCGGCTACCCGCCGGTGCTGCTCGACGTCGCGCTGGTCGCGGCTGCGGACGTGCCGTCGGGCGACCTCGCCGCGGTCCTGCGCACCGGGGCGGGCGAGCTGCTCGAGGACATCACGCTGTTCGACGCGTACGCGGGCGAGCAGGTCGGCGAGGGCAAGAAGTCGCTGGCCTACAAGCTGCGCTTCCGCGCGCCGGACCGCACCCTCACGGTGGACGAGGCGACCAAGGCCCGCGACGCCGCGGTCGCCGCGGCGGGCGAACGCTTCGAAGCAACCCTGCGCGGCTGACGCTCGCGCACAACGCTGTCGCTCTGGAAGAGGGGCCGGGAAACCGGCCCCTCTTCCACGTCCGGACCACCCCGCCGGCCTCATCGCCGCGGTGACCAGCACAACGGCACGCCGACCCGGCCCCACAGCGCCCGCCCAAGCACCGGCCCGACGAGCCGACTGCCCAGGTACGCGAGCCGACTGTCCGAGTACCCGAGCCGACCGTCGGGGTGCGCGAGCCGACTCCCTGGTCACGCGAGACGACCACCGGGATAGGTGAGCTGACAATCGCCGAAAGCGAGCCGACTGTTCGGGTGCGTGAGCCGACTCTCCGAGTACGCGAGCCGACCGTCCGGGTACGTGAGCCGACGGTCCCGGTGCCCGAGCTGACCGTCCCGGTGCACGAGTCGACGGTCCCGGTGCTCGAACCGGCTCTCCGGGTATGCGAACCGATCGGCCCGGCACGCGAGGCCGCTCTCCAGGTGAACCGGGCGGCACGCGCGGCGTACCCGAACCGGTCGTCCGGCGTGACCTTCACCCGATGTGTTTGAGCGCCTCCCGGCGGGACAGGCCCGAGAGGTCCGGGTGATCGTCCACGAAGGAGCGCACCCAGTCCGGTGAGGTCTTCGCGTAGTCGCGCAGTGCCCAGCCGATTCCCTTGCGCAGGAAGAACTCCGGCTCGGCGATCGCGGGTTCGATCGCCCGGGTGAGCAGGTCCGTGTCGGTGTCCTCCTTGGCGCCGACCTGGCAGATGATCGCCGTGCGCCGTCGCCAGAGGTCGGGGTCGGCCGCCCACCGCAGCATGATCGGCGTGACCTTGCCGCGGGCGGAGCGCAGGATCGGGCCCACCCGCCGGATGGCCAGCTCGTCGACGTGGTCCCACCAAGCGCCGGTGACGATCATTTCCTCGTACATCGGGATCAGCCCGGGATCCTGCCACCGCCGGTACTCGCGATATCCGGAAAGGTCGAGAGCCGCGTAGCGCTCTTCCCGGAATTCGGCTTCCCGCCACAGCGCCAGCACAGTCGCCGAATATGTCACTCGATCGGGCAGTATGTGGTCGGCGAACACCCGCTTGAGGAGCACGCTCCGCTCCGGTTTGGCCACTCCGCGAAACGGCATGGCCGACTTCATGTACGCCTGCATCACCGGTGCCTTCACCGGATCGGCCAGCTCGGCCAGCCCGGTACGGACCGCTTTGACCAGCCGTTCGTCCGCGGTCATCCGTCCTCCCGCCGTGCTCGGTCGCCCGGAGCGTACCCATGGCCACAGACAGTTCCGAATGCTCGGCGGTCGGACCAGGTACCGACGAAAGGCGGATGGCGGAAGTCGTGGCGGTCAGCGAGATTGTGCAGGGTTGCCGGTAGTTTCGTCGAAATCTGGCGAACTCTGTCGAATGCGGACGAAAAGGACGACTGTGAAAAGAATCGTTGCCGCCGTCGCCGCCGCGGGTCTCGCGGCCGGGCTGATGGCCGCCGCGCCCGCCGCCTCGGCGGACCCTGGGGTGCAGTTCAGCCCCGCGCCGATCGCCTGGGGGCCATGCGACTCGGCGAACCTCAAGGCCGCAGGCGCCGAATGCGGCTTCCTCGAAGTGCCGATGGACTACGCCCGGCCGGGTGGCCAGAAGGTCTCCGTCGCGGTTTCGCGGATCAAGCACAAGACCGCGCAGTCCCAGGGGATCATGCTGGTGAACCCGGGCGGCCCCGGTGGGTCGGGCCTGGGGCTCTCGGTGCTCGGCAAGTACGTGCCGAACCACGCGGGTGACAACTACGACTGGATCGGCTTCGACCCGCGGGGCGTCGGGTCCAGCAAGCCGTCGATCAGCTGCGACGGGAACTACTTCAGCTACGACCGGCCGGCGTACGTGCCGACCACCCCGAAGCTGGAGAAGACCTGGCTCGACCGCTCGAAGGGTTACGCGAACGCCTGCCGCAAGAACGGCGCGATCCTCGACCACATCAAGACGACCGATGTCGCGCAGGACCTGGACAGCCTGCGCAAGGCGCTGGGCGAGAAGCAGATCAACTACTACGGCTTCTCCTACGGCACCTATCTCGGCCAGGTGTACAGCACGATGTACCCGAAGAACGTCCGCCGGATGGTGCTGGACGGCAACGTCGACCCGCGGAAGGTCTGGTACCAGGCCAACCTCGACCAGGACGTCGCGTTCGACAAGAACATCAAGACCTACTTCGACTGGCTGGCGTCCTACGACAGCGTCTACCACCTGGGCAAGACCGGCGCCGCGGTGGAGAAGCTGTGGTACGACACCCAGCGCAAGCTCGCCAAGAACCCGGCGGGCGGGGTCATCGGCGGTGACGAGTGGACCGACGTCTTCCTGCAGGCCGGTTACTACGTCTTCGGCTGGGTCGACATGGCCAAGGCCTTCGACGGTTACGTCCACAAGGGTGACTGGCAGACGCTGAAGGCGCTCTACGACGACTCGAACCCGCCCGGCGACGACAACGGTTTCGCCGTCTACCTGGGCGTGCAGTGCACCGACGTCCAGTGGCCGACGAACTGGAACAAGTGGCGGGTCGACAACTGGCTGACCTACGCCAAGGCTCCGTTCGAGACCTGGGGCAACGCCTGGTTCAACGCGCCTTGCGTGTACTGGCCGGCGGAGGCGGGCAAGCCCGTCGACATCAACGGCAGCAAGGTCGCCGGTGCCCTCCTCATCAGTGAGGAGCTCGACGCCGCGACGCCGTACCCGGGCAGCCTCGAGGTCCGGAAGCGGTACCCGAACTCGAGCCTGATCAGCGCGCCGGGTGGCACCACGCACGCCGGCTCGCTGTCCGGGGTGTCCTGTGTGGACGACAAGGTCGCCGACTACCTGGCCACCGGCAAGCTGCCGAAGCGCCAGCCCGGCAACCACTCCGACGTCCAGTGCAGCCCGGTTCCGCCGCCGGTTCCCGACGGTGCCGCGGCGCAGAAGTCGGACAGCTCCGCGAAGGCCGCGCAGGAGAAGCAGAGCACTTTGGCCCAGCTGCTGCACTTCTGAGCGAAACAGTCGCAACCCGGTGCCCCGGTCCGGCTCGTCCGGACCGGGGCACCGTCTTGTCCGCCGGTGTCTCATCGTCGCCTCCCGATGACGTGGTGTGGTCGGCGAGGACGCTAGGGGAGGGGTCCGACAATTTCGGAGCGGAGTCGGCCGTGAGCGGTGCGTGCCCGAAAATTGTCGGGGGTGCGCGCTAGCTTCGTGGCATGTCGATCATCGAAGAGCGCCGGATCGAGATCCGGGCACAGGAAACCATCTACCAGATCGCGGTCTCGACCAGGACGGACGACGACCGCGCCGAACCGAACACCAGGGTGATGATCACGCTGGAAGCCGGCGGTCCGGGCGGCGAACCGGTCGCCGAGGGCAGCCTCGACCTGGACCTCGACGTGGCCGCGACGGTCGCCGACCTGATCGCGGACGGCCTGCTGTCCGTGGGCGGCGCCGGGCGGTCGCCGCGGCGAAGATCCGCGGGCCGGGCCGCTCAGCAGGGCCGCCCGTGGAACGAGGAAATGGACGCGGAGCTGGAAAGCCGGTGGGTGGCGGGTGAAAGCGTCGCGGAGATCGCGGCGTACTTCGAGCGCACCCCCGGCGGTATCCGCGCCCGGCTGCCGCGCGTGGGCTGCGACCCGGAGAACCCGGGCTGCTACCTGCCCGTGCCACCCAGCAAGCGCACGGACCTCGACGAGGGTGAACCGGGCTGAGCACGGTGGCGGGCCGGTCTCGATGCGGACCGGCCCGCCACCGCGGCCGCCCCGGTTCTTCACCCGAAGGAGTTGTCCTGATGAGTTTCGATCTCGCTGTCCGGCACGAGTCCACGACCGCCGAAGAAGCGCCTCGCTGGTCCTGCGCCGACGCCGTCGTCGAGCACGTCCAAGAGCCGGCCCGGCAGAACGGCCTGCGCGCCCGAGGCCGGTGCGTAGTGCTCACGGTGCCGAGCGGCGATCGATCAGGTCGTCACACCCGCGCCCGTCAGCGCGCGGGTGGCGAGGACCTTCAGGTGCGCCACCAGTTCCGGCGGTTCCTCGACGGTGAACGCGCACCCCAGCCCCAGCAAGCGGAACGCGAGCCAGTCCAGGGTGTCCGCGTGGCTGCGCCACCGGCAGCCGCCGCCGTCCAGCGGCACGAGCTCGCCGGCCGCCGAACCGAGCCGCTGCGCGAGCTCGTCGGCCGGGGCGGCCAAGATGGCCACCGCCTGGTAGGTGGGCGCGAGGTCGTAGAGGCGGTCGAGGACGTAGGCCGCCAGATCCGTGGCGGGAGGCCGGCGCGGGGAGATGCGCCCGCCGGTCGCCTGGGCGTCCCGGACGCGATCGGCGCGGAAGACCCGCCAGTCGTCCCGGTCGAGGTCGAAGGCGACCAGGTACCAGCGCCGCCCGGCCGCGACCAGCCGCAGTGGCTCGGCCCGGCGCCGGCTCTCGGCCCCGTCGGCCGCGCGGTAGCGGAACCGGACCGTCTCGTGGTTGGTGATCGCGCCGGCGAACGCGGTCAGCTGCGCCGGGTCGACGACGGGTCCGGTGGCCGGAACCGTGATGGTCGCGGTGCCGATCGTGCCCACCCGGCGGCGCAGCCGCGCGGGCAGGATCTGCTCGAGCTTGGCCAGCGCCCGCACGGACGCCTCTTCGATGCCGTCGACGGTCTGGCCGGCGGCGGTCCGCAGGCCCACGGCGATCGCGACGGCTTCGTCGTCGTCGAGCACCAGGGGCGGCATCGCGGTGCCGGCGACCAGCCGGTAGCCGCCCATGACACCCCTGCTCGCCTCGACCGGATAGCCGAGTTCGCGCAGCCGTTCGACATCGCGGCGGATCGTGCGCGGGCTGACCCCGAGCCGCTCGGCCAGTTCGCTGCCCGGCCACTCCCGCGGGATCTGGAGCAGCGAAAGCAGGCCGAGCAGCCGCGCCGGGGTGTCCGTCATCGGCACAGCATCCCAATAGCCCCGTTCCCGCCGCCGCGCGGTGGCGGGCACCACTTCCCGGTATTCCTGTTTGTTTAGCCTTGCAAGGGCGTGCATAATCATGCGTATGACGGTGAACATCGCGGTGGCCGGAGCCAGCGGGTACGCGGGCGGCGAACTCTTGCGCCTGCTGCTGACCCATCCCGAGGTCGAGATCGGCGCGCTGACGGCGGCCAGCAGCGCCGGCACGAAGCTCGGCGTCCACCAGCCACACCTGGTCCCCCTGGCCGACCGCGTCCTGTCGGAGACGACGCCGGAGACCCTCGCCGGCCACGACGTCGTCTTCCTGGCCCTGCCCCACGGGCACTCCGCGGCACTCGCGGCGCAGCTCGGCCCGGACGTCCTGGTGGTCGATCTCGGCGCCGACCACCGGCTGGCCGACCCCGCCGACTGGCAGCGCTGGTACGGCGGCGACCACGCCGGTCAATGGCCGTACGGTCTCCCCGAACTGCCGGGCGCACGCGAGAAGCTCGTCGGCACGAAGCGTGTCGCCGTGCCGGGCTGCTTCCCGACCGGTGGCTCGCTCGCCCTCGCTCCCGCCTTGGCGGCCGGTCTGGTCGAGCCGGACGTGACCGTCGTCGCGGTCACCGGCACCTCCGGTGCGGGCAAGAGCCTGAAGCCGAACCTGCTCGGTTCCGAGGTGATGGGCTCGGCGAGCGCGTACGGCGTCGGCGGCGCCCACCGCCACACCCCGGAGTTCGCGCAGAACCTCTCCGCCGTGGCGGGTGAGCGCGTCACCGTGTCCTTCACCCCGGTGCTCGCCCCGATGCCGCGCGGCATCCTCACCACGGCGAGCGCCCGCCTGAAGGAGGGCGTCGACGCGGCGGCCGCCCGTGAGGTCTACGAGAAGGCCTACGACACGGAGCCGTTCGTCCAGCTCCTGCCCGAAGGCGCGTGGCCGACCACCTCCGCGACGCTCGGCTCGAACAACGTCCAGCTGCAGGTCACGATCGACGCCGACGCGGGGCGCCTGGTCGTGGTCGCCGCGATCGACAACCTGACCAAGGGCACCGCCGGCGGTGCCGTCCAGTCGATGAACCTGGCCCTCGGCCTCCCCGAAACCACCGGGCTTTCCACCGTAGGAGTGGCACCGTGACCGTCACCGGCCCCCAGGGCTTCCGCGCCGCCGGCGTCGCCGCCGGGATCAAGGCTTCCGGCGCGCTCGACTTCACGCTGGTCGTCAACGACGGCCCGCTCGACGTCGCGGCGGGCGTGTTCACCCGCAACGTGATCAAGGCCGCGCCGGTGCTGTGGTCGCAGGAGGTGCTGAAGCAGCAGCGGCTCAAAGCCGTCGTCCTCAACTCGGGCGGTGCCAACGCGGCCACCGGCCCCGGCGGCTTCCAGGACACCCACGCCACGGCCGAGAAGGTCGCCGAGGCGCTCGGCGCCGGCGCGATCGAGGTCGCCGTCTGCTCGACCGGCCTGATCGGCGAACGCCTGCCGATGGACGCGGTACTGGCCGGGGTCGGCACCGCCGTCGCGGCCCTCGACGCGAGCGACCAAGCGAGCCTGAACGCCGCCACCGGGGTGATGACCACCGACACGAAACCCAAGCAGGCGTTCGCGAAGCACGATTCCGGCTGGAGCGTCGGCGGGTTCGCCAAGGGCGCCGGCATGCTCGCGCCGAACCTCGCCACCATGCTTTCGGTGCTGACCACCGACGCCGTGGCGGACAAGGAAACCCTCGACCGCGCCCTGCGCGCGGCCACGCACGTCACGTTCGACCGCCTGGACGTCGACGGCGGCACGTCCACCAACGACACCGTCCTGGTCCTGGCCTCCGGTGCCAGCGGTGTCGAGCCCACCGAGGCGGAGCTCGCCGAGCTCATCACCGCCGTCAGCCGCGACCTGGTGCTCCAACTGCGTGCCGACTCCGAGGGCGCGACGAAGGACGTCGACATCACCGTGCAGGGCGCCGAGTCGGAGGCCGACGCGATCGCGGTCGCCCGCACGATCGCCGAGGACAACCTGGTCAAGACGGCACTGTTCGGCTCCGACCCGAACTGGGGCCGGATCGCCATGGCGCTCGGCCGCGTCCCGGCCCGCATCGACCCGGAGACCGTGTCGATCGCGGTCAACGGCGTCACCCTGTTCGCCAAGGGGATGCCGGCCGCCGACCGGTCCGAAGCCGACCTCACCGGCCGGGCCATCGAGATCCTGGTCGACCTGGGTGTCGGGTCGGCCGAATCCACGGTCTACACCACCGATCTTTCGCACGGTTACGTCGAAGAGAACAGCGCGTACTCCTCATGACCGGCTCGGAGGCTCTGATTTCCGCGGACGAGAGACTGGCGACAGCGGCCGAAAAGGCCGGGGTGCTCATCGAAGCGCTGCCTTGGCTGCAGCGGTTCCACGGAGCCACGGTGGTGGTGAAGTACGGCGGCAACGCCATGATCGACGACAACCTGAAGGCGGCCTTCGCCGAGGACATGGTGTTCCTCCGCCTGGCCGGCCTGCGTCCGGTCGTCGTGCACGGCGGCGGCCCGCAGATCACCGCGATGCTCAACCGGCTCGGCGTGTCCGGCGAGTTCAAGGGCGGCCTCCGGGTCACCACGCCGGAGACGATGGATATCGTCCGGATGGTGCTCACCGGGCAGGTCAGCCGGGAGCTGGTCGGGCTGATCAACGCCCACGGGCCGTACGCGGTCGGCATCTCCGGCGAGGACGCCCGGCTGTTCACCGCCGAGCGCAAACAGGCCACTGTGGACGGTGAACAAGTCGACATCGGCCTGGTCGGCGAGGTCGCCGAGGTCAACCCGGACGCGGTGCTCGACATCGTCAACGCCGGGCGCATCCCGGTGGTGTCCACGGTCGCCCCGGACGTCGACGGCGTGGTCCACAACGTCAACGCCGACACCGCCGCCGGCGCGCTGGCGGCCGCGCTGGGCGCCGAAAAGCTCGTGGTGCTGACGGACGTCGAGGGCCTCTACGCGAACTGGCCGGACCGCTCGTCGCTGATCGACCGCATCCGCGTCGACCACCTCGAGCCGATGCTGCCCGGCCTGGCCAGCGGCATGATCCCGAAGATGGAGGCGTGCGTGCGCGCCATCCGCGGCGGCGTCCGCCGGGCGCACGTGATCGACGGCCGCCTCGCCCATTCGGTGCTGCTCGAGGTCTTCACCTCCCGCGGCGTCGGCACCATGGTCTTCCCCGAAACGGAGCTCCCGTGACCGACCTCAAGTCCAATGCGGATGGCCAGCAGCACTGGAAGTCCGCGCTGATGGACAACTACGGCACCCCCGCGCTGACCCTGGTCCGCGGCGAGGGCGCGAAGGTGTGGGACGCCGACGGCAAGGAGTACGTCGACCTGGTCGGCGGCATCGCCGTCAACGCACTCGGCCACGCGCACCCGGCGGTCGTCAGCGCCGTCACCGAGCAGATCTCGCAGCTGGGCCACACGTCGAACCTGTACGTCAACCCGGTCGCCGTCGAGCTCGCGGAGGCGCTGCTCGACGTGGCCGGTTTGCACGGCAACGGCAAGGTGCTGTTCGTCAACTCCGGTGCCGAGGCGAACGAAGCCGCGCTGAAGATCAGCCGGCTGACCGGGCGCACCAAGATGATCGCCGCCGAGGGCGCGTTCCACGGCCGGACCATGGGCGCGTTGACGCTCACCGGGCAGCCCGGCAAGCGCGACCCGTTCAAGCCGCTGGTGCCTGGCGTCGAGCACGTGCCCTTCGGGGACGTCGCGGCGCTCAAGGCGGCCGTCGACACCGACACCGCGGCCGTGTTCCTGGAGCCTGTGCTCGGCGAGGCCGGCGTGATCCCGGCGCCCGACGGCTACCTGCAGGCCGCGCGCGAGATCACCAAGGCCACGGGCACGCTGCTGGTGCTCGACGAGGTCCAGACCGGCCTCGGCCGGCTGGGTACCTGGTTCGGCTACCAGCAGGCCGGCATCGTGCCGGACGTGATCACCCTGGCCAAGGGCCTCGGCGGCGGCCTGCCGCTCGGCGCGGTGATCGGCGTCGGCGCGGCGGCCGACCTGCTCAAGCCCGGCCAGCACGGCACCACCTTCGGCGGCAACCCGGTCTGCTGCGCGGCGGGCTTGGCCGTGCTCCGGACCATCGCGGCGGACAACCTCCTCGACCACGTCTCCGCGCTGGGCAAGGACATCGCCGCCGGCGTCGAGGCACTCGGCCACCCGCTCGTCGCCGGGGTGCGCGGCGCCGGCCTGCTGCTCGGGATCGCGTTGCGGCAGCCCGTGTCGGGGGCGGTGGCCAAGGCCGTCCAGGACGCCGGTTACCTCGTGAACCCGGTCGCGCCTGACACCGTGCGGCTCGCACCGCCGCTCGTGCTCGACGCGGCCCAGGCCGAAGGCTTCCTCGCCGCACTTCCGAACGCGCTCGACTCCACCACGAAGGACTCCGACTGATGCCCCGCCACTTCCTCCGCGACGACGACGTCAGTCCCGCCGAGCAGAAAGCCATCCTCGACCTCGCCGACGCGCTGAAGGCCGACCCGCTCGGCAACCGCGCGCTGGCCGGGAAGTCCGTCACCGCGATCTTCGAGAAGAACTCGACGCGCACCCGGTTCTCGTTCGAGGTCGGCATCAGCCAGCTCGGCGGGCACCCGGTGATCGTCGACGGCCGCTCCATGCAGCTGGGCCGTGAAGAGACGATCGAGGACACCTCCCGCGTGCTGTCGCGGTACGTGGACGCGATCGTGTGGCGGACCTTCGCGCAGAAGCGCATCGAGGCGATGGCCACGGCCGCGTCGATCCCGGTGGTCAACGCGCTGACCGACGAGTTCCACCCGTGCCAGGTGCTCACCGACCTGATGACGATCCGGGAGCGCAAGGGCGAGCTCGCCGGGCTCACCCTCGTCTACCTCGGTGACGGCGCCAACAACATGGCGCACTCGCTGCTGCTGGGCGGTGTCACCGCCGGGATGCACGTCCGGGTGGTCTCGCCGCTCGGGTTCCAGCCCGACCAGCAGGTCATCCTCGACGCCAAGACGCGCGGCGAGGAGACCGGCGGCACGGCCACGGTGTTCACCGATCCGTACGCCGCGGTCGCCGGCGCCGACGTGCTCGTCACCGACACCTGGACGTCGATGGGGCAGGAGAACGACGGGCTCGACCGGGTCGGCCCGTTCCGCGCCCTGCAGGTCAACACCGAGCTGCTGAAGAAGGCGGCGGACGACGCGATCGTGCTCCACTGCCTGCCCGCGCACCGCGGCTGGGAGATCACCGACGAGGTGCTCGACGGCCCGGCCAGCGCGGTGTGGGACGAGGCCGAGAACCGCCTGCACGCCCAGAAGGCCCTGCTCGTCTGGCTGTTCCAGGAGAGCCGATCCGAAAAGAGCCGGCCGTGACCAGCAGCCGGGTCGGGCGGCAGGCCAGGATCACCGAGCTGGTCTCGTCCACGACCATCCGCAGCCAGACCGAGCTCGCGAAGCTCCTGGCCGCGGAGGGCATCGAGGTCACCCAGGCGACCCTGTCGCGCGACCTCGACGAGCTGGGCGCGGTCAAGCTGCGCGGCCCGGACTCCGGCGCGCCGGTGTACGTGATCCCCGAGGACGGCAGCCCGGTCCGCGGGGTCCAGGGCGGCACGTCACGGCTGTCCCGGCTGCTGGCGGAACTGATGGTCTCGGCCGACTCGTCGGGCAACCTCATGGTGCTGCGGACCCCGCCCGGCGCGGCGCAGTTCCTGGCCAGCGCCATCGACCGGGCGGCGCTGGAAGAGGTCGTCGGGTCGATCGCGGGTGACGACACCGTCGCGGTGATCGCCCGGGAACCCTTGTCGGGCAAGGAACTCGCCGAACGCTTCGCCGCACTGGCCCACCGCTCGGTCGTGGAACACGGAGACGAAGGAACGCCATGATCGTGCTCGCCGGTACCGGCCGGGAGGTCACCTCGGCGGCTGCGAAGCCGGCCGGCGGGTCCGTCCGCGACGTCGAGACGTTCGCCGAAGACCACTGCCTCCCGGCGATCCAGGCCAACGCGCTCGCGGTGCCCGGTGTCCCCTCCGCCGAGCGGACGCTCTGGAGTTACGTCGTCGAGCCCGGCGACCGGTGGCGGTTCCCCGCCGAAGGCGAGTTCCTCGCCCCGGACGAGGTCATCGTGACCTTCGACCGCGGGGTCCCGGTGGCGGTCGACGGCGAGACGGTCTCGGTCGCCGAGGCTTTGCGGAGGCTGAACCGCCAGGTGGCAGCGCAGGGCGCCGGGAAGCACCGAACCGAAGACGGACGGACGTTCGCGGCTCCGGGTGCACTCGCGCTGGTCACGGCGCACCGCGCGCTCGAGCGGGCCACCCTCGAACCCGGGCTGGCCCGGTTCAAGCGGCAGGTCGACCGCGAATGGGCCACCCTGGTCCGCGACGGCCAGTGGTTCTCACCGCTGAAGCACGCGCTGGACAGCTTCGTCGCCGACGCCCAGGAAACGGTCACCGGCGACGTGCGGCTGCTGCTGCACGGCGACCGGGTGACCGCCCTCGAACCGCGCGACGACCAGCCCGCGGCCGAGCACCTCACGCGGCCCGGCAGGATCACCGCACAAGCCTGAACCACGAAACAGACCTAGGAGAAGCGAGAACAGTGAGCGGGAACGAGCAGCCGGTCCAGTTGTGGGGCGGCCGGTTCGCCAGCGGTCCGGCGGAGGCCATGGCCGCGCTGAGCGCGTCGACGCACTTCGACTGGCGCCTGGCGCCCTACGACATCGCCGGGTCCCGCGCGCACGCCCGGGTGCTGCGCAAGGCGGCCCTGCTCACCGAAGACGAGCTCACCGGCATGCTGTCCGCGCTGGACACGCTGGCCCAGGACGTCGCCTCCGGCGCCTTCACCCCGACGATCGCCGACGAGGACGTCCACACCGCCCTCGAGCGCGGCCTGCTGGAGCGGGCCGGCACCGAGCTCGGCGGCAAGCTGCGCGCCGGCCGTTCGCGCAACGACCAGGTGGCCACTCTCTTCCGGATGTGGCTGCGGGACGCGGCCCGCCGGGTCGTCGCGGGCACCCTCGAAGTCGTGGACGCGCTCGTGTCGCAGGCCAAGCGGCACCCGGACGCGATCCTGCCCGGCCGCACGCACCTGCAGCACGCCCAGCCGGTGCTGCTCGCGCACCACCTGCTGGCCCACGGCCAGGCGCTGCTGCGTGACGTCTCCCGCCTGCAGGACTGGGACGTCCGCACCGCCGAGTCGCCGTACGGCTCGGGCGCGCTGGCCGGCTCGTCGCTGGGTCTCGACCCGGAGGCCGTCGCCGCGGAGCTCGGCTTCACGACCAGCGTCGAGAACTCCATCGACGGCACCGCTTCGCGCGACTTCGTCGCCGAGTTCGCCTTCGCCGTCGCGATGCTCTCGGTGAACCTGTCCCGGATCGCCGAAGAGGTGATCATCTGGAACACCGCCGAGTTCGGCTACGTGACGCTGGACGACGCCTGGGCCACCGGCAGCTCGATCATGCCGCAGAAGAAGAACCCGGACGTCGCCGAGCTGACCCGCGGCAAGTCGGGCCGGCTGATCGGCAACCTCACCGGCCTGCTGGCGACGCTGAAGGCGCAGCCGCTGGCCTACAACCGGGACCTGCAGGAGGACAAGGAGCCGGTGTTCGACTCGGTCGAGCAGCTCGAGCTCCTGTTCCCGGCCATCTCCGGCATGCTCGCGACCCTGACCTTCCACACCGACCGGCTCGCCGAGCTGGCCCCGGCCGGGTTCACGCTGGCCACCGACATCGCGGAATGGCTGGTGCGCCAAGGGGTTCCGTTCCGCGTCGCGCACGAAGCGGCGGGGGAGAGCGTCCGCGTCGCCGAGGCCCGCGGTGTCGGACTGGACGAGCTCACCGACGAAGAGTTCGAGAAAATCAACCCGGCGCTGACGCCCGCGGTGCGCGAGGTCCTGACCGTCGAGGGCTCGGTGAACTCCCGTGACGCCCGGGGCGGCACGGCACCGATTCGCGTCGCGGAACAGCGCGCGCGGCTCGAAGACCGGGTCACCGCGGCCCGCCAATGGCTGAACTGAGCTGAGCCGGAAGGCCGGTCAGGCGTTGCGCGCCTGGCCGGTCTTCCGCAGCTTCGCCCGGAACGCCCGGGTGGCGACCGGGCCGAGGCTCTCGACGACGTCGACGAGCGCGGCGAGCTGGTCGAGCGCGGTCAGCGCCCGCTCGGCGCCGCCGGGGTCGACCGCCTCGAACAACGTCAGCCCGAGGAAGCCCGCCGACACGGCGCGGGCCAGCCCGTCGGGATCGGCGAACTCGACCAGGGGTGAGCCGGCGAGCACCCGCTCCAGCGTCGCCCGGACCTCGGAGATCCACTTGTCGAGCGCCTCGCGGGTCGCCTCCGCGAGGCGGCCGCCGCCCTGCGCCCCGGCCAGGGTCTGGGCCAGCAGCGCCATGTTCCCCTCGGCGCGTTCACCGGCGTGGATCTCGCGCCCCAGCGCCAGCAGTTCACCGACGGTGCTCACCTCGGTGAAGCGGTCGCGGTACAGCGCGACCCGGGCTTCGGTCGTGGTGACGCAAGCCTGCGCGACGAGCTCTTCGACGCTGCCGAAGTGGTAGAAGACCAGCGCCTGGTTCACCCCCGACGCGGCGGCGACCGACCGCGCCGAGACGGCGGTGATGCCCTGCTGCCGGATGACCTCCAGCACGCCGTCCACGAGCCGCTGCTTCGTGTGCTGCGAACTGGGGTTCCGGCTTCTGCTCATCAGTCCATGACCTTCTCACGCAACGGTTTGACCGCGCCGCTCACCCCGCCGCCGACGTCGACGAACCGGGCGGCGAAGCTGCCTTCGTAGCCGAACACCGGCCCGAAGCGCGGGTGGACGACGGCGACCTCGATCCGGAACCGCTCGCTAGCCGCGTCGAACCACTCGTCGACCTGCGCGGTGCCGGTGAGCGCCCGCGGCAGGCGCGCCCGCACGGGCCCTTCCCGGAGCCGGAATCCGCCGGAGCGGATCCGGAACCCGCCGTCCGGTCGTGCCGACACGGCGAGGTCCACCGCCAGGTGCTGGTGCGTCCCCAGGTAGTCGACGAGCCCGTGCCCGGCGCTGTGCACCATCTGCGCGTCGAAGCGCCGCCGCCGTCCCGGGAATTCGAAGGTGCGCACGAACGACACCGTTTCCCGGCCGTGCCGATCCACGTACGGGTAGTTCTCGATGGTGAACGGCACGTTCCGGCCGTGCTCGGGGAAGAGGATGTGCCGGGTCGAGCCGAGCCACAGGAACGGCAGCGTGAACCCCGGGCCGCGCCAGATCCGGTCCATCACGCCGTGGCCGATCATGCCTCGCGTGCCGCACAGGGCGAGCCGTTCCCGCATCCGGGGGTGCAGGTTCGCGAAGTCCGCGCCGAGCGAGCGTTCCAGGACGCCGGTCACGCGGGCGCTCCGACCTGGGAAACCGCGCGATCACGCGGGCGCGTCCGGACGCAGCGAGCGGCCGACGGCGCGGTCAGCGCCTGGTCCTCCGGTGGGGTGCCGGTCTCAAGCCAGAGCCGGAGCCGGTCGAACGACCACGCCGTCAACCACCCGAACACCGGCCGGAAGGCCCGGTCCGCCAGCTGCCCGGACCGGCCCCAGCGGGTGCCGTAGTCGAACCCGGTGACGAACCGGACGCCGTCGCCGGCCGGGGTGTAGCGCCAGAACCCGGCACCCGCGCTAATCAGCGACAGCGGGTCGGCGGAGGCGAACCGCAGCACCGAGGTGCGCGAGCCGTCCGGCCAGGTGCGCGACGCCGCGCTCGTTCCGACGCCGGTGACCGTGACCCCGAGGAACCGCGAGGCGTAGCGGAAGTGGCCGTCGTGGCCGTCGATCGGGCTGATGTCGGCGAAGCGCAGGTCCCAGCGGCGGTGCAGCGCCGGGTCCTGGGTGTGCTGCCACAGCGTGTCCAGGTCGGTGCGGATCACGGTCTCGACGTAGAGCGACTTCGGCCGCATGCCGGCTCCCCTCAGAGTTTGAGCGACTGCTCAAATCGACTGTAGAGAGTTTTGAGCGATCGCTCAAGGGGCGGTTGGACGCCCGCGGCGGCCCGCTGGTTAGGCTGGTCACCGCAGGAACTTCCCGAAGGAGGGGACGCTTGAGCGGCGACGCAGGCCGGTTGTTCACCCGCGACGAACTGGCCCTGGACCCGGTCGACCTGGCCCACCTGCTGCTCGGTTCCGTCATCGAGTCGACCGGTCCCGACGGCACCGTCGGCGTCCGCCTGGTCGAGGTCGAGGCCTACCGCGGCGAGGACGACCCGGCGTCGCACTGCTACCGCGGCCGGACCCCGCGCAACGCCG
The DNA here is from genome assembly GCF_044741685.1 of Amycolatopsis sp. NPDC088138. Taxonomy (NCBI): domain Bacteria; kingdom Bacillati; phylum Actinomycetota; class Actinomycetes; order Pseudonocardiales; family Pseudonocardiaceae; genus Amycolatopsis; species Amycolatopsis sp. NPDC088138. The sequence goes on from NZ_JBIUTB010000006.1 coordinate 986,301, forward strand.
TCATGTGGGGTCCCGCCGGGCACCTCTACGTGTACTTCGTCTACGGGATGCATTTCTGCGCCAACGTCGTCGGCACCCACGAGGACATGCCCGGCGCGGTGCTGCTCCGCGCGGGCGAGGTCGTCTCCGGGCTCGACGTCGTCCGCAAGCGCCGCCCGAACGCCCGGGGGACCGGCGAGCTGGCCAAGGGCCCGGCCATCCTCACGTCGGTGCTGCGCGTCGACCGCGCGCAGAACGGCGTCGACCTGACGGATCCGGCGTCGCCGGTGCGGCTGCACGTCGGCGAGCGCGTGCCCGTCGAACGGATCCGGGTCGGCCCCCGCGTCGGCGTCGCGACGGCGATCGACACGCCGTGGCGGTTCTGGGACGGGGCCTCGCCGGCCGTGTCCACCTACCGCCGCGGCGGGAAGCGCCGGGTCCGACCCGCCAGTTAGTCGGTTGACCTGGTGCGGGAGGATCTACAGGCGTGAGCGAACACATCCTCGACGAGCTGTCCTGGCGCGGCCTCATCGCGCAGTCCACCGACATCGACGCCCTCCGGCGCGAGCTCGACCAGGGTCCCGTGACGCTCTATTGTGGGTTCGACCCGACCGCACCCAGCCTGCACGCCGGCAACCTCGTCCCGCTGCTCATGCTCAAGCGCTTCCAGCGCGCCGGGCACCGGCCGATCGTGCTGGCCGGCGGCGCGACCGGGATGATCGGCGACCCGCGCGACACCGGTGAGCGCACGCTGAACACCCTCGACGTCGTCGCCGAGTGGGCCGGGCGCATCCGCGGCCAGCTGGAGCGGTTCGTCGACTTCGACGACAGCCCGACCGGCGCGGTCGTCGAGAACAACCTCAACTGGACCGGCCAGCAGAACGTCCTGGAGTTCCTGCGCGACGTCGGGAAGCACTTCTCGGTCAACGTCATGCTCAACCGGGAGACGGTGAAGCGGCGGCTCGAGAGCGACGGCATGTCGTACACGGAGTTCAGCTACCTGCTCCTGCAGTCGCAGGACTACCAGCAGCTGTACCGCCAGTACGGCTGCAAGCTGCAGGTCGGTGGGTCCGACCAGTGGGGCAACCTCGTCGGCGGTGTCGACCTGATCCGCCGCACCGAGGGGGCGGGAGTCCACGCGCTGACCGCGCCGCTGGTCACCGACGCCGAGGGCCGCAAGTTCGGCAAGTCGACCGGCGGCGGGAACCTGTGGCTCGATCCCGAGATGACCTCGCCGTACGCCTGGTACCAGTACTTCGTGAACGTGGGCGACGCCGACGTGGTCCGCTACCTGCGGATGTTCACCTTCCTCGGCCAGGAGGAGATCGCCGCCCTGGCCGAGGACACCGAACAGCGCCCGCACCTGCGCTCGGCGCAGAAGCGGCTGGCCGAGGAGTTCACCACCCTCGTGCACGGGGAGGACCAGACCCGGCAGGTGATCAACGCCAGCCAGGCCCTGTTCGGCCGCGGTGAGCTGGCCGACCTCGACGGGCGCACGCTCGACGCGGCCATGGCCGAGGTGCCGAACGGCGAGGTCGACCCGTCGGGCGAACCGACGATCGTCGACCTGCTGCTCGCCGGGGGACTGGTGGACAGCAAGGGTGCCGCGCGCCGCACGGTGAAGGAGGGCGGCGCGTACGTGAACAACGTGAAGATCGCCGACGAGGAGTGGAAGCCCGCTGCAGCCGACGCGCTCCACGGCAAGTGGCTCGTCGTCCGCCGGGGCCGGCGCAACGTCGCCGGCGTCGCGCTCGGCGGCTGATCGGCTCCGTAGGCCCGAAACAGGGGCTTGACCTGCGGGAACGCGGTTAAGGTACCCCCCTGTTTCGGGCCCCGGAAGGCCATGTAAAGTTCTCCAAGTCGCCAGGGAAACCGGGTGGCCGCCGGGACACGAACCAAGCTCTCGCAGACAAGCGATTGAGTGGGTGTCCCACACAAACTGCTAGGAATAACTCGCTTCGGGTGATGCCGGTCCTTGCGAGGTTCGGAATTGTCCGAGGTGTGTTGCTTGAGAACTCAACAGTGTGCTAGTGAACTAAGCCAGTAGAG
>NZ_JBIUTB010000007.1:0-906752 GCF_044741685.1 Amycolatopsis sp. NPDC088138
ATCAGCGCGCCGCCGAACTGCGTGCCCTCGAACACCAGCGGTTCCAGCTGGGCCCGTGCCGCGTAAACGGCAGCGGTGTATCCGGCAGGACCCGATCCGACGATGATCAGGTTCCTGATTTCCTCGGCAGCCACCCGTGACCTCCGCTCGTAGTGACCCTGTACAGGCTCAACACGATCGTAGGTGGCCGTGTTCCCCGGCGTGACGGCCGCTACTTCTCCCCGACGACCTTGTCGAACAGGACGGCCGGATTTCCCGGTCCGCAGTCCGCCCCGAAGGCGACCAGACGGAACTGGGCGAGCTTGCCGGTGGTCAGGATGATCATGACGCCGGCCTTGCCGTCGACGTTGACCGGGCGGATGCCCTCGGGGCGCACGTTCGCGTCCAGACCGGCGGCCGTGATGCAGCCGTCGAGCCGGTCTTCGGTGCCCAGCGGGCCGAAGTCGCGGACGCCGACCGCCTTGCCGATCAGGGCCTGCGCGCCGCTGCCGTCACTGCCGACCGTCGGGCCGGACGGCGGCGGGGCCGCGACGTTCGGGGTGCCGCTCTGCTGGGTCGTGCTCGGGATCGCGATCGTCACCGCGACGACCGCCGCCGCGGCGGCGGTCAGGACTCCGGCGACCCAGCCGAGCCGCTTGTTCCGGCGCCGCCGGGCCGCCGCGAGGTCCACCACCTCGGCGTCCCCGGTCCCGGTCTGCTCCGGTGCCGGCGCGGTCCGCTGCTGAGGAAAGGCGGCAGCTGCCTCGGCCGCCAACGCCGCGTCCAGCCGCGCCGCGAACTCCGCGGGCATCGGCGGTGCGGGTGCCTCGGCGAGCGAAGCCAGGTCGGCCTGCGTCGCGTCGAGGGCGTCCAGGATCGCGCGGGCCTCCGGGTCGGCGTTGACGACCGGCCACAGCTGCGCGGCCCGGTCGTCGTCCAGCACGCCGGCGTGGAGGTCGGCGAGCACGTCGACAGACCAGGGCGGACCGATGGTCCCCCCGATCCCCCGGCTTTCGTCCGTCATCGTCCCTCCCCGCTACCCGGCTGGCGCCCGGCCCGTTTGCTTTCGTGAGTTGGGACGTTCGCAATCGCATCGGGGTTCCGCAGGTGTCCGAGAACCTTCGCGAGTTTCCCCCGGCCCCGGGCGCAGCGGCTCTTCACCGTGCCCTCGGCGATGCCGAGCATCTTCGCCGTCTCGGCGACGGAGTAGCCCTCGACGTCGACGAGCACGATGGGGGCACGCTGGTCTTCCGGCAGCTGGTTGAGCGCCTCGCGCACCAGCAGGCTGGTCTCGCGCTCGGCCATCGAGTCGCGCGGGGTGGCCGGCTCGTTGAAGCCGGTCTCCGGCAGCGGGACGGTCGGGCGGGCCTGGCGGCGGCGGATCCGGTCGAGGCAGGCGTTCACCACGATCCGGTGCAGCCACGTCGTGACCTGCGACTCCGCGCGGAAGTTGCCGGCGGCCCGGAACGCCGAGATGAACGCGTCCTGCAACGCGTCGGCGGCTTCCTCGGGATCGCGGACCGTGCGTAGCGCGACCGCCCACATGCGGTCGCGATGTCGCTGGACGAGTTCGCTGAACGCATGAGGGTCCCCCGCGGCGTGAGCCGCTATCAGATCCGCATCCGTGGGAGCTGCAGCTGTCACCCGCAAGAGCCTACTGACCCTGTCGGGTGCGTCACGCCGCAGGCAGGAAGGACACGTCCGCGATCTGGCTCAGGAACTGGCCGTCCTCGCCGCCCAGCTGGGTGATCCAGACGATGAAGTACTCACCCTGGGTGGGCTGAGCCAGCGGGATCGTCGTGTCGCCGTCCTTCAGGTCGCCGTTGCCGACCACCTTCGTGTCGGCCAGGTCCGGGTTCTTCTCGGTCGCCGACCGGATCTCGACCTTCGTGCCCGGGGTGCCCCCGGAGATCTTGACCTGGCTCAGGTTGATCGGGTCCTTGAAGGTGACGACCAGCCCGACGCCCGACTTGATGGCGGGGAACTGCTGCTTGTACTTCTCGGTCCGCCACTGCGTCTCGGGCTTGCCGTCGGTCGCGTACTTCGCCCGCGCGGTGTTGTCGCCCTTGCCGTCGGGGTTGTAGACGGCGACGGCCTGCGGTGCCGCCGCGGGACCGACCGTCGGCGACGGCGGCGGGGCGGGTTGCTGGCTCGACGCGGGCGGCTGCCCGGCCGGCTGGCTCGAGGCCGGCGGCGCCGCGACGTTGATCGTCGGCCCGCTCGCTTTCGAATCACCCTGGAAGACGTTGATCAGCATCAGCCCCGCCCAGGCGAGGATGACGACGGTGGCGACCACCAGCACGGTGACGCCGAGCGCGAGCTTGCGCCGCCGGGCGACGTCCTTGACCGGCTTCTTCGTGGTCCAGACGGTGCCCTCGGTCTCGGCCGGGTCCCCGCCGACCGCCTTGATCAGCTGGGTCCGCTCTTCCTCCTCGGCCACCTGGTCGAGCATGCGGAGGATGGCCGCGCTGGTGCGGATGCCGCCGTTGCCGCCGTCCTCGATCGTGCGAACGGCCAGCGACGACAGGTCGGCGGGCACGGTCGGGATGAGCTGGCGCGGCGGGACGATCCGGCCCTGCGGCGTGGTCGGTGCCGGCGGGATGGCCGGCGGGCCGCCGGGCAGCGCCCAGCGCCCGGTGAGCAGCAGGTACAGCACCGCGCCGAGCGCCTTGACGTCGTCGCGCAGCGTCGCTTCCGGCAGCGGGCCGGGGAACGCGAGCTTCAGCGCGCCGTTGGGCGTCAGCCGGAGCCGCTGCGGGTGGTCGAGGCCGAGGACGAGACCGTTCTGGTGGGCCTGCTCGACCGCTTCGGCCAGCGCCTGCACCATGCGGGCGGCCGCGCCGGGCGCCACCGGCCGCTGCGCGACCAGGTCGACCAGGTCGCTGCCCTTGGTCCATTCCGCGACGACGACGCCGAGCAGTCCTTCACTGGACGTGATGCCGCTGCCGAGGGCGAGCACGTCGAGCACGCGGGCGACACCGCCGTGGCCGAACTTGGACGCGTGCGTCGCGCGTTCGAGGGTGCGCCGCGCGAGCCGCGCGGCTTCCGGGTCGGCCGGGTCGCCGACCAGCAGGGTCAGCGCGACGTCCCGCTTCAGCTGGCCGTCCCGCGCGCGCCACAGGTGCGCGTCACCCCGTTCGTCCACGCCGAACTGTGCGAGGAGGCGGTAGCGGCCGTCGCCGACCACACGTCCGGGGGCGAGCGATCCGACCTGGGCCTTGCCCACGTGGTTCGCACCCCCTGCCTGTTCGCTGCGCCTCGTATCCACCCGCACTCTCCCGTTAGCTCCCCGCGTCGAGGGTACCCAGAATACGACGCGGGAGTCGTCGTCATCCGTACCGGAATCGTTACCCCCGCTTGATCAACCGGGTGAACCTGCTCGTGGCCGGTTGGAGCTCCTCCACCTTGAGCGCCATCAGCACGCCGAACGAGACGACGATGCCGACGATGCTCTGCAGCAGAAGCTTCACCCAGGCACCGAAAGTGGGCCCGAACGAGTCGGGGACGACCCTGCCGACGAGCCACGCCGCGGCCACCCCGAGCCCGCTGGCGACGACCGTGAACAGGATCACGCCGATCACCCGCTTGCTCCGCAGGTTGCCCAGCGTCACCCAGAGCCACACCTGGCCGAGGATCGCGCCGACGACGAACGTCAGCGCGTTGACCATCATCACGCCGAGCACGACGTTGTCCGGCGACAGCAGCACCGGGCACAGGTACAGCAGCGGCACCTTGACCAGCGTCATCACGATCATGATCAGCGTCGGCGTCCGGGCGTCCTTCATGGCGTAGAAGACGCGCATCTGGAGCATGACGAGCGCGTACGGCAGCAGCGCGAACGCCGAGATGGCCAGCGCGTCGCCGAGCCGCTCGGCCGTCTCCACCGTGCCCTTGCCGAAGGTGAACAGCGCGATGCCGATCGAGCCGCCGACCACGGTCATCACCGCGGAGATCGGCACCAGCATCACCGTCGAGATCCGCGATGCGTAGGAGAGGTCGCCGATGAGCTTCTTGTGGTCGCCGTCGGCGGCCGCGCGGCTCATCCGCGGCATGATCGCCGTCAGCAGCGAGACGCCGATGACGCCGTACGGCAGCTGGAAGAGCAGCCAGGCGTTGCTGTAGGCCGTCACACCACCGGGGGAACCGCTGGTCAGGACCCGGGTGTTGATCGTGTAGCCGATCTGGCTGACCGCGACGTAGCCGAGGATCCAGAGCGCGAGGCCGCCGAACTCCTTCATCTGCTTGTCGATGCCCCAGCGCCACTTGAACCGGAAGCCCGAGCGCAGCAGCGGCGGGACCAGCAGGATCGCCTGCGCGACGATGCCGCCGGTGACGCCGATGCCCAGCGTCAGCACCTTCGGGTCGGTGAGCGACGGGTGCACGGTGTCGATGTCGCCCGGCATGATCCAGACGACCAGGATCGTGAAGATGACCACCAGGTTGTTGATCACCGGCGCCCAGGCCGTCGGCCCGAAGATCTGCTTGGCGTTCAGCACCGCCGAAAGCAGCGCGAACACGCCGTAGAAGAAGATCTCCGGCAGCAGCAGGTAGGCGAACGCCGTGGTCAGGCCCGAACTGGCCTTGCCCGAGCCGTCGACGTACAGGCTGGTGAACGCCGGTGCCGCGAACACCGCGACCACCGTGCCGAACAGCAGCAGCGTGAACGCGACCGTGATGAGCCGCTGGGTGTAGGCCGCGCCGCCGTCGGCCTCGTCCTGCGCGCGCACCAGCAGCGGCACGACCACGCTGGCCAGCACGCCACCCATGAGCAGCTCGAAGATGATGTTCGGCATCGTGTTCGCGACGTTGAACGAGTCGTTCGCGATGCCCTGGCCGATCGCGCCGACCAGCAGCAGCTTCCACAGGAAGCCGGTGATCCGGCTGATCAGCGACGCGATGGCCATCCGGCCGGACGCCTTCGCGAGCGACGGCGCCTTCGCCGGGGCCGCGGCCTCCGTGCCGGGTTCGACCGGCTTGACCAGCGGCTTGCCGATCGCCGGCATGACCTGCGTCGCCAGCGCGTCGTACGGCCGCATGACGTCGGGGTCGGCGACCGGCCAGCGGGAGGCCATCGGGACACCGGCGGTGCGCGGGATGAACCGCGTCGCCTCCGGGTCGGCGGGCCGCTGGGCCGCCTCCTCCTGCCACGGCCGGACCGGCGCCGGGCGGCGCGGGCCGCGGCCGCGTGGCGGCACCGGGATGCCCGGAGGCGGTGTTCCCATGGCCGGGTTGCCCACGGCCGGCGTGCCGGGCGGCGGCGTCACGGGCGGGGCGACCGGCGGGATCACCGGCGGCGCCGGCTGCGGCAGCCGCCCCTGGTGCGAAGGCGGGCCCTGCTGTGGAGGCGGGCCCGGCGGGTTCTGCGGTGGTGGCGGTCCGGGTGGCACCGGCTGGACGCGCGTGGGTGCCGGGCCGGCCGCGTTGCGTGGTGGCTGCCCGCCACGCGGCGGCTGGGGCGGTGGCCCCTGCGGTGGCGGGCCCTGCGGCGGCGGGACGCGCCGGGGCGGCCGGTCCTCACGCAGCGCGCGGTCCGGGTGGTCGTCGGGTCGCTGGTCGCGGACCGGACGCTCGTCGTGCACCGGCCAGTCGTCCCGGGACGGGCGCTCGCGGACCGGCCGGTCGTCCTGGACCGGCTGCTGGGCCCGGGGCGGGCGGCCGTCTTCGACCGGTTGCTTGGCGCGAGGCGGGCGGCCGTCACGCGGTTCCTCGCGCGGCGCGCGGTCGTCCCGGGGCGGACGACCGTCACGGACCGGGCGGTCGTCGCGCGGCGGGCGGCCCTCGCGGACCGGCTGGTCCTCGCGGGGCATCTGGCGGGTGTGGCCGTTGCGCGGCGGCTGGCGGCGGCCGCGCTCCGGCGGTGGCGGAGGCGGCTGCTGCTTCGGCGGGGGCTGGCGGCGGACCGGCTGCGACGCTCGGGGCGGCCCGTCACCCCGTTGCGGGGGCGGAGCGCCTTCGCGCCGAGGACGACTCGCACGCTCGGGTGGTAAGCCCGGCTCTCTCTCCAACGCGTGCCCAATCCTCAGTGCTCGGTCCCGATGCCGCGGCCTGGCGCCGCGCACGTGCGGACCCAGGGTAATCGGGAACGGCTCGGAACACTCAAAGGCCGAAGGATCAGTCCACCAAGTCGCGTCCGGCCTTCGCGTCCTTAACTCGCCGGTAGATGCGCCGGGAGGCCAGCAGAAGCAGGGCCGCACCTGCGGCGACGGTCGCGATGATGGTGATCGCGCCGTACTCCGTGGACGTCAGTTCGAAGCGCGCGGATGACCCGAGCGGGGTATCCGCAGGGGTGCGCAACGACACATCGACGCTGAACCGGCCCGCCCGCAGCGCCTCGACGGGGAGGAAGTAGTTCTTGCCGCCGCCGGCCGGGAAGTACCAGGCCCTCGCGTCGTCGGAGCGCAGGCCGGTGTTGTTGGTCAGGACGAACCGGGCGTTGATCCCGACCGGCAGGTCGTTGCTGACGTACACCGGCAGCGGCGAGTTGCCCGACGCCAGCGCGATCGTCTGCTTGGGCTGCGAGACGGACACCTGCTCGCTGATCGCCGACAGGTCGGCGCGCGCGTTCGCGGTCGCCGCGTCGGCGGGCAGGCCCCGCCACGCGGTGGACGCGCCCCGAAGCTCGGCCAGCCGGACCGGCGCGACGACGTCGTCCGGTTTCACCCGTTTGGTGGGATCCAGCTGCATCGCGGCGGCCAGGCCGGTGGTCTTGTCGTCGAGGTTCGCCAGCATCGAGACGAGGGCGGGATCGGCGGCCGGGTCCTGGCCGCCGTCGCCGACCGGGCCGGAGCCCGCCGGTTCGGCGGCCAGCAGTGTCTGGAGCGAGGTCGCCGTGACGAGCCCGGCGTCGAGGTAGTTGCCGACCTGCTGCAGGTACGCGGTGAGCTCGGCGGCCGGGGCGTCCCAGCGGCGCGGGGGCGCGACCAGCAGGTGGTCCGGCCGCTGCTGCCCGGTGGGCAGGCCGAGGCCGGCCCGGAAGGCGAGCGCGCCGAGGCCGTTCTGGCTCGCGACGGCCGCTTCGGTGGTGGCCGGCACGGTGACCGAGTCCGGCACGGTCGGCACGCCCGCCATGGCCGAGGCGATGAGCGAGTCGGTCGGCTGCGCGCGGACGGTGCTGCCCTGCACGGTGACCCCGCCGCCGGTCGCGGCGGGCGCGAGCTTGCCCGCGTCGGTGACGACGGTCCGGATCCCGGCCTGCGACAGCGCGGCGAGCACGGAGTCGTTCGGCGTGCCGTCCGGCCAGAGCACCCCCGGCTGCGGCGTGACGCCGGTGAGCTCCTGGATCGTGGCCGCGCCGCCGGCCGCCCTGGTGACCAGCGCGGGGTCGCCGGGGCGGATCTGCGAGACGGTGTTCAGGTCGGCGTCGGAGAAGGGCAGCGCCACGACGCACCGGGTGCCGACCAGCGAGCGGAGGGCGGCCAGCCACGCCTGCGCGGTCTCGGTGCCCTTGCCGTCGATGTTCCCGGCGTCGGTGTGCACCAGGTAGCCGTGGCTCATCGCGTCGACGGTCGCCAGCAGGTCCGGGTCGAGCGCGAAACACAGCGACCGGCCCAGGTTCGCGTCACCCTGCACGGCCGTGTGCGCGGCCGTGACCAGCGCGTTCAGCCGGCCGTCCGGCCCGATCTCGTCGGCGAGGCGGTCGTCGGCCAGCACGGTCTTGCCGCCGAGCGGCGCCGCGTAGACGTGCGGGACGCTGCTGGTCAGCGGCCAGAGCAGGGTCATGCTCGGCGCGCCGGACGGGTGGGTGGCCTGCTTGCCGGGGCCGGTCAGCACCGGCATCAGCATGCTGACCGCGCCCAGCCGGGCCGGGCCGCCGAACTCGGGCGTGCCGTTGACGTTCACCAGCAGCGGGTAGACGCCGGGACGGCTGAACTGGGCCGCGCGCTGGCCGGTCAGCGTCACCGAGATGTTCAGCGGCGCGCTCTGCCCGGGCTCCAGCACGTCGGCGACGGAGGTGAAGTCCGTCAGCGGGCTGTCCTTGATGACCGCGCCGGACAGGACCTCGCCGATCCCGCGTTCGGTCGTCTGCCGCTCGCCGACCTGCAGCCGCACCTGCGGCCGGGTGACCTTGCGGTCCCCGGTGTTGGTGACGGTGCCGGCGACGGTCAGCGTCGTCGTCGAACCGGTGATCACGCGCGGGTTGAGCTCGTTGAGCTCGACGCGTAGTCGGGCGCCCTCTTCCGCGTGGGCCACCGTGGCGCCGGCCAGGGCGGGGACGGCCAGGAAGAGGACGGAAAGGAAGGCTGCGGCGAACCGCTTCACTCGGGGGCTCCCTCAGGGGCGTGCTCGTCTCGTCCGTGGACGTCCGGGCGCGCCAAAAGTTCCTTGGCTTTCCGGACGAGCTTCCGCTCGTCGGAATAAGCGAGTTTGGTCTCCAGCTCGGCCAGCGGGACCCAGGCCACCTCGGTGACCTCGACGTCTTCGTCGGACAGCTCACCGCCGAGGCCTTCGAGCAGGAAGTGGTGCACGGTCTTGTGGATCCGCCGCTTCTCGGCCACGAACCAGTAGTCGATGGTCCCCAGTGGCCGCAGGACACGCGCGGAGATGCCGGTTTCTTCCTTCACCTCGCGCACGGCCGTCTGTTCCACCGTTTCACCGTCCTCGATGTGGCCCTTGGGCAGCGACCACAGCAGTCTGCCGTGCCGGTCGAGCCGGCCGATCAGCACCGCCTGTTCGCGCGCGGCGTCCAGCACGAGGCCACCGGCCGACGTCTCGTCGACCGTGGTCAGGCGCCTGCCGCGCTGCCGCCTCCGCCGCCTCCGCGGCTTCGAGGCGCCGGGGCGGCCGGCTGATCCAGACATGCTGCGATGCTAGAGCAAACGGTTGCCCCGGTAGGCTGGCTCTCCGTGTCCTGTCCGGTGGTGCCTGTAGTAATCGCACCCGAACGTAGTGGGTTTTCCGTGAACGACGTGGTCGCCAAGCAGAACGCGGTGGTGGAGCAGATGCAGGTCTCTCCCCTGGCGGAAGAGCTGGCGGAAAGGTTCGCCAGGGCGGGTCACCGCCTCTACCTCGTCGGCGGCAGCGTGCGTGACGCGCTGCTCGGCCGCCGCTCCGGCGATCTCGACTTCACCACGGACGCGCGGCCGGACCGGGTGCTGAAGATCGTCAGCGAGTGGGGCGACGCGGTCTGGGACGTCGGGATCGCCTTCGGCACGGTCGGCGTGACGAAGAAGGGCATGCAGCTCGAGATCACGACGTTCCGCGCCGACACCTACGACCGCGTCGGCCGCAACCCCGAGGTCACCTTCGGCGACACCATCGAGGGTGACCTGCTGCGCCGCGACTTCACGGTCAACGCGATGGCCATCGAGCTGGCGTCCAAGACGTTCATCGACCCCCACGACGGGCTGCACGCGCTGGCCGAGCGGGTGCTCGACACCCCGGCGACGCCGCAGGAGTCCTTCGCCGACGACCCGCTGCGGATGCTGCGGGCCGCGCGCTTCGCCGCCCAGCTGGGCTTCACCGCCGCGCCGCGGGTGGTCGACGCGATGACGTCGATGGCGGAGGAGATCGACCGGATCACCGCCGAGCGGGTGCAGGCCGAGCTGTCCAAGCTGCTGCTGGCCGCCGACCCGCGCCCGGGCCTGGAGCTGCTGGTCGACACCGGGCTGGCCGACCGTGTGCTGCCCGAGGTGTCCGGGATGCGCCTGGCGATCGACGAGCACCACCAGCACAAGGACGTCTACGAGCACTCGCTGACCGTGCTGGCCCAGGCGATCGACCTGGAGACCTCGCACGAGCCGACGTCGGAGCCGGACCTGATCCTGCGGCTGGCGGCGCTGCTGCACGACGTCGGCAAGCCGGCGACGCGGGAGTTCCAGGCCGGCGGCGGCGTGAGCTTCCACCACCACGAGGTGGTCGGGGCGCGGATGGCCCGCAAACGTTTGCGGGCGCTGAAGTTCTCCAAGGAGATCATCGACGACGTCTCCCAGCTCGTGTTCCTCCACCTGCGCTTCCACGGCTACGGCAAGGGCGAGTGGACGGATTCGGCGGTCCGCCGGTACGTCACCGACGCCGGCCCGCTGCTGAGCCGGCTGCACAAGCTCGTCCGCGCCGACTGCACCACGCGCAACCGCAAGAAGGCGGCCGCGCTGCAGGCGACCTACGACGACCTCGAGGCCCGGATCACCGCGCTCAAGGCCAAGGAGGACCTCGACCGCGTGCGGCCGGACCTCAACGGCGAGGAGATCATGGAGCTGCTCGGCCTCAAGCCGGGCCCGGACGTCGGCAAGGCGTGGAAGTTCCTCAAGGAGCTGCGCCTGGACCGCGGGCCGCTGGACCACGACGACGCGGTGGCCGAGCTGAAGCAGTGGGCGGCCGAGCAGGGAATCGGGAACTCCTGACCAACTCCCCATGAATTCCGTGGAACGCTGGACCTCACCGCCACGGATTGGGGATACTCCGGACCTCGGCTCACCCGATGTGACCAGGGAGTTGTCTGCGCGATGTCCACCGAAGCGCCCGACTCGCCGAAAGCGGTGGGCGGGGGCAGCTTCTTCGTGGCGTTGCTGCGGCAGGGTGCCCCGGCGATCGCGACGGCGACCAGCGAGCTGTCGGACGAGATCGGCGACCCGACCCCGATCCACGCGCTGAAGCGGATCTCGAAGATGGCCGGGCCGATCGACCCGGCCCAGCGCGACGGCCTGCTGCTGCGCGCGACCCGCTACGTCGTGCTCATCCCGCTCGCCTACCGGCTGCTCGCCGTGCCGGGCCAGTTCGCCTTCCACGTCTTCGAGCACGGGACGACCGGGTTGCTGCCGGTCGGCCTGTTCACGCTGCTCTCGGTCGTGCTGAACGTCATCGGCTTCCGCTGGATGTTCCGCTCGGCGCCGTTCCGCGGCCGCGACGCGTCGAAGCTGCTGGCCGTCGACCTCGCCTTCACCGTGCTCTCGCCGCTGGTGCTGGCGCTGACCGTGCCGCAGGAGGCGTACTTCGACGCGCTCGCGGTCAGCAGCGTCCACCTGTTCGGCGAGGCCGGGCTGCTCACGCTCGCCCTCGGCGTCCCGGCCGGGCTGGTTTTCGCGCTGGTCAGCTTCCCGCTGCGGATGCTGGCGAACTGGCTGAACACCGGCCAGTTCCACGTCGGCGCCGCGTTCTCGACGTACTCCGCGCTGCTCGCGCTGATGTTCCTGGCGACCGCCGCGCTGGTGCTGACCGGCCTCGGCACGCGGCTGGCGCTGGCCTACGGCACCCGCAACGGCCGACTCGCCGAGCGCGCCCAGCAGCACCGGATGCTGCACGACACCGTGCTCCAGACCCTCGAGGCGATGGCGCTGTCCGGCACCGCGAACCCCGAGCAGCGGCTGGTCGAGATCCAGCGGCTCGCCAGGGCGCAGGCGATGGAGATCCGGCACACCATCGAGTCGGCGGCCTCCGAACGCGCCGAGGCCGGGGCCCGGCCGCTGGGTGAGAAGCTCGCCGCGCTCGCCGCCGAGATGGCGCGCGACGGGCTGCGCGCCCAGCTCGTGGTGGCCGAGCTGGACGACGACACGCTGTCCGAGGTCCGCCAGATCGCCATCCGGGACGCCGTCCGCGAAGCCCTGCGGAACACGATGAAGCACTCCGGCACCGACCGGGTCGTCGTGCGTGTCGAGGAGCGCGACGGCGGGATCGCGGTCATCACCCGCGACCACGGCACCGGCTTCAGCGCGGCCGACCGCCCGGCCGGCTTCGGCATCGGCGAGTCGATCACCGCGCGGCTGGCCGAGGTCGGCGGGACGTCCCTGGTGGAATCGAACCTCCCCGGCGGGGGCACTCGGGTGACGCTCTGGGTCCCGTTCTGATATCCCCTGTGCATGACCTCGATCGAGCTGCTCGCCGACGCCCTCGCCGCCCACCGGGCCGGTGACCGCGACCAGGCCGCCGAACTCGCCGCCCAGGCCGGCCGCGCCGGTTCCTCACTGGCCGACGAGCTGCGGACCTACCTGGCTTCCGACGGCTCGGCGCCGGTGTACGACCAGCCCAGCGCGTTCACGGCGTTCATCCGCGGCGGCGGCAACGTCGGCCTCTACCGGGCCCTGAGCGCCGAACTCGCCGCCCGCTACGACGCCGCGAAGCCGGAGTCGCTGCTCGACCTCGGCTGCGGTGACGGCCTGGCCGTGGTGCCCGCGCTCGAGCAGGCCACGCACCTGCCGAGCCGGATCGACCTCGTCGAGCCGTCGGCCGCGCTGCTCGAGGGTGTCCACGAGCGGGTGCCGTCGGCGCAGTGCTGGCAGTCGACCGCGCAGGAGTTCCTGGCCCGCGACGACCTCGGCTGGGACTTCGTCCAGTCGACGTTCGCGATGCAGTCGATCGAGCCGGAGCAGCGCGCGGAGGTGCTTCGCACGCTTCAGCAGCGCACCGGGACGCTGGTGCTCGCCGAGTTCGACGTCCCGGAGTTCACCGAAGGGTCGCCGGAGCACCTTCGCTCGCTCGTCGAGCGCTACGAACGCGGTGTCGCCGAGTACGGCGAAGATGCGTCGCTGGTCGCGCAGGGATTCCTGCTGCCGGTGCTGCTCGGTCTCGTCGCCGGGCAGGAGCGGACCAACTGGGAGCACCCGGCCGCCGTCTGGGCCGAGCAGCTGAAGACGGCGGGCTTCACCGACGTCGGCGTCGAACCGCTCGCCGACTACTGGTGGTCGCCCGCCGTCGTGATCACTGCGTCCTGATCAAACCCTGCTGAGGGAGCCCGTTTCGAGGTGCTGGGCGAGCGGCCGCGGCAGCAGGTAGGCCACGCCGCCGCCCGGCATCCCGCCCCACGGCGCGGTGACGCCGGTGAGCACCCGGATGGCGCGCTGCACCCGGTACAGCCGCTTCTCCCGTTCGCGCTCGAACGCCAGCGACGTCTCGACGAACCGCGTCGGCTCGGCGTGGACCAGGTTGCCGGTCTCGTTGCCGAACCGGACGACCGTCGTCCCCGGCGGGAGCACGATCACGCGCTTGCCGCGGTAGAAGTTCAACGGCGGCTCGCCGCGCATCGGCAGGATCGGCCAGTCGGCGGGCTGGTCGGACTCCTCCGCCGGACGCGGCGGCAGCATCAGCAGCACCCCGAGCAGGAACCGGGCCGCGTCACCGAGTGAGCCGAACGCCACCGGCTCGTCGGCGGGCGGCCGGGAAACCTCCCAGCCGTTCTCGGCCCGGCGGAGCGTCCAGACGCCCTCGGCGGGAACCTCCGTCGCGCCGATCCGGTAAGCCGCGGCCGGCACCCCGTGCTCGGCGAGCCGCTGCTGGAGCAGCTCCAGCGTCTCCGCGCCCTTGAGGTTCCGCACCTGCTCGCCCTGCGCGACGCGGGTGAGCGCGCGGTCGTCGGGCAGGTCGGCGGCCGTCTGCGGCGGCCGCGGGTGACCGGCGACCTCCGCCTCCGCCGTCGCCCGGACGAGCTCCCCGACGAACGGCGGCCGGAACCCGGCCGCGCGCGCGTGCTCGACCAGCTCCGGTTCCGGCGGCACCCCGTACTTGCGCAGGTAGTGCGGCACGGCGGCGGGCCAGATCCAGGTGCCGTCGGTGTGGAACGCGTTCGGCACGTCCGGTGGTGTGCCCGGCTTGCCGAAGATGTCCGGCAGCGGAGCGGGCCGTCGCACCGCGACCGGCGCCCGGAACAGGTAGTCGAGCACCCCGCGGACCTGGTCCGGCGGCACCGGCGGCCGGTTGACGACCGGGCGCTCGCCCTCGGTGTGCGAGTCGGCGGCTCGGGCCACGCGGAAGGTCAGGTCGAGCGGCAGCCCGGCGCGGGCGGTGAGCCAGGCCGGCAGGTGCTTCGCCGAGCGCGGGAACGTCGCCAGCTCCAGCTCGTAGGCCGCGGTCGACGGACGGCCGCCGTCGTTCGGCGGGACCCGCCAGTCCGGCTCGCGGTCAGCGTCGAAGTCGAAGTCGAACGACGACGCCGAGTCCAGCGTGAACGTGCCCTGGAACCACGTCCCGGACTCGGGCTGGTACATCGCCGAGCGCAGCTGCGCGAAGAGCCCGCCGAGGCGCGGCACCGCGGGCAGCGACACCGAAACCGGGCCGTCCTCGTCGCCGACCGCGCGGAGTTCGATCTCGGAGTAGTCGCCGACCTGCCGGAACTGCGCGCCGACCCGGGTCCAGCCACCCGGCACCGTGTGCAGCAGCGTCCGCCCGATCGCCCGCAGCAGCGCGTTCTGGTCGCCGGTGCCCGGCTTCGGGCGCGCGTCCGGCGATTCGGTGAAGTCCTGCCGCGCCTGCCAGATCGCCTTGACCTGCTTCGCCGGCACGGTCGCCGAGAAGTCGGTCAGGCCCAGCTGCGCCGCGCGGGCGGCGTCGTCCTGGACCCAGCGCAGGGTCAGCTCGGGTCGCTCGCCCGGAGCGACCTCGAAGACCTCGTCGTCGTAGTCGCAGTAGGTGCGCAGCGTGAACGTCGACGAGACCTCGCTCGCCGGCACCACCCGCGCCGGACGCCCGTCGTGCTCCTTGTCGAAGCCGTCCGGCGGCTCCTCCTCCGGAAGCACGGACAGCAGCACCGTGCCGTCCGTCGTGGAGCGTTGCGCGCGGAAGGTCCCCTCACCCCACGCCGCGTACAGGCCGTCCGGGCGTTCGGCCACCTCAACCCGGTAACGCACGTTTTGTCCTCCCCTGACCCCAGTGACCCCAGAAATCTAGTCGAGCGGGTACCGAGCGAACCACCGGTCTTCGTCCGGCGCATCCGCGCCGAACTCGGTGAGCGCGTCGTCCGCCAGCTCGACCATGACATCGCGGAGCTCGAGCTGGTCGAGCCAGCTCCGCCGCAGTGCTTCCTCGCCGTACATCGCGCCGACGAGGTTGCCGCAGACCGAGCCGGTCGAATCGCTGTCCCCGCTGTGGTTGACCGCCGCGAGCAGGGCCGAGTCGGGGTCCGTCGTGGTCAACGCGACGTACACCGACATCGACAACGCCGTCTCACCGACGTTGCCCTGCCCGAGCGACTCCACCTTCTCCGGCGTCGGCGGTCCCTGCTCCGCCAGCGCCAGCGCGGCGTCGAGGGCCGCGCTCTGCTCCTCGTGTGCCGGGTACTTCACCAGCTCGGCCCGGGCCGTCGTGACGGCGTCGAGCAGGGCCTTTCCGTGCAGCAGCTCGTGCACGACCACCGCGAAGCAGCCCGATGACAAATACCCGCTCGGGTGACCGTGGGTCAGCGCCGCGCTCTCCGCGCCGAGCCGGAAGACCTCGGCGAGGTCGTCCGACCAGAGCGCGACCGGCGCCGCGCGCATCACCCCGCCGCAGCCCTTCGAGTTGTTCACCGGCCGGTCCATGGTGCCGCGGACGCCCGACCGGCCGTAGGCCTCCAGCTCGCCGAAGCACGTCAGCCCCGGCGCGCGGCGGCTGAACAGCTCCTGGTGCGTGATCAGCCAGCCGTCCGGCGCCTCGACGGGCGACTGCGGCCCGCGCGCCCGGTCCCACGCGACACCCTGGGTGTGCAGCCACCGCTGGTAGGCCAGCTGCAGCGAGTGCGCGACGTCGGCGGAGCCCGTCCGGCGGCGCTGGGCGTGCGCGCGGATCAGCGCTTCGAGCGTGAACAGCGTCATCTGCGTGTCGTCGGTGATCCGGCCGACGCCGCCGTACGCGGGGATGAAGTCGGTGATGCCGTCCGGCCCGGCCAGCTCGCGGATCCGGTCGATCGAGTCGAACTCGGTCTTCGCGCCGAGCGCGTCCCCGATCGCGCCGGCGAGGATGCTGCCGCGCAGCCGTGAGCGCAAGTCCGGTCCTTTCGGCGCCGCGAGGGTGAACCGGCCGCTCGGGTACCGGCGTTCCCAGCGCGCGTGCTCGGCCGTCTCCGTCTGGAGGCCGTTGCGGTTGAAGTACCAGAAGACGTCGCTGGCGACGTCGTCGAGCAGCCCGAGGTCCGGCAGCGCGGCCACCCAGGCCGCGGGCAGGCCGGGCACGCCGAGCCGGGCGCCGACCAGGGCGCCCGCCAAGGCTCCGGCGACCGGGCCGGAGCGCGCGGCGAGCGTGATCGCCGCTTCCGGGTCGTGGCCGCGCTTGGCCGCGGCGAACAGCGCGCGGCCCAGCACCGACCGGACGCTCCGGCCGTCGCCGATGCTTTCGAGCTGTGTGACGTCGTCGGCGTCGCGGTCTTCGCGCAGGGCCAGCGTCGACGTCGCAAGCTCACCGCCGATCTCGCGCAGCCGCAGGTGCACCGGCAGCGCGTACTCCTCGCGCGTGAGCAGGGCCTGGAACAACGCCACCAGCAGGTCGGCGCCCTCGGCGAGCTCGCCCCCGGCGTCACCGGTCAACGCGCGGGCGACGTCCTTCGCGTACTGCTCGCCGTCGGCGCCCTCAATGGCGACCGCTCCCGCCGGCGTCGCGGCCAGCGCCGTGACCAGCAACGTCGAGAGATCGTCGGGCGCGGGACCCGCGCGCCGCGTCGCGACCGCCAGCCAGCCGACCGGGTCCGGATCCGGCAGCGTGGCCGGCACCTCGCCGGTCGGCACCGGCGGCAGGCCGCGCAGCACGATGTCGGTGTGGAACAGCAGGTGCCGCGTCAGCCCGCCCAGCGGCAAGGTGCCCGTCGCACCGCTGCCCAGCGCGTCACCGATCGCGAAACCGGCGTACGCGCCGACGATCCGGTGCCACGCGAAGCGTCCGGCGAGCGTGCCCGGTGCGAAGAACTTGCCGAACGTCCACGGCACCGGCCGCGCGCCGGCGTCCTCGCCGACGTGCGCGATCAGGCCGTTCGCGCCCAGGTCGGCCGGCCATTCCGGAGTCTGGCCCGCCCGGCGCCGGACGCCGTTGCGGTACTGCCAGGCGAACCCGCGCAGGTACCGCAGGCACTCGTCCGGCGTCAGCTCGACGCGGTGGTCACGGGCCTGGTCGACGGCGTACCGCAGGTGGCGGGTGAGCAGGTCCGGCGGCTCGATGCCGAACTCGGCGACCAGCGCCGGCAGCGCCTCGGCGACCTCCGGACCGGTTTCGGGTGCGGGCTCGTCGATCCACGGCCGGGGCTCGGTCTCGGTCTGGGCCTCCACCAGCTCGGCCGCGGCCAGGCTGCGGACGAGCCCGGTGCCCGGGTCGAGCGTCAGGCCGGTCCCCGGCCGGTGCCGCAGCAGCTCGCGGACGACCACCCGCCACCGCTGGGGGTAACGGCCGGGCACCTTCGCGGACGAGCTGTAGACGATGACCTCGTGACCCGGCGTCCCCGGAACCGGCCGCAGCAGCGGCTCGCCGTCGGGCGTCGGCACCAGCACCTCGACGTCCAGGAGCGCCTGCGCGAATTCCGCACGGCTGATCCAGTTCGCGCCGAGGTAGTTGAGGAGCTTCCCGGCGTCCGTCGCCGGCTCCGGGAAGCCGCGCCAGACCGGGCCGGAGGTGTACTGCTCGTTGGCGCGACGACGGCCCGTCGGCTCCCCGTACAGCGTGAACTGCGTCCAGCCGCGGATGGCGCGCACCGGAATACCCAAGTCCGGGAACGCCTTTTCGTCGAACTCCGGGTCGACGTCCGGACGCCACTCGACGAAGCTGTCGTCGATCTCGCTCATGCTCCCCATCCTCGAGCTAGTGCCGCGGGTACCGCTCGATCCACTGGTCGCCCAGCGCGCTCAGCGCCGAGTGCCGGTCGAAGTGCCAGTAGGCGTCCGAAGCCACGTTCTCGACCAGGTAGCGCAGCTCCAGCTGGTCGACCCACTTCTGCGGCAGCCCGGGGATCCCGGTGCGCGCACCGAGCAGGGCGCCGGCGATCGCGCCGGTGAGCGCGCTGCGGCCGGAGTGGTTGACCGCCCGCAGCAGCGCCTGCTCCGGGTAGTTCTCGAACCCGGACAACGCGGCGAACGCGCGCCCGAGCACCGAGAGCGTGGTCTTGCCGTCGCCGATCAGCTCCGGCATCCGCAGGTCGGGCAGGCCGTGCTCACCGAAGAACGGCACCGACTCGGCGACCATCTCCTTGATCTCGGTCCACTCCGGACCCTGCTGGAAGGTGTTCTCCGGGTTGAGGACCTCCCGGCCGAGGTTCCAGATCGGGAAGCTGAACGCGTCCTTGGTCAGCGCCTGCTCGAACAGCCACGTCAGGTACGTCGCCGTGGCGAGGTCCTGCTCGCCGGGGTGGGTGACGCCGGCCAGCTCGCGCACGACCTGGCGCGCGCCGCCGCTGAATCCGCTGCCGGGCCCGGCCACGGTGAGCGCGGCGGGCAACGCGGGGATCAGCGCGGCCGGGCCGCTCATCGGCGGCGCGCCGGCGGCCCCGGTGGCGAGCTGGTGGTAGGCGTTGAGCTCGACGTCGTCGGCGTCGCGGCGGGCGTGCAGGTCCGCGACCTGCACGAGCCAGCCGTCCGGGTGCTCCAGCGGCGCGCCCTGGGTCCGCAGCCAGCGCTGCAGCGCCCCGCGGGTGACGTCCGGGAGGAGCTGCTCGGCCTCGCGCGACTCCGGCTGCTCGCGGTGCGGGCTGCGGATCACGGCCTCGGTGTAGAACAGCAGCCGCTGCGTCAGCGAACCGATCCGGCCCGGCTGGTCGAACGCCTGGACCAGGTCGGTGACACCCTCGATGCCGAACTTCGAGTGGATGTCGTGGAGCGGCATCCGGTCGACCGCGGCGCCGAGCGCCTCGCCGAGGGCGAAGCCGACGTATGCACCCGTGACGCGCTGCCAGCCGTAGCGGAACCCGTCGAGATCCCGCTCGAAGTACTTGCCGAACGTGTCCAGCCGCGGCACCGCGCGCCCGGCGTTGTCGTACGTCGGGGCCAGCCCGTTCGCGCGCAGGTCGTTGGGCTTGCTGCGCGGCGGCTCGGGCATGGTCATCCGCTTCAGCCACGACTCGCCGAGCACGGTCTTCGCGCACTCCTCGGCGGTGAGCTCGTAACCGCGCTTGCGGGCCTTCTCGGCCGCGGCGAGCGGCGGCTTGACCGGGTCCGGCAGCCCCATCCGCGACGCCGTGTCGGCGGCGACGCGGATCAGGTCCTCCTCGGCCTCCGGGCAGCGGCCGTGCACGTCGATGCGCGGCTCGTGCCGCGGGAACCGCTTGACGATCTCGGCCAGCTCGCCGCTCGAGACGTCTTCGATGGTCGTCGGGCCGCCGTTGATCACCAGGTTCGGCGGGTGCTCGAACTCGGCGAGCGTGGCGACGTCGACCCGCCACCAGCCGTGCTCGCGCGAAGGCAGGTGCCGCGTCGAGCTGAAGACCTTGAGCTCGTTGCGCTCCTCGGCGAAGTAGAACCGGTCCGTCTTGCCGGTCTCCAGGTCGAGCGGGACGAACACCTCGCACCGGATCAGCCCGATGAGCAGCAGCTCCCGCGTCAGCCAGCCGACGCTCGCGAACGACAGCAGCGTCTCGAGGGTGTTCTCCGGCTTCGGGTAACCGCGGCGGATCGGCCCGGCCTTGTACTCGGGGTTCTCGCGCTCTTCGCCGGTCTGGTTGCCGTCGGCGTCGACCTTCACCCAGCCGGCGACGGCCTGCAGCGGCACGCCCAGCTCGCCGAGCCCGGCCTTCACGTACTCGGGGTCGACGACCTCGCGCCAGTTCTCCTGCCCGGGGAACGCCACCGGGACCGACAGCCCGCCCGGGTGCGGGTGCGCCTGGCGCAGCTCGCCGTCCGGCTCGCGGACCACCACCGACGGCGGCGGGAAGATCTCCTTGTCCGGCCGTCCCTCGTCGAGGAACGCGATGGTGTTGTAGGGCACCGACCAGCCCTCGGGGATGCGCAGCACCTTTTCGGTGTCCACCCGGAGCCCGGCGGGACCGGAGACGTCCGGGCCGTGCACCGCGCGCAGCCACTGGCCGACCTTGGCAATCGCTTCCGCCGCTTCCACCTACTCGATCCTCTCCAGGCTTCCGTCGGACTCGTGCTCGGCGATCGTCTTCGGCAGCACGCAGGCCACCGCGCCACCGGGCAGGTTCGCCCACGGGACCGTGATGCCGGTGATCACGTGCAAGGGGCGTCTCAGCCGGTAACTCCGCCGCACCCGCTCACGTTCGAGTGGCAGCGACGTCGTGGCGAACCGTACCTCCCCGTGATGAACGAGGTTGCCGGGTTCCTCGCCGAAGCGCAGAACGACCGTACCCGCCACCAGCCGGGTGATGCGCTTGTTGCGGAGCAGGGTGAGGGGAGGCTCACCCGGGGCCGGGTGGACCGGCCAGTCGTCCAGTTCCCGGGCGGTCTCCAACGGCGTTTCGTGGCCGGCGGTCATCCGGGCGGGGTGCAGCAGCAACGCCCCGAGCAACTGCTGGGCGGCGTCCTCGAGCCGGTCGAAGTACTTGGGCTTCCGGGGTGCGCCGTCGGCGTAGGCCGCGACCTCCCAGCCGTCCGGTGTGTAGTTCAGGCACCACGTGCCGTCCGCGCGGTCGCCGACGCGGTAGGCCTCAGGCCACACGCCGTGCTCGCCGAGGCGTCGCACCAGGACGGTCAGCAGCTCCTCGTCGTCCAGCCGCGGGTCCGGAGTGGTCTCCAGCTCCGCGACGACGTCACCCCCGGTCGTCTTCACGTCGGCTCGGCTCGCCTTCGGCCGCGGCTTACCCAGCAGGTCCGCCTCGGCGGTCCGCCGGACCAGCTGCTCGACGTACGGCGGCTGGTAGTGGTGCCGCCGGATGTGCGCGACCAGGTCCGGTTCGGGCGGAAGGCCGTACTTCGCCAGGTAGTGCGGCACCGACGCGGGCCAGATCCAGGTGCCGTCGGTGTGGTGGCGCTCGGGGACGTCGGCCGGCTCATCAGGCGCGAAGACGTCCACGCCGAGCCCGTCACCGTCCAGCACGACGGCCTCGCGCTCGAGGTACTGCAGCACCAGCGGCGCCTCGGTGTCGGTCAGCGGCGGCCGGTCGGCGTCCGGCCCGCCGACGTCCGCGTACCGGAACACGACCCCGAGCGGGAGCAGCGCGCGCAGCCGCCACCAGTCCGGGATGTGCTCGTCGGCCCGCGGGAACTCGCCGAGCTCCTCGGGGTAGGCCGCCGGCTCGGGCGCGTCCGTCCAGATCGGATCGTCGTCGAGCGCGAAGTCGAAGTCGAAGGTGCCGTCGGGGACGAGCGTGAACCGCGCCTGCAGCCAGGTACCGCGGTCCTCGGTGTACATCCCCTGCCGCAGCCGGGTGAAGAGCTCGGCGAACTCGTCCGCCGTCGCGGCGTTGTGCCCCTCGATCTCGACGTGCTTGCCCACCTGCCGGAAGTCGACGACGGCGGGCCGTTCGGCGTCGGCCCGGTGCTCGCGCACGAGCTTTCCCAGTCGCACCAGGAGGGTGCGCTGCTCATCGGGCGAAAGTCGTTGTTCCACGTGAATCATTGCCTCGGGTAGCGCGGCTTGGCTTCGAACGTCGGCGCCTCACCGGCCGCACGCCGGGTGGCTTCGTCCTCCCACATCTTGAAAGTGCGCTTGTAGATCGACTGGACCAGTGCGGACTCCTGCGGTTCCAGCCGTCGGCTTTCCCGCTTCTTCGCCTGTTCGTACAACCCGCCCACCGTCTCGTAGAGCGCGAAGATCGGCCCCTCGCCGGTCAGGTGGAAGTCCCGTTCGCGCTCGGTCTCCTGGACGAAGCGGTCTTCCTTGAAGGGACCGTCGATGTCTGACTCGGTGGTCGACCAGATGACCTCGCGGATGTGGCTGCTGTCCTGGACGAAGAAACCGGTCCCCAGGTCGAGGAGGAAGCCGACCAGGCCGCCGTCGGGCGTGGCGTCGATCCGGTACGTCCGGGAGTAGTACTTGTAGAACATCGGGGTCTGGAAGGCCATCAGCCGCTCTCCTCGGATGTCAGTCCCCGCCGGAACGCTTCTTCGAAACGGCCTCGGACCTGCTCGGTCAACGCCGCGTCGAGCGCCGCTTCTTCGGGCGACAGGAGGCCGTCGCGTCCTTCCTTCCTGCTGAAGGTCTCGAAGTCGCGGCGCACCTCGTAGAGCGCGTGTTCGTACGACGCCACCTCGTCGATGTGCGTCAGGTGCAACCGCAGTTCGGCCACGTGCCCGTTCGGCAGCCGCACGTTGAGCTGCAGGTCCCGGTAGCCGCTGCCCTTCGGCTCGGCCAGCCGGTCGGTGAAGTCGACGATCGTCAGCTCGGGATCGTTGCGCACCGCGTCCAGCGCGCGGTACATGTCCGCCACCCGCTCGAACTGGATCTTCGCGCCGACGAGGTCGTGCAGCTTCGCGCCGTTCCAGCCGTACTTCTCGATCTTGGCCAGCGCGCGTACGTCGTCCTTGGGCTCCGGCCGGAACCCCGCGTGGCCGTCGGTCTCGCCCGCGATCCGCTCGGTGATGCGGTTCAGCGTGCCCTGGGTTTCGGGCCAGCGCTCGCGTTCCTCGGCGACCCACTGCCGGCAGTACTCCGGATCTCCCGCCCGGCCGAGATCGAAACTCCCGTGCAGCCGCAACCCCCGGTCGACGTCCACGGCGATCGCCGCCACATCGGCGGAGATCTCCGCCTGCTCCGGAGTCGGGTCGAACGGCTCGACCCCCTGGTGCTCGACGTCGTCGACCACGCTGTACCCGCGCTCGTGCACCTCGTGGACGGCGTCCTCGAGGATCGGGATCGCCTCGGGGTGCCTGAGCAGGCTGGCCAGCGTCTTCGGGTTGTCGAGCAGCGAGCGTGTCAAGTGGTCGTTGGCCGGATCCGCGAGCACCCGCACCAGATCGGGGTGTTCGCCGAGGTGGGCGCGGATGTAATCGGCGTCCGCGTGGCCGTCGAGGGCGGCGGCGACGTCGTCCCGGTCCAGGAAGCCTTGTTCGGAAACGCCGTAGCCGCCGTGCTCGCCGTGCACCTCGGTCGGGACGTGCTCGGTGCCCGGCGTCCCGACGTGCAGCAGCTTGATGTCCTTCGGCGGGTGCGGCAGGTGCATCAGGTCGCCGGACTGCGGGTCGATGAACGCGACACCGTCACGGGTGTGCACGACCATCGCGACGTGCCCGTACTCGACGCCGTTCGGGCCGTCGTACTTCACCGCGACCACCGCGTGGTGGTCCACCGGCCGCTCGCGCATCTCGCGGATGACGTCGTCGTAGCTCGCGCGGTCGGAGAACGTCTCGCCGAACCGGCTCTCGATGTGCTCGAGCGTGCCGCGGGTGCCCATCTCGTGCAGCGGGATCGGCTCGGCCGTCGCGTCGCCGCCGTGCAGCCGGTCCCAGTACGCCTCGGGGCCGCGCGTGCAGTTCGAGACGTACCCGTTCTCCAGCGCGCCCGGCTCGTGGAAGCCCGGGTTGACCTCGCGCAGGTGCGGGTGGCGGTCCTGGACGTAGGCCGCGCGCTCCGACGGCGTCGCCGCGCCGGCGTGGATGGCCGGCTCGGCGGGCGGGTTCGTCGCGCGCGCCAGTGACGAGTAGTCCGGTTGTGGCTGGGGCTCGACGTGTGGCTCGGCCGGGCCGTCGAGGACGTCGCTGACCGCGGTCGGGTGGTGCTCGACGACGGGCTCGTTGAGCCCGCCCAGCCGCTCGGCGATCGACTCCTGCTTGCGCCGGTCGAACTCGGCCGCGTTGTGCTCGTTCTCCGCCCGGCGCTCGGCCATCTTCTGCTGCGCGGCCTCGGGGTTGAGGTAGCGCGGGTGGCCGGGCCCGATCTCCTCGGCGTCGATCACCCACTTGCGGCGGCCCTCGGGCGTGATCTCGAGCCGCTTGTCGTGCACCAGCAGCTGCGTTCCGGGCGGCGAGAGGGACTCGCGCTCACCCGGGTTCTCGGCGAGCTTCGAGATGTCGCGGAGGTTGTCCGACCGGACGTGCAGCTCGACGTCGTCACCGAACTTCGACGTCGAGAGTTCGCCGGTCTTGATGGACGCGCTGGAGAACGCGGGCTCGACGACCACCGCACCCGGCTCGTACGGCCCGGCGACCAGCTCGGCCAGCCGCGGGTCGCCGCCGACGTCGATGCCGCGAACGGTCTCGCCGGACGTCCGCGGCACCTGGCCGAGGCCGTCGACGATCGCGCGGGTGTTCTCGTGCGCGAGGGCGAACCCGGGGTGGCCGGGCCCGCGGCGCAGGGCCTCGTTGACGTCGTAGGCGTACTCGCCACGGGTGTAACCGTGGACCGCGACGGCGCCCTCGTCGGTCATGGGCAGGCCGGCGGCGTCCCGGCGGGCGAGCGCGCGGTCGTGGATGTCCTGGTAGACGCCCTCGTCGCCGACCGCGCGGCGGACGCTCTCGTGGTCGGCCGGGGTGGCGTGGTGCTCGCCGTCGAAGAGGTAGTGCTCGTCGTGCGGGACACGCTCGGGCGTGGGGTTGAGCCGGTCGGTGATGGTCGGCGTCTCGGTGTGCCCGAGGGGCATCTCGTGGATGCCGGTCGCGTCGTGGGGCAGCTCGGCGAGCCGTCCGGTGACGGGATCGGCGAAGACGATGCCGTGCTCGGTGTGCACCCCGGCGACCAGCCGCGGCTCGCCACCGGTCTCGAAGGCGACGGCCGTCCGCGCGCCGACCGGACGTCCACCCAGCTCGTGGGCGACGTCGGCGAAGCTGTCCCGGCTCTGCCACCGGCCACCGAGCTGCTCGCCGACGTGCGCGAGGCTCGGCTGGTGCGTGCCCGGCCCGGCGACGACGTCCTCGCCGTTCATCCGCCGCTCGAAGGCGACCATCGACTCGGCGGAGTTGGTGCGGAAGCCGCGTTCGAGGGCGTCCGGGCCGTAGTGGTTGCGGGTGTTGACCGAGGCGAGCTCGGGAACGGCGTCGCGAACGAGCCGCGCGTGCTGCTGCGCGGACTCGACGGACCCGGCGTGCAGCACGGGCTGACCACCGGGCGTCAGCGGCTCGGCGAGCTGGGACCAGCCACCCTCGGGCGCCCGCGTCGCCGGCACCCGCCGCTCGGGCGCGGGCGGTTCGGCGTCGTCGCCGCCCAGCAGCTTGAACAGGTTGCCGCTCGGCTTGAGCTCGGGGTGTTCGGCGTAGAACTTCTCGGTCTCCGCGTCGGCCTCACGCTGGAACCGCTCGTCGTCGGCCCGCTCCTGCGCCCGCCGCTCGTCGATCGCGTACTGGGCGTCGGCGTCCCCGAGATGCCGCGGATCCCCGGCGGTGACCTCTTCGGCGTGCACGATCCACTGCGGCTGGTCCATGGTGCCGCCGGAGCCGTGGACGTAGTCGGGGTGCTCCGGGTGGCCCGGCCCCTTTTCGATGCCGGTGATCTCGAACTGCGACCCGGCCTTGAAGAGGACCTCACGCTCGCGCCCGATGCTGGCCATGGACTCGACGTCCCGGCCGGTCCGGGAGTCGATCCGCATCTCGACCTCACCCGGGAAGATGCTCCGCGGATGCTCGGCGTCGACCTTCGACGAGCTGAGGAAAGAAGGTTCGGTGATGTGCGCGCCCTCGTGGAAGCGCCCGAGGAAGGCCTGAAGCCGAGCCGGATCCCCCTGGAAGTCGACCCGCCGAGAGACGGTCCCGACGTGCGGCGGCATCTCGTTCAGCCCGGAGACGAGCGCCCCAGCCTGCGGCGCGAGGTCGGCCAGCTCGGGCCCCCCGAACCGAAGCGCCCGGTTGAGCGGCCCGACCAGCTCGTGCCGCGTGTAGGCGTGGACGGCGAAGGCGCCGTCATCGGACATGCCGGGGTGGAACTCGTCGCGCCGGAGAAGCGCCTCCCGCCGGACTTGCTCGTGCCGCCACTCCCCACTCTCGGCACTCTGCCGCCCGGAGTCGATGAAGGTGTCCTCGATCCGCCGAACACCGGCGGGTTCGTCGGTGTGGAAGTGCTCATCGGTGAGGTAGGGCTCGTCAGCGCGCAGCTCGCCGTACTGCTCGTCGGCTGGTACTTGCTCACCCGCAACCGGCTCATCGGGCCGTTCGCTCGTGGACGCCTGCTGCTCAGCGGCATGGTCCTGCCCAGCGGCAGGCTCGCGCTGTTCGGCGGCGCGGTCCTGCCCCGCGGCGGGCTCGTGTTGTCGGGCCGCGGGGTCTTGTCCGGCGGTTGCCGAGCCGTCGGCCCGTTCGCCCGCGGGCGAATGGTGCTCAGGCGCCTGGTCCTGCCCGGCGGCAGGTTGGCGCTGGGTCGCGTGGTCTTGCCCCACGGCGGGCTGCTGTTCGGCGGTGGGTCCGTGGTGCTCGCTCACCCGGTCTTGCTCGGCGACTTCAGAGTCGGCAGGCCGGTCGGTCGCCGGCCCGCGTTGCTCAGGCGCGCGGTCATGCCCGGCGGCGGGCGCCTGCTGCTGAGCAGCACCGTCCTGCCGTTCGGCGGTGGGCTCGTATTGCTCAGCCGCGTGGTCGGGCGCGACCGGCTGCTCGGCGGCAGGTTGCTCACCCACCCGGTCCGGAGCCGCGTGCTCGGCAGGCGGCTCGGCGATGTGTTCCCGGGAAGGCAGCTGCCCAGCCGGAGTCGGTTCCGCCGGACGTGTGGGCTGCCCCTGGGGCGGAGCCTGTTCGGCAGGCCGCTGGCCCTGAGGCGGATCCGCCGGCCGGTGCGGCTGCTCGAAGGCCCTCGGCGGCTGGTTGTGCGGCCCGCGCGGCAGGTTCTCCTGCGGCGGCCCGAACCGGGGCGGCGGCACCTGCGGCGGCCCCACCGGACGCGACGGACCCACCCGCGGGTCGTGCGGCGGCATCGGCGGGCGGCCACCAGGCGGAGGCGGCATGGGCGGACGACCACCCGGACCCTGCGGCCCACGCGGCTGATTCGGATACCCCGCCGGACGCTGCCCACCCGGCATCGGCGGCCGCTGCTGCGGCCCCGGCGGGCGCCCACCAGGCGGCATCCAGCGCGGATCGTTCGGATGCCCCCCACCCAGCGGCGGCCGCCCGTGCGGCGGCTGCCCACCCTGCGACGGATGGCCCTGCGACGACTGTCCACTCTGGGGCGCCTGCCCACCCGCGGGCGGCTGTCCACTCTGCGGCAGATGACCGTTCGGCGGCCCACCATGGGGCGAATGTCCACCTGCGGGCGACTGCCCACCATGGGGCGACTGCCCACCTGCGGACGCCTGTCCACCCTGCGGCGGCTGCCCACTCGCGGACGACTGCCCACCCTGTGACGGATGGCCCTGCGACGGCTGTCCGCTCTGGGGCGACTGCCCACTCGCGGGCGACTGCCCACCCTGTGACGGGTGAATGTTCGGCGGCCCACCATGGGGCGGTTGCGCAGGCCGTCCACCCTGCAACGGCACCCCGTTCGGCGGCGCCTGCCCACCCGGCAACGGCCGCCCACTCTGCGGTGCCTGCCCACTGTGCGGTAGCTGCCCGGCCTGAGGTCTCTGTCCACTGTGCGGCGCCTGTTCACCCCGCCACGACTGCGCGGCGTGCGGAGCCTGTCCACCGTTGAGCGGCTGCCCAGTCCGCGGCGGCTGTCCACCTTGACCTGGTTGCCCAGGCTGGGGTCCACCGCGCGGCGCTTGCCCGGCCTGCGGTCCACCTTGAGCTGCCTGTCCAGACCGAGGTCCACCCTGCGCCGCCGCTTGTCCAGCGTGCGGGGGCGATCCCCCGTGCGGCGGTTGTCCGCCGGGTAGTGCTTGCCCGCCGTGAGGCGGTTGTCCAGCGTGCGGGGCCTGCCTGCCGTGGGGTGGCTGCCCAGCCTGTGGCGCCGGACCACCCCGCGGCGGCATCGGCGGCTGACCAGACTGCCCACCGGGCGGCATTCGGCGCGGGTCCTGCGGCGCCACGCGTCGCGGCTGCTCGGGCTGGCCACCCCGCGGGGGCATCGACTGCGGCGTCGGTCCGCCCGGGCGGGGACTCGGACTACCTGCGCCGCCGCCTGGAGCGCCGCCGTTCGGCATTCCGCCGGGGGGTGGTGTGAATCCGCCCGCGGGTGGGGGCGCCGTTTGCTGCTGCGCCCCACCCTGCGATGGCGTCTGCCCCGAGTCCGCAGCCAGCGGCTGGCTCGGGCCACCGGCGAACCCGGCCGCGCCGACGTTGTCCGCCGGACGTCCACCACCCTGCCGTCCCGGCTCGGCGCCGGATCCCGGCGGGGCCATGCCGTAGCCGCCGTTCGACGAACCTCCGGCCGAGCTCGGCACTCCGCCGCCAGTCGCCTGCTGCTGGGGAGCGGGACCGTCCGACGCCACTCGTGGCGTCTCGGGCTGCTGCTGAGCGACGGTCTGCCGCTCAGGTGCCTGCTCCGGACGTTGAGACGTGGCTTCCGGCGACATCTCACTCCGCGACTCCGGCTCGCGATGAGACTGCGGTTCCTCACCCCGTGACTCAGGCTCGGGTGACGCCTCGCTCTTCGACGCCGGGTCCGACGACGACTCCGTCCGCGAAGCCGGCTCTTCACCCCGCGACTCTGGCTCCGATGACGAACTCGGCTCCTCGGAGCCCCGCCGCGCATCCGCGGACTCGTTGGCACCCCGTGACTCACCGGAATCCCCACCGCGCGACTCCCCGGCCCCACCAGAGCCAGAACCAGACTCCCCGGAGCCACCTGAGGCCGAGTCGGACTCACCAGAGCTAGAGCCCGAGCCAGCCTCCCCGGCACCGCGCGACTCCCCGGAGCCACCTGAGCCCGAGCCAGACTCACCAGAGCCGCGAGACTCCCCAGAACCGGACTCCGAATCCCCGGCCCCACCAGAACCCCGGGATTCCCCAGCATCCCCGGAGCCCGCGCCCGGCTCCGAGGAACCAGAGCCAGGATCCGAACGCGGGATGTTCGCCTCGTGCACCGAGTGCATCTGCTCCTTGGCACCCCCGACAGCCCCACCAACCGCCCCGCTCGAGGCGCCCGTCAGCAGCTGCTCCGGCGTCAACGACCCGAGATCCCCGGTCACCGCGGCCTGACCGACCGTCTGCGCGACACCCTCGACCGCACCCCGAGTCCCGGCCCGCATCGCGGCATCGGCGATCTGCCCACCCGCGCTGTGCGACAACCCCTCGGTCGCCCCGCGGCCGATCGCGCCACTGCCGGCGCCGACGACGCCGCCGACCGCGCCCGAGATCGCCGCATCGCTGGTCTTGGACCAGTCCCAGCTCTGACGGTCGCCCTTGGCCATCTGCAGGCCCTGGATGCCGGCGTCCATGCCGAGGTTGATGGCCTCGTTCTTCAGGACCTCCATGCCGATCTTCTTGAGGCCCTGCTTGAGCAGCTTCTCCAGCAGCTCCTTCGCGACCTGCTTGAACCCCTGCTGCGCCAGCTTCTCGAGCAGCTGCCGGAACAGCATCTGCACGGTCATCCGCGTCGCGACCTGGGCCGGCGCGATGCCCGCCGTCGAGCCGCCGAACGTCACCGCCGCGGCGGCGATCATCGCCGCGATCTGGGCGGCCAGCACGATCAGCGAGATGATGATCATGTACTTCGTGTATTCGACGTCCAGTGCCGTCTGGTCGCACGAGTCGCCCAGGGCCTTGGTCGCGTCGGCCAGCTGCTTGAAGTACGCCTCGTCACCCTCGACGAACTTCTTCCACTGCTCGGTGAACGCGTCGGCGCCGTCACCCGTCCAGTTGTCGCGGATGCCGGAAGCCGCCTGGTTGCCCGCGTCCGACGCCGGGCCGATCGCGGAAGACGCCGTGTGCCACGCGTCCCGCAGCGCGCGCAGCTTGGTCTCGTCGCCCTCCGGCCAGCTCTCCCCGACGACGATGGGCAGCAGCCACTTGACCGCGTCGGGCATCTCCATACCCACGGGTCATTGCCCCTTGCCGAGCTGCGAGGTCACGTCTTCGTCGGCGCCCGACAGGGCCTTCATCGACTTGTCGACGTTCTGCTGCATCCCGCGCAACCCCTGCACGAGGTTGGTGAAGCCTTCGACGGCGCCCTGCGAGCCGGGCACGTAGTCCTTCGCGAACTCCTTGCCGGAGTCGTCGCCGCCCCAGCACTCGCCCTGCGCGGACAGCGCGCCCTGCAACGCCTTCAGCGCGTTGTCGAGCCCGTCGGCCGCCGTGACCAGGCCCTTCGAGGCACTCAGCACCGCGTCCGGCTCCGCGGTGAACCCGGAACCCCCGTCCGGCATCAGTCGCCCCTCGTCATCCAGGACGACGGCGGCTCCTCGTCCTCGTCCGCCCGCGGCGGGCGGACGCGCTTGGGCGCGGGCGCCGGCGGCTGGTCGTCACGCAGGATCGGCCCGGAGTCTTCGAACGATTCGGGACGCGGCGGTTCGGGATCTTCCGCGACGAACTCCGGGATTGGCGGCACCAGCCCGGCCAGCGACGGCGCGCCCTCGACCAGGTCGGCGAGGTCCGGCAGCCCTTCGGTGATCGGCGCCATCAGGTCTGCGATCTTCTGCTTGACCTGCAACGATCCCAGACGCACCAGCGTCTCGACGGTGTTCGCGAGCTGCGCGGGAGTCGTGCGCTCGAACGTCGTGGGCGCGAACTCGAGCTTCGCGAGGCTGCCGCCGGCGTCGATGGTCGCGCGGACCAGGCCGTCGGACGACGCGACCTGGGCGGTCGTCTCGGCGGCCGCGGCCTGGGCGTCACGCAGCTGCGCCGTCTGCCGCTCGAAGTTCTCCAGGAGGGTGTCCATCTGGTCCTTCATCGCGGCATTGCGTGCTTCAAGACGCGCACGGTCGTCGCCCGCGGTGGTCACAGGTGCCCCCGGTGTCCCTCGAACCTTCTGATGACTTCGCCGTCACCCTAATGCCAATGGAGCAGTCACCGGAGCGGGTTCGGCGTTTGCGTCAGCGAACCGTCCGGCGCCGGGCGAGCAGGTACCCCGCGCCGCCGACCAGGTAGCAAACGGTTGCGGCGATCAGCAAGCCCGGCGAACGGCCGTCGTCCGGGATGATCAGCGCGCCCAGTGATACCGCCGCCACCTGGGTGATGTTGAAGAGCGTGTCGTAGAGCGCGAAGACGCGACCGCGTGCCTCGTCGGCGACGTCGAGCTGGATCGACGAATCGACGCAGAGCTTCAGCACCTGGCCCGCGCCGGTGATGAAGAACGACGCGAGCAGCGCGCACGGCAGCACCATCGGCAGCCCGAGCGCAGACTGCGCGATCGCCGCGACGACCAGCGCGCCGAGCACCGCGCGCACTCGTCCGGCGCGGCGGATCAGCCGCGCCGTCAGCAGGCCGGCGATGAGCAGCCCGGCCCCGGCCAGCGCCGCCATCTGCCCCAGCCCGGGCAGGCCGGCGCGCAGCAGGCCGTGGTCGGTGAAGTAGTTGCGCATCAGCAGCACGGTGACCAGCAGCGAGACGCCGAACGACGCCCGGTGCGCGAACAGCGCGATGAACCCGGCGGTGACGCTCGGCGCGCGCCACGCGTGCTTCGCGCCGTCGGCGAGGCCGCGGGCGACCGCGAGGAACGGGTTCGTCGGCTCGTCGACGACGGACGGCCCGAGCACCCCACGCGCGAACCCGCGGGCGATGAACGCCGCGACGAGGGTGCCGAGCACCGCGAACGCCGTCGTGTACGCCGAACCGACGTCGTCGCTGCCGAAGAGGGCACGCAGCCCGATCGCGCAGCCGCCGCCGATCACGGCGATGACCGAGCCGATGGTGGTGGCGAACGCGTTCGCCGTCACGACGCTCTGTTCTTCGACGACGTGCGGCAGCGACGCCGAGAGCCCGGAGCCGATGAAGCGCGAGATCCCTTCCGCGGCCAGTGCCAGCGAAAACAGGCCGATCCCGCCGAAACCGAACCCGACGGCAGCGGCCGACGCGAGGATCGCCAGGCCGCGCAGGAGGTTCGCGAAGATCAGGACCTTGCGCCGGTCCCAGCGGTCGAGCAGGGCACCCGCGAAGGGCCCGACGACCGAGTACGGCAGCAGCAGCGCCGCGAAGCCGCCCGCGATGGCCAGCGGATCGGCGCCGCGTTCGGGGTTGAAGAGCACAGCGCCGGCGAGACCGGCGCGGAAGACCCCGTCACCCCAGCTGGCGGCGAAGCGGGTGAAGAGCAGACGCCGGAAGGCCGGGTCCTTGAGAAGCTCCCGAGGGCCTCTTCGGCCGGTGGCCACGTCGGCGCTGATCGTCACGAAGCCAAGGGTAGAGGGTGGCCGACGCACTAAGGTCGCCTCTCGGCGGCTATGCGCAGTGTGGCTCCAGCCGGACGGTATTCCACAAAGGCGGTTCTTCAGTGAGCCCGGGGGACACGGAGTGCGCCGACCACTGTTTCAAACGGGGCGGGTGGGGCGATTGTTCCCGAGCCGAAGTAATTCGCCGGGCCAAGGGTGGGATCATGGGTCGCGTGCCAGCGGACGCCGAGGTTGAACCGGGAACGCTCCTGGTCGCCGCCCCCACGATGGTCGACCCCAACTTCAAGCGGACCGTCGTGTTCGTCATCGATCACCGCGACGAGGGCACGCTCGGCGTCGTCCTGAACCGTCCGAGTGACGTGGCCGTGCACGACGTGCTGCCGAACTGGGGCGGGCACGTCGCGGAGCCGCAGGCGGTGTTCGTCGGCGGGCCGGTGGAGAAGAAGACGGCCCTGTGCCTGGCCGCGCTGCGCACCGGCGAGACCGCGGCGAGCGTGCCGGGTGTGATCGCCGTCCGCGGGCCGGTCGCGCTGGTCGACCTGGACACCGACCCCGAGATCCTGGTGCCGAAGGTCCGCGGCGTGCGCGTGTTCGCCGGGTACGCGGGCTGGGACTCCGGCCAGCTGGCCGGCGAGATCGAGCGGGACGACTGGGTGATCGTGCCCGCCCTGCCGAGCGACATCCTGGCCTCGCCGAGTGGTGACCTCTGGAGCCAGGTGCTGCGCCGCCAGGGCGTCCCGATCGCGCTGCTGGCCACCCATCCGGGTGACCTCCAGCGCAACTAGCTCGTCAAAAGATCAAGCCTTCTTGAAGACGCCGCAGCCGCCCTCGCCGCACGCGCAGCCGCTGCAGCCGGCGGGCGCGGCCGGAGCCGGCGCGGGGACGGTCAGCGCGGCCCGGTTGCCGAGCACACCACCGCCCGCGACCAGCACGAACATCGCGACGACACCACCGAGCGCGGCGGCGACCAGGCCACCGGTCGACGGCATCGCGAGTCCGGCCAGCCCGGAGAGGATCGCGATCGCCCCGCCGGCCGCCGTCGGCAGCCCGGCGACGCGGTTGGCCAGCTTGAACGCTTCTTCGCTGCGCAGTGCGGCTTGCGTCCGCACGCCGGTGCCGCCTTCGCGCGTCAGCCTTTCGCGGACGCCGAGGACACCACCCCAGCCGACGACGACACCGAGCAGGATCGGAACCAGCGCGATAGCGAACACGGGTCAAGGATAAGCGTGACGTTCCGGCAACCTGCTGGATACCCTGGTCGACTGTGCTACAGGCCATGTCACACCGCGTACTGCCCACAGTGCTGGCTCTTACTCTGATCGGGGGTCTGGCCGCCGCCGCGCCGGCCGGCGCCACCGAGAGTCACCAGCGTCCGATCCGGCTGCTCGGCGAAAAGATCGTCCCGAACTCCCTGCCGTACCAGGGGACGATCGTCGGCGGCCTCTCCAGCATCGACTACGACCCGCGGACCGGCGGTTACGCCCTGATCTGCGACGACCGGTCGGCGATCAACCCCGCCCGGTTCTACACCGCGACGTTCCCGGTGACGGCGAAGGGCGTCGGCGACGTCACCTTCACCGGCACGAAGCCGTTCCTGCGTCCCGACGGCACGCCGTACCCGCCGCTCACGCAGAACGACCCGGCGAAGCCGCAGAACGAGCAGACGATCGACCCCGAAGAGCTGCGCGTCGACCCGTGGACCGGCGACTACTACTGGTCGCAGGAGGGCGAGCGCACCGCGACGACGCTGATCGACCCGTCGATCCGCGAGGCGCGCCGCGACGGCGAGTACGTCCGCGACCTGCCGATCCCCGCGAACGAGAAGATGACGCCGACGGCCGGCCCGCGGCAGAACCTGGTCCTCGAAGGCCTCACCTTCGCCGGGTTCGGCGCGCTGATCGCCAGTGAGGACGAGGGCCCGCTCCTGCAGGACGGCCCGGAGTCGACGCGCACCACCGGCGGCGTCTCCCGCATCACGCTGCAGGGCCGCTACGGCCCGGTCCTCGCGCAGTACGCCTACCCGCAGGAGCCGATCTTCGCGTCACCGGTGCCGGATGGCGCGTTCGCGACGACCGGCGTCTCCTCGATGCTGGCCGTCGACCAGGCCGACCCGACCAAGTACCTGATGATGGAACGCTCGTTCGTCACAGGCGTCGGCAACAAGGTGCGCGTCTACGAAATCGACACGAAGGGCGCGACGAACATCCTGAACGTCAAGTCCCTGGCCGACGCCAAGAACGTCAAGCCGGTCAAGAAGCGCCTGCTCTTCGACGCGGCCGACCTCGGACTGTCCACTGTGGACAACCTCGAAGGCATGACGTGGGGCCCGAAGCTGCCGGGCGGCGAGCGCAGCCTGGTGATCGTCAGCGACAACAACTTCGCGGCCACCCAGGTCACGCAGTTCGCCGCAGTGGCGGTCCCCTCCGAACGGCTTTGACCAGCAAGTTACGATGAACCTGTGAACACGGCTCGGCTGCTCCTTAGCCTGCCGCGCTGACCGGGCCCGGCCCGGCCGGCGCGGCGACCCCTCATGCCCTCGCGGCTGAGGGGTCGAGTTGTTTCTGGAGCACCTCGCGACGAAGGATGACGGCGATGACTGAGGCGACAGGGACCGACGTCCCGGCGCACCGCTACACGGCCGCGCTGGCCGGCCAGATCGAGCGGCGCTGGCAGGACTTCTGGGCCGACCAGGGCACGTTCCACGCGCCCAACCCGGTCGGGCCGCTCGCGGTCGAGGGACAGCCGGTTCCCAGCGACAAGCTGTTCGTCCAGGACATGTTCCCGTACCCGTCCGGCTCCGGCCTGCACGTCGGGCACCCGCTGGGCTTCATCAGCACCGACGTCTTCGCCCGCTTCCACCGGATGATCGGGCGCAACGTGCTGCACACGATGGGCTTCGACGCGTTCGGCCTGCCGGCCGAGCAGTACGCGGTCCAGACCGGGCAGCACCCGCGCAAGACGACCGAGGAGAACATCCGGACCTACCTGCGCCAGATCCGGCGCCTGGGCCTGGGCCACGACGAACGCCGTCGCATCTCCACGATCGACCCCGAGTACTACCGCTGGACGCAGTGGATCTTCCTGCAGATCTTCAACTCCTGGTACGACACCGAAGCGGGCAAGGCGCGCCCGATCGCCGAGCTGGAGGCCGCCTTCGCCGACGGCTCCCGCCCGGTGCCCGGCGGCCAGGACTGGGCGTCGCTGAGCGCCGCCGAGCGCAAGACGGTCATCGACGGTCAGCGCCTGGTCTACATCTCCGAGGCGCCGGTCAACTGGTGCCCGGGCCTGGGCACGGTGCTGTCGAACGAGGAGGTCACCGCCGACGGCCGCAGCGAGCGCGGCAACTTCCCGGTGTTCCGCCGCAACCTGCGCCAGTGGATGATGCGGATCACCGCGTACGCCGATCGCCTGGTCGACGACCTGGACCTGCTGGACTGGCCGGAGAAGGTCAAGTCCATGCAGCGGAACTGGATCGGCCGCTCGCACGGCGCCCGCGTCACGTTCAAGACCGGCGAAGACGCGATCGAGGTCTTCACGACCCGCCCGGACACGCTGTTCGGCGCCACCTACATGGTGCTGGCGCCGGAGCACCCGCTGGTCGACGAGCTGGCCGCGGCCGCGTGGCCCGAGGGCGTCGACAAGCGCTGGACCGGCGATGCCGCGAGTCCGGCCGAGGCCATCAAGGAGTACCGCGTCGCGGCGTCCCGCAAGTCCGAGCTGGACCGGCAGGAGAACAAGGAGAAGACCGGCGTCTTCACCGGCGCGTACGCGACGAACCCGGTCAACGGCAAGCAGATCCCGATCTTCGTCGCCGACTACGTGCTGATGGGCTACGGCACCGGCGCGATCATGGCCGTGCCCGGCCAGGACGTCCGCGACTGGGAGTTCGCCGAGAAGTTCGGGCTGGAGATCATCCGGACCGTGCAGCCGTCCGAAGGCTTCGACGGCAAGGCGTACACCGGTGACGGCCCGGCGATCAACTCCGGCTTCCTGGACGGCATGGACGTCGCCGAGGCCAAGAAGACGATCATCGAGCGGCTGGCCGAGGACGGCACCGGCGTCGGCACCGTCCAGTTCAAGCTGCGCGACTGGCTGTTCTCGCGGCAGCGTTACTGGGGCGAGCCGTTCCCGGTCGTCTACGACGAGGACGGTGGCGTGCACGCCGTTCCGGAGTCGATGCTGCCGATCGAGCTGCCCGAGGTCGCCGACTACTCGCCGGTGACGTTCGACCCGGAGGACCGCGACTCGACGCCGTCGTCGCCGCTGGCCCGCGCGACCGAGTGGATCGAGGTCGAGCTGGACCTGGGCGACGGCCCGAAGACCTACCGCCGCGACATCAACACGATGCCGAACTGGGCGGGTTCGTGCTGGTACCAGCTGCGGTACGTCGACCCGACGAACGCGGACACGTTCTGCGCGCCGGAGAACGAGGCGTACTGGATGGGCCCGCGCGCCGCCGAGCACGGCGCGGACGACACCGGCGGCGTCGACCTGTACGTGGGCGGTGTCGAGCACGCGGTGCTGCACCTGCTGTACTCGCGGTTCTGGCACAAGGTGCTGTTCGACCTGGGCCACGTGACGTCCAAGGAGCCGTACCGGAAGCTGTTCAACCAGGGCTACATCGAGGCGTACGCGTACACGGACGCCCGCGAGGTGTACGTCCCGGCCGAGCAGGTCGAGGAGCGCGACGGCAAGCACTTCTTCGAGGGCGAGGAAGTCCGCCAGGAGTACGGCAAGATGGGCAAGAGCCTGAAGAACGTCGTCACGCCGGACGAGATGGCCGAGAACTACGGCGCCGACACGTTCCGGTTCTACGAGATGTCGATGGGCCCGCTGGCCATGTCGCGCCCGTGGGCGACCAAGGACGTCGTGGGCTCGCACCGCTTCCTGCAGCGGCTGTGGCGCCTGATCGTCGACGAGACCACCGGCGAGCTGCGAGTGTCCACTGAGGACGCTTCGGAGGCGGACCGCAAGGTGTTGCACCGCACCGTGGCCGGCGTTCGCGACGACTACGCGGAGATGCGCTTCAACACGGCGGGCGCGAAGCTGATCGAGCTGAACAACCACGTGACGAAGACGTACGGCGCGACCGCGTCGACGCCGCGTGAGCTGGCCGAGCCGCTGGTGCTGATGCTGGCGCCGCTGGCCCCGCACATGGCGGAGGAGCTGTGGCGGCGCCTGGGTCACGCGGATTCGCTGGTGCAGGGCCCGTTCCCGGTGGTGGACGAGAAGTACCTGGTCGAGGACTCGGTCGAGTACCCGATCCAGGTCAACGGCAAGGTCCGCTCCCGCGTCACGGTCCCGGCGGACGCCAAGCCGGACGCGGTCCAGGCCGCGGCGCTGGCGGACGAGAAGGTCGCGGCCCTGGTCGGCGGCGGCACCCCGCGCAAGGTGATCGTGGTGCCGGGCAAGCTGGTCAACATCGTCCTGTAGCGCGCTGTCGGAAAGCCGCCGGTGGTCGACGGCCATCCCCGATTTGATTGAACGGTCAAGGAAATCCGTTCGATCGAAGGAGACCTGGGGATGACCCTCGATGGCCTTACGGGCAAGGTGGCGCTGGTGACCGGCGGCAGCCGCGGCATCGGCGCGGCCACGGCACTGCGGCTCGCCGAGGACGGCGCGGACGTCGCGTTGACGTACCAGCACAACGCCGGGCAGGCGGCCGAGGTGGTCGGCAAGATCAAGGCCCTCGGCCGCCGCGCCCTGGCGATCCGAGCGGACTCGGCGGACGTCGATGCGGTTTCGGCGGCCGTTTCGGCGACGGTCGCCGAGTTCGGCCGGCTCGACGTCCTGGTGAACAACGCAGGCGTCGGCTTCGTCGGCGCGTTGGCCGAAACGTCCTTGGCGGACGTCGACCGCGTGCTGGCGGTGAACGTCCGCGGCGTGCTCGCGGTGACCCAAGCGGCGGCCGGCCACCTCGGCGAAGGCGGCCGCGTGATCACGATCGGCAGCTGCGTGACGGACCGCGTCCCCGGCCCGGGCATGGTCCTGTACGCGACCAGCAAGGCGGCGATGACCGGCCTGACCAAGGCGTTGGCGCGCGAGCTCGGCCCGCGCGGCATCACGGTCAACCTGGTCCACCCGGGCCCGACGGACACCGACATGAACCCGGCCGACGGCCCGTACGCGGCGGACCAGCGCGCCCTGACGGCGTTCGACCGCTACGGAACGGCGTCCGAGGTGGCTTCGGCGGTGGCCTACTTCGCGGACCCGGCCAGCGCGTACGTCACGGCGTCGACCCTCTCGGTCGACGGCGGCCACGCGGCCTAGCTGCGGTCGAGCCCGATCTCCCGCGCGAGGTCGATCAGCATGGCCTCGAACAGGACGTCCGGCTTGGACATCGGGATCGGGTAGTTGCCGAAGACCTCGAGCGTGACGTGCCCGTAGAGCCGGGCCCAGAACTGGATCATCAGGTACGTCACGCCGAGGTCGAGCCGCTCCGCCGGAATGTTCTGCCCGGATTCGGAAAGCACGTCGGCCAGCGACTGCTGGAAGGTCATGAGGTCGTCACGCAGCTCGTCCGGCACCCCGCTGCTGGGCGGCGTGACCAGGTCGTGCATCGCCAGCACCCGCCCGGCGGCG
The DNA here is from genome assembly GCF_044741685.1 of Amycolatopsis sp. NPDC088138. Lineage (NCBI taxonomy): Bacteria > Bacillati > Actinomycetota > Actinomycetes > Pseudonocardiales > Pseudonocardiaceae > Amycolatopsis > Amycolatopsis sp. NPDC088138. The sequence continues at coordinate 38,225 of NZ_JBIUTB010000007.1, forward strand.
GCCAGGAAGATCCGCCCGAACGGCTCGTCGACCCGGCTCAACGCACTGCCGGCCGCGGACCCGACCCCACCGGTAGGTGACGCGAAGACGAGCGTGAACTCCTTCGTGTGGGTCAGCGCCCACCGCCGGAAGCCCTTGCAGATGGCGAACAGCTGCAACATCCCGTCATCGGGCAGCCCGGCGATGTCCTCGGCCAGCTCGTCGGCCAGGTCCGCGCAGACGTCCAGCCGCAGGTTCTCGACCAGGTCGTCCCGAGACTCGTAGTACCGATACAACGCGGGCGCGGTGATCCCCAGCTCCCGCGCGATCGCACGCAGTGTGACCGCCTCGGGCCCCTGCTCGACCAGGAGCTTCCGGGCGGTCCGCCGGATGTCCAGTTCGGTAGCCGCACGCGCGCGACCCCTCCGCGTGGGGTGGCTCATCCGAACAGTCTAGGCGCTTACTGCGACAAGTCTCGCATTAACGCGGGCTCAGGCCCGAGCCTTGAGGTTGGTCAGCACGGTGTCCGCCACACCTCGCCCGAGCGTGCAGGCGTCCTTTCCCGCCTGAGCCGCCGAGTCACCCAGACTCAACGAGACCGAATAGGCGAGGTCATCCGCGACACCGACAACGACAACGCAAGTTCGGTTGTCGGTTGTCCCCACGTCCACATAACCGACTGCTGGATAGCCCTGAACCGCCTCCAGGTCATCGACCCAGCGAGAAGCCTTCGGCTTTTCGTTCTTGTAGGTGAGACTGAGTCCTTGCCTGGCCTTGGTCTCATAGCCGACAAGAATGCCGGCGGCGCTTCCGGAGGTGCTGGCCCAGTCGCACGAGGGTCCCAGCACGCTCCGCGCTGCTCACTCGAGCGACCCCTTGATCGTCTTGGTCGAATCTGCTGCTGGGCATGTCCGTAGCCCAGAAGCCGACGCCGCTGAAGATCGCGCCTACCTCGGTCTAGACGCTGGAAGCCGACCGGTTGCGCATCACCGCGGACTCAGGCTCGAGCCTTGAGATTGGTCATCACTGCATCGGCGACCTGCGGCCCGAGGTCGAATGAGTCCTTGCCCTCGCTGACGGCCTTGTCGCCCAACGTCAACGAGACCGAGTACGCGAGTTTGTCGGTGACGCCGACAACGATCACTCCGACTCGCTTGTCGTCGAAGTCGGAATACGCGATGGCGGGGTGGTCCTGGATCGGATCGAGGACCTTCCATCGCGCGGCTTTGGGCTGCACGTTGTGGTAGGCCAGAGCCAGTCCTTGATCGGACTTCGTCTGGTAGGCGACTGTGATGCCTGCTCCTGACCCGGCTGCGTTACCCCAGTGACAGGTGGGTCCGAGCTGGTTGTCGCTGGATGAACCCGCGCTGGCCTGCCCGAGGAAGGTGCCGATCTGCTCCGAGGTGAGTGCCGTTTCGCAGGGGTTCCCGTCGAGCGCACTGTCCGGCAACGGGCTCGAAACCTGCGGCACGTCACTTTCGGTGGCTGACGCTGATGCGGTCGGTTCTGCTGATGTGTTCGGTGCCGGAGTTTTCGGGCTGCCCGTGCAACCGGCCAACAAGAGGGCGCTGGCCGCGATCGAGCTGACCGCGGCGGCTTTCCAGTGCTTCATCCCAGAGTCCCGTAAGTCTTGGTCGTGCCTTCGGCGGCTTGCTGATCAGTGGTTTCGACGATTCCGAGTGCTTGGCGCAACCGTCCGATCAGCTCGGAGAGGTAGTTCAGCTGGTAGTGCAGGTGACCTTCGTAGTACCGCCCGGTGTCGTTGACCCCGTTCTGGCCGGTGACGGCTTGGACGCTGACGGGTTCCTGGGCAGGTGGATCAGCCTGGGACAGCAGGTGGGCGGTTCCGAGTTGCGCTTCGATGGTGAAGCGAAGATCTTCGGCGTTCTTCAGCACCGACCGCATTTCGACACTGCTCATCGCGAACCCCTGCCCACCGGCCGGCGGCGCTCCCCCGCTGGGCATGTCCGTAGCCCAGAAGCCGACGCCGCTGAAGATTGCGCCTCCTGGATCTGTCATCGGACTCCCCTCATTCCGTTGAGCGTCGCGTACAGCACGTCGGTCATTGCGGCGCGGGTGCCTGGCTGGAAGCTGACCATCCGTTCACGTCCTGGGAACGCGTACGTCAGCACCCGTCCGAATCCCACCGCGTCGACCGCGGTGATCGGTGCGCTGCGCGTTCCCCGGTTGACCGCGTAGCACTGGTGCAGCCCCGTTCGTTTCGCCGCCATCAAGCGGCGGGCCCACGGCAGCGGGTCGCGGGCGCCGTCGTCGGCCGTGTGATCGGTCTGGTCGTACGAGTCCTCCTGGGCCTGGCCCGTGAACCGCGCCTGCGGGATCGCCACTCGCTCGATCCGGGCCGGCGGGACCGGCGGCAGGACGTCCACCAGGGATTCGGCGAGCCTTGACGGCTCCACGGTGTCGATCCGGACCGTGTCGTCCTTCCGGATCAGCCGGTACGCGTCCGGGCCGTCGGCCGAGACCAGGACCGTGCCCGACTCGTCCGCCTCGATGTCGCCCAGCCACGCCGTGAACTGCCGCGGACCGCGCGCCAGGACGCGCAGGACGTCGCGGAAGTCGCGTGTCAACGTCCCGCCGGCGGCGAGCCGGAGGGACGCGAGGACGTCCAGCACCTTCTCGTCGAGCCGCTTGCGGGTCTCGTCGCCGAGCCAGAGGTTGTCCGCGCCGAGGACCGCCGGGGGCGGGCCGTGCCGCTCCCACTCCCAGGCCGTGAGCAGCGCGGACTTGGGCAGGTAGAGCACCGTCACAGCCCGATCACCGGCGGCACGGTCCTCTCGTCGGACCCGCCGAAGACGCTCTCCGGGTCGGCCTCCACCAGGTACGACGCACGCTGGTGCTCTTCGTCCTCGGTCTTGCCGCCCTTGGCGCCCTGGCCCATGCCGCCCATCCCCGGCGAGCCCGGTTTGCCCGCCGCGCCGCCGCGGATTCCGCCGGCCGCGCCCGGACGTCCTTCGCCGGGAAGGGCCGCTCCGGTGGACGCGCCGGGGCCGCGGGCGCCGGTGGAGCTGCCCGCCCCCGACGAGGACCCAGAGGACCCGGACGACCCCGAGCCCGGACCGAAGCCGCCGCTGCCACCAGGACCGAAGCCGCCACCCGGGCCGAATCCGCCGCCGGGACCGAATCCGCCGCCAGGGCCGAACCCGTTCCCCGGCGAATAAGGCGAGCTGCCGGGCGGCTGGTAGCCCGGCGGGAACTGCGTCGACGACGGCGGGACGTAACCCTGCGCCCGGACGCTGTCGTCCACACCCGGGACCTGCGTGTGCGAGCCCGGCGGTGGCGTGACCTGGCCGGGAGGCGTGACGTGACCCGGGGGCGGCGGTTGCACGACCGGCGGATGGACCGCCGGCGGTGGCTGCACCTGCGCGTCGACCGAGTGGTCGCTGCGACCCTGGGAGCGTTCCTTCTTCTCCGGCGGCTCGACCGGGTCCTTCACCTCGAAGTCGCCGCCGTCGTACTCGCCGAGCTGGCCGTAGTCGATCGTCCGGCCCGCGGTGTTCGTGCTGGACTGCTGCGAGTACGCCGTGTACCGCTCGACGTTCTCCTGCGCCTTCTGGTTGTACTGGTTGATCTGGTCTTCGGTGTCGGTGTCCCACGGCGTCGCGACGTCCCAGGCGCTGCGGGTCGGCGGCTGGTCGGTGACGTCCGGGTGCAGCGAGTTCTTCATCTGGTGGAACTGGTCGATCTGCGTCTGGGACAGCGTCGAGTTGCGGTCCAGGGTCGCCGACGCCGAGGTCGCCGACGCGGTCAGCGGCTGGAGCCGCGCCCGGGCCGCGTCCGAAGCGCCGCCGGTCCACGCCGACTCGAGCCCGGACGTCAGCTCGCGCGTTCCCTGCTCCAGTTGCCGCTGGTACGTCGACTGGTCGACGCCCGCCTTGTGCACTTCCTGCAGCGAGCCGGTGCCCGGCCCGGTCAGCACGGCCTGCACCAGCTGGCCCGGCGACAACCCCGAGGCCTGTGGGTTGTTCGCTCCAGTGCCCGTTTGTGACGCGATGTAGCCGCCCGCGATCGCGCCGAGCGGACCGCCCGCGAGCATGCCGATACCGGCGCCGTTCAGGACCTTGCCGAGTCCATCGGCCCCCGACTCGACGGTGTGCGCGATCTCCGACCCGACGTGCTTGGCAGCGTCGAGCATGTCGCCGAACAACCCCACCGAACTGCGCTCCCCTCGCGTTCGATCTCCCCTCTTGCGTTACGCACAATAGCGCACCGGTTACACCTGGTGGGGCGAAACGACCTGGTAGGGGATCCACGGCGGTGTTCGTCACAAAGAGCAGAACTCCCCGCGACTGTCGGTGCCGTATGCCACACTCGGTCGCCGTACGGCTACTGACGTGAACGGGGAGGTTCGCGTGACGAACCCTGAGCAGCTTTTCGCGACCTTCGAGGCCAAGATGGCGGAGGCGCAGCAGAAGGCTGATCGGATGCGCGCCGAGATGGAGACCGTGTCGGTCGCCGAGCGCAGCAAGGACGGCCAGATCGCCGTCAAGGTCAACCACCTCGGCAACCTCGTCGGCCTCGAGATCGGCCACGCGGTCCGCGACAAGCCCGATCTGGCCGCCGAAATCCTCCGGACCGTGCAGGTCGCACAGAGCAGGCTCGCGGCCGCGGTCGAGTCCGGTGTGCCGTCCATCGCGGGGACCGACACGATGAACGAGCTGGTCGGCCAGTTGCACCGCGAATATCCGGAATCGGAGCCCGACGGTTTTGTCGAAGGCGGTGGTGGCTACGGGGCTCGCGCCGACGACGGTTCCCGCTTCGTCGCTGAGGAAGAACCTCCGAAGCCGGAGAGCCCGAAGGCCGCCCCTCGCGCGGCCCGTCCGCCGGCGAACGGCGGCACGGACGACGACTACTTCGGCGATGGCGACTACCTGCGCTGAGCCACCGGAACAGGGGAGGGTGAACGTGGCCGGACAATCAGGCCCCGGGTTCGACGAGAACCCCGACGCGATCGACGCACACGCCAAGCAGATGGAAGCGACGTTCGACGTCCTCAAACAGGCCTTGGCACTCACGCGTGACGACCCGATCAGCCCGGATGCGTTCGGACTGATCGGCCAGGTGTGTCAGCTCAGTACCTGGTGCGGTCATCTGGCGGGGCAGGCGACGGACACGCTCGAGTCGGTGGTCGCCGGAGCCGACTACCACGTCCAAGCGGTGCAGGCCTGGGCGAAGGCTCGCCGGGTGGACGAAGAATCGGCGTCGGCGCTGGTGAACCGGGCATCGGAGGTCGGCCATGGCTGAAAACCCGCTCATGACGGAAGCCAAGGGCGAGACGGATTCCGAGAAGTACGGCGTCGACAGCTTTCTCGAGGGCGCAGGAGCCCTGCAGGACTACTACGGCGGCTTCGAGAAGATCCTGCACGGCGACTGGACCGAAGGCCTGTTCAGCCTGGCGAACGCCGGCCTCGGCGCCATGGACCTCGTCAAGGACGGGAACCCCCTCGAAACGCTGATGAGCTGGGGTTTCGGCTGGCTGATCGAGCACGTCGACTTCCTGAAGGAGCCGCTCGACTGGGTCACCGGTGACCAGGACGCCATGGATCTCGAGGGTAAGAAATGGGAGACGATCGGCAAGCACGTCCAGAAGACCGCCGAAGAACTGACCGCCGAGGTGCGGAAGAACTGCCTCGACTGGAAGGGCAAGGTCGCCGATCAGTACCGTGTTTACGTACAGCAGCAGCTGGACGCGTATGCGGCCCTTTCGGACGCGGCGACAAAGGTGGCGCAGGTCATCGGGATCTGCAAAACGATCCTCGACGTGGTCCGCACGTTGATCCGTGACCTCATCACCGACACGCTCGCGAAGATCGTCATGATCCTGCTCCGCTACCCGCCACCCGGGTATCCCGCCGCGCTGGCCGCGGAAGGCCTGCCCTTCGCGGTGAAGCAGGGCGGGAAGATGGTCGAGGAGTGCAGCCGGCTCGCGCGTGCCTTTTCTCGGGCGAAGGAGTTCCTCGGCGCGCTCGGCGACTTCTTCCGCAGGGTGGTCTCCGCCGTCGGGACCGCGGGTAAGGAAATGTTCGAGGGCTTCGCGAAAGCGGCAGCGCGGGAAACCGGCATGAAGGCGTTCGAGCAACTCGCCACCGGACCTGGTCAGTCCGCCGGAGAGTCGCAGCACGACCGTGACGCGACGTCGATCGTCCCGGAAGACCACTCGACCTATCCGGTCGGCCAGGTGCCTCGTTCCGGCCCGGTCACCGCGGATGACGGCCGGCCGTTTTCCGGGCAGCCGGGCGCTCAGCGGATTTCCGGGTCGATCTAGCCCCCATGCCGATGACGTCGAAGTGAAGGCCACCGCATGACCATTCCCTCGGTAGGACGGCCGCAACAGGTGCGCACCGTCGTCATCGCGGTTCTCGCTGTCCTGTTCGTGGTGGGGTCGTGGACCGGGGTGGCGTGGGTGACCACGAGCCACGGCCCGCTGCGGGACGGCCCGCCGGTCGCGGTTGCCCACGCCAAGTCGTGTGAGCGGCTCGGGCCTCTCAGCATCGGAGGTATCGGCTTCTACTGGATCTGCGTGGCCGACGTGACTCCGGTCGGCGGCGAGACCCGGACCGTGCGGTTCGGCCTGGACGAGTTGACTCCGGACGACTTCGGCAAGGCCGTTCCCGTCGTGGGCTGGGACACGGAGTTCCGGCGCGATGTCGTGAAACGGAAGATGCCGCCGTGGTTGCCGGCCCCGGTGGCCGTCGTCCTTCTCGTCTCTCTGGGCTGGGCGGAACGTCGGCGCCTCAAGCGGTTGCGGCGACCAGTCGTGCAGCTACCGGCCGACGTCCAGCTCACGACGCCGGTCCAGGTGCCGAACCCTTCGGTCGCCGGCGGCTACCGGCGTGGTGCAGCGGTGATTTCGCCCGCTGAGTGGTCGCAGCGGAAGTATTGGCGTATCGCAGGTGCCGCGATGGCGGTGGGCGTCGTGGTCGGCGCGCTCGCGCTGACTGTCGACGACCCAGAGGGCCGCAAAGCTCTCTTCGTCCTCGCGGGGTTCGGGCTCGCTGCTCCGGCCTGGTTGATCTCATGTACGCCGCGCTGGTACCGGAAGAGCGCCTACTCGGCGCAGCTGACTGTTTCGGCTGAAGGAATCAGCTGGAAGCGACGCCGACGCGAGGAACTTTTCGCGCTCGCTTGGGCGGACCTGGCCGAAGTCCGCGTCCTTGCGGTCACCCACGACGGCCTGACCCTGCGCGTGGTCGATCTGTTCCCGGCCGGAGCGGAGGTGCTGGAACGGCACGCCGAACTCGGCCGGTTCTGGCAGACCGGGGCGAGACTCGGCGGGCACCGGCTACCGGGGGAATCCGGAGCCGTTCGGGTGCCTGAGGCCTTCAGCGAAGCCGCGATCGGTCAGGTGCGGCAGGCGATGGCCATGTTCCGGCCGGATCTCTACCGGGAGTTCGCCGCGGGCGTGGTGGCGGGGGCGCCGCCGACGCCGATCACTCGGGGGGCTACGTGATCGGCGCCGGCGACCCGATGCCCTGCCCGGCTTGCGCCGGTTGGGCAACGTCATCCCGTTTCCGCGATGACGCACCAAGAGAGCGGAGCCGGTCTGTGAAGTGACGTCCGGGGGACGCGCATCCCCCGAACGAGTGACGGACATCCGCTGCTCGCATGATTGTCGCACTCGGCCCCGGATAAGTTACAAAAACCTTCACTTTCTTCGGCGGCACCCCTGATGACCAGGTCGGACCGTGATTCGTGGCAAAGTACGGACATGAACTCCGACGTACTCGTTGTGGGATCCGCCAACGCCGACCTCGTGGTCGCGGTGGATCGGCGGCCGGGTGGGGGTGAGACCGTGCTGGGCGGGGACACCGTGCTCTCCCCCGGTGGCAAGGGCGCCAACACGGCGGTCGCGGCGGGCCGGCTCGGGGCCGACGTCGCGTTGCTCGGGGCGGTCGGTGACGACGTCTACGGCCGGCTGCTGCTCGATTCGCTCCGCGCCGCCGGGGTCGACACTGGTCTGGTCCGGACCAGTGACCGGCCGACCGGCATCGCCTACATCACCGTCACGCCCGACGGCGAGAACTCGATCCTGGTCTCGCCCGGCGCCAACTCGAGCCTCGAACCCGCCGACGTCGACGCCGTCTTCGACGGGGTGCAGGTCATGGTCGCCTCGCTCGAGGTGCCGCTGCCGGCCATCGAGCACGCCGTCGCGAGGGCCGCCGAAAAGGGCGTCAAGGTGCTGCTGAACCTGTCGCCGGCGGCGAAGCTCTCCGCCGAGACGCTGGCCAAGCTGGACGTCCTCCTGGTCAACGAGCACGAAGCCGCCTGGCTGACCGGGCCCGGTGCGGACTTCCGGAAGCTGCTCGACCTCGGGCCGCGCTCGGCTGTCGTCACGCTTGGTGCGGCCGGTGCGGTGGTCGTCGAGGCCGGAAAAGCCACCGAAGTCGCGTCGCCGAAGGTCGAAGCCGTCGACAGCACCGGGGCCGGGGACGCCTTCGCGGGTGCGCTCGCGGCGTCCCTCGCCGACAGCACCGACCTGGTCGCCGCGGCGAAGTACGCGGTGCGGGTCGCGGCCTTCAGCGTGACCCGGCACGGGGCCCAGCCGTCCTATCCGTCCGTCGCTGACCTGGGGGAATGATCACTCGGACGTCTGGAGGCCCGGGGATTCCGCGGTATGCTGGCCACCACGAGATATCGGGACGTATCTGAGCTATGGTCTAGACCATGTCGTCTGAGCTTCTGTCCGGGGTAGCCGTCAGCCCCGGCCGCGCGAGTGGTCCCGTCGTCCGCGTCGCGGAGCCGCTGGGTGAGCCCGCCGCCACTCCCGCCCCGGCCGATCCGGCCGCCGAGGCCGCCCGGATCGCGCCCGCCGCCGAAGCCGTGGCCGGGCGCCTGGAGAAACAGGCCGAGACCGCGACCGGCGAAGCGGCGACGATCCTGATCACGACCGCCGCGATGGCCGCCGACCCGGCGCTCGCCTCGCAGGCGGAACAGCTGGTCAAGACGCAGGGCCTGCCCGCCGCGCGCGCTGTCTACCAGTCCGCCGAAGGCTTCGCCGAAGCGCTGGCCGCCGCGGGCGGGTACATGGCGGAACGCGTGCGTGACGTCCGCGACGTGCGTGATCGGCTGATCGCCGAGCTGCTCGGCATCGCGCCGCCGGGGGTCCCCGAGCTGGCGTCGCCGAGCGTGCTGGTCGCCCGCGACCTCGCGCCGGCCGACACCGCGGGCCTCGACCCGGCGAAGGTGCTCGCCCTGGTCACCGAAGAGGGCGGCCCGACCAGCCACACCGCGATCCTGGCGCGCGCCCTCGGCATCCCGGCCGTCGTCGCCGTCCGCGGGCTGCTGGCGCTGGACGCGCAAGCGCTTGCGGTCGACGGTGACACCGGCGTCGTCGAGCTCGCCGACCCGGCCGCCCCGATCGTCACCGCGACGGTGGCGCAGCTGGCGGACTGGAACGGCACCGGCGCGACGTCCGACGGTCACCGCGTGAAGGTCTACGGCAACGTCGGCTCCCCGGCCGACGCGCAGGCCGCGGCGGACGCCGGCGCCGAGGGTGTCGGCCTCTTCCGCACCGAGTTCTGTTACCTGGACGCCCCGGCCGAGCCGTCGGTGGCCGACCAGCGCGCGGCCTACACCGCGGTGCTTTCGCCGTTCCGCGGCAAGCCCGTGATCGTCCGGACGCTGGACGCGGGCGCCGACAAGCCGCTGGCCTTCCTCTCGCCGGAAGCCGAGCCGAACCCGGCGCTCGGCGTGCGCGGCCTGCGCGTGGCGTTCGACCGCCCGGAGGTCGTGGACCGCCAGCTCGAAGCCATCGCGGGGGCCGCGGCGGACTCCGGCGCCGACGTCTCGGTGATGGCCCCGATGGTCGCGACGGTCGAGGAAGCCGCCTGGTTCGCCGACCGCGTCCGCGCGGCGGGGATCGCCAGGGCCGGCGTGATGATCGAGATCCCGGCCGCGGCGCTGAGCGCCCGCGAGATCCTCGAGGTCGTCGACTTCGTCTCGGTCGGCACCAACGACCTGGCGCAGTACACGTTCGCGGCGGACCGCCAGCTGGGCGCGGTCGCGAAGCTGAACGACCCGTGGCAGCCCGCGCTGCTGCGCCTGCTGAAGCTGATCGGCGACGCGGCCAAGGCCACCGGCAAGCCGGCGGGCGTCTGCGGCGAAGCGGCGGCCGACCCCCGGCTCGCCCTGATCCTGGCGGGCCTCGGCCTGACGAGCCTGTCGATGAACGCCCCGGCCGTCCGCACGGTGGGCGCGAGCCTGGCGAGCGTGACGCTGGCGGAGTGCGAGGCTCTGGCGGAAGCAGCCTTGGCGACGTCGGACCCGGCGGCCGCCCGCGCCGCCGCGCGCCCCTGACTTCTCCAAAACTTTCGCGAAGGTGTCGATCCGAGCCCGGCCCACTCGACGAACGGGTAAGAACCCGAGTCGAGAGGACACCCCATGAGCACCACCACAGGAACCCGGGCCGGGCGGCGCGAGTGGGTCGGGCTGGCCGTGCTGGCGCTGCCCACCCTGCTTGTCTCGCTCGACGTCTTCGTGCTGCTCCTCGCGCTGCCGAACCTCGCCGTCAGCCTGCACGCCGACGGCACCGAGCAGCTCTGGATCATGGACGTCTACGGGTTCATGGTCGCCGGGTTCATGGTCACCATGGGCACCCTCGGGGACCGGATCGGGCGGCGGAAGCTGCTGCTCATCGGGGCCGCGGCCTTCGGGCTCGCCTCCGTCGTCGCCGCCTTCTCCACCAGCGCCCTCATGCTCATCGCCGCGCGGGCCGTGCTCGGGATCGCCGGCGCGACGCTCGCTCCCTCGACCCTCGCCCTCATCGGGACGATGTTCACCGACTCGCGGCAGCGGGCGTCCGCGATCGGGATCTGGGCCGGGTGCTTCTCCGTCGGTGCGATCATCGGCCCGATGGTCGGCGGGTTCCTGCTCGAGCACTTCTGGTGGGGCTCGGTCTTCCTGCTCGGCGTCCCGGCCATGGTCCTGCTCCTGGTCATCGGCCCGAAGCTGCTGCCCGAGTACCGCGACGAGACCGCCGGCCGGCTCGACCTGCCCAGCGTCGCGCTGTCGCTCGCCGCGATCATGCCCGCCGTCTACGGCGTCAAGGAGCTCGCTCGCGACGGCGTCGGGCCGTTGCCGGTCGCGGCACTGGCCGTCGGGATCGCCTTCGGGTACGTCTTCGTCAAACGGCAGCGGACCCTCGACGAACCGCTGCTCGACCTGCGGCTGTTCGCCGGGAAGGCGTTCCGGACCGCGCTCGGCGGGATGCTCCTGTTCAGCATGCTCGGCGGCACCACGATGCTGTTCGTCGCGCAGTTCCTCCAGCTCTCGCTGCACCTTTCACCCGTCGCCGCGGCGCTCGGGCTGATGCCCGGGATGATCACCTCCGCCCTCAGCTTCCTGGTCGCTCCCGTGCTGGCCCGGCGTTTCCCGACCGGCACGCTGATCGCGGGCGGGGTCGTCACGGCGACCCTCGGGATGGTCGTGCTGGCCTTCGCCGACGGCAACCCCGTGTGGCCCGCGATCGGGTTCGCCGTGGCGTCCGCCGGGGTCGGGCCGATGGTGGCGCTCGGCACCGACCTCGTCATCGGGTCCGTGCCGCCGCGCAAGGCCGGCGCCGCCGCGTCGCTCGCCCAGACCGCCAACGAGTTCGGGTACGCGCTCGGCATGGCGACCGTCGGCACGCTGGGCAACGCCGTCGTCCGCGCCCACGACGAAGCGGTCGGCCTCCACGTCGTCGCCGGGCTGAGCGCGGTCGCGTTCGCCGTCCTCGTCTACTTCGTCGCCCGCTACCTGCGGACCGCCCAGCCGGTCGCGGCCTGACGAACGAAGGCCTCCCCCGTCCGATGCCTGGACGGGGGAGGCCTTCTTGACGCCGGGGGCAGAGGGACCCCGGCTAGCCGAAGAGCCCGCGCCGCGGGTGGCGGATGACCAGCGAACCGCCGTGGACCCGGCCGCTCAGCACGTACCGGGGGTTCCCCATCCGCCCGTTGCTGTGCGTCTTGTCCTCCATCGACCCGAACTTGACGTCGCTGATCGCGTTGACGTCGACCGCGGCGTGCTCGGGGATGACGATCTCGACCGAACCCCACTTGGCGTCCAGCTCGATGTGCACCACCGGCGACTGGACCTGGGCCTCGGTGAAGTCCAGCTTCGTCGAGCCGTACTTGTTGCGCACGACCATCTCCGGTGGCACCACCCACGGCCCGCCGCGGTGCAGCGACGAGTACTTCGCGTTGAGCTCGAAGCGCCGGCCGGGCACGTACCCGCCGCCGAAGCCGGCCGGGGGCGCGTACGACGGGGCCGCCGCGCCGGCCGCGGCCGGGTGGAACAGGCCGGCGAGGTCGGCCAGCACGGTGTTCAGCTCACCCCGCGTCTTCGACGCGAGCGCCCGGTCGGTGCGCTCGGTGAACTCGTCCAGATCGATCATCCCGCGGCCGATAGCCTTCTGGAGCACGCCGACGACGTGCTCGCGTTCGTCGTCGGACACCCGAAGATCGCGCTCGCTCAACGGCTTGGTCTCGGTCATCGGTTCTGCCGCCGTGGTCTCTTCCTCGCCCATGTCCACGATGGTAGAACCGGATTTCACCAGGGAGATCGGGGGAAAACCCTGAACGGACCCGCAATTCGCGCGGCCGCGTTCGGAGCGGCGCTCCTGCTGCTGGCCGGGTGCACCGGCGACGAGCCCGCTCCGCTACCCGCGCCTGCGCCGACCAGCTCGCCGCCGACCAGCGCGGCCGCCCTGCCCGAAGGGCTTCAGGGAACCCCCGCCACGGGCGGGATCGGGGTGACCGCGCTCCTCCACACCACCGGCCCGGTCCTCTTCGACGCCGACCGCGGCCCCGCGGCCAGTCCGCCCGGTTACCCCGGCGGCGACATCGGGATGGACGCCGTCCGCGTCGGAAAGTCCGTCGTCCTGATCGCCTACACGCGCGGCGAGAACGTCACGGACCCGTTCGAGGTCTTCGTCTACACCGGCCCGGCGAGCCCGCCGCGGTCGCTCGGCCGCGCCTGGTCGGTGGCGCCCGGTGCCGACGGCGAGAGCGTGTGGGCGATCCGGCAGGACGCGCCGGACAGCTGCCGGCTCCAGCACGTGAAGCTCGACGGCGGCGAGCTCGGCCGCGGCCAGTCCGCGAGCTGCCGCACCCAGGTCCGCTCCGAAAGCCGCCACGGCCTGCTGATCAGCATCAACGCCGACGGCGCCGAGTCGACGGACGCGCTCGTCGAGCCGGAGACCGGCCGCACGGTCCAGCAGGCCCCGCGCATCCTCGCCGTCGCCGGCGACTGGATGCTGCTCGACGGCCTCACCGACCTCACCCTGGTCGACCTGCGGGACAACAGCCGCAAGAAACTCAGCCGGCCGACGGTCGGGCCCGCGCCGACGGTGGTGCCCTCACGCGAGGGAACCCTCTTCGCCGCCGACTTCGCCGTCCACTCCTACCGGGCCACCAACACACAACTGCGCGACGTCTGGCTGCTCCGCCCGGACGCGCTGAGCTGGGAACACGCGCCGGGGATGCCGTTCATCACCCAGCACCTCAAGGACGGTGGCGGCCTGGACTGGAGTGACGCGGGTGATCTCGTGCTCGCGGACGGCGTCCTCGCCGCCTGGCACCCCGGCGAACCGGCCTGGCGGCTGGGCAAGGCCACGCTGCCGGACGGCGACTGGGGCGGCGTAACCGTTCTCCCCTGAAGACCTACTCCTCGTCGAGGCCGTGCTCGATCGCGTAGCGGGCCAGCTCGACGCGGTTGTGCAGCTGCAGCTTCCGCAGCGTCGACTGGACGTGGTTCTCGACGGTGCGGTGCGACAGCACGAGCCGTTCGGCGATCTGCCGCGCGGTGAGCCCCTTCGCGACCAGGCGCAGGACGTCGGTCTCGCGCTCGGTCAGCCGCGGCGGCTCGGCGCCTCCGGCGGGAGCGTCGGCCATCCGCCGGTACTCGCCGAGCACCAGTCCGGCCAGGCCGGCGGTGAACACCGGGTCGCCGGCGGCGGTGCGGCGGACGGCGTTGACCAGCTCGGCGGCGGACGCCGACTTGACCAGGTAACCGGACGCGCCGGCCTTCACCGCCTCCAGGACGTCCTTGTGCTCCCCGCTCGCCGAGAGCACCAGCACCCGCGTCGACGGCAGGGCCGCGGTGATCTCGCGGGTGGCGTCGACCCCGGAGGTGGTGCCGAGGTTGAGGTCCATCAGCACGACGTCCGGCGCCACGGTCCGCGCGATCCGCAGCGCGGCGTCGGCGTCCGGCGCGGTCGCCCGCACGTCGAAGCCGTGTTCGGTCAGGTCACGGGCCACGCCGTCGCGCCAGATCGGGTGGTCGTCGACCACCATCACCGAAATCAGCGGCTCGCTCATGACGTTCCTCTGGTGCTCGGCACCTTGACCTCCCACTCCGTGCCCCGGCCGGGGCCGGTGTCGAGGGACGCGCTCCCGCCGAGGTCGCGCACCCTCCCCCGGATGGATTCCACCACGCCGAGGTGCCCGTTCGCGGCCGCTCGCTCGAGAACGCCGTCCGGAATGCCCGGTCCGTCGTCGCGGATGCTCACCACCACGTCGGCGCCGAGGTCCTCCAGCAGCACCCACGCCTGCGCGCCGGGGCCCGCGTGCTTCTCGACGTTCGCCAGCGCTTCGCGGGTGATGGCGACGAGCTCGTCGGTGACGTGCGCCGGCAGCTCGACGTCGTCCGCGGGGGTCGAGACCTGCACCGACGGCGTCGCGAGCAGCTGCAGGGCCGCGCGCAGGCTCGTTGTACCGGTCTCGCTCGGCCGCACCGGTTCCGTCGTCACCAGGGACCGCAGCGCGATCTCCTGCTCACCCGCGAGCTTGGCCAGCTCGGCCGCTTCGCCGCCGACCTCGTTGCCGCGCTTGCGGACGCGGGCCAGCACCTGCAGCACGCTGTCGTGGATCGACCGGGCCAGCCGTTCGCGCTCGGCCGTCGCCGCTTCCTTCCGCAGCGCCTGCGCCAGCCGCGTGGCGGCCTGCCTGCTCAGCGTCGCCGCCATCCCGACCAGCAGCCCGGCGGCCGCCAGGAGGACGCCGTCGCGTGCGACGTCGAGGTCGAACTTCTCCCGCGCGAGACCGGTCGCCACCCCGACGACCAGGCCGGCGAGGACCCCGCCGACCGCGCCGAACCGGGCGCCCGCGGCCACCGGCGGCACGGCCGCCCACACAGTGGTGATGAGCGGGACGTTCAGCGCGAACTGCGCGTCGCTCAGTACAAGAGGTGAGGTCAGCAGCAGCCCGGTGCCGACCACGACGTCGACGACGACCAGCCACGGCGGCCGCGTCCGCTCGCGCAGGTACAGCACGCTGACCACGACCGACCAGACCGCCATCGCGCCCAGCAGCGTCCAGGCCAGCCACTCACGCCGGTAGTGCTCGTGCTGCACGACGACCGTGCCGCAGGCGAACGCCCAGGTGAGCACGCGGAACGCGTTCACGCCGCGCCACAGCGGCGTGATCGGGTCCGGCGTCCGCGCGGTGGTCATTCCTTCTTTTCGTCCTTGTTCACGGCCGTCGCCGCGCGGGCGTTCTTTTCCTCGTCTTCTTCGTCGTCCTCACCGATCGTCGGCACCTCCGCGTCGGGAGTCCCGGGTTCGGCGTCGTTCGGCTGCGCGGCCTGGTCCTTGAGGACGTCGACCTCGGCCGGGTCCGGGTTCCGCTCGTGCAGCAGCGACCGGACGCCGGCGTTCAGCACGGCCAGCAGCGGCACGGCCAGCAGCGCGCCGGCGATCCCGCCCGCGACCAGGCCGGCGGTGATGGCCAGGACCACGGCCAGCGGGTGCAGCTTCACCGCCCGGCCGAGCAGCAGCGGCTGCAGGATGTGGCTCTCCAGCTGCATCACGCCGATCACGATGCCGAGCACGATGACGGCGCCGATGGGGCCGTTCGTCACCAGCGCGATCAGCACGGCGACACCACCGGTCAGCACGGCGCCGATGATCGGGATGAACGCGCCGATGAAGACCAGCGTCGCCAGCGGGATCACCAGCGGCACACCCATGATCCACAGGCCGACGCCGATGCCGACCGCGTCGACCACGGCGACCGCTGCCGTCGCGCGGACGTAGCTGACCAGCGACGCGAACCCGCGGCGCCCGGCGACGTCGACCCGGTTGCGGACCCGGCCCGGCACGACGCGGACCAGGAACGTCCAGATGCCGTCGCCGCCGCTGAGGAAGAAGATCGTGATGAACAGCGTCAGCAGGAAGCCGGTGAGGATCTCGCCGACGGTGCTCGCCGTGGTCAGCGCCGTCGTGGTGATGGACGCCTGGTTGTTCTGGATGAAGCCGATCGCCTGGTTGATGAAGTCCTGGATCTGCTCCTGCCGCAGGTGCGGCGGGCCGTTGAGCAGCCAGTTCTTGATCTGGTCGAGGCTCGCGTTCAGCTGCTGCTGCAGCTGCGGCAGGCCGGAGGAGAACTGCGTGATGACGAACGTCAGCAGCCCGCCCAGCACGGCCAGCCCGGCGATCACCACGATCGCGGTCGCCAGCCCGCGCGGGAACCTCAGGGCCACCAGCTTCTGGACGGCCGGCGCGAGCAGCGCCGAAACCAGGAGGGCGATGGACAGCGGGATGACGACCACCGAGAGGTAGCCGATCACCCACACCACCGCGTACAGCGCGGCGACGATCACGATGAACCGCCACGCGAGTGCAGCGGTGATACGCAGCCCTCGGGGGATCAGTCCCGTGATGTCCTCGTGCTCCGGCAGGAACGGGTCTTCTCCTCGCGCGTGGCTCACCGCCACACCGTAGCGGCTGAGCCGCCCTATTTGCCCGACTGCCAGCCGTGATCACTGATCGTCAGTTCGGAATACACCGTGTGTTCTTCACACGATGGGGGCATCAAGTCGTGTCGAGGGTGCGCGTCACGCCCCGTGTTTGGTTAGGTCGCTACCGCAACGTTATGTGGCAGTAGATCCAGAACGCGTCAGGAGACAGACGAGTGGCGAACACCGCGACGAACGAGGGGCAGGGCGCCATGCGCTCGCGCCGTCTCGTGTCGCGTGCGCTCCTCGTCGTCGGTGGCGCCATCGCCGGCACCGCCGCCGCGTGGCTCGTCTCCGGTGCGACCGCTTCCGCCGACACAGTCGAAGCGGGCACGGCTGCGGTTACGCCGGCGACCGACGCGACGGCCGGCAGCCTCGGCGACGTCTCGCACGTCCCCGGTGACGTCGCCGAAGCCGGTTCGCCCCAGGACGTCACGTCGTGGAGCAAGCCCCGCGTCCTCGAGCACGAGGCCTCCGAGCGCGTCAGCGACTCGGTCTCGGACCTCACCGATGACGCCGTCGTGAGCCCGGTCCACCGCACCCTCGGCGCGTTCGAGCACATCGCCCGCAAGCCCGAGGACACCCGCCAGGTCATCGAGGAGACCATCGCCCCCGAGCCGGCCAAGGACTTCGGCCGCCAGGTGTGGCAGCTGCTCGACCCGGCCGGTAAGGGCGACCTGGTCCCGCTTCCGCAGCTTCCGGGGCTCGCCCCGGTCGAGCAGGAGCCGGTGACCGAAGGCGTCGGCCGGACCACGGACACGGTCGCCGTCTCGACCGTCGAACTCCCCGCCGCGTTGCGAGCCGCGCTCGCGATGCCGACGGGTGGCCAGCAGGACGACGTCACCGGTGCCGCGGGCGAGTCCCGCGACTCGCACCGTGATCTGCCGTCGTCGCCGCTGGTCCCGGTGCAGCTTCCGGCCGCACCGTCCATCCCCACCGCCCCGGGTGGCAGCTCTGCCCCCGGTGGCCACCTCGACGGCTTGAACTTCGGCGTCCCCTCGTGGGTCTCCGCTGCCGTCAGCGATGCCGCCGCCAGCGCTTACCGCGGCGGCCTGCGGCACACGCCGCGCACCCCGGGCACGCAGCCCGGTGTCACTCCTGACTGAACACCTCCCTCCACGGGTAGCTGACGCGCCCAAGTCCGTCTTCATCTGACGGCATCCGCGTCCGCACGAATCCCCCGTGGCACGGCGGTGCGCTTTGTTGCGCCCGCAAGAAGTTCCTTCCCCTCCCGGTGCGTCTCGGACTCCGTTTCGACTTCGACGAGCGCACCCCCATAAGCCCGTAAGGGAACCCGAAATAAAGGAGAAACACCCCATGCAGACGTGGGCAAAGCGCGGCCTCCAGACCGCGCTGGTCACGGGTGGTTTGCTGATGCTGGGCACCGGCATCGCCTCGGCTGACGAGAACGTCAACCCCGACTCCCCGGCCTCCCCGCTCGACCTGAACGTGACGGCTCCGATCTCGGAAGCCAACAACGCGGTCGGCACCCCGTTCGGCCAGCTGGACCTGCCCGCCGGGCAGACGGAGCTGAGCACCAAGCCGGCCACCAAGGCCGCGAACGAGGCAGTCAAGCAGCTCGACGAAGCGAGCCCGATCAGCCAGAGCACCCTCGGTGGCGCGACCAAGGCTGACGGCGCGGGCGCCTTCACCCCGGGTCACAACAACCTCAAGGGCAACAAGGTCGCCGGCGACGTCGTCGTCCCGATCCAGATCGTGGACAACGCGATCGGCGTGATCGGCGACGCGCACGTCGACGGCACGGACCACTCGCAGACCTGGAGCCACAACCAGGACGTCGCGACCGACGGCTCCAAGTCCGGCCTCGCCGGCAACGCCGTGGTCCTCGACTGGGCGCTCCCGGTCCAGATCGCCGGCAACTCCGGCGGCGTGGCGGGCGGCTCCGGCGCGGTGCACGGTGGCTCGGCCAGCCAGAGCACCACCGAGACCGGCAACATCGACACCGACGGCACCGGCTCCGGCCTGTCCGGCAACGTGGTGGCCGGCCAGTTCGCCACCCCGGTCCAGGTGACCGGCAACGCCGTTTCCTACCTGCTCGGCAACGCGTACAGCCAGTACGACGCCGACTCCGACGCCACCTCGGGTGGCTCGATCAAGTCCGCCGGTGACGGTGGCTCGGGCTCGGGCAACATCATCGGTGCGCCGATCGCCCTGCCGGTGAAGTTCAACGGCAACGCCGGTGGCGTGTGGGGCTCGGACGCGGACACGCTGTCGAACTCGTCCGCCGACGCCAAGGCCGGGGACACCCGCGAAGGCTCGCTGGGCATCCCGACCTACGAAGAGACGAGCGGCAACGACTCGTTCCTCGACGGCAACGCGGGCGCGGTGTCGCTCTCGCCGGTCGCCAACGTCGCGGGTGTCGCGGCGTCGTGGATCGGCAACGCGGCCACCGGTGGCGCGACGGGCCGTGACGGCGAAGAGACCCAGGGCGGCAGCTCCTCCAGCACTGTCGACTCGGGTGGCTTCGTCAAGACGGCGGGCGACGGCTCGGGTGCGGGCGGCAACGTCATCAACCCGTCGGTCGCCCTCCCGGTCGAGGCGTTCGGCATCGGCGGGACCTACATCGGCAACTCGCACGCCAGCCACGACAACACCACCGACGCCAACGCGGGCAACGGCAGCTACACCAAGGGCAACGACGCCGTCCTCGGCGGCAACGTCGTCAACACCCAGGCCGCGGGCGCGCCCGAGGTCTACGGCATCGGCGCCAGCCACATCGGCAACGCCTCCGGCACCTCGACCGAGGACAAGACGGTCACCGCCGGGGCGTACGACGGCTCGCAGGGTGACAACTCGTCCGGCTCGGGCAACGTCGTCCAGGTGCCGGTCGCCGTCCCCGCCGAGGTCTTCGGCGTGGGTGGCTCCTTCATCGGCCAGGGCTCCGGCTCGGCCGAGGAGACCAAGGTCGTCTCGGGCGGCGGCGGTGGCAGCACCAAGGACGACAACGGCTTCCTGAGCTCCAACCTGGGCACCGTCCCGGCGTCGCTCCCGGTGCAGGTCGCCAACATCGGTGGCGCCTTCATCGGCCAGGGCCACGGCAAGGGCTCGACCGACACCACCTCCAACGCGGGTGGCGACGTCAAGGCCAACGGCCCCGCGGGTGCGGGCGCCGGCAACATCGTCGAGGCCCCGGTCTCCCTGCCGGTGCTGGCCGCCGGCTCGGGTGCCGCCCTCGGCGGCATCGGCACCGGTGAGAACGACAACATCACCGACTCGTCGGCGGGTGGCGACGCCCTCACCGACGGGCAGGACGGCGCGATCGCCGGCAACATCGTGAAGGCTCCGTTCGCGGGTGCCGTGCAGCTGTTCAGCGACGGCGTCGCGGGTGCGGCCCTGGGCCACGGCACCGGCACGAGCGACACGCTGTCCTCCGCGGGTGGCGACGCCACGACCAACGGTGACCGCGGTGCGATCGCCGGTGACATCATCGGTGTCGACGGTGTGCCCGTCGCGCAGATCTTCGGCGACGCGGTGAGCGCCGGCGGCGTCTCCAGCGGCAACGGCATGAACACCACCACCGTGACCAACGCGGGCGACGACACCACCTCCGGTGTCGAAGGCGCGCTGGCCGGCGACATCCTGGACATCCCGGTGACGGCGATCGCCCAGCTGTTCGGCGACGCGGTGGCCGTGGGCGGCGTGGCCCACGCGAACGGTGACAACGTCCTCACCACGGACAACGGCGGCGAGCCGGTCACCGAGGGTGACGGGTCGAGCCTGTCGGGGTACAACTTCTACCACGACCTCGTGGTGCCGGTGCAGATCTTCGGGGTTCCCCTGGAGCTGATCGGCAACGCGACCGCGGACGCGACCGACGTCACCAGCATCGACGGTGACGCCGCGGACGCTTCCGAGGCCATCGCGAACCCGGTCGAGGGTTCGGAGCTGGGCGCCGGCGAGCTGCCGTCGCTGACCGGGCTGGCCAGTGGCCTGCCGACGGCGGGGCTGCCCACCCAGGGCCTGCCCGCGCTGCCGACGGCCGTTCCGGCCCAGCGTGCCGACCTGCCGACCCCGGGTCTGCCGACCCCGGGTGGCCTGCCCACCCCGGGTCTGCCCACCGCTGGTGGCCTCCCCGGCCTGAGCAGCCTCTCCGCGCTGGGTGGTGCCCTGCCCGGGCACGGCACCGAGCGTGCGGACCTGCCGACCGGTGGTCTCCCGGTGCACGTCCCGGCCCTGAGCGGCGGCCTGCTGCCCACCCTGCCGGCCGTCCCGGCCCTGGGTGGCGGCGTCCCGACGCTGCCCGTCGCGCTCCCGGTGACCCCGGCCCTGCCGGCGAACCCGCAGCTGCCCGCCGCCCCGACGACGCTGCCGGCCGCGCCGGCCGCGCTGCCGGTGAACGCGAAGCTGCCGGTGCTGGACGGCGCGGCCCCGGCCGCGCAGGTCCCGGCCATGTCGGGCCTCGACTCGACCGGCTTCCTCGCGAAGCTGCTGGGTCTGGTCAAGCGCAAGTAGTTCTTGCGTGAGCACTACCTGACGGTGTCGGGGGCTTCGGGTGCGAAGCCCCCGGCACCCAGGGCGAAAGCCCTGTTCCACCTGCACAAGACTCTCCCTCCCTGGAGACGACGAGCCCCAGGAGCCAGCGCCGGCTCCTGGGGCTCGTTCGCGTTCCGGGTCAGGAGAACTGGAGAGAACGCTTCGCCAGGCCGTGCCAGAACCCGTCGATCACCGTGCGCCCCTCGCCCGAACTGGCGCCGAGGGAGACGAACAGCGGCGCGAAGTGCTCGATCCGCGGGTGCGCGAGCATCGCGGCCGGGGCCTTGTGCCGGAAGTCGAGCAGCGTGTCGACGTCGCCGCTGCGCAGCACCTCGTCACCCCAGTGGTCGAACTCGGCCGACCACGCCGGCGGTGTCCCGTCGGTGGCGCGGGCCATGCCGCTCAGGTTGTGCGTGAAGAAGCCGCTGCCGATGATCAGCACACCCTCGTCGCGCAACGGCGCGAGCTTGCGGCCGAGCTCGAACAGCTCCCGCGGGTCGAGTGACGGCATCGAAACCTGCAGAACCGGGATGTCGGCGTCCGGGTACATCTCGACGAGCGGCACGTAGGCGCCGTGGTCCAGGCCGCGCTCGGGCGCGTCGTGGACCGGAGTCTCCGTCGAGCGAAGCAGCTTCTTCACCTTCGCGGCGAGCTCCGGAGCGCCGGGCGACTCGTACTTCACCTGGTAGTAGCGGTCCGGGAAACCCCAGAAGTCGTAGACCAGCGGCACCGTCGTGGTGGCCGACAGGGTCAGCGGCGCCTCTTCCCAGTGCGCCGAGACGACCAGGATCGCGGTGGGTTTCGGCAGGTCGGCCGACCAGCCGGCGAGTTGACGGGTCCACGTGGCGTCGTCGGCGAGCGGCGGGGCACCGTGGCTGAGGTAGAGGACCGGGGTCATCGACGGCTCCAGTGTTTGAAAGTTCAACTACTAGAGTACCCGACGCCGCCGTCGCGCCGGTTATTCCTCAGGCGGCTTCGAGGTTCGCGGCGCACCGCTCCAGGGTGCGGATCGTCGTGCGGTAGTCCTCGTCGCTGACGCCGTCGGTCACCGATGACCGGAACGCCGTGACGCGCGCTTCGACCCGGGCGTGGGCTTCGCGTCCTTCGGTGGTGAGCTCGCCGGTTTCGGTGACCCAGCCGCGGTCGCGCAGGCCGGCCACCTGGGACGTCACCGAACCGAACGGCGCCATCGCCGCGTCGACCTCCTCCGGCGTGCGGGCGCCCAGGGCGATCGTGTTGAGTACCTGCCAATGTCGGCGGGTCAGGTCCTCGGCGTTGAGGGCGTGGGCCATCGAGGATTCGAGAAGGTCGTGGACGTGGCGAAGCCACCAGCCGAGGGGTTTCATGGATACTCCTGATTGTCGTGGCACAACTACATGTAAAAGTACATGTAGTTCGGAGGTGGGGCAACGATGACGGACGCGGTGGCCGAGGTCGAGCGCGCGATGATCGCGATCCGCCGCAGCCAGCAGCGGCGGGCGCTGAGCCGGATCGCCAAGGAGCGCGGCCGCGGCGGGCACGATCCGGTGCACGAGCTGCTCGACGTCGTCGAAGAGCTCGCCGAACGCGGCGAAGCCGGCACGGTGACGGCGTTGAGCACGGCGATGGGTGTCGACCAGCCGCGCGCGAGCCGGCTGGTCGCGCGCGCGGTCGAGCAGGGACTGCTCCGGCGCGTGGCCGACCAGCACGACGGGCGGCGCGCGGTGCTCGTGCCGACCGAAGCCGGCCAGGCCCACCTCGACGAGCTGCACGCCTTCCGCCGCGCCGTGTTCGCCGAGGTCATGGCCGGCTGGCCGGACGACGACCGGGAGAACTTCGGGCGCCTGCTGACCGAGTTCGTCCGCGGTTACGGGCAGCTCAAGTAGGCCGGAAGACCGCGGCCGCTTCCTCGGCGAGCAACCCCGTCCGGACCTCCGGGTGCGCCCCGCTAGTCGTGGGAGAGGTCGACGAAACGGCTGTAGTGCAGCTGGTGCGCGACGACGATCGTCGCGGTCGGGCCGGCACGGTGCTTGGCGATGATCAGGTCCGCCTCGCCGGCGCGCGGGTCGTCGCGCTCCCAGGCGTCCGGGCGGTTGACCAGGATGACGAGGTCGGCGTCCTGCTCCAGCGAGCCGGACTCACGCAGGTCGGACAGCATCGGGCGCTTGTCCGTGCGCTGCTCGGGACCACGGTTCAGCTGGCTGATCGCGATCACCGGGACCTCGATCTCCTTCGCCAGCAGCTTCATCTGCCGCGAGAACTCCGAGACTTCCTGCTGCCGCGACTCGACGCGCTTGCCGGACGTCATCAGCTGGAGGTAGTCGAGGACGACGAGCTTGAGGTCGTGCCGCTGCTTGAGCCGCCGGGCCTTCGCGCGGATCTCCATCATCGTCATGTTCGGCGAGTCGTCGACGAACAGCGGTGCTTCGGAGACCTCGCTCATCCGGCGGGCCAGCCGGGTCCAGTCGTCGTCGGACATCTTGCCACCGCGCATGTCGGCCAGCCGGATCTTCGCCTCGGCCGAGAGCATGCGCATGACGATCTCGGTCCGGCTCATTTCCAGCGAGAAGATGACGCTGGTCAGGCCGTGGCGGATGGACGCCGAACGGGCGAAGTCCAGCCCCAGCGTCGACTTGCCGACACCGGGTCGCGCGGCGACGATGATCATCTGGCCCGGGTGCAGGCCGTTCGTCAGCTCGTCGAAGTCGGTGAACCCGGTCGGGATGCCCTGGGACTGCCCGCCGCGGGACGCGATCGCGTCGATCTCGTCCATCGTCGGCTGCAGCAGCTCTTCCAGCGCGACGTAGTCCTCGCTGGTCCGGCGCTCGGTGACGTCGTAGATCGCGGCCTGGGCGCGGTCGACGACCTCGTCGATGTTCGCGCCGTCCGCGGCCGCCGCGCCGTAGCCGTACTGGACGATCCGGGTGCCCGCCTCGACGAGCCGGCGCAGCACCGCCTTCTCCGCGACGATCTCCGCGTAGAAGCCGGCGTTCGCCGCTGTCGGCACCGTCGCGATCAGCGTGTGCAGGTACGGCGCGCCGCCGATGCGGCCCAGCTCGCCGCGGCGTTCCAGCTCGGCGGAGATGGTGATCGGGTCGGCGGGCTCGCCGCGGCCGTAGAGGTCGAGGATGCAGTCGTAGATCGCCTGGTGCGCCGGGCGGTAGAAGTCGTCGGGGCCGAGCGCCTCGATGACGTCGGCGACCGCGTCCTTCGACAGCAGCATGCCGCCGAGCACGGACTGCTCGGCCGTGATGTCCTGCGGCGGCTGGCGGTCGAACCCGCCACCGGAGCCGGGGTCACTCGGACCCGGGTCGTTCTCCGCATACATCGGACTGCGGTCGTCGGTCAGCGCCACCGCTCCGGACACCTCCTCGTCATCATGCGAACACCCGTTCGATTATGCCGGATCTTCACTCTCGAAGCACGTGGCGCGAGTCGCGCCACCGGTCCCCTTGCGCCGTGTCCCCCGATGATCGGCGAAAGCGGGCCACGAGTCTGATCGCCACGCCGGGGCACCACCGTGAGTACCGGCTCGGCGGGGACGCTATGTCCCCCGGAAGGCCGAAAGCAATTCAGGGTGGGGACCCATCTGTGGACAACCTGGGGATGAATGGGGGTAACCAGTCACAGGTGCCGCGACAGCTGTGGACAAGTTGGGGACAAGCGTGATCGCCTTTGGTGAATCCGCAGGTCAGGGCCTGTGAGTAAGGTGTGGAGAACTTCCGCAAAACCCGTCCGGCGTGTCGCATGAAACCCGTCGTTCGGCGTGTCGTGGACCAGCCCAGGCCCATTGAGCCTCGCGGCCTGTGGATGAATATCACGCACGGTAGAGCCGTCACTCGGTGGGCTGAACGGCCGAGATGTCACGCCGCTGTGAGCCTGCCCTGTGCGCTGCGTAACCGGTCGGCGAGAACGCGCTGGTCGGCCGGGGTGAAGGCGATCCGGCTCTCGCCACGCCCCGGTACCTCTTCGGTCAGCCACCGGCCTTCCGAGGTATCGATGTAGTTCACCGGACGTTCGATGCGCTGCCACGAACCGGTACGGCTGCGGGCCGCGACGTACAGGCTGCCGCTGCCCATTCGGCGTAACGCGAGGATCCGCCGGAGCTCGTCAGCCTCCTGCGAGCCGTCGGCCGGCCGGTCGTTGCGCATCAGGGCGAAGCCGTCGTCGTCGCGGCGGCCGGACCCCTCGAGCTGGCTCTTCGGCACCGCGACCGGCGTCCCGCGACCCGGGGCCAGCTTCGGGATCTGGCCGAGGAAGTCGTCGAGCACCTCGCCCGGCCGGGTTGATTCGAGGACGACGACGTCGAGCTGCTCGTGCTTCGCGAGCACGAACGCCTCGCCGCCGGCGCTGCCGGCGAGCAGCCGGTAGCTCACCGGCTTGCCCTGGAAACCACCGTCGACCCAGCCGTAGTACTCCAGCTGCGGCCGCGCGACGGCCTCGAGCGTCGCGACGAACCCGGGGTGCATGCCGCGCGGGCCGAACAGCCCCGCCTTGGTGAGCTCGGCGTTGACACGCTCGTCCTCGGCGCGCTGGGCCTCGTCGCTGTACCAGGTCGGCGTCTCGGCCAGCACCGTGTGCGGCTCCCCGCCGCGGCGCCGGATCAGGTTGATCAGGGTGCCGGTCGAAAGGGTGACCTGCCTGTCCAGCACCGCTCTTCCCCCTAGTGAAGATCAGCTTGGTGAACCCGGAAAGCCGGGCGCGCCCAATCTTGGCACGCGCCCGGCGGTCCCGCGTGTGTTACTCGCCGATGACCGGCGGGGCGGTCAGCTCGTCGGTGCCGAAGATGTCGTTCGGGTCGTCGCCGAGCAGGTACTTCGACGAGCGTTCCTCGTCGCCGCCACCCTGGCCCTTCGCGCCGTGACCCATCCCGCCCATGCCACCCATGCCGGTGGACCCGCCGCGCCCGGCCGCCGCGCCGCCCGCGCCCATCCCGCCGCCGGCTCCGCCACCCATGCGGCCACCGGCGCCGGACGCGCCCGCGCCACCCGGCACCGACGCACCGGTCGAGCCGCCGGGACCGAAGCCCGCGCCGCCGCCCGGGCCGAAGCCCGCGGTCGGGTCGCCGATCCCGCCGAGGCCACTGGAACCGCCGGGGCCGAAGCCGCCGGCGCCACCGCCGCCGCTCGAGAAGTTCGGGGTGCTCCCGGGGCCGAAGCTCGGCACGCCCGGGATGTCCGAGGGCGAGAAGCCCGACGAGTGGGTGCCGTCTGAGTTGAAGTTCGGCGGGGTGTAGTTGCCGGTCGGGACCTTCGACGGGTCGTAGTTCCCGCCGCCGGGGACCTGCGACGGGTCGAAGTTCGGCACCTTGGACGGGTCGTAGCTCCCGCCCGGGACCTTCGACGGGTCGAAGCTGCCGCCGGGTCCGCCGCCCGGGCCGCCGCCGAAGGACGGCACACTGCCCGGCCCCGGCATGTTCACGCCGCCCGGACCGCCGCCAGGACCCCCACCGGGACCGCCGCCAGGGCCGCCACCGGGTCCGCCGCCGTCGCCGTTCCCGTTCTTGTCGTCCTTCTTCTTGCCGTTCTTGTCCTGGTCGACGCTGACGTTCTCCTGCTGCCCCTCCAGCGCGGAGTACGTCGGCATCTTCTGGCCGTTGTCGTTGCTCGCCTTGTAGTAGGCGTTGAAGGCGTCGACGTTGGCCTGGCCCTTGGTGTTGTAGTCGCGGATCGCCCGGTCCGTGTCGGTGGTCCACGGCGTCACCGCGTTGAGCAGGTTGTTCTTCGGCGGGTCCTTCGGGACCTCCTGCACCTGCGCGTGCACCGTGGTGAACGCGTTGTTCTGCTCGCCGAGGTACTTGTCGGAGTCGGTGAGCTTGGTGCCCGAGTCCTCCATCCACACCCGCAGCGGGTGCGCGCCCGCGTTCTGCGCCGCTTCGGAGCCGCCGCCGGTCCAGGCCGCGTCCATGTCCTTGGCCAGGCCGTCGATCGTGGTCAGCCGGTCCTGGTAGGCGCCCTTCAGCCGGCTGGCCGCCGCCTGACCGTTCGAAATCGAGCCCGTACCGGGCCCGGTGGTGATCTTGTCCCAGATGTCGTAGCAGTCGATCTTCCGATCACCCTGCTGCGACGTGTGGTCGTCCGAGTGGGTGGTCGCCATGTTGTAGGCGGCGAACCCGCCGAGCAGGACCAGTTCCAGCATCTTCAGCCCCCCATCAGGGTCTGGACCATCGATTCACCGAACTTCTGCGCCACCGGGCACGGGTCCGAAGCGCCGGCGCCGTTGTCGTACTGCACGAGGATGTTGACCGTCAGCTCGTCGGTCACCGCGACGAACAGGCCGCACTTGCCGTCCTTGCGGTCGTCCGCCGCCGCGGCGTAGACGGCGGGGTACCCGCTCACCTGCGTCTCGTCGAAGTAGGCGTCGTTCGCCTTGGTGTCGTAGACGTCCTGGAGCCCGTTCTTGTTCGCCGTCACCGTGGTCACGTCGATCTGGTTGCCCGGGTCGGCGGCCTCCTGGAACGTGCAGCTCGGGCCGTTGCCCGTGCTGCGCGGGGTGCCGTCGCCGAGGCTCAGCGCGGAGCGCCCGGTCGCGTTGAGCGTCGTGCAGGCGTCCGAGGTGATGTTCCCGGCGTTCAGCGGGCTCGGCACGCGCGGCGCGGAGCCGGCGGCCGGCTGGGAGGCGTCACTGCTGCTGGGCTCGGCGGACGGCGCCGGGTTGGCGGTGCCCCCGGTCCGGCTCGAGCAGCCGGCGACGGCGAGCACGGCGAAGGCGAGTGCCGGGACGGCGAGAAGTCGTCGGTTCACGTGGCCTGGTTCCCCGTCTTCGAAAGGCCGGCCTGCGTCTCCGACTCGTTGGTGGTGATCTTCTTCTTCGCGGCCGTCAAAGCCTCGATGTAGTTCTTGACGTAGTCCTGCATCTTCTTGTTCTGCTCGAGGAACGCCTTGCCGGACGGGTTCGCGAGCTTCTCCCAGTCACCGCTGGCGAACTCCTTGCCGGGCGCCTTGACGTTCGCCATCAGGTTGGCGTCGTCGTAGTCGCGCTTGAGGTCGGCCTGGAGGTCCTGCCACTGCTTGATGATGCCGTCGATCTTGTCCGCGTCGAACGTGAAGCCGCCGCCACCGGCCGGCGCGGACATGTTGACCTCGTTACCCATCCGGATCCATCCCCTTCGCGTCCCCGCCCATTCTCCTACGACGTGGCCGTGGTGTCCGGGGTTCCCCCGAAACGCGTGAAGGCGGGCCACCCACCAGGGGCGGACCCGCCTTCACGACGTGCCAGGTGCTACTTGGCCTTGACCTCGAGCCGCACCTCGACCTTGACGTCCGGGTGGAGCCGGGCGCCGACCGAGTGCTTGCCGACGGTCTTGATGTGGTCGCGCAGCTCGATGACGCGCTTGTCGAGCAGCGGGCCACCGGCCGCCTTGATCGCGTCCACGATCTCGGCCGACGTGATCGAACCGAAGAGCTTCTTCGAGCCCTCGGCCGACTTGCCGGTGAGCTGGATGGCGCCGAGGCCCTCCAGCGTCGCCTTGATCTCCTTGGCGTGGTCGAGGTCGCGGATGCGACGGCTCTCCTGCGCGCGCTGGATCGTGCGGACGTTCTTCTCCGCGCCCTTGGTGGCCGCGATCGCGTAACCCCGCGGGAGCAGGTAGTTGCGCGCGTAGCCGTCCTTGACCTCGACGACGTCGCCGGGGCCGCCCAGGTTGGCCACGTCGGTGGTGAGGATGATCTTCGCCATCTCCGTGCCTCCTAGCGCGCGGTCGAGGTGTAGGGCAGCAGTGCCATCTCGCGGGAGTTCTTGACCGCGATGGCGATGTCACGCTGGTGCTGGCTGCAGTTGCCGGTGACGCGACGGGCACGGATCTTGCCGCGGTCGGAGATGTACTTCCGCAGCAGGTTGGTGTCCTTGTAGTCGATCAGTTCCGGGCGGCCCTTCTTCTCGGCCTTGCAGAACACGCAGACCTTCTTCTTGGGCTTGCGAATGGGTGGCTTGGCCACTGGTTACTCCTGGAATTTCAAATCTTGTGGATGTGTACGAGATCAGAAGGGGGGCTCGTCCGAGAAGCCGCCACCGCCACCGCCGCCACCGGCGGGCGGGGCCGAACCCCACGGGTCGTCGGCGGGCATGCCGCCGCCGCCACCGCCGCGGTTGCCACCGCCGCCGCCGCCTCCGCCGCCGAAGTCACCACCGCCGCCACCGCGGCTGACCTTGTTGACCTTGGCCGTGGCGTAGCGCAGCGAGGGGCCGATTTCGTCGACCTCGAGCTCGACGACGGTGCGCTTCTCGCCTTCCTTCGTCTCGAACGACCGCTGCTTCAGGCGGCCCTGCACGACGACGCGAGCGCCGCGGGTCAGGGATTCGGCGACGTTCTCCGCCGCCTGGCGCCAGATGTTGCAGCGCAGGAACAGCGCCTCGCCGTCCTTCCACTCGCCCGACTGCTTGTCGAGCGTGCGGGGCGTGGACGCGACGGTGAAGTTCGCGACCGCCGCACCGGACGGGGTGAAGCGCAGTTCCGGGTCGGACGTCAGGTTGCCGATCACCGTGATGACGGTGTCTCCAGCCATCGGGAATACCCTTCGGCTCAGGCCTTGACGGCGACGGGCGGCTTGGCCGCGGCGCGCTTGATCTCGCGACGCATGACCTTGGTGCGGAGCACGGTCTCCTGCAGCGAAAGCTGGCGGTCCAGTTCCTTCACCGCGTCCGAAGACGAGTTCAGGTCCAGCAGGGCGTAGATGCCCTCCGCGTGCTTCTTGATCTCGTACGAAAGCCGGCGCCGGCCCCAGACGTCGACCTTCTCAACGCTGCCACCCGAAGTGCGGATGACGTTGAGGAAGGTGTCCAGCGTCGGAGCGACAGTGCGCTCGTCGAGCGTGGGGTCCAGGATGACCATTACCTCGTAATGGCGTGACACAACCACTCACCTCCTATGGGCTCGCGGTCACGGACTGTCCGTGACAGGAGGGTTTGTCCAGGTAAGGCTACCTGGGGGGTACGACAGAGCCCGACAGCGGGGTCTCCGGGGGCTCAGCCGGCGCGGCGCAGGACCCAGGTGCGCACGAGGCCGGCCGTGACGCCGGCGAGCACGATCACCGCGAGCAGCATCGGCAGCTGGACGTCGTCCGGGCCGACGGGCGAGGACAGCGACTGCGCGTTGCCGGCGTCGCGGACGTCGGCACCCTGGCCGGCCTGGTCGCCGGCACCGACCTGCGGCGCGGTGGCGTCACCGGGGAGCGTGCCGTTGGCCGGGTAGCGCACACCCGGCGCGACGGCGGTGCCCGCGGTCGCGGTGGGGATGCCGCCGTAGTCGCGCATCGGCGCGGTGCCGCCGCTGCCGCCCGCGGTGCCCGGATTGAGGTTCGAGAGGTTCCCGGTCGAGCCGCCGGGTCCGGCCGCGGTGCCGCCGCCCTGCTGGGCGCCGGTGCCGCCCGCGCCCGGCTGCCCCGGGGTGCTCGGCGCGACGTAGTTGCTGGCCAGCAACGTGAGGTTGCAGCTCTTGGCGACCGTGGTCTCGACGCTGCTCAGCGTCTTGTTCCAGTCGAAGCCGAGACCCCAGGTGCCGGAGTTCGACAGCGCGGTGCGCACCGCCTTGCCGATCGCGGCGCCGGTCGCCTCACCGCCGGCCGAGTTCGGCACCTGACCCACGAGGATCGCGTGGTTCTTGGCGATCGAGTCGCCCGCCCAGCTGCCGACCGCGAGGGTGCCGGCGTTGTTCGCGCCGTTCGTGACCAGGGTCTTCACCGACGCGCCGTCGATCGCGACCTGGTCGCCCATCTGCCCGGAGACCGTGCCGGTGCAGCTGTTGCTCACGACCTGCTGGCTGGCCGAGGCGGTGCCAGCGGACAGGAACGCGCCCCCGGTGACGAAGGCGGCGACAGCGGTGACGGTCAGTGCGCGGCGGGTCGTCTGCCAGGTGGGGATCTTCCGCACGAGCACTGTCCTCCGGAGGGTCATCGGGGCGTGGTCCTGGGCAACAGCAACACCAGGATCAACGACGGGGATACGTGAAAGATACTCGGCAGTCGGCTCAATTAGCAGCGGCCATCCGGCGGAGTACCCAAGTGCGGACCAAGCCCGCGCTGACTCCGGAGAGTGCCAAAACGGCGATCAGGAGCGGGAGATTCGACCCGTTCGTGAAACCGTCCTGCGCGGAGGGTAGTGCTTCGGCGCGTCCCGCGGTCTGGATTCCGGAGTTCCCGGCCGCCGGGTCGTTCGGACCGGTGAGGCCGAACTGCGGGGCGTAACCCGGGATCTGGCTGCCGTACCGGATCGCCGGCGAGGGGGTGAACAACCCGGCCGTCGCGAACGGGATCCCGCTGTAGTCGCGCATCGGCGCGTAGCCGGTCCCGACCGTGAACGGGAAGCCGCCGAACACCGGGCTGCTCGCGAACCCGGGCAGGAGCGGACTGTTGGCGTCCGGGATCGGGGTGCTGCCCTGCGGGGTACCACCCTGCGGCGCGCCCCCGGTCCCACCCTGGGCGGGCGGGTTCTGCTGCGGGTTGCCACCCGAGCCGGGCGCGGGCGACTGCTTGCCGCCGCCGTTCAGCGAGTTGACGCCCTGCTGCACGCCGCTGGTGAGGTCCTGCACGCCCTGGTTGACCGCGCTCGCGGCGGGCGCCCCGATCACCGGGACCGGTGACACAACGGTGTTCACCACGGTCACGGTCACCTTGCAGAGCGTGCCGAGGATCGAGTTGATCGTGCCGGTCAGTACCTGGGTGCCCTGGGTGACGATGCCGAGGTTGAGCGGGAGGCCGAGGAGCGGGGTCGTGCC
Source organism: Amycolatopsis sp. NPDC088138 (assembly GCF_044741685.1). Taxonomy (NCBI): domain Bacteria; kingdom Bacillati; phylum Actinomycetota; class Actinomycetes; order Pseudonocardiales; family Pseudonocardiaceae; genus Amycolatopsis; species Amycolatopsis sp. NPDC088138. Next base: position 70,116 of record NZ_JBIUTB010000007.1, read on the forward strand.
CTGGACCGTGTCGCCGGGTTTCGCGGTCACGCTGCCACCGCAGGGGACGGTCTTCGTCTCGGCCGCGGAAGCGGTGCCGGGCATCCCGAGCACTGCCGAACCCGCGAGGACGAACGCCGTCGCACCGACCGCCGTTGCTCTGCGTGCCCGGTTCTCCATGCTCGCCGCCCCTTGTCTCGTGCCCTCTGCCCAGGACAACGACGTTAAGGCACTCGAGTGACGCCCGCTCGCTCAGGAATGTCCGGCATTCGAGTGGAAGCGGGCGTCACCGTGGGTGAATCTCAGGCGGGGTTGCGGCGGATCCAGGCGCGGACGAGGGCCGCCGCGACGATCGCGAGGGCCAGCACCGCGAGCAGCATGGGCAGCTTCGCCGGCGGGGTGACGCCGGGCAGCGCCTCGGCCGTGCCGGACTTCTGCTCGTCGACCGTCGGGACCTGCTGACCGGGGATGATCTGGGCGATCACCGGCGCCTGGACCAGGCTGCCGGGCAGGAGCGCGGCGTTGGTGAAGATGCCCGAGATCGCGTCGCCGGGCAGGCCGGCGCCACCGGAACCGCCGGTGATCGGGCCGGTGCTGTCGCCGGGCGGGGTCTGCCCGGGCGGCGTCTGACCGGGAGGAGTCGGCGGGGTCGGCTGCTGGGGCGGCGGCGGTGTTCCGGGCGGCACGGGCAGCGTCGGCGCGCCGACGCCCTGCAGGAGGCCCTGGGTCGTGTTCCCGACCGCGTTGACCGCGCCTTGCCCGACAGGGCAGACGGCCTTCGCCGCGGCGTCGCCGACCACCGGTACGTCACCGATGCCGAGCGCGCGCACCGTGTCGCCGACCGGGAGGGTCAGCAGCGGGTTCGAGCCGTTCGTGTTCTTCGCGCTCGAGTCGAGGCCGACGGTCAGCCGGTCCGGGGAGTTGAGCGGGGCGCCCGCGTCCAGCAGCAGGCCGGTCTTCGCGTCGCGGGCCTGGCCGTTCTGGAGTGTGGCCGCGCAGTCGCCGCCGAGGGTCGGGCTGGAGTCCGCGCTCGCCACGCCCGGTGCCGCGAACGCGGCCGACGCGGCGAGAGTGAACCCCAGTGCGGTGATCCGGGCGACGTGCTTCCCCATCGATGCCCCTCCGGCAGTCGGACCAATCTGGATCACGGAACGCGCTCACGGTACTCCACGAGCGTCACCAACTGGTTCACCAAGTCCGAAGTTCATCCCGGAGTAGCGTGCTCGGCATGCTGATTGGCGCCCACGTCCGTGACGACGACCCGTTGACCGCGGTGGCCGACCGCAAGGCCGACGTCGTCCAGTTCTTCCTCTCCGACCCGCAGGGCTGGAAGGCCCCGAAGCCGCACCCGTACGGCGAGGCCATCCTGGCCGACCCGGTCGAGGTGTTCATCCATTCGCCGTACCTCATCAACGTCGCCTCGCTGAACAACCGGATCCGGATCCCGTCCCGCAAGAACGTCACGCAGCACGCGGACGGGGCCGCCGCCGTCGGCGCGAAGGGCCTGATCGTGCACGGCGGGCACGTCGGCGACACCGACGACGTCGAGGTGGGCCTGGACAACTGGCGCAAGCTGTTCGAGCGCGAGCAGGAGAAGGGCGGCTTCAAGGTCCCGATCCTGATCGAGAACACCGCCGGCGGCGAGAACGCGATCACCCGCGACCTCGAGGTCATCGCCCGGCTCTGGGACAAGGTCGGCGAGTTCGGCGCCGGGTTCTGCCTCGACACCTGCCACGCCTACGCGGCCGGCTGGGACCTCGCGACCGCCGTCGAGAAGGTCAAGGCCATCACCGGCCGGATCGACCTGGTGCACCTGAACAACTCCCGCGACGAGTTCGGCTCGACCCGCGACAGGCACGCGAGCGTCGTGGACGGCGAGGGCACGATCGACCCCGAGGCACTGGTCGCGGTCGCCCGCGAGGCCGGTGCCCCGGTGATCGTCGAGACCCCGGCCGACGGCCAGGCCGCCGACATCGCCTACCTGAAGGAACAGCTCAGCTAGGGACGGCGACGGCCTTCCGGCGGCGGCGGGTGGCGTTCGGGATGATCACGTCCCGGGCGCCGTCGAGGAAGCCGCCGGCCGGGTCGTCGTCACCGGCGATCCGGACCAGGTCGGTCGCCGGGTGGTAGATCTCCCGGACCACCAGCACGCACAGCCCGACGACGGCCAGGTCGCGGACCACGACCGTGCCCAGGAACCAGCCCTCGGGCAGGCCCTTGTGGTCGACGCCGAGGTAGTAGAACATCCGCGGCACCCAGACCAGCGCGTCGATCAGCATCCAGCCGAGCAGCAGCCGCCAGCGCGGGATCGCCAGCACCGCCAGCGGCACCAGCCACAGCGAGTACTGCGGGCTCCACACCTTGTTGGTCAGCAGGAACGCGGCCACGACGAGGAACGCGAGCTGCCCGAGGCGCGGTCGCCGCGGCGCGGCCAGCGCGACGTACGCGATGCCCGCGCAGCAGGCCAGGAACAGCACGGCGATCGTCCAGTTGAGGTAGGTCGGCGTCTGGTTCTTCTGCAGCACGCCGTCGAACCCGGCCCAGCCGGTCGTGTACGAGAAGACGTTGTAGAGCGAGTCCGGGTCCATCGGCCGCAGGGTGTTCATCCGGAAGAACTCCCACCAGCCGCGGGTCGCGGTGAGGATGAACGGCGCGTTCACCGCCACCCACGTCACGACGGCGGCCGCCGCGGTGCGCCAGAACGGCGTCAGCTTCCCCGCCCGCAGGCAGAGCACGAACAGCACGCCGAGCAGCAGCAGCGGGTAGAGCTTCGCCGTCGCGCCCAGGCCGAGCAGGAGCCCGGCGAGCAACGGCCGTTTCCGCGACCAGGCGAGCAGGCCGGTGGCCGTGAACGCGGTCGCGATCGTGTCGAAGTTGGTGAACGCGTGCACCAGGACCAGCGGTGACGCCGCCACCAGCACCATGTCCCACGGACGGCGTTTCATCGTCCGCCCGGTCGCCCAGACGGTGATCAGCCAGGCCATCGACAGGAAGAACGCGGTGATGTCGAAGTAGATCGCCACGGGTAACGCGCCGGGTAGCCAGCCGGACTCGGCGACGTTGAGCCAGCCGGCCGCGAGCTTCGCGTTCGCCCACTGGAAGAGCCCGGTGAACACCGGGTACTCCATGTACCGGGTGTCGTTCTCCGCGGTCTGCGAGCTCTCCTTCCACGACGTGTAGTACGGGAAGGTGCTCGGCCGGTCGAGCCGCTCCGAGCTGTAGAGCGGCACGATGTCGGAGTAACACATCGCGACGAACGGGCGGCCCGCGCGCCAGTCGAGCTGGGTGGCGCCGCTCGAGTCCTGGTACTGCTGGATGCAGGAGCCCTTGCCGAACCAGCAGAGCATCAGGGCCAGGGTCGCCAGCAGCAGGCCGACGCGCTGCGGGGACCAGAACCAGTGCCTGCCGACCGCGGCGTGCTCGCCGAGCGGGCCGCCGACGGGTCTGGTGACCGCCGCCGCGAGTGGGTCGTTCCGGCTCGGGACGACCCGATCGGCCCTGCTCAGCGTCACGGGGCCGGGGTCCGGCTCGCGCGTGGTCTCCTCTGGCACGACCGGGATGTTATCGGTGATGGCCCGACGCCGAAGTGAAGGCGACGATCATGCCGGATTCGCGTAGTACGAGGCCAGGACCTCGGCGGCCGCGCCGCGCGTGACGATCTCCTCGCCGAAGGAGTCCTCCACGACCTCGATGCGCTGCCAGTGCGGCAGCGGGAGCAGCTCCTCGAGCCGCTCGGAAACGGCGTCACGGTACGTGCCCGGTTCGTCCCGCACGGCGCGTCCGGCCAGCACGATCCGTTCCAGATCGAGCACCTGGACCAGGTCGGCGAGGCCGATCCCGAGGAAGCCGGCGGCGGTGCGCGTGTCGGGTGCCTGCTTGGCCATGATCTCGACGCAGCCGCGCCGCCCGCAGGCGCAGCGGGGGCCGTCGTAGGCGATCGTGGTGTGCCCGAACTCACCAGCGTTGGTCCGCGGCCCGCGGTAGAGCCGGCCGTCGATCAGCAGGCCGACACCGATGCCGGTGCCGACCAGCACCACCGCCGTCGCCGTCGGCTCGCCGTGCGGCCACAGCTGGGCGAACGCGGCGGCGTTGGTGTCCTTGTCCAGCAGCACCGGCAGCCCGGTGCGCTTCTCGAGCAGATCGCGCAGCGGGACGTCGTGCCAGCCGGGCATGCTCGTCGCGTCGCGGACCAGGCCGGCGATGTGGTCCAGCGGGCCGACCGCGCCCAGGCCGAGGCCGAGCACCGGGAAGCCGTCGGCGAGTTCGAGCGCGGTGGCGCCGATGGCCTCGACGGCCTGCTCGGGGGTGAACCCGACCGGGAGCGGGCCGCCCGCCGTCTCCTCGACCTCGCCGATGAGGTTGGTCCGCAGCACCCGGTACTCGTCGCGGTCGAGGCGCGCGCCGAGCGCGTGCCGGGCGCTGGACCGGACGGTCAGCTGCGTGCGGGGCTTGCCGACGCCCACGGACGGCTGACGTTCCTCGTCCAGCAGGCCGGCGTCGAGGAGTTCGGGCACGATTTTGGACACGGCCTGCTGGGTCAGCCCGGTGCGTTCGGCGAGCTCGACCCGGCTCAGGCCGCCGGCTCGCAGGATGTGCGCGAGCAGGAGGGCGCGGTTGTGCTCACGCACGTTGCGCAGGTTCCTCCCGGTGGCCGCCATGGACTAGATCTTCGCACGCCTGGTCAATTTCGCAACACTGTTGTTTAATGGGCCCCATGGCTGACGACTTGCGGGTGGGCATCCTCGGGTACGGCATCGGCGGACGCGTCTTCCACGCACCGCTGGTGGCCGCGACCCCCGGGCTGACCCCGGCCGTGATCACGACGTCGAGCAACGCCGTCCAGGCCCGGACCGACTACCCCGGCGCGGAGATCGTCCCGGACGCCGACGCGGTGTTCGAGCGCGCGGGCGACCTCGACCTGATCGTCGTCAGCACCCCGAACCGCACCCACGTGCCGCTCGCGCTGCGGGCCATCGAGGCCGGCGTGCCGGTGGTCGTCGACAAGCCGTTCGCGCCGACCGCGGCCGAGGCCGAGCGGGTCGTCGCCGCGGCGAAGGCGGCGGGCGTCGGGCTCACCGTGTTCCAGAACCGGCGGCTCGACTCCGACTTCCTCACCGTGCGCGAGGTGCTCGACTCCGGCCGGCTCGGCGAGGTGTTCCGCTTCGAGTCCCGCTACGACCGCTGGGTGCCGAAGCCGAAGGACAACTGGCGCGAGTTCGGCGACCCGGCCGAGGCCGGCGGCCTGCTCTACGACCTCGGCGCGCACATCGTCGACCAGGCGCTGCAGCTGTTCGGCCCGGTCACCCGGGTCTACGCGGAGGCCGACCGCCGCCGCGCCGGCGTCCAGGTCGACGACGACGTGTTCGTCGCGCTGCACCACGCGAACGGCGTCCGGTCCCACCTGTGGGCGACGGCGCTCGCGGGCACCCTGAACCCGCGGTTCCGCGTGCTCGGTGACCAGGCGACGTTCACCAAGTACGGCCTCGACGTCCAGGAACCCCAGATCAAGACGGGCATGCGGCCCGGCGACGACGGCTGGGGCGTGGAGCCGGCCGCCGACGCGGGCACGATCGGCGTCGGCAACGACCTCAAGACCGTGCCCACCCTGACCGGCCGCTACGAGCAGTTCTACGCCCAGGTGCGCGACGCGCTGCGCGGCGAGGGCGAGTTCCCGGTCGACCCGGAGTCGTCGGTCGCCGCGCTGCGCGTGATCGAGGCCGCGCACCGCTCCGGCGTCGAAGGAACCGTCGTCGAGCTCTGACCCCCAGACCGGCCGTGACCTCGGTAACCCCCAGTACTGGGGTCACGGCCACCTTCTTCCCCGCTCAGCCGCCGCCCGGGTCCGGGTCGCCGCTCTGACCGGAGTCGTTCCCGTTGCCCGTGCCGGTGTTCCCGGTGGTGTTGTTCCCCGTGGTGTTGCCGTTGTTGGTGCCGCCGTTGCGGTTGCGCTGCCGGTCCTGCAGTTCCTGAAGCCGTTGCTGGAACTGGCGGAGCTGGTCCTGCTGCTGGCGGTTGCCGGGCTGGGCCTGCTGGTTCTGGTTCCGTGGGTCGCGCTGCTGTTGTTGTTGCTGCTGTTGCGGTTGCTGCGGCGGCTGCTGGACCTGGACCTGGTCCACCGGTGAGCTGATCGCCGCCACGCGGTCGAAGCGTTCGGCCGGCTTGCCCTGCAGGTACAGCTGCATGAAGCGGTCCCAGATCGGGCCGGCCAGCGTCGACCCGAAGATCGGGGCGCCCGTCGGGCTGCGCAGGGCCTTGTCCCCGTCGCTGCCGACCCAGACCGCCGCCGAAACCGAAGGTGTGTACCCGACCATCCACGTCTGGGCGTTCGCGTTGGCCGCCGACGCCGGTTCGTCGTTCTGCGGGGTGTGCTGCTGGGTGCCGGTCTTGCCCGCGCACTCGTGGCCCGCCGGGCAGGTCAGGCGCGAGAACTGGATCACCGGGGCCAGCGCCGCCGTCACGTTGCCGGCGATCTGGGCGCTGCGGGCCGCGTCGTTGTCGGCGAACGCGTCCGTGGACCGGCTCTTGGCCTCGTACGCCGTTTCGCCGTTCGCGTTGGTCACCTTCTGCACGAAGTGGCGCTCGCGCTGGACGCCGCCCGCGGCGAACGTCGCGTAGCCCGTGGCCATGTCCGCCGGGGTGACCTGCGTGCCGCCACCGCCGATCGAGATGTTGTTGTCGCCGGTGAACAGCTCGCTGCGGCCGCCGTTGTCCTTCGTCCGGACACCCGCTTCCTGCGCGGCTTCCGCCACCCCGGACGGCTTCGTCACGTTCAGCACCATGTCGTAGAACACCGTGTTCGTGGACCGCTGCATCGCCTCCGCGACGGTGCACTGATCGGAGCAGCTGCTGCTGTCACCCGCGTTGCGGATCGGCAGGTCGACACCGGGGAACGTGCGGGGTGAGGTGCCGTCGAACCGCGCGTCGAGGCCGCGGCCGAGCTTGAGGAACGCCGCGAGGTCGAACGGCTTCATCGACGACCCGGGGTTGTGCGGCTCGTCCGCCCAGTCGCGTCCGGCCTGGTCCTCGCCGTTCGGGCCCTTCACCACCGGATCGCCGCCGTAGTAGGCGAGCACCCCGCCGGTCTTCGGGTCGACGGCGACCAGCGCGTCGAGGATCCGGTCGTCGGTCTGCTCGGCCATCCCCTCGGTCACGGCCTGCTCGGCCGACTGCTGCGCCTGCGAGTCGATCGTGGTGAACACCTGGAACCCGCCGCGGTAGTACTCCTGCTCGCTGATCCCCTGCGCCGCCAGCTCCGCCTTGACCTGCTTCTTGACGAACGGGTTCAGCGCGCCGGCCTGCTTGCTCTCCACCAGCGGGATCGGGGCCGGGAACTTCGCCCCGGCGCGCTGGGCCGGTGTCAGGTAACCGTTCTTGAGCATCCGGTCCAGCGCCGTGGTCCAGCGGGCCGTGGCGACGGCGGTGTTCTCCGAGCGCCCCGGCTGCTGGATGAGGCCGGCGAGCAACGCGGCCTGCGAGTAGTCGAGCTGGCCGACGTCCTGGCCGAAGTACGCCTGCGCGGCGGCCTGGATGCCGTACGCGCCGCGGCCGAAGTAGATGATGTTGAGGTAGGCGGTGATGATGTCCGCCTTCTCGTAGGTCTGGTTCATCTTGAACGACTTCGCGAGCTCGGTCCACTTCCGCGTGAGCGTCGGATCGTCGTCGCCGGAGGCGTTCTTGATGTACTGCTGGGAAATCGTCGAACCACCGCCGGACCCGCCGGTGACCTGGTTGTACGCCGCCCGCAGGATGCCGCCGACGTCGAAGCCCGAGTTCGTCTCGAACGACGCGTCCTCGGTCGCGATCACGGCTTTCTTGACGACGTCCGGGATCTGGTTCGCCGCCAGGATCTGCCGGTTCCCGCCGGTGGGCACGTCCTTGCCCATCTCGGTGCCGTCGCTGAACAGGTACGTCACGGCCTGGCCCTGCGCCTGCGCGACGGTCTCCGGCGACGGGACGTCGACGGCCAGGTAGGTGATCACGAACGCGATCGCGGGAACGACGAAGAACAGCCCGGCCACGACGTAACCGATCCGGCGGATCCGCCGCCAGCGCCGTTTCCGCACGTCCTGCTCGGTGCTCGGCCGGGGACGGCGCGGCGGCTGGCCCGGGCGCTGCCGGATGATCGGCACCGTCGGCGGGTCGTCCGGCTCGGTGCCGTTGTGGACGTGGTGGGTGATCAGCTCCGGTTCGCTGCCCTGCAGCCCGGCGCGCGGCAGCGGACGGGCCGACGGCCGCCGGGGACGGCGGCGCGGATCGGGAGCGCGACCGCGCGAAGTGCGGGTTCGGTCGTTGGTCACGGGCCGGCCTCCACGGTGGGCTGCGGACGCAGTCCTCTCGGAGGGCACACGTACCGCGGCCCACCGTGGTTCAGGCCGTCAGTTGCCCGGATCGTCTCCCGAGGTCGGCGTTTCCTTCGGGGTCGACGACTTCGTGTGCTTCGGCGTGCTCTCCTGCGACGACGACTGGTTGCCGTGCCCGTGGTCGTTGCCGTCGTTCCCGCCGCCGTTGTCACCCTGGTCGCCGCCGTCGTCGGCGTTCTCGTCCGTCGGCGTCGATTCGGTCGTCGTCGCGACGTCCGAGGACGGCGGCGGCGCGACCTCACCACCGATGCGGTCGACCTTGTCGAACTTCTCGCCCGGCTTGCCGGCCAGGTAGAGCGACATGAACTTCTGCCACATCGGGCCGGCGATGGTCGAGCCGTAGATCGGCGAGTTGTTCTTGCCGTGCAGCGGCTTGTTGCCGTCGCCGCCGACCCAGGCCGCCACCGAGACCGACGGCGTGTAGCCGACCATCCACGTCTGCGAGTTCGCGTTCGCCGCCCAGGCCGGCTCGCCCGCGGTCTTCGTGTGCTGCTGCGTCCCGGTCTTGCCGGCGCACTCGTGGCCGGCCGGGCACTTCAGCTTCGAGAAGTCGATCACCGGCTTGAGCGCCTCGGTGACGTTCCCGGCGATCTGGCGGCTCTTGTCCGAGTCGCTGTCGAACGCCGACTTGGAGTCCGTCGAAGCCTCGTACGCGACCTCGTTCTGCCCGTTGACGACCTTCGTCACGAAGTGCCGGGCCCGCTGCTCGCCGTTGGCCGCGAAGGTCGCGTACGCCGAGGCCATGTCCACCGGCGTGATCTGGGTTTCCCCACCGCCGAGGGAGATGTTGTTGTCCTTGGTGGAGATGATCGACTGGCCGCCGTCGTCCTTGGTCGTGACGCCGGCTTCCTGCGCGGCCTGCTTGACCGGGCCCTGCTTCGTCTGGTTGAGGACCATGTCGTAGAACACCGTGTTCGCCGAGCGCATCATCGCCTCGGAGACGGTGCACTCCTTCGAGCAGCTGCTGCCCGGGCCGGCGTTGCGCACGACACGGCCGTCGAACGTGCGGTTGTTGGAGCCGTCGAACGTCGCGTCGAGGCCCTTGCCCATCTTGAGGAACGCCGTGAGGTCGAACGCCTTCATCGACGAACCCGGGTTCTGCGGGGTGTCGGCCCAGTCGCGCCCGGCCTGGTCCTGGCCGTTGACCTGGACGATCGGCTTGCCGCCGTAGTAGGCAAGCACACCGCCGGTTTTCGGGTCGACCGCGACGAGCGCGTTGAGCAGCTGGTCGTCGACCTGGCCCTTCATCGCGTCGGTGGCCGCCTGTTCCGCGGCCTGCTGCGCCTTCGGGTCGATCGTCGTGTGCACCTGGAAGCCGCCGGAGTAGTAGCGGTCCTCCGGGATGTCGTGCGCGGCGAGCTCGTCCTTCACCTGCTGCACGACGAACGCGGGCGGCGCGCCGGCCTGCTGCTTGCTGTCCTCGAGCGGGATCGGCGTCGGGAACTGCGCCGACTGGCGGTCGGCCGCGCTGATGTAGTTGTTCTTCAGCATCCGGTCGAGCGCGGTGGTCCAGCGGTCGTGCGCGACCTTGTCGTTCTCCGACCGGCCCGGCTGCTGGATCAGCCCGGCGAGCAGCGCCGCCTCCGAGTAGGTCAGGTCCTTCGCGTCCTTGTGGAAGAAGGCCTGCGAAGCCGCGCCCACCCCGTACGCCCCGCGCCCGAAGTAGATGATGTTCAGGTACGCGGTGATGATGTCCTTCTTCTCGTACGTCTGGTTCATCTTGAAGGACTTGGCCAGCTCGGTCCACTTGCGCGTCAACGTCGGGGCGTCGTTGTCGGTGGCCTTCTTGATGTACTGCTGCGAAATCGTCGAACCGCCGCCGGTACCGCCGGTCGCGTTGTTGAACACCGCGCGCAGCAGGCCGCCGACGTCGAAACCGGAGTTCGTCTCGAACGAGTCGTCCTCGGTCGCGATCGCCGCGTGCTTCATGATGTCGGGGATCTGCTCGGGGCTGAGCAGCACCCGGTTCCCGCCGCGCGGCACGTCCTTGCCCATCGGCGAGTCGTCGGCGTAGAAGTACGTCACCGCCTGGCTCTGGTTCTGCGCGACCTCCGTCGGCGACGGGACGTCGACCAGGAAGTACGTGACGACGAACGCGATCGCCGGGAGCACGAGGAACACCCCGACGAAGCCGTAGCCGACGCGCCGGATGATCTTCCAGCGCCGCTTCTTCCGCTGTTCCGGGGTGAGGACCGGCTTGCCGTCGGCGTCGGGCTCCGGGTCGTCGTAGCCGTCCGCTTCCTCGTACGCGTGGTGCGTCATCAGCTCGGGCCCACCGCTCATCGGCGGCGGCTCCGGCCGGTTGCCGCGCGGCTGCTGCCACGGCTGCTGCGGCTGACGCGACGGTGGCTGCTGCTGCGGCCGTCCCCCAGGCGGAGTCGGCGGGCGGCGTGGGCCCTGGCCGCGGGGCCCCTGTGGTCCGGACGGCCCCTGACGGCGCGGATCAGGACCCTGGCCGGGCCAGGAGCGGGATCGATCGTCGGGCACGGGGCGGTCCTCCAGTCAGCACGGGACGGCGATAGCCGCCATCCCCTGTTGGAAGGGACGCGCGTGAACCCCGCGGGTTGCCGGATGACAGCGGAGGCGTGCTTTGCGTTCGATGCCAATCGGGAGGCTCGTCGCCAATCGGTGCGGGCCGGGGGCGTGTGACCAGGCATCTTGCTTCACGAAGGGACCAGCTGAGCCTGGTTGGGCAGTGGCGCGTCGTGTCCAAGCCGACCGCGTGATGGGTGTCCTTGGTGCCGGCGCGGAAAACCCAGGTGGAGCTGGAACTGGTCTGCTTGGCCGCGGAGGTGACCGACAGCTTCCCGCTGGAGCGAGTCCGGGGACGCCTCGACATCCTCGGCATTCCATTTCCGACTGGTCAGGGTGAATCTTCGATGTGGCGCAGGTGTTCTTCTCCGGTGGCGAAAAACCTGTCCAGGTATTCCTTTGGGGAGAGTTCACTGTCGCGAATCTGTGAGAACACTTCTGCCCCGGAACCGAGTTCGATGTCCTCGTCGAGGGCATAGCCCTGGGCGAACCCGAGATAGGTGAGCTCATTGCCCGACACCGCATAGTCGGCAGCTTCGCTCTCGGCCAACTCGACGGCCTCCTCCATGCTGGTCGCCCGCCAGAGGGTGATTCGTTCCTCGTAAGGCTTCTCTTCGTAGCTGATCCACTGGAACAGGCATCGGACGCTGTACCAGCGCCCGCCCTCGGTCGACATTGCTGCTCTCCTCGTACACGGGCAGACCGGAGTTCACGCTGTCGTCGCTGAAATTGCTCCGGTTGTTTTCCTTCCGCTTTTGCGCATCGCGATCACCCTGGAACTCTTCGCCCTGCTTTATCTTCTGTCGAGCGCTTCCCGGAACGAAATCAGGGCCCTCCGCGCTCGCGGAGGGCCCTGATCCAGGAAGTGCTAACCCGGGCCGGCGCCCGGTGGCGAGGCGACTCCGCCACCACCTCCGCCGAACGTGTTGCCGATGCCGGGATCACCGGGTCCACCCGGACCGGGCCGGGTCAGCGTGGGCCGGCTCGGCTTCGTCGAGGTGTTGGTGTCGGTGTCCGTCGGCTCGGTGCTCGTCGTCGTTTCCGGGGTGGTCGGTGTCGTCGTCGTGGTCGGCGTCTCCGACGGCGGCGGCGGGGTCGACGTCACCGTCGCGGCGTCCTTGCCGATCGGCGCGACCTTGTCGAACTTCTCCGCCGGTTTGCCCTTGAGGTAGAGGTTCATGAAGTTCTGCCAGGTCGGACCGGCGATGGTGGCACCGAAGATCGGCTTGTTCTTCGGGTCGTGCAGCGGCTTGTTGCCGTCACCACCGACCCAGACCGCGGCCGACACGGACGGCGTGTAGCCCACCATCCACGTCTGCGCGTTGCGATCGCCGTACGCCTTCGGGTCGCCGTCCTTCGCCGTGTACTGCTGCGTCCCGGTCTTGCCGGCGCACTCGTGGCCGGTCGGGCACTTCAGGTTCGAGTGCTTGATGACCGGCCCCAGCGCCTCGGTGACGTTGCCCGCGATCTGCTGGCTCTTCGACGCGTCGTCGTCGAACGCCGGGTTGGTCTTGATGTTGTTCTCGTCGAACTCCACCTCGTCCTGGCCGTTCGTCAGCTTCGAGACGAAGTGCTGCTCGTGGTACGTCCCGCCGTTGGCGAACGAGGAGTACGCCGCCGCCATGTCCTCCGGCGTCACGGCCGTGCCACCACCACCGAGCGAGATGTTGTTGTCGTCGGTGTAGAGCACGCTCTTGCCGTCCGGCGAGACCTTGACCCCGGCCTCCTTGGCCGCTTCCGCGACCCGCGACGGCTTCGTCACGTTCAGGACCATGTCGTAGAACACGGTGTTCGCCGAGATCTCCATCGCCTTCGCGACGGTGCAGTCCTTGCCGCAGCTCGCGCTGTCACCCGCGTTCCGGACCGTGCGGCCGCCGAGCACCCGGTTGTTCGAGCCGTCGAACGTCTCGCCGAGGCCCTTGCCCATCTTGAGGAACGCCGTGAGATCGAACGCCTTCACCGACGAACCCGGGTTGCGTGCCTGGTTGGCGCGGTCCTGGTTGATCTGGTCCTTGCCGTCGGCGTCCTTCACCAGCTCCGGCCCGCCGTAGTAGGCGATCACCCCACCGGTCTTCGGATCGACCGCGACCAGCGCGTTCAGCAGGTTCTCGTCGGTCTGGCCCTTCATGCCCTCCTGGGAGGCCTGTTCCGCCGCGGCCTGCGCCGCCGGGTCGATCGTGGTGTGGATCTTCGCGCCGGTGGAGAACAGCTTGTTCTCGTCATAGCCCTTGGCCGCCAGCTCGTCCTTGATCCGCTGCTGGAGCTGGTAGGTCATCTTCCCCGAGTCCTGCTCCTTGTTGGAGTTCCTCGGGATCGGCGTCGGGTACTGGGCCGCGGTCCGCTCGGCCTGGGGCAGCCACTTGTTGGCCACCATCTGGTCCATCACGTACGTCCAGCGTTTCTGGGCGTACGCCTCGTTCTCCGAGCGACCGGGCCCCTGGATCAGGCCGGCCAGGAGAGAGGCCTCGGAAGCGTTGAGGTCCTTGGCGTCCTTGTTGAAGTACGCCTTCGCGGCCGCCTGGATGCCGTTGGCCCCGCGTCCGAAGTAGACGATGTTCAGGTAGGAAGTGATGATCTCTTCCTTGGACTGCTGGTTGTTCATCTTGAACGACTTCGCCAGCTCGGTCCACTTGCGGGTCAGGGTCTGCTGGTCGTTCTGCGTCGCCTGCTTGATGTACTGCTGGGAGATCGTCGAACCACCACCCTGGCCGCCGGTCACCTGGTTGAAGACCGCGCGCAGGATGCCGGTGACGTCGAAGCCCGAGTTGGTCTCGAACGTCGCGTCCTCCGCGGAGTACACGGCGTGCTTGACGACGTCGGGGACCTCGCCCGGCTTGAGCAGCTGGCGGTCGCCGCCCGGCGGCAGCTCGCGGCCCATGACCTGGCCACCCGCGTCGTAGTAGGTGATCGGCTGGCTCTGCAGCGCCTTGATGCTCTCCGGCGTCGGCACGTCCACCAGGAAGTAGGTGATGACGAACGCGATCGCGGGCACCACGAAGAACAGTCCGACGAAGACGTAGGCGCAGCGGCGGATGATCTTCCAGCGGCGCTTCTTCTTCTGCGCCGGCGTCAGGACCTTCTTGCCCTTTTCGTCGAGCTCTTCCTGGGGCTCGACGTCGTCGGCGTACTCGTTGAAGGCGGCGTCGTCTTCGTAGCCGTCGTCGTACGGGTCGCGGCCGAAGTCGTCGGTGCCGTTGTGCGCGTGGTGGGTGATCAGGTCCGGTTCACGCCCGGGCGGCGGGACCGGACGGCGGCCGGGGGGCGGCTGCCGGAAGCCCTGCGGGGGCGAGCCGGGCGGACCCTGCTGGGGCCGCTGCCCGGGAGGCGGCGGCACCGGCCGCCGCGCCGGCATGCCCTGCTGGCGGGCACGCTGCGGACGCCGGGCCGGCTCGTCGGCGGGCCACTGCGGGCCGCCTTCGTCGCCGGCCGGCCACTCCGGGGTGCCACCACGTCCGCTGGGGACGCCACGAGGAGGCGTACCGCGCTGGGGGCGGCGGGGGGCCTCTTCACCGGGCCAGGCCGGGCCGGGGTCCTCCCCGGGCCACGGGCCCGACTGGGCACGGCGAGGTGCATCTGGCTCCTGGCCGGGCCAGGAGCGGTTGCGATCGTCGTTCACGAATGGGCCTCCCAGACCGGCGCCCGGTAGTGCGCCGTTCTGCGCTCTTCAGCGGTTGTGTTCCAGCTCACCGGCCCGCGGTCCTTCGCGGACCGTCGGCAGGCTCCCCCGTACCGAGGACGTACGACCGGACCAGGTGGTTCCAGTGGCACGCACGGCACACCTCGACGTCGTACACGGTGAACTCGGCGAACCGGCCGGCCATCCTGGCCAGCTCTTCGGGGGTCCTCGCCGAGCCCGCGACATGCTTGAGTTCGTCACCGTAGACCCAGGACACCAGGGTCAGCGGTTCCTGGCGGCAGATCGGACAGGGCTGGTCACCGGCCCGGCCGTGGAACTTCGCCGCCCGCAGCAGGTACGGGCTCGCGTCGCAGGCCTCATGGCTGCCGACGCGCCCGGAGCGGACTTCGGCCAGCAGCGCACGGCGCTGCAAGGCGAAGTCCACGACCTGCCGCTGGTTAATCACCAGGACAGAGTACGGGCTCTTCCTGTGTGGTCCACGCCCCCTAGCGTGACCTGTCTCGCGGTCACCGGGGACACGCCGGACGTTCGATAACTCTCCGGTGAATTTCGCCCACGATGCGCTGAACTCGCCTGTTGGCTTCGCCACTTCGATGTATCGGGGCGATATAGTGGCTGAGTAGGTTGGACCGAGGCGATCATTCGGAGCAACGCCGGTCGCCGAGGTTTGTTCCCGGAAGGGGGTGCACGTGCTGGAGTTCGCGATCCTGGGTCTTCTGCACGAAGCGCCCATGCACGGGTATGTGCTGCGCAAGCGGCTGCACGAGACGCTCGGCACGCTCCGGACGTTCTCGTACGGCTCGCTGTACCCGACCCTGCGGCGGCTGCTGCGGGCCGGGTACCTGGTCGAAGAGCTCGACGAAGCCGACGACCGCGCGTGGTCCCGGCGGGGCCGCCGGGTCTACAAGCTCACCGCGGAGGGCAAGGAGCGCTTCGGTGAGCTGCTCGGCGACGCCGGGCCGCAGACCTGGGACGACGAGGGGTTCGGTGTTCACCTGGCCTTCTTCTCGCGGACCCCGGCCGACGTGCGGATGCGGATCCTCGAAGGCCGGCGCCGGCGCGTCGAAGAGCGCCGCGAGGGTTTGCGGGCCGCGCTGGCCAGGACCGAGGAGAGGATCGATCGCTACACCCGCGAGCTGCACCGGCTGGGTCTGGAGACCAGCGAGCGGGAGGTGCGCTGGCTCAACGAGCTCATCGCGCACGAGCAACACGAACAAGCCGAGCGGCAGGGTCCCGAGACCTGAGCCGTCCGGCCGCGCCGCAGCGTCGCGGCAGACCTACTGAAGAGACACGGATTGAAGGAGAAACCCCCCATGGGCGAGAACCGCCGCGTACGGGTGGCCATCGTGGGCGTCGGCAACTGCGCGGCGTCGCTGGTCCAGGGTGTCCAGTACTACCGCGACGCGGATCCGGCCACCCGCGTCCCCGGCCTGATGCACGTCGACTTCGGCGGCTACCACGTCCGCGACATCGAGTTCGTGGCCGCGTTCGACGTGGACGCCAAGAAGGTCAGCCGTGACCTGTCGGAGGCGATCTTCGCGTCCGAGAACAACACCATCAAGATCGCCGACGTGCCGCCGCTCGGCGTCACCGTCCAGCGCGGTCACACCCACGACGGCCTCGGCCGCTTCTACCGCGAGACGATCGAGGAGTCCGACGAGACCCCGGTCGACATCGTCGCCGCGCTGCGTGAGGCGAAGGCCGACGTCCTGGTCTCCTACCTGCCGGTGGGCTCCGAGGTGGCCGACAAGTTCTACGCGCAGGCCGCGATCGACGCCAAGGTCGCGTTCGTCAACGCGCTGCCGGTGTTCATCGCGTCGGACCCGGAGTGGGCGCAGAAGTTCACCGACGCCGGCGTCCCGATCGTCGGTGACGACATCAAGTCCCAGGTCGGCGCCACCATCACGCACCGCGTGCTGGCCAAGCTGTTCGAGGACCGCGGCGTCCAGCTCGACCGGACGATGCAGCTCAACGTGGGCGGGAACATGGACTTCCTGAACATGAAGGAGCTGGAGCGGCTCGAGTCGAAGAAGATCTCGAAGACCCAGTCCGTCACCTCGCAGGTCGACCGCGACCTCGGCAAGGGCAACGTCCACATCGGCCCGTCGGACTACGTGCAGTGGCTCGACGACCGCAAGTGGGCCTACGTCCGGCTCGAGGGGCGCGCCTTCGGTGACGTGCCGCTGAACCTGGAGTACAAGCTCGAGGTGTGGGACTCGCCGAACTCGGCGGGCATCATCATCGACGCCGTCCGCGCCGCGAAGATCGCGCTCGACCGCGGCATCGGGGGCCCGATCCTGTCGGCCTCCTCCTACTTCATGAAGTCGCCGCCGGAGCAGTACGACGACTCGACCGCGCGCGACGCCGTCGAGAAGTTCATCCACGGCGACCTGGAGCGCTGAGACCCAAAGCCGTGAAGGCCACCTTGAGGGACTCAGAGTCCCTCAAGGTGGCCTTCACGGCTTTTGCGCATCTTCTTCGCGTGGTGCACTAAACCGGTGGGGCGGGGTGGGCGTGAGCGTGATGTGAGTGCGAGCGTGGGGGAGAGCGTGCCGGGGGATCTGGGCGCGCCGACCTTCCACGCCCTCTTCCGGGAGTACTTCGGCCAGATGACGAGATTGGCGCACCTGCTCGGCGCGGACGACGCCGAGAACGTGGCGCAGGAAGCCTTCGTCAAGCTCCACCAGCGCTGGGACACCCTCACCGACCACACGCGGGTGGCGGGTTACCTCCGCACCACCGTGGTGAACATGTCCCGGTCGCGGACCCGGCACCTGCGGGTGGTCCGCCGGACACCGCAGGAGCGCCCGGCGGACGAGCTGTCGGCCGAGGTCACGGCGGTGGCCAACTGGGAACACCAGCGGATCCGCGCGGTACTGGGCAAACTGTCCAGGAGACAGCGTGAGGTGCTGGTGCTGCGCTACTGGCTGGACCTGAGCACGGCGGGCATCGCGGAGACCCTCGGCATCTCGCCGGGCACGGTCAAGGCGACCACCCACCACGCGATGGAGAACCTGCGCAAGCACCTGGGGGACGACCTGGGAGGTGAGCGATGACCGACCTCGAACGCAAACTGGCCGAGACACTGCGGGAGCAGGGCGGGGAGGTCACGCCGAACCTCGACGCGGCCTGGGCCGAGCAGCAACGCCGCCAGCGAAGGCCGCAGCGCCGACGCCGGGCCGCGGTGTGGATCGCCCCGCTGGCCGCGGTGCTGGTGGTGCTGACCAGCGTCGCGATCGCCACGCAGGTCCCGACGTCCGCGCCCACGGCTCCGGTCGCGCCGGCGAACACGCCGGGCACGATCCCGCTGGCCAAGCTCACCTACCGGCCGATGGGCGAGCTGCAGGTGACGGGGACTCCGATCACCCTTCGCGACTTCCCCGGCCAGACCGATGTCTGGACCTCGTACGCGTTTTCGGCCGTGGTGGCCGGCACGCCGCAGTTCTGCGTCGGCGCGGTGCCGAAGGGCGCGCCGCTCGACCCCGCACAGCCGCAGTTCGGGACGATGTCCCCGGTCTGCGGGGAGGAGGTCGGCGGGGCGACGTTCCTCGCCGGGTACTTCGCGGAGCCCGGGGGCCCGCTCCCGGCGGGCCTCGCGGTCTACCTCACCGTCCCGGGCGTGGCCGACCTGCGGATCTACGCCGCGTCCGGCGACATGACCTTCGCCAAGCCGGTCGGGCAGTTCTTCGGCAACCAGGTCTTCCTCGCCGACCTGGGGAGCAGCGGCGCACCGGCGCGGTTCCAGGTCCGCAAGGGCGCCGCGGTGGAGAACGGCCGGTTCAGCTGATTCCCAGCGCACCCGGCAAGCCGGTGATCGTCTCCACCACCGCCGTCGCCTGCTTCAGCACCTCGGGGTCCGGCGGGAAGTGCGGGTTCGGCACCGCGTAGACCGCCATCCCCGCGGCCAACGCCGACCGCAGCCCGTTCGTCGTGTCCTCCACCGCCGCGCAGTCCGACGGCGCCACGCCCAGCAGCTCCGCCGCCCGCAGGTAGACGTCCGGTGCCGGCTTCCCGGCCCCGACCTGCTCCGACGACACCGCCGCGCCCACCGGCAGGCCCGTGACGTCGAGGAAGCCCTTGATCAGGATCACCGGCGACGAGCTCGCGATCGCCACCGGCCAGCGCTTCGCGACCTGGCGCACGACGTCGACCGCGCCGTCGATCAGCGGCGGCTGCTCGGCGTACCGGGCGGCCATGCGCTTGACCACGACCGTCGCGATCTCGGGTGGCGTGAGCTGTGCGCCCAGCTCTTCGACCAGGTAGCGGGCCCATTCCGGGGTGCTCATCCCCTGTTGCGCCCGCGTCGCCTCCTCGCGCCAGGTGCCGCCGTGCTCGGCGACGACCGCCCGGCGGACCTCGTCCCAGATCCGCTCGGAGTCCACGAGTACACCGTCGAGGTCGAAGATCACCGCGTCCATGTCCCTGAGCGTAGCCTGTGAGACGAGTTACTTAGCCACCCTTACTAATATTTGTTAGCATAGCTAAGTGACTTCCCCGATCGCCGATCTCGCCCACCGGCTGCGGCCGCTGGTCTTCCGGCTGTACCACCAGGTGCGCCGCACGACCCCGCAGCTGACGCTGACCCTCACCCAGGGATCGGTGCTGAGCGAGCTGGTCAACGGCGGGCCCCGGCGGATGAGCGCGCTGGCGGAGTTCGAGCGGGTGAAGCTGCCGTCGATGACCGACGTCGTCAGCCGCCTCGAACGCCTCGGTCTCGCCACCCGCACGCCGGACCCCGCCGACCGGCGGGCGGTGCTCGTGGACGTCACCGACGAGGGTCGTCGCTTCTACGCCGAGATGGTCACCGCCCGCGAAGAGTTCCTTCGCGAACGCCTGATCGCGATGGACGACGCCGACCGCGCAGCGATCGAAGCCGCCCTGCCGGCTCTCGCCAAGCTACTCATCGAAACGAAGAAAGAAGCACTGATCAGTGATGAGCGCTGAACACCACTCGAGCCTGCTGGACGCCGTCAAGGGCCAGCCCAAGCAGGTGTGGATCACCGCGTTCGCCGCGGTCATCGCCTTCATGGGGATCGGCCTGGTCGACCCGATCCTGCTGTCCATCGCCAAGGGCCTCGACGCGACGCCGTCCCAGGTCACCCTGCTCTTCTCGTCCTACCTCGGCGTCCAGGTCATCGCGATGCTGGTCACCGGCGCGGCGAGCGCGAAGTTCGGCCCGAAGCGCACGGTGCTCGTCGGGCTGACGCTGATCGTCGCGGCCACCGCGCTGTGTGCGGCCGCCGGGTCGATCGAGCAGCTCGTCGGGCTGCGCGCGGTCTGGGGCCTCGGCAACGCGTTCTTCATCGCGACGGCGTTGTCCGTGATCGTCGGCGCCGCGACCGGCGGCCAGTCCGGCGCGATCCTGCTCTACGAAGCCGCTCTGGGTGTCGGCCTGTCGGTCGGCCCGCTGCTGGGCGCCCTGCTCGGCAGCATCTCCTGGCGCGGCCCGTTCGTCGGCACGTCGATCCTGATGGCCGGCGCGCTCGTGCTGTGCGCGATGTTCCTGAAGAGCGACAAGCACGAGAAGCGTGATCCGATCAAGCTGCTCGACCCGCTTCGCGCGTTGAAGCACACCGGTCTGCTGCGCACCTCCGTCGCTTCGGCGCTGTACACCGCCGCGTTCTTCGCGGTGCTGGCCTGGTCGCCGTTCGTCCTCGGCTGGAGCGCCGTCGCCGTCGGCCTGATCTTCTGCGGCTGGGGCCTGTGCGTCGCCGTCGCCGGGGTCGCCCTCGCGCCTCGACTGGCCGCCAAGCTCGGTGAACGCCACGCCGCCGCGGCCGCCGTCTTCGGTTACGCCGTGCTCATGCTGGTGCTGGCCGTGCCGAGCAAGCCGGTGCTGGTCGCCGGGATCATCGTCTCCGGACTCGTGTCGGGTCTGCTGAACACCCTGTTCACCGGCACCGCGATGTCCATCAGCGACGCGCCGCGCCCGGTCGCCAGCGCGGGCTACAACTTCTGCCGCTGGCTCGGTGGCGCCGTCGCGGCGACGCTGGTCGGGCACGTGGCCGAGTGGTTCGGTTCGCCGCAGGCGCCGTTCGTCGCCTCCGCCGTGCTGTGCGTGATCGCCGGTGGCCTGCTCTCGCTGCGGGAGAAGAAGGCCGACCCGCACACCGTCCCGCGGGAAGCGGCGCTGGTCGGCGGCGAGGAGTTCTGACGAGGAGCCAGTACATGCGACGTTCACCTGAATGTCCGCATTGACTGGTTTGGGAGACTTACGGTCGGTTCGTTCCCGAACTCCCACCATGGAGGCCTCGTGCCCGACCGTCTGCTCCCGCTCCTCCCCGTCCACCCCGGTGGCCGCTCCCCGATCACCTGCGAATACCGCTGTGGCAACGCCTGTGCCCATCCCGAGCCCAACGAGTCCGGCAACGAGTACTTCGGCGACGTCGTCAAGGACATCTCCCGCCGCCGGGTCTTCAAGGCCGGCGCCGTGATGGCGGCCGCCGCGGGCGGGTTCGCCGCGCTGTCGGGGACGGCGGCTGCCGCACCCGCCGCGCCCGCCGCGAAGCCGCGTCCGGCTCCCGGCACCGACTTCGACCCGGTTCCGTCGAACAAGCTCGACGCCGTCACCGTCCCCGACGGCTACGCCCAGCGCGTTGTCATCCGCTGGGGCGATCCGGTCGTGCCGGGCGCGCCCAGGTTCGACTTCACCAAGCAGACGGCGGCCGCGCAGGCGAAGCAGTTCGGCTACAACAACGACTTCGTCGGCCTCATCCCGCAGGACGCGCTCGGCCTGGACAACCTGCTCGTCGTGAACCACGAGTACACGACCGAGGTGCACCTGTTCCCGGCCGACCAGTACGACCCGGCGAACCCGACCGAGGAGCAGGTGAAGATCGCCTGGGCGGCACACGGCCTTTCGGTGCTGCGGGCGCGTCGTGACCCGATCCGCGGCGGCCTCGAGATCGTGCCCAGCCGGTTCGGCCGCCGGATCACGCTCGACACCGTCTTCGAGGTCCGCGGCCCGGCCGCCGGCTCGAAGTACCTGAAGACGTCGGCCGACCCGTCCGGGCGCAAGGTCCGCGGCACGCAGAACAACTGCTCCGGCGGCGTGACGCCGTGGGGCACCGTGCTGTCCGGCGAGGAGAACTTCCACCAGTACTTCGCCAACGCCGACAAGGTCACCGACCCGGTCGAGGCGGCGCGGCTGAAGCGCTACGCGATCGGCACCGGCGCCAGCACCCGCAAGTGGGAGCGGTTCGACAAGCGCTGGGACGTCGCCCAGGAGCCGAACGAGCCGAACCGGTTCGGCTGGGTCGTCGAGATCGACCCCAACGACCCGAGTTCGACGCCGGTCAAGCACACCGCGCTGGGCCGCTTCAAGCACGAGGGCTCGAACATCAAGATCACCGCCGACGGGCGTGTCGCCGCCTATTCCGGGGACGACGAACGCTTCGAGTACATCTACAAGTTCGTCTCGAAGGGCAAGTACAAGCCGGGCCGGAGCGCGCACGCGCGTCGGCACAACTCGGCGTTGCTCGACGAAGGCACGCTGTACGTCGGCCGGTTCACCGGCGACAGCCCGGCCGCGGAGATCGACGGCACCGGCAAGCTCCCGTCGGACAACGAGTTCGACGGCACCGGCGAGTGGATCCCGTTGGCCAGCGGCAACAAGTCCTTTGTGGATGGATTCACCGCGGAAGAGGTCTACGTCTTCACGCGGCAAGCCGCCGACAAGGTCGCCGCGACGAAGATGGACCGCCCGGAGGACATCGAGCCGAACCCGGTCAACGGCCGGATCTACGCGGCACTGACCAACAACAGCGACCGCGGCGCGGCGGGCAAGGCCGGCGCCGACGAGGCGAACCCGCGCGTGGCCAACAAGAACGGGCAGATCCTGGAGTGGGAGGAGCACCGCGGCGACGCGGCGTCGACGACGTTTTCGTGGCGGCTGCTGCTCGTCTGCGGTGACCCGGCGGCGGCCGACACCTACTACGGCGGCTTCGACAAGACCAAGGTCAGCCCGATCTCCTGCCCGGACAACGTCACCTTCGACCGTTACGGCAACCTCTGGATCTCCACCGACGGCAACGCGCTCGGCGCGAACGACGGCCTGTTCTCGGTGCCGGTGACCGGGCCGGAACGCGGTCACGTCAAGCAGTTCCTGTCCGTGCCGGTCGGCGCCGAGACGTGCGGCCCGAACGTCACCGACCACGTGGTGCTCGTCGCCGTGCAGCACCCGGGTGAGAACGCGGCGAGCTCGGCGACCCCGACGTCGCACTGGCCCGACGGTGGCGCCGCGCAGCCGCGGCCGTCTCTCGTCTCGGTCTGGAAGAAGGGCCGCTTCGGGCGGCCCGGCCGCATCGGCGAGCGCTGACGCTCCGGGTCCGCACCGGCCGAGGTTCACCCTGAAGGGGACCGCTCTCGGCCGGTGCGGGCCCGTGCCGCGCGCCATAGTCGTGGGGTGATCACTTCGGCGCGCGCGATGGCAGTGGCGGTGGTGGCGGCCTCCGGGGTGGTGGTGCCCGGAGCGGCCGCGGCAGACCCGCCTCCGGCCTGCGGCGGCGTCGCGGCGAACCCGAGCGTCGAGCAGGCGGCGGCGAACGGCGCCCCGGACGGTTACGTCTTCACCCCGGCTGCGCCGGTGCCGCCCGGCACGCCGTCGGCGAAGCAGCCGAAGCTGCTGACCGAGCAGGCGTACGCCGTCGACGGCCAGCGTTCCGCCGTGATCCAGACCCCGGACGGCAAGACCAGCACCGCCTACCAGACCGAGAAGTTCGTGCCGGGCGGCGTTTACACGCTCAGCGTGTCGACCGGCTCCGCGCTGCCGAGCGGGAACCCGGCCACCGGCCTGCGGTTCTACGACGCGACCGGCGCCCAGGTGCAGGAGACCAAGCTGGTCGCCGACCACAACGCGGCCGACGGGCACCTCGCCAAGCAGGACTTCCCCGCGGCGACGGCTCCGGCGAAGGCGACGACGGTGAAGTTCTTCGCCACGACCGGCGCCGAGCGGCTCCGCTGGGACTGCGTCGGCCTGCAGCTCGCGGCGTACTCGGTGAAGAAGGAAGTGCAGAACCCGGCGACCGGCGCGTGGGGGCCGTTCGCGACGGTCACGGCGGGCGAGACCGCGCACTACCGCGTCACCGTGACGAACGAGGGCACGCAGGACCTGACCGGGATCACCGTCCAGGACCCGTGGTGCGCCACGCCGTTCGCGCCGTTCACGCTGGCCGCGGCCGCGAACCGGCAGCTGACCTGCGACCACCCGAACCTCACGGTGGCCGACACCGGGCACGTCAACACGGCGAAGGTCACCGGCGTCCACTACCCCGGCGGCACGCTGGGCGACAAGACGTCGTCCGCGACGATCACCGTGGTCCCGCCGCCCGCGATCGCCAAGATCGGCGACTTCGTCTGGGCCGACCGCAACCGCGACGGGCTGCAGGACCCGGGTGAGCCCGGCGTCGCGGACGTCAAGGTGACGCTGAAGGACGGCGCGGGCGGCACGGTCGGCACCGCGACGACGGACGCGAGCGGCAAGTACGGCTTCGAGAAGCTGAAGGACGGCACCTACCAGCTCTGTTTCGCCATTCCGGCGGACTTCACCGTGACACGCAAGGACGCCGGCAGCGAGGACAAGGACTCCGACGCGGACCCGGACGGCTGCACCGCACCCCGCACCCTCGGCGGCCCGAACCGCGAGGACTTCACGGTGGACCTCGGCCTCGCCCCGCCGACCAACCGGATCGGCGACTTCGTCTGGACCGACACCGATGGCAACGGCCTGCAGGACGCGGGTGAGCCGGGCCTCGCCGGGGTGAAGGTGACGCTGAACAACGGCACGAGCGTCGTCACCGGCCCGGACGGCGCGTACGCCTTCACCGGCCTCGAAGACGGCAGCTACCAGGTCTGTTTCACCGTGGACGGCCGCAAGCCGACCAAGAAGGACGCCGGTGACGACGCTCGCGACTCGG
Organism: Amycolatopsis sp. NPDC088138; assembly: GCF_044741685.1. Lineage (NCBI taxonomy): Bacteria > Bacillati > Actinomycetota > Actinomycetes > Pseudonocardiales > Pseudonocardiaceae > Amycolatopsis > Amycolatopsis sp. NPDC088138. Next base: position 94,538 of record NZ_JBIUTB010000007.1, read on the forward strand.
ACGTGGACCCGTCGGGCTGCGCCGACGCCCGGACACCGGGCCCCGGCAAGCGCGACGACGGCACGGTGGACGCCGGGTTCGCCGTTACGGTGGGGGCATGACGGATCTCCCCCTCGCCCTCGTCACCGGTGCCTCGCGCGGGATCGGCGCGGCGGTCGCCCACCAGCTCGCCCCGACACACCGGCTGCTCCTCGGCGGCCGGGACACCGGCGCGCTGGCCGCACTGGCGAAGGAACTGCCGGGCGCAGCGCCGTGGCCGGTGGACCTGACCGACCCGGCCTCCCTCGAGCAGGCGGCGGCGGACATCGCGTCCCTGGACGTCCTGGTCCATTCGGCCGGCGTCGCCCGCCTCGGCCGGATCGAGGAGGCTTCCGCCGAAGCCTGGCGCGAGAACTTCGAGGTCAACACCCTCGCCGTGGTCGAGCTGACCCGCCTCCTGCTGCCGGCCCTGCGCGCGGCCCACGGCCACGTCGTGGTGATCAACTCGGGCGCGGGCCTGAACGCCCGCCCCGGCTGGTCCCCGTACGCGGCGAGCAAGTTCGCCGTCCGCGCCTTCGCCGACGCCCTCCGCGAGGAGGAACCGGACATCCGCGTGACGTCGGTCTACCCGGGCCGCACGGACACGGAGATGCAGCAGACGATCTTCAAGGGCGAAGGTCGCGAGTACGACACAGCGCACCTGCTGAAGGCGGACTCGGTGGCCACCGCCGTGGTGACAGCGGTGTCAGCCACCCCGGACGCCCACCTGACCGAGCTGATGCTGAAGCCCCGCTGACCAGGCGGCCCCCACCCGTCCCAGGGGGGCTGCCCCGAGTCCAGTTTATCGGCGGTGGCCGACAAACCCGGCCGTTCGAGGCTTCGAGCCCCGAGTTGTCCACATCAGGCGGGGCCTGTGGACAACGCTCAAGCCCGCAGCCGGGCCGCCGTGTCCGCCACCCCGGCCTGCACCTTCGCCCGGTCCACCTTGATCGACTCGCCGTCCGCGACCACCTGCTCGCCCGCGACCCACACGTCCCGGACCCGCCGGGATCCCGCGGCCCAGACCAGGTTCGACAGCAGCTGGACGTCCGGGACGTCCAAGCCGCACGCGAACGCCGGGTCGTCCAGGTCGACGTGCACCAGGTCGGCCCAGCGGCCCGGCTCCAGCGCGCCGATGTCCGAACGGCCCAGAGCGGCCGCGCCGCCGCGGGTGGCCAGCAGGAAGGCGTCCGCCGCGGTCAGCACCGTCGAGTCGCCCGTCGCGAGGCGGGCGAACATCGCCGAGAGCTGCAGTTCTTCCCAGAGGTCGATGTCGTCGTTGGACGCCGGGCCGTCGGTGCCGAGGCCGACCGCGACGCCCGCCGCGCGCAGCTCGGTGATCCGTGCGATGCCCGAAGCCAGCTTCGCGTTCGAGCCCGGGCAGTGCCCGACACCGACACCGTGGGCGGCGAACAGCGCGATGTCGGAGTCCGACAGGTGGATCGCGTGCGCCGCGAGCACCCGGCCGTCGAGCATGCCGAGCTTGGCCAGCAGCGCGGGCACCGAGCCGTGGGCCTCGCGCGCAACAAGATCCTCGGCAGCAGCCTCGGCGATGTGGATCTGGATCAGCGCGCCGCGCGAAGCGGCCGACTCCGCCGTCGCGCGCAGGCCCTCTTCGGACAGCATGTACGCCGAGTGCGGGCCGTAGCCGAGCTCGATGCGGTCGCCGTGGCCGAAGCGCAGCCCGTCGGTGTCGATCCAGCGCTCGATCGCGGCCAGCTGGGCGCGCCAGTCGAGGCCCGGCAGCTCCATCACCGGCGGTGCGACCAGCACGCGGCCGCCCGTCGTGAGGACCGCGTCGACCAGCTGCTCGCCTTCGAAGTACATCTCCGCGCTGGTCGTGACGCCGTGGCGCAGCATCTCGACCGAACCCAGCAGCATGCCGGTGCGGACGTCCTCGGGCCGCAGCTTCGCTTCGGCGGGCCAGATGATCTCGTTGAGCCACGGCAGCAGCGGCAGGTCGCCGCCCATGCCGCGCAGCAGCGTCATCGGGCTGTGCGCGTGCGTGTTGATCAGGCCGGGCAGCAGGATGCCGGTCAGGGTGGTGACCGGTGCGGCGGACTCGGGGGCGGTGGCCGCCGGTCCGCAGTACGAAATTCGCCCATCGGTGTCGACATCGACGACCGCGTCGCGCAGGAGTGAACAGGACGGGTCGGCGGGGAGAACGACAGGAGCGTGGAAACGGCGTTGCATGTCGGGATACTACGCACCCGGAATTACGAGACGACTCCGCTCCGCCACGCCCAGGCCGCGATTTCGACGCGGTTGCGGGCGCCGATCTTGCCCTGCACCGACGCGAGGTGAGTTTTCACCGTCGAGAGCGACAGGTAGAGCTCGGACCCGATCTCGGTGTTCGTCAGCCCGCGCGCGGCCGCCTTCACGACGTCCATCTCGCGCGCGGTCAGCGGCTCAGAAGGCGGCTTGACCTGCGGTTTCGCTGGGCCGCTGCCGTCGAAGTGCTTCAACAGGCGGACGGTGATCTGCGGTGACACGAGGGCGTCGCCGCGGTCGGCCGCGCGGACCGCTTCGATCAGCAGCGCGGGCCCGGCGTCCTTCAGGAGAAAGCCGGACGCGCCGTTGCGCAACGCCGTGTGGACGTATTCGTCGAGGTCGAAGGTGGTGACCACCACCACCTTCAGCGGGTCGGTGACGTCCGGGCCGGCCAGCTGCCGGGTGACCTCGAGGCCGTCGAGACCGGGCATGCGGATGTCGAGCAGGCAGACGTCCGGGCGCAGCTCGCGGGCCTTCGCGACCGCCGAGACGCCGTCCGCGACGTCGGCGACGACCTCGATGTCGTCCTGCGCGTCCAGGATCATGCGGAAGCCCATCCGCACCATCTCCTGGTCGTCGGCGATCAGTACCCGGATCACTCGTCCCCTTCCGCTTCTTCCGTGGCCGCCAGCGGCAGCCAAGCTTCGACGCGCCAGCCGCCGTCCGGGCCCCGCCCGGCCGAGAGCCGGCCCTTCAGCAGCGCGACGCGTTCACGCATGCCGACCAGACCGTAACCGCCCGATCCCCCGGCGGGCCGCTGCGTGCGCTCGCGCCCGTTGTCGGTCACCCGCAGGTGCAGCTCGGGGCCGCTCACCTCGGCGAGCACGAACGTGTCGGTCGCACCCGAGGCGTGCTTGCCGACGTTCGTCAGCGACTCCTGCACCAGCCGCAGCGCCGACCGGCCGACCTCGTGCGGCAGGTCCGGTGGCAGGTCGAGGTGCATGGACGTCGGCACGCCGTGGTTGGCGCCGTCGACCAGCTTCCGCAGGTCGGCGCCCAGATCGGTGGTGGCCTGCTCGCTGAATTCGCTCGACCCGGCGGGAGCGTCGCCGCGCATCGAGCGCACCAGCCGCCGCATCGCCGCGAGCGCCTCGACGCCGGCGTTCTCGATCCGGCCCATCGCCTCGACCGCGATCTGCGGGTCCCGTTCGGCCATCATCCGCGCGGCCTGCGCTTGCACGACGATCCCGGTGACGTGGTGGGCGACGATGTCGTGCAGCTCGCGGGCCAGCGCCATCCGCTCGGCGGTCTGCGCCTCGGACACCGCGGACTGGACGACCGTGGTGCGCTCGGAGTCGCGCGACCGCAGCATCAGGCCGATGGCGATCGAGATGCCCAGCATCAGCGCCGCGGCGAAAGCCAGTATCGAAAGCGTTTGCGGGTCGGTCTGCAGGTTGCCGGCGGGCTGGTTCGAATTGACGATCGCCCCGAGCGCGACGACGGCCGACAGCACGGCGACCCGTGCCCACGAGGCGCTCAGCCCCCGGGCGCGGGTCAGGTTCACCACCACGCCCATCCCGGCGATGACCTGCACGAACGGCACCCCGCCGGGCATCGGGTAGGAGCTGCGCAGCTGCAGCAACGGCGTGATGACCGCGGAGAGCAGCAGGACCCCGGCGAGGGCGAGGACCGCGTCCGACGGCCGCCGCGGCGACAGCACCGCGATGACGGCCGCGACGAGCGAGCAGAACAGGATCGGGAAGCCGCGGGCGGTGCTGGAGTACGTGTAGCCGAACTCGAAGAGCAGGGCGAAGGCGAGCAGGCCGATCAACGGCCACTGCCCCATCGCCAGCTCGTTGACCCGGCGCAGCTTGCGGGTCCGCGGATCGGCCTTCGGGCCGCGGTCGCGGATCGCGATGGCGGGCACCACCGCCCCGGCGAGCAGCAGCACGCCGAACAGCAGGGCCTGGTAGAGCGTGCCGCTGTCCAGCTCGCCGACGCCCCGGTAGCGGCCGAAGACCGCGACCAGGCATCCGACGGTCAGGGCGCTGACCACGCAGAACGCCACGCCGGCCCGCGCCCGGCGAGTGACGTAGTAGAGCATCAGCTCCCCCGCCACGACCTCGGTGATCGTCACCTTCGGCAGCACGCTCGAGTACGGCGGGATGTGGAACGCGTGGATGAAGAGGGTGGAGAACACCAGCACGGCGGCACCGGCCGCACCGGCGACGGCGGCCCGTTTCTGGGCCCAGAGCGCGCAGGCCACCATCGCGAAGATGCCGGGCAGCAGCCCGAAGTCGACGAAACGCGGGCCGTGGTCGTCGAGCGCGGCCTGCGTCGTGAAGACGACGTCGAAGAGCAGCGCGGCGAACAGCACGGCCGCGGGCACGCCGATGCGCCGCACCAGGGCGGCGGTGCGGGTGTAGAGGGTGTTCGGCGGGGGCGCGGCGGGCACAACGTGACGTTAGAGGATCCGCGGGCGTCCGCACCTTGGCCGAGTGGCTCGCACTCCCTCGGCCGATCGGCCGATGCGGGCGGGCCCGTGACTGGCCGTCTGCCCGAAGTGGACACCCCCTGATCTCGGCGAAGCTCATCGGCATCAAGATCCCGACCGACAGGGGAGAACCTCGTGGACCCGAACACTCCACAGTGGACCGATGGGCCGGTGCTGTCCGGCCGTGGGCTCGTGAAGCGCTACGGCGCGCAGTACGCCCTGGCCGGCATCGACATCGACATCCAGCCGCGCGACGCCGTCGCCATCGTCGGGCCGTCCGGCTCGGGCAAGACGTCGTTGCTGCACGTGCTGGCCGGCATCCTCCGCGCCGACGACGGCCAGATCTTCCTGGCCGGGCAGCGGATCGACCACCTCGGCGAGAAGAAGCGCAGCGAGCTGCGCCGCACCGAGTTCGGTTTCGTCTTCCAGTCCGGGATGCTCGTCGCGGAACTGTCGGCCGAAGAGAACGTCGCGCTGCCGTCGCTCCTGGCCGGCCTCGGCCGCAAGGAAGCGATCGACGCCGGCCGCCAGTGGCTCTCGCGCCTCGGCCTGGCCGGCAAGGAGCGCCGCCGTCCCGGTGAGCTGTCCGGCGGCGAGGCCCAGCGCGTCGCGATCGCCCGGGCGCTGACCCACCGGCCGAAGGTGATCTTCGCCGACGAGCCGACCGGCGCGCTCGACACCCGCACCGGCCGCGACACGATGGACGCCCTGCTCGGCGCCGCCCACGAGACGGGCGCCGCGGTGATCGTCGTGACCCACGACCGCGAGCTGGCCGAGTCGATGCCGAAGACCGTCGCCATCCGCGACGGGTTGATCGCCACGAGGCTCGCGGCATGAACTCGCTCCAGATCGCCCTGCGGGTGCTGAAGGTCGACCGGCGGACCCGGACGTCGGCGATCCTCACCGCGGTCGGGGTGGCCGTCGCGACCGGGCTGGTGCTGCTGCTGGCGACGCTGCCGTTCGCCACGGTGCAGCGCGAAGAACGCGCCCTCTGGCAGGGCGACCAGTTCTACAGCCGCGGTTCCGACACCCCGGCCAAGCTGGTGTACTCCGCGTCGAAGGACTACTTCGACGGCAAGCAGATCATCCGCGTCGACGTCGCGCTGGCGCCCGGCGCCACCGCGGCCGGGCTCGAGCTGCCGCCGGGGGTGCCGCAGCTGCCCGGCCCGGGTGAGACCGTCGTGTCGCCCGCGCTCGGCCGGTTGCTGCAGAGCAACTCCGCCGCGCAGCTCGGCGACCGGTTCGGCAAGCCCGTCGGGGCGCTGAATGACGACGCCCTGCGCTTTCCCGAGCAGCTCGTCGCGCTCACCGGGCACACGGCGGACCAGATGCCGGAAGCCTCATCGCAGCTCGCCGAGTTCCCGAAGGGTGCGGCGCGGCCGGACGGCCTGCTGATGCTGCTTTCGTGGGTCGGCATCATCGTGCTGCTGGTGCCGAGCCTGGTGCTGGTCGCGTCGTCGGCGCGGCTGACGGCGGCCCGGCGCGAGCGGCGGCTGGCCGCGCTCCGGCTGGCCGGCGCGACACCGGGGCAGGTCACGAACATGGTGGCCGCCGAGACGACGCTGTCCGCGGGCATCGGTGCCCTGCTCGGCCTGCTGCTCAGCCCGGCCCTGCACGGCCTCGCGTCGTTCGTGCCCTGGGCCGGCGGCACCTGGCAGGCGGCCGACTTCACGCTTCCGGTCGGCCTGACGGTGTTCATCGTCGTGGCGATCCCGGTGCTCGTGGTCCTCGCCGGTGTCCTCGGCCTGCGGCGGGTGCTGAAGAACCCGCTGTTCGCCACCGGCGGCCACACGAAGAAGCCGTTGCGCTGGTGGCGCTTGCTGGCCCTGCCCGCGGCCGGCTTGTTCTTCCTCTACGCGGTGTCGACCTCGGGTGACTCCGGCGGCATCGGCATGGTCATGATCGGGTTGTTCCTGCTGGTCGGCTCGGCCGCGATCGTCGGGCCGTGGGTGACGTCGGCGGTGGGCGGCACGTTCGTCCGGATCTGGCGGCGGCCGTCGTCGCTGCTCGCCGGCCGCCGCCTGCGTGACGACCCGAAGAGCGCCTACCGGGCGTCCGCCGGGATCGTGCTCGCGGTGTTCGCCGGGTCGATGGCCCTGACGCTGCTGCCGACGTTCGAGTCGATGGCGGGCGGCGGACGGTCCTTCCAGGATTCCGTGCTCTACGTCGACACCGACGGTCAGCACGCGAGCAAGATCGTCGACCAGGCCAACGGCTCGCTGCAGAAGTACGGCCAGTCCGAGCGGGCCGTCGCGGTCGGTGAGGTCTACCTGGTCCAGGGCGACGGCTCGCACCGCACCGGCAGCCGGGCGCTGGTGATGAGCTGCGCGGACGCGGTCAAGCTGACCCGGTTCGGGCTCACCGCGGAGAACTGCACGGGCGGTCCGGCCGTCTTCGGCGGCTCGGCGCTCGACCTGGCGCAGTACAAGATCGCCGACAACTGGGAAGGGCCGGCGGTGGCCGTCAAGTCGGGGACGCGGGCGGAGGCCATCCACCTGCCGGACCCCGACCTGTCCGGCACGTCGATCATCGACCCGGCCGCGCTGCCGGACGGCCTGGCGCCGAAGTACGTCACCGTGGTCGCGCCGACCACCGACGCGAACCGCGAGATCGTCCGGACGGCGCTGGCCGGTCCGGCCGCCGGCGAGGAGATCGGCAGCCGCGACCAGTACCTGTTCAACCAGCAGACCGAGCTCGGCGACCTGCGCCGGGTCACGGTGATCGGGCTGCTCGCGGCCGGGATCCTGGCCGGCTGCAGTGCCGCCGTCGCGACCGCCGGCTCGGTGATGGACCGCCGCCGGACGTTCGGGGCGCTGATGGCCGCCGGCACGCCGGTGCGGGTGCTCTCACGGGCGTTGCGGATGGAGGCCGCGCTGCCCGCGCTGGTCGCCACCATCGGCGCGGGAATCGTCGGGGTGCTCGTCGGTGTTGGGCTCTACAGCATGGTCGATCCGCGCGGGATCGTGCTGAGCCCGTGGCTCCTGGCGCCGGTGGTGCTGGGGGTCGGCGTGGCCCTGCTCGGCGCGTCGGTCTGCACTCCCGCTCTCAAGCGGGTCCAGGCCGAGCCGCTGGCCGAGGAATAGGACGTTCGCCCCTCTGTCGGGGGAGGGGCGAGCACCGGGGGTAGTGAGCTGAAGGGGACCTTTCTCCGCGGGGATCCGGGGAGGGTCCCCTTCAGCGTTTTTCGAAGATGAGGTCGTGCGAGACGCGGCCTTCGACGTCGGCGCGCTGCTCGAACTTGGTCACCGGCCGCCACTCCGGCCGCGGCGCCCAGCCACCCGGCTCGTCGGCGTACCGGTTGCGCAGCGCGGGCTCGGCGGAGCAGACCTCGAGCATCTGCTCGGCGTAGTTCTCCCAGTCGGTCGCCATGTGGAACGTCCCGCCGGGCGCGAGCCGCGACGCGACGAGCGCGGCGAACGACGGCGACACGATCCGCCGCTTGTGGTGCTTCTTCTTCGGCCACGGGTCCGGGAAGAACAGCCGGACGCCGTGCAGCGTCCCGGGCTCGACGTGCTCGGTGAGCAGTACGACGGCGTCACCGTGCAGCAGCCGGAGGTTCTCGACACCCAGCTTTTCGGCGCGCAGCATCAGCTGGCCGAGGCCCGGGTCGTAGACCTCGACGGCCACGTAGTTCAGCTCCGGCGCCGCGGCGGCCAGCTGCGACGTCGTCTCGCCCATGCCGGAGCCGATCTCGACCAGCACCGGCGCCTCGCGGCCGAACCACGCGCCGAAGTCCAGCTTCCCGTCGGGCAGCTCGCCGACCGTGCGGCCGAGGTCCGGCCAGAGCTCGTCCCAGGCGCGCTGCTGCCCGACGGTCATCCGGCCACCGCGTTTGACGTAACTGACCACGCTGCGCAGCCGTCGACTGTCTTCGTTCTCCACGTGCCGAGGTTAACCAACGGTCACCGAGCGGCTTCGAACTCCCCGAGCCGGGAGCGCAGCCCGGCCAGTCCGGCGACCGGGATCGGGTCCGGCGTCGCCCCGGTGTGCGCCGGGAGGACGTCGATCCAGCCGGCGTGCCGGTCGGTGTTCATCACGGTCGTGGGAATCGCGTGTCCCGATTTCCCGCGTTCGGACGGCATGAACTCCCAGTAGCCCGATTCGCCGTCCGCCGCCCACGGGACGAATTCCCAGCCCGGCCGACGGCCGAGCAGTTGCGCGATGCGGTCCTCGACGCGGAAACCCTGTTCCCGGGAATCGAGCCTGCCGTCCGCGACCGCGCGCAGCCACCAGGGCGCGGGGATCGGCCCGGCCATCCCGGCCGATGCGCGGAAGAGGGCCAGGACGCTGTCTTCGGGCGCGCGATGCACCCAAGCACGGCGAAGTTCGGCCGGCGTTGCCGCCGCCATGGCGTTCTGCGGGAGTTCGATGGCCCGCGACCATTCAAGATCCAACATGGGTTCGAGCCGTGGTGCGTCGTCTTCGACGCGGGCTCGGGGAATCGTGCTGCCCAATTCTTGACCGGTGTCCACCGCCAAGGATCACCTCCAGGGGAGCTCAGACGGGTCCGGTTCGCTCTCTTACGAATATTGCCTGGTCATAACATTATGTCCGGCGCCTGTGAGAGAAGCCACAACGTTTTCATCTTCTCTTAACACAGTTTTGTGGAGTAGTGAGACGGCGATCACGCTCAGGCGTCACGCCTCGCCGTGACGAGCACCCCGGTCACGAACAGGGCAACGCCGATCGCCGCGAAGTAACCGAGGTAGCCCCACGGGCTCAGCGGTGCGGGCGGCAGCTGCGTCGGCCCGCCGGTGAACCCGCCGGCCCCGACGAACTCGTCCGCCGCGTGGAACGGCATCCACTGGTAGATGTGCTTCCCGGCGCCCGGGATGAACATGACCAGCCCCTCCAGCAGCTGGGTCCAGACGAGCACCGCGGTCAGCGCGAAGGCGACGTTGCGCAGCAGCAGCGCGACGCCGACCCCGGCCACCGCGGTGAGCAGGAAGACCAGGCTCTGGCCGAGCACCGAGCGCCACTCGGCGCCCGAGTGCAGCGCGAGGTCGGCGTCCGGCTGCACCAGCGTCGCCATCCCCCACGAGCCGAAGCCGACGACCAGGCCGAGCACGGCACCCACGGCGCCGATGACCGTCACCTTCGCCAGCAGCGCGGGCACCCGGCTCGGGACCGCCTGGAAGGTCAGCCGCATCGTGCCCCAGCCGAACTCCGACGCGGTCGCGAGCACGGCGAGCACGAGCAGCACGGTCCGGCCGTTGCCGCTCGCGAGCTGCGTGTTGCCGACGGTCGCCGGGATCTCCGGCCCGGCCAGCGCGAAGAACAACGCGGTGAAGCCGAGCGGCGCGACGAACGCGAGTGCCAGGCACCACCAAGGTGCCCGGGTGCTGAAGAGCTTGATCCGCTCGGCGCGGAGCAGGTTCGACGTCGTCGTCATCGCGCGACCTCCGGAGCGGCACCGAACTCGACGGCCTCACGGGTGAGGTCGAGGTAGGACTGCTCGAGCGAGCCGGCGATCGGGCTCAGCTCGTGCAGGGTCGCGCCGGCGTCGAAGGCGAGCTGCCCGATCCGGTCACTGTCCACTCCGGACACCACGAAGGCGCCGTCGGCTTCGGTGAACTCCACCTGCCCGGTGAGCGCGGCGCGCAGCTCGTCGGCGTGCGGGGTGCGCACGCGCACGCCGTGGTGGCTGGTGCGCGCCACGAACTCGTCCATCGTGCCCTGGTAGATCAGCCGGCCCCGGCCGATCACCACCAGGTCCTGCGCGGTCTGCGCCATCTCGGGCAGCAGGTGGCTCGAGACGAACACGGTCCGGCCCTCGGCGGCCAGCGAGTGCAGCAGCTGCCGGATCCAGGCCATGCCCTCGGGGTCGAGCCCGTTGACCGGCTCGTCGAACAGCAGCACGCGCGGGTCGCCGAGCAGCGCGGCGGCGATGCCCAGCCGCTGCAGCATGCCGAGCGAGTACCGCCCGGCCCGCGTCTTCCCGACGCTCGTCAGGCCGACCAGCGCCAGCACCTGGTCGACGCGCTTGTCGGGGATGCCGTTGGTCGCGGCCAGCCAGCGCAGGTGGTCGCGCCCGCCGCGGCCGGGGTGGCGCCAGCCGGCGTCCAGCATCGTGCCGACCGTCGTCAGCGGGTCCTTCAGCTCGCGGTACGGAACGCCGTCGATGAGCACGGTCCCGGCGTCCGGGGTGTCGAGGCCGACGACGAGCCGCATCGTCGTGGACTTGCCGGCGCCGTTCGGCCCCAGGAAGCCGGTGACGCGCCCGGACCGCGCGGTGAAGGTCAGCTCGTTCACCGCGGTCGTGTCGCCGTACGCCTTGGTCAGTGCCGTCGCTTCGATCATCGGCCCCCCGTCCCGTCGCGGTGAGCCTAGCGAGAAACGGAAAATCCGGGTCGCCCCCCGACAGCGCGACCCGGATTTCCCGTTTTTCCCCTGTTACCCCTCAGGCGTCCCGCTTCTTCGCGACCCCGAGCGCGACGAGCAGGAACACGATCGAAATTCCGGCGAAGTACGCCAGGGCCCAGCCGGGGCTCAGCGGCGAGTCCGACGGCGGCGGGCCGTTCTGGGCCGGCGCCGAGCCGACGAGGAACTTGTTGACCACGTTGAACGGCATCCACTGGTGGATGTTGTCGCCGATCTTCGGGATCAGCTGCACCAGGCTCTCGACGGCCAGCGTGTAGATCAGCAGCAGGGCGATCGCGCCGGCGCTGTGCCGGATCATGATGCCGACGGCGACGGCGAGCACCGCGCTGAACGCGAAGACCAGGCCGAGGCCGGCGACGTTCGCCCAGTCCTGGCCGGTGGCCAGCGCGAGGTTGTCGTTCGGCCGCATCAGCTTCGCGAGGCCCCACGAGCCGAACCCGGCGATCTCGCCGAGGACCAGCGACATCAGGCCGACGACGACGGCCTTGGCGACCAGCGCCGGCGAGCGGTGCGGCACCGCCTGGAACGTGGTGCGGATGGTGTTGAAGCGGTATTCGGTGGTCACCGCGAGGGCGGCGAGCACCATGACGACGGCGATGCCGAACTGCGAGCCACCGAACTGGGTGGCCGAGACGGTCAGCGAGTCGTCGGCGTCGGTGGCGCCGGCCAGGATGGCCGCGAAGCCGACGGACAGGCCGATGGTGATGAGCGCGCACCACCACGGCGATCGGGTGGTGAACAGCTTGATGCGTTCGACCGCGAGCAGGTTCATGACTTTGGTTTCCCCGTGTGGTGTTCGGCTACTTGGCTGACTCGAGCACGTGCTGCGCCTCGGCTTCGAGACCGGTGTGGTACTCGACGGAGTCGCCCGTGATCTGCATGAAGGCCTGCTCGAGCGAGCCGACCTGCGGGCTCAGCTCGTGCAGCACGATCCGGTGCTCGGCGGCGATCTCACCGATCTTGTCGCTGTCCATTCCGGACACGATGAGGGCCTTCTCGTCACCGGCGACGCCGGCGCTCGCGCGCTGGAGGACGTCACGCAGCTCGGTCAGCTGCGGCGAGCGGACCTTGACCGTGTTCTCCGCGGCGCGGGAGACGAAGTCTTCGGTCGACGACTGCGAGATCAGCTGCCCGCGGCCGATCACCACGAGGTTGCTGGCGGTCAGCGCCATCTCCGAGAGCAGGTGGCTCGACACGAAGACCGTGCGGCCCTCCTCGGCCAGCCGGTGCATGAACTTCCGGATCCAGAGGATGCCCTCCGGGTCGAGGCCGTTCACCGGCTCGTCGAACAGCAGCACCTCGGGGTCGCCCAGCAGGGCGGCCGCGATGCCGAGCCGCTGCGACATGCCGAGCGAGAACCCGCCGGCGCGCTTGCTCGCGACGTTGCTCAGGCCGACGGTGTCGAGCACCTCGTCGACGCGGGAGTTCGGGATCTTGTTGGACTTCGCCATCCACTGCAGGTGGGCGCGCGCCGAGCGGTTGGGGTGCACCCACTTCGCGTCGAGGAGGGCCCCGACGGTGCGCAGCGGCTGCTTGAGGTCGTGGTACTTCTTGCCCCCGATGGTGACCTGGCCCCCGGTGGGGTTGTCCAGGCCCAGGATCATGCGCATGGTGGTGGACTTGCCCGCCCCGTTGGGGCCGAGGAAGCCGGTGACCTGACCCGCGGCCACGGAGAACGACAGGTTGTTCACCGCCAGCGTCTTTCCGTACCGTTTGGTGAGGCCCGTTGCCTCGATCATGGCTTGCTCCTCTTGTCCCCTCGCTTACGACGTACTCATCGTCGCGGGTGGAGGCCTGTTCGCGCGTCACCCTGTAGACCGAACCGGTCCCCCTACCTGAGTAGTACCTTCCTGGCTTTTCGGCTGATGCGCGATCGGTGAAGACCCTGACCCGACCCTGATCCGACCCCGGGTGACAGCATTAATGAACTGTGGTTCAATAATCCCGTGGCCCGGCCGAGGAGCATCACCGACGAGCGGCTGCTGGCCGCCGCGGAGACCGTCATCGGCCGCTGCGGCCCGGGGTTCACCCTGGCCCAGGTGGCCGCCGAAGCCGGCGTCGCGGTCGGCACGGCCGGCCAGCGGTTCGGGTCGAAGGCCGGGTTGCTGCAGGCGCTGAGCCGGCGCGCGACCACCCGCGCGGTCGAGCAGATGCGGGAGTGCGCGGATTCCGCGGATGACCCGATCGTGGGACTGCGGTCCGCGGCCGTGACGGTCTACGCGGTGCTCGGCGACGCCGAAGAGGCGGCGAACCACCTGGGGCAGCTCGGCGTGGACATCGGTGATCCGGTGCTGCGCTCGCTGCTGGGCGAGCACTACGCGGCGGTGGAAGCGGAGCTGGCCCGGCTGGTCGGCGCGGTGGCGGCCGAACTGCCGCACGCACCGAGCGTGCCCCGCGCCGCGCGGGCACTGCTGGCGGTGATCAACGGAGTGTCGCTGGACTGGTCGATCCGGCCGGAGGGGCGGCTGGCCGACCGGCTGGCCGAAGACGTCGACGCGGTGCTGACCGCGTGGCGGGGACGGGAGAAGACATGAGCTTGCAGGGCAAGGTCGCGGTGGTCACGGGAGCGACCCGGGGGTGCGGCCGCGCGATCGCGGTGGAACTGGGCCGCGCGGGGGCGACGGTGTACGTCACGGGCCGGTCGACGCGCGAAACGGCGTCACCGATGAAGCGCCCGGAGACGATCGAAGACACCGCGGAGCTGGTCGAAGCGGCGGGCGGCAAGGCCGTCGCGGTGCGCTGCGACTTCACGTCGGTGTCCGATGTGGACGCTCTGAAAGCCCGCGTCGAGTCCGAAGCGGGCGGAGTCGACATCCTGGTCGACGACGTCTGGGGCGGCGACATGTACTTCCACTTCGACGCCCCGTTCTGGGAGACGCCGCTGGAGGACGCGCTGAACCTGACGCACAACGCGCTCGACACGCACCTCATCGCGCTGCACCGGCTGCTGCCGCTGGTGGTCGCCCGCCGCGGCCTGGTGCTGGAGGTGACCGACGGCGACAACGACGACTACGTCGGCGCGGGCCTGCCGTACTACCTGGCCAAGTGCGGCATCCGCGCGCTCGGCCGCGCGCTGGGCGTCGAGCTGAAGAAGAACGACTGCGTCGGCCTCGCCGTCACGCCGGGGTTCCTGCGCTCGGAGTCGATGCTCGACATCTTCCAGGTCACCGAGGACAACTGGCGCGACGCGGTCGGCAAGATCGCGCCCGTCGACTTCAAGATCTCCGAAACGCCGTACCTGCTGGCCCGAGGCGTCGCAGCCCTGGCCCAAGACACCGACGTCGCCCGCTTCGCCGGCCAGACACTGGCGTCCTGGACCCTGATGAAGGAGTACGACTACATTGACATCGACGGCGACCGCCCGGACTTCGGCCGCTGGATAACCGAAGTCCGCAACGCAGGCAAAGACCCGGCCACCACCCCGCCCGACGACTACCGCTAAGGCGTCACTTTCACGTGAAAGTGACGCCTGGAGGCGCAGGAGCGGCACTTTCACGTGAAAGTGCCGGGTTGTGGACAGCTTTCGGGGGATGTGGACAAGTGGCAACTTGTTGATCTTGGAACGGTCTGGTGCGCGCCGGGACGCTGCAGACTTGCCGGGTGTTTCGTGATCACAGCAGTGACCTGGTCGACTTCGCCGAGCCCTTCATCGGCAGCCATGCTGTAGCCGAAGGCGTGGTGACGTCGCGGGCCTTGCGGACTCCTCTGTTCACGCGGTTGTTTCGAAACGTCTACATCGCCTCGACAGTTGCGGTTACCCATTCGGTGCGGTGCCAGGCTGCCGCTTTGCTCGCACCCCGCGGTGCTGTCTTGTCCGGATGCTCGGCAGCTGCCGTCAGGGGTCTCGAGCTGGTCGGCACCTACGACCCGGTCGAGTTCGTTCTGCCGGAAAGCTTGCTGTTCGCCCGTCAGGCCGGTGTGCACATCCGGAGGACCAGTCGTGGGCAGATCGACAGCGAGCCGTGGGGGGACATTCGCCTCGCTACGCCACTACGGCTGGCCATGGACGTCCTGACGAACACCAAGCTCCACCGTTCGCTCGCCCGGGTCGTCGCCTATCTCGATGTCCTTCTCCGCGTCGGTCTGGTGGATCTCGCGGAACTTCGTGACTACATCGAGCCGCGCCGTGACAACGGAATGGTGCGAGCCAGAAAAGCGGTCGCACTGGCGGATGCGCGTTCGGAGAGCGTTCCTGAGTCCGAGCTGCGGGTGTGGCTGACCGTCGCCGGGCTGAAACCGGACGTCCAGGTCGACGTCGTTGCCGAGACAGGTGTCTTCCTCGGTCGTCTCGATCTGGCGTTCCCGGAGCAGAAGCTGGCGGTCGAATACGACGGTGAGTGGCATCTCGAGGGGAGCCAGCCACGCCGCGACGAGCTGCGCCGCGCCGCGATCGAAGCCGAGGGATGGCGTTTCGTGGTCGTCACCAAAGCCGACTTGTACGGCGAACGGAAGCGTGTGGTCGAAGTCGTCCGAGCGGCACTTTCACGTGAAAGTGCCGCTTGAGCGCTAAGCGAGGCCCGGGCGGGCGAGGCCGGTTTCGTAGGCCAGCACCACCGCCTGCACCCGGTCTCGCAGGTCCAGCTTCGCGAGGATGCGGCCGACGTGCGTCTTCACCGTCGCCTCCGAGAGGAACAGGGCCTCGGCGATCTCCAGGTTCGACATGCCCTTGGCGATCAGCACGAGCACCTCGCGCTCGCGGTCGGTGAGCACGTCCAGCTCGGCCGTGTCCCGCATCGGCGAGCCGCCCGCGCCGACGAAGCGGTCCAGCAGCCGACGCGTCACCGACGGTGAGACGACGGCGTCGCCGGACGCCACCGCGCGCAGCGCCGAGACCAGGTGGTCGGGCTGGGTGTCCTTCAGCAGGAACCCGCTCGCCCCGCCCTGCAACGCCGCGTAGACGTACTCGTCGAGGTCGAACGTCGTCATCACGAGCACCCGTGCGGTGCCGTCGGCGACGATCTTCTTCGTCGCCTCCACCCCGTCGAGCACCGGCATCCGGACGTCCATCAGCACGACGTCGGGGCGCAGTTCCTCGGCCATCCGGATGGCCTGGGCGCCGTCGCCCGCCTCGCCGACGACGTCGATGTCCTCCTGCGCGCCCAGCACCATCCGGAACCCGACACGCATCAGTTCCTGGTCGTCGACGACCACCACACGGATCACTGCGCCAACCTAACCGGCAGGGCCGCGCGGACCTGCCACCCACCACCCGGAGCCGGGCCGACCTCGAGGGTTCCGCCGTAGACGTGCGCGCGCTCGCGCATCCCGATCAAGCCGTTGCCGCCCGGGACGGCCAGCCGGCCGCCGGCCGGGGTCAGCTGGGGCAGCCGGCCCGCGCCGTCGTCCGAGACCAGGACCTCCACCAGGTCGCCGGTCCGGTGCACCCGCACGGACGCGGTCGCGCCGCGGCCGGCGTGCTTGAGCGTGTTGGTCAGGGATTCCTGCACGATCCGGTACACCCCGAGCGACACCCCGGCGGGCAGGTCGCCGAGCTCGTCGGCCTCCAGCTCCACCGGCACGCCCGCCGCGCGCATCCGCTCGGCGAGGTCGGCGATCGCGTGCGCGTCCGGCTGCGGGACGCGCGGCTCGCCTTCGGCGCGTTCGTTGCGCAGGACGTCGAGCAGCGCGCGCAGCTCGCCGAGCGCACCGCGGCCGGTCTCGGAAATCGTTTGCAGGGCCCGCTGGGCGAGCTCGGGGTTGCTGCGGATCGCGTACGACGCGCCGTCGGCCTGCACCACCATCACGCTGACCGCGTGCGCGACGACGTCGTGCAGCTCGCGCGCGATGCGGCCGCGTTCCTCCGCCACCGCGATCCGGGTGGCCTGGTCGCGTTCCGTTTCGAGCAGGTGCAACCTCGCCTCCACTTCCACGTCGTAGGCGCGGCGCGCCCCGACGAACTCGCCGAGCGTCCAGCAGAGCGCGATGCCGAACGCCAGGAACAGCACCGGGACCAGCAGGCCGCCCGGGGGGTCGAGCAGCATGCCCACCGCCGACGCGGCGACGACCGCGGCGACGTAGACCAGCCCCTGCCGCCGCCCGGCGTAGACGACGACGGAGTAGATGCTCATCGCCAGCCCGGCCACGCTGCCGATGCCGAGCAGCAGCGTCGCGTGGA
Source organism: Amycolatopsis sp. NPDC088138 (assembly GCF_044741685.1). NCBI lineage: Bacteria > Bacillati > Actinomycetota > Actinomycetes > Pseudonocardiales > Pseudonocardiaceae > Amycolatopsis > Amycolatopsis sp. NPDC088138. The sequence goes on from NZ_JBIUTB010000007.1 coordinate 111,757, forward strand.
CGATGCTGATCACCAGCACGACGTAGGCCGACCAGAGCGGCGCCTTCCGCCGGAAGACCAGCGGCGCCACCATCGCGATGATCACCGGCACCCCGACGTACCAGGGCGGCAGCTCGGGTACCTCGGCGAAACCGTCGGCGGCGAAGAGCAACAGGTCGATCAGGCCGAGCAGGACGGCGAGCACCGAGTCGCCCGCCATGGGGTGGGCACGCATCCAGAGACTCAGCCGTCGCACCAGACAACACTAGGTCCCGGTCCGGGGCCCGCGCGTCGGTCGCCGGTACCACCTTCGGTGCGACCCGAGGATGACGGACATGGCACGATTCACCGGGTCGTGTCCGTTCGACCGGGGAGGGACTGGGGGTCGTGACGTCACCGGAGCAGAACCGGCTCGCGGGACCGCTGTCGATGTCGGTGGCCAACCTGTGCCACCGCCTGCAGTCGCAGGTGTCCGCGCGGACCGCCGCCGGGTTCGCCGAGGTGCTGCGCCGGCTCGGCGCGCCGCTGCAGGTGGCCGTCGCCGGGCGGATCAAGTCGGGCAAGTCGACGCTGGTCAACGCGCTGATCGGGCGCCGGGTCGCGCCGACCGACATCGGTGAGTGCACCCGGCTGGTGACCCGCTTCCAGTACGGCACGGTCGACCGCGTCGAGATCGTCTTCACCGACGGCCGCAAGCAGGTGCTCCCCTTCGCCTCGGACGGGATGATCCCGGCCGAGCTGGGCGTCGACATCACCAAGGTCTCGCACATCGAGGCCTACCTGACCAACGCCGTGCTGCAGGGCATGACCGTGATCGACACCCCCGGCCTCGGCTCGCTCGACGCCGCGTCGGTGTCCCGCACCGAACTGCTCCTCGGCGCGGCGAAGCAGAGCAAGGACGAAGAAGGCTCCGACGAGCTCGACGACACCTCGCGCAACGCCGTCGCCGGCGCCGAGGCCGTCCTCTACGTCGTCACCCAAGGCGTCCGCGCCGACGACCAGCAGGCCCTCGCCGCGTTCACCGCCGCCACCGCGAGCCGTGAGGCCGGCCCGGTCAACGCCATCGCCGTGCTGAACAAGGCCGACACCATCGCCCCCGAGTCGGTCGACGGCTCGGACGGCGACATCTGGAAGGCCGCGACGATCCTGTCGGAGAAGCAGGCCTCGACGCTCAAGCCGAGGGTCGCCGACGTGCTGCCGGTGATCGGGCTGATCGCCGAGTCCGCCGAGGTGGGCGGCTTCACCTCCGCCGACGCCGAGGCGCTGCGGCAGCTGGCCGAGCTCGACGACGACGTCCTGCAGACCATGCTGATCTCGGCCGACATCTTCACCAGCTGGGAGTGCGACGTCCCGGCAGGCACCCGGCTGCGGCTGCTGGAGAAGCTCGACCTGTTCGGCATCTCGCACGCCGTCGACGCCGTCCGCAAGGAACCCGAGATCACCGCCGGTGCGCTGCGACGCTCCCTGCTGGACGCGTCCGGCCTGGAAGCCGTGCGGCACCGGCTGTCGATCGTGTTCGCCGCCCGCGCCGACGGGATCAAGGCGGCCGCGGCGCTCGCGTCGGTCACCGCGCTGGCCCACGCCTCCGGCGACCCGGGCGAGCGCCAGCGCGTCCACGACGCCATCGAGGTGCTGCTCGCCAAGCCCGAGGCCCACCAGCTGCGGCTGCTCGAAGCGTTGACGCTGGTCGCTTCCGGCGCCGTCGACATGCCCGAGGACCTCTCCGAAGAGGTGCTGCGGGTGGGCAGCAACGCCGACATCGGCGCCCAGCTCGGCAAACCGGGCGCGAACCGGCCGGAGCTGGCCGCGCACGCCTTGGAACGCGCGGGCTGGTGGCGGTCCTTCGCGTCCTTCGGCGCGACACCCGCGCAGAGCCGCGTCGCGCACGTCGTGCACCGCGCGTACTTCCTGATCTGGCAACAGCTCCGGGAGTCCCCGGCCTGAGCTTGTTTCTGCTTGCCGACTTTGCCGAGCCGGGCCGGTTTCCCGCGTACTGTGGAAACGTGCAGCTGGAGAACACGACATCCTGGCGAGCGAGGTGGAGCAGCGAGGCCGAGATCGACGTCGCGCTGTTCATCCGTGACGCCCTGGCGCTGTCCGTTTCCGAAGGACAGGTCCTGCCGCCGGTGGAGCCGCAGGTTCCGGTGCACATCCCGCCGGAGGTCGACCGCACCGCCGTCCAGGCGCAGTGGGCGGACTGGTGGAACGACCTGCTCGCGTTCCTCCGCGGCCGCGAGGATCCGGATCCACGCAGCCCGCGCAACCGCTACGGCAGGCCCGCGCTCGCCCACGACTCGGCGATGCGGCAGGCGATCGAGTACTTCACGCCGACAGCGGCCCGGCACTTCGCCAACGCGCGCGGCCCGGCGCTGCGCGGCGCGGGTGTCCCGGCCGGCGGCACGCCCTGGGCGCCCGGCTTCTACCGGCGCCAGATCGTCGCCGGCGAACGGCTCGGCCAGCTGGTGCGCGAGGCCGAGGTGCGGCAGGGGCGCCGCGCGTACCCGTTCCGGCTGAACGTCATCGAGATCTCCGTGGCCGGCTCGATCTGCCTGCGCACGGCCGACGACCAGCTGCTGGTCTCCTCCCGGCTCGCCGAAGACGGCCCGGGGCTGGAGGCCAAGCTGCGCGAGGTGATCACCGAGCTGGTCTGAGCCCCCGGCTTTCATAAACCGAGCACGCGGTCTAATAATAGACGGCATGGAGACGACCGTCGACGAGCCGTCGTGGCTGCGCACCGGGTCCTGGATCGGCTGCCCGCTGGTCGGCGGCGCCCTGGGGGCCGGGGTGTGGGCCATCGCCGCATGGGTCACTGACCTGCCCGCCTTCCCGTTCCAGGGCGTCTTCAAGGTGCTCACGAAGCTGCCGCAGCCCTGGGCGACGCTCGCCGCCGTCGCCGGCGGCCTGGTCCTCGGGTTCGTCTTCGCGATGATCTGGGCGCACGACCGGCTGGTCGTCACCGTGGCGCCGGACCGCGTCACCCTGGTCCGCGGCGAAAAAACCCGCCGCATCGAAGCCGAGCTCGACGCTGTCTACCTCGACGGCAAGGAGCTCGTCCTGCACACCGCGGACGGCCGGGAGATCGCCCGCGAGAAGACCGATCTCGGCGGCCCCGAGCTGGCCAGGGCGTTCGCCGAGCACGGGTACCCCTGGCGCGACGAGCCGCCGGTCGAGCGATGAGGACCGTCGATCCCGCGAAGCACGCGGCCAAGCGCCGCGCGATCGTCGACGCCGCGGCCGGGTGCTTCGCCGAGAAGGGCTTCGAGCGGACGACGACGGCGGACATCTGCCGCGCCGCGGGCATCAGTTCCGGCAGCCTCTTCCACTACTTCCCGAACAAGCGCGCGGTGTTCACGGCGATCTTCACCGACGACGCCCGCGACACGGCCGAGCGGCTCGCCGCGGCCGCCGAGGCCGCCGACCCGTGGGCCGCGCTGCTCGACGTCGTCACGGACCTGGCCGCCGAGGTCGCCCACCCCGCCATCGCCCGGCTGGTGCTGGAGGCCGCCGCGCAGGCCGCGCGTGACGACGAGTTCGCCGAGCTGATCCGGCGCAACGAACGTGCGCTGGCCGACGGCCTGGCCGTGCTGATCGAGCGGGCCGTCGAAGCCGGGCAGATCGACCCCGGCGTTCCGCCGCACGCTGCCGCAGGCTGGGTCGCCGCCCTCGCCGACGCGCTGATCACCCGGGCGGCCTTCGACGCGGACGTGGATACCGCGGCCGAACTGGCGATCCTCCGGACGATCCTGATCCGCTTCCTTCGCCCGGTTTCGCCCCCGGATGGCGCTTGAGTCCTTCAGACTGGTGGAATCTCTGCGAGCCGGACGGGGTGGTGCGGGTGGCGTGGTTTCGGAAGGACGGCGTGGTGGATGCCGATGAGACGCCCACCGGCCAGATCCCGGCGATCAGCATCGCGCGGATCGTCCAAGAGGCTGACACGGAAAAGGGAACCGACGGCGGCAAACCCGCGTCGGACACCGATGTGCACCCCTTGCAGCCGGTCATCACGTCGCCTGTCGGCCTGGAGCGCGCACTCGCGGACCGCGATGCGCTGATCCAGATGTGCCTGTACGCACTGGATCGCGCCCGCAGCGGCGGGGTGGTCGAACGCCTCGAAGAGGGGCTGGCCGCGATCGGCGTCCAAGCACTGCGGCCGGACGGCGAGCGGTTCGACCCGGCCCGCCACGAAGCCGGCGGCGCGGTCCCGACCGAGGACCCCGCGCTGGACGGTGTCGTCGCGGAAACCGAGGTCACCGGTTTCGCCGACCACGACCGCCTGCTGCGCGCCCCGATCGTCATGGTCTACGCGAAGAGGACACCGTGAGCGCGCCTACCGCGCCGAGCCTGCCCGCACAGGTCCAGGCGGCCCGCGACCAGCTGCTGACGGTCGTCCGCGACGCCGATCCGGACGCCGCCCGGTGGGTCGACGACATCCGGAAGGCGCGGCCGAAGAAGCCCGCCGTCGTGGTCGTCGGCGAGACGAACCGCGGCAAGAGCTCCCTGGTCAACGCGCTGCTCGCACGTCCGGGACTGTCCCCTGTGGACGCCGACGTCGCCACCGCCACCTACCTCGTGTTCGACCACGCGGACGCCTGGGGCGCGCAGGCCTGCTACCCCGGCCAGCTGGCGCCGGTGCCGATCGACCTCGGTCAGCTGATCAACTGGGTGTCGGCCGCGCACGAGCTGCCGCCGGGCCAGATCCCGCCGCGCTACGTCGAGGTCACCGGGCCGGTGCCGCTGCTCGAACGCCTTTCGCTGGTCGACACCCCGGGCGTCGGCGGGCTCGACTCGATGCACGGCGAGCTGGCCAAGGAGGCGGCCGCGGGCGCGACGGCGCTGCTGTTCGTCGTCGACGCGTCGGCGCCGTTCACCTCGACCGAGCTGCAGTTCCTGCGTGACGTCGGTGAGCGCGTCGAGACCGTGGTGTTCGCGCTGACCAAGGTGGACATGTTCCGCGGCTGGCGCGAGGTGCTGGAGGCCGACCGGCGGCTGCTGGCCGAGCACGCGCCCCGCTTCGCCGACGCCGTGTTCCACCCGGTGTCGGCGCGGATGTTCGAGACCGCGTCGAAGGCGCCCAACGAGCAGATGGCCGCGATGCTGCGGGAGAAGTCCGGCGTCGCCGCGATCCAGACCGCGTTGCAGGAGCTGCTGGTCGGCCGCTCGGCGATGCTCGGCGAGGCCAACACGCTGCGCGCGCTGTCCACCGCGCTCGGCGAGCTCAAGGCGAAGCTGCAGGCCGAGAGCCGGGCGCTGTCCGCGGGCGAGGCCGAGGCCGAGCAGCTGCGCGAACGCCGTGACCAGCTGACCGCCGAGCGCCGGACGTCGACCCGCGGCTGGCAGCTGAAGCTGCGCGGTGAGGTCCAGCGCACCCGCGTCGAGGTGCTGCACGAGAGCAGCCGCCAGATGCGGGACGCCCAGACGCACTTCCGCCAGCTCATCGACGGCGCGAAGCGGGACGCGCTGGCCGCGCTGCCGCAGCAGGTCGACATCGCGCTGCAGACGACGTCGCAGCGGATCTCGATGCTGCTGTCCCAGCGGCTCAACCACGTCACGAACGTCTCGCTGTCCGAGCTGTTCTCCCCGGAGGAACTCGACGTCATCCGCGCGCAGTTCGCGCGGGCCGGCGGCCCGCCGGTGGTGCTGCGCCCGCCGGACAAGAAACCGCCGACGGCCGAGGACAAACTGCTCGTCTTCATGGGCATCTCGGGTGGTGTCGGCGCGGGAAAGGTGGCCGCGCTGCCGCTGGCCGGCGTCGCGATCCTCAACCCGGTCGTGCTGCCCGCGACGATCATCATCGGCCTCGGCGCCGGCTGGTGGATGGCCCGCACGCGCAAGCACGCGGCCGACAAGCAGCACATGAAGCAGTGGCTCGTCGAAGCCATCGCGGACGCCCGCTCGACGCTCGACCAGCTCGTCGCCGAGCAGCTCATCGAAGCCGAGCAGCAGCTGTCGATGGCCCTGGACGAGGCCCTGGGCCGGCGTATCGACGCGATCGAGGCCGAGCTGAAGGAAGTCGACAAGACGATCAAGATGGGCGCCCAGGAACGGGCCAAGAAGATCGCGATCGTCTCGAAGCGCCTGAAAGAGGTCAGCGACGGCCGCGACCGGGCCGAAGCCTTCCTGACCCGGATCCGGGCATTGCGGGACAAGACGGCCTGAGCGCGCGTCCGGTTGTGGTGGGGAACCGAACCGGCCTACGGTGAGTCATACCCTCAGACAGCAGGTCGGAGAACGGCGTTACCCGGTTCGAAGGGGGAAGTCCCATGTGGGTCGACGAGAGTGGCGGCAGCGACACCGACGCCAGTGGTGCCGAGGCGATGACCGTGCACGTCGACGGCCAGGAGTACCAGGCCGAGGTCAACTACGACGTGAACGAGGACGGCGTCAACGACACCGCGATCGTCGAGCACGACGACGGCACGGCCCAGGCCTTCATCGACTCGAACCACGACGGCCAGGCCGACCAGTACGCCGTCCTGGACGAGACCGGGCACGTCGTCGAGCAGGCCGTCTACGACGAGGCCAGCGGTGAGTGGGTCCAGTCCGGCGGCGACGGCCACGACGACTCGGGCACGGACACCGGCCACGAGGACAGCTCCGGCGGCCACATCCACGCGGACATGCCGGACGGCGAGGTCGACGCGGGTGTCGCGACCATCGACACCGACCACGACGGGCACAACGACACCGCCGTCGTCGAGACGAAGAGCGGCGGCACCATCGCCTTCACCGACAAGGACGGCGACGGCGAAGCGGACGTCGCGGTGCAGGTCGACGCGGACGGCACGACCACGACGTTCGAGCACAGCGGCCCCGGCCAGTGGACCGAGGTCTCGAGTGGACTGATGGACTCGGGGAGTGACCAGCAGCTGGGCGACCCGGCGGCGGACGCCGAGTGGGGTGGCGCCGGCACGCAGACGCTCGAGGGTGTCGCGCACATCGATTCCGGCACCGGGCAGTGGATCTCGCCCAACTGAGAAGTAACCCAGGTCACAGTTTGAAAGCCCGGCGCACCCGCGCCGGGCTTTTTTCATGTCGCAAATGAAAACAAGCAGGTCACGGGTGTGACACCGGGCACCGCAAGATTTACTGCGAATGCACCGATCCGGTGACGTCTGAATCGATTCCCTTATCGTTCTTGTGAGAGAACGTACACGTCAGCTCTCGGTTACCTGCCGGTCATGCGGCTACTCTCAGGGAATCCCAAAAAACGCACACCGGCTTCGCCAGCCGGTGTGCGAAGCCATTCGGTCGCCGGCAACGAAGCCCGCCCGGAACACCGTCGTTCCGAGCGGGCTCATTTTGTCGTCGGAAGTCAGGAGTAGAGATGACCGCAGTCGCCATCCCCGGACTGGACACCGCGCCGACGACGCACAGTGGCGTGCTGTCCTTCGTCCGGGAGGTCGCCGAACTGACCACCCCGGACCGCGTGGTGTGGGTCGACGGGTCTGACGAAGAAGCCGCCCGGATCAACCAGGAGCTCGTCGAAGCCGGCACGTTCGTGCAGCTCAAGTCGAAGCCGAACTCCTTCTGGGCCACCTCCGACCCCAACGACGTCGCCCGCGTCGAAGACCGGACCTTCATCTGTTCGGAGCGTCCCGAGGACGCCGGTCCGACCAACAACTGGACCGACCCGGCCGAGATGAAGGCCACCATGACAGAGCTCTTCCGGGGCTCGATGCGCGGCCGCACGATGTACGTCATCCCCTTCTGCATGGGCCCGCTCGCCGACGAGAATCCCAAGCTGGGTATCGAAATCACCGATTTCGCCTACGTTGTCGCTTCGATGCGCGTGATGACCCGCGCCGGTCGCGCCGCGCTCGACAAGTTCGTCGGACCGGACGGCAGCGAGCGCGAATTCGTGCCCGCGCTCCACTCCGTCGGTGCGCCGCTCGAGCCCGGCCAGAAGGACGTTTCCTGGCCGTGCAACGAAACCAAGTACATTTCGCACTTCCCCGAAGAGCGCGCGATCTGGAGCTACGGCTCGGGTTACGGCGGCAACTCGCTGCTCGGCAAGAAGTGCTACTCGCTGCGCATCGCCTCGGTGATGGCGCGCGACGAAGGCTGGCTCGCCGAGCACATGCTGATCCTCAAGCTGATCTCGCCCGAGGACAAGGTCCACTACGTCGCGGCGGCGTTCCCGAGCGCCTGCGGCAAGACCAACCTCGCGATGCTGCAGCCGACCATCCCGGGCTGGCGCGCCGAGACCCTCGGTGACGACATCGCCTGGATGCGCTTCGGTGAGGACGGCCGCCTCTACGCCGTGAACCCGGAGTTCGGCTTCTTCGGCGTCGCGCCGGGCACCGACTGGCACACCAACCCGAACGCCATGCGCACCATCGAGCAGGGCAACACGGTCTTCACGAACGTCGCCCTGACCGACGACGGCGACATCTGGTGGGAGGGCATGGAGAACCAGCCCGAGCACGCCACCTCCTGGAAGGGCCAGGAGTGGACGCCGGAGTCGAGCGAGAAGGCCGCGCACCCGAACTCGCGCTACTGCACGCCGATGTCGCAGTGCCCGATCCTCGCCGACGAGTGGGACGACCCGAAGGGCGTGCCGATCTCGGCCATCCTGTTCGGCGGCCGCCGCAAGACCACGGTGCCGCTGGTGAACGAGGCCCGCGACTGGCAGCACGGGGTGTTCATGGGCGCCACGATGTCGTCGGAGACGACGGCCGCGGCCGCCGGCGCGGTCGGCAACGTGCGCCGCGACCCGATGGCCATGCTGCCGTTCCTCGGCTACCACGCCGCCGACTACTTCAAGCACTGGCTGACGCTGGGCAAGAACGCCGACGCGAACAAGCTGCCGAAGATCTTCTACGTCAACTGGTTCCGCCGCGGCGACGACGGCCGTTTCTTGTGGCCGGGCTTCGGCGAGAACTCGCGGATCCTGAAGTGGGTCGTCGACCGCGTCGAGGGCAAGGGCAACGCCGTCGAGACGCCGATCGGCTTCGTGCCGCGCGCCGAGGACCTCGACACCGAGGGCCTCACCGAGCCGATCGAGGACATCCAGGCCGCCCTGGACGTCAAGCCCGAGGAGTGGCGCGCGGAGCTGCCGCTGATCGAGGAGTGGTTCGCGAAGATCGGCGACACCGTGCCGACGTCGCTGCGTGACGAGCTCGACGCGCTGGCCCAGCGCCTCGCCTGAGTTCTCTGCCAAGAAGGGGACGTCCCGTGTGGACGTCCCCTTCTTGTAGGTTCGCCCCATGAGACCGTTCCGCTTCGGCGTGGCGCTGGTGGCACCCGGCTCGCGCGCCGAGTGGGCGGCGAAGTGCCGCCGGGCCGAGGACCTCGGTTACGACGTCGTCGGCGTGGTCGACCACCTCGGGCGGGTCGCGCCGATGCCGGCGTTGCTGCTGGCGGCCGAGGCGACAGAGCGCATCAAGCTGAACACCTACGTGCTCAACGCGAGCTTCCACAACCCCGTGCTGCTGGCCCGTGACCTCACCGGGCTCGACGAGTTCACCGGCGGCCGTCTCGAGATCGGGATCGGCGCGGGGTACGTCCGCGCGGAGTTCGAGGCCGCCGGGATCGAGTGGGGCACACCCGGGCAGCGGTTCGCGCGGCTGAAGCACGTGGTCGCCGAGATCGAACGCGCGTACGCGGGTCGCCCCCGGCCGCCGCTGCTGCTCGGCGGCCGCGGCGACCGGATGCTGACGTTCGCCGCCGAGCACGCCGACACCATCGCCTTCACCGGCACCGCGCCCGGCGCGGCCGAAGGGCGGCTGGCGCTGGCCGGTCCGGACGCGGTCGCCGAACGTGTCGACTTCGTGAAACGGGCGCTCGGCGACCGTGACACCGAGCTCAACCTGATGGTCCACCTCGTCCGGATCACCGACGACCGGCAGGCAGCGCTCGACGAGGCCCACCAGCTCGTGCCGCACCTCGACGCCGCCGAGCTGGGCGAGCTGCCCACCGTCCTCATCGGCTCGGCGGAAGCGGCGGCCGAGCAGCTGCTGCGCACGCGGGAGACCCTCGGCGTCAGCTACTTCACGGTGATCGAAGAGGACCTGACCAGGCTGGCCCCGGTGATCGAGAAGCTCCGCTGAGTACCTTGTCGGTATGACTGGGGATTTCCGCTTCGGCGTGAACATGGTCGTACCGGACAGCCGTGCCGCGTGGGTCGGGAAGTGCCGCCAGGCCGAGGACCTCGGCTACGACGTCGTGTCCGCGGCCGACCACCTGGGGATGGCGCCGCCGTTCCCGGCGCTCGTGCTGGCCGGCGAGGTCACCTCGCGCGTCAAGCTGAACACCTTCGTGCTCAACGCGCCCTTCTACAACCCGGTGCTGCTCGCCCGCGACGTCACGGGCACCGACCAGTTCACCGAAGGACGGCTCGAGCTGGGGCTGGGCGCGGGGTACGTCAAGGAGGAGTTCGAGGCCGCCGGGATGCCGTTCCCGACCGCTCGCGAGCGCGTGGACCACCTCGAACGCACGATCCTCGAGCTCAAGCGCCTGTACGCCGACCCGGAGCACAAGCCCGCGCCGGTGCGCCCGGAAGGACCGCCGCTGCTGCTCGGCGGCCGCGGCGACCGGATCCTGACGCTGGCCGCCGAGCACGCCGACATCATCGGCTTCACCGGCACGGCGAAGTCACCGGACGGCGGCGCGCTGATCCCGGCGAGCGCCGAGGACATCGAGGAGCGCGTCGCGTTCGTCCGGTCGAAGCTCGGTGACCGGAGCGCGGAGTTCAACCTGCTCTGCCACTTCGTGAACATCACCGAAGACCGCGCGGGCGCGCTGGCGGACCTCGCGAAGCTGACGCAGGGAGCGCTGAGCGCCGACCAGCTCGCCGAGGTCCCGACCGCGCTGATCGGCTCCCCCGCCGAGGTCGTCGAGCAGCTCCACGCGCACCGCGAGCGGTTCGGGCTGACCTACTACACCGTCCTGGAGCACAACATGGCCCAGTTCGCGCCGGTGCTCGAAGCCCTCCGATGATCGACGCGAAGGGGATCGGCGTCCGCGCCGGCGACATCTGGCTGTTCGACGACCTCGACTTCAGCGTCGACCCCGGCGAGGTCGCCGCGATCGTCGGGCCGAACGGTGTCGGCAAGTCGACGTTGATGCGCTGCTTCTACGGCATGCAGACCCCGCAGCGGGGCCGGGTGCTGGTGGACCGCAAGGTGCCCGACGAACGGGACGTCGAGTTCCGCCGGAAGGTCTCGGTGCTGTTCGACGACTCCGACTTCTTCGCCGAGCTGACCCCGTTGCAGCACCTCGACCTGCTCGCCGGCACGTTCGGCACCGACCTCGGTGACCACAAGGAACTGCTGCGCGACGCGGGCCTCGGCGAACGCATGCACGTCACGTCCGGGCACTTCTCCGCCGGTCAGCGCCGCCGGTTGCTGCTGCTCGGCGTCACCGTGCGGCCGCACCGCGTCCTGCTGCTCGACGAGCCGGAGCGCGCGCTGGACACTGCGGGCAAGGAGTGGCTGGTCGAGCTGATCGCCCGCTCGACGGCGGCCGGCGCGGCGGTCGTGGTGGCCACCCACCACCCGCCGCTGCTGGAGGCCGCGGACAGCGTGCTCGAGCTGTGGTGACCCTCGCGCCGCGGCGGATGAAGATCCCGGGCCGCAAGCGGTTCGGCGGGATCTTCAGCGGCGACACGGCGTCGTTCGCCTTCCTGTTCGGTTTCGGGTTCCTCTTCACGGCGTTCTTCCACGTAGACGGCTGGCGCCCGGCGGTCTACGGCTCGTCCCGGGTGAACTTCCCGGCGGTGCTCGGGCTGCTGACGCTCTGCTGCGCGGTCGGCTGGCGCGGACTGCTGCGCCGCGGGTTCGCCTGGGTCGAGCCGGCCGAACTGACCTGGCTGGACTTCGCGCCGGTCGACCGCGGTCGGGTGGTCGTGCTGCGGCTGCTCGGCGCGTGGACCGGCGTCGTGGTCGTGACCGGCTACCTGGTCGCGCTGCTGCTCGCGGTCGGCGGGGCCGGGCTCGACGAGTGGCGCGCGGGGATCGCCGTCGTCGCCGCGACCGCCGTGATCGCGTACGTGACCGCCCGGCGGACGGCGTTGTGGTTCGACGCGGCCGGCCCGCTGGCGCTGGCCGCGCTCGGGCTGGCGATCGCCGCGTTCCACCTCGGCGCCACCACGGTGGAGTTCGTCGCGGCCGGCGTGGTCGTCCTGGCGCTGCCACTGGCGTTCGGAGGCGAGCCGGTGACGCGCGCGGGCCGCTCGGCGCTGCTCACCGGCTGGGAAGGCCGCGTGCTGCGCTCGGTCGCCGTCACCTTCCTCGACCCGATGATGCTGCTCCCGCCGTCGGCGCCGGTCGGGCGGATCTCCGTGCGCCGCCCGACGCCGCTGCGGCTGGCCTGGGCGGGCACGATCGGCCGGTCCAAGTACGCCGGCGCGGGCGTACTGGTCGGCTTCGCGATCGTGGTCGCGCACATCGCGCTCCCGACGTTGCCGGGCCCCGTCCTGATCGGCCTCGGCGCGTACCTCGCGTTGATGCCGTTCAGCGCCGGCCTCGGTGAGCTGTGGCGCAACCCGGGACGCCGCCGCTGGCTGGGCTCACCCAACCGCGACCTGGTGCTGGCGAGCGGCCTGGTCCTCGCGGTTGTCGGCCTGCTCTGGGCGGCGGTGCTGTTCGGCGTCACGCTGGCGGCCGGGACGTCGTTCGCCGGGCCGGCGTGGCTCGCCGTGCCGCTGTCGGTGCTCTCGATCTTGCGCACGGTCACCCGCAAGGCCGTCGACTACGGCAACCCGGCGTTCGTCGACACCCCGATGGGACCGATGCCGGCCAACCTCGTCCGCCAGCTCTTCCGCGGTCTCGACCTGCAGGTTCTCGGGATCGTACTGCTTTCCGCGGCCATCTGACCTACCCTCGATGCGACGAATGGAGCAGTCATGGGTGGCGGACACGCGTCGGGGGTAGGGCGTCGGGCGACCAGCGAGTTCCCGCCGGGCTGGAGCGACGAGCACATCATCTCGGTGATCAAGGACGTCGCGAACGACCCGAGCGAGGCCCGGCGGCAGCAGAAGAACGGCCGCTGGCGCTGCGCCGGCGAGCGGTTCAACGTGCACCTGGTCGTGCTGGTCGAGGAGAACGGGCACGTCCACACCGCCTACCCGGTAGCCGGCCCGGGCGTGACCCGCAACCCGGACGCGGCCCGCGACCCGGCGAACCCGACGGTCGCCGACCTCAAGGAGAACCGCATCAGCTTCTTCGCCGACAGCGTCCTCACGATGCTCGGCGACCGCCTCTCCCCCGAGGACTTCACGCACTACCGCACGCTGCTGTGGTCGGGCGAGTGGGAGGAACTGGCCGACGTCCTGGCCGCCCACGCGACAAAGGTCGACCTGAAGTTCTCGGCGGACGAGCTGTCGGACTTCGAGAAGCTGCTGAACAGCTACGACCTGCCGGTGGCGGGCTGCGCGTTCCTCAACGACCGCGACCACATCCTGACCCAGCTACGCGCTTAGGCGAAGTCGAACCCGGTGAACTCGGCGATCGGGACGTAGCCGATCCGCCGGTAGAGGGCGTTGCTGGTGGCGTTGGAGGGGTTCGTGTAGAGCACGACGTCGGTGGCTCCGGCGTCGAGCGCGGCCTGGCTCACCGCGACCGTGACGGCGCCCGCGTAGCCCTGCCCTCGCAGGTGGGCCGGGGTGTAGACGGGATCCACCCGGATCATCCCGGCGACCATCGTGGTCGACGCCGCCATGGCGACCGGGCCCTCGGTCTCCCAGAACGTGTAGTGCTTGTCCCCGAACCGCGACGCGGCCCAGGCGTCCGGGTCGAGAGCCTCTCCGACGGCGGCGGCGAAATCGGTGCACCAGCGGATGATCTCCGTGCGGTCCGGCGCACCCAGAGCGCGCGCCCGGCCCTCCGGTACCGGCTCCGGTGGGGTGAGCGTGCCGAGGCGGTGTAGGCGGACCCGCACCCCGGGAACCGCCGACGCGCCGGTGCGCCGACGCCAGGCCTCGGTGAACGCGGTGGCCGTGTCGTGTTCCGCGAGGACTCCGGAAAGCGGGTGGCCGAGCGCGACCCATTCGGCGGCAAGAGCGTCGGCTTGCTCGGGCGGGAGGGACGCGAGAGTCAACCGGCCGGACGGCCGTCGGTAGCAGAGGGCGTTCTCCAGCCGGCCGAACACGGTGCCGTCGTTTCCGTTGAGCCGCAGCTTCTCGAGCGTAGTCAGCGGAGTCGTGTGGAGCGCGGGACGTGAGCGCAGGAAGTCCCCGGCCCGGGCGAGGAAGTCGTGAACGTCTTCGGTCAGCCGCAACTCAGCTGGCCTGGGAAAGCGGTGGTGACGCCGCCGGCGTGACGGCCGCCCGCAGCTCGTCCAGCGGCAGCCCGACCGCGTCCGCGATGGCCGTGACCGTGAAGAAGGTGGGCGTCGGAATCCGGCCCGTCTCGATCTTCCGGAGCGTCTCCACGGAGATCCCGGCCTCCGCCGCGACGTCGACCATGCTCCGGCCGGCCCGCGCCGTCCGCAGCGCCTGGCCGAGGCGTTCGCCCCGTTCGCGCTCTTCGTCCGTCAGCGGCACCCGCACCATGAACCCTATTTTAATACCACTGTGGCGCGAAGCGCCTCCGTTGAGGGCGGTGGCGGGGGCATGGATGGAATACCAGTAGTTGTCCACTGCCTGTGGACAACTCTGTGCACAGGTGTGGAAAGGGCCCCGCCGAGCCGAAGCTCGACGGGGCCCCACAACACCTGGTGGCGTCAGGCTCCCGGCGGTACCGGAAGTGCCACACCCGGCAGGCTCTGGTCGTTCGGCACCACACCGTCGATCAGGTAGGCCTCCACGACCTTGTCCACACCCGCGTTGCCGCCGGCGTAGATCCCGTGGTCACCCTCACCGGTGATCGTCAGCATCCGCGAGTTCGCGAACGCCTTGTGCGCGCGCCGCGCGCCCTCGATCGGCGTCGCCGGGTCGTGCTCCGACTCGACGATCAGCACCGGCGGGACACCCTTGCCGTCCAGCACGGGCAGCGGCGCCGGGGTCTTCTTCCAGAACAGGCACGGCTGGATGAACCAGCCGGCGCCCAGCAGCGGCTGCTGCTTGTCGATCAGCTTCTGCGAGTCCTTGATGGCACTGTTCGTCGTGCCGGTCCACGGACCCTCGTTGCAGGGGATGCTCCAGAAGCTGGCGTCGTAGGCGTCGCCGTCGGAGGGCACCATCAGCGGCTGCGCGCCGTAGGTCGTGGTGCTCGTGTCGGCGGCCTTGACCTTCTGCGCGGCCGAGGACTTGGCCTGCGCCGAAGCGGTGCCCTGGGTCAGCGTGCGGACGCTGACCAGGTAGTTGGCCAGACCCGGGAACGCGGACTTCGAGTAGATGCTCGACGCGATGAAGGCGTCCAGGCCGTTGGCCGACACGCTCGAACCGTCGGGCAGGGTGACCGCGCCCTGGGTCAGGACGTAGCGGACCTGCTCGTAGGTCTGGCGAGCGGCTTCGCCGGTGGTGCCGAAGTGGTAGAGCTTGTCGTACTTCGCCATCCACGGGAGGAAGTCCTGCCGCCAGCGGCGCTCGAAGCCGAGTGGCTGCCAGTCGAACGACTTCTGCCAGGTGGTCGTGAACTCCGTCGACGAGTCGAGGACGAACCGGCCGGTGCGCGCGGGGTAGGCCTGGGCGTAGTGCGCGCCCATCCAGGTGCCCGCCGAGTAGCCGACCCAGTTGATCTTGTCGCGGCCGAGCAGCACGCGCAGCAGGTCGATGTCCTTGACCGTCTGGTCGGTGTTGATCAGCGGGCCGAGCTCGCCGGACTTCACCTGGCACGACTGCGCGGCGTACTTCGTCGCCTGCAGGATCAGGTTCAGGTTCGCGCGGTCGCGGTCACGCGGGTCCAGGTCCGAGCCGGTGCCGATGGCGCCACCGCACGTGATGTTCGTGCTCTTGCCGGTGCCGCGCGGGTCGAAGCCGACGATCTCCTGGTGCTCACGCAGCTTCGCCTGGTTGCGCAGGCGGGCCGGGAAGTTCCGGCCGGGCGCGCCGGGGCCGCCGGGGTTGGTGACGACGCTGGCCGTCGCGTCCCCGGTCGCCTTCAGGCGGCTGACGGCGATGGTCAGGTCGATCTGGGCGTTCGCCTGGTACCAGTTGCGCGGCGTCTTGTAGGTCGCGCACTCCATGTCCTGGGCGCCCGCGGGCGGGGCGGTCGGCAGCTCGGAGGGGACGGCGCACTTGTGCCAGTCCAGCTTCTGGTTCGCGTACTGCGCCGGGATGTTCGTGGAGTTCAGCGGCTGCTTGCCGGCCGCTGCCTCCTGACCTGCGAACGCAGGCGTGAACCCGGCCAGCAGGGTGCCGGCGATGGCCGGGATCACCACCGCGTAGCGGAGTCGTGTCATACGGTTGCCCCTTTGGGTTTTCACATAGTGGAGTCGCGCTATTGATATAGGGCGGGTAACGGCGGGGCAACCGACGTTGGTCGGCAACGCGGTGCGTGGCGATCAAATCGATATCGGACAGACGTGACGTCCCGTCAGCCAGGTTCTAAGGTCGGACGGTCGGTTACGGGAGTGTTAGGTGAGGTCCGATGTCGACTGTGAAGCAAGACAGGAAGGTGCCCCGGAAGCCGTTCAATCCGTGGAACCTGCTCCTGATCGTTCCGCTGCTGGTCCTGGTCACGCCACTGTTCAACATGGACGGTCCACGGCTGTTCGGGATGCCGTTCTTCTACTGGTTCCAGTTCCTCTTCGTCGTGGTCGGCGTGCTCAGCACGTTGATCGTCTACCTGATGACGCGGGACAAGCAGCCGGCCGGTGACGCCCCGGACAAGCTGAGCGTCGACGACCTGGACGAGGGGGACGCTCGATGAGCAACCTGCAGTGGCCGGAACTGATCATCTTCACGGTCCTGTTCCTGCTGGTCACCGTGCTCGGGTTCATGGCGGCGCGCTGGCAGCGCGGCGGTGGCCTGGACCACCTGGACGAATGGGGTCTCGGCGGCCGCAAGTTCGGCTCGTGGATCACCTGGTTCCTGCTCGGCGGTGACCTCTACACGGCGTACACGTTCGTCGCGGTGCCCGCGCTGGTGTTCAGCGCCGGCGCCCTCGGCCTCTACGCGCTGCCGTACACGATCGTCGTCTACCCGATCGTCCTGCTCCCGGCGCTGCGGATGTGGTCGGTGTCGCGGGTGCGCGGTTACGTCACCCCGGCCGACTTCGTGCGCGGCCGCTTCGGCTCGCCGATCCTCGCGCTGCTGATCGCGATCACCGGCATCGTCGCGACCATGCCGTACATCGCGCTGCAGCTGGTCGGCCTCGAAGCCGTGCTGCGGACGATGGGCATCAACGGCTCCGGCATCGTCGGGCACCTGCCGCTGCTGATCGCCTTCATCATCCTGGCGGTCTACACCTACCAGTCCGGCCTGCGGGCGCCCGCGCTGATCGCGTTCGTCAAGGACATCCTGATCTACATCGTCATCCTCGTGGCGATCATCTACCTGCCCTCGAAGCTGGGCGGCTGGTCGCACATCTTCGACACGGCGGCGGCGAAGCTCGGTACCCCGAGCCCGACTACAGGTAAGCCGGCCGGCTCGATCCTGCTGAACACGAACAACCAGCTGCAGTACGCGACGCTGGCGCTGGGTTCGGCGCTCGCGCTGTTCCTGTACCCGCACTCGCTGACCAGCGTGCTGGCCTCGCGCGGCCGCAGCGTGATCAAGAAGAACATGGTCGCGCTGCCGGCGTACTCGCTGGTGCTGGGCCTGCTGGCGCTGCTCGGGTACGTCGCGATCACGGCGGGCGTCAAGCCGCTGACGAACGCGGCGACCGGCAAGCCGGACAGCAACACGGTCGTTCCGCTGCTGTTCGACAGCCAGTTTTCGTCGTGGTTCGCCGGGATCGCGTTCGCGGCCATCGGCATCGGGGCCCTGGTGCCGGCCGCGATCATGTCGATCGCCGCGGCGAACCTGTGGACGCGCAACATCTACAAGGAGTACATCCGCAAGAACGCGACGCCGCAGCAGGAAGCAAAGCAGGCGAAGCTCGCTTCGCTGGTCGTGAAGCTCGGCGCGGTCGTGGCGATCATCCTGCTCGACCCGCAGTATTCGATCGACCTCCAGCTCATCGGTGGCGTGCTGATCCTCCAGACGCTCCCCGCCGTGGCGCTCGCGCTGTACACGCGCTGGTTCCACCGCTGGGGCCTGATCGCGGGCTGGGTCGTCGGCATCGGCTGGGGTTTGCTCATCCTGTACGGCATCCCCGGGGCCAACGGCAAGCAGCACTTCGGCACCTCGGCGTTGCCACTGGGCAACCTGTCGATCTTCGGCTGGCACCCGTTCTCGGGTTCGCTGGTCCAGATCTACGTCGGCTTCGTGGCCCTGATCGCCAACCTGGTGGTCGCCGCGATCGTCACGGTGATCGCGCGGCGGATGAAGGTGTTCAACGGCACCGACGACACCAACCCCGCGGACTACCTGGCCGACGAGCACGACAAGGACCTGCGCCCGATCGGCGCGGCTCACTGAGTGGTGCGCCGGAGGATCAGCGTGCGGGAAACGAGGTAGAGCACCACGCCGTTGAGCAGGTGCCAGAGGAAGTGCGTGCCGACCGGGACGTAGTCGCAGACGTCCCGGTCGAGCGTGCGCAAGCTCAATGACAGCGCGAAAATCGCGCCCGCCACGGCGAAGTGCGTCCAGGCGGCGTCGCGCGAGAACACGAGAAGCGCGACTACGACGCCGAACGCGATGAGCGCAGAGAGGTAAAGCCCACCCCCGAGCACCGCCGTGACGGCGGTGAGCACGAGGAACGCGGGCGCGGCCAGCCACGCCAGCCGCCAGCCGTAGAACACGCGCGCGAACAACACGACGTACACCAGCACGAAAACGAGGATGCTCACCGAGTCCGCGACGCCGGCCCAGCGCGTCGCGAGCAGGTGGAACACCGTGCTGGCCGCAAAAACCAGCCCGATCAACCCGGCCAGCACCCGCCCGGCCCGGTCCCCCGCGGCCAGCCGCCACACCAGCACAGCGGCCACGAGGAACGCGAGATTGCTGAGACTGTCGAGCGGCTCTCCCCAGAGACCGGGCGCGACCCGTTCGCAGTACCCGTCGACGTAGTCCGTCACGGTGACAGCCAACCATGACTAGCGTGAGGCGCAGTGACAATCGGGGCTTCGCCCCGGCCGGGGGCTTCGCCACCCGGACCCCCGAAAGGCATGCCATGAGCCACGAGGTGAGCCGGTTCCCGGTGACGGAACTCGAAGACCTGCCCGACGACCTGCGCGAGCGCGTCGGCGTGATCGCGGAGAAGTCCGGGTTCACGCCGAACATCTTCCGCGCGCTCGGCCACCGGCCGGCCGAGCTGCGCGCGTTCCTCGACTACCACGACGCGCTGATGGAACGGTCCGGCGGACTCAGCAAGGCCGAGCGCGAGCTGGTCGTCGTCGCGACGTCGGGTGCCAACCACTGCACCTACTGCGTCGTCGCGCACGGCGCCATCCTGCGCATCCGCGCCAAGGACCCGGAGCTCGCCGACCGGGTGTCGAGCAACCCGTGGCAGGTGGAGCTCGACGAGCGCGGCCGCGCGATCGTCGACCTGGCGCTCGCGCTGGCCCAGGACTCGGCGCTGTTCGGCGAGGGTGATCTCGAAGCCGCGCGCGACGCCGGCCTGACCGACGACGAAATCTGGGACGTCGGCGCGATCACGGCGTTGTTCGCGATGTCGAACCGGCTCGCGCACCTGACGGCGCTGCGGCCGAACCCGGAGTTCTTCCTGCTCGGCCGGACTCCACGCTAGAACTCCCGGCGCCAGGTCTCTTCGGTCAGCTTCGGACCCCAGTCGTCGAAATCCTCTTCGCCGACGACCTCGAACCCGGCCGCGCGGTAGAGGGCGCGGGCGGCGTCGAGGATCGACACCGTCGACAGTTCCATCGCGCGGTAGCCGTGGGCCCGGGCGAACTCGACGCACTCGGTGACCAGCCGCCGGCCCACGCCGTGGCCACGGGCCGACGGCTCCAGCAGCAACAGCCGCAGCTTCGCGGTGTCCGCGTCCTGCCCGCGGGCGCACGCGATGCTGCCGACGCGCTCCCCGTCGAGCTCGGCGATCCAGAACGCCTGGCGCGAGTCGTCCTGAGCGGCGAAGTCCGCGACGATGCGAGCGACGAGTCCTTCGAACCGGTGGGTGAAGCCGTACTCGCGGGCGTACAGCGCGCCGTGCCGTTGCACCACCCATCCGAGGTCCCCCGGTCGTGGCGGGCGGAGGACGAGCACCGGGTCGCGACGGCGTTCGGCGACGACGTCGCCGATGGTGCGCATGGCGGTCAGCAGACGCTGCTGGTCCTCGTCGGCGAAGCGCCGGAGCAGCCCGCCGATCTGGTCGGTCGAACGGCGGTTGAGCAGCGCGAACGCGTCCCGGCCCGCCGGCGTCGGCCGCACGAGCTGGCGGCGGGCGTCCTCGTCGGACCGTTCACGGGAGATCAGGCCACGGGACTCGAGGCGGGTGAGCAGCCTGCTGGCGTAGCCGGCGTCGAGATCCAGGCGTTTCCGCAGGTCGGTGACGGCCAGCGGGTCCTGCTGGGCGAGCTCGAACAGCACCCGGGCTTCGGGGAGGGAGTACTCGGCGTCGGCCGGGCCTTCGTCGAGCACCCCGATGACTCCGGTGTACAGCCGGTTGAAGGCGCGGACCGCGGCGACCCGTTCGGCCAGCTCGACGTCGTTCATTGACCACCTCAACAAAGTCGTTGACGAAGTCAATGATTACGCGACGCGGCGGCCCGGGCAAGAAGTTTTCGGGCGGGTTTTCGGGCAATGGGAAACCCCGTGATGCTGCCAGGTCGGGGGTCCGCCAGCATCACGGGGTCGTAGGGGGTATCGACGCGGATTTGCGCGGCGTTACACCTTCACTAGTTTGTGGCATAGGTCACTCGAATGGGCGACCGCCACGGGGTGAGAGATCAGCGCATGTAGCCCTGTCGAGCCTGCGCGATCGCGATGAGTTCCTGACGAACCGTCGCGGTCGCGGCGGTGTCGATCGCCCGGTTCAGCGCCCGGCGAGTGCGAACCTCGGCGCGACGGGCACGGAGCTTGGCGGCGATGTTGTTCATCGGTGTCTGCATCCCCTTCAAGGGTCTTGGTTGGCTTGTGCCTCTAGTATGCACCTTTTTTCACAAGGAAGCCAACGAATGTCCGGTGATGTGGCGCACTCGCCGATGAATCATCGGCAAATTTGGGAAAGAGCCGGAGAGATGAGGGTGGCGGCGGTCACGACGAAGCAACCCGGCTAGCGGCTTATAGCGCTGTCTAGCGTTGGGCCTAGATATTCGTAGTGAGCGGGATAAGCCGTCAGTCGCGGCCGAGCAGGTAGTGCCCGAAGTGCGGGACGGTGAAGGCGATCTGGCCCCGCTCGGCGGAGTACACCAGGCCCTTCTTCATCAGGCTGTCGCGCGCCGGCGAGAGGGACGAGGGCTTCCGCCCCAAGAAGACGGCGACGTCGGCGGTGCCGGCGGCTTCGTCCCGCCCCTGCGTCAGCTCGGCCATCGCGAGGAGGTACTCGCGCTCGGCGGGCGTCGCGCGCTCGTAGCGCGAGCCGAAGAACCCGACGGCCAGCTCCGACTCCGCCTCGGGCGCGGCCACCTGGACGTCCTTGAGCGTGATCGGGTCGGCCGGTGCCGCGTCCCAGGCGGCCTTGCCGTAGGCCTGGATGAAGTACGGGTAGCCGCCGGACGCGTCGAAGAGCGCGTCGAGGGCCTCCGGCTCGATGCTGGCGTCCTCACGCTCGATCGGCGCCATCACGGCGAAATCGGCGTCCCCGCGGTCGAGCCGGTCGATGCGCGCGTAGCGGAAGAGCCGCTCGGAGTAGGACTTGGACGCCGAGAGCACCGCGGGCACGTGCGGCAGCCCGGCACCGACGACGACCAGCGGCGCCCCGGACTGCGAGAGCTCGTGGCAGGCGGCGCAGAGCGCGGAGACGTCGTCGGGCTGCAGGTCCTGGATCTCGTCGATGAGCAGCGCGACCCCGGTGCCGACGTCCGCGGCCAGCTCGGCGACGTCGGTGAACAGCTCGACGAGGTCGATCTCGATGTCCCCGGAGTCGGCGCGCCCCTGCGCGGCGGGCACGTCGATGCCCGGCTGCCACCGGTCGCGCAGCTTCGCGTCGGCCTTGTTGGCCCGCAGCGCAAACGCTTTCAGCACGCCGAGCACCTCTTCGACCCGGTCCGGCGCCCGGTGCCGCACGGCGAGGTCCCGGATGGCCCGGTGCAGCGCGGCGGACAGCGGCCGCCGCAGTTCGGCGTCCGGCCGCGCCTCGATCTTCCCGGCGCCCCACTTGTGCCGCACGGCCATCGCCCGCAGCTCACCGAGCAACACGGTCTTCCCGACCCCGCGCAGCCCGGTCAGCACCAGGCTGCGTTCGGGTCTCCCCCGCGCGACGCGCTCCAGCACCACTTCGAAGGCCTTGAGCTCACGCTCACGCCCGGCCAGCTCGGGAGGCCGTTGCCCGGCGCCCGGCGCGAAGGGGTTGCGGATGGGGTCCACTCTGCCAAGCTATCGACGTATCTAGCGCGAGCCCGATATTCCGCCATAGACGGCTAGCGCGTGTCGCCGATGTTCGACCGGATGGCCGAGCGGATCGACGGCTTCGGTGTGGCACGGTGGCGCGGTGATCGGGTTCGAGGTGGGTTCGGCGGTGACCGGCACCGTCTCGCTGATCCCGCGGCCGGGTGCCATCGGGATCATCGTGGACCTGGACGGCGAGACCGAGGGTTTCGTCGATGTCCTGAGCCTGCCGAGGCAGGTGGAGTCGTGGCCGGCGGTCGGCACGAGGACGACGTTCGAAGTGCTCGACCGTCGACCCGGGCAGATCCGCCTGTGGCCGCTCGATGCTCGGTTCCGGTCGGGGCCGTTGGGCAACGGGGTGTCCGAAGACGACTGGCGGGCGCGGAAGAGCCGCTACCCGGTCGGCGTGACCTTGACGGCGGAGGTCAGCCAGGCATTCGTCTCGGACGGCTCGTACTTCGTCCGGTACGAAGGGGGCTGGTCGCTGCTGGAAGGCGAAGGTGACCTACCCGCGGTCGGCAGCCGCGCCGAATACGAGGTGGTCCGCCACCTCGACACGACCCGGCGCACGCTCCTGCGTCCTGTAGGTAAATAGATCCAGCGGGTACATAGAGACGAACAGGTCTGCAGCCCTGCTCGTCTCTACCCCCAGCGCGCACTACGACGCAGCGCTAGTCGCTCAGGTTCCGCTCCGCGTAGATCTTCATCGCGTCCCGGACGAACTCCGCCGTCGCGCCTTCGAAGCCGTAGCGCGGCTCGTCCACGTACAGCTGCCCCAGGCCCGCGAAGTAGCCCGCGGACACCGACGAAACTGCTGGTCGGAGCCACGAGTGCAGCCGGCGCGTGATCCCTTGGACCTCGGCCGAGTCCGGGGAAAGCCCGGCCGAGTGGGCCGCGCCGAACGCGGTGGCGATGTCCACCTGCTCCTGCTGGTGGGCCTTCTTATCCTCGGCCGACAGCGAGCGCCACCACCGGTCCCCCGTCTCGTACGCCGAAGCGCCCCAGCGCCGGGTGACCTCTTCCTGGTACTGCGTGTGGTCGAAGCCGTCGAACACCTCTTCTGCCATCAGTCGTTCACCTCCCTTCAGTTTCCGTAGCGTCGTGCGGACCGAGGCGATCTGCCGCTCGATCCGCCGCTGCTCCTGTTCGAGCAGGTCCAGGTGGGTCTCCAGCGCGGCCGCGCTGTCGCGCTGCCCGTCGAGGACCTCGGCGATCGCCGGGAGCCCGAGGCCGAGCTCGCGCAGCAACAGGATCCGCTGCAGCCGGACGAGCGCTTGCTCGTCGTAGTAGCGGTAGCCGTTGCCGCCGATCCGGCTGGGCTCGAGCAGGCCGACCGCGCCGTAGTGGCGCAGCGTCCGGCTCGTGGTCCCGGCCGAGCGGGCGATGTCCTGGATCGACCACTCCATGGCGTCGACGATAGAAGTTGACGCAACGTCAAGGTCAACCACTAAAGCTCTCTAAGACCGTCTAGTGATAAACCGATATTCGTCCAGACAGGGCTAGCAGGGTTCGGCGCCGAGCCGAGCGGGCACTCAAGTTGTAGGTTGACCAGGAAGAAGCCCGGACCAGGAAGGCAACGACCGTGATACTCCGTCGTGTGGCTCGCCCACTGATCGCCGCGACATTCGTGTACGGCGGGATCAACGTGCTCCGGAACACGCAGTCGCACGCGAAGACCGCCGAGCCGTTCCTCACGGATGCCTTCGACAAGCTCGAGGGCGTCATTCCCGAGCAGGTGCCGCGTGACCCGGCCACGCTCGTCCGCATCGACGCCGCCGTGAAGATCGGCGCCGGCCTCGCGTTCGCGACGGGCCGGGCGCCGCGGCTGGCGTCGGCGCTGCTGCTCGGCAGCTTGGTCCCGACGACGCTGGCGGCCCACAGCTTCTGGACGTTCCAGGACCCGGCCGAGAAGAAGAAGCAGCAGATCCAGTTCATGAAGAACGCCGGCCTGGCCGGTGGCCTGATGCTGGCCGTCGCCGACACCGCGGGCAAGCCGTCGGTCGGCTGGCGGGCGCGTCGCGCGGCGAAGGACGCCGGTCACGGCGTCGAGAAGCTGGGCCGCAAGGCCGAGAAGCGCGCGAAGAAGCTGGCGAAGAAGGCCGAGAAGGCCCTGCCCAACTGACGCACGCGAAAAGGGGCCGTCCCAGCCGGGACGGCCCCTTTTGCGTGCCTTACTTCTCGAGGATCGCGGTAACGCCCTGGCCGCCCGCCGCGCAGATGGAGATCAGGCCGCGGCCGGATCCCTTCTCGTGCAGCAGCTTCGCGAGCGTCGCGACGATCCGGCCGCCGGTCGCGGCGAACGGGTGCCCGGCCGCCAGCGACGAGCCGTTGACGTTCAGCTTCGCCCGGTCGATCGAGCCCAGCGGCTCGTCCAGCTCCAGCTTCTCCTTGGCGAACGCCGGGTCCTCCCACGCCTTCAGCGTGGCCAGCACCTGCGACGCGAACGCCTCGTGGATCTCGTAGAAGTCGAAGTCCTGCAACGAAAGCCCGGCGCGCGCGAGCATCCGCGGCACGGCGTAGGCGGGCGCCATCAGCAGGCCCTCGTCACCGTGCACGTAGTCGACGGCGGCGGTCTGCGAGAACGTCAGGTACGCCTGCACCGGCAGGTTGTGCGCCTTTGCCCACTCCTCGGTGGCCAGCAGCACGGTCGACGCGCCGTCGGTCAGCGGCGTCGAGTTGCCCGCGGTCATCGTGCCGCCCGGGCCGCCGAAGGCCGGCTTGAGCTTGGCGAGCTTCTCCGCCGTCGAGTCCGCGCGCAGGTTCTGGTCGCGCGCCAGCTTGAGGAACGGCGTCACGAGGTCGTCGAAGTACCCGCGCTCGTAGGCGGCGGCGAGGTGCTGGTGGCTGGCGGCGGCCAGCTCGTCCTGCGCCTCGCGCGTGACGTCCCAGACCTTCGCGGTCAGCGCCGCGTGCTCACCCATCGACAGCCCGGTGCGCGGCTCGGAGTTGCGCGGGATCGCCGGGACGATGTGGCCCGGGCGGATCTTCGCGACGAGCTTCAGCCGGTCGGCGAGCGTCTTCGCGGCGTTGAGCCCGATGAGGATCTGGCGCAGGTCCTCGTTCACGGCCAGCGGCGCGTCGCTGGTGGTGTCGACACCGCCGGCGATGGCCGAGTCGATCTGGCCGAGCGCGATCTTGTTGGCGACGTTGACGATGGCCTGCAGGCCGGTGCCGCACGCCATCTGGACGTCGGACGCGGGCGTCGCGGGCGAGAGCTTGCTGCCCAGCACGCTCTCTCGGGCCAGGTTGAAGTCCTTCGAGTGCTTGAGCACCGCACCGGCGGCGACCTCGCCGATCACCTCGTCCTGCAGCGAGAAGCGGCTGACCAGGCCGTCGAGCGCGGCGGTGAACATGTCCTGGTTCGACGCCTTCGCGTACGGGCCGTTGGACCGTGCGAAGGGGATCCGGTTGCCGCCGATGATCGCGACCTTGCGGACAGCTGGTGCTTTCTTGGGCGGCATGAACGTCACCTCTCTGGTCGGCTCTCTCACACTGTAACCTACTCGCAAGTAGGTTAGACTGCGACGTGACGCAGACTGCACGGGAGGCAACCGATGGCTGACAGGTACCAGCAGTTCACGAAAACCCCGTTGGGGAAGTTCGTGGTGCCGAAGCTCGGCCTGCCCAACCCCGCCACGCTGCGCCGGTACCAGCCCGGGCAACCCGCCCTCGAGGGTCCCGCACTTCTCGGTGCCGCGCCCGGTGGACGTCTGGAGAAAAAGGTCCGTGACCAGCTCGCGGACGCGGGCATCACCGTCGTCACCGCTTCGGGTGACAGGCACGCGGCGCTCGTGTTCGACGCCACCGGCGTCACCGAGCCCAGCGGCCTGCGCGCGGTCTACGACTTCTTCCACCCGGTGATCCGCAGCGTCGGCCCGTCCGGCCGTGTCGTCATCCTGGGTACGCCGCCCGAGCAGGTCGAGGGTCGCGAACGGATCGCGCAGCGCGCGCTCGAGGGCTTCGTGCGTTCCGTCGGCAAGGAGCTGAAGCGCGGCGCGACCGCTCAGCTCGTGTACGTCGCCGAAGGCGCCGAAGACGCGACGGAGTCGACCCTGCGCTTCCTGCTGTCCGCGAAGTCGGCGTTCGTCGACGCGCAGGTGATCCGGATCGGCGCCGAAGGCAAGACGGCGGCCGCGCCCGCGAGCTGGGAGAAGCCCCTCGATGGCAAGGTCGCGCTGGTCACCGGCGCGTCCCGCGGCATCGGCGCGGCGATCGCCGACGTCCTGGCCCGCGACGGCGCGCACGTCGTCGCCCTCGACATCCCGGCCCAGGGCGCCGACCTGTCGAAGGTCGCCAACAAGATCGGCGGTTCGGCGCTGCAGCTCGACATCACGTCCCCGAGCGCGCCCGCGAAGCTCGCGGAGTACCTGAAGGAGCGTCACGGCGGCGTCGACGTCGTCGTGCACAACGCGGGCATCACGCGCGACAAGACGCTGGGCAACATGAGCGAAAGCGCGTGGGACTCGGTGATCGCGGTGAACCTCGCGTCCCAGCTCGCGGTGAACGACAAGCTGCTCGGCGATCGCGTGCTGAACGAAAACGGCCGCATCGTCGGCGTCTCGTCGATCGCGGGCATCGCCGGCAACGTCGGGCAGGCGAACTACGCGACGTCGAAGGCGGGCGTCATCGGCATGGTGAACGTCGGCGCGCCGCAGCTCGCGGAGTACGGCGGCACGATCAACGCCGTCGCGCCGGGCTTCATCGAGACGAAGATGACGGCGGCGGTCCCGCTGTTCATCCGCGAAGCCGGCCGCCGGCTGTCCAGCCTCGGCCAGGGCGGCCTCCCGGTGGACGTCGCCGAGACGATCGCCTGGTACGCGAACCCGGGCTCGGCCGCGGTGAACGGCAACGTGGTCCGCGTCTGCGGCCAGGCCCTGCTGGGGGCGTGAGGCGTGGCGATCCGCGAACTCGACAGCACGCCCAGCCTGGCGACGCTGTACCCGAAGGCCCTGCTCCGCCTGCGCCGAACCGGCTCTTCGCTGCCGGACACAGAGTTGGTGCGCACCGGCATCGTCGTCGACCCGGCGCACCTGGCCGCGTACAACACGGTGTGCGGCTTCCGGCTGAGCGACGAGCTGCCCGCGACGTACCCGCACATGCTGGCGTTCCCGCTGCAGATGGCGCTGATGACCGAGCAGGGTTTCCCGTTCCCGCTGCTGGGGATGGTGCACGTGGCGAACCGCATCACCCAGCACCGCGCGCTGCGGCTGGGTGAGGCGCTGACGGTCCGCGTCCGAGCGGAGAACCTGCGCCCGCACGAGAAGGGTCAGCAGTTCGACGTCATCAGCGAGGCCCAGGCCGGCGACGAGACGGTGTGGACGGACGTCAGCACGTATCTGCGCCGCGGCGGCTCAGCCGGTCCTTCCGTCCGCCGTGAACAGCTGGCCCCGCCGACCCCGGACGCGATCTGGCGAATCCCGGGCGACATCGGAAGGCGCTACGCGGAGGTCTCGGGCGACCGCAACCCGATCCACCTGCACCCACTGACGGCGCGCCTGTTCGGCTTCCCTCGCGCGATCGCGCACGGCATGTGGACGAAGGCCCACGCGCTCGCGGCGTTCGAAGGTCGGCTACCGGAGGCGTTCACGATCGACGTCCGTTTCAAGCAGCCGGTGCTGCTGCCGGCCAAGGCGGGCTTCACGTCGTGGTCCACGCCGGAGGGCTGGGCGTTCGAGCTGTGGAGCAAGTCGAAGCCCCACCTGGACGGCACGATCACCTCACTCTGACGGCTTCCAGACCTCGCCCTCGATGAGGTCGTTGAAGCCCAGCCAGACGAGGTTCATCAGCCACGACGCCAGGACGCCGTCCGAGATGTCGGGGTGGTCCAGGGCCCAGTCGGCCAGCGACTCGGCCGCCCCGACCAGGGCCGCGGACAGGCCTTCACCGGAGAACTCGGCCTGCTCGCCGACGCCCTTGCGGGTGCCGGCGGAGACGACGAGCGCCGCGACCAGCTGGATCGCGCGCGCCCGCATGTCGGTGATCTCGGCGGCGAACGCGCCGCCGACGGTCAGGGCCTGGCGGTGCAGCACCGTCCACGACTCGCGGTACTCGGCGACGAACCGGTAGAACGAGCGGAGGCCGTGCCACAGCTGCATGTCCGGCGGCAAGTCGGGCTTCACCCCGGCCTGGATGGCCTCGAGCAGCCGCGTCGCCTCGCGGCGGATGCACGCGCCGAACAGGTCCTCCTTGGAGCCGAGGTAGGTGTAGATCATCGGCTTCGAGACGCCGGCGACGTCGGAGATCTCGTCCATCGACGCCGCGTGGTACCCGTGGCGCGAGAAGACCTGGACGGCCGCGTCCAGGATCTGGCGCTCGCGCACCGCACGGGGCAGCCGCCGAGCCCGTTCGGGCGGACGCTGATCATCCTCTGACACGCTGGACCTCCCTGTTACTGACCGGAGACGGTACCGGGCGTTGACCCGGTGGGGTGATTTCGGCACGCTTGCCCGCCTACCTACTGGCGGGTAGCCTTACGCTCGGGTAACTGGAGAGGGAGTGACCATGGCCGACAATGCCGGGATGACCAGCGCCGATCAGGTTGTCGGCCTCCGCGGTGCGGCGCTGCTCGACGCGCTGGAGCGGCTCGACCCGCTCGGCCCCGAGGCGCATGCCCTCGACGTCAACGCCCTCGCCGACGCGGTCGACCCGCGCGACCTCGGCAAGGACGACTTCCGCCGGCTCCTGAACGCGCTGCTGCGCCTGGCCGAGCGCGCCCCCGCGTTCGACCTGAGCAAGGTCGACCCGACACGCTTCGCGTCACTGGTGTCTTCGGCGTCGCGGGCGCAGCTCGAGAGCGTCGTCGCCGAGCGGCCGTTGCGCGAGCGCGTACTGGACGAGATCTTCGCCCGGATGGGCGCGCACATCCGGTCCGACCGAGCCCGCGACCTGCACGCGGTCGTCCACTGGCGCCTGGCCGGCGGAACCGGCGACGGCGGTTACGACCGCTACGAGACAGTCATCTCGAAGGGTTCGTGCACGGTCAGCCGCGAGATGCGCGAACGCCCGCGCGTCACGATCACGATCGCCCCGGCCGACTTCTTCCGGCTCATCACCCACCAGGCGACGCCGGCCGTGTTGTTCGTCACGGGAAAAATCAAAGTCAAAGGTGACCTCGCCTTTGCCGCCGGCCTGATCGGTTTCTTCGACCTTCCGAAACCCGTATAGTTCGTCGCCGTGCCCCGAAATGCGGACGACCGCCCTTGGCGATCCCGCCTGCGCACTTCCCGCCGTCCGGTGCGCATCCGGGCGAGCCACGCGATCAACGGCTTCGCCGAGAAGCTGGTGATCGGCAACCTGACGGCCGAGCAGTTCATCCAGGTCCTGGAAACCCTGCACATGCTGGGAAACGCGGGCGCGGGCATCGAGCTGAGTTCACTGTCGACAGACGTCCTGGTCGACGTCGTCCGCCGTGCCTCCCGCGACCAGCTGAAGGCCATCGCCGACCACCCGGAACTCCGATCGGTCTTCTTGGACGAGATATTCCGCAGAATGTCGGAACACTTCCTCCCGGAGCGAGCTCGTCACGTGGACTTCGTCGTTTCCTGGCGCTTTTCCGACGGCGTCGGCGAGGACGGCTACGACCGCTTCCAGACGGTCATCGAGGACGGAGTGTGCGTTTCCAGCTCCGATCTGTCCCGCACCCCGGACACCACGATCACCCTGTCGGTGGACGACTTCATCCGCATGGCCACGGGAAACGCAGCGGTAGCGGCAATGTTCGTAACGGGCAGGGTGAAGGTCAAGGGCGAGTACGCCCCGGCGGTGCGGTTCTCGAGCTACTTCGACATCCCCAAGCCCACGGCGGACTAGTTATTCTCCTGTCACCCCGTGGGTGTGTTCGAGCGAGTGCCAAGGTCAGTGTTCCGCGGTGAACGCACGCAGCGAGTCGTGAGCTGCACGGCGAACTCGCCGTCAGGTTCCTCGGACAGGCGACCTCTGCCCTGTGTAGGTTCTCCGAACACAAACTCGCTCCGTGAACGGTCACGTTGCACGAATTGCCTTGGTTGTTACTCCACGTGGTCACGGGCACGTCACATCGGTCTGAGCACCGAGTGCAGCATCCGCCGGCGTGTCGGATTCGGGACTCGTTCGGAAGGGGCCGGCCCGACTTATAGACTCCCTTCTCATGACCGACGGACAGCCGCCTTCGCCTACGTCTGCGCAGGTCGAGATGGTCGACCTCTTCGCCGGTCCTGGTGGCCTCGACGTCGCAGCTCACTGGCTCGGTGTGTCCGTTGCGGGCATCGAGTGGGACAACGATGCCTGCGAGACCCGCAGGGCAGCGGGTTTGCCCACCGAGCACGGCGATGTTCGCCATTCCAAGCCTCTCGACTATCCCGATGCACGAATCCTCACCGGTGGTCCGCCCTGTCAGACCTACACGGTCGCGGGGAAGGGTGAAGGACGCAAAGCCCTCGATCGGGTGCTGGGTTTCGTCGAGGCCATGGAGGAGGGCGAGGATGTGATTCCCGCTCTCAGGAAGCTGAAAGACGAACGAACCGGTCTTGTCCTGGAGCCCTTGAGGTGGGCCCTCGACGCGGCTGACCGGGGTGCCCCGTACGAGGCGATCCTGCTGGAGCAGGTTCCCGCCGTGTTGCCGGTGTGGACGGCATTCGGTCGCGTCCTCAAGGCTCGGGGTTACAGCGTCGACTGCGGAATCCTCCACACCGAAGATTTCGGAGTCCCGCAAACACGTCGCCGGGCGATCTTGATCGCTCGGCTCAACGGCGAAGCGAAATTGCCCACTCCGACTCACCGTCGTTACCGCAAGGGGCGAGTCCAAGAGGACGGCGACCCGCGCCTTCGCCCCTGGAAGACGATGGGTGAGGCTCTCGGCTGGTCGGAGCAGTTCACCGTGCGGTCCAACTACGGAACCGGTGGTGACCCGAAGTTACGTGGCGAGAGAAGCTCGGAACAGCCGGCGTTCACGGTGACCGGCAAGGTGTCCCGCAACCGTCTCATCGGCCGAGGGAAGGGCCTGCCCGAGCGGTTCAGCGACCACGAGGCAGGCCGGCTCCAGACTTTCCCGTACGATTACCCCTGGTCGGGGCGAGGGATCGCGCAGCAGATCGGCAACGCGATCCCTCCGAGGCTGGGGGTACACGTTCTGGCCGCGGCGCTGGGTATGGAACTCGACGATGCCAAGCTGGACAACTGCGTCAAGCAAAGTTGGCGGGTAACCCGCAGTGGCGTCAAAGGCCTTGTCAAGAAGCCGACTGGTTCGTAGCGCGGCGCTCGCGGACCGCTGTGATCACCCGGTGCGCCGCAGTCTCCACGGTTTCGTGCTCCCAAATGCGGACGGACAGCCAACCGGCGTCGTGAAGACGATTGTCGGTGTCGGCGTCGCGGCGCCGGTTGGTTTCGATCTTGGTGCGCCAGAACTCGGCGTTGGTCTTGGGCCATGTGGCGTGATCCGGACAACCGTGCCAAAAACAGCCGTCGACGAATACGGCGACGCGCGCCGGACCGAACACCAAATCGGCTTCGCGACGCACGGCCTTCACGGGCCTGCGGTGCACGCGGTAACGAAAACCAGCTCTGTGCAGGGCCTTGCGCAACGCCATCTCGATCCCGGTGTTGCGGGACTTCTGCTTGCTCATTCGGATGCTTACCGCAGACGTGGTCTTCAGAGGCTCCACCTGCACATTGTGGCAAGGCCTCCGGTCTACGGCGAGGCCGTGGGTCTAACCCTCGATGATGCGGCCTTCGATCACAGGGCGCGCCTTGTCTTCCGACGACGAAGGCGGCACTACGTCGCTGTCCACCACCATCACCGGACCGCGGCGCTGGTTGGCGAAGCGCACCGCTCGCTTCTCCATTCGCCGCAGCCACAGCTTGCGGGCCACCGCTCGGGACGGTGGCAGCATCAGCAGCAGGCCCAGGACGTCGCTGACGAAGCCCGGGATCAGGATCAGTACCCCGCCCAGGCCGACCAGCATGCCGTCGGTCAGTTCCTTCTCTGCTGAACGCCCTGATCGGGACGTCTCGATGAACGCGCGCATCGCCTTGGCGCCTTCGCGGCGGGCGAGCCAGGAGCCGATGAACGCGCCGGCCAGCAGGAGGCCCAGCGTGCCGAGCACGCCGACGGCCGAGCCGACCGCCCAGATCGCGGCAATCTCGGCGATGACGTAGAGCAGAAACACGACAGCCATACCAGCACAACGAACGAGCTGTCCGATTTGCTCCCGGCCTGCCTGAGCAGCGTCTCGATCATTGACCGCAACCCCAGCGCCAAGCGGTGGGACTCCGCTGTGCGCAGCAGGTGGATCGTCAAGTCACCGTGCAGCGACCCCAACAGCAGGTGCGCGATGAGGTCCGCGTCCAATGACGGCGCCGCCGACTTGAGCAGGCCCGCGACGTGCGCGTGCCAGGACAGGTAGATCGGGCTGTTCAGGCGGGTCCGTCGAGGCCTGCTCGAACGCCGCCATCACTGTGACGTTCTTCGTCGCCAGCTCGACCACCGCGTCGAAGAAGGCCGCCAGACGCTCGGCCGGTGGGGCGCCCGGGCCCAGCGGCGGTGGTTCCGATTCGAGGGCCGACGACAAGGCCCGCACTCGCTCTTCGACCACCGCGCGCATCAGGCCTTCGCGGTTGCCGAAGCGGTGGAACACCGTGCCCTTACCGACGCCCGCCGCCTGCGCGACACGGTCCATCAATACGTGCTCCAAGCCCGTGCGTGGCAAGTAGGTCCTCGGTCGCGCGCAGGATCGCCCGGCGGTTGCGAGTCGCGTCGCAGATGTGAGCAGTGGTGCAGCGCGGGACGGGGGGTCCCGAGGTGCTGAAGGTGGAAGAACGACCCAGGCCGGAACGCCGCGACGGCGAGGTGCTGATCCGGGTCGAGGCGATCTCTGTGCCGTTCTACGAAACCCAGCTGCGGTGCGGGATGCTGCCCGGCGGGGAGCCCGCGGTGTTCGGGCACGAGGCCGTCGGTGTTGTGGTCGAAGCCGATGACGAACAGCTGGTCGGACGTCGGGTCGCCGGCATGTCCTACGTCGGCGGTGTGTACGCCGAGTTCGTCGCCGCGAGCCAGTACACGCTGGTGCCTGAGCGGGTGTCCTCCGAGAACGCCGTCGGCGCGGCCGTTCCGGCGGCGGTTGCGATTGCCTTAGTGCGTACGGCCAAGATCGTCGACAGCGAGACCGTGCTGGTCGAGGCCGCGTCCGAGTCGATCGGCGGGCCGCGCGCCGCCGAGCTCGTGCCGAAGCTCGCGCCGCGGGGGCGGATTCTCGCCTACGGCCTGCTCAGCGGCGAGTTTCCGGTGCTCACGGTCGCCGATCTCATCTCGCGGGGACTCACTCTGATCGGCTTCGGCGGCCCGGACGCCTATGGCAAGGACGTCGCCGCCGCCCGCGGCGAAGCACTGCGCCTCGTCGCGGACGGCACCCTGACGCCGGTGATCGACCGGACGTACGCGCTCGAGGACGTCGTCGAGGCGCACGCCCGGGTCGAAAGCCGCGAAGGCGTCGGCAAGGTGCTGCTCGTTCCCTAGCTCGGGATCTCGTCCAGGTACGCCTGCGCCTGGAGCGTGAACAGCTCCGCGTAGCCCGCCTTCGCCGCCATCAGCTGCTCGTGCGTGCCGTACTCGGCGACCTTTCCGTGCTCCAGCAACAGGATCCGCTCCGCCTGGCGCACGGTCGAGAACCGGTGCGAGATGTACAGCGTCGTGCGGCCCTCGGACAGTTCGCGCAGGCGAGAGAACAGGTCGTGCTCCGCCTGCGCGTCCAGGGCCGACGTCGGCTCGTCGAGGATCAGGATCGGGGCCTCCCGCTGGAACGCCCTGGCCAGCGCCACCTTCTGCCACTCGCCACCGGACAGGCTGACGCCCTGGTCGAACCAGCGTCCCAGCGGCGTTTCGTACCCCTGGGGCAGGCGCTCGATGCGCTCGTCCGCGCCGGCTCGGCGGGCCGAGTCCTCGATGTGCGGGCGGTCCTCCAGCCGGGTCAGGTCGCCGAGGCCGATGTTCTCCGCCGCGGTGCCCTGGTACGTCACGTAGTCCTGGAACATCGCGCTGATCCGCGTCCGCAGCTCGTCCGGGTCGTACTCGCGGATGTCGACGCCGTCGAGGCGGATCCGGCCGCCGGTCGGGTCGTAGAGCCGGCACAGCAGCTTGAACAGCGTCGACTTGCCCGCGCCGTTGCGGCCGACGACGGCCACCGTCTCGCCCGGCCGGATCTCGAAGCTGACGCCGTCGAGGGCCGGTTCTTCCGCGCCGGGGTAGGCGAACGTCACCGAGTCGAACTCGATGTGACCCTCCACTGTGGACGGCATCGGCCGCGGCTTCTCGGGCGCGGTGATCTCCGGTTTCGTGCCCAGGAAGCGGTAGAGCGTGTCGAGGTAGAGGTTGTTCTCGTACATCCCGGAAAACGCCGTGAACAGCCCGGACACCGACGTCTGCACGGACGCCGCCGCGGCCGTGTACAGCGCCAGGTCGCCCAGCGTCAGCCGACCGCCGACCGCCTCCAGCGCGATGTACAGCGCGATCGCCGACCCGACGAGCGTGCTCAGCAGCCCCCAGGACGTCGAGCTGATGTTGCGGTTGATCGTCAGCTTCCGCTGCCGCTCGTAGGAGACGACGCCGAGCCGGCGGAACCGGTCGACGAAGTACGGGCCGAGCCCGAACAGCTTCGTCTCCTTGGCGTAGGTGTCCGTCGTGACCAGCGAAGACAGGTAGTCCATCCGCCGCTTGATCGGCGACATCAGGAAGGTGAGCCAGAACGCGCGTGAACCGTACTTCGACTGCGAGATGAACGCCGGGATCGGCGCGAGCAGCGCGACCAGCGCCAGCAGCGGGCTGACGGCCACCAGCAGCGCGATCATGCTGCCGAACGTGATCAGCGTCCGCACGAGCCCCAGCGCGGAGTTCATCATCGACAGCGGCCGGGTCGGCGCCTCCTGCGCGGCCTGGCGCAGCATGTCGTAGGACGCCGAGCCCTCGAAGTACGCCAGGTGCAGCTCGCTGGAGTGCGCCATCACCTGGTGGCGGATGGTCAGCGTCATCCGCTCCTGCAGCAGCGTCTGCGCGATCGACGTCGCCGCGCTGCTGATCGCGGTCGCGGCGAGCACGCCGAACTGGAACAACGCGACGTTGACGATGTCCATCGTCGTGCCGCGGTGCTGGATCGCCGCGACGACCGAGTCGAGCAGCAGCTTCGCGATGTACGCGGTCACCGTCGGCAGCAGGCCCGACAGCAGCGTGATCAACGCCAGCATGATGGTCAGGACCGGGCTCGCCTGCCAGGTCAGCTTGACGACCTTGGGCAGGCCGCGGACCGTGCCCGAGACCGACGTCTTCGCGCGTTTCAGCCGGGAGCGCCAGTCCTTCGGCTGGTCGTCCTGCTTCGGCTCCGGGATGTCGACCGGGCCGGTCAGCCCGCTGTCCGGGACCGTCGAGATGGCTCGCCGCCGGCCGCGCCGGGCGATCGCGAACTCCATCCCGCCCCCACCGCCCGGGATCATTTGGCCTCCACGGCGCCGTGCAGGAAGACGTCGACCACCTGGCGCGTGGTGGGCGCGTCGTCGTCCGGGGCCATCCGGCGGCCGCCGAACAGCATGGTGAGGAACAGGGCGGCCAGGTGCTCGGGTGACAGCCGCAGGCGGTCCTTCTCGGGCTCGAACAGTTCGGTCATCGCGCCACGCATGGCGGCCATCGACTCCCGGCGGCCGCCCTTCCAGCTGCCGCGCAGGCGCTGTTCGGGGTCGCGGTGCTTGATCCGGCCGGACGCGTGCAGGGCGCCCATCAGCGCGCCCATCCGCTCGAGGTGCGCGCCGAGCGCTTCGGCCGCCTCGACGAGCCGGTCCTCCAGGGGCTGGTCGACGGGGATTTCGGCGATGGCGTCGAGGACGTGGTCGGGACGCAGGGCTTCGGCCGTGCAGGCGTCGAACAGCTCGTCCTTGTCCTTGAACGCGCGGAAGATGGTGCCCTCGCCGATGCCGGCGGCGCGGGCGATCTGGCTCGTGGTGACGGTGGCCCCGTGCTCCATGAGCAGGGGCAGCACCGCGTGCACGATCATGCTGCGCCGGGCTTCGACGCTCATGCCAGGCGCTCTACGCCGGGTTTCGGGTGCTGGTGTCATGCGACCAGTGTGCGGAGTGAGTGCTCACTCCGTCAAGCGAGTATAAGTTGGCTCTCATGGGTGTGGTCTGGGCGATGGCGTTCCCGATGCTGCTCGTGCTGCTGTTCCTGCTCGCCGTGCTCGAGGTCTGGGGCCGCCGGTTCCTGCCGTGGCACCGCCGCGGCGACGGCCAGCGGGTGGCGAGCGTGGCCGCGACCGAGGAGGTCGAAGCGCTGCTCGGCGGCACGAAACACCACGACCTCGAGCAACGCCAGGTCCAGCTGATGCTGGTCGACGACGAAGCCGACGGCGCCCCGCCGCGCACCCGCGTCGACCTCGACGCCGGGAAGTTCGTCATCCGAGAGCCGTGAGGGGCACCCTCATGGCCGTAAAGACCATGAGGGTGCCCCTCACGAACTCCTAGTAGGTCATCGCCATGGCCGGGTCGGCAAGGAGGGCGCCGACGTCGGCCAGGAACTCCGAGCCCTGCTGGCCGTCGACCACGCGGTGGTCGAAGCTCAGCGACAGCTGCAGCACCTTGCGGACCTTGATCTCGCCGTCCACCACCCACGGCTGGTCCTTGATCGCGCCGAGGCACAAGATCGCGGACTCGCCCGGGTTGATGATCGGCGTGCCGGTGTCGACGCCGAAGACGCCGACGTTGGTGATCGTGATCGTGCCGTTCGCCATGTCGGCCGGGGACGTCTTGCCCTCGCGGGCGACCTCCGTCAAGGCGGTCAGCGCGCTCGCCAGTTCCTTCAGCGACAGCGAGTCGGCGTCGCGGACCTTCGGCACGATCAGGCCGCGGGGCGTCGCCGCCGCGATCCCGAGGTGGACGTAGTCCTTGTAGACGATCTCCTGCGCCGCCTCGTCCCAGACCGCGTTGATGTCCGGGGTGCGCTTCGCCGCCAGGCACACGGCCTTCGCCGCGAACGTCAGCGGCGTGACCTTGACGCCGGCGAACTCCCGCGACTTCTTCAGCTTCTCGCGGAACTCCATCATCGGCGTGACGTCGATGGTCAGGAACTCCGTGACGTGCGGAGCGGTGTACGCGCTCTGCACCATCGCCGCCGCGGTCATCTTGCGGACGCCCTTGATCGGGACGCGCCGCTCGCGGGTCGCCGGGTCGTAACCGGTGTCCACAGTGGACGCCGCCGCGGCGGCCGGGACCGCCGAGCCGTTGGCCGCGCGCTCGACGTCGTCACGCGTGATGACGCCGCCCGAAGCGGTGCCGGTCAGTGCGTGCAGGTCGACGCCCAGGTCCTTCGCCAGCTTCCGCACCGGCGGCTTCGCCAGCGGCACGTAACCACCGCGCGGAGCCGAAACCGGAGCCGGAGCAGCAACCGGAGCAGGAGCAGGCGCAACGACAGCAGCCGCGGGAGCGGGCGCCGAACCCTTCCGGGCCCGCCGCTGCGTGACGACGGCCTTGGAGCCGTAGCCGACCAGCGGCTTCATCTCCTCTTCCTCAGCCGGAGCGGCGGCAGGAGGAGCGGCGGCGGGAGCAGGAGCGGCAGTGCCGCCGGGGTCGACGTCGATGGTGAGGATCGGCGTGCCGACCTCCACCGTCTGACCCGGCTCGACGTGCAGCTCCGTGACCACGCCGGCCCACGGGATCGGCAGCTCGACGGCCGCCTTCGCCGTCTCGATCTCGACCACGATCTGGTTGACCGTCACCGTGTCGCCCGGCTTCACGTGCCACGACAGGATGTCGGCTTCGGTCAGCCCCTCGGCCGTGTCGGCGAGGGGGAACTGCTTGAACGTTGGCATGACGCGGAAATCCCCCTTACCAGGCGAGCGAGCGGTCGACGGCGTGCAGCACCCGGTCCAGGTCGGGGAGGTAGTGCTCCTCGAGCTTGGCCGGCGGGTACGGCGTGTCGAACCCGGTCACCCGGAGGACGGGCGCCTCCAGCGAGTAGAAGCACTCCTGCTGGACACGCGCGGCGATCTCCGACGTCAGCGACGACTCCGACGGCGCCTCCGACAGCGCGATCAGCCGTCCGGTCTTGCGCACCGACTCGAACACCGGGCCGAGGTCCAGCGGCGAGAGCGTGCGCAGGTCGATGACCTCGAGGGACTTGCCCTCGTCGTCGGCCGCGGCGGCCGCGTCGAGCGCGACCTTCACCGACGGGCCGTACGCGACGACCGTCGCCGTGGTGCCCTCACGGACGACCTGCGAGGAGAACATCTGCTGCGGCGTGCCCGTGACGTCGATCTCCGCGCGCAGCGCACCCGAGTGGTACAGCCGCTTCGGCTCGAAGAACAGGATCGGGTCGTCCGACTTGATCGCTTCCTGGATGCCCCAGTAGGCGTCGACGGCGTTGGAGATCGAGACGACCTTCAGGCCCGGGATGTGCGCGAACAGCGACTCCGGCGACTCCGAGTGGTGCTCGACCGCGCCGATCCCGCCGCCGAACGGCACCCGGATCACGACGGGCATCTTGATCTTGCCCTGCGTGCGGTAGTGCAGCTTCGCCAGCTGTGACGAGATCTGGTCGAAGCCCGGGAAGATGAAGCCCTCGAACTGGATCTCGCAGACCGGCCGGAAGCCGCGCACGGCCAGGCCGACCGCGGTGCCGATGATGCCGGACTCGGCCAGCGGCGTGTCCAGCACGCGCTGCTCGCCGAAGTCCTTCTGCAGGCCGTCGGTGATCCGGAAGACGCCGCCGAGCTTGCCGACGTCCTCGCCCATGATCAGGACCTTGGGGTCCTCTTCCATCGCGCGGCGCAGGCCGAGGTTGAGCGCCTTGCCGATGGTGAGTTTCTGGAGATC
The DNA here is from genome assembly GCF_044741685.1 of Amycolatopsis sp. NPDC088138. Classification (NCBI taxonomy): domain Bacteria; kingdom Bacillati; phylum Actinomycetota; class Actinomycetes; order Pseudonocardiales; family Pseudonocardiaceae; genus Amycolatopsis; species Amycolatopsis sp. NPDC088138. The sequence continues at coordinate 150,986 of NZ_JBIUTB010000007.1, forward strand.
GGTCATCAGTGCTCACCCGCCGATACGAAGCCGTCGAGGTAGGACAGGAACTCTTCGCGCTGCGCGTCGAGGACGGGGTTGCCCTCGGCGTAGACGTTGCTGAAGATCCGGTCCGGCGGCGGCTCCGGCATGTTGAAGGTGTACTCGCGCAGGTCGGCGGCGAAGGCGTCGGCCTCGGCCTGGACCTGGTCGAAGAAGTCGTGGTCGGCGCCGCCCTTGCGGGCCAGGAACGCCCGGACGCGCTCGATCGGGTCCTTGAGCTTCCACTCTTCGAGCTCGTCGGACAGCCGGTAGCGCGACGGGTCGTCGGTCGTCGTGTGCGCGTCCATCCGGTAGGTGAACGCCTCGATCAGGACGGGGCCGTTGCCGTGGCGGCACTCGTCGAGCGCCCAGCGGGACACCGCGAGGCAGGCCAGGACGTCGTTGCCGTCGACGCGGATGCCGGGGAAGCCGTAACCGCGGGCGCGCTGGTAGAGCGGCAGGCGCGACTGGCGCTCGGTCGGCTCGGAGATCGCCCACTGGTTGTTCTGGCAGAAGAACACGAGCGGCGCGTCGTAGACCGCGGCCCAGACGAATCCTTCGTGGACGTCGCCCTGTGAGGTCGCGCCGTCACCGAAGTAGCAGATCGTGGCTTCGCCGTCGTCGTCCCCGACCTTGCCCTCGAACTTCTGCCCCATCGCGTACCCGGCGGCGTTGAGCACCTGGTTGCCGATCACGATGGTGTACGGGTGGAAGCCCGTGCCCTGGTAGTCCCAGCCACTGTGGTCGGTGCAGCGGAAGATGCCGAGCAGGTCCTTCATGTCGACCCCGCGCGCGTACGCGACGCCGTGCTCGCGGTAGCTGGGGAACGCCATGTCGTTCTTCTTCAGCGCGCGGCCCGACCCGATCTGCGCGGCCTCTTGGCCGAGCAGCGGGACCCAGATGCCGAGCTGGCCCTGGCGCTGCATCGCGTTGGCCTCGCGGTCCGCGCGGCGGACGAGCACCATGTCGCGGTACAGGTTGCGGAGGGCTTCGTCGTCGACGTCGTCGACGTACTTGTCGAACTGCGGCGACGGGACCCGCTCGCCTTCGGGGGTGAGCAGCTGAGTCAGCTCAGCGCCACCTTCGCTGGTCGCTCGCAATCCGGCGATCACCTGCTCGGGGGAAGGCTGGGCCGCGACGGCGGCCGGTCCATCTCCAGGCTCCGGGTGCGTCCACTGTTCGGACGGCATGGGCGTTGCTCCTCGGTGTCGGTGCCTCTGGCGGCCGCTTGTGGCGACCACAGCGACTGCACCGGCGGCGACCAGCGTTTCGGGTCTCCGAAGCGCTCGGTCACCGTCGGCGTTGACGGTTCACGCCGTCATCCTGGCACGAAGGTCCGCGCTTTGGTCAGCCACGGTTGCTGATTTGTTGCTGAGAAACGGGCTCTGAACAGGCAAAACGCTAGGAAGCCCGAGCATTGGACCTACGAGAGTAGGTCGTCGGTCCGCGCGTTCACCAGGCGCGCTCGGGCGGGTGCGTACCTCTGCGTGTGCGCTCGTGTGCCCCGCGAAGCCGACCTTGTGACGTGCCGCACGCCGGGACGCCCGTGGCACGATGGGCGTCGTGGAGCCGAAAACCGTGCGTGAATCCGTCGTGTCCGGCTGGACCGACGACGTCATCCCGAGCCTGTCCGGACTGGTGGCCATCCCCGCCCTGTCCCCGGCCTTCGACGCCGAATGGGCGAAGACCGGGCACCTGGCCGCCGCCGTCGAGCACGTCCGCGAGTGGATCGCCGCGCGCGACCTGCACGGCGCGACCCTCGACGTCGTCGAGCTGCCGGACCGGACCCCCTTGCTGCTCGTCGACGTCCCGGCGACCCCGGGCGCGGCGGACAAGGGGACCGTCCTGATGTACGGCCACCTCGACAAGCAGCCCCCGGTGGGCGGCTGGTCCGACGGCCTCGACCCGTGGACCCCGGTGATCCGCGACGGCCGGCTGTACGGCCGCGGCTCCGTCGACGACGGCTACTCCGGCTACGCGGCGACGACGTCCATCGAGGCCGTGCACGCCGCCGGCGGTGAGCACGCGCGCATCGTCGTGCTGCTGGAGACCGGCGAGGAGTCCGGCAGCCCCGACCTGCCCGCCTACGTCGAGCACCTGGCCGACCGGATCGGCGAGGTCTCGCTGGTCGTCTGCCTCGACGCCGGTGGCAGCGACTACGAGCGGTTGTGGCTGGTCACGAGTCTGCGCGGGATGCTGCACCTGGACGTCACCGTCCAGCTGCTGGGCTCGGCGCAGCACTCCGGTGTCGCTTCGGGTGTCGTCGCGAGCTCGTTCCGCGTCCTGCGGAACCTGCTCGAGCGGCTCGAGGACAGCGCCACCGGTGAACTGCTGCTCGACGAGCTGAAGGTCGAGGTCCCGGCCGACCGGCTGGCCGAGCTGGAGGCCGTCTCGAAGGACTTCCCGGAGGCGCTGTCGAAGGCGTTCCCGCTGGTCGAGGGTGGTCGCGTGATCACAGAAGACGCGCTGGAGCTGATGCTCAACAACGCGTGGCGGCCGACCCTGTCGATCATCGGCGCCGACGGCTTCCCGAAGCCGGCCGACGCGGGCAACGTGCTCCGCGAGAGCACGACGTTGACCCTGAGCTTCCGCCTCCCGCCGACGGTCGACGCCGCGAAGGCGCTCGAAGCCGTGAAGCGGACCCTGACCACGGACGTCCCGTACGGCGCGAAGGTGACCTTCGGCGACAACACGCAGTCGGAGGACGGCTGGAACGCGCCGACCGAGGCGCCGTGGCTGACGGCGGCCCTGCAGACGGTCAGCGACGGCGTCTTCGGCCAGCCGCACCGCGCGACCGGCATGGGCGGCTCGATCCCGTTCATGGGCCTGCTCTCGCGCAAGTACCCGGAGGCCCAGTTCCTGGTCACGGGCGCGTGCGGCTCGGACTCGAACATCCACGTGCCGGACGAGTGGCTGCACCTGGAGTACGCGCAGCAGGTCACGGAGGCCGTCGCGCACATCCTGGACGCCCACGCCCGCGGCTGAAGCCGGTAGCGGCGCGCCTCCCGGGAGGCGCGCCGCTCAGGCCAGCCGGGTCAGGTGGACCGAGACGTCCAAAGTGGACTGCCCGCCGCCCGTGAAGATGCCCTTCAGCGGCGCCACGTCCGCGTAGTCGCGGCCGTACGCGACCCACACGTGCCGGGGCCCCACCGGGATCGCGTTGGTCGGGTCGTACGCCCACCAGCCGCCCGTCCAGACGTCGACCCAGGCGTGGGACTCGCCGGCCACGACTTCGCCCAGCTTCGCGTCCTTCTTCGTGTGCAGGTAGCCCGACACGTACCTCGCCGGGACGCCGATCGCGCGCAGCATCACCAGCGTGACGTGCGCGAAGTCCTGGCAGACGCCTTCGCGCGCCTTCCACGCATCGGTCGCCGTCGAGTGGACGCCCGTCGTGCCCGGTTGGTACTTCAGCTGCTTGTTCACCCACTCGCACACCGCCAGCACCGCGTCCGCCGGGTCGAGGCCGGTGCGCAGGGCGCGCGCCTCGCGCGCCAGCTCGAGGTCACGCGGGGTGTAGTCGGTCGGGGACAGGTACTCCGTGCGGTGGTCGATCACCGTCTCGCTGCGCAGGTCGCGCCACGACGCCACACGGATCGGCTCGGCCTCGTCCGCCGTCTCGACCACCGACGTCGCCAGCACCGCGAACTCCGTGTGCGGCGCGTGGAGGTCGAACGACGTGACCACCGTGCCCCAGTAGTCGGTGTAGCGGTACGCGCGGGTCGCGGGGGTCGTCTCGATGCGCGTCGCCACCGTCGTCTGACGGCGGTCCGAGCGCGGGGTCAGCCGCGCCTCGTTGTACGACTGCGTCGCCGGCGTCGCGTACCGGTACCCCGTCCGGTGGGCCACCCGAAGCTGCCAGGTCACAGCGAAACCTCCGCACCGCTCCACGCCACCCACGGCGACGTGCTGAAGTACTGCATCGACACGGATTCGCCGATCTCCTTGATCGACGTCTGCAGCGTCCCCAGCCGTCGCGGCAGGTCGGTCAGCAGGTCCGACGGGCGCAGGAACTCCAGCTCGCTGCGGGCCCGGCCGAGTTCGCGCAGCGCCTCGGACTTCTCGTTGTTGCGTGCCGCGCCGCCCGGGTCGAGCCGCTGCAGGCACTCCTCCGCCTGCCGCAGCGCGTGGAACACCGACCGCGGGAACAGCGTGTCCCGCAACAGGAACTGCACGACCCGGCCGGCGTCGAGCGCGCCGCGGTAGGTGCGCAGGTAGGTGTCCTGCGCGCCGGCCGAGCGGAGCACCGTGATCCAGCCCGGGGACGACGCGCGGTCCGAAACCCGCGACAGCAGCAGCCGCACCACCATGTCGGCGCGTTCGATCGAGCGGCCGAGCACCATGAACAGCCAGCCGTCGTCGCGGCTCATCGTCGAGTCGGCGAGCCCGGCGAACATCGCCGCGCGCTCTTCGACGAACGACAGGAACGCGTGCGGCCCGGCGCGCCGGGCGTACCGCTGGCGGTCCGGCACCGCGTTCCACGTCGCGTTCAGGCACTCCCACAGCTCGGTCGAGACGACCTCCCGGGCGCCGCGCGTGTTCTCGCGGGCCGAGTTGATCGAGCCGACGATCGACGCCGGGTTGTCCTTCGCGTACGCCACCAGCTCGGTCAGCTTCCAGACGTCGAGGGACTCGGTGCCCTCCGACTCGATGCCCAGCACCGCCAGCAGCTGACGGCTCGCGTTGTCCGGGTCGACACTCGCGTCCTCCAGCAGCTGGTGGACCGAGACGTTGAGGATGCGGGAGGTGTCGTCGGCGCGTTCGACGTACCGGCCGATCCAGTACAGCGACTCCGCGTTGCGTGCCAGCATGGCGAAACCTCCCCTAGCTCTGCTGTTGCTGCTGCTGTTGCTGGGTGGCGGACAGCTCGGGTCCCTGCTCCGCGACCAGGCCGTCCACAGTGGACACACTGCCGAGCGCGGGCTGCTCCAGCTCACGCTCCGCGGTGGACGCCCGCGACGCCAGCACCCAGGTGTCCTTCGAGCCGCCGCCCTGCGACGAGTTGACGACCAGGCTGCCCTCCGGCAGCGCCACCCGGGTCAGCCCGCCGGGCAGCACGAAGATGTCCTTGCCGTCGTTGACCGCGAACGGCCGCAGGTCGACGTGCCGCGGCGCCAGCCGGTCCTCCACCTTGGACGGCACGGTCGACAGCTGCACCACCGGCTGCGCGATCCAGCCGCGCCGGTTCGCGCGCACCTTCCGGCGCAGCACGTCCAGCTCCTTCTTGGTGGCTTCGGGCCCGAACACGATGCCGTACCCGCCGGAGCCTTCGACCGGCTTGACGACCAGCTCGTCGAGGTGCGCCATCACGTGGTCGAACTCGTCCGGCAGCCAGCAGCGGAAGGTGTCCACATTGGGCAGCAGCGGCTTCTCGCCGAGGTAGTACTTCACCATCTCCGGCACGTAGGTGTAGACGAGCTTGTCGTCCCCGACGCCGTTGCCGATGGCGTTCGCGACGACGACGTTGCCCGCGCGCGCCGCGTTGAGCACCCCGGCGACGCCGAGCACCGAGTCCGGCCGGTAGTGCACCGGGTCGAGGAACTCGTCGTCGATCCGCCGGTAGATGACGTCGACCTGGCGCTCGCCCTCGGTCGTGCGCAGGTAGACGACGTTGTCACGGCAGAACATGTCGCGGCCTTCGACGAGTTCGACGCCCATCAGCCGGGCCAGCAGCGAATGCTCGAAGTACGCCGAGTTGTAAACACCGGGGGTGAGCACCACGACCATCGGGTCGGCGACGTTCGCCGCGGCCGCCGCACGCAGGGCCCGCAGCAGGTGTGACGCGTAGTCGCCGACCGGGCGCACCCGGTGCTGGGCGAACAGGTCGGGGAAGACCCGCGCCATCGTCCGCCGGTTCTCCATCACGTACGACACCCCGGACGGATTGCGGAGGTTGTCCTCCAATACCCGGAACGTGCCCTCCTCGTCGCGCACCAGGTCCACACCGGACACGTGGATGCGCACGCCGTTCGGCGGGTTGATGCCGAAGGCCTCCCGCTGGAAGTGCTCGCACGACGTGATCAGCCGCCGCGGGAACACGCCGTCACGCAGGATCTGCCGGTCGCCGTAGATGTCGGCGAGGAACGCCTCGAGCGCGCGGACCCGCTGCGCCACCCCACGTTCGAGCTTCGACCACTCGGCCGCCTGGATCACCCGCGGCACCAGGTCCAGCGGGAACGGCCGCTCCTGCCCGGACAGCGAGAACGTGATGCCCTGGTCGACCATGGCCCGGTCCAGCGCGAGCGAGCGCGAGTTCAGGTCGTGCGCGTCGAGCGCCGCGATCGACTCGTACAGCGCCCGGTACGGGCCGCGGACCGTGCCGTCGGCCGCGAACATCTCGTCGTAGGCCTCGGCGTGCGGCCGTTCCGGGGAGAGGTACCCGTCGAACCGGGCTCCCGGCCGGGTGATCCGGCGGGTCGTCGCCTTCCGCGCGCGTCGACCGGAGGGGGGCAGCCGGGGCGGGATCGCGTTCATGAACGACATCCTCACCTACGTGCCCACTAACGCGCGACACTCCCACGCAGGTGGGCGCGGTGCGAAACGTCGCTGTAACTCGACAGTGCTGTGCTTTGGTATGGATGAGTGGCAATATGCGTGCTCTCACGAACTGAGAACTACGAGGAGTGACGACGTGGCCCGAGGACCCCAACTCAAGGCGCTCGCCCTGATCCCGGCGCTCGCCCTGGCGGCCGCCGCCCTTACCGCGTGCGGGGGCGACGAAGGTGGCACGGCGGCCGGCGGTGTCCAGCTGATCGCGTCCGGCAAGCTCACCACCTGCACGCACCTGCCCTACCAGCCGTTCCAGGTCAAGCAGGGCGACAAGATCGTCGGCTTCGACGTCGACCTCGTCGACCTGGTCGCGAAGAAGCTGAACGTCCAGCAGAACATCGTCGACATCGCGTTCGAGAACATCGAATCGGGCGAGGCCATGAACAGCGGCCAGTGCGACCTGGCCGCGGCGGGCATGACGATCACCGACAAGCGCAAGCAGAAGTTCGACTTCTCGGAGCCGTACTTCGAGGCCACGCAGGCACTGCTGGTCAAGTCGGGTTCGCCGATCAAGGACTTCAGCAACGTCTCCGGCAAGAAGATCGGCGTCCAGTCGGCCACGACCGGCGCCGACTACGCCAAGGAGAACGCGAAGGGCGCCGAGATCGTCACGTTCGACGACCTCGCCCTGGAAGAGCAGGCCGTCAAGAACGGCACCGTGGACGCCGGCGTCAACGACAACGGCGTGCTCTACGACTTCGTCAAGACGAACCCGGACACCGCGGTGGTGAAGGAGTTCAAGACGAACGAGTTCTACGGCATCGGCGTCAAGCAGGGCAACACCGCCCTGGTCACGGCGATCAACGACGCGTTGAAGGCGTCCGTCTCCGACGGCACCTACGCCTCGATCTACCAGAAGTGGTTCGGCAAGGCCCCGACCTGGCTGCCTGGTAGCGCCACCCAGTAAGACCCCCGCCTGTGGCCGGTGCTTCGGCACCGGCCACAGCGGTGTTTCCGATGCCCTTTTCCGGGGCTTGCCTGAGGAGAGAAATGGCACTAGGCCGACGCCAGCGACGCTCGGCGTTCCGGGGTGCGCAGTACGTCCTGCTGCTGGTGATCATCGTGGTCTTCGCGTTCCTGGCCAACTGGGGCCAGATCGGGCGCGCGTTCTTCGACCTCGATGTCGCGGCGCAGCAGTTCCCGGACGTGATCACGGTCGCGTTGAAGAACACCATCATCTTCACCGCGCTCGGCTTCGCGCTGGGACTGGGACTGGGCCTCCTGCTCGCCCTGATGCGGCTGTCCTCGGTGGGGCCGTACCGGTGGTTCGCGCGTGCCTACATCGAGTTCTTCCGCGGCCTGCCCGCGCTGCTGATCTTCCTCGCGGTCGGGGTCGGCGTCCCGATCGCGTTCCCGGACACGCACCTGCCGCGCAACGTGTCCATCATGATCGCCCTCGGCATCGTGTCCTCGGCCTACATGGCCGAGACGATCCGGGCCGGCATCCAGGCCGTGCCGCGCGGGCAGGTCGAGGCCGCCCGCTCGCTCGGCATGTCACCGACGCGGTCGATGATCACGATCGTCATCCCGCAGGCGTTCCGGATCGTGCTGCCCCCGCTGGCCAACGAGCTCATCATGCTGACGAAGGACTCGTCGCTGGCGTTCCTGCTCGGGACCACGCCGGCGCAGCAGGAACTGGCGCAGTTCAGCCGTCAGGCGCTGCTGGAGGCGAAGGGCCTGACGCCCATCGTCGTCGCGGGCCTCTGCTACCTCGTCATCACCATCCCGCTGTCGATCCTGCAGCAGCGGCTGGAAAAGAAATACGGCGCCGGGGTGTCCGGCGGAGGTGCCACATGACCGACTTCATCGTCGAAATCTCCGGGCTGCACAAGGCGTTCGGCTCGCTCGAGGTGCTCAAGGGCATCGACCTGCAGGTCGAGCGCGGCCAGGTGGTCTGCATCATCGGGCCGTCCGGTTCGGGCAAGTCGACCCTGCTGCGCTGCGTGAACCTCCTGGAGGAGCCGCAGCAGGGCAAGATCGAGGTGAACGGCAACGAGATCACCCACGAGGACGTCGACATCGACGCCGCCCGGCGGAAGATCGGCATGGTCTTCCAGGGGTTCAACCTCTTCGCGCACCTGACCGTCCTGGACAACCTCACCGTCGCGCAGCGAAAGGTCCTGAAGCGGGGCAAGGAGGAGGCGGAGCAGATCGCGCGGGAGAACCTCGCGAAGGTCGGCCTCGCCGAGAAGGAGACCTCGCTGCCCGGACAGCTTTCCGGTGGTCAGCAGCAGCGCGTCGCCATCGCGCGGGCGCTGTCGATGAACCCGGACGTGATGCTCTTCGACGAGCCGACGTCCGCGCTGGACCCCGAGCTCGTCGGCGACGTGCTCGCGGTCATGCGGCAGCTGGCCGAAGAGGGCATGACGATGCTGGTCGTGACGCACGAGATGCAGTTCGCCCGCGAGGTGGCCGACAGCGTGCTGTTCATGGACGGCGGCGTGGTCGTCGAGCAGGGCCCGCCGAACCAGGTGATCGGCGACCCGCAGCACGAGCGCACGAAGTCGTTCCTCGACCGGGTGCTCAACCCGACCGCGTCACCGGACGGCAGCTGACCGCGTCCAGCGAACCGGCCGCGCGGTACGCACCGCGCGGCCGGTCTGGCGGGAATTCGGCCGTCGACCTGCGAAACGCCTGCGAATACCGTGCACTCTCGGCTACTTTGAAGGTGCGAACAGGGGTTGAGGGAGGACGATGCCGGGGTTCCGCCGTACCGGGCCCCGTGATTCGTCGAATGGGGAGGCGGGCCCGGCCATGACGACCGAGAGCGTGCTGCCACCCCTGGACCCGTTCGCCGGGATCCCCGACAAGCGCTACGAGGTCAAGGCCTCCGAGCTGCTGAAACCCGGCAACGCGGGCCTGATGCGCTGGCGGCGGCAGGCCACGAACGCGCCGATCGTCTACGTCGAGGACGCCTACATCACCGGCACGCTGGACCTGCGCGCCGCGGACCTGAAGTACCTGTTCCGGTTCGAGCGCTGCCGGTTCGAGCAGCCGCCGGACGTCCGTGAGGCGAACCTGCTCGGCCTGGTCTTCCGCAAGTGCTGGCTGCCCGGGCTCAAGGCCCGCAACATGCGCAGCCGCAACGACGTCCGGCTGATCCGCTGCGTCGTGCAGGTCGACGGCGACGACCGCGAGATCGAGGAGACGACCGTCCAGCGCGGCGACGACCGCGAGCGTGGCATGCCGAACGCGGCCGTCAACCTGACCGACGCGGTGATCGAGGGCTCGATGGTGCTGACCCGCACCGTGATCTCGCACCCGCACGGCAAGGCGATCCAGGCCGACCGGCTGGTGCTCACCGGCGCGCTGCTGGCGTACCGGATGGTCGCGAACGGCGAAGTCCGGCTCCCGGGCCTGCACACCGGCGGTAACGTCAACTTCTCCGGCGCCACGCTGAACAACCCGGACGGCTTCGCGCTCAACGGCAACGGCATCCACATCGGCGGCAGCCTGCTGTGCGAGGTCGACAACTACGGCCCGGCCAGCCAGCGGAAACGCTTCTCCGCCACCGGGATCATGTACCTGCCGAGCGCCACGGTGGACAGCGACATCATCATGCGCGAGGCGAAGCTGACGGTGTCCCAGCAGGGGCCGATCGCCGTCGACGCGTGGAAGTCGAACGACCCGTACCTCGACCCGCGCCCGGCGCTGGTGGCCGACCGGCTGAGCGTCGACGGCAACCTGGAGCTGTCCGACGGCCTGCAGGCGCTGGGCACGTTGCGGATGGTCAACGCGCGGATCGGCGGCTCGCTGCGGCTGGCCGGCGCCGAGGTCAGCGTCGTGCGCGGCAAGACCCCGCCGTACTACGACCGGGCGCTGCACCTGGACGGCACCGAGATCGGCGGCGACATCGAGGCGACCAGCCTGCGCGTGCCGGCCGGGCAGCTGCGGCTGGCCGACGTCACCGTCGGCGGCAACTTCCTGGCCTGGAACTCGATGTTCCGCCACCCCGGCCGCGACGTCTTCTCCGCGCGCCGGTCGAAGATCGCCGGCAACTTCCAGCTCACCGACGCCACGATCCACGGCACGCTGCGGCTGCAGGGCGTCGAGGTCGGCGGCAGCATCAACCTCGCCGGCACCCGGCTGACGGACCCGGGACACCGCGCGACCAGCAGCTTCTCTCTCGACATCCGCACCGGCCGGATCGGCCGCGACCTCCTGCTGCGCGACGACAACAGCCGCGCGTTCGTCGCCGAGGGCGGCATCAACCTGGACGGCGCCCAGGTCGCGCGGCGGGTGGAGATCCGCGGCGCGCAGCTCGGGTCGTTCCCGCCCTTCAACGTCGCCCTCGACGCCGGCGACGTCGCCGCCGACGAGTTCACGTTCACGCCGAGCAGCCCGCCCGTCGGCCGGGTGGTGCTGCGCCGCGCGCACTGCGGAACGCTGACGGACAACGAGGCGTTCTGGGCCGCGACCGAGGGCATCGAGCTGGAGGACTTCCGGTACGACGCGCTGAAGGAAGGCATCCCCCTCGACGACGACAAGACCCTGGACCACCGCATCGAGCTGCTGCGCAAAGCCATGCGCGGCTACCGCCCGGGCCCGTACGACCAGCTCGCGCACATGCTCCGCGCGGCGGGAAACGAAGAGCACGCCTCGACGGTGGCGCTGCGCAAACAGCAGTTCCGCTACGAGGCGCTGGCCCGCGGCTTCAAGTTCTTCGGCCCCGGCGTCCGCCTGTGGAGCTGGCTCCAGCGATCGATGGTCGGCTACGGCTACCGCCCGGTGCGCGCGCTGGGCTGGCTGTTCACGCTGCTGGTGCTGGGCAGCCTGTGGTTCGGCCTGGGCACGGACGACTGCGTCAACTGGGCTCCGACGGATCAGGCCCACCAGATCATCGCCAACGGCCCCCGGTGCGTGGTGAACCAGCAGGACACGGGCCTGCAGTGGAACCCGGTGATCTACACGGCTGACCTGCTGGTCCCGATCGTCGACTTCGGCAACAAGTCCCGCTGGTACATGCACGGAGCGGACAACTGGGTGGCGGCCGGCTTCACGGCATCCGGCTGGATCCTGGCGACGACGGTGGCCGCGGGTGTCAGCCGGATGCTGCGTCGGGAGAGCTGATTCTCGCGGTCTCTGCCGGGTTATCGGGCTATCTAGCGCGAGTCCGATAGTTCACCAGAAACCCCAAGCAAGTCCTCCGTCAGGCTCCTGCTTGGGCCGCCGAAGCCCTCTGCCCAGGTTCGCCGATTGCCCGCCGAGGCTCTCTGCCCAGGCCTGCCGAGCCCCTCTGCCGGGCTCGCCGAATGCCCGTCGAGGCTCTGCCCGGGCCCGCCGATTGCCCGCCGAGGCTTCCTCTGCCCAAGCCCGCCGATTCTCCGCTCAGGCTCTCTGCCCAAGGCCGCCGATTGCCCGCCGAGGCCCAATTCCGCCCCAACCAAGCCCCCACCCTCTCCGGGGGGCGTCCCCAGGTCCAGCCTATCGGCGGCCACTGACAACCCTGGCCGATCGGCGGTGGAAGGGCCGAGTTGTCCACATCGCACGAAAGGTATCCACAGGCGCTTCACCTGACCGCGGTTTCTGGCATACCCTCGGTATGCCAACTCGACGTGGAGGGCACCATGGGCGAACCTGACGCCAGCGGGCGGATCGAGGTCGGCGCGGCTCCGGAGGCCGTGTATGACCTGGTCAGCGATCTGGGCAAGCTGGCCGATCTCGCCGAGGAGTACGCCGGGCACCGGTGGGTCGGGCAACCGTGCGGACCTGTCGTGGGGGCTCGGTTCCGCGGGCGCAATCGGCGCGGCCTCAGGCGGTGGAGCACTTTGTCCACCATCACCGACGCTGACCCAGGGCGACGGTTCGGCTTCGAGGTGACCTCGATCGGGCTGCCCGTCGCACGATGGCAGTACGACTTCGAAGCCGCCGGTGACGGCTGTGTCGTCGTCGAAAGCATGTGGGAACGGCGGCCGGCGTGGTTCCGGGTGCCGACGTCCACGGTCACCGGGGTCTGGAACCGGCAGGAAGCCAACACCGCCAACATCGCCGCCACCCTCGCGCGGCTCAAGACCGCCGTCGAAGCTAGTCGATGAAGCGGGACCAGAAGGGTATGTAGCGCGGGCCGTCCGGCGGGGCCGTGCTGATGCCGCCGGTCGCGAACTCGCGGTTCAGATAGTCCCGCAGGTCGGAGCCGTAAACGATGATGTCCGTCTGGTACACCGACAGCACCGGGTAACCGGACGTGCCGGCGAGACCGGGCAGGTAGCGGTGGCCGCAGACCGGCACCAGCTGCGGCACGTCGGCCAGGCGTTGCCGGGCTTCGCGGACGGCGTCCTCGGGGCCGACCGGGCGCGTGCCCCAGTCGGGCAGCCAGAAGCCGTTGTGCTCGACGTCGTACAGCACGCCGTCGACCGGCCATGCCAAACGTTTGCGCAGCTGCTCGGGGTTGCCGCAGCGCCAGTCCGGCCAGCGGTCGCCGATCGGGACGCCCGCGGCGAGGAACGTGCGGTGGTCCGCGGCGAAGTGGAAGCCGAACCGGCTCTCGACGTCGTCGAGCTCGGCCTCGCTCAACCCGGGACGCACCGGTTCCCGGAGGTTCTCCTGCAGGTGGCGTGCCTCCTCCGGCGAGAGGGCACCGGCCGGCTGGACGGGTGTCATACCTGGAGAGCGTAAGTGGCGCCCGACCCCGCCGCGCGTTCTTTTCCGCCCCCTTGACACCTGGCCAGGGGTGACCCCGGCCGGGTGAGTTTGTTCTCTCATCGGCTGGACTCCGGAACAGAGCGTGAGCGCGTGTAGTTCACTCTTGCCGTGACCTCTCCCCGACCGCAGGCCCGCGTGCGCGCTCCCGAGCTGCGCGGCGACGTCTGGCTGAACACCGGCGGCCGCCCGATCACCCTCGCCGAACTGCGCGGCCGCATCGTGCTGCTGGACTTCTGGACCAGCGGCTGCGTCAACTGCCTGCACGTCCTCGACGAGCTGCGCCCCCTCGAAGCCGAGTTCGCGGACGTGCTGGTCACGATCGGCGTCCACTCCCCGAAGTTCCTGCACGAGGGTGAGCGCGCGTCCATCGAGGCCGCGGTCCGCCGGTACGAGGTGCACCACCCGGTCGTCAACGACCCGAAGATGGAACTGTGGTCGCAGTACGCGGTCCGCGCGTGGCCGACGCTGGCGGTCGTCGACCCCGAGGGTTACGTCGTGCACGTCGCCGCAGGTGAAGGGCATGAAGAGGCGCTACGCCGCGTCATCGCCGACCTCGTGAAGAAGCACGAGGCGAAGGGGACGCTCCGCCGCGGCGGCAGCCCGTACGTGCCGGTCGAGGAGCAGTACAGCGAGCTGCGGTTCCCGAGCAAGGCCGTCGCCACCGCCGAAGGCCGCATCCTCGTCGCCGACACCGGGCACCACTCCGTCGTCGAGTTCGCCTCGGACGGCGAGACCGTCATCCGCCGCTTCGGCAGCGGCGAGCGCGGCGGCCAGGACGGGCCGTTCGACATCGCCACCTTCACCGAGCCGTCGGGCATCGCGCTGCTGCCCTACGACGTCGCCGAGCGCGCCGGCTACCACGCCGTCGTCGCGGACACCGCCGGTCACCGGCTGCGCGGCCTCGACCTGATCACCGGCGAGGTCACCACGGTCGCCGGCACCGGCGCGCAGTGGCGCAACGGGCCGGACTCCGGCAAGGGCGTCGAGGTCGACCTGACGAGCCCGTGGGACGTCGCGTGGTGGGGCCCGGCCGGCGGGGTCGTCGTCGCGATGGCCGGCAACCACACGCTGAGCGTGTTCGACCCGGTGTCGGGCCGCATCCGCCGCTTCGCCGGGACGACCGTCGAAGGCCTTCGCGACGGTGACGTCAGCGAGGCGTTCTTCGCACAGACGTCCGGCCTCGCCGCGGACGGGGACAAGCTGTGGCTCGCCGACGCCGAGACGTCCGCGCTGCGCTGGATCGAGCCGGCGGGCGACTCGTTCACCGTGCACACCGCGATCGGCATCGACCTCTTCTCCTTCGGCCACACCGACGGCCCGGCTGACAAAGCGCTGCTCCAGCACCCGCTCGGCCTCGCCGTGCTGCTCGGCGAGCGGATCGCGATCGCCGACACCTACAACGGCGCCGTCCGCCGCTTCGACTTCTTCACGCGCGAGGTGACGACGCTCGCCACCGGCCTCGCCGAGCCGCAGGGCCTGCTGCTGACCGACGGCCGGCTGCTGGTCGTCGAGTCCGCGGGCAACCGGATCGGCCCGGTGCCGAGCGGCGAGCCTTCGGTGGTCACCGGTGACGCGCACGCAGTGCGCCGTCCGCCGACGGTGCTCGCGCCCGGTGAAGTCGACTTTTCGGTGGTCTTCACCGCGCCACCCGGCGAGAAGCTGGACGACCGGTTCGGCCCGTCGACGCGGCTCGAGATCAGCGCGTCACCGCCGGAACTGCTGGCGGACGGCGTCGGCGCCGGGACCGACCTGACCCGCAAGATCCGGTTCGCGCCGGGGGTGACCGAGGGCGTGCTGCAGGTGGTCGCCCAGGCCGCGAGCTGCGACGACGGCGGTGAGCACCCCGCGTGCCGGATCACCCGGCAGGACTGGGGCGTCCCGGTGAAGTTCGAGGAGGGCGGGGCGAGCGAGCTGAGCCTGGTCATGGCCGGGGAGCCGCGGGACGCCGAGTAGCATGCAAGCCGTGTCCGACGGGCCGAAACTCGAGATCCAGATGCTGCACGACCGCGTGCTGGTGCGGCTGTCCCCGGAAGAGGGCGAGCGGCGCAGCAGCGGCGGCATCGTGATCCCCGCCACCGCACAGGTCGCGCGCCGGCTGTCCTGGGGTGATGTACTGGGCATCGGGAACAGCGTGCGGAACGTCAACGTCGGCGACCGCGTGCTCTTCAACCCGGAGGACCAGTTCGAGGTCGAGATCCGCGGCGAGGGGCACCTGGTGATGCGCGAACGCGACATCCACGCCGTGGCGACCGAGCGAACCGAACACGGCACCGGGCTCTACCTCTAGGGCCCGCGGAGGGCATGGGCGTGGCAGACGACGAGGTGCGCGAGCGCACCGAAGCGCCCACAGCGCCGGACGCCGGACAGCTTGCCGCCGATGCTGCGAAGTCGCCGGTCGTTGTCGACTCGACGGACGAATCCGCGGCCGAGGTACAGCCAGCCGAATCCGGCTCTGCGGTGGCGGCCGGTTCGGCTGATGCTGAGGTGCCGGTTGTCGCCGAGTCCGGGGCGTTGCTAGACGTTCCCGCGGCCGAGGTGCAGTTCGCTGCCGAATCTGGGGTTGTGGTGGCGATCGGTTCGACCGGTGCCGAGGTGCTGACCGCCGAAGACCCCGCGTTGTCGCCGGAAGTGCCTGCGGTCGAGGTGTCCTCCGCCGAGCCACCGTCCGCCGGCGGAGCCGAGAGCCTGATGGTGAGCGGGGCGGCTACTACGGAGGTCTTGCCCGCCGCTGAGTATGGACCGGTGCGGGTTGGTTCGGCGCCGGCTGAGGCGGAGTCCGCTGCCGAGCCCGCGCCGCGGCCGGACGAGGCTGCTGCACTGGAGTCCGCGGCACTGGTCACGGAGGGCGCCGAATCTGTGCGGTTGCCGGCTGAACCGGCTGCCACTGCCGAGGATGCGGCGTGGCCCGATGAACGTGCTGCTGCGGAGGCGGAGGCCGCCGCTGTTGACGATTCTGCCGTCACCACTGATCTCTTCGCCGATGATCTGCTCGGCGAACTCCTCGAAAAGCCCGCGGCACCGCCGGTACCGGAAACCCCTGCGAAGAAACTGCGCAAGGGTGTCGCCCGGATGATGATGATCATCGGGCTCGCGCTCGGGCTCTTTGTCATCCTCTACGCCATCGACCTGATCGCCAGCGCCGGTGACGTGCCGCGCGGGGTGACCGTGGCCGGGGTCGATGTCGGTGGCATGACCCACGCCGACGCGGAAGCCAAGCTGCGTCAGGAACTCGAGCCGCGGCTCACCCGGCCCGTTGTGGTGCACGGTGGGGACGTGCAGGCGGAGCTCGTCCCGTCGAAGTCCGGGCTCGGGCTCGACTGGCCGAACACCCTCGGGCTCGCCGGGCACCAGCCGCTCAGTCCGATCACCCGGATCATGTCCTTCTTCAGCAGTCGCGAGGTCGGCGTCGCGACCCGGACCGATCCGCAGCAGATCAGCCAGGCCGTCCGCGGACTGGCCGACGGCAAGCTCAACCACGCCGCCACCGAAGGCGCGGTCGGGTTCATGCCGCTGCAGGGCAGCGACGGCGGCGTCACGCCGTACCCGATCCTGCCGCGCCAAGGCCAGCAGCTGACCGACTTCGACGGCGCCGTCCAGGCCGTCACCGAGCACTGGCTCGACCGGGGCGGGGTCACGCTGCCGATGGCCGTCGCGCCGGTGCGGGCGACCGCGGCCGGCGTCGAGGCCGTGTTCCGGCAGATCGTCGTGCCCGCCGTCGCCAAGCCGGTCGTCGTGCACGGCCAGGGCAAGGACGTGCCGCTCAAGCCGGACGCCATCGCCTCCTCGTTCCAGTTCGCGCCCGTCGAGGGCGGCGCCGTCGAGGTGCGGATCGACCAGGGCAAGCTGCAGGCCGCGCTCAGGGACGGCCTGGCGAGCACCGAGACCGACGGCAAGGACGCGCAGATCGTCTTCGCCGGCGACCAGCCGGCCGTCGAGCCGTCCGAGGACGCCCGGAAGATCAACTGGGAGAAGACCTTCCTCCCGCTGATCGACGTCCTCAAGAAGGCCGACGGCCGCGATCTCCCCGTCGCCTACAACGCGTCGAAGCCCAGCGTGACGACCGAAGCCGCGGGCGCGCTCGGCATCAAGGAGGTCATCGGCGAGTTCACCACCGGCGGGCTCACCGGCCCGGCGACGACGAACAACCGCACGCTGGCCGACCGCGTGTCCGGCACGATCGTCAAGCCCGGCGAGACCTTCAGCCTCGGCGGCCGCTCCGGCCCGCGCACGGCGGACAGCGGCTACGTGCCGGCCCCCGCCAACGAAGACGGCACCGGCGCGACCGTGGTCGGCGGCGGTGTCTCGCAGCTGGCGTCCACTTTGTACAACGCGGGATACCTCGCCGGCCTGGCCGACGGCGGTCACCTCGAGCACGACACCTACCTCGACCGCTACCCCGTCGGCCGCGACGCCAAGGCGATCAACGCCGACGGCAGCCCGGTCGAGCTCAAGCTGACCAACGACGCGCCGACCGGCATCGCCCTGCAGGCCGTGGTGTCCGGCGACTCCGTGACGGTCCGGATCTGGGGCACCCGCCACTACCGCGTCGAGGGCTCGACCGGCGGGCAGACACCCGGCGACCCACCGCCGGTCCAGTTCGGGGGCACCACCCCGTGCCAGCCGTCGATCGGCACACCCGGCTTCAGCGTCACCGACACGCGCGTGCTCTACGACGTCACCAGCGGCGCCGAGGTCCGCCGGTCGTCGCACACCGCGACCTACGGTCCGCATCCGACGATCCTGTGTTGAGTTGTCAGCGAAGGACCATGCAACCAGCCTCCTCGAACTCGCGCAGCCACGACGGCTCCCGGAAGTGCTTGTTCCACCGCAGATCCAGTTTGTCCAATTTGGACAGCCGGGCCACCGACGCGGGCAGCGTCTCCAGCGCGTTCTCCCGCAGGTCCAGCTGACGCAGCTCGCTCAACGACCCGATCGACGACGGCAGCTCACGTAGCCGGTTGCCGCGCAGGTGCAGCTCCCGCAGAGCACCGAGCGCACCGATCGACTCCGGCAGCGCGGCCAGTTCGTTGTGGTACAGCCGGAGTTCGCGCAACGACGTCAGCCCCGACAGGTCGGGCAGCGATTCGATCCGGTTGTCCGTGCACCCGAGGTACCGCAGCTTTCCCAGGCGGCACAAGGCCGACGGGAACTCCGTGAGCCGGTTGTCGCTGAGGTACAGGTACTCCGTGAGGCCCGCCAGGTCACCCAGCTCGCCGGGCACCGACGTGAACCGGTTGTGCCCCAGGTCGAGCGTGTGCACCAACGACAACGCGGAGATCCCCGGCGGCAGCTCGGTCAGCCGGTTCGTGGCCAGGTTGAGCACGCGCAGGCCGACGAGACGCCACAACGTCGGGGGCACGGAAGCGATCTCGTTCGAGTACAGGCTCAGGTGCTCCAACGCGGAACCCAGGACCGGCACCGAAGTCAGCCGGTTCCGATCCAGGTCCAGCCGCGTGACGTCGTCCGGTACGGACGGCACCGAAGTCAGCCCCTGGCCACTCAGATCGAGCCACGTCATGTGCTCTCCCGGCGTGTCGCGGGCAGCCGGGCCCAGGTCCGCGCGTCGTCCGGGGTCGACACCTGGATGCGCAGGTCCGGCGCCTCGGACACGGCCAGCTCGGTCAGCCGGAAGTCCAGCCGCCCCGCCCGCGGGTGGTCGAACCGCCGCAGCCGCGCCTGCGGCTCCGTGACCTCGTGGCGGGCCCACAGCTCGGCGAACTCCGGGCTCAGCGCCGAGAGCCGCCGGATGTCCTCCTCCCACGCCGGGTCACCGAGGTGCCTGGCGTAGTCGGCGCGCATGCGCGCGACCATGTGCCGCACCTCCTCGTCGTAGTTCAGCAGGAAGGCCCGCGCGTTCGGCTCGGTCACGCAGCACCAGAGCAGGTTCTTGTGCAGGCACGGCAGGCTGTGCCACTCCCAGAACAGCTCCTCCTGCGCCGCGTTCGACTCGATGACGTCGTACCGGCCGTTGACCACCGTGGCCGGCAACGGGTCGAGAGCGCGCAGCACCTCCAGCACCGCGTCCGGCAGGACCTCGACCGTCGACGGCAGCCGCGAAGGGGTCAGCTCCGCGAGCCGGTAGAGGTGTTCCCGCTCGGTGGGGTCCAGCCGCAGCGTGCGGGCCACCGCGTCGAGCACCTGCGCGCTCGCGTTGATCGGCCGCCCCTGCTCCAGCCACGTGTACCAGGTGACGCCGACGCCGGCGAGCAGCGCGACCTCCTCCCGCCGCAACCCGCTCGTGCGACGGCGCAGGCCGGGCGCCAGCCCGACCTCCTCGGGGCCGATCCGCGCCCGGCACGCCTTGAGGAACCGCCCGAGTTCCTCTCGGTGGCTCGCGTGGACCTGCGTCTGGGTCATGCGGACATGGTGCCCGAGGGGTACGACAGTTTCGAAAAACCGAACCAGGTGCTGTGAGTACCAGCATCACCGGACTCTCGGTGCAGCCAGGGAAAGAGCCGCAGGGTCAGAGGCATGACACTCACCACCCCGGCCCCGGCCGTCCCGGGCCGGACCACACGGCCGTGGTTCATGCTCGGCGTCCTGCTGCTCGGCCAGTTCATGGCGCTGCTGGACGTCACCGTCGTCAACGTCGCCATGACCGGCATCCGCGCCGACCTGCACACGTCCGGCGCCGCGCTGCAGCTCGTCGTCTCCGGTTACACCGTGGGCTACGCGATGCTCCTGATCACCGGCGCCCGCCTCGGCGAACTGTTCGGGCGGCGCCGGATGTTCGTCACCGGCGTTGTCGCCTTCACGGTCTTTTCGTTGCTGTGCGGGCTGGCGCCCAGCGCGGGAACGCTGATCGTCGCCCGGATCGCCCAGGGGGCCGGCGCGGCGTTGATGATGCCGCAGGTCATCAGCGTCATCCAGGCGCAGTTCACCGGCGCTGCCCGGGCGAAGGCGCTGAGCGCGTACACCGCGGTCATCTCGGTCGCGTTCGTCGCCGGTCAGGTGGCCGGCGGTGTGCTGGTCGGCGCGGACCTGTTCGGCGAGGGCTGGCGGCCGATCTTCCTGGTGAACGTGCCGATCGGCGTGCTCGTCGCGGTGCTCGCGGCCAGGCTGGTGCCCGGCGGTGCCGCGCGGAACGGCCGCCGGCTGGACCTCGCCGGGCTCGCGATCGCCGTGCCCGCCGTCGTGCTGGTCGTGCTGCCGCTGGTGCTCGGGCACGAAACCGGTTGGCCAGCTTGGACGTTCGCCTCACTGGTCGTCGGCGCTCTGCTGGCCGTGGTGTTCGTGGTTGTGGAACGCCGGGTGCCCGATCCGCTCGTGAACCTCGAGGTGCTGCGGATCCGTGGTGTCGCACCGGGTCTGGCCGCGTTGGCCGCGGGTGTCGCGTCCTACGGCGGGTTCCTGTTCTGCGTCGGGCTGCACCTGCATGCCGGGCTCGGTGACACCCCACTCGCGGCAGGGCTCGCGACGGCGCCCGGCGGTGTGGTCTTCGGCCTGTGCGGGTTCTTCTGGAACCGGCTGCCCGCGAGGGTCCACGCGGCGCTGACACCGATCGGCTACGTCGGCTCGGCCGCGGCGTACGCCCTGCTCGCGTTGAGCCTGCACGACGGCAGCCACGGCGGTGTGCTGTTCTTCGTGGCCCTGATGTTGTTCGGGCTCTCGATGGGCCCGGCGTTCGGCTCACTGATGACGCAGGCGCTCACGCACGTCCCGCTCACCCGGGCGGCGGACGTCAGCGGCCTGCTGACCACGACGTTGCAGCTGGGTCAGGTCATCGGGGTGGCGACGTTCGGGAGTGTTTTCCTGACGCTCGCGGCGGGTTCCTCCGCGCACGCCATCACCACGACGATGACCTGGGCGGCCGTGCTGCTGCTGGCCGGGACCGGGTTCGCCGTGGTGCTGGCGCGCGCGTCGGTCAGGCGTTAGTGCGGCTGCCGCCCTTGATCCGCGCGTAGATCGCCGAAGCCGCGATGACACCGACGACGGCGGCGACGATCTGGAAGACGTGCCGGATCCAGTCGATGCCGTTCGTGTCCCGGACGCCGAACACGCCGGCGAGCCAGTTGCCGATGAACGCGGCCACGATGCCGACCACGATCGTCAGCCAGATCGGGATCTTCTGGTCGCCGGGCGCGAACAACCTGCCGAGCACGCCCAGGATCAGGCCCACGATGATCGTCGAGATGATGCCCCAAAGTCCGCCGAGCACGGTGCCTCCTCCGATAGCCCAATAAGCGCAACCGTGACACCTATTCGGACGCTCCGCCTCTCTGAACCCCTGATGGGGTGAGACACGAAAAGGCCCGGTCCGGTTCGCCCCCGACGGCGAACCGGACCGGGCCGGGATCCGGGGTGTTACCTCGATACGCCGCGGCGGCCGTAGGCACCGGCGGCGATCGACACACCGATGGCCGCGAGGACGACCTGGGTGAGGATCTCCAGCCAGTCGATACCGTTGGTGTCGGCGTAGCCGATACCGCGCGCGATGGCCGTACCGATGAACGCGGCGACGATACCGATCAAGATGGTCAGCCAGATCGGGATGCTCTGCTTGCCCGGCGCGACCAGCCGCCCGAGCACACCGATGATCAGGCCGATGATGATGGCGCCGAGAACACTGGCGATTGTCATCGCTTCTCCTCTCAAGGGATCCGCGGTCCCGGTGTTCCGGGGCTCCGTGGCTCGATGCTCGGAATGCCCCGGGTGGGTGACGGCGAAACACCGTGTACCGGGAATTACCCCCGTCGCCACCGCATCGTTACTACGCCTGCCGGAAACGGCGAAGGGGCCCTCCCCGGCTGGGAAGGGCCCCTTCGGTCGTGGATCAGAACGCGGCTTCGTCGAGCTCCATGAGCGCGTTGTCCGCGGCCTCCACGATCGCGCGGCGAGCCGTCAGCTCCGGCAGGACGCTCTTCGAGAAGAACGACGCCACGGCGATCTTGCCCTCGTAGAACGGGACGTCCTTGGCGGACGCGCCCGCGTCGAGCTTGGCGATGGCGACCTCGGCGTGCTTGAGCAGCTGCCAGCCGATGAGCAGGTCGCCGACCGACATCAGCAGGCGGACCGTGTGCTGGCCGACCTTGTTGATGTTCTGCGGGTCCTCCTGCGACGTCGTCAGGTAGCCGATCAGCGAGCCCAGCATGCCCTGGGTGTCCTCGAGGGCCTGCTTGAGCAGCCCGCGCTCGTTCTTGAGCCGGCCGTTGCCCGCCTCGGACTCGATGAACTTCGTGATCTCGCCGGCGACGAAGGCCAGGGACGCGCCCTTGTCGCGGACGATCTTGCGGAAGAAGAAGTCCAGCGACTGGATCGCCGTGGTGCCTTCGTACAGCGAGTCGATCTTGGCGTCGCGGATGTACTGCTCGATCGGGTAGTCCTGCAGGAAGCCGGAACCGCCGAGGGTCTGCAGCGACTGCACGAGCTGCTCGGTGGCGCGCTCGGAGCCGACACCCTTGACGATCGGCAGCAGCAGGTCGTTGACGCCGTGGGCGACCTTCTGGTCACCCTCGCCGGTCCACAGCTGGTCCTGGAACGACGCCGTGTACAGGTACACCGCGCGCAGACCCTCCGCGTACGCCTTCTGCAGCATCAGCGAACGGCGGACGTCCGGGTGGTGCGTGATGGTGACGCGCGGCGCGGCCTTGTTCAGCATGTTCGGCAGGTCGGCGCCCTGGACGCGCTCCTTGGCGTACTCGAGCGCGTTGAGGTAACCGGTGGACAGCGTGGCGATCGCCTTGGTGCCGACCATCATCCGGGCGTACTCGATGACCTGGAACATCTGCGCGATGCCGTCGTGGACCTCGCCGAGCAGCCAGCCCTTGGCCGGGGTGCCGTGCTGGCCGAAGGTCAGCTCGCACGTCGTCGAGGCCTTGATGCCCATCTTGTGCTCGACGTTCGTGACGAAGGCGCCGTTGCGCTCGCCCAGCTCACCGGTCTTGGTGTCGAAGTGGAACTTCGGCACGAGGAACAGCGACAGGCCCTTGGTGCCGGCCTTGGTCTCGATGCCGGGACCCTCGGGGCGCGCCAGCACGAGGTGCATGATGTTTTCGCTCATGTCGTGCTCGGCGGAGGTGATGAAGCGCTTCACGCCGTCGATGTGCCAGGAGCCGTCCTCCTGCTTGACGGCCTTGGTGCGGCCCGCGCCGACGTCGGAGCCGGCGTCCGGCTCGGTCAGCACCATCGTGGCGCCCCAGGCCCGGTCGATCATCAGCTGGGCCCAGTGCTGCTGCTCTTCGGTGCCGTTCTTGTTCACGATCATCGCGAAGTTGGGGCCCGCGAGGTACATGAACAGCGGGGCGTTGGCGCCGAGGATCAGCTCGGACGCGGCCCACTGGACGGTCGGGGGCAGGCCGAAGCCGCCGAGGTCGTTGGTCAGGCCCAAGCGCCACCACTCGCCGTCGAGGAGCTGCTGGTAGCTCTTCTTGAACGACTCGGGGATCTTGACGCTGAAGGTCTTCGGGTCGTACACGGGCGGGTTGCGGTCGGCGTCGGCGAAGGACTCGGCCAGCGGGCCGGACGCGAGCTTGTTCAGCTCGGCCAGCACCCCGCGCGCGGTCTCCTCGTCCGACTCGGCGAGCACACCCTTGCCCAGGCGCTCCTGCACGCCGAGTACCTCGAAGAGGTTGAACTCCAGGTCTCGGACGTTGCTCTTGTAGTGGCCCATGTCGTCACTCCAATGTGTTCGGCTCCCCGGCCGGGCACACACTCGCCTTACTCGCCGGTAACTTCAGGATATTACCTGCGGGTAACTGGAGCAAGCAGATCCGCACTTCCGAGTACCGGAAATCCACCGAAAAGTGGGCCTCGAGCAGCGTGACCCGGGTCAGCGGTGGCCGGGGATGGCCGTTGTGTCCGCCGTCACCGGCACGTGGCCGTCGTCCGCCCGGACGATCAGTATCCCGCCGCGGAAGGCGATCGTCACGGCGTGTGTCCGGTCCCGTGCCGAGAGCTTCCGCAGGATGCTCTTAACGTGGGTCCGCACGGTCTCGACGGACAGGAAGAGCAGCTTCGCGATCGCCGAGTTCTCCAGCCCTTCGGCGACCAGCTGCAGCACCTGGTATTCGCGCCTGGACAGCGGCATCCCGCCCCGCGGCGCCGGCGGGCTGTCGTGGGCGAGGTCCCCCTTCGGCACGGTCGAGCGCTTCGGCCGGGCGGTGAGCGCGGCCAGCCCGGGGTCGATGTACCGGCGTTCGGTGTGGGCCCGCCGGATCGCTTCGGCAAGACGTCGTGAATCGATTGACCGCGGCACGATCGCGTGCGTCCCGGCGGCGATGGCGGCCGCCAGGTACTGCTGCGTGCGATTCACGTCACGGATGAGCGTGACGATGATGAGCGCCGGGTCGCCGGCGTTGAGCAGCTTCGTCAGGTGGCAGTTCGGATCCAGCGCCGAATCGAGCACGACGACGTCCGGTTTCACCTGCTCGCACAGCTGCAACGCGGCGTGGTGGCTGGCCGCCTGGCCGGCCCAGTGCAGTCCCTGGCTGCGGTGGACCAGCGCGGCGAGGCCGTCGCGGTAGATCGGGATCGGATCGACGACCGCCACGCCGAGACTGCGCCCGCCGGGTCCTGGCGGCCCAGTGGGCCTGCGGGTGGGCTCGATGCCGTGCATCGTGGGCCTCCGTCTCTGCGCCGTCGCTCCTGGGACGCCGGACGTGTCCCCTCGGTTCACGCGATCCGGCACCACCCGGTCCCCCCTGCGGGACCGGCCAGAAATGACTCCTCCTGCTTGGTACGAGTCGCAAGTTCGCAGCTCATGACGCCAATTCCCCCTCATGGCCCAACCCGCCGGTTACAGCAAACTCTGGGTAGAAAACCCCCTCGGGAGTGCTGCTCGACCGGGAGCAGAACGACCTGATGGGGCGGCGGGTGCTACTGAGGGTGGCCCGTGTCGTTGCGCTACCTCCCGGCTCGTCCCCCTCTAACGCCCCACGGCGCCGTTGGATGCGGGTTGTTACTGGTCAGCACGGTGCGGAGCGGGCCAGCGAGTCACGACCGCGGCCCGCAGCGCGGCGAACTCCGCCGCCAGCCCGGCCGGCGTCCAGTGGGCGTTCAGGCCGCTCGGATTGGGCAGCACCCACACGTGTGTCCCTCCGATGCGCTGCTCCTGCCGCCCGACGCTCGCCTTGGGAAAGCCGAATGCGGTCCGGTACGCCGTGATCCCGACTACCGCCAGCCACCGCGGCCGGTATTCGAGCACCTTCGCGGCCAGCAGCTTCCCGCCCTCGCGCAGCTCGTCGCCGGTGAGCTCGTCGGCCCGGGCGGTGGCCCTGGCGACGACGTTCGTGACGCCGAGCTTCAGGTCGAGCAGCTGGTCCTGCTCGGACGGGTCGAACCGCCGCGGCGTGAAGCCGCCGCCGTGCAGCGCCGGCCAGAAGCGGTTCCCAGGCCGCGCGAAGTGCTGCTTGAGGGCACCGGAGTAGAGGCCGGGGTTGATCCCGCAGAACAGGACGTCGAGGCCGGGGGCCAGGACGTCCGGGATGGTGGTGCCGTAGGCCGCGGCCAGCTGGTCCTTGGTCGGTCTGGTGCTCACCCGTCCAGTCTCCGGCACGGGTTACGGCCGGGCACGGCACAAGTGCCCGCGCGCCCGGGTTGTCCACAGGCTCCCGCTGTTGTGGACAACCGCGCCGGATTTTCGCGCTCGGCCCGGTTTCGTCGGTGGCCGCCGATACGCTGGAGGCGGGGCCGGCCCCCAGGGATGGGCGGGGGATGTTCCGGGGCGGGATTTTCCGGCTCCGGCCTCGCAGGGGCTGGGTGGGATTCGTCCGGTCCGGCAAGCTCGACGCATGGACATCGGCCAGGTCACCGCGGACGGCTGTGCCGTCGACGTCTATCTCCTGCTGCCGCCCGCCGGTGAGCCGGAGATCGTGCACGCCGCCGCCGGACCCGGTGCGTCGGTTCTCGAGCTCGGCTGCGGTGCCGGCCGGGTCACGCATCCGCTGCGGGCGCTCGGCCACGAGGTGGTCGCCGTCGACGACTCGGCCGCCATGCTCGCGCACGTGCGGGCCGAGACCGTCCGCGCGCGGATCGGGGACCTCCGCCTCGGCCGGGAGTTCGACGCCGTCCTGCTCGGCAGTCACCTGATCAACACCGCGCACGACCGCGACCGTCAGGCCATGCTCGCCGCCGCGCGTGCGCACCTCGGGCCGGACGGGCGGCTGATCGTCGAATGGCATCCGCCGGCGTGGTTCGACTCCGTGGCGGACGGCCAGGGTGGGCGGCTCGGCGAAGTCGATCTGAAACTGACCGGTGTCGTCCGCGAAGGCGATCTTCTCTCCGCGACCGTCCGCTACTCGGCCGATGGCCGGCACTGGGACCAAGAGTTCACCTGCCGCCGGATCGACCTCGACGCCGTCCTGACCTCGGCCGATCTGATCTTCGACGGCTGGCTTTCCGCTGATCACACCTGGTTCGCCGCACGAGCCCGTCGCTGGGGGTAGCGAATTCACCACTGACCTGCGTAACCTGTGTGATCTCCCGCACAGCGCCGTACCGAGGAGGATTTCGTGCAGCTTCCGATCGTCCTCGGGCTGGTCGCGCTGGTCTTGGCCGTGGCCGCCCTCGTGGTCGTCCTCGAGGACCGCCGCGCGGCGAAGCGGGCCGCCCTGCAGCGCAAGGCTCGGCTAGCGCGTCTGGGCGAGGTGGATCCGCTCGCTCCGGGCCGGCTGCACGTCGACCGTTGAACGCTTGGCTCGCACCAGGGCCAGCAGGAGCGCTCCGAACACCCAGCCGACGCCGGCGCCGAACGTGTTGTTCATGAGGTCGTCGACGTCGAAGATGCGGTAGACGTACGGCGCGGTGCCGAAGTTCGCGGTGAGCTGCGTGATCTCGATCAGCAGCGACGCGGTGAAGCCGATCAACGTCGTGCCGATGAGCCCGCGGCGCCACAGGATCCGGGCGAACACGCCGAGCGGGACGAACAGCAGGACGTTCATGCAGGCCTGCTGGAACGTCTGCGTCATGAACCACTGCGACAGCGGCTCCCCGTGCTTGAGCAGCTCGGTGTGGATGTCGGTGATCCACTGGAAGGGGTGCAGCTGCACGGTCTGGCCCAGCCGGCGGGTGCCGGGCCCGGGCAGCGGCAGGAAGACGACGGCGAGGGTCATGCACCCGTAGAGCAGCACGGCCGCGGTGGTGACGATGCCGCGCAGCCGGAGGCCGCCGTGCCGCGCGAGCTGGGTGAGCAGCTGCGGCACCAGCACCACGGTCCACAGCGCGAGGAAGCCGATGAGTCCGTACTGCAGGGCGGTGACCTGTGCGTTCGTCATGCTGCCGACGTTATGGATCTTGACCGGGGTGCCGCTTCGGTCGATGAGCCGGACGCCGAAAGCCCCCATCGGCCACTTGGCCGATCCGGCGACGGGCCGATCGGTCAGGGCTGATCGGGCAGCGGGTCGGCTTCGTCCTCGCGCTCCTCGGTGCGCTCGGCGCGCCAGGCGCTGAACACCGTGCCGCCGATCAACAGCACGACGACGGCCAGAACCACGAGGACGACCTCGATGCCCATGTTTCCCCCACACGCCGGAACGTTCGCCTCATCGCGGCAGCGTTATTCGGTGTTACCGGACACGTTCCGCGTGCGAGCCTGCGTGAATGGTCCACGTGCGACGGCTGACCCCCGGCGACGCCTTGGTGCTGCGCGAAATCCGGCTTCGCGCGCTGGCGGACACCCCGGAGAACTTCGGCTCGCTCGTTGCCGTCGAACGCACGAAGTCCGACGACGACTGGCGGGCTTGGCTGGCCGAGCGCGCGTGGTTCGCGGCGTTCGACGGCGACACCGCCGTCGCGCTCGCCTGCGGCTGGGCGGGTGCGGCCGAATGGCTGGTCTTCTCGATGTGGGTTGCGCCACAGATGCGCGGCCACGGCCTGGCCGCGCGGCTCATCGACGCGGTCCGCGCGGCGGCCCGGGAAACCGGCGCCCAGGCCATCGCCCTGCACGTCTTCGAGGGGAACGACCGCGCGAGACGGGTCTACGAGCGGATCGGTTTCGTGCGCACCGGGGACAGCGAGGACGTTCCGGGCAAGGGCCGCCGCCATCTGATGCGGCTTGCGCTCACGCGGGAATGACCGCGACGCTCGGCACGTAAGTCTTGTGGGGGAAACGAAAGGAACGCTCATGGCACCGGTCCGGGTCGGCATCGTCGGGCTCAGCGCGAACGGCGGCTGGGCCGCGACCGCGCACGTGCCCGCGCTGGCCGCGGTGGAGGGCTACGAGCTCCGCGCGCTGAGCGCGAGCAGCGCCGAGTCGGCGCGCGTGGCCGGCGAGAAGTACGGCGTGCCGCTGACCTTCGGCGACGCCGGGGAGCTGGCGCGGCACCCGGAGGTCGACCTGGTCGTGGTCGCCGTGAAGGTGCCCGAGCACCGCGCTCTCATCGAGCCCGCGCTGGCCGCGGGCAAGCAGGTGCTGAGCGAGTGGCCGCTGGGCGTCAGTCTCGCGGAGACCCAGGCGCTGGCCGAAGCCGCGAAGGACGGGCAGACGGCCGTCGGGCTGCAGGGCCGCTCCGCGCCGGCGTTGCGCTACCTGCGTGACCTCATCAAGGACGGCTACGTCGGCCGTGTGCTCTCGACGTCGTTGATCGCGTCCGGCGGGAACTGGGGCTCGAGCGTGCGCGCCGGGCGCGACTACCAGCTGCACCCCGAGGGCGGGGCGACGCTGCTGAGCATCCCGTTCGCGCACACCGCCGACACGCTGCACATGGTGCTCGGCGGGTTCGCCGAGCTGTCGGCCACGATGGCGACCGTCCGGCCGCGGGTGCGCGACGAGGTCACCGGCGACGCCGTCCCGATGACCGTGCCCGACCAGATCGCCGTCTCCGGGGTGCTCAACGGCGGCGCGATCGTGTCGCTGCACCTGCGCGGCGGGACGTCACCGGCCACGGACTTCCTCTGGGAGATCAACGGCACCGAGGGCACGCTGGTCGTCAACGCCGCGGACCCGCTGTTCTGGATCTCCAAGCTGACGTTGCGCGGCAGCCGCACCGGGACGCTCGAGCGGCTCGCCGTGCCGGCCAGGTACGAGCTGCCGCAGCTGGCCGGGCGCGCGTCCGAACCGTCGTACAACGTCGCGCACGCGTACGCGCGCCACCTCAAGGGCGACCTGCCGGACTTCGGGCACGCGCTGCGGGTGTACCGGGTGCTGGACGCCGTCCAGCGGTCGGCCGACACCGGCACCCGGGTTCACCCGGACGCAGAGTAACTGTTACCGGCGGTTGTAGCTTTTCCGTCAACCCGGACTTACTCTCGGGTCATGGACGACGTTGTCTACGACCGCGCGGGCCGAGGCGAACCGCTGGTGCTGATCCACGGCATCGGTCACCGCCGCCAGGCCTGGTCGCCGGTGTTTCCGCTGCTCACGCCGTACCGTGACGTCATCGCCGTCGACCTGCCCGGCTTCGGCGAGTCACCCGAGCCGTCCGGCGGTTACGGCGTCGAGCCCGCGCTGGTGATGTTCAAGGAGCTCTTCACCGAGCTCGGCCTCGACCGGCCGCACGTCGCGGGCAACTCGCTCGGCGGCCTGCTCTCGCTGGAGCTCGGCCGGGCCGGGCTCGTCCGCAGCGTCACCGCGCTGTCGCCGGCCGGGCTGTGGAACCGGCGGCAGAAGGTCTACGCGATCGCGACGCTCAAGGCCCACCGGGCGCTCGCCCAGCGCACACCACCGCACGTCGTGCGCCGGATCGCCGCGACGGCGGCCGGGCGCAGGGCGCTGACCGGCATGATCGTCGGACGGCCCGAGCTGCAGAGCCCCGAGACCGTCGTCGAGGACGCCCACGCGCTCGCGACCGCGCCGGGCTTCGAGCCGACCGCCGCGCAGTCCCGCGGCAGCTTCCGCTTCACGGGGCCCGTCACCGGCATCCCCGTGACGATCGCCTGGGCCCAGCACGACCGGATCCTCGCCCGGCCGCGGGTCGCCGATCTGCGGAACATCGCTCCGGACGGGACGTTCAAGCTGCTCCCGGGCTGCGGGCACGTGCCGATGGGTGACGACCCGGGCCTGGTCGCGAAGACGCTGCTCGAAGGAAGCCGTTAGGTGACATTCGCTTTACGTCCGTCTTTTGACCCTGGTCGCTGACCCCTCAGCGAGGCAGAATCCTCCGCCGTGCGCCCGTAAGGGGATCTGGGCGCGAATCGGAGGAAACACGCATGAGGCTTTCAACCCGGCTCGTGGTGCTCGCCGCGGCCGCGCTGGCGACGACGGCGGTGACCACCGCACCCGCGTCCGCGGGCCAGCGCCCGGACCCGACCACCGACGTCCGGATCATCGCTTTCAACGACCTGCACGGGAACCTGGAGCCCCCGGCCGGCTCCAGCGGCCGCGTCACGCAGTCCGACGGGACCACAGTGGACGCCGGTGGCGCCGCCTACCTGGCCACGCACGTGAAGCAGCTGCGGTCGCAGGTGC
The DNA here is from genome assembly GCF_044741685.1 of Amycolatopsis sp. NPDC088138. Taxonomy (NCBI): domain Bacteria; kingdom Bacillati; phylum Actinomycetota; class Actinomycetes; order Pseudonocardiales; family Pseudonocardiaceae; genus Amycolatopsis; species Amycolatopsis sp. NPDC088138. The sequence goes on from NZ_JBIUTB010000007.1 coordinate 181,536, forward strand.
GCAACTCGTTCGTCGTTTCCGCCGGTGACAACGTCGGCGCGTCGCCGCTGACCTCGGCGCTGTTCCACGACGAGCCGACCATCGACTTCCTGAACATGCTGGGCGTCAACGCGTCCGTCGTGGGGAACCACGAGTTCGACGAGGGTTACCAGGAACTGCAGCGCATGCAGTTCGGTGGCTGCCACCCGACCGACGGTTGCCAGTTCGACAAGAAGTTCAAGGGTGCGGACTTCCCGTTCCTCGGGTCCAATGTGTACTTCACCAACGGCCTGCCGGCGCTGCTGCCGTTCACCGTCAAGTTCGAGGGTGGCGTGCCGATCGGCGTCATCGGCGCGACGCTGAAGGACCTGCCGTCGGTCGTCACGCCGGAGGCCATCAAGGGCCTGAAGTTCGGCGACGAGGTCGAAGCGATCAACCGCACCGCGAACCTGCTCGACTTCCTCGGCGTCAAGTCCCAGGTCGTGCTGCTGCACCAGGGTGACAGCACCGAGCTCGAGGGGCCGAACGACTGCCGGGTGCTGCCCGGCCCGGCCACCGCGATCGCGAAGGCGGTGACCCCGAAGGTCGACGCGATCTTCACCGGACACAGCCACCAGCAGTACAACTGCGTGATCAACGACCCGGCCGGCCAGCCGCGCACGGTCATCCAGGGCGCGTCGTTCGGCCGCCTGCTGTCCGTCGTGGACCTGAAGATCAACCTGAAGACGCGCGACGTCGTCCGGTCGGCGACCCAGGCGCACAACGAGATCGTCACGCGCACGGTCACCCCGGACCCGGCGGTGGCGGCGCTGGTCGCCAACGCGACGGCGAAGTCGGGCCCGATCGCGAACAAGCAGGTCGGCACGATCACCACGGACCTGAAGGCGGCGGGGAACACGGCCGGCGAGTCGGCACTCGGCGACGTCATCGCCGACGCGCAGCTGGCGGGCACGCAGTCCAACAGCGCGGTCATCGCGATGACCAACCCGGGCGGCATCCGCGCCGACCTGACCTACGCGTCGTCCCCGGCGGGCGAAGGCGACGGCGTGGTGACCTACGGCGAGGCGTTCACCGTCCAGCCGTTCTCGAACATCATGCAGACGATCACGCTGACCGGCGCGAACCTGAAGAACGTGCTGGAGCAGCAGTGGGCGCCGGGGGTGAACCCGAAGTTCCTGCAGATCTCGAGCTCGCTGCACTACAGCTACTCGGCGTCCGCGCCGCAGGGCTCGCGGATCTCGAACCTCACGGTGAACGGCACGCCGGTCGACCCGGCGGCGACGTTCCGCGTGTCGGTGAACAACTTCCTCGCCGCCGGCGGTGACGGCTTCACCGAGTTCACCAAGGGCACGAACCTGGCGGGCGGGCCGGTCGACCTGGACGCGCTGACCGCGTACCTGGGCGCCCACCCGAACCTGGCCCCGCCCGCGGCGGACCGGATCACCCTGCTGCCGTAGATCCGGTTTTTCCAAGACGCCGGGTCGACAATGGACCCATGACGACTTGGGAAGACGTCGTCCGCCTGGCCTCGGAACTGCCCGAGGTCGAGGCGGCGACCTGGTACCGCACGCCCGCGCTGAAGGTGGCGGGCAAGGGGTTCGCGCGGTTGCGCACCGAGGCCGAAGGCGGCCTGGTCGTGATGTGCGGCCACGACGAGAAGGCGGCGTTGCTGGAATCCGGCGACGCCGCCTTCTTCACGACACCGCACTACGACGGCTCCGGCTCGATCATCGTCGACCTGGACGAGGTCGACGTCGATCAGCTGCGTGAGCTGCTCGAAGAGGCGTGGCGGCTGAAGGCGCCGCGCCGGCTCACCACTTGAGCTCGCCCTTGAGCATGCTCATCAGGATCATGTCGTGACGCTTGCCGTCCGCCGCGACGAACACCTCGCGGTGGCGGCCGTCTTCGGAGAACCCGACCTTGCGGTAGACGTGCCGGGCGCGCTCGTTCTCGGCGACCACCCAGAGCGTGATCATGTGCAGGCGCATGGAGTTGAAGCCGTAGCGGCACATCAGGCGCAGCGCCTCGGTGCCGTAACCGCCGCCGCCCCGGTACTCGGCCTCGCCGATGTAGATGTCCAGCTCGGCGTTGCCGACCTCGGGCTCGGCGTCCCGCAGGTCGACGATGCCGATGAGCTTGCCGTCGGTCTTGGCCTCGATCCCGAGCACGACCAGTTCGTAGCTGTTGACCGGGCGTTCCTCGGCACGCTTGCGCAGCTGGGCGAGCGAGCGCGGGTAGCTGTGGTTCATCCACCGGCCGACCTCGGGATCGTGCACCCAGCCGTGGATCCGGTCGGCTTCCTCCGGTTCGAGCGCACGCAGCCGGACGAGGTCGCCCTCGAGCATTGCTCCCCCTAGTCCCGCTTGAGCAGCAGGAAGTCGTGGACGTTCAGCAGGCCGAGGAACTGCCGCACGGGGATCGGCATGGCCTGGCGCGACTCATCATGCACGAGCCGCGCGCCGTGCACGTGCTGGTTTTTCCGGCGCGTGACGATCGTGCAGCCGTCCGCGGCCAGCACGTTCTTCACCCAGTCGGCGTCGGGTCCGTACGTCAGCGCGACGACGTACCCCTCCGCCGTGCGGAAGACGTTCACCGGCGTCCTGTACTCCTTGCCCGACTTCCGTCCCTTGTGGACGATCATGCCGAAGCCGGGTGCCCAGTTGACGACGTACTTGTTGACGCGGTTGGTGGCGACCCGGTTGAACCGGGCGAGCCCCTTGGGAAGCACCATGCGGGACACAATATCAACGCATGATGAATTCAGCGAGCGGGCGACCCCGGGTCCCGGCCCGCGGTCGCCCGATGGTGGGATATGGCCCATGTCGACCGAGTGGCCCTTGCGCCAGGACCCGGAAGCACCGGTCATCATCGCCATGGCCCTGGTCTCCGACGCGGACGCACTGGGCTTCGTCGTGCTGGACGACGAAGACGACTGGTTCATCAGCGACGGCACCGAGCTCTCCGAAGACGTGCTGGTCAACCGCGAGAACTTCGGCAAGATGTCGGTCCGCGAGGCCCTCGAGCTGCTCCCGCAGCTGGCGGCGCTGGCCGGGATGCCGACGGGCATGGCCGCCGACTGGGACCCGGACCACCGCACGTGGCTGCTCTCGTCGGTCACCGGTTCCGACGACGAGGACGAGGACATCCGGCTGCTCGCCCAGCGCCGCGCCGCCTGGGAGTTCGCCGGCTCGCCGGACGACGAAGCGCAGATCAGCAGCGGCCTGACCGAGATCCCGACCGGCCGCGAGCGCCCGGTCCGCGCGGTCCGCCAGGTCGTCCGCGAGCAGGACGGCACGTGGCTGTTCGTCGGCTTCGAGGTCCCGGAAGCGGAGGACTTCGAGGTCGAGGGCCTGGAGCTGGAGCACGTCGCGAAGCTGTACCCGGACGTCAGCACCGTCCTGAAGGCGGCGCCGGGCCAGGTCTACGACCGCGAGACCCCGGACAGCGACTGGGAGCTCGTCGAAGGTTAGAGCTCGATCGGCAGGTGGAAGAGCCCGCGCGTGATGGGGCTCGGCCACCACGTCAGTTCTTCTTCGGGAACGGACAGCCGCGCCGTCGGAAGCCGTCGCAGGACGGTCTCGAACGTGACGTCGGCCTGCAGTCGCGCCAGCGCGGCGCCGATGCAGAGGTGCGGTCCGGCGCCGAACGCGACGTGCCGCCGGTCGCCGCTCCGCTGTCCGGGCCGGAACTCGTCCGGGTCCGTGAACGCCGCGGGATCGCGGTTGGCGGCCAGCACCGAAACCAGGATCGGGTCGCCTGGTCGCATGAGCCGGCCGCCGATTTCCACGTCCTCGGCGGGAAACCGCCAGGTGGCGTTCTGCAGTGGTGCGTGCAGCCGGAGCGTCTCCTCGATGACGGCGGCGCGATGCGCGGGATCGCGACGGGCCCGGCCGGCCTCGTCCGGGTGGGTCAGGAGCGCGAGGGCACCGGTCGCGATCAGGCCCACGGTCGTTTCGTGCCCGCCGATGAGGATGAGGAACGCCGTCGACGTCACCTCGTCCGCGTTGAGCAGCCCCTCGGCCTGCTGCGCGACGAGGTCGCTGACCAGGTCCGTGTCCGGCTCGGCCCTCTTGACGTCGACGACCTCGGTGACCAGGCGTTCCAGCGCGTCGGTGGCTTCGCGGACCTTCGACCCGTCGGAGTCGTCCGCGGAGTCGATGACCAGCGACCACTCGTGCACGGCCTCGCGGTAGGACTCCGGCACGCCGAGCAGGTCGCAGATGATCGCGATCGGCAGCGGATAGGCGAGTTCGGTGACGAGATCGCCGTGCCCGCGGGCCTCGACGACGTCGAGGAGGCTGTCGGTCACGCGCTGGGTGCGTTCGCGCAGCTTCGCCATCCGTCGCGGCGCGAAGGCGCCGGCGCAGGCGCGTCGCAACCGGGTGTGGTCGGGCGGATCGGTGTTGATCATGTTCGTCGCCAGTGACGGCCGGTGGTCCAAGGGCAGGCCCATCTCCGCGCGCTGCCACTCCTCGTTGCCCGCGAAAGGGCTCTTGAGCAGGGCGGGGTGGTCGAGCGCGACGAGCGCGTCGTCGTACCGGGTGATCAGCCAGGCCGCGACGCCGTTGGGGAACTCGAGCCGGTGCGGTGGCCGTTCGCGCAGCCAGGTGTAGGCCGGTGAGGGGTCGCGATCGAAGTCCGGACCGAACAGCGCGGGCTCTCCCATGGGTCCCACCCTGCCCGCCGGAGTTTTTTCGCGGCAAGTGTCCTGGCGCGGCTTCGCCCGTTCGTCCTTACAGTGAGAGCCGGCGATCGGCGCCGGTCGACCCCTGCGAGGAGCTGTCATGCCCAAGTACGCCGCCATCATCTACGCCTCCGACGTCGACCCGACCCAGCCCGAGGCCGCCGGGATGATGCGGGACTACGACGAGTTCGGCGCGGCCGCGCAGGCCGTGATCCGCGGTGGCGCGGCCCTCTACCCGACCGCGACCGCGACGACCGTGCGCGTCACCGGCGGCAAGGGTGGCGACATCGCCACCACCGACGGCCCGTACGCCGAGACGAAGGAAGCCCTCACCGGCTTCTACCTCATCGAATGCGCCGACCTCGACGAAGCCGTCAAGGTCGCGGCCCAGATCCCGGGCGCCTGGGACGGCGCGATCGAGGTCCGGCCGGTCGTCGAATTCGGCAAGTGACCTTCGCCGGTGACGCGGTCGCGCGGCTGGTCCGGGACGAGGGCACCCGGGTACTGGCCACGCTGGTCCGCGTCACCGGCAGCGTCGACCTGGCCGAAGACGCGGTCCAGGACGCGGTGGTCCGCGCCCTCGAGACGTGGCCGCGCGACGGCGTCCCCGACAACCCACGCGGCTGGCTGCTGGTCGCGGCCCGCCGTCGAGCGGTCGACGTCGTCCGCCGCGAAGCGAAGCGGCTCGGGAAGGAGGCCGACGCGATGCCCGCCGTCGACCCGTACCCCGACCCGCTCTCGGTCCGCGACGATCTGCTGAGGCTGGTCTTCACGTGCTGCCACCCGGCGTTGTCGCCGGACGCGTCCGTGGCGCTGGCCCTCCGCACGCTGGGCGGCTTGTCGACGGCGGAGGTGGCCCGCGCGCTGCTGCTCCCCGAAGCAACGCTGGCGAAACGCCTGACGCGCGCGAAGCAGAAGATCGCCCAGGCGCACATTCCCTACCGCGTCCCGGCTGCCGACGAACTCCCGTCGCGGCTGTCCGGGGTGGCGTCGACGGTCTACCTGATCTTCAACGAGGGTTACACCGGCCGCCTTTCGCTGACCACTGAGGGCGTCCGCCTGGCGCGTTTGCTGGCGGAACTGATGCCGGACGAGCCGACGGCCCTCGGCCTCCTGGCGCTGGTCCTGCTGCAGGACGCCCGCCGCGCGGCTCGCACTGCCGACGGTGTGCCGGTTTTGCTGTCTCTGCAGGATCGCTCGCTCTGGGACCCCGACCTGATCAAGGAAGGCGTGTCGTTGGTGGGCGTCGGCCTGCGGCGAACGCCTTCGGTGCCCAACCCGTACGTCGTCCAGGCAGCGATCGCGGCCTGCCACGACCTGGCCCCGTCGTACGCCGAGACGAACTGGGACGCGGTGATCTCCTGGTACGACGTGCTTCTGTCGGTCCAGGACACAGCCGTGGTCCGCCTGAACCGCGCGGCAGCGGTGGCGGAACGGGACGGCCCGGCGGCGGCTTTGGCTTTGGTGGACGCATTGCCTGGTTTGGAGGGGTACCCGTGGTGGCACGCGTCTCGAGCGGAGTTGTTGCACCGCATGGGTTCGCCCTCAGCTGCGGAGGCGCTGGACCGCGCGGTGGAAACCGGACTCCCGGCCGCCCACGCCGCGCACCTGCGTCAACGGATAAACCAGTTGCGCTAGACCCGGACAATCGACTCATGGCTTTGAAAGAGCGATTGGCCGACTGGACCGACTTGGAGGACGCGGAATATCTCCTGGCGATCGAGCTCGGCGTATTTCGCGGTGACGAAGAGTGGGCCGGGATCAAGTGGATCTTCTGGTCCGAGAACAAGCTGGGCAGCGGCCTCTACAAGGCATTGCTCGGTTTGGTCGACGCCGGCCTGCTCGAACACCGCGACGAACCCGACCATCAGGTGCGCTGGTGTCATGCGCCCGAACCGGAAAGCGAAAAGCCCCGGATCGTAAATCCGGGGCCCTCGGCTGAGAGCGGATGACGGGAATCGAACCCGCGTATTCAGCTTGGGAACCATGGTGACCATGCTCGAAGGTGGCTCTGACCTGCGAGTGGGCCTACCTCGTGGTACCCGCTGTTGACCTTGGTTGACCGGCCTGAATGGCAGCTAATGGCATGAGCTGCGCCTCGCCCAGACCCCCCCGGGGCCACCCTGATACGAAGCCAGAACGCGGCCGTAGTCATGATCCAGTTTCGGGGTGAGTCGGCGGCCATTTCTCGGGCTGCGCAAGCTGCGCTTCAGTGATCAGGTACAGCGCGGCCGGGCCGTACTGCGAATCGACGTAAGCGCAGGGCACGCTCCCGGGCGCCAGCCCTAGCCCTCGTAGTTGAGACTCCGTGCACAGGAAGGTTGGAGCGGCCTGTGACCGGTAGCAGGGCAATCCGTGTGGTGTCCATTCATACGGCGTGGCGTCCATAGGAACAACGCTAGAGATCAGCAGGTGCGCCATCAGCGGCCGTCCGGGCGATGAGCACGCCTCTCTAGCCCTACGGCCTCGACATGCGTGGTCGGCCCCGAGGCTGGCTGTGGTTCCCTGTCCGCTGCGCCGGGCGCGTCGTCGCAGTCATCGACCCTGCTGCTCCTAGGCTCCGGAGCGGCATCCGATGCAGGAGGAGGGCTCAATGACGACACCTACTCCCTGGTGGGGGACATTGGTTGTAGCCGCTGTTGGCCTGCTGGGTGTGCTGGTGACGGTCGTAGTCGGCGCCTGGCGTGAGAATGAGCGAGCGGAAGAGGCGCGCGTCGAACGTGCTCGGGAGCGTCGCTCGGGTGTCTATGCCGAGTTCTACCGGGTAATTGCCGCTTACCGAAGAGCTGCCGACGAACTTGGCGATGCGGCGAACGCGCACCGCCAAGCGAAGACCAGGTTCGGGCAGGTCGGACCTGTGAAGACAATCGCGCAGTTGACCAACGACGTGCGCGAGCTTGGTGACTCGGCCGCGATGATGTACGGGCAGATTCGGTTTCTAGCCCCACTTGACGTGATTGCGGCGGCCGAGCAGGTGGTTGAGGCGTTGTCTCCCTACCAGGACGCACTGGCCAGTGGGCGAACAGAGGGCGACGAAGCCGACGCCCTCGTACAGGCACTCGACGCAGCCGTCGAGAGGATGAGGCTCGACCTGGGCTCGGAGACAGGCCGCAATGCGTCGCGCTGAGGCCGGACGACCCTCCTCGGCAGCAGCACGCTTGCGTGCCACTCTTGATCCCACGGAGCCAAGTTCGGCAGCAACTGCCCAACGACACGGCAGAGCCGGTGCCGCTTCTGGTTGGGTCACTCCGGACGACGATGAAGATCAGGACGGCCAACCGGTGCCCGTCGGCTAATGGCACATTAATGGCACGCGAGAAGTGAATACCGGAGATAGAGAAAGCCCCAGGTCCACAGTAGACACCGTGTGACCTGGGGCTTCTCCATGAGAGCGGATGACGGGAATCGAACCCGCGTATTCAGCTTGGGAAGCTGATGTTCTACCATTGAACTACATCCGCAGTGCGTGGCAAGCATACACGGCGTGGAGATCCTCCTGTCCAGACCCTCCCCTCCTTGACGTCGGCGCGTCAAGTGACAACACTTGTTGTCGACGTCGGAGGTGTGCCGGATGGATGATCCCGAGCTGTTCCGGGAGGGCGGGTTCCGGCTCGCTTCGCGGCTGTTCATCGAGGGTGACATCCGGGGTGACGAGCGGCAGGTCGCGCGGCTTCGGGAGTTCGCCCAGGTCGAGGACCGGCTGGCCGATGACGTCGTCGCCTGGATGGCGCGGCAGCCGAGGGGGCAGGGGCATCGGCTCTTCGAGGACGCTCTCAAGGACGGCGCCGCAGCTGAGGGGCCGCTGAAGGTCTTCTTCGACGCTGTCGAGGCGAAGCCGTACTGGGTTGATGACGAGCGGCTCGAGCGTGGGGCCAAGGCCATCACCCGGGCCGGGTTGCTCGGGCTCTTTCCGCTCGGGGACATGTCGCTCATGGGTGGTTACCTCGCGTCGCGCGCGACGAAGTCGCTGGTCGGGACCGGGGAGATCGAGTACAAGGCGACCCGGCGGCTCGTCGAGACCGCGGCCTGGTGGATCGACGTCACCACGCCCGGCGCCCTGAAGCACGGGCGAACCGGGTACGCGTCCGCGCTTCGGATCCGGGTGGTGCACGCCCACGTGCGCGCCGCCATGAACCGGCGGGACGACTGGGACTACGCCGCCTGGGACAAGCCCGTCAACCAGGTGCAGACCGCCGGGACGTTGCTGCTCTTCTCGCTCGTCTACGTCTTCGGCACTCAGCTGCTCGGCCTGCGCTACTCCGCCCGCGAGCGCGGCGACATCCTGCACCTCTGGCGCTACATCGGCTGGCTCATGGGCGTCAACGACGAGCTGCTGCCCAGTGACGAAGAGGACGCGTGGCGGCTGCTCTGGCTGCTCGCCGCCACCGAGTTCATCCCGGACGACGACTCCAAGCGGCTCGCGAAGGCGCTGGTCGAGGCCAACGCCGCTGTCGGCGAAGGGCGCGGGGCCGTCGGGAAGGTGCTGTCCCACGTCTCCGTCGCCGTGCACTCCTCGATCAGCAGGCTCGTGCTCGGGAAGACCAACGCCGACTTCCTCGGCCTGCCGGACGACCCCGTCGCGCAGGCCGTGATCGTCACCGCGGCCGGCGTCAACTTCGCCGCCGAGACGGTGCGGCGGTTCATCCCCGGGGCCACCGCCCTGCAGGAACGGATCGGTGAGGCGGGGCGCCGCGGGTACGTGAAGCGGCTTGAGAAGCTCTTCTCGCCCGACACGACGTACGCGCAGCACATGCGGGCGGCCTGAACCCACCGGATAGGCTTCCCGGCGTGCTGCTCAGTGACCGTGACCTCCGCAAAGAGCTCGACGCCGGCCGGCTCGGCATCGACCCCTTCGACCCCGGCATGGTCCAGCCGTCCAGCGTCGACGTCCGGCTCGACCGGTTCTTCCGCGTCTTCAACAACAGCAAGTACACCCACATCGACCCGCAGCTGCAGCAGGACGAGCTGACCTCCATGGTCGAGAAGGAGGGCGACGAGCCCTTCGTGCTGCACCCGGGCGAGTTCGTGCTCGGCTCGACGTTCGAGCTCGTCACCCTGGCCGACGACCTGGCCGGCCGCCTCGAGGGCAAGTCGTCGCTCGGCCGGCTCGGGCTGCTGACCCACTCGACCGCGGGCTTCATCGACCCCGGCTTCTCCGGGCACATCACGCTCGAGCTGTCGAACGTCGCGAACCTGCCGATCACGCTCTGGCCGGGCATGAAGATCGGCCAGCTGTGCATCTTCCGGCTGTCCAGCTCGGCCGAGCACCCGTACGGCTCCAGCGAAGCCGGGTCCCGCTACCAGGGCCAGCGCGGCCCGACGCCGAGCCGGGCGTACAAGAACTTCCACCGCGTCGACACCTGGCGCTAAGCGGCCACCCGAGCCTCCCAGTCGATGTGGTGGTTCCACATGAAGGCGTTCGGGTCCTCGGTCTGCGGCTTCGCGAACGCGCGCTTGATGAAGAAGTCGCGGATCACCCGGCCGACCGGGCCGATCACCTTGTCGTCGCCGTTGCGCTTGCCCTGGGCCACCACCGCTTCGACACGCTCGCGCCGCAGGCCTTCGTAGGTGGCCAGTGCTTGCCCGACGTCCGGCACGTCGCGCAGGCACTTGCCCAGCGTGACGGCGTCTTCGATGGCCATCGACGCGCCCTGGCCCGCCGCCGGTGACGTCGCGTGGGCCGCGTCGCCGATGATCACCATGCGGCCGCGGTGCCAGACCGGGACCGTCGGGAAGTCGTACGTCGGCCACGCCGGGTAGACGTCGCGGGTCGCGCGGATGACCTCGGCTGCCGGGGTCCGGTCGCGCGCCACCAGCTCCAGCAGCTCGGCCCGCAGCTTCTCGCCGGCCAGCGTGGCCAGCTCGGACGCGGTCGGCTCGGTCTTGCGGGCCGGGTTCGCGAACCACCAGACGCGCCCGTCCGGGGCGACGACGTGGCAGAAGAACAGCTTCCGGCCGAAGACCATGTTCAGCACGCCCGGCTCGTCCGGCAGCGTCAGGCCTTCGGCGAACCCGCCGGTGTTGAGCGTCGGCACGTACCTGGGTGCCGGGGCGTCCGGGTCGATGATCGTCCGGACCCGCGAACGGAGTCCGTCGGCGCCGACCAGCAGGTCGCCGGTGGCCTGGGAGCCGTCCGAGAAGTCGGCCGTGACCTGCGAAGACGTCTGGCTCGCGCCGATCAGGCGCTTGCCGTACTCGGCGTGGATCCCGCGCCGCGCGGCCTCGTCGCGCAGGGCGACGTACAGGTCGGAGCGCAGCACGGTCTGGCTGACGGTGCCGTCCGGCAGCGCGCCGCCGAGGGAGAACTCGGCCAGCCGCGTGCCGTCGCCGAGGCCGATCGACATCCGCGGCGAGTCGAAGCCGGTGCTCTTGACGACGTCCTTCAGGCCGAGCGGCAGCAGCGCGTCCAGGCCGTTCACCGCCAGCGTCAGGAACGCGCCGACGCCCTCGGCGCCGCGGTCGTGGGCCTCGAACAGCAGCGGTTCGTGGCCGGCTTCGTGCAGTGCGATGGCCGTGATCGTCCCCGCGATCCCGCCCCCGATGATCAGTGCCCGTGTCATGTTGTTCATCCCCTCGAAACTCTTAGAAACTAATTCGTTCTGTCGAACTAAAGAGTGGGCTACGCTGGTCGCCGTGTCAAGCGAGCGAGCGAAGCTGGTCGAAGAGGTCCTGCTCGGGGCCCGTGAGCTGTCGACGGAGACGGTGATGTTCCACACCGCGATCGCGGAGACGCGGGGGCTGTCGCCGGTCGAGAGCAAGGTGCTGGACTACCTCGCCCGGCTCGGCCCGCAGATGCCGAAGGAGCTGGCGCGGCTGTCCGGGCTCGCGCCCGCGTCGGTGACGGCGCTGATCGACCGGCTCGAGCGCAAGGGCTTCGTCAGCCGCGAGCCGCACCCGGACGACCGGCGCAAGGTCCTCATCGCGCTCGACCCGGGGGCGATCGAGCGCAGCATGCACCTCTGGGACCACCTGGTCGCCAAGGTCCTGGAGCTGTGCGAGCGCTACTCCGACGACGAGCTCCGCACGGTGATCGGGTTCGTCGCCGCGGCCGCGGCCATCACCCACGAGTCGACGGTGAAGCTGACGGATTCCCCGGGCGGGTGATCACCGGGGCCAAAAAGGGCGGGAAGGACGAGCGCGTGCCAGGCTCCGGAAGTCGCCTCGGCCCCCGGGAGTGCTCGTATGCCGCTGTCCAGAAAACCTCTTCGGCTCCTGCTGGTCCTGGCCCTGGTTTTCGCGGCTTCCGCAATCACACCATTGGCTGAAGCGACGGTCGTCAAGCCGTTCCAGCTGAACTACGACGACGTCGTCTACGGCGATTTCCTCTACGCGGGCAACGGCGTGGTGCGGTGCCCGGTGAACGCGGACAACGCGCCGACGACCGGCAGCGGCAACACGCCCGCGACCTGCGCGAACACCGCCGACCGGCGCGACACCCTCGTCAACGACAACTTCTTCATGCAGTGGGCCGACGTCGACGCCGACCGCGGCACCTTCGATTCCGCCAAGGCGACGGTCACCATTCCGCCGGGCGCGAAAATCGTCTTCGCGCGGCTCAACTGGGCGGGCAACACCGGCGCCTACACGACGTCGCCGGGTGTGTTGTCGCCGACGAAGATGTGCCAGTCGCGCAACAACAACACGGCCGCGATCGTGCCGCCCGGAACACCGGCGAAACAGGACGTCCGGCTCACCATCGGCGACGGGAAATCCGTCGACGTGCCGCCCGCGGCCTACACCGAGGACCCGCTCGACACGTTCAGCGGCGGCCAGTACTACTCCGCCTACGCCGACGTCACCAAGCAGTTCGCCACCGCGCCGACCGGGTCCGCGCTGGACCTGACCGTCGGCAACGTCTGGGCGCCGAAGGGCTTCAACTGCATGGGCGGGTGGTCGGTCGCCCTGGTCTACGCCTACCCGGAACGCAACGCCGACTACGCGCCGAACAAGCGCGAGGTGTTCGTCTACGACGGGCACGTCCGGCAGAACAGCACCGACAAGCCCACGAACACGACGATCACCGGGTTCCGCGCCGCCGCCGCGGACGCGCACGTCGGCGTCACCGCCTACGAAGGCGACTGGGGCATCTCCGGTGACCAGTTCCTGATCAACGACAAACCGGCCGCCGAACCGTCGGCCGGCGGGACGACGAACTTCTTCATCTCCAACGCCGACAACGCCAGCGATCCCGCCGTGAAGAACAACTTCAGCGTGGACGCCAAGTCGTTCAACGTCGACACCATCCCGGCCGGCGCCACCAGCGCCAAGCTCGGCTTCGCCACCAGCGGCGACTCCTACCTGGCGCAGAACCTCGCCTTCTCGACGCCGGTGCCCGAGCTCCAGATCAGCAAGCGCGCGGAACCGGCCCAGGTGCACCCGGGTGAGCCGGTCACGTTCACCATCGTCGTGACCAATCCGAGCGGCGCCCCGGCGTCCGGGGTGAAGGTCGCCGACGACGCGTTCCCGGCGTGCAGCAAGGACATCGGCACGCTCAAGGGCGGGCAGACGGTCAGCTACACCTGCACGGCGACGGCGCCGGACAAGGACTTCACGAACACCGCGAAGGCCACCGGCACCAGCGCGCTCGGCGATCCGCTGGACGGCACGGCGACGACCTCGGTGAACGTCATCCACCCGGCCATCGGCATCACGAAGTCCGCCGACAAGGCCGCGTACCGCGCCGGCGACACCGTGACCTTCACGCTCAAGGTCACCAACACCGGCGACGCCAACCTCACCGCGCTGCAGGTCACCGACCCGAAGACGCCGTCGTGCGCGCAACGGCTCGCGGGCGTGCTGAAGCCCGGCGAGACCCGCACCCTCACCTGCACGGCGAAGGCCCCGGTCGCAGACGGCGTCAACACCGCGACCGCCAGTGGCGTCGACGGCCTCGGCAAGCAGGTCACGGCCACCGCCGACGCACCCGCGCCGACGATCGCCCCGGCCATAGACGTCACCAAGACCGCCACCCCGCCGGTGATCCACGCCGGTGAGGCCGTCACGTGGACGATCACCGTCAAGAACACCGGCGACAGCCCGCTCGCGCCGGTGAAGCTCACCGACGACACGACGACGTCGTGCTCGCGCACGTTCGACAGCCTCGACGCGGGCGCGTCGCAGACCTACACCTGCACCGCGAACCCGTCGAAGACCACGACGAACACGGTCACCGCCACCGGCACCGACCGCTCCGGCCAGCCGGTCACGGACACGGCCCAGGCGACCGTCACGGTGATCAGCCCGGCGCTGACCATCACGAAGGACGCCTCACCGGCGACCGTCCGCACCGGCGACCAGATCACGTTCACGATCACCGTCACGAACTCCGGTGACGTGCCGCTGACCGACGTCGCCGTCACCGACGACCGGACCCCGGCGTGCGCGAAGACGTTCGGCACCCTGGTACCGCAGGCGAAGCAGACCTACACCTGCACCGCCCCGGCACCGGCCGACGACTTCACGAACACCGCGACCGCCACCGGCAAGGACCAGCTCGGCCGCGAGGTGAAGGTCACCGACGACGCCGTCGTCGACGTGATCCACCCGGCGATCGCGATCGTCAAGGACGCCGCTCCCGCGCAGGTGCGCGAGGGCGACACCGTGACCTGGACGATCACCGTGACCAACACCGGCGACGTGCCGCTCACCGACGTCGCCGTGGCCGACGACGAGGTCGCCCCGTGTGCGAAGCCGCTCGGAACCCTGGCACCGCAGGCGAAGCAGACCTACACCTGCACCACCGTCGCGGGCCCGGCCGGCTTCACGAACACCGCGAAGGCCACCGGTACCGATCCGACGAAGCGGCCCGTGGACGCGTCCGACGACGCCTCGTTCACCGTGCAGCACCCGGCCGTCACGATCACCAAGGACGTCACCGGCGGGCCCTTCCGCCAAAGCGACACCGTGCCGTTCCGGATCACCGTCCGCAACGCCGGTGACGTGCCGCTGACCGGTGTCCAGGTCGCGGACGCGCTCGTCGCCGGTTGTGCGCAAACCTTCGACGGCACACTCGAACCCGGTGGCACGTGGGGCTTCGGCTGCACCGGCACCGCGCCGGCCGACGACTTCACGAACACCGCGCAGGTCACCGGCACACCACCGGTCGGCCCCGTCGTGACCGCCTCCGACGACGCGCCCGTCGATGTCATCCACCCGGGCATCGCGATCACCAAGGACGCCGACCCGAAGGTCGTCCGTGCGGGCGACACCGTGACGTTCACGATCACCGTGACGAACACCGGTGACAGCCCGCTGCGGGACGTCTTCGTGGCCGACCAGCTCGCCCCGGAGTGCGCCCAGCGTCTCGGCACGCTGGCACCCCAGGCGAAGCAGACCTACACCTGCAAGCTCGTGGCCGGCGAAGCGGACTTCACCAACACCGCCACCGCCAACGGAACCGACGGCACGAACCGCCCGGTGACGTCGACCGCCGAGGCCGCGGTGGACGTGATCCACCCGGCGATCAGCATCACCAAGGACGCCGCGCCCGCCCAGGTCCGTGAGGGCGACACGGTGACGTTCACGATCGTCGTGAAGAACACGGGCGACGTGCCGCTGACCGAAGTGTCCGTTGTGGACAGCCGGACGCCGTCGTGTGCTCAGACCATCGGCTCCCTCCCTCCCGGTGCCGAACAGCACCACTCCTGCACCGTAACCGCGGGCACCGACAGTTTTACGAACACGGCCACCGCGACCGGCACGGATCCGACCGATCGCCAGGTCACGGCCACCGACGACGCGTCGTACACCGTGCTGCACCCGGGGCTGTCCATCACCAAGGACGTCAAGGGCGGGCCGTTCCGCGAGGGTGACACGGTGACGTTCACGATCACCGTCGAGAACACCGGCGACTCCCCGCTCACCGGCGTGACGGTGACCGACGAGACCGCGCCGCAGTGCGCGAAGACGTTCGAAACGCTGGCACCGAAGGAAAAGCAGGCCTACGACTGCACGATGGCCGCCCCGGCGGACGACGTCGTCAACACGGCGAAGGTTACCGGGAAGCCGCCGACCGGCCCGCCGCTGGACGCCAACGACGACGCGAAGGTCGACGTCATCCATCCGGCGATCACCATCACGAAGGAGGCTTCGCCGAAGACAGTGCGTGAAGGCGACGAAGTCACCTTCACCATCGTCGTGACGAACACCGGCGACGTCCCACTGTCCACTGTGGCCGTCACCGACGAACAGACGCAGTCGTGCCCGAAGACGTTCGCCACCTTGGCGCTCGCCGAAGTCCAGACCTACACCTGCACCACCAAGGCCCCGAGCGACGACTTCACGAACACCGCGGGTGTCACCGGCACCGACCCGACCGGCCGCCCGGTGACGTCCACCGCCACCGCCGCGGTCGACGTCATCCACCCGCGGCTCGCCCTGATGAAGGACGCGACACCGTACGAGGTCCGGGAAGGCGACACCGTCACATTCACCATCCTCGTGAAGAACGTCGGTGACGTGCCGCTCACCGACGTGACGGTCGCCGACGACCGCACCCCGGCCTGCGCGCACACCGTCGCGGCCCTGGCGCCCGACGGCGAAGAGACGTACACGTGCACCACCGTCGCGGGCAGGGACGGCTTCACCAACACCGCCACGGCCACCGGCCAGGACCCGACGAACCGGCCGGTGACGGCGACCGGCGACGCCACCTTCGTGGTCCAGCACCCCGGCCTGAGCATCACCAAGAACGTCCGCGGCGGCCCGTTCCGCACCGGCGACTCGGTGCCGTTCGACATCGTGGTGACCAACACCGGCGACGTCGACCTGCACTCGGTGACGGTCGCCGACTCGATCGCCTCCGAATGCGTGCGCAGCATCGGCGCGCTGCCGGCCAAGGGGGTCGAGCGGTACGCGTGCACGATGACCGCGCCCGCCGACGACGTCACGAACGTCGCGAAGGTGACCGGGACGCCGCCGACGGGCGACCTCGTGACCAGCGAGGCGAAGGCGGACGTCGACGTCATCCACCCGGCGGTGAAGATCGACAAGTCGGTCTCGCCCGAGCAGGTGCGCCCGGGTGACGAGGTCACGTACACGATCACGGTGACCAACACCGGCGACGTGCCGCTGACCACCGTGGCCGTCACCGACGACAAGACGCCGGGCTGCGCGTTCACCGTCGCGAAGCTGGACGTCGGCGGCAAGGAGACGCGCCAGTGCTCGGTCGCCGTGCGCGAGGACGTCACGAACGTCGCGTCGGTGACCGGCGACGACCCGACCGGGCGACCGGTGACGGCGTCCGACGACGCCAGCGTCAACGTGATCGGCCCGGGTATCACCGTGACGAAGACCGGGCCGGCAAAACCGGTTCTCCCGGGGCAGGAAGCGGTATTCACGGTCGTCGCGAAAAACACCGGCGACGTTACGCTGACCGGCGTAACGCTGAATGACCCGATCGCTCCGAAATGCTCGATCGTGATCGGGACGCTCGCGCCCGGAGAATCGTCGAAACCGGTGACCTGTGCTGTGACGATGAGCAATGACGACCTCACGAATACGGTGACCGCGACCGGCGACGATCCGAACGGAAAACCCGTCACGGCGACCGACGACGCACCGGCGAAGGTGGCAAAACCCGCGATCGACCTGCAGAAGAAGGCCGACCCGACGATCCGTCCGGGTGGGACGGTGACCTTCACGCTCGTGGTGCGCAACACCGGGAACGTCGACCTGGCCGATGTGGACGTCACGGACCCCGCGTATCCCGCCTGTGCCCGCAAGTTCCCGCGCCTTCCCGTCGCCGATCACCAGGAATGGACGTGCACGGCGACCGCGCCGACCAGTGGTGATGTGAGCAACACCGCGACGGCCACCGGGACGCCCGACACCGAGCAACCCGGGAAACCGGTGTGGGACAGTGCATCCACCACGGTCCACGTGGTGACGCCGCCGGTTTCTCCTGGTCAGGAACCCGGGCCGGCACCGTTGCCCGACACCGGGTACGACCCGGTTCCCGCGGGTCTTACGGCGTTGTCCCTGCTGGGGTGCGGTGTCCTGCTGCTACTGGCCGTCCGAAGGACGCGCCGAAGCTGACGGAAACCGTTCTCGAAATCGTGTGTTCGCCACAGTGCGAAGAGTGATAGTTCGTTAGGAGGGTTCTCGCTGTAATCGTTCCGTGATACGTTCCTGCGCCGTGTCCCCCATTGGTGAACGTGCTCGCGTGGTGATGGTGTCACTCAGTGTGCTGCTTGGCGTCTTCTCCGCGGCGGCCGGCACCTGGATGGCCACCGCGGAAGGAAACACCGCGGAGGCGGCCGCCGCGGCGCTGGTGCTTCCCAACGAGCCCGGCGGGTCCGGCGGCGCCAGCGGCACGGAGCTGAACGGCCAGGCGAAGGGCACCGGGGGACGGTCGGCCGCACCTGCGACGACCTCGGCGGCAGCGCCGACGACGTCCAGCGAAGCCCCACCCCCGCCCACGACGTCCGCGGCACCGACGTCGGCCGAAGCCCCGCCGACCAGCACGAAGCCCGCGGCCCGCGTCGCGTCCTCGATCGCCACCCAGGTCCTCGACCTCGTCAACGACGAGCGCGGGAAGGCGGGTTGCAAGCCGCTGGCCGAGGAATCGCACCTCACGAAGGCCGCGCAGGACTACAGCGACGACATGTCGGCCCGGAACTTCTTCTCCCACACCAACCCCGAGGGCGTCACCTTCGACCAGCGCATCAAGACCGCCGGTTACGCGAAGCCGGGCGCGGAGAACATCGCGAAGGGCCAGACGTCCGCGGCGCAGGTCATGGAGTCCTGGATGAACTCCGAGGGCCACCGCGCGAACATCCTGAACTGCTCGCTGACGAAGCTCGGCGTCGGGTTCACGAAGGCCGGCAACTACTGGGTGCAGGACTTCGGCTACTAGGCCGGGTTGTTCCACCGCTCCGCGATGTCGCCGTAGCGGGCCAGCACGGTCGCGCGCAGATCGGGATCGGTCCGCGGCACCGGCTCGATGAACACCTCGGTGACGTCGTTGAACGACTCCGTCAGCTCGGCCGCGATCCGGACGCAGGCGCGTTCGAGGTCCGCGGCGCCGAGGGAGTCGTCGAAGTCGACGCGGGTGCAGACCAGCACCTGGTCGGTGCCCATCAGCATGGTCTGCAGGTCGACGACGGCCTCGATCTCCGGCGCGGCGGACAGGTGGTCGCGGACCCCGCGGACGATCTCCGGGTTGGCCTGGCGGCCGATCAGCAGGCCGCGGTTGGTCCGCCCGAGCAGGTAGGCGACGCAGGCGAGCAGCACGCCGATGACGATCGACGCGACGCCGTCCCAGACCTCCGAGCCGGTGAGCTGGTGCAGCCCGATGCCGGCGAACGCGACGACCAGGCCGACCAGTGCGGCGGAGTCCTCGAACAGCACGGTCTTCGGCGTCGGGTCGTCGATGAGGCGGAGATATGCCCAGAATGACCGGTTTTCGGCCTTGGACTCCCGTCGCGTCTGGCGCACGGCCTGCACCCACGACGTGCCTTCGAGCAGGAACGCCACGGCCAGCACGATGTAGCTGAGGATCGAGGTGCTCTGCGCTTCGCCGTGCCCGAAAAGCGTGGAAATACCCTCGTAGAGCGCGAACATCGACCCCGACGCGAAGATCGACACCGCGGCGAGCAGCGACCAGAAGTAGCGCTCCTTGCCGTAGCCGAAGGGGTGCACCCGGTCGGCCGGGCGGTCGGAGCGTTTCAGCGCCGTCAGCAGCAGGGCTTCGGTGAACGTGTCGGCCACGGAGTGCGCGGCCTCGGACAGCATCGCGCCCGAGCCGGTGATGATGCCCGCGACGAGCTTCATGATCGCGATCGCCAGGTTCACCCCACCGGCGAGCAGGACGGTCAGGGTACTTTCGCCGCCGGAGTTTTCGGGTTCCTCGCTCACCTTGGTGAGCGTAATGGTCAGAGGCGTCGAAGGCCGTGCAGCACGCGTTCCATGAGCGCGGCCGCCGGACGGCCGTCGGCGCTCACGCGGGTGTCGTGGATGGTCACCAGGCCCTGCTCGGCCATGTCGTCGAGCAGCACCCGGGCCACGCCGAGCGGGACGCTGAGCCGGGCCGCGACCTCGGCGACCGAGCGCGGGTGGTGGCACAGGGTCCGGACCGAGCGGAACTCGCCGGTCAGGCGGGCGCCGTTCCAGTGCGCGCCGGCCCGCGTCGAGACCATCGCCTCGATGGCGAGGTGCCGGCGGGACTGCGTGCGGCCCCGGGTGAGGACGTACGGGCGCACGAGCGTCCGCGGGCCGTACCCGTGGTCCTGCGCCGGGATGATGCGGGCGGCGAAGTCCTCGTCGATCTCGACGTCGGCCACATCGACGACGTCGACAACGGGTTCCGGGACGCGCTTGGGTGGTGGCGCCGGGTCCGGCACGAGGCGCTCGGCGGCCGTCGAGGACGGGAACCGGGCACCGACGCGGCCGACCGAGGACGACGGCTGGGGCAGAGCGATTCGATCGTCGGCGTCTTCCGGGGCGGTGTGGAGAGCGTGCCGACCGGCCGACGGGAAGCGTGCACCCACTCGTCCGGTGGTGGTCCGCCGGTCCTGGCCCATCCTCGCTGCCCCCTGATTCCGCGTAGTCAAAGGTTGTCCCCGCTGGCAGCGGTGGCGGCGGGGAAAGGCCAGGATACGCCGGTTGGCCAGCCCATTGGCCAGTGTTTGTCCTTGACTTGCTGCGCCATTCTGGTGATTTTTGGGTGCGCTATTCAGGTAATCGTTTGCCTTGACGAATTCCCAGCTAGTGGACCTTGGGAACACTCACCGAGGTACGAACTCGTCGAACTGTGACAACCAGTAGTGCCACGGTCACGAGGACGAGCGCGGATTGTTCGAATATCGCCGTGCTGCCCGCTTCGATCGCCGTTTTCAGGCCCAGCCAGCAATAGGTGATCAGTGCTCCGGCGGCCAGCGGGAACGTCGGCGGGCGCAGACGGGTGACGGCGAACACGGTTGCCAGTTCGATCACCAGCAGCAGTCCGACGAGCAGCCACGGCAGGCTGTTCATCGCGTGGAAGACGAGCTGGAACGCGGAGCTCGCGCCGACGCCGAGTGCGAACGCGACCCAGGGGTTGCCCGGTGCCGACGTCCAGGCCGGCGCGCGGAGCCGGAACGCGGCGACGGCCAGCGCGAGCACGACCAGCGCCGCTCCGGCGAGCTGCGCGACGGGCGCGACGAAGGGGGCGAAGGAGTAGGTGATGGCGAAGGTGGCGACGGCACCGACGACCAGCGCCGCGCTCCACAGGCTCAGTCCGACCTTCTTCAGCCACGGTTCGCGGCCGAAGAGCGCCTCGGCGACCGCGATCGGCGCGCCGATGCTCCACACGACGTGCAGCGTCAGGACGTACAGCGTCCACGGCCCGCCGATGCCGAGGACCGGGACGTGCCCGAACGACAGCAGGTCCAGACCCAGGTAGTGCGGGTTGAACAACGTCTGCGTCAGCAGTCCCTCTTCGAAGACGCCGAAGGCCAGCGCGAGGGTGAGGATGGTCGGCCAGCCGCGTCCGGCGCGTCGGGCGACCTCGCGGATGAGCAGCGCGGCCGAGCCGTAGAAGGCGACGTAGAGCGCGAACATGCCCAGCTGCTGGCCGAGCTCGGGCGGACCGGCCAGGTACTGGTCGCCGAGCAGGAACTCGGCCGTGAACGGGGCGAGCAACACCAGGGTGAGTATTCGCATGCCCTCATCGTCGGGCGGACGCGGCGCCGGGACCCGGGTCAACGATCACGGCCCGGCCATGACATCCGTCGTGGCCGGGCCGTGTGCGAGTCAGGCTTCTTCGGAAGCTTCGGCGAGTGACGGCGTCCCGAGGGGCACCGGCTTCGGCTCCGGCTTGCGCTTGACCGACTCCAGCAGCATCTGCGCGACGTCGACGATCTCGACCTTCTCGCTCGCGCTGCCGTCGGCCTGCCGGGCCGTGAGGCCGTCGTTCAGCATGACCTTGCAGAACGGGCAGCCCGTCGCGATCTTCGACGGCGCGGTGCCGAGCGCCTCGTCGACGCGCTCGACGTTGATCCGCTTGCCGATCTTCTCTTCCATCCACATCCGCGCGCCGCCGGCGCCGCAGCACATCGACTTGTCGCCGTGCCGCGGCATCTCGCGCAGCCGCGCGCCCGTCGCGCCGACCAGCTCGCGCGGCGCGTCGTAGACCTTGTTGTGGCGGCCGAGGTAACACGGGTCGTGGTAGGTGACGTCCTCGGCGACCGGCGCCACCGGCACCAGCTGCTTCTCCCGCACCAGGCGGTTCAGCAGCTGCGTGTGGTGCACGACCTCGAACTGGCCGCCCAGCTCCGGGTACTCGTTGGCGAGGGTGTTGAAGCAGTGCGCGCAGGTCACGACGACCTTGCGGGCCTTCCGCTCCCGTCCCTCGAACACCGAGTTCAGGACCTCGACGTTCTGCTGCGCCAGCATCTGGAACAGGAACTCGTTGCCCGCGCGCCGCGCCGGGTCACCGGTGCAGGACTCCTCCGAGCCGAGCACCTTGTACTTCACGTCGGCCATGTGCAGCAGCTCGGCGACCGCCCGCGTCGTCTTCTTCGCGCGGTCCTCGAACGCGCCGGCGCAGCCGACCCAGAAGAGGTACTCGGCGTCGCCCATGTCGCCGTCGAAGACCGGGACCTCGAAGTCCAGGTCCTCGGTCCAGGCCAGCCGGTCCTTGGCGTTCTGGCCCCAGGGGTTGCCCTTGTTCTCCAGGTTCTTGAACATGCCGTTCAGCTCGCTGGGGAACGACGACTCGATCATCACCTGGTAGCGGCGCATGTCGACGATGTGGTCGACGTGCTCGATGTCCACCGGGCACTGCTCGACGCAGGCGCCGCAGCTGGTGCAGGACCAGAGGACGTCCGGGTCGATGACTCCGCCGTCGTCCCCGATCAGGGCCTTCTGCGACTCGGCGATCGCGAGGACGTCGATCCCGGCGTACATGTTGTCGCCGCTGAGGCCCACCTCGTCACCGGCCATGTCGCGCTTGCCGCCGGCCAGCAGGTACGGCGCCTTCGCGTAGGCGTGGTCACGCAGCTGCGTGATGAGCAGCTTCGGCGACAGCGGCTTGCCGGTGTTCCACGCGGGGCACTGCTCCTGGCAGCGGCCGCACTCGGTGCACGTCGAGAAGTCCAGCCAGCCCTTCCAGCTGAAGTCCTCGATCTTGCCGACGCCGAAGGTGTCCTCGTCCGGGTCGGCTTCCTCGAGGTCGAGGACCTTGCCGCCGCTCATCATCGGCTTGAGCGCGCCGAGGGCGACGCCGCCGTCCTGCTCGCGCTTGAAGTAGATGTTGAAGAACGCGCTGAAGCGGTGCCACGCGATGCCCATGGTCATCGTGCGGGCGACGACGATCAGCCAGACCGTGGCGCTCATCAGCTTGACGAACGCGAAGACCGTGACCAGGTTCGGGCTGGCCGGCAGCAGCTCGCCGAGCGGGTTCGAGACGAAGGCGGCCCAGGTCGGCGTCTCGTGCGCGCCGAGCGCGGCCTTCGCGGCGCGGACGCCGATGATGCCGATGCCCTCGATCAGGACGACGGCCTCGATGAAGTAGGCCCACTTGAAGTTGGAGCCCTGGAAGCGGCTCTGGCGGTCGGCGCGGCGCGGGTGGTTGCGCTGGCGGATCGCCATCAGCACCAGGATGCCGACGATCGTGCCGACCCCGAGCAGCTCCATGAGCAGCTGGAACGGCGGGAAGTCGTCGAGGATCGGCCAGCCCCAGTGCGGGACGAAGACCTCGCCGTAGGCCTCGAACAGGGCGAGCGAGCCGAGCAGGAAGCCCCACATCACCAGCCAGTGGGCCGGTCCGACGCTGCGCTTCCGGTTCATCCGGGTGTGGGCCGCGAACTCCTTGATCAGCGTCTTCATGCGCGGCATGAAGGGGCCGTTGCGGGTCGCGTCGGGCTGTCCGAGGCGGATGACCCGCACGAAGCGGGCGATCGTCGCGGCGAACATGCCCCAGGCGATGAGGCCGAGCAGGACCGAGATCCCGCCGAGCGTCAGTTGCAGAGCGCCCATCGTTCGGGTGCCTTTCGTCCGGATGGATCAGTGGTGGTGCCGGGAGACTAACCTTCCTTACTGATGAGTAACCCGTTGAGTGGGCCTAAGTCCCACCGATGTGGTGTACGTCGCTCTTTGTTTCGGGACGATCGTTCAGGTAGTTTTCACCCTATGGGTGCGTACCTTCTGCTCGCGCTGGCGATCGCCGCCGAGGTCTCCGCGACGGTCTCGCTGAAGCTCTCCGAGGGCTTCTCGAAGCTCGGCCCGTCGATCATCGTGGTGCTCGGTTACGCCGTCGCGTTCGTCGCGCTGTCGTACGTCCTGAAGATGGGGCTGCCGATCGGCGTCGCGTACGCGATCTGGGCCGCCGCCGGGGTCGCGCTGGTCGCGATCGTCGGCGTCGTGTTCCTCAAGGAGCCGGTCAACGCGGCCATGATCGCCGGGCTGGCCCTGGTGATCGGTGGCGTGGTGCTGATCGAGATCGGGAGTGCGTCGACGTGAAACTGCAGGCCGACGGCCGGAAGGTACGCGGCGAGAAGCGGCGTGCGGAGATCATCGAGGCGACGCTGCGGGTGATCGAGCGTGACGGCGTCGCGGGCGTCACCCACCGGACGGTCGCCACCGAGGCCGGCGTGCCCACGACGTCCACGACCTACCACTTCTCGTCGCTGGACGACCTGCTGGTCGCGACCCTGATCTCGTGCGCCCGCGACATGGCGACCGAGGTCTACTGGATGATCGACCGCGCCCGCTCGCGCGGCAGCCGCGGCGCCGAGGAGGTCGCCGGCCTGCTGGCGGAGGCGCTCGGCCCGCGTCGCGGCCGCACGATGGCGGAGTACGAGCTGTACCTGCTCGCCGCACGCAAGCCCGAGCTGCGCCCGGCCGCGCGGCGCTGGCTGGACGTCCTGACCTCGATGGTCCGGCACGACGACGAAGTGGCGTTCCGGGTGTTCCTCGCCGGCATCGACGGGCTGCTGATCCAGGGCCTGATCGACGACGAGCCGCCGTCCGCCGACGAACTTCGCCCGGTTGTCGCCTACCTGCTGAAACCTCGTTGATCTAGCGTCGGCACATGACGACGAAGCAAGAAGCCGCGGAAGCCGTCCTCGCCGCGAAGGTCCGTCTCGGCCTCAGCTGGGCCCAGCTCGCCGAAACCCTGGACGCCCCGCTCGCCTGGACGACGTCCGCACTGCTCGGCCAGCACCCGGTGCCCGCGGAACTGGCGGCGAAAGCCGCGCAGATCCTGGAGCTGGACGCCGACGACGAAGCCGCGTTGCGCCTGCAGCCGACCCGCGGCGCGCTGGACGACGTGGTGCCCACCGACCCGACGATCTACCGCTTCTACGAGGTCCTGCAGGTGTACGGGCCGACGATCAAGGAGCTGATCCACGAGCAGTTCGGCGACGGGATCATGAGCGCGATCAACTTCAAGCTCGACGTCTCGCGGCGCGAAGACCCGGGTGGCGAGCGCGTGGTCGTCACCATGGACGGGAAGTTCCTCAAATATCAGTGGGGCTGAGCCTGCCCGCTGGGTTAACTTGCCGATCATGCGGACATTCGGCGACCACGAACTCGACGACGACCGGGCGCGGCTGGACCTCGAGGTGGTGTGGAAGTTCCTCTCCACCGAGGCGTACTGGGGCCGCTGGCGCACCCGCGCGCAGGTCGAGGCGGCCATCGAAGGCTCGTGGCGGATCGTCGGCGCCTACCGCGGCGGCGAGATGGTCGGCTTCGCGCGGGCGTTCTCCGACGGCGTCTCGTCGGCCTACCTGGCCGACGTGTTCGTCGTCGACTCCGCGCGCGGCACCGGCCTCGGCAAGGAGATCGTGCGCGAGATGATCGACAACGGTCCTGGTGCGGGGTTCCGCTGGATGCTCCACACCGCCGACGCGCACGGGCTGTACCGGCAGTTCGGCTTCGGTGAGCACACGAAGGGCCGTTATCTGGAGCGCGAAGGCGTCAACGCGGAGTCGTTGCGCTGACGTAGAGCGGGCCGGTGCCGGTGAAGCCGTGCCGCCGGTAGAGGGCGGCCGCGAAGGTGTTGCCCTCGGCGACCCGCAGCGTCACGCGCCGGCTCCCGGCCCAGTCGAGGACGGCGCGGACCAGGGCGTCACCGACGCCGCGGCCGCGCGCGTGCGGCGCGACCCACATGGTGCCCAGCTCGACGGCGGCGTCGCGCGGGAACCCGGTCGCCATCCCGGAAGGGACACCGTCGAGGTCGGCGACCAGGTTGTGCGTGCCTCGAAGTCGTTGCCGCCAGCGCTCTTCGGGCGCGTCGGCCCAGTCGTCGAGCGTTGCGCTGAACGTCCGGGGTGCGTCGCGCAGGGCGGCCAGCCGGAGGTCGCGCCACTCCCGCCAGTCGTCCGGGCCGACGACCCGGACGGGCGGGAGTGGCATGCCGCCGTCAGCCCTTGTTCTCGTAGACCGGCGTGATCACCGCGCGGGCCAGGGTGTGGCCGAACATGTTGAAGCCGAGGAATGCCGGGGTGGCGTCGCCGTCGATCTCCAGCTTGTCGACGTCGAGGGCGTGCACCGCGAAGTAGTAGCGGTGCGGGCCGTGCCCGGGCGGGGGCGCCGCGCCGAGGAACTGCTTGACCCCGCCGTCACCCTTGAGCGTCACCGCTCCTTCCGGGAGGCCGGAGCCGTCGCCCGCGCCCGAAGCCAGCTCGGTCACCGAAGCCGGGATGTTGAACACGGCCCAGTGCCAGAACCCGCTGCCGGTCGGGGCGTCCGGGTCGTAGCAGGTCACGACGAAGCTCTTGGTCTCCGCCGGGAAGCCCTCCCACGACAGCTGCGGTGACCGGTCTTCGCCGCCGGCGCCGAAGATGCCCGACAGGTGGGGCGTGGCCAGGGTTTCGCCGTCGGCGACGTCGGTGCTGCGGAGGGTGAAGGACGGCACGTCGGGCAGGGATTCGTACGGGCCGGGTTGCTGCGGCATGGATCCTCCTGATCACGGAACTGGAGACCCTCGCCAGGTTAGCCCCGGATCGCGCACCCGCATCTCAGGGAGGGATCTCAGGGTTCTTCGGGGGGTTACCCCCATGTACTGGGCGGTGCCCCGGTCCTAACGTTTTCCGGGCAGAGGGAAACATCACTGAGGGGACCAAGACCATGGCGCGCCCGCTTCTGGCTCTGGGTGGCATCGTCCTGATCGGCGTCGGCCTGGCGACCGCGTTCGGCTGGGGCTGGGGATCGGACTTCAAGAACGACAACACGCTTTCGCAGACCATCCGCAGCGTGAAGCTGGAAGGCGACTCGGGCGGGGTCAAGATCCGCACCGGCACCGGGCCGTCGACCGTGCACCAGGAGATCAACTACCACTGGCGCGGCAACCCGGGCGACACCTTCTACCGTGTCGACGGCGACCAGCTCGTGCTCGGCGACTGCGGTGACAACTGCTCCGTCGACTTCGAGGTCGTCGTGCCGGCGGGGGTGCCGGTGACCGGCAGCGTCGACTCCGGTGGCCTGGACATCGCCGGGGTGTCGAGTGTGGACGTCCAGGCCGACTCCGGGAGCGCGCGCGTCGAGAACGTGTCCGGCGCGGTGAAACTGCGGCTCAGCAGCGGTTCCATCGACCTGCACGACGTCGGCGCCGTGACGCTCCAGAGCGACTCGGGCAGCGTGACCGGTGACGAGGTGCGCGGCCCGGTCGACGTCAACGCCGACAGCGGCCGCGTCGAGTTCACGCTGGCGCAGGCGAACGACGTCAAGGTGCACGCCGACAGCGGCAGCGTCGAGCTGACCGTGCCGGGCGGCCCGTACCGCGTCCAGGGCAACAGCGACAGCGGGCACCGCGAGATCGACGTCCCGACCGACGCCTCCGCCGCGCACACGCTCGACCTCACCACCGACAGCGGCAGCGTCACCGTCAACGCGGCCTGACTTTCACGGACTTTCTTACACACAGGGGAAAACTGCCATGGGCAAGATCGAACGGCGCGTGCTGGCCGCCGCGCTGGTGGGGGCCGTCGCGATGTTCGGCGTCGTGGGATTCACGCGCGGCGAGAACACCGCGACGCCGGCGCAGGGGGTGCCGGTCGCGGTGGATTCCCACTATCGAGTGACTTCGTGGGACGGCACCGCGGCGGAAACCGTTGTGCTGCAAGAAACTCCGGATTTCTTCCTCTCCTCCTGGACCGGCCGCCGCTCCTGAACTGTCGGGGGCCGCTGTTAGGAAGGGTGCACGCCGAAGGCCGGCGTGCAGAGGAGGAACCAGATCATGGACGTGCGCCGGATCGCCGCGGCTCGCCGGACATCGCCGGCTCCAGGTTGACCGAGGCGGGCCCCGAGCGCGGCCTCTCCGCGGACGTCGGCTCGCGGGTCCCGGTACTCGCGCGGCGCGATGCCTGAGCGGCGGCCGGCGGTGCCTGCCTGCCGTCTCGGCGACCCGGTGCCGGGCGGCACCAGCGTCGCCCTCGCATCGACCCGTGTGCCGGCCTCGTGACCGTGCCGGTCCGGTCGGCGAGCTGCCGGAAACCCGGCTCGGCCCTGGTCGGCTGCCTGGTGAGCGGCCTCACACCCGGTTGAGGCCCACTCTCTCGGGTGGGCCGGGAACAAGACGGCAGAACCGCTCGTTAGGCTGCATGTAGAGGTTGAGCGCAGTCGGCTCAAGTCCAGCTTGACGAGACGCGCAACAGCCCGATAGAACTTGCCAGGGCCCCGCTCAAGGCGAGGAAGAACCCGCAGGTCACGATCCATTGCAGGCTTACACAGGAGGAAGCACCATGGCGCGAGCGGTCGGCATCGACCTCGGCACGACCAACTCGGTCGTCGCCGTCCTGGAGGGCGGCGAGCCGACGGTCATCGCCAACTCCGAAGGTTCCCGGACCACCCCGTCGATCGTCGCCTTCGCCAAGAACGGCGAAGTGCTGACCGGTCAGCCGGCGAAGAACCAGGCGGTCACGAACGTCGACCGGACCATCCGGTCCGTGAAGCGGCACATCGGTACCGACTGGAAGACCGAGATCGACGGCAAGAACTACACGTCGCAGGAGATCAGCGCGCGAGTGCTGATGAAGCTGAAGCGCGACGCCGAGGCGTACCTGGGCGAGACGATCACCGACGCCGTGATCACCGTCCCGGCCTACTTCGAGGACGCGCAGCGGCAGGCCACCAAGGAAGCCGGCCAGATCGCCGGCCTGAACGTGCTCCGCATCGTCAACGAGCCGACCGCCGCCGCGCTGGCGTACGGCCTGGACAAGGGCGAGAAGGAACAGACCATCCTGGTCTTCGACCTCGGTGGCGGCACGTTCGACGTCTCGCTGCTGGAGATCGGCGAGGGCGTCGTCGAGGTCCGCGCGACCTCCGGTGACAACCACCTCGGTGGCGACGACTGGGACGAGCGCATCGTCAAGTGGCTGGTCGACAAGTTCAAGGCCACGAACGGCATCGACCTCACCAAGGACAAGATGGCGCTGCAGCGCATCCGTGAGGCTGCGGAGAAGGCGAAGATCGAGCTGTCCAGCTCGAACTCGGCCGGCATCAACCTGCCCTACATCACCGTCGACGCCGACAAGAACCCGCTGTTCCTCGACGAGCAGCTTTCGCGCGCCGAGTTCCAGAAGATCACCTCGGACCTGCTCGAGCGCACCCGGAACCCGTTCAACAACGTGATCCGGGACGCGGGCATCGCCGTCGGCGACATCGACCACGTCGTGCTCGTCGGTGGTTCCACCCGCATGCCGGCCGTGTCGGACCTGGTCAAGGAGCTGACCGGCGGCCGCGAGCCGAACAAGGGCGTGAACCCGGACGAGGTCGTCGCGGTCGGCGCGGCGCTGCAGGCCGGTGTGCTGAAGGGTGAGGTCAAGGACGTCCTGCTGCTGGACGTGACCCCGCTGTCGCTGGGCATCGAGACCAAGGGTGGCGTGTTCACCAAGCTCATCGAGCGCAACACCACGATCCCGACCAAGCGCTCGGAGATCTTCTCCACCGCGGACGACAACCAGCCGTCGGTGCAGATCCAGGTGTTCCAGGGTGAGCGCGAGATCGCCGCGCACAACAAGAAGCTCGGCATGTTCGAGCTGACCGGTCTCCCGCCCGCCCCGCGTGGCGTGCCGCAGATCGAGGTCACCTTCGACATCGACGCGAACGGCATCGTGCACGTCCTGGCGAAGGACCTGGGCACGAACAAGGAGCAGTCGATGACGATCACCGGTGGCTCCGCGCTGCCGAAGGACGACATCGAGCGGATGGTCAAGGACGCCGAGGCGCACGCCGAGGAGGACAAGACCCGTCGCGAAGAGGCCGAGACCCGCAACCAGGCCGAGACGCTGGTCTACCAGACCGAGAAGTTCCTCAAGGACAACGACGACAAGCTGCCCGAGGACCTCAAGGGCAAGGTCAAGTCCGCGATCGACGAGTCGAACGAGGCCCTGAAGGGCACCGACTCGGCGAAGATCCGCGAGTCGATCGAGAAGCTGAACACCGCTTCGCAGGAGCTGGGCACCGCCCTGTACGCCAACGCGAACGCCGACGCCGCCGCTGGTGCGGCCGGTGCTTCGGGTGCGGCCGGCGACGCCGGTGCGGCCGGCGCGGATGGTGCCAAGGCCGATGACGTGGTGGACGCCGAGATCGTCGAAGAGGACGAGAAGAAGTGACTCACAGCTACGACGAATCCGAGAACCAGGGCCGTAGCCCCGAGGAGCCGGTGGTCGTGCGTGATCGGCGCCGCGTGGACCCGCAGACCGGGCAGGTTCGCCCGCCCGGTCCGGCCCACGCCGCGCCGGAGCCGGACGAGGCGCCCGTGGAACACGCGGGCCCCTCGCTCGGGGAGTCCATCATGGACGATTCGGTGACCGTGGTCTCCGACGTCGAGAAGGAGCTCTCCGAGCGCACGGCCGACCTCCAGCGGTTGCAGGCGGAGTACGCCAACTACCGCAAGCGGGTCGAGCGTGACCGCGAAGCGGTCGTGATCGGCGCGAAGGCGACGGTGGTGAACGACCTGCTGCCGCTGCTCGACGACCTCGAGCGGGCCGACCAGCACGGTGACCTCACCGGGGCGTTCAAGGCCGTCGGCGACAAGCTGATCAGCGGCCTGCAGCGCGCGGGGCTCGAGTCGTTCGGCAGCGAGGGCGAGGCCTTCGACCCGAGCGTGCACGAAGCCGTGCAGCACAACACCTCGCCGGACGTGGCGGGCCCGACGGTCACCGTGGTCATGCGCCGCGGCTACCGCTTCGGCGACCGCGTGTTGCGGGCGGCGCTGGTCGGCGTGACCGACCACGAGCCCGGCGCGGCCCCGGTGGACCCGCCGGTCGGTGGCGAGTTGCCACTCGGCGGCGGACTCGATGAGCAACAGCAGTAACCAGTATCCGGTTCCAGCGGAAGGAGGAGGCGCCCGATGAGTGCTCGGGAATGGATCGGTAAGGACTTCTACCGTGAACTGGGCGTCTCCTCCGACGCCACGGCGGACGAGATCAAGAAGGCCTACCGCAAGCTGGCCAAGGAGAACCACCCCGACGCGAACTCCGGCAACGCCGAGGCGGAGCAGAAGTTCAAGGCGGTCTCCGAGGCCTACGGGGTGCTCTCCGACGCGAGCAAGCGCAAGGAGTACGACGAGGCGCGGCGCCTGTTCGGCGGCGGCGGGGGCGGCTTCAACTTCCCCGGTGGCGCCGGCGGTTCCGGCAGCTTCGACATGGGCGACATCTTCGGCCAGGCCGGCGCGGGTGCGGGCCAGCAGCAGGGCTTCGGAGGGCTCGGCGACATCCTCGGCGGGCTGTTCGGCCGTGGCCGGACGACGGCGGGCGCGACGGCCAACCGGCCGCAGCGCGGCGCCGACGTCGAGACGGACGTCCGGATCGACTTCACCGAGGCGGTCAAGGGCGCGACCCTGCCGCTGCGGCTGTCGAGCCCGGCGACCTGTTCGACGTGCGGCGGCAACGGCGCGAAGCCGGGCACGTCACCGCGGACCTGTCCGACCTGCAGTGGGTCGGGCCTGGTCAGCCGGAGCCAGGGCGCGTTCGCGTTCTCGGAGCCGTGCCGCGACTGCCGTGGCCGCGGGCAGATCATCGACGACCCGTGCCCCGAGTGCGGCGGCGAAGGGGTCAGCACGCGGACCCGCACGCTGACCGTCCGGATCCCGCCGGGTGTCGACGACGACCAGCGGATCCGGCTGGCCGGTCAGGGTGAGCCGGGCCGGGGTGGCGCGCAGGCGGGCGACCTCTACGTCCGGGTGCACGTGGCTCCGCACGCGCTGTTCGGGCGCAAGGGGCTCGACCTGACGATCGCCGTGCCGGTGGACTTCACCGAGCTCACGCTCGGCACCACGATCACCGTGCCGACGCTCGAGGGCAAGGTCTCGCTCAAGGTGCCGCCGGGCACCGCGAGCGGGCGGGTGCTGCGGGTGCGCGGCAAGGGCATCGCGAAGCGTGACGGTTCGCAAGGTGACCTGCTCGTCACCCTCCAGGCCGCGATTCCCGCCAAACTGGACGACAAGGCGCGCGAGGCTCTGCAGGCGTACGCCGAGTCGATGGCCGGGCACGATCCCCGGCCCGAGATCACTGAGCTGCTCGAAGGCAGGTGAGTGGGATGTTCGGCGGGATTCCCCCGGAGGGGGACGAAGAGACCCCCGTGTTCGTCATCTCGGTGGCGGCGCAGCTGGCCGGGATGCACGCGCAGACGTTGCGCACCTACGACCGGCAGGGCCTGGTGTCCCCGGGCCGCACCTCCGGTGGCGGCCGCCGGTACTCGATGCGGGACATCGCGCTGCTGCGCGAGGTCCAGCGGTTGTCGCAGGAGGACGGCGTCAACCTGGCCGGCATCAAGCGCATCATCGAGCTGGAGAACCAGGTCGACGCGCTGCGGGCCCGCTTGACGGAGCTCACCGAGGAACTGGCCGCGGCGTACGCGGCCGGGGAACAGGCCGCGGCGGCGGCGCACGCCTCCTACCGCCGGGACCTGGTTCCGCTGAACCAGCAGACGGCGATGGTGGTCTGGCGCCCCAAGCGCCGCTAGTTCGCAAAAGCCCGTGAAGGCCCCCTCATCGAAGACGGTGAGGGGGCCTTCACGGCGTTCAAGCTCCGGGCGCGTCAGAGCTTGAAGTTCAGGAGCTGCTTCACCTCGGCGCCGCGCGACTCGATGACCCGGCGGGCCAGGTCGCGGGCCTGGGCGTTGACGCCGCCGTTCGTGCCGTTCTCCGTCTGGGCCAGCTCGACCGCGCCCTGCTGCTGGCCGGTCAGGACGTCCAGGAACCTGCGGCCGAACTCGGCGTCGGGTGCCGTCTTCAGCGTGCCCACCAGGTCGGTGGCGGCCATCTTCATGCCGCCGTGGCCGGCGTGGGCCTGCGGGTTCATGTCCATCGTTTCGGGCTGGTTCCAGCCGCGCAGCCAGCCCTTCATGTCGTCGACCTCGGTCTGCTGCGTCGACTCGATCGCCGCCGCCAGGACCTTCAGGTCCGCGGGCACCGCGCGGTCCTTCGCCAGCCGGACGATCTCGATGCCCTGCTGGTTCTGCGGGATCAGCATCTGCAGGAACATCACGTCGGCCGCGTTGTACGACGGGGCGGACGCCGTCGCGCCGCTGCCGCATCCGGCCAGCAGCAGCGCGACGGCGACCAGCAGCAGCCTCACTGGCGCTGCCAGAGGGCCGGGGTGTTCGGCGGCTCCCAGCCCGCGATCGCCGTGTGCGGCTGGAGGCAGCGGTAGCTCGCGCCGCCGTAGGTCACGACGTCACCGGCCTTGTACGCCTTGCCGGCCGTCCACGTTCCGCCGGCCGGCGGGGTCGTGGTCGGGGGCGGGGTCGTGGTGGGCGGCGGCGTGGTGGTCGGGGGTGGCGTGGTGGTGGGCGGCGGGGTCGTGCCGCCGCCACCGATCTGGAGGTCGACGCAGCTGTAGAACGCGTTGGCCGTGTCGGAGATGTTCCAGATGGCCAGCACCTTGATCCGGCCCGAGTACCCGGACAGGTTCACCGTGTGCGACAGCGTCGCCGGCGGCTGCTGGTTGTTGCCGGGGAACGTCGCGACGCGGGTGTTGCCGACGTAGTAGTCGTAGCTCGACGTGGCGTGCCGGGCGGTGAACACCCAGTTGAAGGTCACCGTGGTGCCGACGGACTTGGCCGGCCACGGCTTCGACTCGTCGGTCAGCTCGGCGAACTGGGACAGCCCGCCGTTGCAGCTGCGCAGGCCCTTCGGGCCTTCGACGCTCTGGGGTTCGTAGACGATCTGCCCGCAGTTCGGCACCTTCCCCGCCGCGCAGTTGGCCTGCCTGCTGGGTGGGTCGGAGATGTAGCCGTGGGCGCTGGCGCTGACAGCGGGGAGGACGACCACCAGCACCGGCGCGAGGATCGCGCCGGCGGCAGCCGCCAGTAGCTTGCGCTTCAAGGTCATTTCGGCTCCTCGAAGGGGGAACGACGTCGTTCCGGAGGGGAGGGCGAACGAGCACATCCGGGGAGAGATGTGGTCTAGACCATAAGTCGATTCGGGCACAACGGTCAACGAACTACCGCCATTCGGCGGTTTTCCTGCTCCGGTCGGCTCAGTGCGAAGGTCAGGTCACCGCAGGTGTTCGCCGAAGAACGACGTCACCCGGCGCCACGCGTCCTCGGACGCTTCGTGGTGGTAGGTGAAGCCGACCACCTTGAGCAGCAGGTTCAGCGGCGGCGCGACGTCGATCTTGTTGGCGAACCCGTGGCTGGCGCCCGGGTACTCCTTGACGTCGTGCGGGATCTCACGCTCGGTGAGCGCCGTCTCGAGCTTCGCGGCCGCGCCGCGCAGGCCGAAGTCCTTCTGGCCGAAGCTCGCGACGATCGGGCAGGCGTCGTCCAGCACGGACAGGTTCTTCGGCAGCTGGCCGTAGTAGGGCGCGGACGCCTCGAAGCCGCGCGACGCGGCGATGAGCGCGAAGCCGCCGCCCATGCAGAACCCGGCGATGCCGATCCGGCCGCTGCAGTCCGGGCGTGCGGCCAGGAGCGCGCGTGACGCCTCGATGTCGTCGAACGCCTGGCCCTGGTTCGCGAACATGTCCGAGAACACGCGCCGGACGCACTTGCGCATGCCGCCGCGCGAGTACAGGTCGGGGCTGAGTGCGAGGAAGCCTTCGCCGGCGAAGCGGTCGGTGATGTTGCGGGTGTCCTGGCTCAGCCCGAACGCGTCGTGGATGAGCACCACGCCCGGGTGCGGCCCCGGCCCCTCGGGTTCCGCCAGGTAACCGCCGATGCCGCCCGAAACCGGAATAGTCGTCTCCATATCGGTGACGATAGCGAGGATCGGGTCGTTCCGCCCCCTGCCGATTCCGCCATTTCGGGCAGGTGGTCAGTCGAGCGTGAACGGGTCGTACGAAATTCGCTCCAGATCCACGCCCTTGGCCAGCAGTTTCGCAATCGTCGCCTGGATCATCGGCGGAGATCCGGAAATGAGCACGTCGTGGTTCTTCCACGTGCCGCGCTGGGTCACGGCGTGGGCGAGTGTCCCGCGGTCGCCGCCGGACAATGCGCCCTCTTCGGTAACCGGGGTTACCGTCAGCCACTTCGACGTTGCGGAAAGCCGTCGCAGATCTTCCAGCGCGTACAGATCTTCCGGTCTGCGGCCGCCGAAGAACAGGTGCACCGGCGGGTTCCGCTTCCAGCGCTGGAGGTCGTCGAGGATCGCGAGCAACGGCGTGATCCCGGTGCCGCCGCCGATCATCAGCAGCCGTTTTTTCGTGGTGCTCGGCCGCACGTTCAGCGCGCCCATCGACGGTCCGAGCCGCCAGGTGTCACCCGGTTTGGTGTGGTTGACGATGGCGCCGCTGACCCAGCCGCCCGGCACGGCCCGCACGTGGAACGTCAGCTGGCCGTCACCGCGGGGTGCGGTCGCCGGCGAGAGATAACGCCACAGCCTGGGGCGTTGCGGCACCTCCACGCTGACGTAGCCGCCGGCACGGTACGGCAGCAGGCCCTCGGTCTGCACCTTGACCAGTGCGACGTCGCGCGTGAGCTTCTTGTGCTCGAGCACCGTCGCCGACCACGACGCCGGCCCGGTCTCGGCCTGGGCGGCCTCGCGCATGGTCTTGGCGATGATCCCGTACGCCGCGGTCCAGGCGGACTCCACCTCGGGCGTCCACTTGTCCTTGAGGAACCGCTTCAGGGCCGCGACCAGCGCGATCCCGACCGCGTCGTAGTGGCGCGCGACCACGGCGAACTTGCGGTGGTCGCGGCCGAGCTGGCCGAGGAAGGTGACGAGCTCGTCCGGCCGGTCGACCATCTGCACGACGTACACCAGCGCGCGCAGCAGCCTGCTGCGCTGGGTCGTCATGCTGACCGGGAACAGGTCACGGCAATCGGGCGCGACCACGAACAACGCGCCGTAGAAGTACTGTGCCAGCTCTTCGGCTTTCGGCTCGACCACCGCAAAACTTTCACGGATCAGCCGGGCCATCTCTCGGCCTTCCACAGCCGAAACGGGAACGGGGGCGGGCGTGGGCAGGGTGGGGATCTTCACGGATTCAGCAGTCATCGGGAACGGTTTTCTCCAGTCGTGCATGGCTTTTTGACGCCGTCCACGCGGCACAGCTGTGCGGTACCGCCCCCGAGGGTTCCCGACTGTAGGCGCATTCCCGTGCAGATGCGCGTGATTTCGCGCGGTCCCGCTCGAACGGAGCAATTTCGCCACGCGGGGTCAACCCCGTCTGGCACTGCGTAAAAAGGATCACCCGGATGGATTCACGGAACGCGGTAACAATTACCGGAGTTCGCGCGACTCATTCACCGGACAGGTGCATCGCGATATTTACGAAGAACTAGTCGATCGTGAACGGGTCGTACTGGATCTGGTCCAGCGCGCTGCCCGCCACCAGCATCCGCGACACGGTGGCGCGGATCATCGCCGGCGAGCCGGAGACGAGGACGTCGTAGCGCGGCCACGAGCCGTAGCGCGTGACGGCCTCGGCGAGGGTGCCCTGCTCGAACCCGGGGACGTCGCCGCCGCGTTCCACCACCGGCGTCACGTGCAGCCACGGGTTGATGGACGCGAGCGCACGCAGCTCTTCGAGGTCGTAGAGGTCCTCACGGGCCGCCCCGCCGTAGAAGAGGCGTACCTGGGGGTTCTCGCCCCACAGCGCGAGGTGGTCGAGGATCGACCGCAGGGGCGCGATCCCGGTACCGCCGGCGATCATCAGCACACCCCGTGACGACTCCCGGTCGACCGCCAGCCGCCCGAGCGGCGGGCCGAGCCGCCAGACGTCGCCGGGTTGCGTGTGGCTGACGATGGCGCGCGAGACCCAGCCACCGTCGATGGCGCGGACGTGGAACTCGATGCCGCCGTCCTCGCGCGGCGCGTTCGCCGGTGAGAGGTAGCGCCACAGCCGCGGCCGCTGCGGCACTTCGACGCTCATGTACTGGCCGGGGTGGTAGGGCACCAGCTGGTCCGGGACGAGCCGCACCAGCGCGAGGTCCCAGGTCAGCCGCCGGTGCTCGACGACGGTGGCGTGCCACACCGGCGGGTTCTGGTCGGCCGCGGCGGCGTCCTGCATGGCCCGCGCGGCGATGGTGAACGCCTCGGCCCAGGCCCGTTCGACCTGGGGGGTCCACTCCCGGCCGAGGTGGTTCTTCAGCGACGCCAGCAGCGCCGTGCCGACGGCTTCGTAGTGCCGGGGCACCACGCCGAACTTCCGGTGGTCGCGCCCGAGCTGCCGCAGGAACGGCGCCAGGTCGTCGGGCCGGTCGACCATCTGCACGATGTGCACCAGCGCGCGCACGAGCCGGCCGCGCTGGATCTCCATGTTGATCGGGAAGAAGTCGCGCGTCGTCGGGGCGAGGGTGAACAGCATCCCGTAGAAGAACTGGGAGATGTCCGCGATGTACGGCTCGGACTTGGCCCAGCTGTCCCGGATGAGCTGGACCATCGCGGTGACGGCCGCGGGTGCTTCACGGGAGACGGAGGACCTGGGGAGCGGGCTGACCGAATCGGCTGTCATGGGCGGGTGTTCGCTGGTCGGGGACGGAAGGACGAAGGCACCCGATCATGCACCGCCGGCCCGGGCGCGGTGACGGCGGTTCTGCGCACAGCCGCCTCCTGAGTCCATCGCCACTGCTCCACCTCGTCACTCGGCGCGCTTGGCGCACCGGCCGCCGTCCGCAGGGTAGCCGTCGGACGGCCTGTTGCCCGCATTGTTGCTCCGACCGGGTGTATCGGTCCCGGTTACGGCGTGGGCGACCTCACCGGTCCGATACTTGCCCTGCGCAAGCGTCCGGCAATAAACTTGTATTGCACAACTAACAGGCAGTACCGGGAGGGTTCCTATGAGCTTCGACGACACCGAGGACGACGTCCGGGTCGAGCTCATGCGTGAGCTGAAAACGGCGTCCCAGCTGCAGCACGCCTGGGTCATGCAGGCCTGGCAGGACGCGCCGGGGCTGCACCCCGCGGCCGCGATGCTGCTGTCCGACCTGGCGAAGAACGGCGAGGCGCGGCCGTCCGAGCTGGCGAAGCGCCGGTTCGTGGACCTGTCGGTGGTCAGCAGGCAGATCACCCAGCTCTCCGCCGCTGGGCTGATCGACCGCCGTCCCGCGCCCGAGGACGGCCGGGCGACGCTGGTGAGCGTTTCCGAGAAGGGCCGCGCGGAGCTCGCCAACTGGCGGACCAACTACCTGGAGTTCATGGAGCAGGCCCTCGGCGGCTGGGACGACGAGCGCGTCACCGACCTCACCGCCCGGCTCGCGGAGATGAACGTCGACCTCCGGCGCGCCCTCGGCAGCGCCGCGTGCCTCGCCGACACGACCAAGTGACGGGCAGGCAATCGGCGACACCGCCAGTTGCATTCGGCGTGACCGATTGTCTCCGTTCGGTCCTGACTTCCC
This sequence comes from Amycolatopsis sp. NPDC088138, assembly GCF_044741685.1. Classification (NCBI taxonomy): domain Bacteria; kingdom Bacillati; phylum Actinomycetota; class Actinomycetes; order Pseudonocardiales; family Pseudonocardiaceae; genus Amycolatopsis; species Amycolatopsis sp. NPDC088138. The sequence continues at coordinate 219,904 of NZ_JBIUTB010000007.1, forward strand.
GGTGCTGAGCGGCGCTAACGTCGTTTTGTGACGCGTAGCCGGGTCGCACTGCTGTGTGCGTTGGGAATCGACAACTTCGGCTCAGGTCTGTTCCTCCCGCTGGCCTTGGTCTACGTGACCCAGGTGGTCGACGTGCCGCTCGCGATGGCCGGTACCGCCGTCACCCTCGGCACGGTCGGCGGCCTCGTGGTGCCGCCGCTGGCCGGCCGGCTCGTCGACCGCGTCGGACCGCGGGTGGTGGTCATCGGCGCGCAGCTGCTGCAGGCCGCCGGCGCGACCGCGTACCTCTTCGCCGACGGCGCCGGGACCGTGGTGCTCGCCGCGGTCCTGCTCGCCGCCGGGCAGCAGCTGTTCTACAGCTCCCTGTTCGTGCTCATCGCCGACGTCGCGGGTGACGTCCCGAAGGATCGGCCGTTCGCCGAAGTGGGGATGGTGCGGGCCGGCTGTTTCGGCCTGGGCGGTCTCGTGGCGGGGGTGCTGCTGACCTGGCGGGGCGTGGAGGGTTACCAGATCGCGCTGGTCATGGACGTCTGCACGTTCGTCGCCGCCGCGTGGATCCTCGGGTTCTTCGTCCGGCTCGTCCGGCCGCACCAGAGGGACTGCGAACGGCCCGCGCGGGTGCTGCGCAACCGGCCCTACCTCGCGTTGATCCTCTTCAGCGGGCTGTTCGGGCTCTCGCTCGACTTCTTCCTGATCGGCACCCCGGTGTTCGTGCTCGACCGGCTGCACGGGCCGGCCTGGCTGCCCGGCGCGATCCTCGCCCTGCTCACCGTGCTGACGAGCGTCGGCGGCACGCTCGCGCTGCGGCTCACGGCCAAGCTGACCCGGATCGGCGCGATGCGGGCCGGCTCGGCGTTGTTCGCCGCGTGGTGCGTGGTCAGCCTGGGGGTGCTGCTCGTTCCCGAGGACTGGCGGGTGGTGTACCTGCTGGCTTCGACGCTGGTGTTCGCCGCCGGTGACCTGGTCTTCGGGCCGCGGTCGGGGGCGCTGGCCGAGGCCGCGGCACCTCCGGACGCCCGCGGGCGTTATCTCGCTGCGTACCAGTACGCGTTCACCATGGCGCAGGTCCTGGCACCCGCCGTCGTGGCGTTGTTCGCGGTCGCCGACTGGTTACCCTGGGTGCTGGTCGGGGTGTGCGCCGGGCTCGCCGTCGCCGGGCTCGGGACGCTCGCGCCCCGGTTGCCGGCGGAGGCGGTCGCACCCGGTCAAAGTTGAGCGGAACAGACTCAAGTCTTTGTGCGTTGTACAAATTGACGGGTCACGGTCAGGCCCGTCACCTGGACTTTTGCGAATCCGAGTTATCGAGCATGAGGTGAGGGATGGACGCTTTCAACCCGACCACGAAGACCCAGCAGGCGATCTCGTCCGCGGCACAGGCGGCCACCATGGCCGGCAACCCGCACGTTTCGGCCGCCCACCTGCTGGGCGCCCTGCTGGCGCAGGGTGAAGGGCTGACCGCGCCGCTGCTGACCGCGGTCGGGGCCGACCCCGGAGTGGTGCACAAGGAGCTCGAGCCGATCACCGCGGCGCTGCCGTCGGCGACCGGCGCGACCGTGTCGAGCCCGCAGTTCGACACCTTCGCCGTGAAGTCGCTGACGCACGCGCAGAAGCTGGCGACCGAGCTGGGCGACGAGTACGTCTCGACCGAGCACCTGCTGGTCGGCCTGGCCACCGAAGGCGGCCAGGTGGCCGACCTGCTCAAGCGCCACGGCGCCACGCCGGACGCGCTGCGGGAGGCGTTCGCCAAGGTCCGCGGCTCGGCGAGGATCACCAGCGCGGACCCGGAAAGCACGTTCAAGGCGCTGGAGAAGTACGGCGTCGACCTCACCGCGCGCGCCCGCGCCGGCGAACTCGACCCGGTCATCGGCCGGGACACCGAGATCCGCCGGGTCGTGCAGGTGCTGTCGCGGCGCACGAAGAACAACCCGGTCCTGATCGGCGAGCCCGGCGTCGGCAAGACGGCGATCGTCGAGGGCCTGGCCCAGCGGATCATCGCCGGGGACGTGCCGGAGTCGCTGCGCGGCAAGCGCGTCATCGCCCTCGACCTCGGGTCGATGGTGGCCGGCGCCAAGTTCCGCGGCGAGTTCGAAGAGCGGCTGAAGGCCGTGCTCAAGGAGATCACCGACTCCGCGGGCGAGGTCGTCACCTTCATCGACGAGCTGCACACCATCGTCGGCGCCGGCGCGACCGGTGAAGGCGCGATGGACGCCGGCAACATGATCAAGCCGATGCTCGCTCGCGGTGAGCTGCGGATGGTCGGCGCGACCACGCTCGACGAGTACCGCCAGCACATCGAGAAGGACGCCGCCCTGGAGCGGCGCTTCCAGCAGGTGCTGGTCGGCGAGCCGTCGCCCGAGGACACCATCGCGATCCTTCGCGGGCTGAAGGAGCGTTACGAGGTGCACCACGGTGTCCGGATCACGGACGCCGCCCTGGTCGCCGCCGCGACGCTGTCCGACCGCTACATCACCGCGCGCTTCCTGCCGGACAAGGCCATCGACCTGGTCGACGAGGCCGCGTCCAAGCTGCGCATGGAGATCGACTCGCGGCCGGTGGAGATCGACGAGGTCGAGCGCGCCGTCCGTCGTCTCGAGATCGAAGAGATGGCGCTCGCCAAGGAGAGCGACGCGGCTTCGAAGGACCGGCTCAGCGCGTTGCGCGCCGAGCTGGCCGAGAAGCGCGAGACGCTGACCGCGCTGACCGCGCGCTGGCAGAACGAGAAGGGCTCCATCGAGAAGGTCCGTGAGCTCAAGGAGCAGCTGGAACAGCTGCGCGGCGAGTCCGAGCGCGCCGAGCGCGACGGTGACCTGGGCAAGGCCGCCGAGCTGCGCTACGGCCGGATCCCGGCGCTGGAGAAGGAGTTCGAAGCGGCCACCGCGGCGAACGAGGTCAGCCAGCAGAACGTGATGCTCAAGGAAGAGGTCGGCGCGGACGACGTCGCGGACGTCGTGGCGGCGTGGACCGGCATCCCGGCGGGCCGCCTTCTCGAAGGCGAGACCGGCAAGCTGCTCCGGATGGAGGAGGAGCTGGGCCGCCGCGTCATCGGGCAGGCCGAAGCCGTGCAGGTCGTGGCGGACGCGGTGCGCCGCGCCCGGGCCGGCGTCGCCGACCCGGACCGGCCGACCGGTTCGTTCCTGTTCCTCGGCCCGACCGGTGTCGGCAAGACCGAGCTGGCCAAGGCGCTGGCGGAGTTCCTGTTCGACGACGAGCGGGCGATCCAGCGGATCGACATGAGCGAGTACGCCGAGAAGCACTCGGTGGCGCGCCTGGTCGGTGCCCCGCCGGGCTACGTCGGGTACGACCAGGGCGGGCAGCTGACCGAGGCCGTCCGGCGCCGGCCGTACTCGGTGGTGCTGCTCGACGAGGTCGAGAAGGCCCACCCGGACGTCTTCGACGTGCTGCTGCAGGTCCTCGACGACGGGCGGCTGACCGACGGCCAGGGCCGGACGGTGGACTTCCGGAACACCATCCTGATCCTGACCTCGAACCTCGGTTCGCAGGCCATCGCCGACCCTTCGCTGGACGAACGCCAGCGGCGGGACGCGGTGCTGGACGTGGTGCAGCGGCAGTTCAAGCCGGAGTTCCTCAACCGGCTCGACGACATCGTCGTGTTCCACTCGCTCGGCACCGAGCAGCTGACGTCCATTGTGGACATCCAGGTGGCCAGGCTGGCCGCGCGGCTGGCCCAGCGCCGGCTGAACCTGGAGGTCACCGACGGCGCTCGCGAGTGGCTCGCGCTCAACGGCTTCGACCCGATCTACGGCGCCCGCCCGCTCCGGCGGCTGGTCCAGTCGGCGATCGGCGACAAGCTGGCGAAGGAGCTGCTGTCGGGCGAGGTCCGCGACGGCGACACGGTCCGGGTCGACATCCCGGACATCGAGGCGGGCGACGCCCTGACGGTCACCCGCGTCTGAAGTCCGTGAAGGCCACCTTGAGGGACTCTATGTCCCTCAAGGTGGCCTTCACGGCGTTCGGTGGCCGTCCAAAGTGGCCGGAGATAGCGATATGTCGACCTGACGACGGGGAAATGCTCCGAACGGGCGCGGCGACACGGGTACCGGCGCTCATCTCTTCGGCGTAGCAGGCGATACCCTCACCGTCGTGGGTATTCCGGCGTGGATCTGGTTCGTCATCGCGGCCGTCGCCCTGGTGGCGGGCCTCGGGCTGCTCGCTGCCGACCGGGCGAAGGAGGGCTCGCGCAACCGCGAGCGCATGCGCTGGGCTCAGTTGCGCGGCTGGCAGTTCGTCGAAGAGGACGAGCGGCTGCCGCAGCAGTGGTCCAACGGGGCCATCGGCTACTTCGGCGCGGACGCCGCCGTGAACGTCGTCGCGGGCTCGACCTTCACCTCCGACGGCCGCCGTCCCGTGTTCATCTTCGACATCGAGACCGAGGGGCAGATCCCGGCCGTCGTCGTCGCCGTGCGCTGCAACAAGAAGCACAAGATCCCGATCGAGATGTGGCTGTCCAGCGTGCCGTTCCAGCGCGCCGACATGCCCGAGATGCTCGGCCCGATCGGCTCCCGCTACGCCTTCGCGGACGACGCCGACGGCGCCCGTGCCGTGATCACGCAGGAGCTCGTCGACGCCGCGGACCAGCTCGGCGGCGACGTCGGCGTGGCGTGGCTCGAGGCCGAATGGGTGCTGGCCAGCGTCGTCCCGACCGCCGGCCCGTCCCGGCTCGAGCGGCTGCTGCGCGACCTCGGCGAGATCGCCGACATCGTCGACCCGTTCGACGAGGACTACGAGGCCGGCCGCCACCAGGCGAGCGCCCCGATCCCCGCCGCGGGCTCCGCGCCGGGCACCCCGGCCGCCGGGACGCCGGTGCAGCAGCCGCCCGCGGACCAGCCGCCGCAGAACTAGAGCACCGGCTGGTCCAGCACGCTGACCTGCGTCGACGGGGCCAGGGTGCCGCGCACCGACGTCGCGCCACCTTGGACGTGGACGACGTGGTCGACACCCAGGTCGCCGCTGATCGAGCCCGACTGAAGGCTCTGCGACGCCTTCACCAGGCCGAACGCCGGTCCCAGCGTGCCGCCCACCTCGTGCTTCTGCCCGGCGTCGAGCACGCCGGCGAAACTGCCGATGACGTGCTGCTCCGAACTGGTGCCGACCGCGCCCAGCCGGCCGAGGTCCACGGCCTGGCCGGACGAGCGGCGGACGGCGACGCCACCCGTGAGATCCCCGGTGAACAGGCCTGTGTCGAGCCGTTCGGCGTTCTCGCTGAGGACGTCGACCCCGTGGCCCAGCCAGACGCCCTGGTGAGCGCTCTGGGCGACGCCCGCGCGATCGCGGCTCGTGGCGGCGGCCTCCGTGAGGTCGGAGACGAGCCGGACGTCACCGAGCTGCTTGACGACGACGTCGCGGCGGGTCGCGGTGAGGGCGTCGCCGTCGTTGTCCAGCGTCGTGGTGTGCCGGTGGTCGATCGGCAGCGTCAGATCGGACTGAGTGGACGGGGCGGCGAACGCCGAAACGGGGGCGGCGAAGAAGAGGGCGACGGGTGCCGCGCCGGCGGCGACCCTGGGCAGATAGCCGCTCTTGCGCCTGCTGTGCTTACCCATGAGCGGGACGATAACCCGGGCGCCAAACGGCTGCATCTCGGGCCCTGACCAGCGGGTATGGTTCACCCACATGACCACCACCACCGCCGTGATCACCGGAGCCACCGCGGGCATCGGCGCGCAGTTCGCGCGCACGCTCGCCGCCGAGAAGTACGACCTGGTGCTCGTCGCCCGGGACGCCACACGCCTCGAGGCCTACGCCGCCGAACTGCGGGAACGCCACGGTGTCACCGTCGAGGTGCTGCCCGCCGATCTGTCCGAAGTGGACGGACGAACGGCCGTCGAGGAACGGCTGGCCGCCGGCCCGATCGACCTGCTCGTCAACAACGCCGGGTTCGGGCTGGGCGGCGACTTCTGGACCGTTTCGCCGGACGCGCTGCAGCGCCAGCTCGACGTCAACGTCACCGCCGTCCTGCGGCTGACCCGGGCCGTGCTGCCGGGCATGGTCGAGCGCGGCCGGGGTGACGTCATCCAGGTCAGCAGCGTCGCGGGCTTCTTCAGCGGCCGCGGTTCGACCTACACCGCTAGCAAGAACTGGGTCACGTCGTTCACCGAAGGCATCGCCGCGTCGCTCCCGAAGGGCGTCCGGATGATGGCCCTGTGCCCGGGTTTCACCGCGACCGAGTTCCACGAGCGGGCCGGCATCGACAAACCGGGCCCGAAAATCGCCTGGCTGGGTGTCGAACAGGTGGTCACCGAGGCGCTCGCCGACCTGCGCCGCGGCAAGGTGATCTCGGTGCCGAGCCTGCAGTACAAGGCCGTCGTCGCGATCGGCGGGCTGCTGCCGCGCGCCGTGCTGCGCAGGATCAGCGGCGGCTTCGGCGGCAAGGGCCGCACCTGAGTAGGGCTGTCCCTACCTTCGAAACGCGCGTCAGCACCAGGGAGGTTCGGGCGGTACCTGCCTAGCGTTCTTCCCATGACAACTGGGTGGCACGAGGCAGCCGACGCGGTCCGGCTCGAGGCCGTGCGCAAGGAGTACGGCGAAGGCGTGGTCGCGCTGGACGGAGTCTCGATCTCCTTCCCGCGCGGCGGTTTCACGGCCGTGATGGGCCCGTCCGGCTCGGGCAAGAGCACGTTCCTGCACTGCGCGGCCGGCCTCGACCGGCCGACGTCGGGGCGGGTCCTGCTCGACGGCCAGGACCTCGACGGCAAGAGCGAGACCTACCTGACCAAGCTGCGCCGCGACCGCGTCGGCTTCGTGTTCCAGGCGTTCAACCTGCTCCCGGCGCTGACGGTCGAGCAGAACGTCGTCCTGCCGCTGCAGCTGGCCGGGAAGCGCCCGGACAAGCGGCTCGTCAAGCGGATCCTCGCGCACGTCGGGCTCGACGGGCGCCGCAAGCACCTGCCCGGGCAGCTGTCGGGCGGGCAGCAGCAGCGCGTCGCGATCGCGCGCGCCCTGGTCACCGACCCGGCGGTGCTGTTCGCCGACGAGCCGACCGGCGCGCTCGACACCAGCACCGCCGCCGACGTCCTCGGCCTGCTGCGCGAGTCCGTCCGTGCGTCGGGCCAGACGGTGATCATGGTGACGCACGACCCGGTCGCCGCGTCCTACGCCGACGACGTCGTGTTCCTGGCCGACGGCCGGATCGCCGGCCGGCTGGCCCGGCCGACCGCGGCCGCCGTCGCCGAGCGGATGACCCACCTGGGTGCTTGGGACCGAGCGGCGGTGCGGGTCTGATGTTCAAGCTCGCACTGCGCACCCTGCGCCAGCGCAAGGGCGCCTTCCTGGCGACGTTCGTCGCCGTGTTCTTCGGCGCGCTGATCGTCTCGGCGTGCGGCGGCCTGATGGAGTCGGGCATCCGGTCCGAGACGCCGGTGCAGCGGCTGGCCGCGGCGCCGATCGTCGTCGGCGGGCAGCAGACGCTCAAGCTGCCGGAGGACGACCCGGCGACGCTCGACCCCGAGGACAAGCACAAGTTCGAGAACGGCACCCTGGCCGAGCGCGTCCGGGTCGACGCCGCGCTGGCCGACCGCCTCCGCGCGGTTCCCGGTGTCACCAACGTGGTCGGCGAGGTCAGTTTCGCGGCGCAGATCGGTTCCGCGAGCGCTCTCGGGCGCGCCTGGGACTCCGCCGCGCTGACGCCGTACTCGTTGCGGGGTCAGGCGCCGCGGCCCGGTGAGGTCGTCGTCGACGCCGGGCTGGGGATCCCCGTCGGCGCCACGCTGCCCGTCGCCGCGCACGGCGAAGCCGGTCAGTACCGCGTCTCCGGCATCGCGACCGCCCCGCAGCCGATGCGGGACTCGGCGGTCTTCTTCAGCACCGAGGACGCCGAACGCCTGGCCGGGCACCCGGGCAAGCTCGACACGATCGGCGTCTTCGGCGGCGACGTCGCCGCGGTGACGGCGGCGGTCGGGGACGCCGGGGTGGTCACGACCGGCACCGACCGCGGGCTCCTGGAGTTCCCGGAGGTCGACCAGAGCGGGGAGAACCTCATCGTGCTGGCCGCGGTCTCCGGTGGGCTGTCGGCGATGGTCATGGTGTTCGTCGTCGCGGGCACGCTCTCGCTCTCGACGCAGCAGCGTCAGCGCGAGCTTGCGCTGCTGCGCGCCATCGGCACGACTCCCCGCCAGCTGCGGCGGATGGTGCTCGGCGAGGCGCTGGTCGTCGGGCTGCTCGCGGTGGGGGCCGCGATCGTGCTCGGCCCGGTGCTCGGGCGGTGGCTGTTCGACCAGCTCGCGGCCAACCACGTCGTCCCCGACGTGCTGCGCTTCGAACAGGGCTGGCTCCCGGCGACGGTCGCCGCGGGCGCGTCCCTGCTGGCCGTCGTCGCGGCGGCCTTCGTCGCCGGCCGTCGTGCGTCGAAGGTCCGGCCGACCGAGGCGCTCGCCGAAGCCGCCGTCGAACGGCGCTGGCTGACGCCGATCCGGCTGGTCACGGCGATCCTGTGCTTCGCGGGCGGGACGGCGCTGGCGATCGTCACGGTCGCGGTGATGACCGGCCCGGTCGCGGCCAGCACGTCCGGCCCGGCGGTGATGCTGTGGGCGTTCGGCCTGGCGGCGATCAGCCCCGGCGTCACGAAGGTGATGGCGACCCTGCTGCGCTGGCCGGTGCAGGCGATCAGCGGTGTCACCGGCCGGGTCGCGCTGCTCAACACGCGCGTCGTCGCGGTACGGACGGCCGGCGCGGTCACCCCGATCATGCTCGCGGTCGGCATCGCGACCGCCAACATCTACCTGCAGACGACCCAGGAAGCCGTCTCGAACCAGGCGTACACCGAGGACCTGCGGGCGGACGCGGTCGTCGGCTCGCCGATCGGCCTCGACCCCTCGGTGGTGAGCCGGGTCCGTTCGGTCCCCGGGGTGGCCAGTGCGTCGGAGTACGTCACGAGCACGGTCTTCATCGAGAAGCCGTTCGACTCGAACCAGGACAAGGACGGCTGGCCCGCCGTCGGGGTCAGCGAGCTGACCGGGAACACGATCACGGTGCCGGACACGCTCGGCCGCCACGTCGGCGACACCCTGTCGCTGCGGTTCGGTGACGGCACCCCGGCGGACGTGCGGGTGGGGGCCGTCGAGAAGCAGCGCGCCGGGTTCGAGAGCCTCGTTCTGCCCGCCGGACTGCTGGCGCCGCACACGACGCTCGGGCTCGCTCCGCAGCTGCTGGTCCGCGCCGCTCCCGGCGTCGACGCGGCAACGCTCACTTCGCGCCTTCGCGAGGCGACAGCGGGGTTGCCGGTCCAGGTCGGCGACCGTGCCGTGCTGATCGCGGCGCACGCGAAGGGCAACGAGGTCGGCGCCTGGGTCAACTACCTGCTCGTCGGCATGATCATCGCCTACACCGTGATCTCCGTGGTCAACACGCTGGTGATGGCGACCGGCAAGCGGCGCCGCGAGTTCGGGCTGCAGCGGCTGAGCGGGTTCACCCGCGGCCAGGTGCTGCGGATGGCCGGGGTCGAAGGCGGGCTGATCGCGACCATCGCGATCCTGCTCGGCACGGCGACGGCGGCCGGCGCGATCGTCCCGTTCTGCCTCGTGGTGACCGGTTCGGTGCTGCCGTCCGGGCCGATCACGATCTACCTGACGGTGCTGGCCATCGCCGTGGTGCTGGCCCTGGTGGCGATCTTGGTCCCGGCCTGGGCGGCGACGCGCGGGCGTGCGGTCGACGCCACATCCATCGGGGAGTGAACCCGGTCGTGTGTAAGACTCACGGCCGTGGCGAACCCCGTTCTGGATCAAGCGGCGAAACTCGAACTGGCCAGGCTGGTCACCGATCTTTCCGTGGTGCACGGAAAAGTGACCCTGGCGTCCGGCAAGGAAGCCGACTACTACATCGATCTCCGGCGGGCGACGCTGCACCACGCGGCCGCGCCGTTGATCGGCAAGCTGCTGCGGCAGCTCACCGCGGACTGGGACTACGTGGCGGCCGGCGGGCTCACCCTCGGCGCCGACCCGGTCGCGCTGGCGATGCTGCACTCCGCGGCGGACGACGACGTCGTGCTCGACGCGTTCGTCGTCCGGAAGGACACCAAGGCGCACGGGATGCAGCGGCGCATCGAGGGCATGGAGGTCCGCGGGCAGCGCGTGCTGGCCGTCGAGGACACCTCCACCACCGGCGGCAGCGTGCTCACCGCGGTCGAGGCCCTGCGTGAAGCCGGCGCCGACGTGATCGGCGTCGTCACGGTCGTCGACCGCGACACCGGCGCGCGCGAGGCCATCGAGAAGGAAGGCCTGCCGTACCGCTACATCCTGGGCCTGGACGATCTCGGCCTGAAGAGCTGACGCGGGGCCGGGATCCGGCCCCGCGCCGGGCCCGGCTCACTTCTTGAAGAGGTCCTTCGCGGCGTCCTTCACGTGCTCGACCGCGTCCTTCAGGCCGGCCTTCGCCTGGTCGCCCTGGCCCTCGGCCTTCAGCTGCTCGTCCCCGGTGACGTTCCCGGTGGCCTCCTTGGCCTTCCCGCCCAGGTCCTCGGCCTTGTTGCCGATCTTGTCGCCCAGCGACATGGGGCACCTCCCTCACTGCGGCGCCCCGGTCGGGCGCCTGGTGCCGGAAGGACCACCGCGGCGCCCGATCGTCACGGATTCGCCCCGGTGACGCCTGTCACCCACAATCAGTGCGTGACGTTTCCCGTGCTCCGGTGTCCTTCCTCGGTGGAGGAGGTGCCGTGACGACGACCAGCGCGGATCCCGGCACGCCGCTCGACGACGCGACCCTGGTGGGCCGCGCGCGGGACGGCGACGTCCGGGCGTACGAACAGCTCGTGCTGCGCTACCAGGGCCCGATGTTCCGGCTCGCGGCGAAGATGCTCGCGAACCGCGGTGACGCCGAGGACGTCGTGCAGGAGGTGTTCCTCAACGCCTGGCGCAAGCTCGACCAGCTGGGTGAGGACGCCGCGTTCGTCGGCTGGCTCTACCGGGCCACGACGAACCGCTGCCTGAACGCCATCCGGGCGCGCCGGCCGCAGTCCGACGTCGACCTCGACACGGCGGAGTCGCCGCGCCGGGACCTCCAGCCGGAGCGGGCCGCCCAGGTGAGCGGCCAGCTCGCGGCGTTGAACACGGCCTTGGCGCAGCTCACCCCGGAACAACGGGCGTGCTGGCTGCTGCGTGAGGTGCACGGCCGGTCCTACGAGGAGATCGGCGAAATCGTCGGCGTGAACGGCACCGCGGTGCGGGGCCGGATCGCGCGGGCCAGGGCACAGCTGGCGGAGGTGATGAAGCCATGGCGATGACGGACTACGAACTGCCCTGCGAACGCGATGTCGAGCAGGTGTGGGAGCGGCTCGACGCGGTCGGCGCCGGGCTGGCCGACGACCACGAGCTGACCTGCCCGCACTGCCGCGCGGCGCGTGAGAGCCTGCTCGCGTTGCGTGAGGCGACGTCCGAGATGGTGGCGGAGGAGGACGTGCCGCCGCCGGACCTGTTCGGCCGGATCATGTCGGCGGTCCGGGCGGAGGTGCGGCGCGGCTCGATGGTGCCGCTGCCGACCCCGGAACCCGGGTCGGTCGAGGTCAGCGAGCAGGCGGTGGCGGCGGTGCTGCGGTACGCGGCGGACACCGTCGAGGGCATCCGGGCCCGGCGCTGCCGGATCCGGAACGACGGCGCGGGTGTCGTCGAAGTCGAGCTCACTCTCGCGGTGAGTTTGCGGAACGCTACGGGCGGTGAGGCGTTGTCCTTGGTGCGGGAGCGGGTGACCGCGGCGGCCGCGGCCCGGGTGGGCCTGACGCTGGCGAAGCTCGACCTGCTGGTGGACGACGTTTTTGAGGAAAGCACTGTTGAGGAGCAGGGGGAATGACTGTCGAGTACGTCATCGCGGACCCGGTGATCGCCAGCGTGGCGGCCCGGGCGGCGGTCACCGCGCCGGGCGTGGTGCGGCTGGAGCCGGGGCTGCGCGGCCTGGTGACGGCGTGGACCCGCGCGGCCCGCCAGCGGTGGAAGGGCCTCGACCCGGCCCCGGCCGACGGCGTCCGCGTCCGCACGGTGGACGGCCGGCTGAGCGTCCAGGTGGACCTGATCGCGTCGGGCGCCGACCAGGCGGCGACGGTGGGACGCTCGGTGCAGCGCGCGGTCAGCCGGTACGTGGCTTCGCAGACCGGCCTGGTCGTCGACGAGGTTTCGGTGTCCATCATGGACATCGAGGTGGCGTGCCGGTGATCGCGGGCGAGGCGGTCGAGAAGATCATCGTCGCCATCAAGGGCGTTCCCGGTCTCCGCCCGGCGACCCCGGTTTCCCCGGGGACGACGTGGCTCCCGGTGGACTGGGAGGGCATGGCCGTCGACCTGACGCCGGAACTGGTGCAGATCCGGCTGATCGCGTCACGGCTGCCGATCCCGCCGTTGCTGGACCGCGCTTCGGAAGCCGTGCGCCCGGTGCTGGCCGGCACGGAGTGGGAAAACGCCCACCTGCGCCTGGTCGTCACCGACCTCGACGGCGCGGCCTTCGCCTGATCCCGCGGGAGACCCACGTCACACCATCGTGGCAGTGACGATCCCCCATCCCCGGTGTCCTTACCTACGAACCAGGCAGAAAGCCTTGTTTCCCAGGACATCCGAGGAGGACCCATGACCGCGACCGCCGAGAAGACCGTGGTGACGACCGCGAGCGACACCACCGCCCTCGTCTCCAAGCAGGGCACCACCACCATCGCCGACACCGTCGTGCAGAAGATCGCCGGGCTCGCCGCCCGCGAGGTCAACGGCGTGTACGACCTCGGTGGCGGCGGTGCCGCGCGGGCCCTGAGTGCCCTGCGCGACCGCATCCCCGGTGCGTCCGCCAGTGTCGGCCAGGGTGTTTCCGTCGAGGTCGGCGAGAAGCAGGCGGCCGTCGACCTGCAGCTGCTCGTCGAGTACGGCGTCGCCATCGCGGATCTCGCGCGGGCCGTGCGCCGCAACGTGATCACCGCGATCGAGCGGATGACCGGGCTGGAGGTCGTCGAGGTGAACATCAACGTCAACGACGTCCACATCCCGGGTGACGACGAGCCCGTCACCAGCGACCGGGTGCTCTGACCGTGAACGGCACCCTGATCGGCCTGCTTTTCGGCCTGGCACTGGGTTTCGCGGCCGCGTTCGGCGGGTTCGGCGCCTTCGTCGCCGTGCTCGTGCTCGGCGGGCTCGGTCTCCTGGTCGGCCGGTGGGCCGACGGCAAGCTCGACCTGGCCGCCCTCGTCGGGGCCGCCCGAGATCGGAGGTAGGCCGTGTCCACGCTCACCGCGCGGCACCGCCGTGACGACGTCGAGACGGTCGAAGACGAGGACGAAGAGCGCGGGGAGACGACCGTGGAGCCGCGCGCGGTCGGGCGCATCGCCGCCCGCGCCGCGCGTGAGGTCGACGGCGTCGCCGCCGACGTCACCGCGAAGGCCACTGTGGACGGAGATGTGACCACTTTGGACATTCGGCTGCCCGTCGCCTACCCGGCGCCGATCCACGGCACCGCCGACCGGGTCCGGGCCCACCTGCTCGGCCGCACCACCGAACTGACCGGCCTGCGCACGCAGCGCGTCGACATCACGATCGCGCTGCCGCCGGTCGAGCCGCCGAAGCGGCGGGTCCGATGAGGCGGCCGCGCCGGAGCGTGCCAGCGGTGCTCACCGCGCTCGTGGTGCTGGCCGCCTGCGCGTTCGTCGTGACGGCGCTCGTGCAGCGGCTGCTCGGCGAGCCGCCGGTGCTGTCCTACGACGCGGTCGCCGCCCGCGTGCACGACACCTCCTGGAACGAACTGCCCGTGCTCGTCGGGGGCGGGGCAGCGGTTCTCGTGGGATTCGTGCTGCTGGCGACGGCGCTGCTCCGCGGCCGTCCGGTGGTGCTGCCGCTGGCCCCGGAGCCGGGGTTCGACACCGGCACCACGCGCCACGGCCTGCGGACCTCGCTGCGATCGACGGCCACGCACGTCGACGGCGTCTCGTCCGCCGCGCTCAAGCTGCGCCGCCGCACCGTGCGGGTGAAGGTCAAGACCGCCCGGACGCGCACGGACGGGCTCGCCGACGCCGTCGGTGCCGCGCTCGAAACCCGGCTCGACCAGGTCGGACTGGCGAGGCCGCCGCGGGTGCGCGTCCGCGTGCGAGGTGTCCGATGAACCGGCCCGCCGCGCTCAACCGGACCCTGCTCGCCCTGATCGGGCTGGTGCTGCTCGCCGCCGGCGGGTTCGCGCTGGCCACCCACTTCGGCCGGCTGCACGTCCTCGACCCGGCGTCCGCGCTGGTCCCGGGCTCGACGGCCCCGCCGACCTGGGTGTTCTACGTGGCGATCGCGGTCGCCGTCGTGCTCGGGCTGCTGTGCCTGCGCTGGCTGGCCGCCCAGGCGTTCCGGCGGCCGAAGACCGTCGCCTGGCGCGCGGAGGAGGCCGACGGCGCGACGGAGCTGGACTCGGCGACGGCCGCCGCGCCGGTCGCGGCCGACGTCGAGGGCTACGACGGCGTCCGGTCGGCGTCGGCCTGGCTCACCGGGCCGCGTGACCTGCCGGAACTGTTCCTGATCGTGACGACCGAAGCCGACGCCGACGCCGGGGCGATCCGCACCCGGATCGCCGAGCACGCCGTCCCGCGCCTGCGCCAGGCGCTCGAGGTCGACGAGCTGCCGGTGCGTCTCGAAGTTCGGCTGACGGCGAAATCGGGCGCTCGAGCTCGGTGAGGTGGTGGCTGCCGGGGTTACCGTCGACGGATGGACGAGCCGTCGAACCCCGGTGAGCCGCCGCACCGCCCGAACGATCCGAACCGGAAGAAACCGGACGGAGCGCCGGATCAGTACCCACACGAGGAACCGACGAAGTATCCGGCGAAACGCCCACCCGAATTTCCACCCGGTGTGACCCCTCCGTCACCGCCCAGGTGAAGAAGTTGCTCCGGTGGGTTGAACATCACAAGCCTGGGCATTCTTCGAGGAGGCTGATTCCGATCATCGGAGTAAAGTCGCTGGTAGGGGGATCGGGGTAAGGGGGTGGACGGTGGCGAAGTTCCTGGCCGACGTGACCGTTGCGGTGCACATGCTCGCCCTTCTGCTGATCGGGTTCGGCGGATTCGTCGCGTGGCGCTGGCCCAAGCTGATCTTCGTCCACATGTTCGCCGCGGCGTGGGGCATCCTCGTGAACGTCGCGCCGGTGCCGTGCCCGTTCACCGCGCTGGAGAACTTCTTCCGCCACCAGCAGGGCCTCGGTGACCTGCCCGGCGGGTTCAACGCGTACTACCTCTACGACACGGTCTTCCCGCGCTCGTGGCTGCCGGCGATCGGGATCGTCGCGATCATCGTCGTCGCCTACTCCTACGTCGGCGTGTACCACCGCTGGCGTCACCGCGACCACCACGAGGACGCCCACGCGCACGCCGTCCACCTGGGTTAGGCGACAATCGACGCCGTGAGCACACCCCACGACGTCGGGCCCACCGAGTGGGTGAGCCGCGAAGAGGTCGGCGTCGGCCCCTGGCCGGGTGACTGGCCCTCGGACGAGCGGTACGACCCGGACCTCCTGCGCGACGGCGACCGCCGCAACGTCGTCGACAAGTACCGCTACTGGCGCCGTGAGGCGATCGTGTCCCATGTCGACAGTCGCCGGCACCCGTTCCACGTCGCCATCGAGAACTTCCAGCACGACCACAACATCGGCACGGTCGTGCGCACGGCCAACGCCTTCGCCGCCGCCGAGGTCCACATCGTCGGCCGCCGCCGCTGGAACCGCCGCGGCGCCATGGTGACCGACCGCTACCAACACCTCCGCCACCACGACGACGTCACCGGTTTGGTGGAGTTCGCCGCCGCGGAGGGGCTCGCGGTGGTGGCGGTCGACAACACGCCGGGCTCCGAGCCGGTCGAGACGGCCGACATCCCGCGCGAGTGCGTGCTGCTGTTCGGCCAGGAGGGGCCGGGGTTGTCCCCGGTCGCCCAGGAAGCGGCGTCGCTGGTCGTGTCGATCGCCCAGTTCGGGACGACCCGCTCGATCAACGCGGGCGTCGCGGCGGGCATCGTGATGCACGCCTGGGTCCGGCAGCACGCGGACCTGTCCCAAGCCTGGTGACGCTTTTTGTCGGTGCGGCTCGCTAACCTCGCGGCGTGACAACTCCGAAGGCACTCGACCGGATCGTCCGCCGGCTGGGTGAGCCCACCGTTCCGCCGTTGCCCGTGGACTGGGAGATCGTCGAAGCGACACTCGGCACGGCGTTGCCGTCCGACTACAAGGAGTACTGCGCGCGTTATCCGGCGGCGGTCTTCGACGAAAACCTTCGGGTCGACCACCCGACGTGCAGCGATGACTTCTACAACCTGCTCAGCGGCGCCGTCGGACGGACGGCAGCCGTCCGTCAGCTGACCGCGGAATTCCCCGTCCTGTACGAATACCCCGTGTACCCGGATCCGGGTGGGCTGCTGTGCTGGGGAAACACGACCGGGCGGGTCCAGTGCTACTGGTTGACCGAGGGCCCGCCCGACAGCTGGAAAGTGGTGATCGACGAGGAAATCCCGGTGGTCTTCGACGGGAACTTCACGGAGACCCTGGCGGACATCCTGGACGGAAACCTGCCCGAAGAGATAGAACCCCTCCACTGTCCGCTGGACAGGCTGTACTACATCCAGTGACCTGGTGATCAGGCCGGTGCCACCTCGACCGGGATGCCGTTCAGCACCGACGTCCCGGACGGCACGTCCAGCAGCGTTTCGTCGGCGACCAGGTTCGAGTTGACGCCCGGGTTCGCGCTCGCCACCCGGGTGCGCGAACCGTCGGCGTCGTGGCCCCAGCCGTGGGGGATGCTGATCACGCCCTGGCGGACCTCGTCGGTCACCTCC
Organism: Amycolatopsis sp. NPDC088138; assembly: GCF_044741685.1. Taxonomy (NCBI): domain Bacteria; kingdom Bacillati; phylum Actinomycetota; class Actinomycetes; order Pseudonocardiales; family Pseudonocardiaceae; genus Amycolatopsis; species Amycolatopsis sp. NPDC088138. Next base: position 236,669 of record NZ_JBIUTB010000007.1, read on the forward strand.
ACCGGGACCTCGAGTTTGCCGGCGCGGGACGTCACCGACGCGAGGCCGCCGTCGGTCAGGCCGAGGCGCGTCGCGTCCGCCGGGTGGACCTGGACCGTGCAGCGGTTTCCGCCGCGGACCAGCGGCGCGAGGTTGTGCATCCACGAGTTGTTCGAGCTCAGGTGCCGCCGGCCGATCAGCACGAGGCCGTCCTCGAGGGGCTTGGCCAGCTCGTCACGCAGGCGAGGCACGTCCGCGACGATCGTCGGCGGCGCCAGCTCGATCCGGCCGGACGCGGTGCACAGCACCTCCGGGATCCGCGGCTTCAGCGCGCCGAAGTCGATGCCGTGCGGCGCCGCTTCGAGGTCGGCGAGCGTGACGTCGTACGGGCCGCTGCGCAGCATCAGGTCGACCAGCCGGGCGGGGCCGGTGCGATCGTGCGTGACCTCGAGCTTGGCGCGGCGCGCGACGTCGGCGGCGACGAAGTCGTCGAGCGCGGCGACGTCCGCCTCGGGGCCCTGACCGGTGACGATGCCGGTGAGCCGCAGCATGGTCTCCCACTCCTGCGGGAGCTCCGACGGCAGCGTCGGCGGCGTCCAGTTGGCGATGTTGCGCACCGAAAGCTGGTAGAACGCCAGGTCGAAGTGCGGGCGTTCGAGCGGGGACGGCCCGGGCAGGATGACGTCGGCCTGGCGTGACGTCTCGTTGAGGTAGACGTCCACGGAGATCATGAAGTCGAGGCCCTTGATGGCTTCGGCCAGCCGACCGGCGTTCGGCGTGCTCAGGCACGGGTTGCCGCTGACGGTGATCAGTGCGCGGACCTGGCCGTCGCCAGGGGTCTCGATCTCGTCCGCCAGCGTCGCGACCGGCAGCTCACCGACGACCTCCGGGTAGCCGCGCACCCGGCTGTGCCAGCGGCCGACCTTGAACGGGCGGCGGTTGCCGGTCGGCGTGCACGCGGCCAGCGGGAACATCGCGCCGCCGGGCTCGTCGAGGTTGCCGGTGAGCACGTTGAGGACGTCGACCAGCCAGCTCGCGATCGTGCCGAACGTCTGGGTGGTGGTGCCGATCCGGCCGTAGACCACGGCGTTCCCGGCGTCGGCCAGCTCCAGGGCCATCCGGCGGATCTCGGCGGCCTCGATGCCGGTGCGCGGCGCGACGGCTTCGGGGGTGAACGGCCGGGCCAGCGCGCGGACGTCGTCGAGGCCGTTGAGGTGCTCGGTCAGGCGGCCGGGTGCGACGCGGTTCTCCGCGATCAGCACGTTGACCAGCGCGAACAGCAGCAGGGCGTCGGTGCCGGGGCGGATGGCGTGGTGCTCGTCGGCGTACTGCGCGGTGCGCGTGCGACGCGGGTCGACGACGACGATCTTGCCGCCGCGCTCGCGGATCCCGCGCAGCCGCCCGCGCATGTCCGGCGCGGTCATCAGGCTGCCGTTGGACACCAGCGGGTTCGCACCGAGGATCAGCAGGTGCCGTGTGCGGTCGACGTCGGGCACCGGGATGGCGAGCGGGTCGCCGAACATGGTGCCGGAGGAGTAGTGCTTCGGCATCTGGTCGACGGACGTCGCGCTGTAGAAGTTCTTGGTGCCCAAGGCTTTGTAGAGCACACGGCTGTAGAGCGTCAGCGCGATGTTGTGCACGCCGGGGTTGCCCGCGTACACGGCGACGGCGTCGCGGCCGTGCTTCTCCACGATCGGCGGGAGCCGCAGCTCGATCTCGTCGTAGGCCTCCTGCCAGCTGACCTCGACGAACTCGCCGTCGCGCTTGAGCAGCGGCGCGGTCAGCCGATCGGGGTCGTGGTGCAGCGCTCCGAGCGACGCGCCCTTCGGGCAGATGTAACCCTTCGAGAAGACGTCCTGCTGATCACCGACGACGCGGGTGACCTGCCGGTTCTCGTCCAGCGTCACCTCGAGGCCGCAGGTCGCTTCGCACAGCGGGCAGGTGACGTGTGCCGTGGTCATGAATACCTCGCAGGCCGTCGGGGTCCTTCAACATACCGAGCGGTATGTCGGTGGGCAAGGCAGGATTACGACATGAACGTCGCAGCTGCCGAACGCGCGGTGACCTCGCGGCACCTGCGCCGGGTGTGGGGGCTGCCCGGCACGGTCCTCGGCCGCAGCGGCTGGCCGGCGTCGCCGGGCCAGCGGCTGCACTGGCACTGGAACTACTGGTGGCAGGCCCATCTGCTCGACACGCTCATCGACGCGCAGCTGCGCGCGCCCACTCCCGGCCGGCTCGCCACGATCCGTTCGTTCGTCCGCTCGGTGCGGCTGCGCAACTTCGGCCGCTGGACGAACGACTTCTACGACGACATCGCGTGGCTCGGCCTTGCGCTGCAACGGGTTTCGCCCTTGGGTATCGACGTCGGCCCGGCACTGGCGGCGATCGACACGCAGCTGCTGTCGGGCTGGACCGAGGCGGCGGGCGGCGGCATCTGGTGGCGCGTCGGCGACGAGTTCAAGAACGCCCCGGCCAACGGCCCGGCGGCGATCTTCCACGCCCGCTCCGGCAACGTGGCCCGCGCCCGCGAGATGACGGACTGGATGTCGACGACCCTGGTGGACCCGGAGACAGGTCTGGTGTGGGACGGCATCCGGACGGACACGGGCGAGCTGGTGAAGCACATTTACACGTACTGCCAAGGGGTCTACCTCGGCGCGTGCCTGGAGCTGTCCTTAGTGGACGAAGCCGCACGGACGATCCGAGCGGTGGCTGAACACTGCGCCCCGGGTGGCATCATCCGCGGCCAAAGCGGCGGCGACGGCGGCCTGTTCGCGGCGATCCTGGCGCGCTACCTGGCTTTGGCGGCTCGTTCCCTCCCCGGCCCCGAGGCTTCGGTGGCACGAGATCTGGTGCTGACCTCCGCCGAGGCGTGCTGGTCGGGCGCGTCGGAGGGCCCGGTGTTCAGCGCGTTCTGGGACCGCCCGGCGCCGTTGCCGCCGCTGCCGGACGACGCCCCGGAACGCGACATGTCGGTCCAGGTGGGCGGCTGGATGCTCCTGGAGGCAGCGGCGACGCTGTCACCAGACGTCGCCGGCCCGCCAGTCGGCGGTTAGCTCGCCGTCCAGGTCCAGGTCCAGCGGTGCCCGGCCCGGGAACACGTAGACGGCGCCGTCGTCGTCCGCGGTGCGCTGGATTCCCGACGGCGTAAGGGCGAACGTCGGTCCGCGCCACAGCTGCCAGCCGCGGGCGGCGTACAGCGGCGCTCCGGCCGTGGACGCGCTCAGCGCGCCCGCCTCGTAACCACCCAGCAGCGCTTCCATCTCGGCCATCAGCGCACTCGCGATTCCCCGCCGCCGGTGCCCGGGATGGACGGCGACGCCCTCGACGTACCCCGTGTTCAGCACGCGGTCGCCGTGCAGGAGACGTCGCTGCACCAGCGAGGCGTGACCGACCAGCTCATCGCCGTCGAAGGTCAGCGCGTGCATCCCGCCCAGCGTGTTCTCCCAGCCGGGGAGGTCGAAGTCCTTGAACGCACCCTCGAGCAGGGTGCGGACCGAATCTAGAAGGGCGGCGGGCAACTGCCCGGTATGTGCGAGCCGGATCACGACATCATCATGCCGCGCCACATCGGAAACAAAGACAGGCGCACCGCTGGGTGGCGGTGCGCCTGTCGGCGCGATCGGTGCGTTCGTGGCTAGCTCGACGTGTCATCACCGGTCGTGTTTTCGGTCTCGACCTCCTTCGGCGTGCCGTCGGTGCGCTTCGGCTCCTCGTCCGGACGGGTGCCGCCTTGGATCGCGCGGATGACCGCCGCGGTCCCGGCGAGCACCGGCGGGACGCCGGCCAGCAGCCACGGGCTCGTGCTGGCAAACAGCAAGATCGTGAACACCAGTGTCAATGCGAGCGCGGCTGTGACCAGCACATTGTTTCGGGTATCTCCCATGTCTGATTTCTACCGCGAAAAACGTTGAACGGGAAATTTGGTACCTGAATCTTCCGGGCAAGCGTCAAACGTGAACATGTCTGGTCTGTTCGTTGATCGTCAACCGGTGAGTGCAGTACCTGAAACCTGAATGGTACCGTTGATCATGAATTGCCGGTGATGGCCCGAAGTACGCGGTACAGGTTGTGCAGGTCCTTTCGTGACCCCTTCCGGCCTTCGCGGTGCAGCGGCCGGGCGAAGTACGGGAACTTGTCGTTGAGCTCGTTGACGAGATCGCGAACGGCGCGGGCGCTGCTCTCGACGAACGAGGTCTCGGCCCGGATCCGCTCCGGCTCGGGCAGAGTCCGAAGCATGGGCGGCCGCGCGTCGAGCTCACCCTCCAGCACGAGTACGAGGTGGTTCATCCCAGGCAGTTGCGGCACCGGCCGGTACATCGCCTTGTACTTCTTGGGATCTTCGTAGAGCAGTCTCCGCTGGTCGATGAACTCCTTGATCTCGTGCGCCTGGTCGGGGGTGGTGATGCCCCAGAGCGACAGCTGTACCCACAGGTAGTCGAGCGACGAGGCGAGCTGGTCCGTCTTGGGCAGTGCACCGGGCCGGTACACCTCGAAGAGGTCCACTGTGTCGAGGTCCTCGATTTCGGCGGCTTTGTGCGTGGCGCAGGCATTTTCCACCGCGAACCGCACGCCCGGCTGGGTGAGCGCGTCTCCGGGGTGAACGACCTGCAGTACGCCCGCCGCATACCAGCGCTTGGTGCGCGGGTTCAGCAGCTGCCGTCCGCTCGGGCGCCGCAACCGGTACGCTTGGACGAGCTCTGTGATCTTGCGGTCCGTGGTGCGGAACTGGCGGAAGGCTGCCGCCGTCGGCACCACGAGCACCAGGGACGGGAACAGGCCGAGGTCCTCCGAGGGCACTTCGTCGATGGGGAGGAGCCGCGGGCGCGCGCTGTGCATCTGGCAGCGCAGGGCGATGGCGCGGCCGAGTTCTTCGCACTTCGGACCGTGGCCGTACACGATCAGCCAGGGCACCGCAAGATCGCCGGCCGTGGTCAGCCAGGCCGCGTCGGCGCGCTTGCCGGCAATGGCCGAACCCTGCTCGGCGTCGCCATTCCCGGTGCTGCAGCGCTGGACCCTCTCAGCGCCGACGCCGTCAATTTCGGTCATGCGGGCAATGATACGTAATCATGCAACTACGGATTCGTAGTCGATCATTAATGCGGTGTCGAATGCCTGATTCATGCGCTGCGGTCATGTTCATGATTGACGAATAAGGAGCCGCGTTCATGAATAGGTGTTGTCATCGGTGTCTCGGGCAGGCAACCATGGCGCCGTGGCCGATCAGATTATGACTCGCTTCGGTGCTCTCGACCGGGAGCTCGCGGAAGCGGTGCTGCACACGATGATCCTGGTCGCACGTGACGGCGTCCAGGCACTCGACGATGTGCACCGCCGCCTGGAACATACCTTGGTGCCGGACGAGCCGGCGCTGCCCGGCGAACGGTGGCAGTTACTACTGGGGGAGCTCTTCCGGATCAGGGTGCGCTACTCCGACCTGGCCGCGGCGGTGGCCGGGCGGCCGCCCGACGTTGCGGGCGACGAGCGGAGCGCCCAGGTGGTCGGTCGGCTCGTGGGCGCGGCCGGAGCATTCCTCACCGCTGAATCCCTGGGCTTCGAGGAGCGACTGGAGCGGTTGGTGCCGCCCGCCTTTCGGGACGCGATCGAGCCGGAGGGGATGGACCTGGAGACGGTCCGGTTGCGGCTCTTGCTCGACCAGGCGTCCACCACCGCCGACGAAGTTCTCGATCACGCCGGCCCGCAGGGCTGGCTCAGCCTGATCGAGCGTTACCTGGTTCCTGCGCAGAGCCGCGCGGACTCCCTGCCTCTCGGCGAGATCGACGTGCCGGTGCCGCCACAGCCTCCGATACCGCATGCCCGAGTGGAGTTCCCGGTGATGGTGCTCGCCGACCACGTCGGACTCGGGGACGTGGCGCTCACGGTGCACCGGCAGATTCTCAAGGTTCGTGAGCGCTACCAGGACCTGGACCTCGACGTCCGCTTCCGCTCGCCCCAGCACCTCCGCGAAGTGCTCGACGCCGCTCGTGACCGGGCGTGGGGCGAGCTGGACGCCCGGATCAGGTTCCGCTGTGCGGCGGACGGCGAACCGCCCGAGCCACCCGGGGCCCCGTACCACCCGGTCGCCGTACAGTTCCGGCAGTTGATGCAGGACGACCGTCCGCCACGTCCCGGGCACCTCATCATCATCACGGACTGGGCGGGTGTGGTGCCCGATGCTACTCAGGTCGACCAGCAACTGGCGGTACTCGACCTCGACGCCCAGGGGCTGCTACCTGACCTCGGTGACTGGACGGTCACTTGTATCGGGCCTGGCCCCGGTGTTTCGAACGACTGGCGTACGGGCTACCTCCGTGCGCTGTGCTTGGCGGGTGGTGCTCGCTCTTTCGACTACGTGAACGGGGCTCCGCTGCGCCTGCCGCAGCCTGGCCGGAGCCGTGACCGCGCCACGCCCGTCACGCATGCTCCTCGTGAGCTGCGCGGGTTGCTCGGGAAGCGGTTTGCCCGACCCCTACGCCGCGTGACAGCCGCTCCGGATCAGGAACCGCCGCCGCCACCCGGGAACCTCGTCACGCCCGGTCGCATCCAGGTGCTCGATACGCGGATCCGGCAGCTGCGCCAGCAGTCGGCGCAGGTGCTGGAGTCCCATGTCGTCGGTCCGCACGGACAGAATCTGACGGTGCGGGAAGCGCACGCCAGGGCCGATTTGCTAGACGGCCGGATCGAGATGGACCAGGCCCGGGGCAGCCTGCGGCACCGGCGCGTCTCCCGGTTGACGCGAGCGCTCGTCCTGCTGACCGTGACTCTGCTCGACCTGCCGATCATGCTGTGGTTGACGATGTCAAGCATCGGCGGTGCGCTGGATGTTCCGGCATGGCTGGCCGGCGCGGCCGGCACCCTGGTGGCATTGCTCACCACCGGTGGCGCAGCTGCCGGACTGCACCAGCTCGGCCGCAACCAGCGGCAGTACAAGAACTTTCGTCGCCAACTCGTGTGGACGAACATGCCGGCCACGACCAAAGGCGTGCTGTGTGGGGTATCGGTGCTGACCGCGTCCTTCGGGACGATCGCGTCCGCTGGGCTCTACACCGGCCTCGCCCGATCCGGGCCGGCCGCGGCAGGCGGGTTGATCGCCGGCTTGGCTGGTGCGGCTCTGATCGGATCGGCTGCGTTCGTGTTCTGGGCGGCGTTCCGGGACGGGTCTCTCGAACACGATGATCTCCGCCACTACAGCGGCTGCGCTCGCCCGTTGCTGGTGCAGAAAGCGCAGTACGACCGAGAGGAATACGAGCTGCGATGCGAGTTTCAGCGCCTCGCGGAAACCGGTGAACGTTCCGGCCACCCGGAGACCTCACTCGACGATCTTCGCCGGCAGGCGGGTGACCCGACCGACGCGCAGCTGATGGACCGGAGCCTCGACGAAAACGGCGCGAGCCCGGTGCTCCTGGCCTACGCGGAGCAGTGCCGCCGGACGGACAGGGGACAGCAGCTGCTCACGATGGTCCGCGACGCCTCGGTGCAGGCAGTGCAGAACGTACTCGCTGAGCATCACCGGAGCCGGGCGTCCGGCAGGCGCAAGATGCTGCCCGCGCCTGATGGCCAGGTCACCGCGCATTCCGAATGAGTCAGCACCCGCAGGACGCGCCGTGCAGGAAGCGAGGTGTCAGCAGTACCGACTCCGGCGGCCGGTCCGGGTCCGCCATCCGGGAGAGCAGCAGCTGGACCGCGCGGCGGCCGATATCGGCGATCGGCTGGACCAGCGTGGTCACCGCCGGGCTCACCCGGCGCGCCCAGTCCATGTCGCCGTAGCCGACCACGGCCAGCTCCGAGCCGATGCGGATGCCCCGGCGGTGGGCCTCGTACTGGACGCCCACCAGCATCGACTCGTCCGCGACCACCAGTGCCGTCGGGGAGGGCCAGCCGTCCAGCAGCTTGGCCGTCGCGCGGGCCGCTCCGCCCGAGTTCGACAGGCCGGACTCGACCAGCTCGCGGTCCCAGCGCAGGCCCGACTGCTCCAGGCCCATGCGGTAACCCCGGACGCGCTCGCGGCTGACGTCCAGGCTCTCGTCGCCCGAGATCAGGCCGATCTTGCGGTGGCGGCGCTCGGTCAGGTGCTTCACCAGCCCGCACACCGCGTGGACGTTCTCCGTGCCCACCTGGTCGACGTCGTTGCGGGCCGCGAGGCGGTCCATCACGACCGTCGGCACGCCCATCCGGACCAGGCCGTTGATCACCGCGTCGTCACCGGGAGAGGGGACCAGCAGCACGCCGTCCACGAGGTCCGCCCGCAGCGCGCGGACGACCGCGGCCTCTTCGCTGACGCTGTCGCCGGTGTCGGCCAGCGTGACGTCGCAGCCGGCCTGGGCGGCGGCCGCCCTGATGGAACGCAACAGCTCACCCGAGTAGGGGTGCGCGTGCGTACCCATCGCGACGCCGATCCGGTAGGTGACCGGGGGGTCCCACAACCGGAGCTCCGGCGAAAGTGCCGTCATAAAGCCCTCGCAGACGCTCAGCCGAAAGGTAGCCGCTGAACGAGCGCGTCGAGGCGTCAACACCCCAGAATCACTGATGTGAGTGAACCGCCGGGCAGCCACACGACTCTCGGTGACGCAGCGTGGGCGGCAGGCGCACGGTTTCGGCCTTGCGCGCCGGGTCGTTGATCCGCGCCAGCAGCAGCCGCACCGCCTGCCGGCCGATCTCCTCGATCGGCTGCGCCATCGTCGTCAGCGGCGGGTCGACCAGGTCCGCCCACTCGACGTCGTCGTAGACGACCACCGGCAGGTCCTGCCCGATCTTCAGCCCGCGCCGCCGCGCTTCGTGCAGCACGCCGACCATCATGCTGTCGTTGCCGACGACCAGCGCCGTCGGCGGTTCGGGCAGCGCGAGCAGCTGGCTGACCGCCAGCGCGCCACCCTCGTGGGACGAGTTCCCGCAGGCCACGAGGTCGGCCGACCACGTCAGCCCGGACCGGCCGAGTCCGAGCCGGTAGCCGAGCACGCGCTCCTCGCTGGTCGACAGGCCGGGCGCGCCGCTGATCATCCCGATCCGCCGGTGCCCGAGCGTGGCCAGGTGCGCGGTCAGCGCCGACGTCGCCTGGATGTTCTCCGTGCCCACCTGGTCGACGTCGCCGCGGGTGGTCAGCCGGTCGATCAGCACCGTCGGCACGTCCAGCGAGACCAGCTCGCCGATCACCGAGCCGTCACCCGGCGCCGGCGTGATCAGCAGGCCGTCGACCCGGCGGGAGCGCAACGTCCGGACCGTGTCACGCTCCGTGTTCACCGTGTCGTGGGTGTCCGCGAGCAGCACGGTGTAGCCGTGGGTCGACGCCTCCCGCTCGATCGCCTGCATCAGCGTCGCGAAGTACGGGTTGGCCACGAGGGAGATCGCCATCCCGATCGACCGGGTGCCGCCGGTGACCAGCGAGCGCGCGATGGCGTCGCCGGTGTAGCCGGTCGTTTCGATCGCCCGCAGCACGGCCGCCTTGGTGTCCTCGGCGACCGCGCGGGTCCCGTTCACGACGTGCGAAACGGTGGTGATCGAGACGCCGGCGAGCTCGGCGATGTCCCGCTGGGTCGGCCGCGATGATCTCGGCTGGGGCATGCCAATCCTTTCCGGCAAGCGTTTGCGCAAACGCTTGCGTCCACGCAGCAGTCTGTCTACCTTCCCGACCATCGGCAAGCTTCGAACCGTCCGTGTCTCCTGAAAAGGGTGGGAACCCATGAGACAACGAAGTCTCACCGCACTTGTGCTGGCCGCAGTTCTGGCCACGACAACCGGGTGCACCGTCGAACGTCACTGGGGTGGCAACACCAACACCGGTGGCAGTGGAAAGGCGAAGGTCGGCCTGGTCACCAAGACCGACACGAACCCGTACTTCGTGGCCCTGCGCGATTCCGCCAGAGCCACCGCACAGGCCAACGGCGCCGATTTCAGCGCACTCGCCGGGCAGTTCGACGGCGACAACGACGGCCAGGTCCGCGCCATCGAGAACCTCGTGCAGCAGGGCGCGAACACCATCCTCATCACGCCCAGCTCGTCCACCGGCGTGCTGAAGGCGATCAAGGACGCCCGCGACGCCGGGATCCTGGTCATCGCCCTCGACACCGCGACCGAACCGCCGGACGCCGTCGACGCCACCTTCGCCACCGACAACTTCGCGGCCGGCCAGCAGCAGGGCGCGTACGTCAAGGCGGCGCTGGCCGGCACCCCGCCCAAGCTGCTGATGGTCGACGGCACCGCAGGCAGCTCGGTCGACACCCAGCGCCACGGCGGGTTCCTCAAGGGCATCGGGCTGACCGACGGCTCGCCCGAGATCAAGGGGCACACCGCGGCCAACGGCGACCAGAGCCTCGCCCAGCAGGGCATGGAGAACCTGCTGCAGCGCACCACCGACATCAACGCCGTCTACTCGATGAACGAGCCGATGGGCCGCGGCGCCAACGCGGCGCTGAAGGCCCGTGGGCTCGCCGGCAAGATCGTGATGGGCTCGATCGACGGTGGCTGCGAAGGCGTCCAGAACGTCAAGGACGGCCTCTACGCCGCGACCGTCATGCAGTTCCCCAAGAAGATGGCCGAACAGGGTGTGCTCGCCGCCGTCGAGTACGCGAAGACCGGCAAGAAGCCGACCGGCTTCGTCAACACCGGGTCCGCCGTGATCACCGACAAGCCCATGCCCGGCGTCGAAAGCCACGACACCGCGTGGGGCCTGCAGAACTGCTGGGGAGGCGCGCAGTGACATCTGCAAACGCGACCACCGCCACCGTCGCTAGTCCGTCCACAAAGGAACGTGAGTCGCTCGGCGAGTTCCTCCTCCGCGCCCCCGCGGTCGGCCCGGCGCTCGCCCTGATCGTCGCCGTCGTGGTGTTCTCGCTGGCCACGGACACCTTCTTCGACCTCGACAACCTCTCCACCGTCGTCCAGCAGTCGCTGGTCGTCGGGACGCTGGCGCTCGGCCAGACGCTCGTCATCCTCATCGCGGGCATCGACCTGTCCAACGCGTCGTCGATGGTCGTCGCGACGTTGATCATGGCGAAGCTCGCCGCGGCCGGGACCAACGGCTTCGTCGCGCTGCTGGCCGGCGTCGTGCTGACGGTCATCGTCGGCATCTTCATCGGCTCGCTCGCCACGCGGATCAAGCTGCCGGCGTTCATCATCACGCTCGGCACGTTCACCATGCTCACCGCGGTGTCCAAGCTGATCGCCGGCGGCCAGGCCGTGCCGGTGACCGACGGGCTGCTGCAGTGGCTCGGCACCAAGCGCTACCTCTTCGGCGGCATCCCGATCACCTACGGCATGACGCTGGCGCTGCTGATGTACCTCGGCGTCTGGTACGCGCTGACGAAAACCGCGTGGGGCAAGCACGTCTACGCGGTCGGCAACGCGCCGGAGTCCGCGCGGCTGTCCGGCATCAAGGTCAACCGCACCGTCCTGTCGGTGTACATCGTGGCGGGCCTCGCCTTCGGCCTCGCCGCGTGGCAGGCGCTCGGCCGGACGCCGAACGCCGACCCGAACCAGTTCCAGCTCGGCAACCTCGACTCGATCACCGCCGTCGTCCTCGGCGGGACGAGCCTGTTCGGTGGCCGCGGCTCGGTGCTGGGCACGCTGATGGGCGCGCTGGTCGTGGCGGTGCTGCGGTCCGGGCTGACGCAGATGAACGTCGACGGCAACTACCAGGACCTCGCCACCGGGGCCCTGCTCATCGCCGCCGTCGTGGTGGACCGGATCGCGAGGAGGCAGCAGCAGTCATGACCGAACCGATCCTGCAGGCCCGTGGCCTGGTGAAACGCTACGGCCGGGTGACCGCCATCGACGGCGCCGACTTCGACCTGCTCCCCGGCGAGGTGCTCGCCGTCGTCGGCGACAACGGCGCCGGGAAGTCGTCACTCATCAAAACCCTTTCCGGGGCCGTGATCCCGGACGAGGGGGAGATCAAAGTGGACGGTGAGACCGTCCACTTCAAGTCCCCTTTGGACGCTCGGCAGTACGGGATCGAGACGGTGTACCAGGATCTCGCCGTCGCGCCCGCGCTGGACATCGCGTCGAACATGTTCCTCGGCCGGGAGAAACGCATCGGCGGCGCGTTCGGGCTGTTCCGCAAGCTCGACACCGCCACCATGCGGAGTGAGGCGCAGCGGATCCTCGACGAGCTGGGCATCAACATCAAGTCGATCACCCAGCTCGTGGAGACGCTCTCCGGTGGCCAGCGCCAGGGTGTCGCCGTCGCGCGCGCGGCGGCGTTCGGCACCAAGGCCGTGATCATGGACGAGCCCACCGCCGCGCTCGGCGTCGCCGAGTCCGGCAAGGTGCTCGACCTGATCGGCCGGATCCGCGACCGCGGCCTGCCGGTGGTGCTGATCAGCCACAACATGCCGCACGTGTTCGACATCGCCGACCGCATCCACGTGCACCGCCTCGGCAAGCGCGTCGCGGTCGTCTCGCCGAAGACGCACTCGATGAACCAGGTCGTCGGCCTGCTCACGGGTGCGCTGCGGCTGAACGAGAACGGCGAGATCGAAGAGGCGGCAGCCGCGACCCACGTGGCCGGCTTGAAGTGAGAGTGCTGCTGGCGGGCTTGTGCACCGTGGACGTCGTTCAGCGTGTCGCGGAGCTTCCGGCCCCGGGCGAGAAGGTGCAGTCACTGCGGGTGGACGTCGCGGCCGGGGGGCCCGCGACGAACGCCGCGGTGACGGCCGCCGCGCTCGGCGCCGAGGCGACGCTGCTGACCGTCCTCGGCGCACACCCGCTGGCGGCGCTCGCCCGCGCCGACCTGGAAACCTGCGGCGTCGAGGTCGTCGACCTGGACCCGTCCCGCTCCGACCCGCCGCCGGTCAGCGCCGTCGCCGTCCGCGACCGCGACGGCGAGCGCACCGTCGTCTCCCGCAACGCCGGAGGGCGGCACTTTCACGTGAAAGTGCCGCTTTTGACAGCTGACGTCGTTTTGCTCGATGGGCACTATCCGGAACTCGCGCTGGATGTTGCGCGGCAAGCCCGGGCCGCGGGTGTGCCGGTCGTGCTGGACGCCGGGAGCTGGAAGCCGGTGCTCGACGAGCTGTTGCCGCTGGTCGACGTCGCCGCCTGCTCCGCCCACTTCCGGGCCCCGGAACCCGGCCTCCACCAGCGGGGCGTGCCGACGGTCATCACCACCTCCGGCCCTGGTCCGGTGCGGTGGTCGACCGCCGACGGGGATTCCGGAGAGGTGCCCGTGCCGTCCGTCGAAGCGCGGGACACACTAGGAGCGGGAGACGTCTGGCACGGCGCGCTCGCCGTCGCCGTGGCGCGAAGACTCACGGTGACGGACCGGATTCGCTTCGCCAACGAGGTGGCCGCCGAACGGGTGCGGCTGGTGGGACCGCGGTCTTGGACGACCGCGATCGCAGGAAGGAACAGGACATGACGGCGTTCGACGATCTGCTGGCCAGGGCCGAGGGACTGACCGTGCGCGGGCAGCGCAACGTGCTCGGCATCATCGGCGCGCCCGCCTCCGGGAAGACCACGCTCGCGTGGGCACTGGCGAACGCGCTGGGCTCGCGCGCCGCGGTGGTCGGGATGGACGGCTTCCACCTCGCGCAGGTCGAGCTGCGCCGGCTCGGCCGCGCCGAGCGCAAGGGCGCGCCGGACACCTTCGACGCGGCCGGGTACTACCACCTGATCCGCCGCCTCGCCGAAGGCCGCGAGACGGTCTACGCGCCGGAGTTCCGCCGCGAGATCGAAGAGCCGATCGCGGGTGCCGTCGCGGTCGCCCCGGAGGTCCAGCTGGTCATCACGGAGGGCAACTACCTCCTGCTGCCGGACGACCCGTGGAGCGCCATCCGGCCGCTGCTCACCGAGGCCTGGTTCCTCGCGCCGGACGAGCCCGAGCGCATCGAACGGCTCGTGTCGCGCCACCGCCGGTACGGCCGTTCGCTCGTCGAGGCGCGGCAGCGCGCGCTCGGTTCGGACCAGCGCAACGCCGACCTGATCACGCAGACGCGTGACCGCGCGGACCTCGTGCTGGAGAACCTCCCGCTGGTCAACTTCGCGCTGTGAGCGTCCTGATCGTCACGGGCGGCAGCCGGGGGATCGGCGCCGCCACCTGCGAGCTGGCCGCCTCGCGGGGCTACGACGTCGTGGTCAACTTCTCGGGTGATCCCGCGCCCGCCGAGGAGGTCGCCGCTCGCGTGGAAGCCCTCGGGCGGCGGTCGGCGGCGGTCCGCGCGGACGTCTCGGCCGAGGACGACGTGCGCGCGCTGTTCGACGCCGCCGCGGCGCTGGGCCCGGTCGAGGCGCTGGTCAACAACGCCGCCATCACCGGAAACACCCCCGGGCGGCTCGACGAGTACGAGGTCGACGTCGTCCGGCGGACCCTCGACGTGAACGTCACCGGTGTCTTCCTCTGCTGCCGCGAGGCGGTCCGCCGGATGTCGACCCGCCACGGCGGCCAGGGCGGCGCGATCGTCAACATCTCCTCGACGGCCGCGCGCACCGGCTCGGCCGGGGAGTGGGTGCACTACGCCGCGTCGAAGGCCGCCGTCGACACCCTGACCCACGGGCTCGCCCAGGAGGTCGCGGACGAGGGCGTGCGGGTCAACGCCGTCGCGCCCGGGATGATCCACACCGGGCTGCACGAGGCCGCCGGCCTGCCGGGCCGGATGGCGAAGTACGCGCCGCTGATCCCGATGCGCCGCGCCGGGCAGCCGGTCGAGATCGCCGAGGCCGTGCTGTGGCTGCTGTCGCCGGCGGCGTCGTTCACCACCGGAGCGGTGCTGGACGTCGGTGGCGGTCGGTGATCGTCCGGATACTTTCCGACAATTCGGAATGACTGTCAGTTACGGACGTCCGCGTACTGGGACGCCCGGAGACGGCGAGATCACGATTGTCCCGGGAACTTGGTCACCGTTGTTTTGCCAAGCGAACGCTGTGCAACTCTGGGGAGCCGCCACGCGAAAGGACGGCTTCCCAAGCCATGGCAAAACTCATGTCCGTGCACCACTTGGCGCTGACCGTGACCGACGTGGACCGCAGCGTGCCGTGGTACGCCCGGGTCCTGGACCTCGAGGAGGTCACCCGGCGCGAAGAGCCGGACACGGGCCTGCGCAAGGTCGTGCTGCGGTCCGCCGGGGACGCGTTCTCGGTCGTGCTGGTGCAGCACGCGGACACCGGAAGACGCGGTTTCGACGAGCGAAGAACCGGTCTGGACCACGTCGCGTTCAAGGTCGGCTCGGTGACCGAGCTGACCGAGTGGGAGGAGCGGCTGGCCGAGTTCGGCGTCTCCTACCTGCCGGCCGCGCCGTCACGCACCTTCGAGGGATCCCGGGTGGTCGTGTTCCGCGACCCCGACGGCATCCAGCTCGAGATCTGGGCCGATCCCGAACTGTGAGTCACGCGCGGGCGTCGTCCGTCTCTTCGACCGGGCGGCGCATCTCCTGGCGGTAACGCAGCACGCCGTACGCGGTGCCGAACACGAAGAACGCGACGCTGACCCACAGCGCGGCCGTCTTCAGCCACGGCAGGACGTCCAGCAGGCCGGCGCCGTAGTAGCCGAGCAGCACGAGCGTCGGCACCCAGAGCAGGCCGCCGAGCGCCGTCGCCAGCATGAACCGGCGCGGGTCCATCCGCGCGGCACCGGCGATGAGCGGGGCGAGCGTGCGGATCCACGGGATCCAGCGGGCCGCGACGATCGCGAAGAAGCCACGACGGTCCAGGAAGTTCTGCGCGCGCTCGAGGCTCTGCCGGTTGAGCACCTTCCCGTCGCGGCGCGCGATCAGCTTGGAGCCACCGGTGCGCCCGATGTAGTACCCGATCTGGTTGCCGAGCACGGCGACGATCAGCGCGGCACCCGAGAGCAGCCACGCGTTCAGGTCCGAGCCGTGCTGGGCCAGCACCACACCGGCGCCGAACAGCAGCGAGTCACCGGGCAGGAACAGCCCGATGATCAGCGCGCATTCGACGAGCACGAAGCTCAGCACGATCACCCAGACGAGCAGGGGCCCGGCGGTGTCCAGCCAGCTCACGCCGACGCCCGCGGCCTCGATGCTCACGACGTTCACACGATGAGCCTACGTGGCCGAGGTGAACGGCCCACGGCCAACGGCCGAATCGAGCCCTCCGGAAATTTCACCTCGCACGAACGGTGAAGGCCCCCTCACCAGCGGTGAGGGGGCCTTCAGCGAGGGGTTCTCAGAACTGCGGC
This sequence comes from Amycolatopsis sp. NPDC088138, assembly GCF_044741685.1. Taxonomy (NCBI): domain Bacteria; kingdom Bacillati; phylum Actinomycetota; class Actinomycetes; order Pseudonocardiales; family Pseudonocardiaceae; genus Amycolatopsis; species Amycolatopsis sp. NPDC088138. The sequence continues at coordinate 252,774 of NZ_JBIUTB010000007.1, forward strand.
AGCGACTCGCCCTGGACCGCTTCGACGTCCAGTTCGATCTTGACCTTCGTGCCGACCGCCGCGACGCCGGCCCGGACCATCGCGCTGTAGTTGATCGCGAAGTCGTTCCGGTGCAGGGTCGTCTCGGCGTGGAACGCCACGCGCACGCCGCCCCACGGGTCCGGGCCCCAGCCGCCGTAGGTCAGCTCGAGCTCGATCTCGCGGCGCTCGCCGTGCAGCGTGAGGTCGCCGACCAGCGTCCACGAGTCGACGCCGCGCTGGCGCATCCCCGTGCTCACGAACGTGATCACCGGGTGCACGTCGACGTCCAGGAAGTCCGGCGACCGCAGGTGGTCGTCGCGCATCCGGATGTTCGTGTCGATGCTCGCCGCCTTGATCTCGGCGTGCACCGACGACCGCTCGGCCGGCCGGCCGATGTCGATCCGGCCGGACACGTCCGGGAACCGCGCCTTGATGCTCGCGATGCCCAGGTGACGGGCGGTGGCGACGACCGACGAGTGCATCGGGTCGATCACCCACGGCCCGGCCGGCGGCAGGTCGATCGCCTCGGCGACCGGGGCCAGCACGACGTCGCCGAGCGAGCCGGAGCCGTCCGAGGCGACCTGCGCCATTCGGGCGACCGGGGTGTACCCGGCCGCCGTGACGACCGCGGTGTAGGTCCCCGGCGTGAGCGCGTCGGTGACCACGTCGCCGCGGACGTCGGCCGCCTGGCGGGCGACCTGCCGTCCGGCCGGGTCGGTCACGGTGAGCACGGCGTGCTCGACCGCCCAGCCTTCGGCGGTGCGCAGGGTGGCGCGCAGTCCGGTCATGACCGGTCGACCAGCTCGTCGAAGGCCTGGTCGTAGCTCAGCCGGACGTCGTGGTCCTCTTCGCCGCCGGTCAGCTCCACCCGGCTGGTCGCCGGCGGGTAACCGCTCGCGACCACGGTGTACGCGCCCGCGGGCAGGTCGCTGACCAGGTACCGGCCTTCACCGTCGGTCCGGGCCACGGCGGCCACGTTGCCTTCGGGGTCGAGCACGGTGATCCGCGCGTCCGGCACGATCCGGTCGCCCTCGGTCCGCGCGGTGCCGCTCAGCAGCACCGAGCTCGCGAGCTCGACGTCGTGGCGCAGCACGCCGCTGTCCGGCACGGTCAGCGTCACCGCGACGGGCCGGTAGCCCGGGCCGCTGGCGACCAGGGTGTAGGCCCCGGCGCCGACCCCGACGAACGCATAGGTGCCGTCCGTGGTCGTGATGAACGCGCCGTTGACCTCGCCGCGGCTGTCGGTCAGCGTGACCGTGACGTTCGGCAGCGGCGAACCGGTCGCGGCGGCCTTCACGGTGCCGGTCAGCTCGCCGGACCCGGTGAGCGTGACGTCGACCGTCGCCGGCCCGTTGCTGATCACGACGCTGGAGGCCTGCGGCTGGTGGCCGTGGGCCGACACGATCAGGACGTACGCGCCGGGGCCCTGGCTGGGCACCGAGTAGCTGCCGTCGGCCGAGCCGGTGGCCCGCGCGACCTGGCGGCCGCGCTGGTCGATCAGGGTCAGCGCGGCACCCGCGACGTGGCTGCCGTCCTGGCGGCGCACGTGCCCGACCACCGGCACCCCACCCGACCCGACGGGGGTGTCGAGCTCGGCGTCGGAGATCGAGTTCGTGATCGGCAGCGCGCCCGACACGGCCTGGTAGTCACCGTGCCCGTTGCTCAGTGCGTGCTTCCCGCCGCCCACGAGCGCCGGTTCCCGGTCGAGCGGGCGGACCGGCTCGACGATCTCGGTGGGCTCGTCGGCGAAGTTCTCGGCTTCGGCGTCGTCGAGGAACGCTTCGCCGCCTTCGACGGCCGCCGCGGCGGGGTTCATCCCGGCGAGCGGGATCTCCTTCATGAACAGCAGCACCACGGTGGCCAGCAGGGCCACCGCGCCCGCGACGTAGAACACCGTGGTGATCGACTCGGTGAAGCCGATCAGCACCGGGGTCTTGATCGCCTCGGGCAGGTTCTGGATGCCGCTGGTGTTCTCGGACAGGTTGCCGATCCCGGCACCCGCGCCGGCCGGCAGCTTGCCGCCGAAGGCCTTGGTGATGTTCGGGCCCAGCGTGTTGAACAGGATCGTCAGGAAGATGGCGACACCGGCGGTACCACCGATCTGGCGGAAGAACGTCGCCGACGCGGTCGAGGCGCCCATGTCACTGCGCGGGCCGGCGTTCTGCACCGCGATGACCAGCGTCTGCATGCACTGACCGAGACCGAGGCCGATGATGGCCGCGGCGACCAGCGGGTGCCACAGCGCCGAGTTGTACTCGACCTGCGCGAAGAAGAACGCGCCGATGGCGATCAGCAGGGTGCCGAGGATCGGGAAGATCTTGTAGTGCCCGGTCTTCGACGTGATCCGGCCGGAGACGATCGAGCTGGTCATGATGCCCGCCATCAGCGGCAGCATCAGCAACCCGGACTCGGTCGGCGTGTAGCCCTGCACGACCTGCATGAACTGCGGGATCATCGTGATGGCGCCGAACATCGCCACACCGACGATGACACCGCCGATGATCGCGACGGTGAACGTCGAGTTCTTGAACAGCCGCAGCGGGATCAGCGCGGCGTCCTTCATCATCCGTTCGATCAGGATGAACGCGATCACGCCGACGCCGCCCACGACGTAGCAGAGGATCGCCTTGCCGTCGCCCCAGCCCCACTTCTGGCCCTGCTCGGCGACGATCAGGAACGGCACGACCGCGACGACCAGCGAAAGCGCGCCCCACCAGTCGATCTTCTGCTCGTGCCGCTCGTGTGGCACGTTCAGGACCTTGGCGACGACGAACAGCGCGATGACGCCGATCGGGACGTTGATCAGGAAGACCCAGCGCCAGCCGGAGATGCCGCCGAGGGTGTCGAAGCCGGCGAAGAAGCCGCCCAGCACCGGGCCGAGCACGGTGGAGAGGCCGAACACGGCGAGGATGTAACCCTGGTACCGCGGGCGTTCCCGTGGCGGGACGACGTCACCGATGATCGTCATGGCCAGCGACATCAGACCGCCGGCGCCGAGGCCCTGGACCGCGCGGAACGCGGCGAGCTCGTACATGGACTGCGAGAACGTCGAAGCCAGCGAACCGGCGACGAAGATCGTGATCGCGGCGAGGTAGAACGGCTTGCGCCCGTAGATGTCGGAGAGCTTGCCGTAGATCGGCGTGACGATCGTCGAGGTGATCAGGTACGCCGTGGTGGCCCACGCCTGCAGGTCGAAGCCGTGCAGGTCGTTGGCGATCTTGACGATCGACGTGCCGACGATCGTCTGGTCCAGCGCGGCGAGGAACATGCCGCACATCAGGCCGCTCAGGATCGTGACGATCTGGCGGTGGCTCAGCTGCGGCAACGCTTTCGGTTGTGGTAGCTGAGCGGGTTTGTCGACGGTGGTACTCATGCAGTGGCCCCCTTGGCCGGTGCAGCGGTCGGCGCCTGCGCGTCGGCCAGCTGTGGAGAGTGTTTCTCGATACCTGTGTTGAGCCGTCCGAAGAGCCGGTTGAGGTTCTGGCGGTCCTCTTCCGGCCAGTCCTCGAGCACTTCGGCCAGCCACTGATTGCGTTGCTTGCGGTTCTCTTCGAACACCCGCAGGCCCTCGGCCGTCGGCGCGAGCAGGCAGGCCCGCCCGTCCTCGGGGTCGGCCTGGCGTTCGACCAGGCCGTGCTGGACGAGCGAGCTCGACTGCCTGCTGATCGTCGAGATCTCGGCGTGCAGCGAGTCGGCGAGCCGGCTGGTGCGCTGCGGGCCCTCGTGGATGAGGGTGAAGAGGATCGCGTAGGCCGCCCGCTCGATCCCGTCCGGCCCCTGCTTGGAGACCTGGGACTTCGCCTTGTTGATCAACCGGATGAAGCGCACGAGCTCATGGCCGAGCGAGTCGGCCAGATCCAGTTCGGCCCGCGGACGGGCTGCTGCTGAGCTGTTGGGTGCCATGGTTGGTCCTCACGCGGCTTTGGTTGGCGGCTGCAACTAGTTGCCTCAGGCAAGGATGTGCCTTCACGGACAGTTCTGCAAGCGAGGAACACGACGATGTGTCACAACACACTTTAGTTGCCGTATGCAAGCAGATTTACCTGCCCCAGTTTGTCTCTTCTGCCGGGTTCGGGGCCACTGAGCTGCACTTTTGGGTGTCACCCGGCGGTGTTCCGGCGTCCTCCGCGGTGCGGAACAAAGGGGGCCGCGACGGGTTGGTAGGGGTATGACCGACGACACAGCGTTGAGGGACTTCATCACCTCGCACCGCCACGGCGTGCTCGCGACGATCCGCCGCGACGGCCGGCCGCAGCTGTCCACCATCACCCACCTCTACAACCCGGAGACGGACACGATCACCGCGTCGATCACCGAGACGCGGGCCAAGACGAAGAACATGCGCCGCGACCCGCGCGTCACCTACCACGTGGGCAGCGAGGACGGCTGGAGCTACGTGGTCGCCGAGGCGCACGCGGAGCTGACCGACCCGGCCGCCGCCCCGGACGACGCGACGGTGGAGGGCCTGGTCGGCTACTACCGCCGGGCGGCGGGTGAGCACCCGAACTGGGACGAGTACCGCGAGGCGATGGTCACGGACCAGCGCGTCCTGCTGACCCTGCACCTGGACAAGGTCTTCGGCGTGATCCGCTGACGCCCGGTCGTCCGCACTGCGCTGAACCGGGCAGATTCGAAAGAAGATTTCCGCAGTGCGGACTATCCGGGCTTACCATGAAGCTATGAGCGACGAAGCTTTGGTCACCCGGCTCCGCGACCTGCTCGGCAAGAGCGCCGTGCTCACCGATTCCGACGTCACGGCGTCGTACTCGCGCGACATGATGCCGCTCGCGCCCTCCGGGGTGCCGCTCGCCGTGGTGCTGCCCGAGAACACCGAGCAGGTGCAGGCCGTCGTGAAGGCCTGTGCCGCGGCGAAGGTGCCGATCGTGCCGCGCGGGGCCGGTAGTGGCCTCTCCGGTGCCGCCAACGCCATCGACGGCTGCGTCGTGCTCGCGCTGACCAAGCTCAACGAGATCGTCGAGATCGACGCCGGGAACCGGCTGGCCGTCGTGCAGCCCGGGGTCGTCAACCTGGACTTCCGCAACGCCGTCGAGAAGCACGGCCTCTTCTACCCGCCGGACCCGTCCAGCTACGACTGGTGCACCCTCGGCGGCAACCTCTCCACCAACGCCGGCGGCCTCTGCTGCGTGAAGTACGGCGTCACCACCGACTCCGTCCTCGGCCTCGAGGTCGTGCTGGCGGACGGCGAGATCCTCAAGACCGGGCGGCGGACGGTCAAGGGCGTCGCCGGCTACGACCTCGCGCGGCTGTTCGTCGGCAGCGAGGGCACACTCGGGGTCATCACGCAGGCGACCGTCCAGCTCAAGCCGCTGCCGCAGGCGCCGGCGACGTTCGTCGCGGGCTTCACCACCGCCGAAGCCGCCGGTGAGGCCGTCGCGCGGGTCGTGCGCGAAGGGCTGGTGCCGTCGCTGCTCGAGATCATGGACGCGTCCTCGATCAAGGCGTCCGAGACCTACCTCAAGACGGACCTCGGCGCGGGCTCGGAGTGCCAGGCCCTGCTGCTCGGCCAGTCCGACGCCGGGGGTGAGGTCGCCCGCCGCGAGCTCGCCAAGCTCGAGCAGATCTGCGTCGACTGCGGCGCCGACCTCGCCTACACCACCGAGGACCTCGAAGAAGGCCGGATGCTGCTGCAGGCCCGCCGGGTGGTGCTGACGGCGCTGGAGACCTACGGCCTCTGGCTCACCGACGACGTCTGCGTCCCGCGCACGCGCATCGCCGAGCTCATCCGCGGCTGCGAGAAGGTCAGCGAGGACGTCGGCCTGCGGATCGCCGTGGTCGGCCACGCCGGCGACGGCAACATGCACCCCACGATCGTCTACCAGCCCGACGACCCGGACGAGTTCGCCCGCGCCCAGCGCGCGTTCGACGAGATCCTCGAGATCGGGCTCTCGCTCGGCGGCACGGTGACCGGCGAACACGGCGTCGGCAAGATCAAGCGTGAGTGGCTGGAGCGCGAGATCGGCCCGATCGGCATGCGCGTGCACCGCGAGATCAAACGGGCCCTCGACCCGGAGAACCTCTTCAACCCGGGCTCGATGTTCTCGATGACCTGAGGGTCAGTCCTTGATGCGCGGGATGCGCTGGGTGACCTCGGGGTCGGACGACGCCATGGCGGCCGACGACTTCTTCTCACGCCGCGACTTGAGGTACTCGAACAGGATCGGGACCACCGAGACCAGCACGATCAGCACGAAGATCGAGTCGACGTTGTTCCGGATGAAGCCGATGTTGCCGAGCAGCGAGCCGAGGATCGTGATGCCCGCGGCCCAGAGGATGCCGCCGAGGATCGTGTACGTGAAGTAACGCTTCGGGTCCATCCGGCCGATGCCGGCGATCCAGGTGATGAACGTACGCACGAACGGCACGAACCGGGCCAGCACGACCGCCTTGGGGCCGTGCTTCTCCAGGAATTCGTGCGTCTTGTCGATGTACTCGCGCTTGAAGAACTTCGAATCCGGCCGGTTGAACAGCTTGGGCCCGACGAAGTAGCCGAGGTAGTACCCGACGACGTTGCCGAGCAGCGCCGCGACCGTGACCAGCACACACACGAGCCACAGGGACGCGTCGAGGGTGCCGTTCGCGATGAACAGGCCGGCGGTGAAGAGCAGCGAGTCACCGGGCAGCACCGGGAAGATGCTGCTCTCGATGAAGATGATCAGGCACAGCACCGCCAGGACCGGTGTCGTCAAGCCGCTCAGCAAGTGCTGCGGGTCCAGCCAGGACGGCAGCAGGGACATCGTGTTGACGGTGCTCTGCGCGAGAATCACCTCAAAAACGGTACAGGGTCACCCTGAGTGCCTGATAAGACCCGTTCAGACCAGCGTGAGCAGGCCCACGACCGACCCCGCGGCGAGGCCCAGCAGCACCGCGAGCATCAGGATCCAGTACGCCGGGAGCTGCGCGCCCGTCGTCGCCTGGCGGACCGTCTCCGGTTCGGGCTCCGGGCGCGGTGTGAACGTCGTGGGCGCGTCGGCGTCGTCCAGTGCGGCGCGTTCCCGCTCGAGCGAGTCCGCGCTGGCGCCGGAGAGCAGGCCGTAGGCCGAGGGCAGCTCGGCCGGCTTGGCCAGTGCGTCGGTCGGGCCCGTGCCGGTACCCGGCTCGGGTTCCCGGGCCGGGGCGGGGGACGCCTGCGGGGCGAAGACGGCTTGCGCGCGAAGGGCGTCCGCCAGCAGCTGCTCGGGGTCCTTCGGCTCGCTCATCCCACCCGTCTCCTCGTCGTGAGTTTTAGGTGCTCAAGGTAGCCGTACCCACTTCGGCGACCCATTCACCCCGGCGCAGCACCTTGGCCGGCCGCAGGTCCGCGTCGAGCACCACGACGTCGGCCACCTTGCCCGGGACCAGCGATCCCGTGCGGTCGGCGATGCCGAGCAGCTCGGCCGGACGGCGGGACGTCGCGTGCACGGCGTCCAGGATCCCGAGTTTCGCACCGTTGACGAGGTTGCGGAAGGCGGTGTCCATCGTCAGGGTGCTGCCGGCCAGCGAACCGTTGTCGGCGAGCGTGGCGACGCCGTCGTGCACGTCGACCTCGAGCCGGCCCAGCGTGTAGCGGCCGTCGGCGGCGTCGGTGGCCGACATGGCGTCGGTGATGAGCACCGTCCGGTTGCGGCCCGCGTGCTTGGCGGCCAGCCGCACCACGGTCGGGTGCAGGTGCACCAGGTCGACGATCAGCTCGATCGTGATGCGCTCGTCGTCCAGCAGCGCGCCGACCGGGCCGGGTTCGCGGTGGTGCAGCGGGCGCATGCCGTTGAACAGGTGCGTCGCGACGCTCGCGCCCGCGTCGATCGCCGGCCGGAGCTGCTCCTCGACGCCGTCGGTGTGCCCGATCGCGGCGATGACGCCCGATTCGGCCAGCTGCCGGACGGCCTTGACCCCGCCGTACAGCTCCGGGGCGATGGTCACCATCCGGATCGCGCCCTGGCCGGCCCGCAGCAGCTTGTCGACCGTGCCGGTGTCCGGCTCGAGCAGCGTCTCCGGGTCGTGGGCCCCGCAGCGGGCCTTCGAGATGAACGGCCCCTCCAGGTGGATGCCCGCGACCTCGCCGTCCTGGACGATCTCACGCAGCGCGGCCACCTGCTCACGCAGGATGTCCACCGGATCGGAGACCAGGCTGGCGAGCATGGTCGTGGTGCCGTGACGGCGGTGTGCCCGCACCGCCGTCAGGAGCTCCTCCGGATCGAGGGAGGTGAACGAAGCACCTCCCCCGCCGTGGCAGTGGGTATCGACGAATCCAGGCACGACCAGTGCCCCGCCGACGTCCACGTGCTCGCCGGACGGCGGGGTCCCGGAACCCACGCCGGCGATCCGCCCGTCGGAGACGGCCAGCCAGCCGTCGTCGAGTACACGGTCCGGGGCGACGACCCGGCCGCCCATGATCACGAAATCTCCGGCGCCTCTCACGTACCCCAGCATATATTGGTCTGGACCAAGCATGGTGATACGACTCAGTGATCGGGATGGTCCACCCGGGTCACTGTGGCGTCTGCATGGCCTTCTGAAGAGCTTCGAGCGCCCGGCTGGCGGTCGACTTGACGGTACCCTTGGAGATGCCCGCGGCCTCAGAGATTTCGGCCTCGCTCAGCCCACCGTAGTAACGCAGTACCAGCACTTCACGCTGGCGGGGCGGCAGCTTGGACAGCGCGCTGACCACCGCCTGGTGCTCGCTGGAGAGCATCGCGAGGCTCTCCGCGGACCGCGCGTTGACGGCGTGCGGCGGCACGTACTCCCGGGCGGTCTTGCGCCGGCGCAGCACGCTGCGCGACCCGTTGACCACGGCGGTGCGCAGGTAACCGACCGCGGCCGCGGCGTCACGCAACCGGCCCCAGTTGCGGTGCAGGCCGGTGAAGGCCTCCTGGACCACGTCTTCCGCCGTCGCGGGCTCGTCGACCAGCAGAATCGCCAGCCGGACCAGCCGCATGCGGTGCTGGCGGTACAGGTCTTCGAGGTTCAGCGGCGCCGGTGTCTGCACCGGAGCCGGCCCGTCCATGACCCGCAAGTGGCCGAGGGTCGCCTCGACACTGCGTTCCGCATTGCCTTCGAGCATGAACCCCTGCCTGTCCTCGACCCCGGTTTGCACGGTGTGCCGCGTCAGCAGGTTCACGGTATTCACAGCGCTCACACAGGTACTGACGCACGCCTAGCCTATCGGGTTGGCCCCGCGTCGCCAGCGTTCGGATACTGGGACACAGAGTAGCGTCGGTCGCATCCCGCCCGTCCGAGCACGGAGATCCACATGGCCTGGTACCTCGTCGAAATCACCTACGTCCAGGAGAAGCTGCAGGAGGTGCGCCCGCGCCACCGCGACTTCCTGGCCAAGCTCGCCGAAGAGGGCCGGGTCGCGGTCGCCGGCCCGCTCGGTGACGGCACCGGCGGCGTCACGCTCTACCAGGCCGATGACGACGCGCACCTCAAGGAGACGCTCGACCAGGACCCGTACGCCCTGGAGGGGGTCATCGCCGAGCGGACGGTCCGCGAGTTCAAGCCGGTCATCGGCGCCTGGCTGCCCGAGGGCTCATAACTCCAGCACCGCGGGGCCGCGGTCGACGCAGATCCGCATCGATCCGCCGTCGGCCGTCGGCACCGCGCAGGTCCCGCAGAAGCCCTGGCGGCACGAATACGGCGTGTCGGGCAGCACTTCGCGGACGACGTCGAGGGCGGACCGGTCACCCGGGACGTCCAGCACCCGCCCCGACCGGCGCAAAGTCAGCCGGAACGGCTCGCCCGCCACGATCGGCGGCGGGGCGAACCGTTCGAAGTGCACCGCGCCCGTGGTCAGGGCCAGGTCGACCCGGACGCCGGTGATCATCGGCACCGGGCCGCAGCAGTACACCGCGGCGCCGTCCGGCATGCCGTCGAGGAGCTCGGCGCCCGAGGCCGGGATGCCGTACTCGGTGTCCGGGCGGATCCAGGCGCGCTCGTAGGCCGCCAGTTCGTCGACGAACGGCATCGACGCCCGGCTGCGGCCGGTGTAGACCAGCCGCCAGTCCACGCCGAGTTCCACGCAGCGGCGGACCATCGGCAGGATCGGCGTGATCCCGATACCGCCCGCGACGAACAGGAACGGCCCCTGGCCGACGAGCGGGAACGCCGTCCGCGGCCCGCGCACGGTGACCCGCGTGCCCGGTGTCAGGGTGTGGACCTCGGCCGACGCGGCACCGATCTTCCGCACGGCGATGCGGTAATGGTCCTTTTCGGACGGGTCGCCGCACAGGGAGTACTGCCGCACCCGCCCGGACGGCAGGACGAGGTCGACGTGCGCCCCCGGCCGCCAGCCCGGCAGCGGCGCACCGTTCGCCAGGCGCAGGCTCACGACGCCCTCGGCTTCGGGGCGGACCGCTTCGACCGTCAGCGGCAGGTCCCGGTCGACCGCGCGCACCTGCGGCCGCCGTTTCCCGCTGACCTGCGAGAGCCGGCGGTACACCCCGACCACGCCGACCATCGCGGACATCAGCCGGTCGGTCCGGTCGCTGCCGTCGAGCCGGGTGGGCCGGCCGAGGGTCACCCCGCCGCCCGCGCGGCGGGTGAGCTCGCCAGGTAGGCCACGGCCTGTTCGGTGTTGCCCGTCTCGGCCGGGTGGTACGCCTTCCGGAAGTACGGCCGGATCTCCCGCAGCAGCTGGCGCCCGGTCGGCAGCAGGCCCTTCTTCGCCGCCCGCCGATAGCCGCGCAGGGACGCGCGCCCCGGGCGGGTCGGGTCGTTGCGCATCAGGAACCGCGTGCCACGGAGGAACACCCAGGCCAGCACCGGCGTCACCGCGGCCATGCTGCGCACGCGGCGGGTGTAGCGGCCGTCGAGGTGCACGAACAGGTCGAACGCGACCGACCGGTGTTCGACTTCTTCCGCGCCGTGCCAGCGCAACAGATCGAGCATCACCGGGTCCGCGCCGGCCTCGGCGAGCGGCGCGTCGAGCACCCACTGGCCGAGGAACGCCGTGTAGTGCTCGATCGCGGCGACGATGCCCAGCCGTTCGACCAGCCACTCCTCGGCGGCCCGGCCGGTGAGGTCGCGGTCGCCGAGCAGCTTCCGGAACAGCCACTCCATCTGCGCGATGTACGGCCGCACGCGCACCCCCGCGGCCTCCAGGTGCGCGGCCGCGCCGTCGTGCGCCTCGGCGTGCACCGCCTCCTGGCCGATGAAGCCGAGCACGTCCTCCTTGAGCCGCTCGTCGCGGATCAGCGGCACGGCCTGCTTGAACACCTCGACGAACCAGCGCTCACCCTCGGGCAGCGCCAGGTGCAGCACGTTGATCGTGTGCGTGGCCTGAGGCTCGCCGGGGATCCAGTGCATCGGCAGGCTCGCCCAGTCGAAGTGGACGTCCCGGGCGTGCAGCACGAACTGCTCAGTGTCCTCGCGGGTCATTGCGCACGACCACTGAGCTCGTAGTCGGCCGGGTCCACCTTCCGCGTCTCCAGCCAGTACCGCCAGGTGAAGCCGGGCCAGATGGTCCGGTTGACCCCCTTGGCGTCGAGGTACCAGCTCTTGCAACCACCCTGCGTCCAGACGCCCTTGACCAGCTTGTCCTGGATCTCGCGCTGGAACTCGTCCTGCACCCCCGGCCGGACGTCGACCGCGGCGGCGCCGCGCGAGTCGGCCAGCTTGATCGCGTCGACGACGTAGCGCGACTGCGACTCGATCATGAAGACGACGGAGTTGTGGCCCAGCGCGGTGTTCGGGCCGAGCAGGAAGAACAGGTTCGGGAAGCCGGACACGGTGATGCCCTTGTGCGTCTGCATCCCTTCGGCGGCCCACTCCTTGGCCAGGTTGCGGCCGTCGACGCCGGTGATGTCCAGGTACTCCAGCGCGTCGGTGACCTTGAAGCCGGTGCCGTAGACGATCGCGTCGACCTCGTGCTCGACCCCGGCGGAGTCGACGATCGAATGCGCCCTGACCTCCTTGATCCCGGAGGTGTTCACGTCGACGTTCGGCCGGTCCAGCGCCGGGTAGTAGTCGTTGGAGATCAGGACGCGCTTGCAGCCCATCGTGTAGTCGGGTGTGACCTTCTTGCGCAGCGCGCGGTCCGTGATGCCCTTCGCGATGTTCCGCTTGGCGATCAGCTCGCCGGCCTTCATGACACCCGGGTGGCCGTTGAAGCCGATGGCGCGGGCTTCGAGGAGCCAGTACAGCGCGTTGCGGTAGGCCCGCTGGGCGCCGGGGACGCGGCGGAACAGCGTCCGCGACCACTCCGGCATCGCGTGGTCGGGCTTGGGCATGATCCACGGCGGCGTCCGCTGGAAGAGCGTCAGCTCCGCGACGTCCGGGGCGATCTTCGGGACGAACTGGACCGCGCTGGCGCCGGTGCCGACCACGGCGACGCGCTTGCCGCGCAGGTCGTACTCGTGGTTCCACTGCGCGGAGTGCCAGGTCTGGCCCTGGAAGTTCGCGATCCCGGGCAGCTCGGGGACCTGCGGGATGTGCAGGCCGCCGACGCCGGAGACGAGGAACTGCGCGGAGAACTCCCGGCCGTCCTTGGTCGTCGCCGTCCAGCGGCGCTCCTGCTCGTCCCAGTGCGCGCCGGTGAGCTCGACGCCGAAGCGGATCTTCTCGCGCAGCCGGTACTTGTCCGCGACACCCTTGAGGTAGTCGAAGATCTCCGGCTGCGGCGAGAACGACCGCGACCAGTCCGGGTTCTGCTCGTACGAAAACGAGTACATGTGCGACTGGACGTCACACGCGCACCCGGGGTACGAGTTGTCGCGCCAGGTGCCACCCACCTCGCCGGCCTTCTCCAGGATCACGTAGTCCCGGATGCCGGCCTTTTCGAGCTGGATCGCCTGGCCGAGCCCGGAGAACCCGGTGCCCACGATCACGACCTTGAACCGCTCGGTCATCTGTCGGCCTCCGCTGCTTCGAGGAAACTGCGGAGATGACGTTACCTCAAGTAACAGTTACTTGGAAGTACAACCTACCGGTTAGTACGTCCCACCGAGCTTCGTGTGGTCCCAGCTGACGATCTTCGTCGGACGGAAGATCAACCCGACCCGCTTGGGCGCCTGACCTGCGATGAAGGTGCTCAGCTCGGACGGTACGGGGTCGCCCGGCTTGGCGCCCGCGTAGCGCTGCATGAGCGTGATCCCCATCCGGGTGACTTCCTCGGTGTCCTCGACGAGCTGGACGTCGGCCTCGAGCGAGATGCCGCGGAGCTTCTCGTAGGTGTCGCCGTCCTCGATGAGCACCGTCGCCTCCGGGAGGCGGCGCAGGTTCTTCGCCTTCTGCGACGTCCCGTACGTCCAGGTCGCGACGCCGTCCTCGTGCGGGTAGTACCAGAGCGGCGCGAGGTGCGGGCGGCCGTTCGGGCCGACGCTGGCGACGTTGATGACCTTCTGCTCGGCGAAGAACCCGCGGACCTCGTCCTCGGTCATCCTGATCTGGTCGCGACGTGACATCCGCAGCTCCTACGACTTCGTCGTGGCCGCGCGGCCGCCGTGCCCGGTGACCGCGGACTCGAACGCGCCGCGCGCCTCGATGTCGGCGAGCGCGGCCTTGTCCGCCGAAGGTACCCGGCTGCGCGAGCCGATCTCGATGATCGGCGGCAGGAACGCGCGGATCAGCTTGAGCCCGCCGACCCAGCGCGGCACGTGGATCGTCCGGGCGCGCTTGAGGATCCCGGCTTCGAGGTCGTCGAGGGCGACGTCCAGCGGGTAGGTCTTGCCGATCAGGCCGGGCATCGACGCGCGGAGCTTGCCGAACACCGGGTGCGCGTCGGCGCTCTCGACCAGGTCGGTGCGGATCCACGTCGGGTGCGCGACGCCGACCTTCACGCCCAGGTGGGCGACCTCGGCGCGCAGGCTGTTCGAGAAGGCCTCGACGCCGGCCTTCGCGGCGGAGTAGTTGGCCATGCCGGGCGCGTGCGTGATCGCGGCCAGGCTCGAGATGGCGAGCAGGTAGCCCTTGCGGTTGATGACGTGCGGCAGCGTGACGCGGAACGTGCGCCAGACGCCGAGCAGGTCGACCTCGATGACCTTCTCGAACGCGGCTCGGTCGACGGAGCGGACGAAGCCCGCGGTCGCGATGCCGGCGTTGGCGATGACGATGTCGATCCCGCCGAAGTGCTCGACGACGCCGGCGGTGGCGGCTTCGAGCGCGTCCCAGCTGGTGACGTCGGCTTCCCAGGACTTCGCGTTGGCGCCGATGCGGTCGGCGACCTTCTGCTGCTCCTCGGCTTCGAGGCCGACGAGGGCGACCTTCGCGCCGCGCGCGGCGAGGCGTTCGGCCAGCCCGGCGCCGATGCCGCGGGCCGCGCCGGTGATCAGGACGACTTTGCCGTCGACCTTCTTGGAGCCGCTGAACAGCGAAAACGGGTTGGCCACGGTGCCCTCCTGGACGTCGCACGTCGCTTCTGGAGGGCACCGTACCTCAACTTACCCGCAGTAAGCTACCCGATAGTAGGTTCAGGCTTCGCTCAACGCGGTGACTTCGGCGCCGGTCAGCTCGAGCGTCACCGACGCGATCAGGTCCGTCAGCTGCTCGGGGGTCCGGGCGCTGGCGATCGGCGCGGCGACCGTCGGCTGCACCCGCAGCCAGGCCAGCGCCACCGTGGCGACCGAGACGCCGTGCGCCTGCGCGACCTCGTCGAGGACCGCGAGCACGCGCTCGCCGTTCGCGTCCAAATAGGACGATGCGCGGGCGGCGCGCGGGCTGTCGACCGGCTCGTCCTTCGAGCGGTACTTGCCGGTGAGGAACCCCTTGGCGAGCGCGAAGTACGGCAGGGTCGCGAGGCCTTCGCGGGCGACGAGCGGGGCCAGGTCGTGCTCGTAGTCGCGTTCGACGAGGTTGTAGTGCGGCTGCAGCACGGCGAACCGCGCGAGGTTGTTCTTGTCCGAAGTGGACAGTGCGTCGGCGAGCCGTTCGGCGCTGTAGTTGGACGCGCCGAGGTGGCGGACCTTGCCCGCGCGGACCAGCGCGTCGAACGCGGTGAGCGTCTCCTCGAGCGGGGTGTCGGGGTCGTCCCGGTGTGCGTAGTAGAGGTCGATGTGGTCGGTTCGCAGGCGGCGCAGGGAGTCCTCGGCCGCGGCCTGGATGTTCTTCGCGGACAGGCCCGGCCGGCCGTCCCACATGCCGACCTTGGTCGCGACGACGACGTCGTCCCGGTTGCCGCGCGCGGTCAGCCAGTTGCCGAGGATCTCCTCGGAGCGGCCGCCACCGCCGTAGAGGTCGGAAGTGTCCACGAAGTTGCCGCCGGCCGCGGTGTAGGCGTCCAGCACGGCGAAGGACTGCGGCTCGTCGGCCGTCCAGCCGAAGACGTTGCCGCCGAGGTTGAGGCCGTACACGTCGAGGTCGGTGTTGCCCAGCTTGGTCATGTCACCACGCTAGCTTTCCCACGAGCTGGGAGGGTGGGAGGAAAATCGGTGTCCCACGCGTTGGAGTGTTCCATGGCAATCGAACTGGGCAAGCTCGGAATCTGGCGCTACCACGGAAACGTCGACGCGAAGTTCGCGGCCGACGCGGAGGCTCTCGGCTACAGCGCGATCTGGCTGGGCGGCTCGCCCGGCGGCGACCTCGCGTCCGTCGACGACCTGCTCGCCGCGACGGACTCGCTGGTCATCGCGACCGGCATCGTGAACATCTGGCAGGACGAGCCCGCTTCGATCGCGCGGGCGTACGAGCGGATCGCGGGCAAGTACCCGGACCGCTTCCTGCTCGGCGTCGGTGCGGGCCACCGCGAGGCGACCAAGGAGTACAAGAAGCCGTACGCGGCGCTGGTCGACTACCTCGACGGCCTCGACGCGGCGGGCGTCCCGGTCGGCGGCCGGGCCTTGGCCGCGCTCGGCCCGAAGGTCGTCAAGCTGTCCGGCGACCGTACGGCGGGCGCGCACCCGTACCTGACCACGCCGGAGCACACGCGCGACACCCGCGAGATCCTCGGCGCGGGCAAGCTGCTGGCGCCGGAGCACAAGGTCGTCGTGTCGACCGACGTCGCCGAGGCGCGCGCGCTCGGCCGTCAGACGGTGAAGTACTACCTCGGGCTGTCGAACTACGTCGCCAACCTGCGCAAACTCGGCTTCACGGACGCCGATCTGGAAGGCGAGGGCAGCGACCACCTGATCGACGCCCTCGCCCTGCACGGCGACGCGGCGACGGTGGCCCGCGGCCTGTCGGCCCACCTGGAGGCGGGTGCGGACCAGGTGATCGTCCA
This sequence comes from Amycolatopsis sp. NPDC088138, assembly GCF_044741685.1. Lineage (NCBI taxonomy): Bacteria > Bacillati > Actinomycetota > Actinomycetes > Pseudonocardiales > Pseudonocardiaceae > Amycolatopsis > Amycolatopsis sp. NPDC088138. The sequence continues at coordinate 268,942 of NZ_JBIUTB010000007.1, forward strand.
GGTCCTGAACGAGGACCCGTGGCCGGCCTACCGCGCACTGGCTTCCGAGCTGCTGTGATCCTCGTCCGGCCGCCGGTGCGCCGGCGGCCGGACGCAGTCCTTCTGAACCGATTCGACGTGCGGAGAAGTTTCCGTGGTTTCGGAGCGGGGACCGGTGTGCGGCGGCGGTACACCTCGTACGATGCGGTCGGGACCCATCCCTGCCAAGGAGGAATACCGATGCCCATCGCGACCCCCGAGGTCTACGCGGAGATGCTCGACCGGGCGAAGGCGGACCAGTTCGCCTACCCGGCCATCAACGTGACCTCGTCCGAGACCGTGAACGCCGCCATCCGCGGGTTCGCCGAGGCGGAGAGCGACGGGATCATCCAGTTCTCCACCGGTGGCGCCGAGTTCGCCTCCGGCCAGAAGGTCAAGGACATGGTCGTCGGCGCGACCGCGCTCGCCGAGTTCGCGCAGGTCGTGGCCGCGCGCTACGACGTCAACGTCGCGCTGCACACCGACCACTGCCCGAAGGACAAGCTGGACGGCTTCGTCCGCCCGCTGATCGAGATCTCGGCCGAGCGCGTCAAGAACGGCCAGAACCCGCTGTTCCAGTCCCACATGTGGGACGGCTCGGCGATCGACCTCGACGAGAACCTCGTCATCGCGCAGGAGCTGCTGGCCAAGACCGCGGCCGCGAAGATCATCCTCGAGGTCGAGATCGGCGTCGTCGGCGGCGAAGAGGACGGCGTCGAAGCCGAGATCAACGAGAAGCTGTACACCGCCGAAGGCGACTTCCTGAAGACGATCGACGCCCTCGGCGCCGGCGAGAAGGGCCGCTACCTGCTGGCGGCGACCTTCGGCAACGTCCACGGCGTCTACAAGCCGGGCAACGTGAAGCTGCGCCCGGACGTGCTGAAGGGCGGCCAGGAAGCGGCGGCGAAGAAGCTCGGCCTCGACGCCGGCGCGAAGCCGTTCGAGCTGGTCTTCCACGGCGGCTCGGGCTCGCTCCCGGAGGAGATCCGCGAGGCGGTGACGTACGGCGTGGTGAAGATGAACGTCGACACGGACACGCAGTACGCGTTCACCCGCCCGATCGTCGACCACTTCTTCAAGAACTACGACGGCGTCCTGAAGATCGACGGCGAGGTCGGCAACAAGAAGGTCTACGACCCGCGCTCGTACCTGAAGGCCGCCGAAGGTGGCATGGCCGCCCGTGTCGTGGAGGCCTGCCAGGCCCTCGGCTCGGCGGGCACGAAGGTCAAGTAAGCCGGACACGAAGGGCCGCCACGGTTTCCGTGGCGGCCCTTCGTCGTCTTACCCCTCACCTCGCCGGACCGCACGTCCCGGGTTCCGAGGCATCAGCAGCTCCACCTCGACACCCTTGGCTGTTCTGGTCGTGTAGGCCTCGCACCGGACGGCCAGGTTCTGTTCGGCAAACCGCTCGACCATCGTTTTGTACCTCTCGGTCATCGCGTAGGTGAGCTGGCCGACGCGCCGATCACCGAGACGGACTTCGATGGCTTGCCGGCCCTGGTACTTGCCGCTCTCGATCGTGCAGAAGGCCAACGACGCCACGACCTCCCGGTACTCCTGCTCGCCCGCGGGGGCGAAGCCGCGGAGCACGTCCTGGTGGTTCTCCTCCTTGGTCACCGTGCACGACCAGGCACTTCGGAGAAGCACGTCCGATTCCGTCAGTTTCGCGACGACCGGGTCCTCGGGTTCCTTGCGGGCGTGCAGTTCGCCGGGACCGGCGACGTGGAGGTAGATGCCGTAGAACTTCGCGCCGCCACCGGTGATGCGTGCCGGGCAGGTGCCCAGCACGCCGCCGGATCGGAGTTTCAGCAGCTCAGGCTGGTAATCCTCCGCCCAGGTGCTGGACAGGTAACCGACCTTGAGCGGGCGGTTGCCCACCAGGACGTCGACCCGTACGGCGTTCCCGTCCCACGGGTTCTCCGGCTCCGGTACCAGTACCGCCGTCGTGGGCAGGTGGTCTTCGAAGTCCGTGCCGAAGGCTCTTCCGCCGGCGGCGAGGCGAAGGGCGTCCTGGTAGTGACTCTCGCCGACAACGGCGAGCCGTCCGTCATCGGAAAGGGGCACGAGCTTGAGGTGCGTCACGCCGGCGCTCGGCGGTTGAACGCGGGGACGAGGGGCTGCGGCGGAGATCGGCTGCCGAGGGCGTTGCACGGAAACCGGCGCACTCTGCGGTTGCGGCGTCTTGTTCCTTCGCGAGAAGGGCCACATGTCCTCATCCTCCGAGCTCGGCGCAGGTGGATCACGCGTGCCTCGGAGTCGTCGCCATCCGGCTCGTTGTTACGGGGTCGGCTGCACCGAGACCCGCCTCGCGGCCAGCCTCCGTGTGACCGGCCCGGCCGCCGCCCACAGGACGAACACCGCCACCAACGCCACCCCAGCCGTCCAGTACTCCACCGGCGGGGCCGACTCCGTGTGCGCGTCACCCAGCACCCAGGGCCGGAACTGCGACTGCAGCCACAGCGCGCCATAACCGAACGCCGTCACCAGCAACGCCCCCGCGCCCGCCGTCAACAGGCCGTGTCCGCGGCCGATCGTGAACGCCAGGTCCACGGCGAGACCCACGAAGAGCAGGTAGAACGGGATCGTCGAGACCGGGAAGCCCATGCCCAGCAGCAGTGGCCACATCACGCCGCGGTAGGCGATGTAAGCCAGCGCGACAAAGGAAGCCGACCAGCGGCGGCCCAGGGTGTGGCGGGCCAGGGCCAGGATCAGCGCCATCACGCCGATGCCCCACAGCGGGTACACCCACTCCGGGATCGGCATCGTGAAGTGCAGGATGGCCGTCCGGTCGACCGGGTGGCCGATCTGGTTGGCCGCGAACGACAGCAGCGACGGCTCGGCCTCCGGCGCGCCGCGCTCCCAGGCGCGCAGGCCGAGGATGCCGTACTCCTGCTGGCCGTTCGGGAAGAACGTGTTCTCCAGGAAGAACGCCCACAGCGCGAGCAGCACGCCGGTGCGGAAGCGGCCCGGCGGCGACAGCCGCAGCCAGCCCAGCAGCACGCCCGCCTGCATGATGCCCGTGCCCAGGTAGAGCATCATGTGCGACGGGCTCCACGCGGTCAGGTCGAGGCCGTTGACGCGGTGGTTGATGACGTCCAGCGGCGCCGCGACCAGGAACGTCAGCAGGCCGATCTGCATCAGCCGCAGTGACGTCTTGTCGGCGCCGAGGCCCGTGTAGCTGTGGATCGCCACCAGCACGACGATGATCACCGTGCCGACGGTGTTGATCAGGTGCGGCGGCGCCAGGTCGTCGCGCAGCCACATGAAGTGCCACGACATGTCCCACGACGAGCCGACGAGCTTGAAGGCGAACGCCGCCAGCCACATCCCGTAGCAGAACCGGAGCACCCAGTCCGGTGTCGGCTGCCCGGGTGCGCCGCGGTGCCAGTGCCGCGAGAAGAACAGCCGCGTCTTGCCGATGGGGCTGCGCGGGATCACGTCCGCTACCGGGACGTCCACTGCCTTGGCCATGCGGACATCATGGCCGCTCATGGTCACGAGCGGGCCAAGACAGTGGCAAACGACGCCAAAATCGGGGTTCCCCCGACCTTCTTCCCCACCACCACCCTCAACGGAGGCGCTTCGCGCCAGGGTTCACCCCTACGGGTGGACGATTTGCTTTCGCCCAGCAGCGGTTGGCAAGGTGTGCCGCCATGATGCCGAAACGAGTTGTCGCGGCGGTCCTGATCGCCGCCATGGTGCTGGCCGGCGGCGGGGTTCTGGCGGGCCTGTTCTTCTGATCCGTGAGCGTGGGCAGAATGGGCGGCATGACGCACAACCTGCTCGGCCCCGAGCCGACGCTGCTGCCCGAGCACACCGCCGCCCAGGCCGCGCTCGACGCCGGGAACGACCCGGCGACCGTCGCGGCCGAACACCCCGACTACAGCGAGGCGTGGGCTTCGCTGGCCGAGAAGGCCTTCGAGTCGGGTGAGACCGTCGCCGCCTACGCCTACGCGCGCACCGGCTACCACCGCGGGCTCGACCAGCTGCGCCGCGCGGGCTGGAAGGGCTTCGGCCCGGTGCCGTGGGCGCACCGCCCGAACCAGGGGTTCCTGCGCGCCCTCGCCGTGCTCGGCAAGGCCGCCGGCAAGATCGGCGAGACCGAGGAGTACGACCGCTGCCGGACGTTCCTCGCGGACTCCGACCCGGCCGCCGCGGAAGCCACCGGCCTGAAGTGACCCACCGGCCGTGAGTGGCGGTCCGGATCGCCACTCACGGCTCGGCCGTAGAACCAGTGAGGCAGGTCACCATGTCCAGCCCCGCGCCGCGCGGGCGGCCGCGGAAGCTCCCCGTCGGGGAGCAACGCGCCCGCGTGCTGCAGGCGACGGCGAAGGTCGTCGCGCAGCACGGGATGCAGGGCGCGACGATCGAGCAGATCGCGCGCGAAGCCGGCGTCTCGCGCCAAGCCGTCTACGAGCAGTTCGGCGACCGGACGGCGCTGTTCGCCGAGGTCGTGGCCGAGGTCGAAGGGCGGGCTTTCGCGGCCATCGCGAAGGCGTCGGCGGCCGACCCGCAGGCGGGCCTGCGGGAATGGGCGCGGGCCAGCTACGCCGGCATGGTCACGTTCGTCGCCGAGAGCCCGGAGGCCTACGGCGTGCTCCGGGCGGCGGAACGCGCGGGCGACCCCGCGCTCACGCGGCTGCGGGAGCGCCTGGCCGTCGTCTACGCCGACGCCAGCGCCAAGCGGTGGGCCGCGCACGGCATCGACTCCGGCCGCGCCGATCGGGCACTGGTCACGCTCTTCTTCGCGATGACCGAGTCACTGGTCCAGGCGACCTGGGACGGCGAGCCGCCACCCCAGGACGCCCTGATCGACCTGCTGACCGAGTTCACCGTCGGTGGTGTCACCCGCCTCCAGACGAAGGCGAGCGACGTCATCCACCGGTTGCGCTGAGCTAAGCCACGGCCATCTCGAGGTCCGGCGACCCGATCACCCGGTTTCGCCCGCCGTGTTTGGCCGCGTAGACGGCCGCGTCGGCGGACGCCATCACAGCCTCGATCGACGCCCCGTCGAGTGGGTACGCGGCGACGCCGATGGACGCTGTCTGCCTTCGGATGTCCACCGCCTCGCCCTCGTTGGTGGTGGTGCTGATGATCAGTTCACTGACCCGTTGCCTGATGCGTTCCGCGGTCACGATCGCGTCCGCTTTGGACGTCGAGGGCAACAGCGCGACGAACTCCTCGCCGCCGAACCGGCCGACCAGGTCGTGCGCCCTGGTCTCCTGCCTGACCACGGCCGCGACCGCCTTGAGCACGTCGTCCCCCGCGAGGTGCCCGTAGGTGTCGTTGATCCGCTTGAAGTGGTCGAGGTCGATCATCATGGCGCCGAAGCTGCCGTTCTCGCGCTCCGCGCGGGAAATCTCGCGCTCGGCACCGTCCTGCCAGGTCGTCGCGTTGAGCAGCTGCGTCTTCTGGTCGGTGGTCGCGAGCTCCTCGAGCCGCTTGATCAGCACCGACCGCTGCAGCACGTAGAGCGGCAGGATGACCAGCACCGACAGCAGCGGCTCTTCGTTGAGCACCATCACCAGCAGCGCGCCGACGCACAAAGTGGACAGTTCCAGCAGGTTGTCGTCCATGGTGCCGAGGCACGACACGGGGGTCGCGCTCTCGGGGTCGGCGAGGTAGAGGCCGAGGCCGGTGAGCGCGGTGTTGACCGTGAAGAAGGCGAGCCCGGCCAGCGTCACGGTCGCGACCCCGCTGCCGAGGGTCATGTGACCCACAACACCCCCGGCGAAGGCCGACAAGATCATCGTCGTCGCGTTCGCGGCCACGCGGTGAAATTCACCCGGACGGGTGCCAGACCAACTACGGAACGCTAGGTACACGTAGAGGACGACCCCGAGCGCGGCAACCAGCTGGGCCGGCAGCAGCAGTCCGGCGGGCAGCAGCCACACCGAAGTCATCGAGATGTACGGCCCCCGGCTGAGGATGCGGCGCTGCCGCTCCAGCCGCCTGCTGACCTCCGTCTGCGCCACGGCCAGGGCCGTGAGCAGCGCAAACGTGCCCAGTTGGGCGAGTGTGACCGGTACGGTCAACAGTGAAACGGCCGTCCACGTGAGCATGACCGTGATGGCGGTCAGCGTGGCGATGATCCAGTCGCGGGGCCGGGTCCACAGCGCCCAGCCCCTCACGCGAGAAATCAAGTCTTGGCCGTCCTGTTCCCCCGATGTGACCATTTTTCCCCCAGCCCCTTGCGCGGATCTACGGTGACAAAGTACTTACAGACAGTTTCAGACCGTTTGCCTGCTGTCCACAAGGGCAATCGGTGTGTACTTTTTCTTTGACACCGGAACGAGAGGGTGGCCAGCGATGCGCGGCAAAGAACAGTGACCGCACAGCGCACCGCAAGGTCGCGCAGGTCGAGCCCACGCGCGGGGCATGTCATGCATGTTCTGCGCGTGCGGCTTCTTTGTCGTTCCCTCGTCTCGGCTCGCCCGTCAGGGCTCGTGCCCACAGCGCCGCCAGCGGCAGGGTGAGCACGACCCCGACGATGCCGAAGATCCCGACGGTGCCGTGCGGGGACAGCTGGTCCGCGAGCACACCGCCGATCAGCGGGCTGACGCCCATCATCGTGGTCAGCCCGGTGTTGGACAGGCCCATCACCTGCGCCCGCTGCTCGTCGGGCACGGCCAGCGTCAGTGACGCGGTCGCCTGCAGCAGGCAGACGGTGCCGAAGCCGCCGGAGACGATGAACAGCACGATCGACGAGACCGGTCCGGGGTTCAGGAAGCACAGCACGAGCGGGACGGCGCACAGCGCCGAGAGCGGTCCGATCAGCTTCGGCCGCAGCCGCGCGGGCACCCAGCGCGTGTAGACGAAGGTCGCGATGACGCTGCCGATCGGGTCGGCCGCGAGCAGCAGGCCGATCGCCGAGGGGCCACCGCCCGAGGACGCCACGTACGGCGCCGCGATGCCCTCGTAGACCGGCAGGAGCCCCATCAGCCAGGTGAACAGCACCAGGGTGCGCAGCGACGAGTTCGCGAACGCCGTCCGGCCGCCGCCGCCGAGCGTCGCGAAGAAGGACTTGCGCTGCTCACCGGTCGCTGCGGCCGGCCGGGCGCGGACGCCGAAGCGGATGAAGAGCGCGGAGAGCACGAACGTGCCGGCGTCGATGATCAGCGCGATGTGCGGGTCGAGCGCGATCAGCAGCGCGCCGCCGCCGGCGAACCCGAGCAGCTGCGCGCTCTGCACGGTCATGCTGCGGATGCCCATCCCGACGACGAACCGGTCGCCTTCGAGCACCTGCGGCAGCAGCGCCAGCTGGGACGCCTTGAACGGCGGGTTGATCAGGGAGACGCCGCCGACCAGCACGCACATCAGCCAGAACGGCATGCCGGGCAGGGCGACGAGCAGGATCAGCCCGGCCCGCAGCAGGTCGACGAGCACCATCACGGAGCGGCGGGGGAAGCGGTCGGCGAAGCCGGTGAGGAAGATGCCGCCGAACAGCGACGGCGCGTAGGTCAGTGCGTACGTCAGGCCGGTCAGCGTGGCCGAGTTGGTGCCGGTGAACACCAGGATGGACAGCGCGACTCTCGCCAGCTGGTCGCCCGCGATCGACAGCAGTTCCCCGAACCAGAGCGCACGGAACTCGGCGATTCCGAACACCTCGCGGAACGTGATCCGGTCCGGCGGTGCTGCCATACGTCTTCTCCCGACCTCTTGTTCACACCGCGCCCCGCACATGACCGCCGGCGGCACGACGACCCGTCGGTCATAAGGCGGTCACGGTACGTGAGTTACCTCAGACAGTGTCCCGTGACGGTTGGTGAATCTCTAGGTTCTTTCGCCGGTATCGAAGGTGTCACGGAGCTTTCCCGAACGTGTCAGACGATAGCCCGCCGTGTTTGACCGATCGCTCAGGAGTCACTAATGGATCATTCCGTACCCGTTGGCCCAGGACCAGAGGCAAAAGTAGCCACCTCGCGCGGGGCGAGGTGGCTACCGGGGAGAAACGGAGATCAGCCGTCGACGGCCAGTGCGTCCTCGGCGGGTGCGCGGGTGGTCCCGGCGGCACGGGCCGCGTCGCGCTTGGCGACCTCTTCGCGGACGATCGGGATGACGTACCGGCCGAAGTCGATCGTGTCGCCGAGCATGTCGTAACCCCGGGCCGAGAGGATCTCGACGCCCAGGTCGTAGTAGTCCAGCAGGGCCTGCGCGACCGTCTCCGGCGTGCCGACCAGCGCGTTCGAGTTGCCCGCGCCGCCGGTCGCGGCCGCCGTCGGCGTCCACAGCGCGCGGTCGAAACGCTCACCCTGTGCGGCCACCGCCAAGAGCCGCTGGGAGCCGGTGTTCTCCGGCTCGGTCAGCTTGTGCCGGCGGGTCAGCGGCTGGCCGCCCTTGGTGCGGTCCTTGATCGCGCCGACCGTGCGGTGGGCCTTCTCCCAGGCCAGCTCCTCCGTGGGGGCGATGATCGGCCGGAACGCGACCTGGATCCGCGGCACGTCGGTGCGGCCGGCGGCCAGCGCGGCCGCCTTGACCGACTCGATCTGCTCGGCGGTCTGGGCCAGCGGCTCGCCCCAGAGGCAGAAGATGTCGGCCTCGGCGCCCCCGGCCGCGTACGCGGCGGGTGACGAGCCACCGAACGAGACACCCGGCCGCGGCTGCTGCACCGGCTTGATGTCGCTGACGTAGTCCGCGAAGCGGTAGTACTCACCCTCGAAGTCGAACGGCTCGTCCGACGTCCAGGCCTTCTTGATGATCTGGATGGCCTCGCGGGTGCGCCCGTAGCGCTGGTCCTTCGTCAGGAAGTCGCCCTCGCGCTGCTGCTCGTGGTCGTTGCCGCCGGTGATGAAGTGCACCGTGAGCCGGCCGTCGGAGATCTGGTCGAGCGTGGCGAACGTCTTCGCGGCGAACGTCGGGTACGAGACGTTTGCACGGTGCGCGAGCAGGATCTGCAGCTTGTCGAGCTTCGTCGCGACGTACGCGGCAGCTTGCGCGGGATCCGGGGAACCCGAGCCGTACGCGAACAGCACGCGGTCCCAGCCGAAGTCCTCGTGCGCGCGGGCCAGGCGCAGCGTGTACTCCTTGTCGAACACCCCGCCCGAGCGGGCGTGCGTCTCCGATCCGTCGTGCGTGCCCCCGATGCCCAGGAACTCCACCGGCATGACGTCCACCTTCTCTCGCGTCGCTACCCCCAACGGCTACGCCTGGGCGCACCCGCGCGGCAACGACGTCCGCAGGGTGGAACCGTTCAGTGCTTCCGGTAGCGCCCGATCACCTCGATCGACGCGTGGACCTGGTCGAAGGTGGGCGGAACCGCCCGGTTGAACACCACGGTCAGGGACCGGCGTGGCACCACCACGAACTCGACGTCGACGCCGGCCGCTTCGGCGGCGGCCTCCACGACGTCCCGCCAGTGCTGCGGGTCCACGCCGTCCTGATCGCCCCATTCGTGTGCGTAGATCGCCCAGTTCCCCCTGAGCAGGGTGCCGACCACGTCCTGCGCGGTGTGGACGCGGTGCGGCGTGCCGATGTCAGCGGCCAAGTCTTCGGCGTCGCGGCGACGTCGAGAAGGCCCGGGCGCCTGGGTGGGTGAGGGACAAATCCGCTCCTTCTCGCCGGAGGAAGACGCTGCGGCGGGGATTCGTCGCCCGCGGGCGAAGTGTTTGGTGCGATCGGCGGAATTCCGCAGTGTGGGAAGGACGTCCGGCGCTCCGGCTCCGGCGTAGCTTCGAACGCGTGGCCGATCCAGCGCCGTTCACACTCGCCGTCGTGGGCGCCGGACCCCGCGGGGTCGGCGTCCTCGAACGGCTTGGCGCGAACGCCGCCGAGCTGCTCGGCGGCCGACGGCTCGACGTCCACCTGATCGACCCGTTCCCGCCGGGACCGGGCCGGGTGTGGCGCTACGACCAGTCACCGTTGCTGCGGATGAACTCCATGCCCGAGGACGTCACGATGTTCACCGACGACTCGGTGAAGATGGCGGGCCCGGTGCTGCCGGGGCCGTCGCTGCTGGAGTGGGCCAAGAAGGTGCGTGACGGTTCGCTCGAGGCCGAGGTGCCCGCGGACGTCGTCGCCGAGCTGACCGCGCTGGACGCCTTCCACTTCCCGACGCGGCGGCTGCAGAGCGCGTACCTGACCTGGGTGTACCGGAAGGTTCTCGGCGACCTGCCCGAGGGCATCGGCGTCGTCGAGCACGCGGCGCGGGCGGTGGACGTCGACGGCTCGCTCGTCCGGCTTTCGGACGGCACGGAACTGAACGCGGACGCCGTCGTGTTCACGGTCGGGCACCTCGACGCGGAACCGGACGAGTGGGAGCGCGAGCTGGCGTCGTTCGCCGGGCGGCACGGGCTGGCCTACTACCCGGCCGGTTACACCGCCGACGTCGACTACTCGGGTGTCGAACCGGGGGAAACCGTGCTGGTGCGCGGGTTCGGGCTGGCGTTCGTCGACCTGATGCTGCTGCTGACCGAAGGCCGCGGCGGGCGCTTCGAGGAGCTGGACGGCGGCGGCCTGCGCTACCACCCGAGCGGCACCGAGCCGGTGCTGCACGTCGGCTCGCGACGCGGCGTGCCCTACCACGCGAAGATCGGCTACCGGTTGTCCGGGAAACCGTTGCGGCTGCCCAGGTTCTTCGACGCCTACGCCATCGACGAGCTGGCTGGGGCACCGGGCGCGCTCGACTTCCGCGCCGACGTCTGGCCGCGGATCGCGAAGGAACTGGCCTGGGGCTACTACAGCGAGCTGTTCACCGGGCACCCGGACCGGGTGCGGCTGGACTTCGCCGTGTTCGCCGACGCCTTCGCCGACCTGGCCTGGGGTTCGCCGGGGATGCGGGACCTCGTCGAGCGGGCCGTGCCCGCCGAGGAGGACCGCCTCGACCTCGACGCGCTGGACCGGCCGATGGCGGGCCGCGAGTTCGGCACGCCGGAGGAGTTCGGCAAGGAGCTGCGCGAATACATCGAGGGCGATCTGGCGCGCCGCGCCGACCAGACGTTCAGCGCCGACCTCGGCGCGTTCATGGCGCTGCTCTCGGTCTACGGGCAGATGCCGGCGCTGGTCCAAAAGCGACGGTTGAACGCGGCTTCCCAAGTGTCCGATATGGACGGCTGGTTCCACGGGTTCTTCTCCTACTACGCCAGCGGTCCGCCACCGCGACGGCTGGAGGAGCTGCTCGCGCTGCACGAGGCCGGGGTGGTTTCGTTCGCGGGCGCGGAAATGCGCGTGACGGCCGATGCCGCGCGTGGCGTCTTCGTGGCGTCCGGCGCGAGCTACCCGGGCGAAGTCGCATCACGCACGCTGATCGAGGCGCGCCTGCCGGGCCCGAGCGTCACGCGGGCGGCGGACGGCCTGCTGCGGCAGCTGCGGGACACGGGCCAGCTCGCCGAGGAGACGGTGGCGGACCCGGAGACCGGCGTTCTCCTGCCGTCGGGCCGGATCCACACCCGCGTCTCGGACTCCCGCCTGCTCGACAACGCCGGAAACCCGCACACGCACCGCTTCGCCGTGGGCCCGCACACGAGCGCCCGCTCGGCGGCGGCCTTCACCCGGCCGCGGACGAACGCCTCGTCGTTCCGCCAGAACGACGCGGTGGCGCGGGAGATCCTGGCGCTGGTCAGCCCGCCCAGCTGACGAGCTCTTCGAGCACCTGCTCCGGCGCGGGCATCGCCGCGATCTCCCTTGCGACGCCTTCGGCGATGTCGCGCGGCTTCGGGTCGTCCAGCAGCTCGCGGGCCGCAGCTTCGATCGCGTCCATCCGGATGGCTTCGCCCACCAGGGACTTCGCCGCGCCCAGCGCGGTCAGCGTCTCCGCGTTGACGAACTGGTCGGCGCCCTGGGGCAGCACCAGCTGCGGCAGGCCGGCGGCGAGCGAGGCGAGCACGGTGCCGGTGCCACCGTGGTGCACCACGAGGCCCGCGTGCTTCAGCACCTCGGCCTGCGGCACGAACCCGGCGGCCCGCACCCGGGGCGGCAGTTCGCCCAGCAGCGCCGGATCACCGGGGCCGAGCGCCACCAGGACGTCGACCGGCAGCCGGGCCAGCGCGTGGAGCGCGCCGCGCAGGACCTGCGTCGCGCCGAAGACGACCGTGCCGAGGGTCAGGTAGACGAAGCCGTCGGCCGGGAGGGGCGGCAGCGGGACGTCGGGGTCGAACGGCGTCGGGCGCATCCGGAACACCGTCGGCACGGCGGCGGTGCCCGGGTCGCGGACGCTGTCGGGCCAGACGTCGACACACGCGTCGCCGAACATGGCGTCCGCGGGCAGCGTGCCCCAGAGCGGCGCCAGCCGCTCGGCGGCGAGGGCCAGCAGCTCCGGCGGCATCGACCGGCCGATCACGACGGACACGGCGGGGACGCCCGCCCGCCGGGCCGCGACCCCGGCGCCGACGTCACTCTGCTCGTAGACCACGAGGTCCGGACGCAGTTCCGTGAGCAGCGGCGTCAGGTCATCGAGCAGTGCCAACGGCAGCAACTCGGCGAACATCGTGATGCCGAGCTCGGCGAAACCGGCGTCCTCACCGTGGCGCCGCTTGGCCTCGGCTTCGGCGTCACCGATGGAGATCCCGGCCCGGTGGGCCTCGAACCCGAGGTCACGCACGGTCTCGAGGAACTTCGCCCCGGTCCCGAACACGACGTCGTGGCCCGCCGCCTTCGCCGCGTTCGCGAGGGGAACCAGCGGGAACAGGTGGCCGTACGCCGGGCGGCAGGAGAAGAGGATTCGCACTCACCCGAGCCTACTGTCAGCTCCACACCCGTGACGGCAGTTCCTTCGCCACCACCGGCATGACGTCCGACGCGAACAGCTCCAGCCCCGACCGCGCCTCACCCGCGGACAGCCCGTCGACCGAGACCGCCTGGACCTCGTGGCCGAAGGACGCGTGGTAGTCGCCGATCTTGTCGATCACCTGCTGCGGGCTCCCCACCAGCGCCGAACCGTTGGTGATCTTCTCCTCCAAAGTCGAGAACTCCGACTTGTTGTGCTGGTACGCGGGCGTCTTCGTCAGCGCCTCGAAGTACGGCCGGTAGCCGTCCAGGGCCTCCTGGGACGTTCGTGCCACGTACAGCCCGCCCGCGCCGGAACCCACCAAGGCATCGGCGGGGTTGTGGCCGTAGTGGGCCCATCGAGCGCGGTAGTGGTCGATCAGGTCCGCGTACTTCTTCTTCGGGTGGAAGCCGTTCGCGGTGAACAGCGGATCGCCGAAGCGGGCCGCCAGCTCGGTCGACTCCGTGCTGGAAGCGCTTCCGTGCCAGATCCGCGGCCGGGCGTGGAACGGCCGGGGCTGGGTGGTGACGTCGGTCAGCGACGGCCGGAAGGAACCCGCCCACGTGACGTTCTCTTCGTAGAACAGCCGCCGCAGCAGCTCGAACTTCTCCGCCTGGTACTCCCACTGCCGTTCCTCGGACAGGCCGAACAGCGGGAAGTGCCGCGGGTCGTTGCCCTTGCCGATCATCAGCTCCAGCCGGCCGCCGGACAGCTGATCCACCGTCGCGTAGTCCTCCGCGACCCGCACCGGGTCGAGGACGCTGATCACCGTCAACGTCGTCAGCAGCCGCACCTGGGACGTCCGCTCGGCGATCGCCGCCAGCAGGACCGGCGGGGCCGACGACAGGAACGGTTCGCCGTGGCGCTCGCCGACGCCGTACGCGTCGAAGCCCAGCTCCTCGGCCAGGACGGCTTCGTCGATCACGCGCCGCAGCCGCTCGTGCTGCGAGCCACCGTCGGCGTAGTGCGCCACCAGAGAGAACAGCCCGAACTTCATCAGACCTCCTGGACCGAACGGCCGGGGATCGCGGCCAGCAGTTCCTTCGTGTACTCCGCCTGCGGCTCGTGCAGCACCTGGGCCGCCGGGCCCAGCTCGACCAGCGCGCCCGCGCGCAGCACGCCGACCTGGTCCGCGAGCTGCCGCACCACCGCCAGGTCGTGCGAGATGAACAGGTACGACAGCCCCAGCTCCGACTGCAGCTCGGCCAGCAGCCGCAGGATCTGGGCCTGCACCGAGACGTCCAGCGCCGACACCGGCTCGTCGCACACCACCAGGTCCGGCCGCAGCGCCAACGCACGCGCGATCGCCACCCGCTGCCGCTGGCCGCCCGACAGCTCCGCCGGCTTCCGGCGGGCCACCGACGCGGGCAGTGCCACCTGCTCCAGCAGCTCCGGAACCCGCGTGCGCGGCAGACCGAACGCCCGCAGCGGCTCGGCGACGACGTCCTCGATCGAGAACTTCGGGTTCAGCGACGCGTACGGGTTCTGGTAGACGATCTGCATCCGCCGCCGCAGCCTGCGCAGTTCGTTGCCGGACAACGCGGTGATGTCCTGGCCGTCGAACTCCACCGAACCCGCCGACGGCGTTTCCAGCCGGAGCACCATGCGGGCCGTCGTCGACTTGCCCGAGCCCGACTCGCCCACCAGCGCCAGCGTCTGGCCGCGCGGGATGTCGAACGAGATCCCGTCGACCGCGCGGATGCCGCCGTCGAACGTCTTCGCCAGGTCCCGGACGGAAACCAGCGGCTCGGCGGGCGGTGCGGGCGGGCGGGACGCGCTGGTCATGCTCGGCGCCGCCGCCAGCAGCTGCTGGGTGTACGGCTGCGAAGGCGCGCTGATGATTTCGGCGGTCTTGCCCTCTTCTGCGACCGAACCCTGCGAGAGCACCACAATCCGTGACGCCCGGTCCGCGGCGACACCGAGGTCGTGCGTGATCAGCAGGATCGCCGTGCCCGACTCGGCGGCCAGCGACGTCAGGTGGTCGAGGATCCGGCGCTGCACGGTGACGTCCAGCGCTGACGTCGGCTCATCCGCGATGATCAGCTTCGGCCGTCCGGCCAGCGCCGACGCGATCAGCACGCGCTGCCGCAGCCCGCCCGACAGCTGGTGCGGGTACTGCTTCGCGCGCAGCTCCGGCGAGGGCACACCCGCGCGTTCGAGCAGTTCGATGGCCTGCAGCGAAGCGCCGCGCCGGTCGGCGAGGCCGTGGATCTTCAGCACCTCCGCGACCTGGTCGCCGACCCGGTGCACCGGGTTCAGCGACACCGCCGGGTCCTGCGGCACCAGCGCGATCTCGCGCCCGCGCACCCCACGCCACTGCTTGTCCGACAGGGAAAGCAGGTTCCGGCCGTCGAAGGTGATCGAACCGCCGTCGACGCGGCCACCGCGGGGAAGCAGGCCGATCGCCGCGTGCGCCGTGGTCGACTTGCCCGAGCCGGACTCCCCGACGACGGCGACCACCTCACCCGCGGCGACGTCCAGGCCGACGTCCCGGACCGCCGGGACCTTCCGGTACGACACGGCCAGGTTTTCGATGCGCAGCAGGGTCATCGCTCGCCTCCGTCCAGGGCGCGGGACAGCCGGTTCGCGGACAGGACCACCGCCGCGACCGTCAGCCCCGGGAACGTTGTCATCCACCAGGCCGTGGCCAGGAAACTGCGGCCGCCGGCGACGAGTGAGCCCCACTCCGGCGTCGGCGGGGTCGCGCCGAACCCGAGGAAGCTCAGCGCCGATACCTCGAGCACGGCCGTGCCGAGGGTGAGCGTCGCCAGCGCGAGCACCGGGCCGGCCGCGTTCGGCAGGACGTGCCGCAGCAGCACGCCGGACCAGCGCACTCCGCTGGCGCGCGCGGCTTCGACGAACACGCCGCTTCGCACGCGAAGCACCTCCGCGCGCATGACGCGTGCGAAGGACGCCAGGTTCGCGATGCCGACGGCGATCGCGACGTTCGTCGTGCCGAAGCCCAGCGCCGTGACCAGGGCCAGTGACAGCAGGATCGGCGGGATGGCCAGGAAGACGTCGACGATCCGCATGATCACGGTGTCGGCCCAGCCGCCGCGGAACCCGGCGAGCAGGCCCAGCGCCGAGCCCGCGATCAGGGCCGTGAGCACGGCGATCGCGGTCGCGCGCAGCGAGAGCGACGCGCCGTGGATCACC
Source organism: Amycolatopsis sp. NPDC088138 (assembly GCF_044741685.1). NCBI lineage: Bacteria > Bacillati > Actinomycetota > Actinomycetes > Pseudonocardiales > Pseudonocardiaceae > Amycolatopsis > Amycolatopsis sp. NPDC088138. The sequence continues at coordinate 284,816 of NZ_JBIUTB010000007.1, forward strand.
CGCGCGTAGACGTCACGGCCCGTTTCGTCGGTGCCGAACAGGTGGTGCAGCGACGGCCCCTGCAGCCGTTCGGCCGGGACGCCGGTGATCGGGTCGTAGCTGGTCAGCAGCCCGGGCACGAAGGCGGCGAGCAGCACGAGCGCCAGCACCACGACGGCGATCACGAGCCCGGGCTGCCGGACCGCCGTCCGGGCCGGGGTGGCGAGGTCAACCACGGGCCACCGCCTCGGGGGTACGCGCGATCCGCGGATCGAGCAGCGGATAGAGCAGGTCGACGATCAGGTTGAGCACCACGAACACCAGCGCGGCCAGCACGATCACCGCCTGCACCACCGGGACGTCCTGCGCGGTGACGGCGGCCGCGGTGACCCGGCCGACGCCGTCGCGCGAGAACACCGTCTCGGTGATCACCGAGCCGGCGACCAGGTTGCCCGCCACCACCCCGGCGACGGTCAGCGTCGGCACGGCGGCGTTGCGCAGGAGGTGTCCGAAGTGGACGCGCCAGCGGCTCGCGCCCTTGGCCGCGGCGATCTCGGCGTACGGCTGCTCCTGCTGCGTGGCCAGGCTCTTCGCCAGCACCTGGCCGATGATCGCGCCGGTCGGCAGGGCCAGCGTGACCGCGGGCAGGAGCAGCGCCGCGAACCCCTGCGTGCCGAGCGCGGGCAGCAGCCGCAGCCGGAACGAGAAGAACTGGATCAGCAGCAGCCCGACCCAGAACGGCGGCAGCGAGATCGCCAGCGACGGCAGGGACAGCAGCGCCTGCCGCAGCCAGCGGAACCGCGTGAACGTGCCGAGGAACGCCGAGCCGCCGCCGAACACGACCGCGAACACCAGCGCCAGGCTGGTCACCGCGAGCGTCGGCGGCAGCGCCGTGACGACCATGTGCGTCGCGTCGTCACCGGTCGCGACACTGCGGCCGAAGTCGCCGTGCAGCGCCGAGACCAGCCGTTTCAGGTACTGGACCGGCAGCGGCGAGTCGAGGCCGTACTCCGCGCGGGCCGCGGCGAGCTGCTCCGGCGTCGTCGACGATCCGGCCTCCCCGCCGGCGAGCTTCGCCGAAACGGCGTCCCCCGGCAGCAGGTAGAGGATCAGGAACGACAGCGTGAACGCCGCCCACAGCACGAAGACCGCTTGCGCGACCCGGCGCAGGAGGTAGTTCCTCACGACAGCCACGCGTCGAACAGCTGCAGCCGTGACGACGCCTCGAAGTCGACGGCGTGCGCCTTCGCGCTCTGCGCGACGACCTGGGTCAGCTCGAACACCGGCACGGCGTAGGCGTGGTCGACGATCAGCTTCTGCGCCTCGTCGGCGGCCGGCTCGCGCTTGGCGTTGTCCACAGTGGACGACTGGGCGTCGAGGGCGACGTCGAGCGGGTTGCCCGGCGTGAGCCGGCTGCGGTTGCCGGACTTCGTGGAGAACTGGCCGCGCAGGATGTCCGGGTCGGCGCGGGTCACGTTGTACCAGAGGAAGTCGTAGTTCCCGGCGAGCTGGATCTGCGTGGTCTCGGCGTTGGTGTGCTGCTCGATCTTCAGGTCGAAGCCGATCTTGCGCAGCTGCTGCTGGATCAGCTCCAGCACGCTGCGGTTCTGGTTGAACACCGGCGAGAACACGACGGCCGCGCTCAGCCGCTGGCCGTTCTTCGTGCGGATGCCGTCGGCGCCGGGCACCCAGCCGTCGCCGTCCAGCAGCGCCGCGGCGCCCTTCTGGTCGTAGGCGAGCTGGGCGGACAGGTCGCTGTGCAACGGCGTCGCCGAGCCGAGGATGCTGGTGGCCGGCTTGTAGCTCGGCGTCAGCACGGTGTTCACGACCTCGGTGCGGTCGACGCCCTTGAGCACGGCCTGGCGGACCTTCTCGTCGGTGAGCACCCCGCGGGTGGTGTTCGCGTGCAGGTTGAACACGACGCCGGGGTTCGGCCGGATGTTCTCGGTGAAGCCGTTGCTCGTGAACTGCGGCTCGTCGACCGGCTGGACGTCGGTGATCGCGTCGAGCTGGCCGGAGGCGAGGCTGCCGGTGCGGACGCCGGGCTCCGGCACGATCTTGTAGTCGATCTTGTCGAGGTAGGCCTCACCCTGGTGCTTGAACAGTGACGAGCCCCACGTGTAGCCCTTGCGCTTGGCCAGCACGATCTCCTGGTTCTGCTTCAGGCTCTCGAAGACGAACGGCCCGGACCCGATCAGGCCGTTGCCCTGGCAGCGCTGCTCCGGCGTCTTCTGGAACGCCGCGGGAGCCAGGACACCGAGCGAGACCGTCGAGCTGGCCTGCAGGAACTGGGCGCTGGGCGCGGAGAACTCGAGGCGCGCGGTCCGCGGGTCGACGACCGTCGTGCTCTTGTAGGCCGCGAGGTAGCCGAAGCCGAGCTGGGCCTTCGTGCCGAGGGCCTTGATGCCGTCGAAGCTGGCCTTGACCGCGGCGGCGTCGACGGGCGAGCCGTCGGAGAACGTCGCGCCGGCGCGCAGGTGGAAGGTGAACGCCGTCGAATCGGCGTTGCTCTCCCACTTCTCGGCCAGCCACGGCTTGATCTCGCCGGTCTTCGGGTCCTGGTCGGTCAGCGAGTCGACCAGCTGGCGCGCGACGTTGATGGACGCGTTCGTGGCGGTCTGCTGCGGGTCGATGCAGTCGGGCGCCGACGAGATGCCGAGCCGGAGCGTGCCGCCGGCCTTGGGCGGCCCGGCGTCGGCGGCCGGGTCGCCGCCCGCGGCGGCGCACGCGGTCAGCAGCAGGGGCAGGGTGAGCAGGGCCGCGGCGTTGCGGGCACGGGAAAGTGGGGACACCGACGGCCTCCAGTGGGGAGTGGTTGCGTCTTCAAGCGCGACGCTAGTTCCGCACTTGAGCCCGTCTCACAAGCTGAGCCGCGGTCCCAACCCCTGACACCGCAGGGATTCCCCCTTGACAGCCGTGAAGGCCACCTTGAGGGACTCAGAGTCCCTCAAGGTGGCCTTCACGGCTTGGGAGCCGGGTCAGCAGCGGCCGAGCATGTCCGTCAGGGCCGTCTTCTCCGCGGAGTTGATCGTCAGCTTGAACTTGGTCTTCACCGCGACCCACATCTTCGCGTAGGTGCACCAGTAGCCGGTGAGCGGCGGCTTCCACTGGTCGGGCGACTTGTCGCCCTTCTCCTGGTTGACGTTGTCCGTCACGGCGATCAGCTGCGGGTCGGTCAGGTCGTTCGCGTACGCCTGGCGCTGGGCCGTCGTCCACGACGACGCGCCGGTGCGCCACGCGGCGGCGAGCGGGACGACGTGGTCGATGTCCACATCGGACGCGGCGGTCCAGGTCTCGCCGTCGTACGGGCTCTTCCAGCTGCCGGAGGTCGCGGTGCAGCTCGAGTTGGTCTGCACGTTCGTGCCGTCGCGCTTCAGCACGACCTCGCGGGTGTCGCAGTTGTCGCCCTGCTGGATCCAGTGCGGGAACTTGTCACGGCTGTAGCCGGTCTGGGACCCGTCGGCCTTGACGGTGAGGGACGCCAGCTCGGACTTCGCCGTCGTGGTCGACGGGATGCCCGGCGGGGTGGCCTCGGCGACGCTGACCAGCGTCCCGGAGAAGACCGCGGCCGCGGCGAGGACAGTCAAGGAATGACGAACAGCACGCCTGGTTGGCATATTGCTGCCTCCATGTCAGGTGTGGGGACAGCTAACCCTGATACACCTGTGTGGCGAGTGCAACACGTATAGGTGACATGTTGCTGCCCGTTTCCGAACGCTGCGTGTCCGGTTCCGTACTTCGGAGTGAAACTCGCAGGTCAGACGGCGCCACGGACGAGCCGCAGATCCTCCGTGTGCCGGTACCAGGTCCACTTGTTCACCGCGCGTTCGTGCACGACGTCGTCGCTCACGGGCCGCGTCGGGATGCAGCCGATCTGGAACGCGCGCGAGTACAGCGTCGTCGGGCGCTTGAAGATGGTCCCCTTCACCACGCGCACGGCCATCCCGGGCCCGCCCGGGTCGGGTGTCACCTCGATCGACGCGGCCGGCCCGCGCAGCGCGACCTGCTCGTCGCAGTACGCGACGCCGCGGACGAGCCGCAGCAGCCCGCGCCCGACGAGCACCCCGCCGACGTCGTCGCGGATCAGCGGCACCGGGTCGACCTCGCCGCGCAGCGCCAGCGCGAGCGCCTGCAGCGGCGTCTTCGGCAGTCCCCAGAGCGCGGCGACCGACGACTCCGGTGACGACGGCACGAACCCGACCGACACGCCGGAGATCGCGTCCTTGCGCACCAGTCGCAGTACGACCGCCGCGAGATCGGCGTCGGTGCCCGACACCACCAGGTGATCGTGTTCGCCCAGCAAGGGGTCGATTTCCGCCTTGCCGGGACGGCTCGGCACGCGGATCGATTCGACGTCATCGACCTCTTCGAAGCCCGCCGCGCCCTCGCCACAGGCCACCACTATTCCGCGCACCCGCGGGTCCTCCGTTACAGTCATGCACCGGCATTTACCAGCGCCACCGGTGTCCGTCCCGGACACTAAACCTCACGTCGTCGAACACCTTGGAGTGTCACATGCCGGCCATCGTGCTCATCGGTGCCCAATGGGGAGACGAAGGCAAGGGCAAGGCCACCGACCTGATGGGTGACCGCGTCCAGTGGGTCGTCCGCTACCAGGGTGGCAACAACGCCGGTCACACGGTCGTCCTGCCGAACGGCGAGAACTTCGCCCTGCACCTCATCCCGTCCGGCATCCTCACCCCCGGCGTGACGAACGTCATCGGCAACGGCGTGGTCGTCGATCCGGGTGTGCTGCTGGACGAGCTGTCCGGACTGGAAGCGCGGGACGTCGACACGTCCAAGCTGCTGATCTCCGCCGACGCGCACTTGATCATGCCGTACCACGTGGCCATCGACAAAGTCACCGAGCGCTACCTGGGCAGCCGCAAGATCGGCACCACCGGCCGCGGCATCGGCCCGTGCTACCAGGACAAGATCGCCCGCGTCGGCGTCCGCGTGCAGGACCTGCTCGACGAGAAGATCTTCCGGCAGAAGGTCGAAGCCGCGCTGGAGTTCAAGAACCAGGTGCTGGTGAAGGTCTACAACCGCAAGGCGCTGGAGGCGGACCAGGTCGCCGACGAGGTGCTGGCCGCGGGCGAGAAGTTCGCGCACCGCATCGCCGACACGCGCCTGCAGCTCAACCAGGCGCTCGAGCGCGGCGAGACCGTGCTGCTCGAGGGCTCACAGGGCACGCTGCTCGACGTCGACCACGGCACCTACCCGTTCGTGACGTCGTCGAACCCGACGTCCGGCGGTGCGAGCGCCGGTTCGGGCATCGGCCCGGGCCGGATCGGCACGGTGCTCGGCATCCTCAAGGCCTACACCACGCGCGTCGGCTCCGGCCCGTTCCCGACCGAGCTGAACGACGAGTCCGGCGAGTACCTGCGCAAGCAGGGTGGCGAGTTCGGTGTCACTACAGGGCGTTCACGGCGCACGGGCTGGTTCGACGCGGTGATCGCGCGCTACGCGGTCCGCGTCAACGGCATCACCGACTACTTCCTCACCAAGCTGGACGTGCTGTCCGGCCTGGAGAAGGTGCCGGTGTGCGTGGGTTACGAGGTCGACGGCTTCCGCACGCAGGACATGCCGATGACGCAGACCGACGTGCACCACGCGATCCCCATCTACGAAGAGCACCCGGGCTGGTTCGAGGACATCTCGGCGTGCCGCACGTTCGAGGAGCTGCCCGCGAACGCCCGCGCGTACGTCGAGCGCCTGGAAGAGCTGTCGGGCGCCCGCATTTCGGCGATCGGCGTCGGCCCGGGCCGCGACCAGACGATCGTGCGGCACACGTTTGTATAAGGCGCTGTCGTCTAGGTCAGCTTCGTGCTGACCGGCGTCTCGTTGCGGAACAGGTCGAGCACCGGGCAGTGCTCGTCGACCTCGCGCTTGAGGTCTTCGTAGCGCTCCCGGCTCGCCGGCCCTTCCAGTTCGACGGACACCCGGACGTCCCCGAAACCGGGGCGGGTGTTGAGCGAGAAGCCGAAGAAGCCGTGCAGGTCGAGGTCACCGTCGACGGTGACCTTGATCGAGTCGATCGGGATCCCCCGCTTGGCCGCCCAGAACTGGTACGTGATCACCTGGCACGACCCGAGGGCGGCCAGCGCGAACTCGACGGGGTTCGCGGCCTGGTCGGTCCCGCCGAGCGCGGGCGGCTCGTCGACGGTGAGCTCGTGCCCCCGCACCTTGACCGCGACTTCGGTCTTGGTGCCGGGCTTGAGGGTGTGGTCCACGCTGAAGGACACAGCAGCGTTGTGCGGGTCGGCGTCGACGGCCTTGCGAGTGCCGTCGATGACATCGGTCAGCGACATGGGATCTCCTGAGGATGGTGATCGGGATCTCGCCCAGGGTGGGCGATTTCCGCACAGTCCGCCCGACTTCCCACGCGCTGGGAGCAGCGGTTCCCGGGATGCGGAAGCGCTTGCTTGACCGCCCGAAGCCGGGATCATGGCGCGGTGGTCTGCCTTCTCGCGAGGCTGGGTTCGGTTCGCCGCGAGGGTGTGCCGCTGAATAGCTGCCAGGTTGCGAGGTGTCCGGCGGCAGGCTCGCGTGGCTTCCCACGCGCTGGGAAGCCGGAAACCGATGGCACCAAGCGCTAGCGTCGAAACCATGACCATCGGAGTCACGCTTCCCTCCGGCGACACCGACGCCGCACCCAACCTGGTCGACGAGCTTGTCGCGCAGGCTCGCCAGGCTGCCGATGCCGGGCTCAAGTCCGTCTGGTTCTCGCAGCTTCCGCTCAGCCAGGACGCCATCTCCGTCGCCGCCATCGCGGGGCGGGAGAATCCCGGGCTCGAGGTCGGTACCTCCGTCGTGCCGATCTACCCGCGGCATCCGCTGGTGGTCGCGAACGCGGCGCAGACCGCGCACGCCGCCACCCACGGGCGGTTCACCCTCGGCGTCGGGCTCGGGTCGAAGGGGTTTCTCGGGCCCGTCTACGGCGTCGAGTACCCGCCGCCCATCAAGCACCTGCGCGAGTACCTCACCGTGCTCAAGAAGGTCTTCACGGGCGAGGACGTCGAGTTCGACGGCGAGACCGTCCAGGCTCACGCGCCCGGACGGTCCACTGTGGGCGGTGACGTGCCGATCATCGTGGCGGCCATGGGGCCGCAGGCCCTGCGGGTCACCGGCGAGCTGGCCGACGGGACGCTGCCGTTCCTCGCCGGGCCGAGGGCGCTGGCCGAGCAGATCGTGCCTCACCTGCCCAGTGGCAAGCGGATCCTCGCCGCCGTGCCCGCGATCGTCACCGACGACCCCGATGCCGTGCGCGCGCTCGCCGTCGAACAGATGGGCTTCTACGCGCAGATCCCGTCGTATCAACGGATCCTGGCCGCGGAAGGTGTCGATCATCCGGCGGACCTGGCGATCATCGGTGACGAGAAGACCGTCCTGGCTGGGCTTCAGCGGTACTACGACGCCGGCGCGACCGACGTCCTCGTGTCGCAGACCGGCATCCGCTCGTCCGAAGAGCGGCGGCGGACCTGGGAGGTCATCAGCTCAATCGGTTCGTGAGGGTCGTCGACACCGACAGCTCCTCCAGGTCCAGCTCGCGCAGCATCTTCCCGAGGATCTCGTCGTCGAGCCGGCCGGCGCGGTTCTCCTCGATCATCGCCTTGCGCTGGGTGATCAGCAGCTCGCGCCGGGCCTTGGCGAACTGCGCGTGCGGGCTGCCGGAGCGGTCCTCGCCGGACAGCGTGATCGCCGCCTTGGCGAACCGGTAGCGCGTGTCGACGAGCCGTTCGAGACGCTCCTTGAGCCGCTCGATCTTCTCCGGCGGCAGGTCCAGCTCGGCGAGCCGGTCACGGCTGATCTCCCGCAGCCGCGCGTGCGCCGCCTTCTGCGCGACCTCGCGGGCCGCGAGCTCCTCGGCCTCGTCGTGGGCCGCCTCCTCCGGGTCGCCCACCTTCAGCACCCGGATCAACGGCGGCAGCGTGAGCCCCTGGATGAGCACCGTGCCGATCGCCACCGCGTACGCGAACAGCTGGATCTCCTCACGGCCCGGCGTGTCAGCCGGGACGCCGGCCGCGGCCGCGAGCGTGACCACGCCGCGCATGCCGGTCCACGAGATCACCGCGATCGTCTGCCAGTCGGGCGCCCGGCGGACCCGGCCGAACAGCCGCAACGTCTTCGGCAGGTACGCGAACAGCGCCACCGCCGGGAACCGCACGAGCATCGTCGCCGCGAGCACGGCCAGCGCCACCAGGGAGAGGGTGCCGTTGTCGCGGGCCGCGTGCGCGGCGCCGTCGAGCACGAACGGCAGCTGCAGGCCCATCAGCGCGAACACCAGCGCCTCCAGCAGGACGTCGATCGACGCCCACACCGATCTGTCCTGCATCCGGGTCGCGGGTGACGCGTAGAGCGAGCGGTGCCCGAGGTAAAGGCCCGCGGCGACGACGGCGAGCACCCCCGAGCCGCTGAACTCCTCGCCGAACGGGTGCAGGTGCTCGGCGGTGACGTACGCGCCGAACGGCACGATGATCCCGAACGCCGACTCCAGCAGCGGGTCGTCGAGCAGCCGCCGGATCCCGACGACGAGCGCGCCGATCGCCAGCCCGACGGCGATGCCCAGCACGGTCGCGACGCCGAACACCGCGAAGCCGTGCCCGGCCGAGCCCGCGGTGCCGGCGACGGCGGCGAGCGCGACCTTGTACAGCGTCAGCGCGGCAGCGTCGTTGACCAGGCTTTCGCCGGTCAGCACGGTCATCACCCGCCGTGGCAGGCCGAGCTTGCGGCCGATCGCCACCGCCGTCACCGCGTCCGGCGGCGCCACGACCGCGCCCAGGACGAGCGCCGACGCGAACGGCACGTCCGGCAGCAGCAGGTGCACGACCAGCGCGACGACCACCGCGGTGACGGCCACCAGCACCACACCCAGCGCGACGATCGGCCGCAGGTTGCGCTTGAAGTGCGTCAACGAGCTTTCGAGCGACGTCGAGTAGAGCAGCGGCGGCAGCACGACGGTGAGGACGAGCTCCGGCTCCAGCTCGAGCCGCGGCACACCGGGGATCAGCGCGACCCCGAGCGCGACCACCACGACCAGCAGCGGCGCGGACAGGTTGTAGCGCCGCGCGAACGCCGTCAGCGCGAGCGAGCCGGCGAGCACGCCCATCAGAACCAGGATCTCCACGCGCGTGATCCTCGCGCAGGCAGGGACCTCGCGCTCGGCTTCCGGTGAGTGGAAGGGACCTGGCTTACGCCATGTCCGATATGCATACTTGTTCGCACTACGCACACTTGTGCGGATCACGTGCACCGACGCACATCCGGAGGTTCCCCCATGTCCCCTGGCACCCGTTCCTGGGTCGTGCCCCTGGCCTGGACCGCCGTTCTGCTCGACGGGTTCGACCTCGTCGTGCTCGGCTCCGTGCTGCCCGTGCTCCTCCGCGACCACGTCTGGGGCCTGACGCCCGGCACGGCGTCGGTCGTCTCGACGGTCGGCCTGGCCGGGATGATGCTGGGCGGGCTGGCGATCGGCACGATCACCGATGTCATCGGCCGCCGGAAGTCCCTGATCATCTCGGTCGCGCTGTTCTCGCTGTGCACGCTGTTGTGCGCCTTCGCGCCGTCGACGTTCGTCTTCGGCCTGCTGCGCTTCGTCGCCGGTCTCGGCCTCGGCGGCTGCCTGCCGACGGCCATCACGCTGGTCACGGAGTACGCGCGCCGCGGCAAGGCCGGCAGCGCGACGACCACGGTGATGACCGGCTACCACGTCGGCGCGGTGCTGACGGCGTTGCTGGCCATCGTGCTGATCTCGCCGCTGGGCTGGCGCGCGATGTTCGTCGCCGGGGCGCTCCCGGCCGTGGTGCTGATCCCGCTGATGCTGAAGTTCCTGCCGGAGTCCGAGTCGTTCCAGCGGGTCCGCGAGACCGAACGCTCGGCCGGGCACGCCGTCGCCGGCCTGTTCCGCGGCGGGCTGCTGCGCGCCACCATCGCGTTCTGGGTGACGTCGTTCATGGGCCTGCTGCTGGTCTACGGCCTGAACACCTGGCTGCCGGAGATCATGCGCCAGGCCGGCTACCCGCTCGGCGCCGCGCTCAGCCTGCTGCTGACGCTGAACGTCGGCGGCATCGTCGGCCTGCTCGTCGCGGGCCGGGTCGCCGACCGCGTCGGCATCCGGCCGTCGGCGATCGCCTGGTTCTGCGCGGGCGCGGTGTTCCTGGCGCTGCTGAGCGTGAAGCTGCCGGCCGTCGGGCTGTACGCGGCGGTGTTCCTGACCGGCTGCTTCGTCTTCAGCGCGCAGGTGCTGGTGTACGCCTACATCGGCCGGATCTACCCGGACGCGATCCGCGCGACCGGCCTCGGCTGGTCCGCCGGCATCGGCCGGATCGGCGCGATCTCCGGCCCGCTGCTCGGCGGCGCGCTGCTGACGGCCGGAATCGCGTACCCGTGGGGCTTCTACGCCTTCGCCGCGGTCGGCGCCCTGGGCGCGGCCGCCGTCACGGTGGTCCGCCCCGGCCGCAACGCCCGCGTCGAAGAACCCGCCCCGGCGCGGGAAGCCACCGCCTGACCAGGAAAGCCGTGAATGGCCCATTGAGGGACTTAGAGTCCCTCAATGGGCCATTCACGGACTTTTCAGCCGAGTTCCTTGAGTTCCTGTTCTACCGCCGCGAGTTCGGCTTCGGAGCCTTGGACCTTGGGGCCCTTGAACCACTTTCGGGCCGACACCGCCCACCACAGGCCTGCGCCGCCGAGGACGACCAGGAACGCGATCGGCGTGTAGTTGAACGAGTCCACCGTCACCGGGGACGCCTGCGGGAGCATGAACAGCACGAAGATCACGACGACCCACGCCGTCGCGATGATGCCGACCGGCTTGCCCCAGCGTCCGAGGTGCCACGGGCCGCGCTCGAAGTCGTCACCTTGGCGGACCCGCAGGAACACCGGGATCACGTACGCGACGTACAGGCCGACGACGGCGATGGACGTGACCGCGCTGTAGGCCGTGTAGCTCCACAGGTACGGCAGCGCCAGGATCAGCGCGCCGCCCGCGCCGAGCCAGACGGCGTTGGTCGGCGTCTGCGTCCGCTTGTTGATCTTGTGCCAGAACTTCGACCCCGGGATCGCGCCGTCGCGGGCGAACGCGTAGATCATCCGCGAGTTCGCCGTCACCGACGCCATGCCGCAGAACAGCTGCGCGCCGATGCAGATCAGCAGCAGGAACTTGCCGGTGACCGCGCCGGTCGCGTCGATGAAGATCTGCGCGGGCGGGACGCCGGTGGCCGAGCCGACCTCGCCGGCGTAGTCCTGGATCGCGAACGTCAGGCCGATCAGCAGGATCCAGCCCGCGACGAGCGAGACGACGATCGACATCACGATGCCGCGTGGCCCGGCCGTCGCCGCGCTCTTCGTCTCCTCGGTCATGTGCGCCGACGCGTCGTAGCCGGTCAGCGTGTACTGCGCGACCAGCAGCCCGAGCGCGAAGACGTAGAACGCCGAGCCCCAGCCCGTCTGGTTCACGAAGCTGCCGAAGACGAACGACGCGTCCTGGTGCTTGGCCGGCACGAAGATCAGCACGCCGACGATCACCAGCACGCCGATGAGGTGCCACCACACGCTGACGTTGTTGAGGATCGCCACGATCCGGACGCCGAACGTGTTCAGCAGGCCGTGCACCACGAGGATGATCGCGAGCAGCAGGATCGTGTGCCCCGGCGTCGCCGAGAAGCCCCACTGCAGGTCGAGGAAGGCGTTGAGGAACAGCGCCGCGCCGAAGTCGATGCCCGCGGTGACGGCGATCTGCCCGACCAGGTTGAACCAGCCGGTGAACCACGACCACGCGGGGCCGTTCTTCCGCGCCAGCCGCGCCGCCCAGTAGTACAGGCCGCCCGCGGTCGGGTAGCTGGAGCAGACCTCGGCCATGCCCAGGCCGACCAGGATGACGAAGATCCCGACCAGCGGCCAGCCCCAGATCATCGCGGCCGGCCCGCCGGTCTTCATGCCGAAGCCGTAGAGCGTCAGGCAGCCGGACAGGATGGAGATGATGGTGAACGAGACGGCGAAGTTCGAGAACCCCGACATCGTCCGCTTGAGCTCCTGCGCGTAGCCGAGCTGGTGCAAGCGTGCGGAATCGTCGTCGTGGTCGGGAGTGGTCTGCTGGTCGGAGACATCCATCGGGCACCTCTTGAAAGGTATGCGGCCAGACCATTGAATTCGCCGAAGTTAGCCCTGGTGGGCGAGGGGTGTCAAGGCTTCGTCAAGAACTCGTCCAGCTGCTTGAGCAGCGGCCCGCCGCCGCGGTGGTCGTTCGAGATGAGCGTCGCGGTGACACCGCCGGAATGCGTGCTCCGGAACGTGACGCCGTGGTCGCCACCTTCGAGCCGCACGGCGCCGGGCCACGGCAGCCAGAAGCCGAGGCCGTAGCCGTCCGCGTGCGGGCGCAGCATCCGGTCGGCCCACTCGCGCGGCACGATCCGGCCGTCGAGGAACGCGGGCCAGAACCTCCGGAAGTCCGGCGCGCTGCTGTAGATCCCGCCGTCGCCGAAACCGACGACGGGGAGGCTGAACACGTTGGTGCGGCCGTCTTCCAGGTAGCCGGTGGCGGTCCCGCCGGGCAGTGCGTCCGAACGGAGGAACGCCGTGCCGGTCATCCCGGCGGGCTCGCAGACGCGCTCGCGCACGAGGTCGGGAAAAGGTCTTCCCGCGATCCGTTCGGCGACCAGGCCGAGGACGGCGAACGCGCCGTTGTGGTACCGGAACTCCTTGCCGGGCAAGGATCTCTGGGGAAACCCGTCGAGTGCGGCGAGGTAGTCGGCGGACGTGGCGAGCAGCGGTTGCGGCGGCGGGTCCGCCTCTTCGTCGCAGTAGTCGCCGATGCCGGAGGTGTGCGTCAGCAGGTGCTCGATCGTCACGGCGTCGTCGATCAACGGCAGGTCGTCGCCGAGGACGTCCCGGGCGCGGGTGCCGAGCGAAAGCCGTCCCTCGGCGATCAGCCCGACGACGACCAGCGCGGTGAACCCCTTGGTGCCGCTGGCGATCGCGAACCGGGTGTCGACGGTGTTCTCGACGCCGTAGCCGCGATGCGCGTACCCGCGCGCCTCGGCAACCAGCGTCTCGTCGCCACGGCTCACGAGCACCACGCCGGAGAACGCCGTGAGGGGCACCTTCATGGACGAAGAGTCCCTGAAGGTGCCCCTCACGGCAACGCGATTAGTGACCCAGGAACGCGTGCAGCGACTCGAGGGCGGTGTCGGCCTGGTCGGCGAAGAAGCCGTCGACGCCCGCCTTGAGGAACGCCGCCTCTTCGGTGAACACGTCACCGTAGGCGTCCGGCTCCGCCGAGGAGCGCAGGTTGGCCGGCAGGAACGGGTTCTCGTTGCGGAAGGTGTACGGCTGCACCTTCAGGCCCGCCTTGTGCGCGTCCGCGACGATCGAGGACGGCTTCGTCAGGTTGCCGGCCGCGTCCAGCGGGATGATCTGCGCCTTGTCCGGCCCGAGGTACTTCGCGTACTTCGCGACCTCACGCAGCCCGGACGCCGTCACGAGGTCCGCGTACGTCCGCTTGTCGCCGCTCGCGACGAAGTCCGCCGGGGCGCCGGTCGCCGACGTCAGCTGCAGCAGCGGCGTGCGCACCTGCTTGTGCAGCGCGATCAGGTTCGACACCTCGAACGACTGGATGATCGCCGGCGCGTCCGGGCGGTCGAGGCCGTTCTTCTTGAGGGCCGAGACCAGCTTCGGCTCGACCGGGTTGCCGATCGACTGGAAGAACGTCGAGTGCTTGACCTCGGGGTAGGTGCCCAGCGTCCGGTGCAGTTCCTTGCCGAGCCGCTTGGTCAGGTCGAGCACCTCCTGGAAGGAGGCGATCTGGTAGCGGCCGTTGTACAGCGTGTTGTGCGGCCGGTTGGCCGGGATCCGCTCGACCGCGCGCAGCGTCTTCAGCTCGGCCAGCGTGAAGTCCTGGGTGAACCAGCCGGTCGTCGAGACGCCGTCGATCACCAGGGTCTTCTTGCGGTTCGCGAACTCCGGGTGCTGCGCGACGTCGGTGGTGCCGCCGATCTCCGGCTCGTGCCGGGCGACGAGCTGGCCGTCCTTCGTCGGGACGAGGTCGACGTCGACCCAGCTCACGCCCATCCGGTAGGCGAGCTCGTACGAGGCGAGGGTGTGCTCCGGGCGGTACCCGGGCGCGCCGCGGTGTCCGATGATCACCGGGTCATCGTGGCCCCGGCCGTGCGCGGCCGCATCGGCGGACCCCCCGCTTTCGGCGGCGTTCGCCGAGCCGATCGCCAATCCGGTGACGCTCAGCAACGCCAGTCCGGCGAGTGCCAGGACGCCGACACGTTTGCGCTTCATCTGGTGACCTCTTTTCACACAGGGTTGACCCTGACTACCCGCGCAACCCTCACTGCCGCAAGCATCCGATGGTCGTACCTGGGCGGTCAGGGCGGTAAACGGCACGTGGCCACCCGTTCCGGGGACGGCGAAATGTCCGGCGCGAAGCCGTCCGGATACGCTGTGCGGCGTGCGCGTACTGGTAATCGGCTCCGGCGCCCGTGAGCACGCTCTCGTCCTCGCGGCGTCCGGCGACCCCACGGTCACCGCCCTGGCCTGCGCGCCCGGCAACGCCGGGACGGCCGCGATGGCCGAGCAGCTCGGCGTGGAAGCGGCCGATCCGGAAGCGGTCGCGGAGCTCGCGAAGAGCTGGCAGGCCGACCTGGTGGTGATCGGGCCCGAGGTCCCGCTCGTCGCCGGCGTCGCCGACGCCGTCCGCAAGGCGGGCATCGCCTGCTTCGGCCCGTCGGCCGCGGCGGCCCGCATCGAAGGCTCCAAGGCGTTCGCGAAGGACGTCATGGCCGCGGCGAACGTGCCGACCGCGCGCAGCGAGGTGGTCGACAACCCGGCCCGCCTCGACGCCGCGCTCTCGCGCTTCGGCCCGACCTGGGTGGTGAAGGACGACGGTCTCGCCGCGGGCAAGGGCGTCGTCGTCACGACCGATTACGACGTGGCGCGCAAGCACGCCATCATGCTGCTCGACGGCGGCCACCCCGTCCTCCTGGAGTCCTTTTTGGACGGTCCGGAGGCGTCACTCTTCTGCTTCGTCGACGGCCACACCGTCGTGCCGCTGCTGCCCGCGCAGGACTTCAAGCGCGTCGGCGACGACGACGCCGGCCCGAACACCGGCGGCATGGGCGCCTACGCCCCGCTGCCCTGGGCACCCGAGAACCTGGTCGACGAGCTGGTGGAGCGGGTCGTCCAGCCGGTCGCCGACGAGCTGGTCGCGCGCGACGCGTCGTTCTCCGGCCTGCTCTACGCCGGGCTCGCGCTGACCTCCGAAGGCCCGCAGGTCATCGAGTTCAACTGCCGCTTCGGCGACCCGGAGACCCAGGTCGTGCTGGCCCTGCTGCGCACGCCGATCGCCGGGCTGATGCAGGCCACGGCGCTGGGCAAGCTCGCCGAGCACCCGCCGCTGGAGTGGGCCGGCGGTGCCGCGGTCACCGTCGTGATCGCTGCCGACGGCTACCCCGGCAAGCCGCGCACCGGTGACGTCATCACCGGCGGCGAGATCGACGGCGTGCTGCACGCCGGCACCCGCCGCCGTGACGACGGCGCGGTCGTCTCCTCCGGCGGCCGCGTGCTCTCGGTCGTCGGCACCGGCAAGACGCTCAAGTCGGCGCGCAAGCACGCGTACGAAACCGTGGAGAAGGTGCACCTCGCGGGCTCGCACCACCGCACGGACATCGCGCTCAAGGCGGCGAACGGCGAGGTCAGCGCCCCGGTGGCGCAGCAGAACGCGTGATCTGACAAATCGGGGGAACCGGCGGGGGACGAACTTCGTCCAAACTCAGGCCGCTGCTACATCCTGGTTGGTAGCCTCAACGGGAGTCGGCCGGTCACCGTCGGTATCACGTCAGGGGAGAGCATTGTCAGGACCCTCGTACGACCTCAGCACGGCCGTCCCGGTGGCGCCGGCGGCCGCGGACGTCCTGGTCCACCCGGACAAGCTCCTCGACGTCGCCCGGATCGTCGAAGAGCAGGCCAACGGCCTCGAAGACCAGCTGCTGACCCGCCTCGGCCTGCTGCGGATCGACGCCCCGTCGGCGGACGTGATCAGCACCCAGTCGATCGACGCGTGGAACTCGCTGATCGCCGACGGCGACCGCTCCTACGCCGGCCAGGTCCGCGAGTACGTCGCCGGCCTCAAGCGCCTGGTGTCGCAGCTGCGTGAAGCCGCTAAGGACTACAACGTCAGCGAAGACGAGAAGGCGGCGGTGTTCGGTGACCGCGGCAAGCACGGTGCGTAACCGGACCTTGCGGATCACCGGGGGCGTGCTCGCGACGGCGGCGCTCGCCGGCTGCTCGGCGGGCACCGAAGGCACCCCCTACCCGGTCGAGACGGCCGCGACCGCGGCGTCGCAGAGCGCCAAGGCGGCCCAGCTGCCGCAACGGCCGGCCGAGCTGACACTGCAGAACGTCGACCTTTGCGACGTGCTGCCGCAGGTGCAGCTCGACGCGTTGGAGATCACCAGCGTCCCCCGCGAGGCAGCCGAACCGGACGGGCCGGTCTGCGTCTTCGACGCGGACGGCGCCGAACCGATGCACTCCTACCACGTGGGGGCGGTGGCGGCGGACCTCGACCAGTGGATCACCGGCGCCCGCAAGAAGAACAGCATGACCACCGTGCCGCAGAACATCGGCGGTTACCCGGCGCTGACGAACTACCGCGCGGCCGGCGACCCGGCCGACTGCGAGACGCTCGTCGGGGTCGCGCGGGGTCAGACGCTGACCGTGCAGACCTTCGCCATCACCCGCGGCAAGCTCACCCAGCCGCAGCTGTGCGAGATGTCGGTGCACGCCGCCGACCTGGCGCTGCAGTCCTTGAAGTCACGCAACTAGGGAGGGCGCGTGGAATTCTCCGAGCTCGCGGCCGGGATCCAGAACCACCGGTTCGACGGCTGGACCAACACCGCGATCGCCGACCAGATCACGCGGATGATCAACGGCGACGGCACCGGCAGCATCGGCACCGCCGTCGACGCGCTGAAGGCCGTCGCGACGGCGCTCGCCCACACCGACCAGACCCTGCGGTCCCAGCTGCTCAAGCTGGGTGTCGAGTGGCAGAGCCAGGCGGGCGGCGCGGCCAGTCAGGTGCTCACCGAGCAGGCCGGGTTCTCCCAGGACGCCACCACGAAGGTCGCGCACGCCGCGGAGATGGTCTTCGCGCAGGGGGAGGCGTTCAACCGCACCAAGTACAAGCTCCCGGACGCCGAAACGGTCCGGAAGGGCGCGGGCGGCTACAGCCTTACCGACGGCGTGCTGCTCAGCCTCATCGGCTTCGAGACCGACCACGCGCGTCAGGTCGAGGCGGCGAACGACGCCAAGGCGCAGGCGACCCAGGCCCTGAACGAGTACGCGCAGGACAGCGGGACCAACCTGCTGTCGACGCAGTCGCTGTCGGACCCGGAGTCGCTGAAACTGGCCACTCCCGGTGTCACGCCCGGCGTGCTGGACGTCGCCGCCGCGTCCGTCGCGGTGACCCCGGACGGCAGCGTGCGGCCGGCCTCGGACAAGGTCCGGTCGGTGCACGTCGACCCGCCGGTGGTGCAGCCGGTGTCGCACACCGTCCACGCCGACCCGCCGACCCCGGTCTACGGCACCCCGGTGCAGCAACAGCAGGCGTCGCGGCCGCCGGCGCAGGCACCGCGCCAGACCGGCGCGACCGCCCCGGCGGCGAGCCAGGGCACCACACCCAGCTCCGCGACGGCGCCTTCGGGCGCGAAGCCGCCGACGTCACCCGGCCCCGGCTGGGTCACCGCGCCGGGCCGTGGCACGTCCGGTGAGCCCGGCCGTCCCGGCGGGTTCAACCCCGGCCTGCCCGGCGGCGGCGACCCGAACACCTTCGTCCCGCCCGGCGCACCCGGCTCCTCCGGCGCACCCGGTTCGCCGGGCCAGCTGCCCGGCGGCCCGGGCACCGGCTCGACGGCGACGTCGCCGATCAAGGGGCTCGGCGGCGGCGGTGCGTCCGGCGCCGGCGTGACCGGGCTCGAAGGCTCGGCCAGTGGCGCGAACCGCGGCGCGGACGGCGTGCTGGCCAAGGGCCGCACGGTCGGCGCCATCCCGCAGGCCCCGGTCGCACCCGGGCAGTACACCGCCGAGCGCGGCTTCGCGGCGAAGCCGGGCGCGACCCCGGGCGACCTGGGCGCGGGTGCGGCGGCGGTCGGCGCGGGCGCGGCCGGTGGCGCGCTCGCCGGTGACAAGGACCGCGAGAAGCGCAGCCAGAGCCAGTCGAAGGGCCCGGTCCGGCCGTTGCCGGTCGGCGAGCTGCCCGAGGAAGAGGCGGCCGCGCTGCGGAAGTCGGAGCAGATCGGCGCGAAGCAGAAGGGCGAGGACCCGAGGTTCCTGTCGAAGGCGGCCCCGCAGGAGGAGGACGCCGAGCACGTCCGCCGCTTCGGCGTCGACGACAAGGACCTGTTCGCGGACCAGCGGATGGTCTCGCCCGACGTGATCGGTGACCATGACGCGTGAGCACGGCAGCCTCGTGCTGTCCGCGTCGGAGTTCGACGTGCTCTGGGAGTCGCTCGAACTGCCCCGCCGGCACGTCGCGCTGGACGTGCCGAGCGGGGGGACCACCCGCACGGAACGCGCGGAGTTCGTGGAGGCGGCCTGGGCGTCACTGGCCGAACGACGGCTGGCCCGCAACCACCGGGTGTCCGGCGAGGTGGCCGACATGCTGCACCTGCTGGCCCGCCCGCAGTTCGGCGTGGACGTGTGGGTGTGGGCCGAACGCGAGATCCGCGGCCGCGCGGTCAGCGTCCGCAGCCAGGCGGTGCTGGCGGTGGTCGACAGCGGCGAGGTGTGGCTGATCCCGGCGACCGAGGACGGCCTCCCGGAGGCGGCGGTCTCGGTGGCGGGCGACCTGGGCCCGGGCATCGGCCAGACGGTCAGCATCCCGTACGACACCCTGCGCGCGGCGGACGCGGCGGCGAAGGGCGACCCGAAGGCGCTGGTCACGGCGCTGGAGGACCAGGGTGTGGTGCTGTTCCAGGCCCAGGAGCTGTCCGGCATGCTGCTGGGCCAGGAGGCCCGCGGCCAGTTCGGCGCCGAGCGCACGAGCCGCGACGGCATCGCCCACCGCGCCCCCCGCGTGGTGGCGTTCTTCGACACGGACGCGGGCCGCTACCTGTTCCAGGTCGCGAAGGACCGCGACGGCCGCGAGTGGGCGACGGTCACGCCGTCGGACAACGTCCTGCTGGCGACCCGGATCCGCGAGCTGATGGCGGAGGCCTGAGCCCCGCCGGGTGGAACTTGGCGGAGATCGGTACGCGGAGTGCGCGGGAAGTCATAAAGTATGCGGGGAACCGTCCTGGTCATGACGACGTCTGATCGGGCGGACACCAGTTTTCCGAAGGGGATGACGAACCGTGCCTGTCTACGACGCCGACTCGATGGCCATCGCGGCCGGCCAGGTGGAGAAGCTGAAGGACGAGTTCGAGAAGTCCAAGCAGAAGGTCACCGGCTTGGACCACGAGAAGGAAAGCCCCTTCGGCGGCATGGACGACAAAGGCGACGCGCACGGCGCGGTCGGCAAGTTCAAGGACGGCGTGCACAGCCAGTTCGACGCCGCGGGCAAGCACATGGAGGCGCTGGGGTTCGCCATGCGCAAGGCCGCCGGCCTGATCGCCGAAACCGACGCGGTCGGGGCGAGCGACCTGAAGCTGCACGTCGACAAGTGAACTGAGCAGGGGGCACGAGAGTGGCATTGAACGGGGTCGGCGCCGGGACACCGGACAATTGGGACGCCTTCATGAAGAAGGTCGATCAGGTCGAAAAGGTCAATCTGCAGAAAATCACCGACGCCGCGACGCAGTTCCGCGATGCCGGAAAGAACGCGGGTGACCACAACGCCTCGCTGAAGACCTCCACGGACTCGCTGGACGCGCAGGTGTGGGCCGGCCCGGCGGCGGACCAGTTCTTCACCTACGTCCGCCAGGTCCGCGACGCCGGCACCAAGGTGCAGACCCACCTCGAGGACGTCGCCAAGGACCTCGACGACCTGCAGCAGAACCTCGCGCAGATCAAGAAGACCGTCCAGGACAAGCAGCTGGCCGCGGAGAAGGCGGTCAACGAGCGCAACACCCAGGCCGAGACCGCCATGAACAAGGCGCTGGCCGACGCCAAGACGGCGGTCGACAACGGCAAGCCGGCCCCGAGTCCCAGTGCGGCCGAGATCCTCGCCACGGCGAAGACCGACATCCACACCATCACCGCGGGTTACGACGGTGACGTGACCGGGCTGCAGACCCAGGCCGACACCGCGATCAAGGCCTCGCAGACGCTGATGTCCCAGCAGATCGAGGGCGGTTACGACCAGGTGCCGCTGCCGGCCAGCTCGGCCGCGGCGCCCAAGAGCACCGGCGGCATCCACTCCAACGGCGCGTCCCACGGCGGCGGCGGTGGGGGCGGAGGCGGCGGTGGTGGCGGCGGCGGAGGCGGTGGCCTCGGGCCCAGCGGCGGCCCGCCCTCCTCGCCGCCCCCGGGCAACGTCCAGCAGTGGATCCAGGAGGCCATCAAGGCACTCCAGGCCGCGGGCGTGCCGGTGACCGACGCCGACATCCCGAACATCTGGGCGATCATCCAGCACGAGTCCGGCGGGAACCCGAACGCCATCAACAACTGGGACTCGAACGCGGCCGCGGGGCACCCGTCCAAGGGGCTCATGCAGTGCATCGACTCGACGTTCAACGCGCACAAGCTGCCCGGCCACGACAACATCTACAACCCGGTCGACAACATCATCGCCGGGGTGAAGTACTCGGTCGACCGCTACGGCGGCCTCGGGAACGTGCCCGGCATCAAGGCCATGGCCCACGGCGGTGCCTACCAGGGCTACTGAGTCTTCGGAGCGGTTAGCCTGGCCGCATGGTCGACCTCGGAGCCTTCGCCGGGCCCGCGCTGCGGGCCTCGGTGCCGCCCTTCCACGTCATGGACGTCCTTTCCGCGGCCGGGGCCCGGCAGCGCAGCCACGGCGACCTCGTGTCGCTCGCGGCCGGGCAGCCGTCCGTGCCCGCGCCGAAGCCCGTCCTGGAGGCCGCGGAGAAGGCCCTCCGCAGCAGCACGCTCGGCTACACCGAGCAGCTGGGCGTCCCGGAGCTGCGGGAGGCCGTGGCGGGGCACTACACCTCGCGCTACGGCCTCGACGTCACCGCGCAGGACGTCGTCATGACGACCGGGTCGTCCGGTGGGTTCCTGCTGGCCTTCCTCAGCGCGTTCGACCCCGGTGCCCGGGTCGCGATGGCCCGGCCCGGCTACCCGGCCTACCGCAACCTGCTCTCGGTGCTCGGCTGCGAGGTCGTCGAGTTCGCGACCGGCGCCGACACGAACTTCCAGCCGACCGTCGCGCTGCTCGACGAGCTCGGGCCGATCGACGGCCTGATCGTCGCGAGCCCCAGCAACCCGACCGGCACCGTGCTGCCGCCCGGGGAGCTCGCCGCCATCACCGGCTGGTGCGCGTCACACGGCGTCCAGCTGATCAGCGACGAGATCTACCACGGCATCTCCTACGGCGCCGAGCTCGACTGCGCGTGGCAGTACGGCCGCGAGCCGATGGTGCTCGGCAGCTTCTCGAAGTACTTCGCGATGACCGGCTGGCGGCTCGGCTGGATGCTCGTGCCCCAGCGCCTGCACCGCGCGGTCGACGTCCTGACCGGCAACTTCACCATCTGCCCGCCCGCCGTCTCGCAGTACGCGGCGATCGCCGCCTTCACCCCCGAGGCGTACGCCGAGGCCGACGCGCACGTCGAGCACTACCGCGCCAACCGCGACCGGCTCTTCGCCGGCCTGAAGGGCATCGGCCTCGACAAGCTCGCCCCCGCCGACGGCGCCTTCTACGCCTACGCCGACGTCAGCGCCCACACCGAAGACAGCCTGAGCTGGTGCCAGCGGCTGCTCGCCGACACCGGGCTGGCCATCACCCCCGGCGTCGACTTCGACCCGGTCGACGGCGGCAAGTACGTGCGCTTCTCCTTCGCCGGGAGCGCCGCCGACATCGACGAGGGCGTCCGCCGCCTGGGGGCCTGGCTGGGCCAGGGGGAACCCTGATTCATCCCTGAACGTTGCTCCGACGAGGGGAGTTTCACCGGCCGAAGTGGCACGCTTGAGTCACCAGGGCCGGAGGGGCCACGGGAACACATCGGAGGAAGCCATGTTCTGGAAGATCGTCGGCGGCCTGATCATCGCCTGGGTGGCGTTCATGGTGCTGGGCGCCGTGATCGGCTTCGTGTTCAAGGCCGTCCTGTGGATCGCCATCATCGGCGGCATCGCCTTCCTGGGCGCGGCCGGTTACCGCGCGATCACCGGCAAGAAGGACTCCAAGCAGATCAACCGCTACTGAGCGAGCCGGCGGCCCGGGGGCTCAGCCGAGCCACGCCCGGGCCGCGTCGGCGCCGTTCCACAGGCGGGCCTGGAGCCCGACCGCGTTCGCGCCGTCCACATTGGACTGCCGGTCGTCGAAGAACAGGCAGTCGGCCGGCTTCGCCTCGAGCTGTTCGAGCAGCAGCTCGAAGATCTTCGCGTCCGGTTTGACGCACCGGACGTCACCCGAGAAGAGCGTCACCTTGAACAGCCGCGCCCAGTCCTGGGTGCGGACCCAGTCGCCGAACACCGACGGCGCGTTCGAGAGCAGGGCCAGCGAAGCGCCCGCCTCGGCGAGCGCCTCGAGCAGGTCCTTCGACGACGGTTCGAGGTGGCTCCAGCCCTCGACGTCGATCCGGGTCAGCTCGTCGGAGAGGGCCTCGTCGACCGGGGCGTCCAGCGCGTCCCCGACGCTCTGCCAGTACTCCAGCGGAGTGCTGCCGGCGTCGTAGGGGATCCGCAGGTCCCAGTAGGCCTGCTCGAACTCCGGCAGCGGCACGCCGAGCTTGGCGGCCAGTTCCGGGCGGGCGGCGCTCGGCTTGCTGAGCACGTCGCCGTAGTCGAAGACGATCCAGTTCACGATTTCCCCCAGGTTTTCAGGCGCCGGCCTTGATCCGGCGCAGAGCTTCTTCGACGTCGGCCGCGCTCAGGTCCCGGTGCGTGACGAACCGGACCTTGCCCGCCATCGGCACCGCGCGGATCCCCAGCGAGTCGAGCCAGGCCAGCGCCGTCGGCACGTCGGGCACCTCGGCCAGCACGATGTTCGTGTCCGGCGTGTTCGCCGACCAGCCGTACTCGCGCAGGCCCTCGGCCAGCCGCCGGGCGTTCTCGTGCGACTCGGCCAGGTCGGGGACGCGGTCCAGGGCCACCAGGCAGGCCGCGGCCAGGACGCCGCCCTGCCGGACGCCGCCGCCGAGCATCTGCCGCATCCGGCGGGCCCGCTCGACGAACTCCTTGCTGCCCGCGACGACCGAGCCGACCGGCGCGCCGAGGCCCTTGCTGAAGCAGGCCGACACGCTGTCGACACCGACGGTCAGCGCGGCCGGCGGCACCTCGAGGGCCACCGCGGCCTGCCAGATCCGGGCGCCGTCGAGGTGCACGGTCAGCCCGGCTTCCTTCGCGACGGACAGCAGCTGGGCGTGCTCGTCGGGCGGGGTCACCGCGCCGCCCGCCGCGTTGTGCGTGTTCTCGAGGCAGAGCAGAGATGTCCGTAATGTGAAGTACGGCCCGGGTTGTCCGATCGCCGCTTTGAGGGCGTCCGGCGAAGGGCGGCCCGGGCCGCCGTCGTGCTCCAGGGCCTCCGGCATGCCGCCGGCCAGCCACGCGGCCGAGCCCAGCTCGTTGTTCAGCACGTGCGCGCCGCGGGTGGCGAGGAACCGGTCGCCGCGGCTCAGGTGCAGGCTCAGCGCGATCAGGTTGGCCATCGTCCCGCTCGGCGTCCACAGGGCGGCCGGCATGCCCAGGACGTCCGCGGCCCGCTCCTCGAGCGCCGCGATCGTCGGGTCGTGCTCCAGCACGTTGTCCCCGACTTCGGCGGAGGCCATCGCCGCCCGCATCGTGTCATCCGGCTGGGTGACGGTGTCGGAACGGAAGTCCAGCGGCGGCAGCGTGAAGGTCACGGAGTGATCACATCACACCGACCGGACGAGGATCAATGAGCCCTCGGGTGGTCGAACCCGGGCGGTCCGTGCAACCGTGGACGCCCCTGATTCCGTCCTACCCACCGACGACAACAGAGCGGAGCACGACAGCGCGTGGATCAGCGCGACGAGCAGGAGTTCGCGGAGTACTTCGCCGCCAGGCGGGACGCCGTGCGCCGGACCGCGTACATGCTCTGCGGCGACTGGCACCGGGCGGACGACCTCGCGCAGACGGCGTTCGTCGCGCTGCACCGGAGGTGGAAGAAGATCAGGGATCGCGCGGCGACCGACGCGTACGTGCGCAAGACGCTCGTGCGCGCCTCGATCGACGAATCGCGGCGCCCGTGGCGGCGCGAGTGGCAGACCGAGACGCTGCCTGAACGGGTCGACGACGGACCCGGCCTCGACGACCTCGTGGCGACCAGGGAAGACCTGCTCGCGGCGTTGAAGGAAGTGCCGCCCAAGCAGCGGGCGGTGCTGGTCATGCGGTTCTTCGAAGGACTGGACGTGACCGGCGCGGCGCAGGCGCTGGGCTGCAGCGAAGGCAACGTGAAGAGCCAGACCGCCCGCGGGCTGGCCAATCTCAAGCAGGTACTGGAACGGGAGGTGGAGACCAATGGATGAGCAGGAGCTGCGCTCGTTGTTCTCCGCCGCGCCCGGCGACGAGCCTTCGGCGGGGTTCACGCAGGAGGACGTCGTCCGCGAGTCCCGCCGCCAGACCCTGCGGCGCCGGAACCGGATCACCGCCGGCGTGAGCGCCGCGGCCCTGGTGGTCGTCGGCTTCGGAGCTTACGGACTGCTCTCCGGGGGTACCCCCGGGCTGACCTCGGCGAAGGACAACGCCGTGTCGGCGCAGTCGGGGCAACCCGGCCTCGGCCCGGCACGTCCTCAAGTCGGCGGGGAGTCACCGAACTTCTCCTCCACGCCGCCCCAGCAGGGGGGCAGCGGGGACGGGAAGACCGGCCAGCTGGCCGAAGGCGCCTCCGGGTGCGAACAGGTGGACGGGGAGCTCGCCATCGCCCTCGCTGGCGAGCTCCCCGGCCACGTCGCCGCTGCCCAGGCGTCCCCGGGCAGCGCCTGTACGACGGCGTCGCGGTCCGCGGGGTTCCCGGTTCCGGGCGGCGAGGTCGCCGCGGCGGTGTACCCGAAGGGCATCCCGGTGGCCTTCAAGTCCCAGCCGGCCGGCACGGTCACGGCCCAGGTGGCCACGACGTCCGGTGGCACGCTGGTGCTGGTCAGCGTCCCCGGCGCGGCGAACGCGGCCCCGTACGCGGGTGACGTCGACCGGTTCGCGCGTGAACTCGCGCCCCGCTTCTGAGCCCGGCCGCACCCGGTTGGCAGAATCACCGGTCATGACCGCTGCGGCCACGCCCAAGGGGGAACGACGGCGCGCCGCGCTCGTCGAGGCCGCCGCGAAGCTGCTCGTCGAGGGCGGCTTCGACGCCGTGCGGCACCGCGCGGTCGCGGAGCGGGCCGAGCTGCCGCTCGCGTCCACGACGTACTACTTCGACTCGCTGGAAGACCTGGTCGCCGCGGCCGTCGAGCACCACGGCAACGCCGAGCTGGCGACCGGCCGCCGCCGGCTGGAGGAGCTCGCGACCCGCAACCGCGGGGTCCAGGCGATGGTGGAGCTGGTCCTCGACCTGCTGCTCGGCCCGGAGAGCGGCGACGAGGAAGCGGACGCCGAGGCGGTGCTCCTGCGTTACGAGCGCCTGGTCGCCACCGGCCGCCGCCCGTACCTGCGCCCGCTGATGCGGACGTTGTCGGTCCAGCTCAACGAGCTGCTGACGGAGATCTTCGCGCGCTCGGGCACGCCGGTGACCGAGGCCGAGCTGGAGAAGCTGGTCGCGCTGGTCGACGGCGCGGTCGTCAACGCGCTGATCGCCGTCGACCCGGCCCCGCGCGCCGCGGCGGCCCGGATGCTCCAGACCGCCCTCGACGGCTCGTGATCGCTCACGGCTTCTTGCGCTGAGCCTTCGCCAGGTCGTCACGGGACTTGGTGACCAGCGCCAGCATCGCCTGCTCGGCCGCGGTGGGGTCCTGGGCGATGATCGCGTCCAGCACCTTCCGGTGGGACGGCACCGGGTCCTCCGCCGCCGAAGCGCCGTGCACCAGCTTGTCGCGCTCGGCCAGCCCGATCGCGATGACGCGCTCCATCCGCATCAGGAAGTTGTTGTGGGTGGCGGCCATCAGCCGCCGGTGGAAGGCCAGGTCGGCCTGGACGCTGGCCTCGGCGTCGGTCGCCGCGGCCATGTCGGACAGCGCCTCGCGCAGTGAGTCCAGGTCCTCGTCCGACGCCCGTTCGGCGGCGATGCGCGCCGCCGCCGGTTCGACGACCGTGCGGACCTCCGTCAGCTCGTCGAGCAGGCCGGGGTCGTCGGCGGCCGCGGTCTGCCAGCGCATGACGTCGGCGTCGAGCATGTTCCACTTTTCGCGCGGCTGGACGAACGTGCCGCGCTTCTGCCGCGCGTCGATCATTCCCTTGGCGGCCAGCACTTTCAGGGCCTCGCGCAGGGCGGTGAGGCTGATGTCGAGCTCTTCGCGCAGCGCCGGCAGGTCGAGGACGGTGCCCTCGCCCCACTCGTCGGAGAGGATCCGGCTGGCCAGTGCCTCCACGGTCTGGCCGTGCAGCCCGCGTGGCCGGTGTTCGGTCAATGGAGGGCCCTCTCAGCTGGCGGCGGTCGTGCTGCGAGCATCCTACGCCGTCCACGAAGTCGTCATAAATTATGAATACATCTTGACAGCGACGTCGCCCGGTTGCACTCTTTGGCAGCAGTCACGCCAGTGCATATGACAAAGGGGTCACGACATGACGAGTGCAGGCCTGTCCCGCCGTCGTTTCCTGCGCAACGCGAGCTTGGCCGGCCTGGGCGCGATCGGGTCCGGCAGCTTCCTGGCCGCCTGTGCCACTTCCGCGTCCAACGGCCCGGTCAAGCAGGCCGCCGGCGCGGTCACCGTCCAGTCGAACCTCTCTTCGCCCGAGGCGAAGAAGGCGATCGAGGCGCTGGCGAACGCGTTCAGCGCGAAGGGCGGCACGAAGGCGACGGTCAACACCGTCGCGTCCGAGACCTTCCGCACCCAGCTGCCCAGCTACCTCACCGCGGCCAACCCGCCGGACACCTTCACGTGGTACCCGGGTTCGCTGCTGTCGGGCTACGCGCGCAAGGGCCTGCTGCTCGACGTCGGCGACGTCTGGCAGACCATGGGCAACTACAGCGCGGCCTTCCGCACCCTCTCCGGCGACGGCGCCGGGCACCAGGTCTTCGTCCCGACGTCCTACTACTGGTGGGGCTTCTTCTACCGCAAGTCGAACTTCGCGAAGTGGGGCGTGCAGCCGCCGACGAACTGGAGCGAGTTCCTCGCCCTGTGCGAAACCCTGAAGGGCAAGGGCATCGCGCCGATCGGCATGGGCGCGGGCGGCACCACGCCGTGGACCGCGTCGGCCTGGTTCGACTACCTCAACATCCGGATCAACGGCGCGCCGTTCCACCGCGAGCTGCTGGCCGGCAAGCAGCGCTTCGACGACCCGCGCGTCAAGAAGATCTTCGACCCGTGGCGCCAGGCGCTGCCCTACACCGACCCGAACGGCACCGCGATCGCGTTCCAGGACGCCACGACCGTGCTGCTCCAGGGCCGCACCGGGATGATCCTGACCGGCACGTTCTTCGCCGACGCCGCCCCGAAGGACGCCCTCGACGACCTCGACTTCTTCCAGTTCCCGATCCTCGACCCGGCCGTGCCGGTGGCCGAGGAGGGCCCGACCGACGGCTTCTTCGCCAGCGCGCGCACCCCGCACGTCGCCGAGGTCAAGGAGTGGTTCAAGTACGCCGCGACGGCTGAGGCGCAGGAGCTCTACATCAAGAACTCCTCCGGCACGGTCCTGCCGACCAACCCGGACGCCAAGGACAACGGCACGCCGCTGGTCCAAAAGGGACGGAAGCTGCTCACCGACGCCAAGGAGATCACGCAGTTCTTCAACCGCGACTCCTCCGACGCGCTGCAGCCGACGGCCGACGCCGCGCTGATCCGGTTCATCCAGAAGCCGAACGAACTGGACTCGATCCTGGCCGACTGGCAGACCGCCGCGCAGAAGGTCTGGCAGTCCTGAGATGGCGGTGCTGACCGCGGAACGGCCGAAGGCGGCGGCGCGGGTGCCGAAGCGCCGCCGCCGGCTCTCACCCGTGCTGCTGGCGTTCGTCCTGGTGCCCCTCCTGGTCGAGGGGTTCTGGGTGTTCTGGCCGGCGTTGCAGGGGTTCTACCTGTCGCTGACGAACTGGGACGGCGTCTCCGCGCCCGAGTTCGTCGGCCTCGGGAACTTCGCCGAGATGTTCTCCGACGACATCTTCGGCACCGCCGCGCTCGACACGGTGATCTGGATCGTGCTCTTCGGCGGCCTCTCGGCCGTCGGCGGGCTCGCCCTGGCCACGCTGCTGCAGAAGGAGCGTCGCGGCGTGGGCTTCTACCGCGCGGCGCTGTTCACGCCGGTGGTGTTCTCGCTGGTCGCGACGTCGCTGATCTGGCAGGTGATCTACCAGCCGGACGGCGTGTTCAACAAGGTGCTCGGCGCGATCGGGCTCGGCAGCTGGCAGCACGCCTGGCTCGCCGACCCGAAGACCGCGCTGTACGCGGTGCTCGTCCCGGCGCTGTGGCGGCAGCTCGGTTACGTCATGGTGTTGTACCTGGCCGGGCTCAAGGGCATCGACCCGGCGCTGTACGAAGCGGCCAAACTGGACGGTGCCACGGCGTGGCAGCAGTTCCGCAACGTCACCTGGCCGCAGCTGCGCAGCGTCAACTCCGTGGTCCTGTCGGTGATCATCATCGACTCGCTGCGTTCCTTCGACGTCGTCTGGTCGATGACGAAGGGCGGGCCGTACCACTCGTCCGAGCTGCTCAGCACGTACATGTACGCGACGGCGTTCCAGTCGCTGCGGCTCGGGTACGCCTCCGCGCTGGCCGTCGTCATCTTCGTGCTGGCGTTCGGCGTGATCGTGACGTATCTCGTGCGGGCATTCCGGGAGGACTCGTGAGGAGGACACGAACCGCCGGGTTCCACCTGCTCGCGGGTGGGCTCTCGGTGCTGTGGCTGCTGCCGATCGCGCTGGTGCTGACCACCAGCGTCCGGACGTTCTCGGACATCGCGTCGAACGGTCTCGGTGCGCTGCCCGCGTCGTTCTCGCTCGACGGTTTCGGCCAGGCGTGGGGCGAGGGCGGCGGCGGGCACGCGATGGTCAACAGCCTGATCGTCACGATCCCGACGGTGCTGCTGTCCCTGCTGCTCAGCGCGGCGGCGGCGTTCGCGCTCAGCCGGTACCGGATCCCGTTGCGGCGCACGATCATCCTGGTGATGCTGTCGGGAAACCTGCTCCCGCCGCAGATCCTGCTGGTTCCGGTGGCGAAGCTGTCGGAACTGCTGGGGATCTACGACACGCTGACCGCGCTGATCATCGTGCAGGTCGGGTTCGGCCTCGGTTTCTACACGTTCGTGCTGCAGGGGTTCATGCGGTCCATCCCGGACGAGATCCAGCAGGCGGCGCTGATCGACGGCGCCGGCGTCGTCCAGATCTTCGCGCGGATCATCCTGCCGATGACCCGCCCGGCGCTGGCCGCGCTCGGCGCGCTGGCGTTCACCTGGACGTTCAACGACCTGCTGTGGTCGATCACCGTGCTGCGCACCGGCACGGTGATGCCGGTGACGCCGGCGCTGCTCGGCCTGCAGGGGCAGTACGTGTCCAACTGGAACGTGATCGCGGCGGGCTCGGTCATCGCGGCCGTGCCGACCGTCGCGGTGTTCCTGCGGTTCCAGAAGCACTTCATCTCAGGGCTCGCGATCGGGGCGATCAAGTGACGTGGACTGTGCCGCTCGCGACCACGTCGTACACCGTGGCGCTGGATCCGTCTTCTCGATGGGCCGAGCTGGTGGCCTGGGGGCCGCACGGTGTCGAGGACGGGCCGTCGGTCTTCACGAACGCGGGCTCGGTGCACTTCATCACCGAGGCCGACGCGGCGCCGGTCGAGTACGCACCGCTGGGCCTGCGCCCGTTCTCCGGCGCGGACGTCGCCGTGCGGGGCGGTTCGTGGTGGCGCTTCGACGGCGCCGTTTCCGACGACGTCTTACGGCTGGCCTTTGTGGACGAACTCACCGGGCTGCGAGCGGTGCTCTGCTACCGGCCGGTGCCCGACACCGACGTGCTCACCCGCTGGGTCGAGTTCTCGAACGGCGGTTCTGAGCCGCTGGAGTTCGACCGGCTGGGCTCGGCGGGCGTGTGCGTCCCGACGGTGGGTGGCGCCCAGCTGACGTACCTGACCGGGCAGTGGTCGCAGGAGTTCACCCGGCAGTCGGTGGCGTTGCCCGCAGGCGGCTTCCGGATGGAGAGCCGGTTCGGCGTCCCGGGCCACGCGCACGTCCCGTGGCTGGCGGTGCAGGACGCTTCGGGGGGCCCGGCTTTCGGTGTCTCCCTGGAGTGGCCGGGCTCGTGGGAGATCTCCGCCGATGTGGAGCCGTCCGGCCTGACGCGCATCCGAGCCGGACGACTGCCGTCACCAGGCCCGGTCGTCCTGGAACCCGGCGCCTCGCTGACGACCCCGCGCGTCGCGCTGGCATCCAGTGTGGACGGTCTCGAGGGACTGGCTGCCGTCTGGCACGACTACGACCGCGTGCTGGCCGGCTCCCGGTGGCGACGTCCGCGTCCGGTGCTCTACAACTCCTGGGAGGCCACGGGTTTCGACGTCCGCAGCGCGCACCAGCTGGAGCTGGCGAAGCGCGCGGCCGACATCGGCGTCGAGCTGTTCGTGGTGGACGACGGCTGGTTCACCGGCCGCGACGACGACACCGGCGGCCTCGGCGACTGGACACCGGCGGAGTCCTCCTTCGGCGCGTTCGTGGATTCGGTGCGTGAGCTGGGCCTGGAGTTCGGCCTGTGGGTCGAGCCGGAGGCGGTCAGCCCGAAGTCGCAGCTGTACGCGTCGCACCCGGACTGGGTGTACCGCATCGACGGCCGACCGGCGACGCTGATCCGCAACCAGCTATTGCTGGACCTGGGACTTCCCGCGGTGGTCTCGTTCGTGAAGTCCACTTTGGACTCACTGCTGTCGACGTACCCGATCTCGTACCTGAAGTGGGACATGAACCGCCCGCCAACGGAACGAGGACGTCCAGGTTCCGCTTTCGCGGACCTCGACGCGGAGCACGTCGCGGGCTACCTCGCAGTCCTGGACCACCTGCGCGCGACGCACCCCCACGTGACGATCGAGGCCTGCGCGGGCGGCGGCGGC
The DNA here is from genome assembly GCF_044741685.1 of Amycolatopsis sp. NPDC088138. Taxonomy (NCBI): domain Bacteria; kingdom Bacillati; phylum Actinomycetota; class Actinomycetes; order Pseudonocardiales; family Pseudonocardiaceae; genus Amycolatopsis; species Amycolatopsis sp. NPDC088138. The sequence continues at coordinate 316,048 of NZ_JBIUTB010000007.1, forward strand.
CGCACGGACCTGGCCACGGTCGCCCGCACGGACGTCGTCTGGCCGAGCGACAACACCGGCCCGTTGGATCGCCTGGCCATCCAGGACGGCTTCCTGCTGATGCACGCGCCGCACCTGATGAGCTCGTGGGTGACGGACGCCCCGGGCGTCTTCGACCCGCGCCCGAGGTCGCTGCGCTTCCGCTTCGTGACGGCGATGGCCGGCGTGCTGGGCATCGGCGCGGACCTGTCACGCTGGTCTTCCTCTCAGCACGCAGAATCAGCTGCGCTGATTTCCCTCTACAAGTCGATCCGCCCGGTGATCCACCACGGCGCCGCGCGTGTGCTGGCCGGCCCATCCGAACCGACGGCGGCGACCCAGTACACGTCGGAGGACGGCGACACGGTGGTCGTCCTGGCGTGGAGCACGGGCCAGCTGACCGGAGCACCGCTGGTCCCGGGCCGCTCGTCGCGGGTCCGCCTTTCGGTGCGCCCGGACTCGTCCTATGTGGACTCGGCGGGGAACCGCTATTCGGGGGCGCACCTGAAGCACGCGGGCCTCCCGTTCGACTGGACGGCCGACCACGACGCCGACGTGGTCATTCTCCGTCGCCAGGGTTGACGTCGTCTGCCAGAATCCGCGGATGGACAGCGTCGAGCAGGCCCTGCGTGACCTGGCCGCCGCGACGTCCGTTCGCGAGGCCGCGAAGCCCAGCTCGCTGCTGTTCAACGCGGCCACCCGATCGTCCGGGTGATCGCCGCCGATCTCCTGACCTACACGATGGAACTCGGCGCGCACACGCGCGTCGGCACGGTCCGGGTCTGCTGCGCGGTCGCCGAGCACGTCCACGCCCGCCGGGACGTCGTCGCCGGACACCACGCCCTGCTGCGGGAGCTGAAGCGCCACTGGCGGTTCGAGGTCCGCGAGGCGCTGCCCGACAACGCCGACACCGTCGCGTTCGGCACGCTGAGCGGAGCGTTCCAGGCAGGTGTCCAGCGCGCCGAACTGCACGCCGACGGCCCGCCGGTCGTCCTCAGCGCCGGCCTGGAGGACGGCGACCTCCGGCTGTTCGGGGTCGCCGGGTGCCCGGCCGGGGCGGTCCTGCGTCCCGCGGAGTGCGCGGACTAGGGAAGCGAAACCGGCAGCACGAACGTCGGCGACCCCGTCGGATAGCGGCGCAGCTCCGACTCACCCGACGCGGTCAGCGTGAACGCCGTGATCGCGTCGTCGCTTTGGGCGGCGACGTAACACGTGCCGTCCACCAGGGCGAAGTGGCGCGGGTTCGCGCCGCACGGCTGGTCGGCCACCGCGGCCGCGTCGTCGAGGGCGAACTCCGTGACGCAGTCCGGGCCGCGGTTCGACACGTACATCCGCGAGCCCGCCAGCTCGAGGTGGGCCACCAGGTTCGGCGTCACCGAAGACAGCGTCGAGGCGGCCACCGACACCACCTCGAAAGCACCCGGCGACGTCTCGCGGACCGTCACCACCGTCCCGGCCAGCTCGCCCACCACGTACGCCAGGTCGGTGCCGGGCCGCCGGACCAGTTGACGCGGACCCGTGCCCGGCGGCAGCGAAGAGACCGCGAGCAAGTCCAGCGAACCGTCGGAAGACAGCGTGTAGCTGCGGATCTCGTCCGTGCCGAGGTCGACCGCGCTCACGATGCCGTCGCCGGGAACCGCCATGTGGACGTGCGCCGCTTCCTGGCGATCCGCGGACGGGCCGCTGCCAGTGTGCTGGACCAGCGCCGTCCGGGAGACCAGCGCACCGTTGGGAGACAGCGAGAACACCGCCAGGCTGCCGCCGGTGTAGTTGGCGCACAGCAGGAACCGGCCGTCCGGGGTCACCGCCAGGTGGCACGGGTGCGCGCCGCCCGTCTCCAAGGTGCCCAGCACCGTCAACGCGCCGGAGGAGTCGAAGGAAAGTGCTGTCACGCCGCCCGAAGCGGTCTCGTTCGCCGCGTAGAGCACCGGGAGCGACGGGTGCCGCGTCAGCCACGACGGCGACTCCAGCGGCAGCGAGGCGACCTCGGTCAAGCCGGAAGACGATCGCGAGAACGTCGTGATCCCGGTGCCGTTCCCCGCGTCGCCGGTGTAGCACCCGACGAAGACCAGCTCAGCCATGCGCGCTCCTCAACAGCGTCTCGACGCGGGCGGAAATCTCCTCGGTGGTGCCGCGGGTCAGCGCCGAGCCGATCCCGCAGGCCACCGCGCCTGCCGCCAGCCAGCCTGGCACGTCGTCCGGGCCGATGCCGCCGGTGGGTACCAGCGGCGCCTGCGGCAGTGCCGCCCGCACGTCCTTCACCCACGACGGCGCCAGCGCGGACGCCGGGAACACCTTCACCGCGTCCGCGCCTTCCTCCAGCGCCCGCACGATTTCCGTCACCGAGCCCGCGCCCGGGAACGCCGCGACGCCGTACCGGTGGGCGGTGCGGATCACCGCGGCGTCCACCGACGGCGACACCAGGAACCGCGCGCCCGCGCGGATCGCCAGCACCGCCGACGCCTCGTCGAGCACCGTGCCGGCGCCGATCGTCGCGTCCGGGTACGCCGCGGACAGCCCCGAGATCGCGTCCAGCGCCCCGGGGTTGGTCAGCGGCAGTTCCACCGAACGCAACCCCGCCTCCAGGACGGCCCGCGCCGCCTCGACCGCGGATTCCGCGTCGTGCGTGCGCACGATCCCGACAACGCCCTGGCGCAGCGCGTCCGCCGTGATCTCCCAGCGGTAGGTCATCGGTCCACCTCCGTGCCGATCAGTGCTTTGGTCAGTTCGCCCTGGTCGGGCAGGCCTTCGAGGTCGGTCCGCGTGCCGACGACCAGCGCCGCGCAGGCCGCGCCCGCGCGCAGCGCTTCGGGCGGCGAAGCGCCCCGAAGCCACGCCGACAGGTAACCCGACGTCAGCGCGTCCCCCGCACCGACCGGGTCGACGACCCGCGTGACCAGGCTTTCCTGGTTCCACGAGCCCTCCGCGGTGACGGCCCGCGCGATCTTGTCCCGCTGCTTGACGACCACCGTCTGCGCCCGGCCCGCGAGCAGTGCTTCCGGTGACTGTCTCAGCAGTTCGAGCTCGTCCTCACCGGCGAAGACGAGGTCCGCCCTGGTCAGCAGCGGTCCGACGGTCTCGCGCCAGCGCTCCGGGTGGCCGAGCTTCAGCCGGACGTTCGGGTCGAAGGACACCCAAGCGCCCGAAGCGCGTGCAAGCGCGAAGAGAGCTTCGACGGCTTCGCGCGCGTCAGGCGAGAGCATCGCCGTGATGCCGGAGACGTGGACGAGTCGAGCGCCGTCGAGACCTGCTTCTCGCACGTACGCGGCCGACAGAGCCGAAGCAGCGGAGCCGCTTCGGTGGTACTCGACCGTCTCGGTGTCCCGGATCAGGAAGCCCGTGAAGCGCTCGGAGTCGACCTCGACGCACGAGACGTCGACGCCGTCCGCGCGCAGCGTCGCGAGGATCGAAGCGCCGGACGGATCGTCGCCGACGCGGCTCAGCCAGCGGACGCCGTGCCCGAGCCGGGCCAGGCCGACCGCGACGTTCGTCTCGGCGCCGGCGACCGACGAGGTGAAGGTGCGCGCACGTCGCAGCGCGACGCCGGGCTCGGCGAGCAGCAGCCGCATCGCCTCGCCGAGAGTGACGACTTCGGTGTTCATCGAGCAGAGCATAGCGCGTGAAATCTTAATTTAGGATTTATTCTTGACGGAGACCGAGACGCCCCGGCATGCTGCTCCCCGGCTTAGCTGACGCTGTTTCATCGGAGAAGGGTGTCCAGCAACATGCTCCTGAAGAGATCCCTGGCGGTAGTAGCAGCGGCTGCCGCCGCGCTCACCGCGATCGCGATCCCCGCACAGGCAACACCGGCCGCGGACCAAGGCGCTCCCGACTACTACGACAGCGGGGTCGCCCAGACCCCGTACATGGGCTGGAACACCTACTACGGCCTGGGTGCGCCCAGCGAGGCGTCGGTCAAGTCCGTCGGGGACTTCCTCGTCTCCAGCGGCCTGCGTGACGCCGGCTACCGCTACGTCTGGATCGACGGCGGCTGGACCGCACCCGAGCCGCGCGACAAGAGCGGCAACCTCCTCGCGGACCCGGCCAAGTTCCCGAGTGGACTGTCCACTTTGGTCGACTACCTGCACGCCCGCGGCCTCAAGGCCGGGATCTACACCGACGCGGGGGCGTCGGACGGCAAGAACTGCGCGGCCGGCTCCGGCGGCTACTACGAGCAGGACACCAAGCGGTTCGCGAACTGGAAGTTCGACGCCGTCAAGGTCGACTTCCTCTGCGGCATCGCCCAGAACCTCAAGCCCGCCGACGCGTTCTCGCAGTTCAGCAAGGCCCTCGCCAAGGCGGGACGGCCGATGGTGCTCAACGTCTGCAACCCGGTCACCGACGAGTGGGGCACCCCGCACGGGCCCGACCAGGTCGCCGGCATCGCCTACAGCTACGGCCCGCTCGTCGCCGACTCCTGGCGCACCAGCACGGACATCGCGTTCGGCACGCCGTACGAGGGGATCTGGACCGACGTCCTGCGCAACATGGACGCCAACGCCGCGCACCCCGAGGCGAACGGGCCGGGGCACTACAACGACCCCGACTACCTGATCCCGATGCGCAAGACCGAGCAGGGCACCTACGAACTCAACGAGGAGGAGTCGACCACCCAGTTCGTCATGTGGGCGGAGATGGCCTCCCCGCTGATCCTCGGCTCCGACCCGCGCACGCTCCCGGCGTCGATGATCAGCACGCTGAAGAACCCGGAGATCGTGGGTGTCAACCAGGACCGCCTCGGCACCCAGGGTGTCCGCGTCGCAACCAACGGCAGCACCGACACCTACAGCAAGGTCCTCTCCCGCGACGGCGACCGCGCGGTCGTGCTGCTCAACCGCGGTGAGACGCCGACGCAGATGACGCTGAACTTCGCCGACGCCGGGCTCAAGGGCCGGGTGTCCGTCCGCGACCTCCGTGCCCGCGCCGACCGCGGCAGCGCGACCGGCTCGTACACGGTCACCGTGCCCGCGCACGGCACGGCGTTCCTGCGCCTGCACGGCACCGACCTCGTCCCCGGTGACGACCTCGGCGGCACGGCGTCCGCCAGCCCGGCGATCGTCCGCACCGGCGGCAAGACGGTGACGTTCTTCCGCGACCAGAGCGGCTCCCTGCAGGTCAAGGGCCTCGACGGGCCGCGTCAGGTCGGGGGCAAGTTCCTCGGCCAGCCCGCCGCCGTCGCCTCGGACGGGAAGATCGACGTCTACGTTCGCGGCCTCGACAACGCGGCCTACCAGCGCACCTACCGGTACGGGCACTGGGGCGACTGGAAGCGGCTCGGTGGCACGCTGACCGATTCGCCGTCCGTCACCAGCGACGGCACGCTCTTCGCGCGCGGCGCCGACGGCCAGGTCTGGCAGCGGACCAGTGCCGGTCAGTGGTCCGGTCTCGGCGCGCCCGGCGGCAAGCCGATCTACGGCCGTCCCGGCGCGGCGACGTCCACCAGCGGCACGGTCGTCGCGGTCCGCACCGCCGACGACAGCGTCTGGACGCGCACCAAGACCGGCACCACGTGGTCGGACTGGACGGGCATCGGCGGCACCGTCAGCAGCAGCCCGACGCTCGTCGCGGCCGGTGCGAAGGTCGCGCTCACCGCGTCCGCGAGCGACTACTCGCTGTGGGCCAACGAGTGGTCCGGCACCTGGGCGGGCTGGTTCAAACGGCCGGAGTACCCGAGCGGGAGCATCGTGGGAACCCTCGGCGCGGCGTCCGACGGCGCGTCGTTGTGGTTCGCGGCCCGTGGGTCGGACGACCATGTGCACGTAGCGAAGTTCTAGGAACGGGAGAGGCGATGTCTGCGCGGACAGCGGTGGTGACCGGTGCGGCGTCCGGGATCGGGGCGGCAACGGCCCTGAAACTGCTCGACGACGGCTACCGCGTGCTCGGCGTGGACATCGCCGAACTCCCCGGCGGTGTCACCCCGGTCCGGGGCGACGTCACCGACGAGGCGACCTGGGCGGACATCGGCGAGGTGGACGCCCTGGTCAGCAACGCCTACGTGCCCAGCGTCGGCCCGCTGCACGAGATCGACCGCACGCAGTGGCAGCGGCAGCTCGACGTCAACCTGACCGGCACGTACCTGGCCCTGAAAGCCTGCCTGCCCTCGCTGCGGGCCCGGGGTGGCGCGGTCGTGCTCGTCTCGTCGGTGCACGCGCACTTCGGCCTGCCGGGTCACCCCGCGTACGCCGCGAGCAAGGGCGCGCTGGTCGCGCTGGCCCGGCAGCTGGCCGTCGAGTACGCCCCGGACGTGCGGATCAACTCCGTGCTGCCGGGGCCGGTGCTTACCGAGGCCTGGAACCGCATCTCGCCCGAGGACCGCGAGCGCAGTGCCCGCGCGACGCCGGCCGGGCGGCTCGGCAAGCCGGAGGAGGTGGCGGACGTGATCGCCTTCCTGCTCTCGGACGCCGCGTCGTTCGTCACCGGGGCCGAGCTGACCGTCGACGGCGGCTGGTCGGCCGCCAAGGATTCCGCGTAGATGGGGGACACGGGTGAAGATCACCGGCATTGAAACGTTTCTGGTGGCGCCGCGCTGGCTGTTCCTCAAGGTGAGCACCGACGAGGGCATCAGCGGCTGGGGCGAGCCCGTGGTCGAGGGCCGCGCCGAGACCGTGCGCGCGGCCGTGCACGAGCTGTCCGAGCTGCTCATCGGCCAGGACCCGCTGCGCATCGAGGACCACTGGCAGGTGCTGCGCCGCGGCGGTTTCTACCGCGGCGGGCCGGTGCTTTCGAGTGCCTTGGCCGGGTTCGACCACGCGCTGTGGGACATCGCCGGCAAGGTCCGCAACGCCCCGGTGCACGAGCTGCTCGGCGGCCCGGTCCGCGACCGCGTCCGGGTCTACAGCTGGGTCGGCGGCGACCGGCCCTCCGGCATCCGCGAAGCCGTGACCGCGCAGGTCGAGGCCGGTTTCACGGCGGTGAAGATGAACGTCGCCGGGCCGTTGACGGCGATCGCGTCCCCGCGGGAAGCCGACGCGGCGGTGGCGCGCGCCTGGGAAGCGCGGGAGGCCCTCGGGCCGGACCGCGACCTCGCGATCGACTTCCACGGCCGCGTCTCACCCGCGATGGCGCGGCGGCTGGTGAAGCTCCTCGAAGACGTCCAGCCGATGTTCGTCGAAGAGCCGATCCTGCCGGAGACGCAGGGCGGCGCGCTGCGCTCGGTCGTCGAGGCGTCGACCGTGCCGATCGCGGTCGGCGAGCGGCTGTACTCGCGCTGGGAGTTCAAGCCGGTGCTCGACGCCGGGGTCGCGGTCCTGCAGCCGGACCCGTCGCACGCCGGCGGCATCTCCGAGCTGCGGCGGATCGGCGCGCTGGCCGAGATGTACGGTGCTTCGCTCGCGCCGCACTGCCCGCTCGGGCCGATCTCGCTGGCGGCGTCGCTGCAGGTCGCGTTCGCGACGCCGAACTTCCTCATCCAGGAACAGAGTGTCGGCATGCACTACCACGAGGGCAGTGAGCACGCCTACCTCGTCGACCCGTCGATCTTCACGTTCCAGGACGGGTACGCGGCCCGCCCGCTCGGGCCCGGCCTCGGCATCGAGGTCGACGAAGCCGCCGTCCGCCGCGCCGCCGAGATCGGGCACGCCTGGCGCTCGCCGGTGTGGCGCCACGACGACGGCGGCCTCGCCGAATGGTGACCTGGCTCGAACGCGGCGACCTGCGGCTCGGCCTGGTCCCGGAGCTGGGCGGCCGGCTGCTGTCGGTGCGCCACCGCGGTGCCGAGTTGCTGTGGCGCAACCCCGAGCACCTGGACGACGACCTGCGCGGCGAGTACGCCCCGAACTCCGGGCGGATGGGCGACTGGGTCAACTACGGCGGCGACAAGACGTGGCCCGCGCCGCAGGGCTGGTCCGGCCCGGACGAGTGGGCGGGCCCGCCGGACCCGGTGCTGGACTCCGGCCCGTACTCCGTGGCCGCCGACGGCGACACGGTCACCATGACCAGCGCGCCGGACCCCCGCACCGGCCTGCGGTTCACGCGGGCGGTCACGATCCTCGACGACGGCTACCGGCTGGACCTGCACGCGGAGAACGTCTCCTCGCGTCAGGTCCGCTGGGCGTTGTGGAACGTGACCCAGCTCCCCGGCGGTGGCTCGGTCACCGCGGGACTCAGCCGTCCCGACGTCGTCGCGCTGGTCGCCGGGACGGGCACGCCGGAGTACACAGTGGACGGTGACCGGCTGGTCGTGCCCGCGCAGGACGTCGTCGGCAAGCTGGGTGTGCCGGGCACCGCGGGGTGGGTTTCCTACGGAGCCTTGACGCTCTCCTTCGACGTCGACCCGGCGGGCGAGTACCCGGACGAGGGCTCACCGCTGGAGATCTGGCTGGAGCACCCGCTCCCGTCGCCGCTGAAGGAGCTGGGCGATCTGGACCCGCCGGCGCGCATCGTCGAGCTGGAAGTTCTCGGCCCGCTGACCACCTTGGCGCCGGGAGGCTCGACCGCGCTGACCATCCGTGCCACGGTTGGCGCGTGACCTCCACTGTCAGAAGTCTTGTCGTCGCGGCGTTCGCGCTGGCGATCTCGGCCGCGGTCCCCGTCACCGCGCACGCGGCGGACACTCCCACCCCGGAATGTCCCGCCAACCTCGACTGCCGGTTCGTCCCGGCGGCCTACGACTGGTCGTCCGCGGACCACAGCAACCCCAACAACTACGGCAACTACGACCCCGCGAACCGGCCGGACGACGGCCAGCAGATCCAGTACATCGTCATCCACGACACCGAAACCCTGCCCGGCAGCACGGTGAGCCCGTACGACCAGGCCATCGCCACGTTCCAGAAGGCGTCGAGCGGATCCAGCTCGCACTACGTGATCCGCTCGTCGGACGGCCAGGTCACGCAGATGGTGCCGACCAAGGACGTCGCCTGGCACGCCGGCAACTGGACGATGAACGAGCACTCGATCGGCATCGAGCACGAAGGCATCGCGACGCAGGGCGGCACCTGGTACACCGAGCAGATGTACCGCGCGTCCGCGGACCTCGTGAAGTTCATGGCGGCGAAGTACCACATCCCGCTGGACCGCCAGCACATCCTGGGCCACGAGGACATCTCGCGGGAGCGCACGAGCAACTTCGCGGCCGCGCACTGGGATCCGGGTCCTTACTGGGACTGGGCGCACTACATGGACCTGCTGGGTGCGCCGATCAAGGCCACCGGCTCGGCGTCGAGCCAGGTCGTGACGATCAACCCGGACTACGCGACCAACCAGCCCGAGATGACGTCCTGCACCGGCACGGCCTGCACACCGCTACCGGCCCACGGCGCGAACTTCGTGCCTCTGCACACCGCGCCGGACGCCGCGTCCCCGTTGATCACCGACCCCGTTGTGCACCCGGACGGCTCACCCGGCACGACCGCGATCGACGACTGGAGCGACAAGGCCGTCGCGGGCCGCTCCTACGCGCTGGCCGGACAGCAGGGTGACTGGACGGCCATCTGGTACGGCGGGCAGCAGGCGTGGTTCGCCAACCCGGGGCACCACTCGACGGTTCCCGGCCGCGGCCTGCTGCTGACCACGCCGTACGGCGTCTCCTCGGTCCCGCTGTACGGGCGCGCCTTCCCCGAACAGTCCGAGTACCCGGCCACGATCCCGTTCGACGCGACGTGGACGGTCGCCCCGATCCCGTGGACGCTGCCCGCGGGCCAGAACTACCTGGCGACCGGCTCGTTCCGGGCGGAGAACTACTACGCGCGGTTCGACCCGGCGGGCGTACCGGCCAACCACACGCTCGTCACCGGCGGCACGACGTACTTCCAGATCTCGTACAACCACCGGCTCGTCTACGTGAAGGCGTCGGACGTCCGGGCGCTGCCCTACAGCGGCTGACCAGGCGCGGTGGCGGCCCCGCCCGGGGCCGCCACCTGCACAGGTATCGTGAAGCCGTGACGGACAAGCCCCGCATTCCCAACGTGCTCGCCGCCCGCTACGCCTCGCCGGAGCTGGTCTCGCTCTGGTCGCCGGAGTACAAGGTCGTGCTGGAGCGCCAGCTCTGGCTCGCCGTCCTCCGGGCGCAGAAGGACCTCGGCGTCGACGTGCCCGACGGCGTCGTCGAGGACTACGAGCGCGTCATCGACCAGGTCGACCTCGAGTCGATCGCGGCACGGGAGCGTGTCACCCGTCACGACGTCAAGGCGCGCATCGAGGAGTTCAGCGACCGCGCCGGCCAGGAACACATCCACAAGGGCATGACCTCGCGCGACCTCACCGAGAACGTCGAGCAGCTGCAGCAGCTCCGTTCTCTGGAGCTGGTCCGCACCCGCGTCGCCGCCGTCCTGGCGCGGCTGGCCGCGCTCGCCGTCGAGCACGCCGACACCGTGATGGCCGGGCGCTCGCACAACGTCGCCGCCCAGGCCACCACCCTCGGCAAGCGGTTCGCCACGGCCGCCGACGAGCTGCTGGTCGCCTTCGAGCGGCTCGACAACCTGATCGGCCGCTACCCGCTGCGCGGCATCAAGGGCCCGGTCGGCACCGCGCAGGACATGCTCGACCTGCTCGGCGACGAGTCCACTTTGGACGAGCTCGAAGACCGCGTGATGCAGCACCTCGGCTTCAACCGCCGCTTCGTCAGCGTCGGCCAGGTCTACCCGCGCTCGCTCGACTTCGACGTGCTGTCCACTGTGGTCCAGGTCGCGGCGGCGCCGTCCAGCCTGGCCAAGACGATCCGGCTGATGGCCGGCCACGAGCTCGTCACCGAGGGCTTCAAGCCCGGCCAGGTCGGCTCGTCCGCCATGCCGCACAAGATGAACACCCGTTCCTGCGAGCGCGTCAACGGCCTCGCCGTCGTGCTGCGCGGGTACCTGTCGATGATCGGCGAGCTGGCCGGCGACCAGTGGAACGAGGGTGACGTCTCCGACTCCGTCGTCCGCCGGGTCGCGCTGCCGGACGCGTTCTTCGCGCTCGACGGCCTGCTGGAGACGTTCCTCACGGTGCTGGCCGAGTTCGGCGCCTTCCCGGCGGTCATCGAGCGTGAGCTTGATCGCTACCTGCCGTTCCTCACCACGACCAAGGTGCTGATGGCGTCGGTCCGCGCGGGCGTCGGACGTGAGACGGCCCACGAAGCCATCAAGGAGAACGCCGTCGCCGTCGCGCTGGAGATGCGTGAGCGCGGTCTCGCCGAGAACGACCTGCTCGACCGGCTCGCGGCCGACGACCGCATCCCGCTCGACCGCGGTGAGCTGGACAAACTCCTCGCCGACCGGATCTCGTTCACCGGCACGGCCGGGCGCCAGGTCGAGCAGCTGCGGGCGCGCGTCGAAGACGTTCTCGAGCGGTTCCCGGAGGCGGCGGGCTACGCGCCCCAGCCGATCCTGTGAGCTGACGCACGAGTCCACGGACTGGAACAAAGCCACACGAACGGGCGAAATCCCTAATCTCGCCGCTGAACCGGAGCGTCAGATCGTCCACCCGACGATCTGACGTGCTTTCCTCGCGCCATCGGCGCGCCAACCTCTGGAAGAAGCGATGAGATCCACGCTGTCGAAGATCGCCGCCGTCGTCACCGCGGGGGCGCTGACACTGACCCTGGCCGCGTGCGGCGGCTCGGATTCCGCCGCCGCGGGCACGACCCTGCGCGTCGGCACGCTGAGCGACGCCCCGCCGTCGATCTACCTGGAGAACGGCCGGTTCACCGGCTACGACAACGAGCTGCTGCGCGACATCGCGAAGCGTGAAGGCTTCGAGGTCGAGTTCGTCGGCACCGAGTTCTCCGGCCTGCTGGCCGGCGTCGCCACGGGCAAGTTCGACATCGGCAGCTCGACGATCTCCAGCACCGAGGCGCGCAAGAAGACGGTCTCGTTCTCCAACGGCTACAACACCGGCTTCACCACGATCGTGACCAAGAAGGGCGCGAACCTCAAGGACCCGGCGGCGTTCGCCGGCAAGCGCCTCGGCGTCGTCCAGGGTTCGGTGCAGGACGAGTTCGCGGGCAAGACCGCCGGCGCGCAGGTCGTCCGCTTTCCCGACTACAACGCGGGTTTCGCGCAGCTGAAGAACGGCACGCTGGACGGCTGGGTCGTGCCGCAGGACATCGGCCAGAAGTACCTGGACCAGAACCCCGCGGTGCCGCTGGAGCTCGGTTACACCGTCGAGGACAAGGACACGCCGTCGGCCTTCGCGGTGGCCAAGACGAACCCGGACCTGCTGAAGAAGCTGAACGACGGCCTGGCCAAGGCCATCGCGGACGGCTCGGTGGCCCGCATCTACGGCCAGTTCTACAAGACGACGCCGTTGTCGAAGGAACTGCAGCAGGGTGGCCCCGGCCTGCCCGTGAAGAACCTGGGTGCGTGACATGAAGAAGCTGATCGTCACCGCTCTCGCCGCCACCCTCGCCGCCGTCCTCACCGCGTGCGGTGGTGGCAGCTCGGACAGCGCTTCCTCGACGTTGCGTGTCGGCACCCTCAGCGACGCGCCGCCGAACATCTTCCTCAAGGACGGCAACTACACCGGCTTCGACAACGAGCTGCTCAAGGCCATCGCGGCCAAGCAGAACCTGAAGCTGGAGTTCGCCGCGACGGACTTCTCCGCGCTGCTCGGGCAAGTCGCGTCGGGTCGCTACGACATCGCCAGCTCGGCGATCGCGCAGACCGACGAGCGGAAGAAGACCGTCGACTTCTCGGCGGCCTACGACTTCGAGACCATGAGCATCCAGGCCAAGCAGGGCACGCCGGTCACCGACGAGAAAGCCTTGGCGGGCAAGCGGGTCGCCGTGATCCAGGCGACCGTCGGCGACCACTGGCTCGGCACCACGGTGCCGACCGCGCAGGCCGTGCGCTTCCCCGACTACGCCGCCGCGCTGACGGCGTTGAAGTCCGGCGCCGTCGACGCGTACATCCTGGACCAGAGCATCGCCGAGAAGAACGTCACCGACAACCCGGACGCCAAGCTCGTCGTCGTGAAGAGCTTCGTCACGGACGTGCCGCACGGCTTCGCGGTCAAGAAGGGCAACACGGAACTGCTCGGCAAGATCGACACCGGTCTCAAGCAGGTGATCGCCGACGGCACCTGGCTCAAGCTGCACCAGCAGTTCCTGCCGAGCGCTCCGGTGCCGGCCGGGTTCCAGGGTTAGGAGAAGGATGAAGAAGACACTGGTCACGGCGCTCACCGCGACGCTGCTGGCCGCGCTCACCGCGTGTGGTGGCGGCTCGGACAGCGGGTCCGGCACCCTGCGCGTCGGCACGTTGAGCGACTCGAAGCCGAACGCCTACCAGGAGAACGGGACCTTCACCGGGTTCGACAACGAGCTCCTCAAGGCCATCGCGCAGAAGGAGGGCCTCAAGCTCGAATTCGTCGCGACGGACTTCTCCGCGCTGCTCGGCCAGGTCGCGAACGGCACCTTCGACATCGGCAGCTCGGCGATCGCGCAGACCGATGCCCGCAAGAAGACGGTCGACTTCTCGGCGCCGTACAACTACCAGTCCCTCGGCATCGAGGCCAAGGAGACCGCCGGCATCACCGACGAGAACTCCCTGTCCGGCAAGCGGATCGGCGTCGTCCAGGGCACGGTCTCCGACACTTGGCTCGGCTCGAACGCACCGACCGCGCAGGCCGTCCGGTTCCCGAACGACGCGGCCGCGCTGGCCGCGCTCAAGACCGGCGCGGTCGACGGCGCCGTGTTCGACCAGGCCACCGCCGAGGACTACGCGAAGAACAACGTGGACGCGAAGCTCAAGGTGGCCAAGGCGATCATCACGACCATCCCGCACGGGTTCGCGTTCAAGAAGGGCAACGACGAGCTGATCGGCAAGATCAACGACGGCCTGAAGAAGGTCATCGCCGACGGCACGTGGGTGAAGGTGCACGACCAGTTCGAGCCCACCGCGCCGGTGCCGGCGGAATTCAAGGCGGGGCAGTAGCCGAGCGATGGACCAATTCTTCGACACCTTCCTCGACTGGGAGTACATCTGGCAGGTCTTCCCGGACCTGCTGAAGACCGGCCTGCTCAACACGCTGATCCTGGCGTTCGCCTCCGCGGTCATCGGCACAGTGCTCGGCATGGTCGTCGCCGTGATGGGCCTGTCGGCCAAGGCGTGGCTGCGCTGGCCGGCCCGGGTGTACACCGACATCTTCCGCGGCCTGCCGGCGATCCTGACCATCCTCGTGATCGGCCAGGGTCTCGGCACGCTCGCGCGGGACGTCGTCGGCACCAACCCGTACCCGCTGGGCATCCTGGCACTGAGCCTGATCGCCGCCGCCTACATCGGCGAGATCTTCCGGGCCGGCATCCAGAGTGTCGAAAAAGGACAGTTGGAGGCCAGTCGCGCTCTGGGGATGAGCTACAGCAAGGCGATGCTGCTCGTCGTCATCCCGCAGGGGGTGCGGCGGGTGCTGCCTGCCCTGGTCAACCAGTTCATCTCGCTGGTCAAGGACTCCAGCCTGGTGTACTTCCTCGGCTTGCTGTCCGAGCAGCGCGAGCTGTTCCGGATCGGGCAGGACTTCGCGGCCAACACCGGCAACCTGTCGCCGCTGGTCGCCGCCGGGTTCGTCTACCTGGTGATCACCGTGCCGCTGACGCACCTGGTGAACTACATCGACAAGAAGCTCCGGACCGGGCGCAAGGTCCGGGCCGACGAGCCGGACGAAGCTGACCCGGTGGAGATCGGTCCCGGCGGAAGGGTGAGCGCGTGGTGACGACGACGGCGGTCCGTTCGTCCAGTGTGGAACTGCGGGACATCCACGTCAGCTTCGGCACGCTGGAAGTCCTGCGTGGTGTCGACCTGACGGTGCCGAGCGGGAAGACGACCTGCGTGATCGGGCCGTCCGGTTCGGGCAAGTCGACGCTCCTGCGGTGCGTGAACCGCCTTCAGGAGCCCGACTCCGGCGACCTGCTGCTCGACGGCGAGTCCGTGATCAGGTCCGACCCGGACGCGCTGCGCCAGCGGGTCGGCATGGTCTTCCAGCACTTCAACCTCTTCGGCCACCGGAGTGTGCTGGACAACATCGTGCTGCCACTGCGCAGCGTGAAGAAGCTGAGCAAGGAGGAGGCGTCGGCGATCGCCCGCGCCCGGCTGGCGGACGTCGGCCTGGCCGACAAGGCGCCGTACCGCCCGAGCGCGCTGTCGGGCGGTCAGCAGCAGCGTGTCGCGATCGCGCGGGCCCTGGCGATGGAGCCCGAGGTGATGCTCTTCGACGAGGCCACGAGCGCCCTCGACCCGGAGCTGGTCAAGGGCGTGCTGACGCTGATGGCGGGCCTGGCCGAGCGCGGCCTGACGCTGATCGTGGTCACCCACGAGATGGGCTTCGCCCGCAGCGTCGCCGACGAGGTCGCGTTCATGGACGCGGGCCGGATCGTGGAGCAGGGCCCGCCGGCCCAGGTCTTCGACGAGCCGGAGAGCCCGCGGCTGCAGCGCTTCCTCTCGCAGGTGCTCTGACCGGTCGTCGACAGCTCCAGACTGGGCGCTGGGTGCCGCCCGCGGGACTCTTCCGGCTGGGACGTGGCCGCCAGGTGTCGATGGAAGATTCTGGACGCCGAGTGTCCAGAATCCTCCATCGACGAGCGCTGAGGGCCGGCGATGCGCCCCCGGCGGAACCGCCGCCTGAAGTTTCGGCGGGTGAACCTGGTGGCCGTCAGAGACTTGGTCTCACCGTGCAGCAGCCTCAGCGTTAAAGGCGGCGCGTCAGCCGCAGGGGCGCCGGTAGCCTGCGAGGCATGGCGAGGATCGCGCGGCTGACCTACTACCCCGTCAAGGGCTGTGCCGGTACGTCCGTGCCGGCCGCCGAGGTCGGGCCCGCCGGGCTGACGCACGACCGGGTCTTCCAGGTCGTCGCCCCGGACGGCGATTTCCGCAGCCAGCGGCGTTATCCGGTGCTGGCCGTGGTCCGGCCGCGAGTGCGCGGAGACCAGCTCGCGCTGTCCGCGCCAGGTGTCGAAGACCTCGTTGTCGGGATAAGGCGCGACGGCCCACGGCACCCGGCGTCGACCTTCTCCTGGCACGGCGACGGCGTCCACCAGGGCGCCGAGGCCGCCGAGTGGTTCTCGACCATCCTCGGCCTGCCCTCGGTGCTCGTCGGCGTCGCGCCGGACCACGAGCGCAGCACCGGCGGCGAGACTCCGGGCACCGCCGCGTTCGCCGACGGCCACGCACTCCTGATCGCCTCGGAGTCCTCTTTGGACGGCCTGAACGCCCGGATCCTCGAAAGAGGCGGCGAGCCAGTACCGATGGATCGCTTCCGGCCCAACGTCATCCTCTCCGGCTGGCCCGAGCCGCACCGCGAGGACGACGTCCGGGTGATGTCCGCCGGCACCGCGAAGTTCGGGTACGCCAAGCAGTGCGTGCGCTGCACCGTGCCGATGGTCGACCAGGAGACCGGCGCGAAGGCCGGCCCTGAGCCGATCCGCACGCTCGCCGGCTATCGCCGTCACCCGGACGGCGGGGTGGTGTTCGGCATGAAGGCCGCCGTACTCCGGCCGGGTCAGGTGGCCGTCGGCGACGAGGTGATCGTGCACTCCTGGGCCGGGCCCAGCCCGAGCACGGCGGCCGCCGAGCCACCGTTGATGGCGACGGCGAGCCGGCCGGCCGAGTCGGTGTAGAGCACGCTCGCCCCGGCGGGCACGTCCGCGAACGTCCGCCCGACCGCCGTGGTCACCGCGACCCGCTCGCTGTGCACCGAAACCGCGCCGGTCAGCCCGCTCAGCTCGAGGTCGGCCGGGGTCGCGGCGAGCTGGACGTTGCCGAAGTGGTCGACCGTCAGCACCTCGGACACCAGCTTGCCGGGGAACGCCGCCACGAACGGCTCGGGCAGCTCCACCAGCGTCTCGACGGTGTCGCCGAAGTCCGCGGGCGACACGCCCAGCGCGAGGTGCGCGGCCGCGGGCGCGAAGACGTCCCGTCCGTGGAAAGTGGCCGACGTCACGGGCAGCCGCAGCGACGGCTCGGCCAGCTCGTACGCGGCCCGCACCCCGCCGAGCGCCTGCGCGGCCGGCAGCAGCAGCCCGTTGTCCGGCCCGACCAGCAGGCCGCCGTCGGCGACGACGACCACGCCGCGCCGCGCCGTGCCGACACCCGGGTCGACCACGGCGACGTGCACGGCCTCCGGCAGGAACGGCGCCGTCTGCGCCAGCGCCATGGCTCCGTGCCGGACGTCCTGGGGCGGGACTTCGTGCGTCACGTCGATGACCCGCACGGCAGGCGCCAGCCGCGCGATCACGCCGTGGCAGGCCGCCACGAAGCCGTCGCGCAGTCCGTAGTCGGTCGTAACCGAGATCCAGGAGTACGCCATGCCAGCATCATCCTCGGTGGCGGAGCGTGCCCGTTAGGGTTCAGCGCGTGACACCCCTCCCCAGACACCCCAAGCTCGCCACCGGCAAAGTCCGCGACCTGTACGACGCGGGCGACGACCGGCTCCTCGTTGTTGCTTCCGACCGCATTTCGGCCTTTGAACGTGTATTCGCCACCCCCGTCCCGGACAAGGGACGGGTGCTCACCGCGATGAGCGTGTTCTGGTTCGGCGAGCTCGCCGACGTGCTGCCGAACCACCTCGTCGCGTGCGACGGGCCCGGGGTGCCCGACGCCGTCCGTGGCCGGGCCATGCTGGTCGAGCGGCTCGAGATGCTGCCGGTGGAGGCCGTCGTCCGCGGTCACCTCACCGGCCGCGGGTACGCCGACTACCGCCGTGACGGCGCCGTGTGCGGGCTCGAGCTGCCGAGCGGGCTCGCCGAATCCGCCCGGCTGCCCGAGCCGATCTTCACGCCGTCGACCAAGGCCCGCCCCGGCGAGCCCGACGAGAACATCGACTTCGAGACGTTCGTTTCGATCCTCGGCCGCGCGCTCGCCGAGGAGGTCCGGGAGGCGTCGCTCGAGCTGTACCGCCGCGGCGCCGCACGGGCCGCGGAGCAGGGCCTGCTGCTGGCGGACACGAAGTTCGAGTTCGGCATCGGCAAGCACGGCGGCCTGGTGCTGGCCGACGAGGTGCTGACGCCGGACTCGGCGCGCTACTGGCTCGCCGACGGCCACCGACCCGGCCGTAACCGGCCGGCGTTCGACAAGCAGCACGTGCGTGACTGGCTGACCGACCCGGCTTCCGGCTGGGACTGCGTGTCCCAGCTGCCGCCGTTGCCGCCGGAAGTGGTGACCGCCACGCGCGACCGCTACATCGAGGCTTATCACCGCATCACCGGGCTTTCTTTGGCAGACTGGCCGCGTGATCCTGCTGATCTGCGGCAGCCTGCGAGCAGGCTCGGGCAATGCGGCGGTACTGGGGACCGCCGCGACCCTCACGGAGAGCACGACGTTCACCGGGCTCGGCGAACTCCCGCACTTCAACCCCGATGACGACCGCGACCCGCTGCACCCCGCCGTCGCGGGGCTGCGGACGGCCATCAAGGACGCCGACGCGGTGTTGATCTGCACCCCGGAGTACGCCGGCGGCCTGCCGGGTTCGTTCAAGAACCTGCTCGACTGGACCGTCGGCGGTGGCGAGATCTACGGCAAGCCGGTCGCCTGGATCAACGCGTCGTCCGTCGCGGCGCCGACCGGCGGCCGCGATGCGCACGACTCGCTGCGCAAGGTGCTGACGTACGCGGGCGCCAAGATCGTCGACGAAGCCTGCGCGCGGATCCCTGTTTCGCGCGCGGTGGTCGCCGACGGCCAGGTCTCCGACCCCGACCTGCGCGGCCGCATCGCCGTGGCCGTGCAGCGCCTGCGCGAGGGCGTCTGACCCTTCCGGCAACCGACGCCCGCCCGTTCTGCGCAGTTCACGGGCCGGTCAGACGGGTGCGTCCCAATGATGGGGTGGACGCTCAGTTGCTGGTTTCGCTGTCGGGCATCACCCCGCGCACGCTGCACCGGTGCGCCGATCTCGCGGCCGAGCTCGACCGCCGCAAAGTACCGCTCTCCGTGCTGTACGCCGCTCGCACCGGCGAAGGCCCGGTGACCGAGTGGGTGCGCAACCGCGCCCGCCGTGGTGATTCCGTGCTGCTGCACGGATACGACCACGTCGTCACGCCCACGCACCGCACGGTGTACCTGGGCAAGAAGGCCGAGTTCGCGACGCTTCCGGCACACGAGGCCCGGCTGCGGCTGATCGCCGCGAAGGCCGCGCTGGACGCCGCCGGCCTGGGGGTCGACGGCTTCGCACCGCCGCGCTGGATCGCGTCCCAGGGCACGCTCCAGGCCCTGTCCGAGCACGGCTTCCGCCTGTGCGCGGACCTCGGCGCGGTGCGTGACCTCGTCACCGGCGAGGTGCGCCGCGCCCGTGTCCAGGAGTTCACCAGCCAGTCGCAGCGCACCGAGACGGTCCGCTGTTTCGCGCTGGTGCTGGCTTCCGCGCGGGCGGCGAAGAAGGGCGGCTTGGTCCGGCTGGGCGTCGACGCCATCGACCTCACCCGCCCCGGCCTCCGCCAGGCCCTGCTCGACGCCGTCGACGTCGCGCTGGAGAACCGCGCGTTCGGCGCGACCTACGGTTCGCTGCGCACGGTCGCTGCCTGATCGGTCACGCGGGACGCCATTCGCCGCTTCGCTCTGGAGTTGTCAATCTTCGCCCGGCTCGGGGCCGGGAGCGGAGTCACCTTGGCTCTTGATCGTCATTCCCGGGGATGCGCCGGCTGCGCGTCCAGGAGCACGTCGAGCCGTCCGAAGGCCAGGTCGACCGCCGGAGCGAGTGCGGGAGCGTCGGCTCCGGCGAGCCGGCTCCCGGCCTGGTAGCAGGCGACCGCGATCTGGGCTGCCAGCACCGCGACGTCCCGGGGTGTGCCGCGTTCCAGCAGGACTGCCTCGCCCACCTCGGCGAATCGCTGCAGCTTCCGCGCACTGCGGTCTTTGAGCTCGGGGTTCTGCTCCAAGAGCCGCTGGTGCATCTCGTAGTGCTCGGCATCCGCCGTGGCCTCGGCGCACACGTCGAGCACCAGTCCGCGGACCTGTTCGAGGGCGGTCGAAAGATCCTGTGGCGCCTCGCCCGGTAATGCTCGTTGCCGCTCCGCCAGGTGATCCAGCAGCTGCTGTTCGTCCGAAAACACCACCTCCTGCTTGTCGCCGAAGTACCTGAAAAACGTCGTACGCCCGACCTCTGCGCGCTCCGCGATGTCCGAGACCGTGACCTCGGTGAAGCCGCGTTCCGCGAACAACGCGAAGGCCGCTTCCACGATCTGCTCGCGGGCTTGTTTCTGCTTGCGTTCCCGCAGCGAGGGGCGTTGCTCCATGACCCCACACTAGCGGACCTGGTATCGAGTGCGCTACGGTACCGAGTACCAATTCGAATCGAGTACCTGATCGGATGACGGAGTGACGACATGACCGAACCGACGAGGACACTGCTGATGTCCGGCGCGACCCGGGGCCTCGGCCTGGCCGCCGCCGAACGGCTGCTTCGGGACCACCCGGACCAGCTGCTGCTGATCACCGTGCGCGGCGACGCGGGGCGGCGGATCGCGCGTGACCTGGCCGCGCGGACCGGGAACCCGAACGTCCAGGCGGTGTCCTGCGACCTCGGTTCCCTCGCGGAGGTGCGCGCGGCGGCGGAGACCGTGCGGCGGCGCCTCGCCGCGGGGGAGATCCCGCCGCTGACCGGGTTCCTGGCCAACGCGGGTGTGCAGATGGCGTCGACCACCAAAGCCACAGTGGACGGCTTCGAGGCCACGTTCGGGATCAACGTCCTGGCGAACTACCTGCTGATCCGCCTGCTGGCCGACCGGTTCGAGCCGGGTGCCCGGATCATCGTGACCGGCAGCGAGTCGCACTTCGGCGATTTCCGGCACAACCTCGGCCTCGTCCCGGCACCGCGGTGGACCGATGTGCGAAGCCTCGTGAGGCCGGACAGCGGACCGGAAGCGGAGACCGTCACGGCGGGCCGCCGGGCGTACTCGACCAGCAAGCTGGGGGTGCAGTACCTGGTGCACGCGCTCGCGAGGCGGCTGCCGGACGTCGAGGTCTACGCGTACACGCCACGGTTCGTGCCCGGCACGGGCCTGGCCCGGGACGCGAGCGCGATCCAGCGTTTCGGGTTCCGGTGGTTGCTGCCGCTGTTGTGGGCGACGCCGATCGCGTCGAGCCCGCAGGCGGCGGGAGTGAAACTGGCGGCTGCCATGAGCACACCGCGGCCGGCTGAATCCGGGGCCTACCTCGACCGAGGTGAGGTCGTGCCGTCGTCCGAAGAGTCGTATGACGAGGTTCGAGAGGAGGAGTTGTGGCGTGTGGCGGCCGAATTGTGCGGCGTGCCGGCGGATCCGGCAATGCGGCCCTGAACGGGCACGCCGCACCCGGCTCAGACGGTGGTGAGTCCGCCGCGGTCGAGCACCTTGACCTCGGTGCCCTCGGGCGCGAGGTTCCCGAACAGGCCGTAGTGCAGGGCCGGGTTGGCCAGCACGGCTTCGTGGATCGGCACGGCGAGTCGCGGCGCCACCGCGCGCAGGTAGTCGACGGCTTCGCCGGCCTTGAGCCACGGCGCGCCGGTCGGCAGGCCGAGGACGTCGATCTTCTGCTCGGGCACGAAGAACGAGTCGCCGGGGTGGAAGAACGCGCCGTCGTCGAAGACGTAACCGATGTTGGGGATCGTCGGGATGTCGCTGTGGATCACGGCGTGCTCACCGCCGACGGCCTTGATCGAGGTGTCGCCGACCGCGAACGCGTCACCGACGTTGGCGATGTCGAACTCGACCCCCAGCTTTTCGACGGCCTCGACGGAACCGGGGTCGACGATCAGCTTCGCGCCGGGATTGGCTTCGAGCACCTTCGGCAGCCGCTCGACGTCGAGATGGTCGAAGTGCTGGTGGGTGATCAGCACGGCGGACAGTTCACGCTCGCGCTCGAAGTCCGTGGAGAACGCGCCGGGATCGATCAGGATCCGCTCGGAGCCGGTCTCCAGCAGGACGCAGGCGTGTCCGAAATGGACGATACGCATCGATGAATCTCCTTCACGGGTGGGCGGATTCCAGCCTAGTCAGAGTTCGCCGCGGAGCAACGCCTCGCCGAGTCCGGTCCGCCGGTAGAGGACCCGGTGCCCGGTGCGCTCCGACGTCAGAAGCCCGGCCGCGCGCAACGCGGTCAGGTGCGCCGACACCGTCGCCGGGGCGAGCCCGAAGCGGTGCGCGAGGTCGGCCGTCGCGGCAGGGTCGTCCAGGGTCGCCAGCAGCAGCGCCCGTGTCCGGCCGAGCACCTCGGCCAGCGGCTCCGGCGGCGCCGTCGCCGAAGCCCACAGGGACGCGACGCCGCGAGCGGGGTAGAGCAGCGAGACCTGCCACGGCGGCACGGTCACCACCCCGACGTTCGGCCACGCGAACACCGCCGGGATGAACAGGAGCCCGCGGGAGTCGATCTCGAGCCGTTCGTCGGAACGGACGTCGACGAACACCGACGTGCCGGTCAGCCGCACCTGCGGGTGGAGCCCGGCCAGCATCGCGGCGATGCCCCCGGAACCGAGCAGCCGCGTCCGGTACGCGATGTCGGCCGCCAGGAGTTCGCGCAGCTTCGGCCACTGCGGCGCGAGCAGCGCGTTCCAGA
This sequence comes from Amycolatopsis sp. NPDC088138, assembly GCF_044741685.1. Lineage (NCBI taxonomy): Bacteria > Bacillati > Actinomycetota > Actinomycetes > Pseudonocardiales > Pseudonocardiaceae > Amycolatopsis > Amycolatopsis sp. NPDC088138. The sequence goes on from NZ_JBIUTB010000007.1 coordinate 338,490, forward strand.
CGGTTTCGAGCTGGTCGGCCAGCAGGTCCCGCGCGGCCGCCGGGTCGGCCGGCAGCAGTGAAAGGTCGGCGTCGACCATCGCCAGCTCCAGCGCGACCTGGTGCGGCGGGGTTTCGCGGACCACGCGCAGCTGGGCGCGGGCCGTTGTTTCCGGCCCCTCGGGTGGCGGGCTCAGAAACTCGGTGATGTAGTGCCGCGCGCTCAAGACCGCCGACAACTCGGGGACGTCGAGTGCGGGCGCCGTGGACACCCACGGCAGGTGCGCCGGGTGCCCGCGGAGGCCGAGCAGCGTCTGGACGGCGCCGAGCACTTCTTCCAGCGGCGAGATCGCGAAACGGACGCGCTGGCTGCCGGCCGCGGTCAGGACCAGCTCGATCATGGCGACCTCAGGATTCGCTTGTGCCCGAATCAGTATGGCGCAAAACCGTCGCTGTAAGAGCGTGCTGACATGTCGTTGTTCACCCATCGCGCCTACTGGCGCTGGTCGGCGGGCGTCCAGCTCGCCCGGCTCCCGGCGACCATGGCGCCGCTCGCGTTCACCCTGCTGACCACGGCCACCACCGGCTCGTACCGGCTCGGTGGGGTGCTGATGTCGGTCTACGTCGTTGCGGAGATGGCCGGGGCGGTGCCGGTCGGGCGGCTGATCGACCGCGTCGGCGTCACGCGCGGCCTGCCCGCGCTGCTGCTCCTCACGGCCGCCGGGTTCGGGGTGCTCGCCTTCGCCGCGTCCGCCGGCGCGCCGAACGCCGTGCTGCTCGCGCTGGTCCTGCTGCCCGGCGTCGCGGCGGGCGCGTTGTCCGGCGGGTTCCGGACGCTGCTCGCGGACACCGTCGACGACGACCTGCTGCCGCGGGCCATCTCCGTCGACGCGATGCTCCTGGAGGGGGTGCTCATCGGCGGTCCGGCGCTGGTCGCGCTGCTCGACCTGGCCGGTTCGCTCGTCCCGCTCATCGCGATGGCCGCCGCCTGCGTGTGCGCCGCCGTGCTCGTCCCGCGGCACGGGGGTGAGCGCGAACAGGTGGATTCCGCGCCGTCTCCCGGGGCCGGCGGTTATCTGCCGTGGCTGTGCTGCGCGTTCACCGTCGGGCTCCTGCTGTCGACGATCGAGGTCGCGCCGCTGCCGCTCGTCCAGCGGCTCGGGGCTCCCGACACGGCCGCGCCGATCGTGATCGTGGTGCTGAGCGGCGCGAGCATCCTGGGCAGCGCGCTCTACGCGTGGCGCGGCAAGACCGGCGACCCGCGGCTGTTCCTCGGCGGGTTCGTCCTCGGTGGACTCGCCCTCGCGGGCGACTTCGGCTGGCCGGGATTGCTCGCGTCCGTGGCCGTGATCGGCGGGTGCACCGGCCCGCTCGTGGCTGCGACCTCGGTCAACCTGCAGCGGCTGCTGCCGAAGAACCGCAGGTCGGCGGGGTTCTCGCTGTCGTTCACCGTGCAGGCGTGCGGCTTCGGGCTGGGCTCGCTGGCGGTCGGCGTCCTGCCGTTGTGGCTCGCGCCGGTGTTCGGTGTCTTTGCTGCGGCCATCGCCGGTGCAATGCTGGTGGCGAAGCCCGCGGGCGCTATTGGCACCACGTCAGTAACGTCGTAACCTGGGCTGAACCGCGAACTTACGGGAGACGCCGATGACTGCCGTCCAGCCGAAGCCGACGTCCCTCGGCGAGACCTTCGACTCGCTGAGCCCGGCGACCGACGAGGTTGTCGGAACCTACCCCGTGCACAGCGCGGAAGACGTGCAGGCCGCCGTCGCGCGGGCCCGTGTCGCGGCGCTGTGGTGGGCGGACCTCGGTTTCGCCGGGCGCGCGGAGCGGCTTCGCGGCTGGAAGGGCGTGCTGACCCGCCGGCTGGCCCAGCTGTGCCAGGTGGTGCGCGACGAGACCGGCAAGCCGATCGCCGACGCGCAGCTCGAGAGCGTCCTGGCCATCGAGCACATCGCGTGGGCGGGCAAGCACGCGAAGAAGATCCTCGGCAAGCAGAAGCGCTCGGCCGGGCTGCTGATGTCGAACCAGGCGGCCACCGTCGAGTACCGGCCGCTCGGCGTCGTCGGCGTGATCGGCCCGTGGAACTACCCGGTGTTCACGCCGCTGGGCTCGATCGCCTACGCGCTCGCTGCCGGCAACGCCGTGGTGTTCAAGCCCAGCGAGTACACCCCGGGCGTCGGGAAGTGGCTGGTCGACGCGTTCGCCGAGATCGTCCCGGAGCAGCCGGTGCTCCAGCTGATCACGGGCTTCGGCGAGACCGGCGCGGCCCTGGTCGGCGCCGGCGTCGACAAGATCGCCTTCACCGGCTCGACGGCCACCGGCAAGCGCATCATGGCCGCGGCGGCCGAGACGCTGACCCCGGTCGTCATCGAGGCGGGTGGCAAGGACCCGGTGCTGGTCGACGCGGACGCCGACCTCGACGCCGCGGCCGACGCGACGGTCTGGGGCGCGTTCTCCAACTCCGGTCAGACCTGCATCGGCGTGGAGCGGGTGTACGTCCACGAGAAGGTCCACGACGAGTTCGTCGCGAAGGTCGTCGAGAAGTCGAAGGACGTGCGCGCGGGTTCGGACGAGGCCGCGCAGTACGGCCCGGTGACGATGCCCTCGCAGCTCGGCGTGATCAAGCGGCACATCCAGGACGCCCTGGCTCGCGGTGGCAAGGCGGTCCTCGGCGGCGAGGATTCCGTCGGAGACCGGTACGCCCAGCCGACGGTCCTGATCGACGTCCCGGAGGACTCCGAAGCGGTCACGGAGGAGACGTTCGGCCCGACCGTGACGATCGCGAAGGTCCGCGACATGGACGAGGCGATCGACAAGGCGAACAGCACGAAGTACGGCCTGGGCTCGACGGTCTTTTCGAAGTCCCGCGGCGTCGAGCTGGCGGAGAAGCTGCGCACGGGCATGACCTCGATCAACGCGCCGCTGTCGTTCGCGGGCATCGCGTCCCTGCCGTTCGGCGGAGTCGGCGACTCGGGCTTCGGCCGCATCCACGGCCCGGAAGGCCTGCGCGAGTTCGCCCGCACCAAGGCCATCGCCCGCCAGCGCTTCACGGCCCCGCTGACCCTGACCTCGTTCACCCGCAAGGAATCCACGGACGCCTTGGTGGTCAAGCTGGTGACCATCCTCCACGGCAAGCGCTGACCGGTCCGGGGTTGTGGACAACTCGGCTCCACAACCCCGGAACTGTCGGTACCCCTCGGTAAACTGGATACCGGGGGCGGCGGCCCAGCTCGCGCGATTCCGGCTCCCGCCGATCGGCCGGGCGCGGTAGAACCACGCAAGCCGAACCGGCGGCCGCTCAATCGACAGGGCCGGTCGCAGCCGCGGCGACGACGGCGAACTGAGGCGGCCGTGACCGTGGCGCAGCAGAGCACCACGGTCCGCGGCCGAACCTCACCGCCCCCGGATCAGGTCCGCCGCCTTCTCCGCCACCATGATCGTCGGCGCGTTCGTGTTCCCGCGCGGCACCACCGGCATCACCGACGCGTCCACCACCCGCAGTCCCTCGACCCCGCGCACCCGCAGCTGCGGGTCCACCACGGCGTGCTCGCCCGTGCCCATCGCGCACGTCCCGACCGGGTGGTACAGCGTCTGGCTGTTCTCGCGGACGTGTTCGGCGAACTCGGCGTCGGTCAGATCGTGCCGATCCGGCAGGAACGGCTTGTCCAGGAACTTCGTGAGCGGCCCGGCGCGACCGATCTCGACGAGCGCCTTCAGCCCGGCGACCATCACGTCCATGTCCTTCGAGTCCGCGTAGTACGCCGGGTCGATTTCCGGCTTCCACAACGGGTTCGCCGACTTCAGCCGCAGCCGGCCGCGGCTGGCGACGTCGACGACGGTGGCCGCGGACGTGAAGCCGGCCACGGTCGGCTCGCGCAACCCGTTGTCGTAGAAGAGCGTCGGCGCGACGTGGATCTGCATGTCCGGCGCGGGCAGGCCGTCGCCGGTCGGGAAGAACGCGCCCGACTCGGCGATGGTCGAGGTCAGCGGCCCGCGCTTGGTCAGCTGGTAGCGGACGAGACCGGCAGGCGTCGCGGCGTCGACCAGGTCGGTGGTGCCGCGGGTCGACCAGGTGATCCCGCACGCCGGGTGGTCGTGCAGGTTCTCGCCGACGCCGGGCAGCGCGACGACGACGTCGACGCCGTGCTCGCGCAGGTGCTCGGCGGGGCCGACGCCCGAGACCATCAGCAGCTGCGGCGAGTTGACCGCACCGCCGCTGAGCAGCACCTCGGCCGACGCGTGCGCGGTGCGCTCGACCCCGCTGTCCAAATAGGACACTCCGACGGCGCGGGTGCCCTCGAACACGATCCGGGTGGCCTGCGCGCCGGTCTTCACCGTGAGGTTCGGCCGGTCCATCGCCGGGCGCAGGTAGGCGTCGGCGGTCGACCAGCGGCGGCCCTTCTTGCAGGTCACCTGGTAGAGGCCGGCGCCCTCCTGGCTCTCGCCGTTGAAGTCGTCGGTGCGCTTGAGGCCCCACGCGACGGCGGAGTCGACCCAGGCGCTCGACAGCTCGTGGGTGAACCGGCGGTCCTCGACGTTCAGCGGGCCGTCGGTGCCGTGCAGTGGCCCGCCGTGCCGCTGGTTGGCCTCGGCGCGCTTGAAGTACGGGAGGACGTCGTCCCAGCCCCAGCCCTCGGCGCCGTGGGAATCGCGCCAGCCGTCGTAGTCGGCGCGGTTGCCGCGGATGTAGAGCATCGCGTTGATCGACGAGCAGCCGCCGAGCATCTTCCCGCGCGGCCAGTACGCCGGCTTGCCGGTGTGCTTCTGCTCGACGGTCTCGTAGTTCCAGTCCCACCGGGTCTTGAACAGGGACGGGAAGGCGGCCGGGATGTGGATTTCGTCGGCGGTGTCCTCGCCGCCCGCTTCCAGCAGCAGGACGTGCGCCGCCGGATCCTCGGTGAGCCGGTTCGCCAGCACGCACCCGGCGCTGCCCGCACCGACGATCACGTAGTCATAGGAGTCCTGGACGGCCACGGTGCCTCCACTCGCTGTTGGCGCGATGTCAACGACTCATCATGGCGCAGCTCGGCGCCCGCGGCCAGTCTAGGTTTCCCGGCGGCCCCCGCCGCCCGCCGGACCGGGTGAACTATGCTCGCCGGGTACCCACGACCTGCGTGAATAAGGAGCAGCCTGCCGTGGCCCGAGTCGTCGTCGACGTCATGCCGAAGCCCGAAATCCTCGACCCGCAGGGACAGGCCGCGCTCGGCGCCGCCGGCCGTCTCGGCTTCACCGGGATCAAGGAGATCCGCCAGGGCAAGCACTTCGAGATCGAGGTCGACGACACCGTCGACGACGCGACACTCGAGAAGATCGCCGAAGGCTTCCTCGCGAACCCGGTCATCGAGCAGTGGACCATCACACGGGTTGACGCGTGAGCGCGCGCATCGGCGTCATCACCTTCCCCGGCACCCTCGACGACGGCGACGCGGCCCGCGCGGTCACGTACGCCGACGCCGAGGCGGTGCCCCTGTGGCACGCGGACGAGGACCTGCGCGGGGTCGACGCGGTCGTCGTCCCGGGTGGCTTCTCCTACGGCGACTACCTGCGCGCGGGCGTGATCGCCCGGTTCGCGCCGGTCATGACGTCGGTGATCGAGGCGGCGCGGGCCGGGATGCCGGTGCTCGGCATCTGCAACGGGTTCCAGATCCTCTGCGAGGCAGGCCTGCTGCCGGGCGCGATGATCCGCAACCAGGGCCTGCACTTCATCTGCCGCGACCAGTGGCTGCGCGTCGAGAACACCGACACCGCGTGGACCACCCGGTACGAGCAGGGCGCCGAGATCCTCATCCCGATGAAGAACATCGACGGCTGCTACGTGGCCGAGCAGTCCACTTTGGACGTGCTCGAGGCCGAGGGCCGTGTCGTGTTCCGGTACGTGGGCGGCAACCCGAACGGGTCGCGCAACGACATCGCGGGCATCCGCAGTGAAAACGGCCGGGTCGTCGGGCTCATGCCGCACCCGGAGCACGCGATCGACGCGCTGACCGGCCCGTCGGACGACGGCCTGGGCATGTTCTTCAGCGCGGTGGACGCGCTGATCAAGGCTTGAGGCCGGGCGGCGCCCCCCGGTGATCATTCTACCGAGGGGCGCCGACAGTTCCGGGCCGGTGGACGCGGGTTGTCCACAGGCCAGGGCTCAGCTCTTGCTCTGGTCGTTCGACAGCCACTTCTCCGGCCGCACGCGCACTAGCACCGAGTGTGGGCCCAGCGCCGAGTCGACGTACGCCGTCGCCTGGTCCGTGGGCCAGTCCCGGCCGGCGATCCGCAACGCCTGCTCGCGCGTCGGCGGCTCGTCGTTCGCGATCACCGGGCCCTCCACCGTGACGTACTTGTACGGCGGTGTCTCGTCCTGCGCGGCCAGGCTCAGCCGGCCCGCCGCACGGATCGCACGATCCTTGACCGTGTCGCGTTCCATCCAGATCAGCAGCTCGCCGCCGGGTGAATAGTCGTACCAGACCGGGACCGCCAGCGGTGCTCGTCCCGCGCGTTCCACCGCCAGCACCCCGACGTGCACCCCGCTCAGGAACGCCTCGCGCTCCGAAGCCGTCATGACGAACGACGACATTTCGTTCCTCCTTCGAAGGGCAACTCAGCTCGCGGCCGCCACCAGCCGGGCGTACGAACCCCCGGCCGCCAGGAGCGAGGCGTGCGGGCCCAGCTCCGTGATGCGGCCGCCTTCGACCACCGCGACGCGGTCGGCCGCCGCGGCCGTGTGCAGGCGGTGGGCAATCGCGATCACCGTGCGCCCGGCCAGCACGCTGTTCAGTGAGCGCTCCAGGTCACGCGCCGAGCCCGTGTCCAGCAGCGACGTCGCCTCGTCGAGCACCAGCGTGTGCGGGTCCGCCAGCACGACGCGGGCCAGCGCCAGCTGCTGCGCGACCGACGCCGGTACCGGGTGGGCGCCCGAGCCGATCTTCGTGTCGAGACCGTCCGGCAGCGTCGCGACCCAGTCGGACGCGCCCGCCGACGCCAGTGCCGACGTCAGCTCCTCGTCCGTCCAGTCGCCCTCCGCGCGACGCGCCGGGAGCGCCAGGTTCTGCCGCAGTGTTCCCGAGAACACGTGGTGCTCCTGGGTCAGCAGCAGCACCTCGCCGCGCAGGATGTCGTCCGCCAGCGCCGAGACGTCCTGGCCGCCGATCCGCACCGAGCCCGACGACGGCGTCGCGATGCCGGCCAGCAGCCGGCCAAGCGTCGACTTGCCCGCGCCGGACGGCCCGACGATCGCCAGCCGCTCGCCACGCGGGACGCGCAGGTCGATGCCGTGCAGCACCTCGCGGTCGGCGGTGTAGGCGAACCGGACATCGTGAACGTCGATGTCGCGCCCGCGCGGCACCTGCGTGACCTTCGGTGCCTCCTCGGCCGCCGCCTCGCGGATGCCCAGGATCCGGCGGGCCGCGGCCGCCGCGACCTGCAGGTCCTCGAGCCAGAACAGCGCCTCGTTCAGTGGAGCCGCCATCGCCTGCATGTACAGCAGCATGGTGGTGATCTCGCCCAGCCCGGCCCAGCCGCGCGTGTAGGCCAGCAGCCCGAGCGGCAGCATCACGGCCAGGGGCAGCACGTAGCTGATCTCCAGCGACGGCAGCCACCGCATCTGCAGCGCCCGCATCCGGCGTTCGCCGAGGATGCCCTGGTCGAGCGCGTCGTGCGCGGTCGTGACCCGGCGTTCGGTCAGGCCGAGCGCCTCGATCGTGCGGGCGCCCTCCGCCGTCTCGTGGACGCTGGTCGTCAGGTCCGCCCAGCGGTCCAGCATCCACTGCATCCGCGCCGGGATGCGCCGCTGGTACCAGACGTTGACGCTCACCAGCAGCGGCACCGCGACCAGCAGGCCCAGCGCCAGCAGCGGCGACGTCAGCACCATCGCGACGACCGTGAGCACCACCGTCACCGTCGCGACCAGGATTTCCGGCGCCGCGAACCGCGCCGCGTGGTCGATCCGGCCGAGGTCGGTCGTGGCCCGGCTGAGCAGGTCGCCGGTGCCGGCCGCCTCGACCGTGCCGAGCGGCAGCTGCAACGCCGTCCCGACGAACTCCTCGCGGGTCTCGGCCAGCACCAGCTCGGCGAACACCGCCCCGCGCAGCCGCGCGATCTTCCGCGCCACGGCCTGCAGCAGCAGGATCACGACGAACACCGCCGCGAGCACGTCGACCTCGACGGTCGTGGTGCCCGCCGCGACGTCGTCGACCAGCTTGCCCAGCAGCTGCGGCCCGGCCAGCCCGATGAGCGTCGACAGGCAGAGCGCGCCGAGCAGCAGCCCGAACTCGCGCTTGTGGGCCGCCGCCGTCTTCAGCGCCCAGCGGCGGACGTCCCGCCGGGACGCCGTGGGAAGCCGCTTCACACCGTCACCCCCTTCGCCGTGCAGACCTCGTCGGCCACGTGTGTCCACAGTGGACTTTGACTGAACACCACCGTCGTCTTGCCGCGCCTCAGCTCGGCGACGCGCTCGGTGATCCGGGCCTCCGTGTGCGCGTCGACCGCCGACGTCGGCTCGTCCAGCACCAGGACGTCCGCGTCCACCGCCAGCGCGCGGGCCAGGTTGAGCCGCTGCCGCTGGCCGCCGGACACCTCGCGACCACGTTCGCCGATCACCTCGTCGACGCCGTCGGGCAGCGCCTCGACGATGTCGTCGGCGTCCGCCGCGAACAGCGCCTCGGTGGTACTGACGCTGCCCGGGCGCGCCGGCGCGAGCTGCTCGCGCAGCACGCCGGAGAACCAGATGTCCTGGTTGTGCGCGTAGACGATCCGCCGTCGCAGCTCGGCGAGCGCGACTTCGTCCGCCCGGACGCCGCCGATCAGCACCTCCTCGCCGTCGGCCGCGTCGGCGAACCGGGCCAGCCGGTCGGCCACCGCCTCGCCGTCGGCGCCGAAGTCGACGACCGTCAGCCGCCCGGCGGGGACGCGCACGCCTGACTCGGTGTCGACCAGCTCCAGCGGCCCGTCGGGCAGCCGCACCGGCGTCTCCGGGTCGGCCAGCTTCGGGCGCAGTGCCAGCAGCGCCGCCACCTTCCGCGACGCCACCAGCGCGGAGGTGATCGCCCCGACCGCCTCCGTCGCGGTCGAGACCGGCCAGATGAGGAACGCCGAAACGCCGTAGAACGCCACGAGCTGCCCGATGCCGATCGCACCCTCTACGGCCAGCCGCGCGCCCAGCCAGGTGATCACCACGGTGACGAGCCCCGGCAGCGCGACCTCCGCCGCGGCCAGCCAGCCTTCGGCCTTGCCGACCTCGACACCGGCGCCCCGGACCCGCTGGCTCGCCTCGTGGAACCGGGCGAAGAACCGGCGTTCGCCGCCGATGCCGCGCAGGATCCGCAGGCCGGACACGATGTCCGCGCCGAGCGCGTTGACGTCACCACGCTGCTCGCGCTGCGCCGCCTTGCGCTTCTGCAGCGGCGCGAGCAGCGGCCCGATGCCCAGCACCGCGAGCGGCACGCCGACCAGGGCGATCACGCCGAGCAGCGGCGACGTCGAGATCAGCCACGCCGCGACCACGACGAACGCCAGCATGGAACCGAACGCCCGGCCGCCCATCGCGGTGGCGTTGCCGATGTGGTTGACGTCGGTGGTGGTGATCGCGACGAGGTTGCCGGTGGTGGTCTTTTCGCGCAGGCCGGCGCCGACGCGCGTGGTGTGCGCCGACACGGCCCGCTGGGTGGCGCCCGCGCCGTGCATCCACAGGGCGTAGTCGACGAAGTGCAGCCAGGTCCCGGACAGGGTTTGCACGACCCCGAGCGCGGCCGCGGCCAGCGCCCAGCGCCAGACTCCCGCCCCGTCGTTCGCGGTGATGGCGCCGATGCCCTGGCCGATCACCAGGGGCAGCAGGGCGCCTGGCAGCGCCCACACGACACCGATCGAGGCCGCGCCCAGCACCGTGCCGAGCCGGGCTCGGAACACGGCGAGCAGGAAGCGGCTCGCGGTCGGCCGTGCGGGCAGCCGCAGCGGCGGAAAGGGATATGTGGCGGAAAGCACGATTCCCGACGGTAAGCCGACGACCCGGGGTTGGCGACCGATTTTCCCGCGCCCGCCTGCGGCCGCGTCTCCGCTCGGTGGTCGCGCACCGGACCCGTCGCCCGTCTGCCGCAGTCCCGGATCAGCCGATCCGGGACCGGAAAAGCTACTCCGCGCGGGCCTTCCGCCGCGGCTCCCGAGGGATCTTCGCCCACTCGGGTTGTCTGCTCCGTCACACCCGGAAGGCCGCGATCCGGTGGGGCGGCCCAGTGTCCGGGGCACCCGGGCCCGGCACGTATCCTGGCGGCCGTGGCGAACCCTGACACGGACACCGTGACCAGCACCGTTGACACCACCGAGCGGGCCGGGGCGACCCCGGACCACACCCAGCCCTATCGCGAGCTCGGGCTCGCCGACGACGAGTACGCCCGCATCCGGGAAATCCTCGGCCGCCGGCCCACCGACGCCGAGCTGGCCATGTACTCGGTGATGTGGAGCGAGCACTGCTCCTACAAGTCCTCCAAGAAGCACCTGCGCTACTTCGGCGAGACCGCGACCGACGAGATGAAGGCCAAGATGCTGGCCGGCATCGGCGAGAACGCGGGCGTCGTCGACATCGGCGAGGGCTGGGCGGTCACCTTCAAGGTGGAGAGCCACAACCACCCGTCCTATGTGGAGCCCTACCAGGGCGCCGCGACCGGCGTCGGCGGCATCGTGCGCGACATCATGGCGATGGGCGCGCGGCCGCTCGCGGTGGCCGACGCGCTGCGCTTCGGCCCGGCCGACGCCCCCGACACCAAGCGCGTGCTGCCCGGTGTCGTCGCCGGCGTCGGCGGTTACGGCAACTGCCTCGGCCTGCCGAACATCGGCGGTGAGCTGGTCTTCGACCCGTCCTACTCGGGCAACCCGCTGGTGAACGCGCTGTGCGTCGGCGCGATGCGCGTCGAGGACCTGCACCTGGCCTTCGCGTCCGGCACCGGCAACAAGATCATCCTGTTCGGCGCCCGCACCGGCCTCGACGGCATCGGCGGCGTTTCCGTCCTGGCGAGTGACACCTTTTCGGGTGACGAGTCGTCGGGCGGCCGCAAGAAGCTCCCGAGCGTCCAGGTCGGCGACCCGTTCACCGAGAAGGTGCTCATCGAGTGCTGCCTCGAGCTGTTCGCCCAGGACCTCGTGGTCGGCATCCAGGACCTCGGCGGCGCCGGGCTGTCCTGCGCGACGTCCGAGCTGGCCGCGGCCGGCGACGGCGGCATGCACGTCTACCTCGACCGGGTTCCGTTGCGCGCCACCGGGATGACGCCGGCCGAGGTGCTCTCCAGCGAGTCGCAGGAGCGCATGTGCGCCGTCGTCTCGCCGGAGAACGTCGAGGCGTTCATGGCGGTCTGCCGCAAGTGGGACGTCATCGCCACCGACATCGGCGAGGTCACCGACGGCGAGCACCTGGTGATCACCTGGAACGACGAGGTCGTCGTCGACGTCCCGGCGCACACCGTGGCCCACCAGGGCCCGGTTTACGACCGGCCGATCGAGCGACCGTCCTTTCAGGACGCATTGATCGCCGACACGTCGGCTTCGCTGCCGCGTCCGTCCACTCCGGACGAACTGCGCGCGGACGTGTTGCGTCTCATTTCCTCGCCCAACCAGGCGTCGAAGGAATGGGTGACGTCGCAGTACGACCGTTACGTGCGCGGTAACTCGGTGCTGTCGCAGCCGTCCGACTCGGGCATGATCCGGATCGACGAGTCGAGTGGCCGCGGCGTCTCGGTGGCGACGGACTGCAACAGCAAGTTCGTCTACCTCGACCCGTACCGCGGCGCGCAGCTGGCGCTGGCGGAGGCGTACCGCAACGTGGCGACCGGCGGCGCGACCCCGGTCGCGGTGTCGGACTGCCTGAACTTCGGCGCGCCGACCGACCCGGGGGTGATGTGGCAGTTCGAGCAGGCCGTGCACGGCATCGCGGACGGCTGCGTCGAGCTGGGCATCCCGGTCACCGGCGGCAACGTGAGCTTCTTCAACCAGACCGGTTCGACGGCGATCCTGCCGACGCCGGTGATCGGCGTCCTCGGCGTGATCGACGACGTCACCCGCCGCATCCCGACCGGCATCGGCGCCGAAGCGGGCGAAACCCTGCTGCTGCTGGGCGAAACGCACGACGAGCTGGACGGCTCGGCGTGGGCCCGCGAGCTGCACGGCCACCTCGGCGGCGTCCCGCCCCGCGTGGATCTCGCCCGCGAGAAGCTGCTGGCGGACGTCCTGGTGGCGGGCTCCCGCGACGGCATGATCTCGGCGGCACACGACCTCTCGGACGGCGGCCTGATCCAGGCATTCGTCGAGACCGTCCTCATCGGACAGTGCGGCGCCCGGGTCTTCCTCGACAGCGACCAGGACCCGTTCGTCCAGCTGTTCTCCGAGTCGTCGGGCCGCGTGCTGGTGGCGGTCCCGCGCACGGAGGAGCTGCGCTTCACGGAGATGTGCACCGCGCGCGGCCTCCCGTGGCGCAAGACCGGCGTGGTCGACCCGGAGTCGGGCACGCTGGAGCTGCAGGACATCACGGAGTTCACGCTCGACGAGCTCCGCACCGCTTGGGAGAAGACGCTTCCGGCTCTGTTCGACTGACGCGGATCCCGGCTTGTCCACAGCTTGGTTTTGGTTGTGGACAGGTCGGGGTTTGTCTTGCGGTCGCTGGGGTTTGCTTCCTGCCACACCGTCTGCGCGAGGACGCCTCGGCTCCGTTGGACTGACGCGGGGTCCCGGGCCTGTCCACAGGCTGGCTCGATTGTGGACAGGTCGGGTCTCGTCGAGTGATCACGGGGGTTTCGTCGCTGCCCGCCGATAGACTGGACCCGGGGACGCCCCCCGGGAAGGGTGGGGGCTGCTCAGCTCGACGCGGTGATGGCCCGCAGGACTGCCGGCCGGGGCGTATTTCGGGTCAAGTGTCGCAGTGATGCTGCTCTGGCCTCTGCCGCGCAGAGTGCTGAACGTCGGGTTGTGCAGGTGGTCCGGGACCTGTGCCGGGGCGGACGGGTGGATCCTCTCGGTGAGTGCTTCGCGGACCCCGTGCAGCCGGCTCTTGATTTCCCGTGGCGGCGCAGATAGTGGCATGGCCGCGGGGCTGGTGCCGACGGGTGGGTTGCGGAAACCCGTGCGGTGGCGGAGAAGCCACGGTCTCGGATGATCAGCCCAAGGAGCAGACCCCGCCCGCAACGGCACGACTGCCGAAAGGCCGGGCTGCTCAGCTGGACGCGGTGATGGCGCGCAGCTCCGCCGCCCCAGTCGCGAGCAGCCGTGCGAAGTCGGTGTCCTCGCCGGCCAGCCAGCGCTCGGTGGCCAGGCGCAGCACGGCCATACCGGCGTCGGTCGCCAGCCGGGCCGTCGGGCGGTCGCAGCCGCGCTGCTCCAAGGCCGCGGTGAGTGCTTCGGACAGTGACACCAGCTTGATCAGTTCGCGTTCCTGCAACGGCGGGTTCGCCGCGATGACCGCCGCCCGTTCGTCCAGGAACTCCTGTGGCCGCAGCACTTCCGGCGTCACGGCGAACGCGGCCAGCAGCGTCGGCAGCGCGTCGATGCCCGCCGGGACTGCGGCGATCGCGGCGACGAACCGCTCCTCCAGCTCGTCCCCGGCGAAGAGCACCTCGCGCTTGTCGCTGAACCAGCGGTAGAACGACCGCTCGGTGAGGTTCGCGCGCCGCGTGATCTGCGCGATCGTCGTGCGGTCGTAGCCCTGCTCGGTGAACAGGTCCAAGGCAGCCCGCTCGAGCCGGCCGCGCGTGTTGCCTTCCCAGCGAGCCATGGCCCGAGTCTAACGACAACAGATGCTGTCGTCACTCTGGTAGCGTGAGTGACGACAGCATCTGTTGTCATCACTCCCGGAGGAGACCCATGCGCACCCTTCGTTTCCACGAGCACGGCGACCCGCAGGACGTCCGGCGCCTGGACCTGGGCAGATCCGCGTCGCCGTCCAGGCCTGTGGGCTGACCCCGGCGGACTGGGCCCTCTGCGGCGGGCTCTTCGCCGGCGACCTGCCGCGCGGGATCGGGCTCGAGGTGGCCGGCACGGTCGACGCGCTCGGTGACGGCGTGACCGGCGTCGGCATCGGTGACGCGGTGTTCGGCCCGGTGCCGTTCCGGGGCCCGACCGCCGGCGCGTCGGAACAGGCCCTGCTCGACGTCTGGTTCCCGCGGCCGCCGGCGCTCGACCCGGTCGACGCGGCCGCGCTGCCGATGGCGGTCGAGACGGCTTACCGCGGGCTGGACGTCCTCGGCGTCCGGGCCGGCACCACCGTGCTCGTGCACGGCGCCGGTACCACGGTCGGGTACGCCGCGGTGCAGATCGCGATCGGGCGCGGCGCGCGGGTGATCGCCACCGCCGGCGAGACCTACGCCGACGCCCTGCGCGCCGTCGGCGCCGACGTCACGGGTTACGGCGACGGTTTGCCCGAGCGGGTCCGCGCCCTCGCGGGCGGCCCGGTCGACCTCGTCCTGGACACGGCGCCGGTCAGCAACGCGTTGCCAGGCCTCATCCGCACCGTCGAGGCGCCGGACCACGTGCTGACGCTCAGCGACTTCGCGGCGGCCAACGAGCTGGGCACCCGCGGCGGCGGGCCCGACGCCCACGCCGAGCTGCGCACGGACGTCCTCGGCGAGTACGCCCGGCTGGCGGCCGAGGGACGCTTCTCGGTCCCGGTCGCCCGGACGTTCCCCCTGGAGGACTGGCGCACGGCCGCGAAACTGAGCCAGTCCGGGCAGGCACGCGGAAAGCTCGTCCTGAAGATCGGCTAGTGCTCGGCGGCGACGATCCGTTCTTCGCCGTCGCGCAGCTCTTCACTCGCCCATCCGGGAGGCAGCTGAACGTCCTTTTCGGACAGGACGCGCGTGTTGTACAACGAGACCGCCTCGGGCAGCGACGCGAACCGCAGGTCGGTCTGGCCCTCGAAGCGGGTTCGGCGCAGGTCGATTTCGGTGGACACGATGACGTCGGTGAAGTCCGCCGCCTTCGCGAACTTCGCGTCCTTGAAGGTCGTCCTCCCGGCGAACGTCGTCTTCGTGAAGTCCGCGTCCTCGGCGAAACTCGTCCCGCTGAACCACGCGTGGCTCTCGAAAACGGCGCCACGGCAACGGAAGTAGCCCACCAGCCGGCTGCGCTCGGTGCCCGCGGCGGTGAGGTACACACGGCCCTTGAAGCGGCAGCCGCTGAAGTTCGTGCTGCTGCGCAGCGACGCGTACCGCAGGAGCAGGCCGCCGACCAGCTTGCCCGAGAGGTCGAAGTACTCCAGCGTCGCGCCGGTGAGATCCAGGTCGTACGCCGGGGCGTCGTCGTCGCGCTCGGGCAGCAGGTCGGTGACCAGCCGTTGCGCCGTCAGCCGGACGGTGAGTTCGCGTTCGCCCTCCGGATCTCCCGCTTCCGACGAGTCCGACGAGTCTCGCTCGAACGAGAAGGGCCGCCGAAGGTAGGAGCACAGCACGTCCAGCACCGTCTGCGTGTACGACGGCCGGTTGCGGGCCAGGCCCGCCAGTGCGTGCAGCGCCCCCACCCGCACCTGGTCGGCGGCGTGGCCGAGCAGCTCGACGGCCTTCGCGAACCGCTCGTCCGCCACCCGCTCGCGGTCCTGCTCCGCACGCTGCGACTCGAGTTCGTGCCGCTGCCGCTCGATGTCCTGACGTCGTTCCTCGACGCGGCGGCGCCGATCGTTCAGCCACAGCGCGTACAGCGCCACGACCGCGCCGCCGGCCAGGCCGCCGGTCTTCAGCGCGTCACTGCGGCTGGTGGCGGGGTCGGTCAGCAACCAGCCGCCGACCCCGAGCAGCAGCACCAGTGACGCGGCGAACGTCCACGCCAGCGGTGATCGCCACGGTTTCACCAGTTCAGGACACCAGCATGGTGCTGACGCAGAAGCCCTTGTCGTCGAAGTTCGTCGCGCTCAGCGTGCCCTTGACGGACTTGCCGGCGGACGTGCCCGTGACCTGGCCCTCGACCAGGAACTCGTCGTCCGGCACGTCACCGAGCTCCAGCTGCAGCGGCGACTTGAGGAACGTCTTGAGCCACGAGTCGAGCAGGTCCTTCGAGTCCGAGCAGCCCATGGCGATCGCGGCCTGGTTGTCACCGGCGTTCAGCTTGTCGATGAACCCCTGCAGCACGACCTTGCCCTGCGTCGCGCCCGAGCCACCGCCCGGCGTCGACGTCTTGGTGCTCGGCGTCGTCGACTTCCTGGGGGTGGTCTTCGGCGTCGACGGCTTCGACGAGGAGCTCGAAGCCGGGGCCGCCGTGTTGTTGCTGTCCTTCGACAGGAAGAACCCGGGCGCGACGAAGCCGGTGATGCCCAGGCCGGCCAGCACCAGCACCACGACGGCGCCGATGGCGATCCACATCCCGGTCTTGCTCTGCTTCGGCGGCGCCGGCGGCCCGCCGAAGCCCTGCCCGTAGCCACCCTGCTGGTCCCAGCCGGACATCTGGCCGCCCGAGTTCGGGTCCCACGCCTGGCCGTACTGCTGCGCGTTCGGGTCCGCCCACGCCTGCTGCTGCTGGGCGTTCGGGTCGGCCCAGGCCTGCTGCTGGTTGGGGTCGCCCCAGCCCTGCTGCTGCGGGTAGCCGCCCGGCTGCTGGTAGCCCTGCTGGTTCGGGTCCCAGCCCTGCGGGTACTGCTGCGTCGGGTACGGCTGTTGCTGCTGGTTGGGGTCCCAGCCGCCCTGCTGGGGGTACGGCTGCTGCGGGAACCCGCCGGACTGCGGCTGCTGGCCGTAGGGGTCGGGCTGGCCGGGCTGGCCCGGCTGAGGCGGGTACGTCATGGGTCATGCCTTCCGGGCGCTGGGTGTTCGTGCGCATCCGACGCCCGGCGGACGCGAGCGGTTCCCCCAGGACGTCGTGAGCAGCATTCTGCAAGCTCGGACGGTACGGCATGAAACCGGCTCCCGGCCGTGACGACGCGAAGTCGTCACAACCGGGAGCCGGAGTGGAGTGGATCAGCCGTTGGCGAGGGCCTGGAGCCGGTCGATGGCACCGTTGAAGGTGTCCTGGTCGAGCGGGCTCGAGGTGTACTGCCAGACGGTGTAGAAGCCCCAGTTGTAGGGCAGGGCGCCGACCGACGACGAGTACCGCGCGACCCACAGCGGGGCCGTGCTGGAGAAGTCGGCGCTGACGCACTGGTTCCACCAGCTCTGGGACGTGTAGATCACGGGCCAGCGGCCGGTCTTGGCGTGGTAGGTGTCGTGGAAGTCGAGGATCCACGACGTCATCGCCGCCTGGCTCAGCCCGTAACAGGTGGCGCCGTACGGGTTGTACTCCATGTCCAGGGCGCCGGGCAGCGTCCTGCCGTCCTTCGACCAGCCGCCGCCGTGGGCGAGGAAGTAGTTCGCCTGGGCCGCGCCGCTGGCGGTGTTCGGGGTGGCGAAGTGGTAGGCGCCGCGGATGAAGCCCTGGTTGAACGAGCCGTTGTACTGCTGGGCGAAGTACGGGTTGGTGTAGCTGGTGCTTTCGGTGGCCTTGGTCCAGACGAACCGCTTGCCCTGGTTCCACCAGCTCGCCCAGTCGACGTTGCCCTGGTAGCTGGCGACGTCCATGCCGGCCACCGTGGCCAGCACCTGGCCGGGGATGGCCTGGCCGGGCTGCGGCTGCTGCGCGGCCTTCTGCGTTTCCGGCGTCGACTTGTCACCCTCGACGCGCCGGATCTGCGAGCCCATGTCGTGGTTGTGCACGGCGATGTCCGCGTTGATCGCGGTCACCGGGTCGACCTCCGGGGAGAAGGTCGCGGCCGTCGCCTGGACCGTGCTGCCGAGCAGGAGCAGCGTGGCGGGGACGACCAGGGCAGCGAACAGCCGCCCTCTTCGGGAAGTGGACATCGTTGAATCCCTTCACAGATACCCTCGCTGAGGACGGCTTACTGCAGGTAGCCGCCCGCGCACGATTGTTAGCGACGCACCCGGGGTTTGTCACTCAGTTCCGTGAAATTGGGTATACGTGTGGGTGATTTTCTCGGGAAGTTGATCGTCAATTGGTGACTGGTTAACACCTATTACCGATAACGCTAAGCCGTTCAGCCCAGTGCGAGCGCCCGCAGGCGGTCGGCCGCGCCGTTGAACCAGTTCTGGTCGCCGGGCAGCGTGCCGCGGTCGGCGAACTGCCAGATCGTGTGCACGCCCCAGCCGGCCGGCAGCTCGCCGACGTAGGTGTTGTAGCGGGCGATCCAGAGCGGGTTGGCGCCGAAACCGCCGTTGTTCGCGGTGCACCGTTTCCACCAGCTGGTCGACGTGTAGATCGTCGGGTACCGGCCGGTGGCCGCGCGGTAGGTCTCGGAGAAGTCGCTGAGCCACCGGACCATGCCGGCGGCGTCCTTGCCGTAACAGGTTTCGCCGTACGGGTTGTACTCCGCGTCGAGCGCGCCCGGCAGGGTCCGGCCGTCGGCCGACCAGCCACCGCCGTGGGCCAGGAAGTAGCGTGCCTGCGACGCGCCGTCGGAGACGTCCGGCCGGGCGAAGTGGTAGGCGCCGCGGATCAGCCCGGCGTCGTAGGACCCGTTGTACTGCTGGGCGAACTGCGGGTTGACGAAGCCGGTGCCCTCGGTCGCCTTGACGTAGACGAACTTCGCGCCCGACCCGGCCGCGCCGCGCCAGTCGACCGGGCCCTGGTGGCCGCTGACGTCGTGGCCGAGCTGCTGGTCGTCGGCCGCGTACAGCACGTCCGGCAGGGCTTCGATGCCCTCGACCTTGGCGATCTGCGAGCCCGCGTAGTGGTCTTCAGCGCCCTCGTAGAGGTCGATGGCCTTGGCGGGCGTCTGCCCGGCGACCAGGAGTGCGGCGGCGGCGAGGAGCGGCAGCGAACGGCCTCTTGGTGAACGGCCCAGCACCCTCTTGCCCCCCACCTGTCCCGTGAGTCTCATTGAGCCTCACGATGCACCCGCGTCGCCGGATCGGCTACCCGGTGACACTCGAAAGTGTGAGGGGCTGGAGGGTGCCGCCGTCAGCGCTGCTGCTCGTCGGCCAGGGCCTTGAGCAGGTGCTCCGCGGGCACGACGGCGGTGATCAGGTCGTGCGGGTTGATGGCGACCGGGTGACCACCCAGAAGGCTGACGATGTCGCGGCCGACCACGGCCCGCGCGTGCGGCCACTCGCGCGGCACCAGTGTCTTGCGCGTGTACGCGGGCACCATGACCCGGCCGTCGGTGTTGTGGAAGCCGATCACCGTGCGCTGCACCGGCGACATCGCGTAGACGAACAGCGTCGAGTCGAGGACGACCTTCGGCAGGTCCGACGGCGGGCGGTGCTCGGTGCGGACGAGCTGCAGCAGCTGCTCGAGGTCGTTCGACGGCTCCGGGAACCCGAGCGCCTTGGGCGAGGGCCGGTAGCGGTCGTTGGGGTGGAAGTCGGCCACGACGTCACCGGTGCCGTTCACCGGGTACGCGCCGACGACCGCCCACGACGGCACCGGGCCGTTCGGGTCGAAGGCCTCGTCGATGACGTAGAGCCAGCTGTTGGGGTTGGCGCGGGCGTTCGCACGCATCTCCTCGGTGATCTCGGGCGTGCCGTGCTTGCCGGAGCGCCGGGCCTGCTGGCCGCCGCGCCGCGCCGGACGGCTGTGCTTGCCGTGCTTCCCGGGGCGTTCGGCTCCGCTTCCGGTGGGCTGCTGCGAAACCATCCGATCTGCCTCGTCCCGCTGCGCCATCGTCATCCCCACGTTCTCGGGTGTGCCTGAAAACTCTTGGTGCGCCACTCTACTGTTTGCCCATGGCCTCTTCGCGTTCGGTCGACCCCGGACAGTTACGTGCGGCGGTGCAGGCGATTTCCCCGTGGCTGCAGGGGGACGCGCCGGATCCCGCGCGCGCCGAGCTCGCGGCCGCGGTCCGGCTCAGCCTGCGCGCGCTCGCGGCCGACGCCCCGGGCCGGACGGTCGAGGTCCGGGTGCCGCCGTTCGCCGCGGTGCAGTGCGTGGAAGGGCCGCGCCACACGCGCGGCACCCCGCCGAACGTGATCGAGACGGACCCGCGCACGTGGCTGGAACTCGCCACGGGCCTACTGGACTGGACCACTGCGGTGGCCGGCGGCCGGGTGTCCGCTTCGGGCACCCGGGCCGACCTCTCGCAGTGGCTCCCGCTGGTTCGCGTCTAGCCGCCGGGTTACGGCTTGCGGCCGACGCCGCCGGCGATGGTGCGCTGCGCGACGTTGAGCTCCTTGAGGCGCGGGCCGTCCGGCCACCAGTCGGCGCACAGGGTCACGCCGGGATCGACCATTTCGAGGCCGGGGAACAGTTCCTCGATCTCCTGCTGCGTCCGGAACGTGCCCGAGCCCATCGGGCTGTGCACGAAGAAGTCCTCCATGCGGCGCGCGGTGGCCGAGTCGTCGTTCTGCGGGTCGAAGAAGTGGCTGAGCCCGACGAAGGAGCCCGACGGCAGCGCGTCGACGTACTGCCGCATGATCTCCGCCGGCCGCTTCCGGTCGCCGTTGTAGTGGTGCAGGGTGCCCATCTGCAACATGATCAGCGGCTGGGTGAAGTCGATGTGCTCGCGCACGACCTCGTTCTCGAGGATCCGCTCCGGCTCGAAGATGTCCTCGGCGACGAAGTGGGTGTGCTCGTTCTCCTCCAGCAGCGCGCGGCCGTGGGCGAGCACGACCGGGTCGTTGTCGACGTAGACGACGCGGGTCTCCGGGTTGATCCGCTGGACGACCTGGTGGGTGTTTTCGGCGGTCGGCAGACCGGACCCCAGGTCGAGAATCTGGGTGATACCCGTTTGGCCCGCGAGGAACCGGCACGCACGAATGAGGAAACCGCGGTTTTCGAAGGCCAGGTCCTGCGCTTCGGGAGCGGCCTGCTGCACCTTGTGCAGGACCTCCCTGTCGATCTCGTAGTTGTCCTTACCCAGCAGAAACGCGTCGTAGACCCGCGCGATGCTGGCCCGGGTCGGGTCGACTCCAACGGGAACTCGTTCGGTCCGGGTCGCGGCGTCGGGCATCTTGAACCTCGCAAGTTCTGTGTCGAAAGTCTCGTACTCTACGTAGAGTAGGACTACACACGCATGCGGTAAACCGGGTCACCTCTTTGCGCAGGACGGCCCAACGTGTACTTTCGGTAGTCGGGCTAGAGCCCCCTGGTGACTGACGCGCGGAAGGTCCGGGAATGAACGCGGTGAACGCGTCCAGTGCTGAACAGAACATCGGCCCGACGGCGCGCCGGATGATCCTCGGCTCGCAGCTGCGCCGGCTCCGTGAAGAGGCCGGGGTCACGCGCCAGCAGGCGGGCTACAACATCCGCGGGTCCGAATCGAAGATCAGCCGTCTCGAGCTGGGCCGGGTCGGCTTCAAGGAACGCGACGTCACCGACCTGCTGACGATGTACGGCGTCGACGACCCGAACGAGCGCCAGACCTTCCTCGACATGGTCAAGCAGTCGAACGAACCAGGCTGGTGGCGGCGGTTCGGCGAGACGATGCCGAACTGGTTCACCGACCTCGTCGGCCTGGAAGAGGCCGCGGCCCGGATCCAGATCTGGGAGCCGCTCTACGTCTCGGGCCTGCTGCAGATCGAGGGGTACGCGCGGGCGATCTTCAGCCACGGCCGTCCGGAGATGGCCGACGACCGCGTCGACCAGCTGGTCGCGCTGCGGATGCGGCGGCAGAAGATGTTCAGCAGGCCGGACGCGCCACGCGTCTGGATGGTGCTCGACGAGTCCGTGCTGCACCGGCCGATCGGCGGCATGAAGGTGCTGAAGCGGCAGATCGAGTACCTGCTCGAGATGAGCGCGCTGCCGCACGTGTCGGTGCAGGTCCTGCCGTACTCGCGCAGCGGGCTGTCCGCGGAGCACGCGTTCTCGCTGCTGCGGTTCGGTGAACCGGAGCTGCCGAACATCGCCTACGTCGAGTACCTCACCGGCGCGCACTACATCGAGAAGCGCGAAGAGATCGAAAAGTACAGCCGCGCGCTGGACATGCTCGCGGTCGACGCGGAGACGCCCGACCGGAGCCGGTCGATGCTGGCGAAGCGCCGCCAGGAGATCTGAGATCCCTGTTCGACGGTATCGACGGGTTACCGATCAGCGGTAACAACGTGTAGCGACTACCCCGTTAGGGAACGTTTCTATCACCCGTTGGATGAAGGATGACCTGGTGATCCTTCACTGGGGGAGAAGTTTGCAAGAAATTCTGCACGTGCATTTACCGCTGCAGGCACACGTGCTAGCCTCCGATACGCGGGCAAATGCACATGCAGATGCATTGCCTCAACAGCTTCCGCATCGAGAAGGTGGGACCATGGCTGAGCGATTCGAGAACGGCATCCCGGCCGACCGGCTGTCCGGTGCCGAGTGGCGTAAGGCGAGCTACAGCGGCGCCGTCGGCAACTGCGTCGAGGTCGCCCCCCTGTCCAGCGGTGAGATCGCGATGCGCAACTCGCGCTTCCCGACCGGTCCCGCTCTCGTGTACACGCGTGCCGAGATGGCGGCGTTCCTCGCGGGCGCGAAGGACGGTGAGTTCGACGATGTCCTCAGCTGAGGCCGTCGCACCCGTCTTCGACATCGAGACCGGACTGCAGGAGCTGGTGGCCCGCGGCTACCAGTTCGTCCACCCCGCCGACGAGCGCGGTGAGGTTCTCGCCGTCGTCGGTGTGCGGGTGCACGATGACGTCGTCGACGTGGTCCGGCTCAACGCCGAGGACGACGTGGTGGCGACGCGGATGCCCGGAACCGAAGAGAACATCCTCGAGCCGGAGCGGTGGCTGTGGCGCCGCAGCGGTGACGGTGCCCGTGTGCTCACGGAGATCCTCGCGCTGCCGGATGCCTGCTAGCGCAGTGAAAATCTTCAGGCCCTGTCCGAAGTGGTCAGAACCACGTCGGGCGGGGCCTGACTCATGTCCGGCCCGGTTACACTGAAATCGGCCTGACCACGTCTTCCTGGGAGCACCTCGGTGGTTTCCGACCCGCAGCTCGTGTCCTCCGACCAGCCCGACCCGGAACCCCGCGAGGAGTGTGGCGTCTTCGGCGTCTGGGCTCCCGGGGAAGAAGTCGCGAAACTGACCTACTACGGCCTCTACGCCCTGCAGCACCGGGGCCAGGAGGCCGCCGGCATCTCCGTCTCCGACGGCTCGCAGATCGTGGTCTTCAAGGACCTCGGCCTGGTCAGCCAGGTGTTCGACGAACAGATCCTGCAGTCGCTGCAGGGCCACATCGCCGTCGGCCACTGCCGGTACTCGACCACCGGCGCGACCATCTGGGAGAACGCACAGCCGATCTTCCGCACCACCGATACGGGCAGCGGCCTGTCCTTCGCGCACAACGGCAACCTCGTCAACACGGCGGAGCTGCGCGAACGCACCATCGCCGCGGGCCTCAAGCCGCACGCCGGGCTGACCGGCTCGTCCAGCGACTCGGACCTGGTCTGCGGGCTGCTCGCCGCGAACGCCGCCGACAAGGGCATCGAAGGCGCCGCGATGGAGCTGCTGCCCACGCTCAAGGGCGCGTTCTGCCTGGTGTTCGCCGACGAGAACACGCTGTACGCCGCGCGTGACCCGCACGGGGTGCACCCGCTGGTGCTCGGCCGCCTCGAGCGCGGCTGGGTCGTCTCCAGCGAGACCGCCGGCCTGGACATCGTCGGCGCGTCGTTCGTCCGCGAGGTCGAGCCGGGTGAGCTGATCGCCATCGACGCCGAGGGCCTGCGGTCCTCGCGGTTCGCCAACCCGGAGCCCAAGGGCTGCGTCTTCGAGTACGTCTACCTGGCCCGCCCCGACACGACGATCGCCGGCCGCGGCGTGCACGCCACCCGCGTCGAGATCGGCCGCCGGCTCGCCGGCGAGCAGCCCGTCGAGGCCGACCTGGTGATGCCGGTGCCGGAGTCCGGCACCCCCGCCGCCATCGGCTACGCGCAGGGCTCGGGCATCCCGTACGGCACCGGCCTGGTGAAGAACGCCTACGTCGGGCGCACGTTCATCCAGCCGTCGCAGACCATCCGCCAGCTCGGCATCCGCTTGAAGCTGAACCCGCTGCGCGACGTCATCCGCGGCAAGCGGCTGGTCGTCGTGGACGACTCGATCGTCCGCGGCAACACCCAGCGCGCGCTCGTCCGGATGCTGCGCGAGGCCGGCGCGCTCGAGGTGCACGTCCGGATCGCGTCGCCGCCCGTGCGCTGGCCGTGTTTCTACGGCATCGACTTCGCGTCGCGGGCCGAGCTCGTCGCGAACGGCGTCGACCTCGACGGCATCCGCCGTTCGATCGGCGCGGACTCGCTCGGCTACATCTCGCTCGACGGCCTCGTCGCGGCGACGGAGCAGCCGAAGTCGCGGCTGTGCACGGCGTGCTTCTCCGGCGAGTACCCGATCGCCCTGCCCGACGACGCGCTCATCGGGAAGAACCTGCTCGAGAGCCTCGACGCGGTCAATGGCGCGGCGACGCCGGTCAGCCCGGCCGGGTACGGTGCCGAGGACGCTCTTCGGCGTCCCTAGCTCTTCCGGGCTAGTCCTTCCAGTTGGGAGTCCTTCTACCGTGAGCGAGTCCACGAGCGCCACGTACGCCGCCGCCGGCGTCAGCATCGACGCCGGCGACCAAGCCGTCGAGCTGCTCAAGCCCCACGCCGAGCGGGCCACGCGCCCTGAGGTCTTGGGCGGCGTCGGGGGCTTCGCCGGGCTCTTCTCGCTGAAGCTCGACAAGTGGAAGGAACCGATCCTCGCCTCCTCCACGGACGGCGTCGGCACCAAGATCGCCGTCGCGCAGGCGCTGGACAAGCACGACACCGTCGGCATCGACCTGGTCGCGATGGTCGTCGACGACCTGGTCGTGACCGGTGCCGAGCCGCTGTTCCTGCAGGACTACATCGCCGTCGGCAAGGTGCACCCGGAGAAGATCGCCGCGCTGGTCGGCGGCATCGCCGAGGGCTGCGTGCAGGCCGGCTGCGCGCTGCTCGGCGGCGAGACCGCCGAGCACCCCGGCCTGATGGGCGAGCACGACTACGACATGTCGGCCACCGGTGTCGGCGTGGTCGAGGCGTCGGCGCTGCTGTCGCCGGAGAAGGTCCGCCCGGGTGACGTCGTGCTGGCGCTCGGCTCGTCGGGACTGCACTCGAACGGGTACTCCCTCGCCCGGCACGTGCTGCTGGACATCGCGCGGATGCCGCTCGGCGGCCACGTCGAGGAGTTCGGCCGCACCCTGGGCGAGGAGCTGCTGGAGCCGACGCGGATCTACGCGAAGGACTGCCTCGCGCTGGCGGCCGAGACCGAGGTCCGGACGTTCGCGCACATCACCGGCGGCGGCCTGGAGGCGAACCTGGCCCGCGTCATGCCGCGCGGCCTGGTCGCCCGGCTCGACCGCGGCACCTGGTCGCCGGCGCCGGTGTTCGCGCTGATCGGCCAGCGCGGCCGGGTCGAGCGTGCCGAGCTGGAGAAGACGTTCAACATGGGCGTCGGCATGGTCGCGATCGTCGGGGCCGAGGACGTCGACCGGGCGCTGGCCATGCTGACCGCGCGGCACGTCCCGGCGTGGGTGCTGGGCGACGTCCAGCCCGCGGAAGACGTCGACGGCCCGCGCGCGCTGCTCTCGGGTGACCACCCGCGGTTCTGAAACGGACTTGATCGCGGCTGTCACACTGGTGTCATGGCAGCCGGAGACGTGGTGATCGGCTCCCGGTTCACGATCCCGGGAGCCGAGCTGAACGAGCGCTTTTCGCGGTCGTCCGGCCCGGGCGGCCAGGGCGTCAACACCACGGATTCGCGGGTCGAGCTGTCCTTCGACGTCGCCGGTTCGCCGTCGATCCCGGAGCACCTGCGGGACCGGGTGCTGGCCGGGCTCGAAGGCCGTCTCGTCGACGGCGTCCTGACGATCGCGGCCAGCGAACACCGCTCCCAGCTGCAGAACCGTGAAGCCGCGCGTGGCCGCCTGACGAACCTGCTGCGCGACGCGTCGGCCCCGCCGCCGGCCAAGCGGCGCCCCACGAAGCCGTCTCGCGGTTCGAAGGAGCGCCGCTTGGCGTCGAAGAAGCGCCGGAGCGACGTGAAGCGTGGCCGCTCCGGCCGCTTGAACGACTAGCTCAGCGAGAGATGCACGCACTCCCCGGCCGGCCGGTAGCCGACCCGGGCGTAGACGTTGCCGATCCCCAGGTCACCGGGGGTGAGGAACGCCGTGTGCGCGCCGGACTCGTGCACGTCGCGGGTGAGCCGGGCGGTGAGCGCCGCGGCGATCCCGCGGCCGCGGTACGGCTCGTGCACGGCGATGCCGGCGATCTCGGTGGTGCCGTCGACGATCGCGAGCGCGAGACCGCCGCCGAGCACCACGCCGCCGGCGACGTCCTCCGCCAGGAGGTGCCGGACCCCGGCCTCGATGCCGGACCGCAGGCGATCGACCTCCTCGTCGGGGACCTCCGGCGACTCGCCGAACGCCGTGTTCTGCACCGACCGCAGCCGCCGGATGTCCTCGCCGGACTCCGGCGCGCGCAGCCGGATCCCCGCCGGAACCGCCTTGTCGATCCGTTCGGCGGGGGCGCAGGTCATCAACGGCACCCGCCGTTCGAGCGCGTAACCGGCCTCGACCAGGAGTTTCTCCAGGTCGGGAGCGACGTCGGTGAAGTACTCCAGCCGCGGGAGCAGGCCCCGCCGCCGATACGCGCTGGTCAGCGCGTCGATCTCGGCCGCCGACGGCCGCGCGCCGTCGTCCGGGATCGCGTAGTTGAGCATCGGGTGCTCGGTGTCCGGCGAGTAGGTGGCCAGGAACGGGCCGATCCGCTCGGTTTCGCGGCCACGGGGCGCCGTCTTGCGGACATACGTCTGGATAGCGGACATTGCTGGTGGAAGCCCTTTCGAGAGCACGTCAAGGAACCGCAGCTCAGTGCGGGAGGTCGCTGGGCGTCAGGCCTAGCGGAGGCCGACGCCGGAGACGGCGCCAGGCATAGGCGTTCATTCCTTGAGTCGAAAGGGCGCTTCCGGGCCAGTGTGGCACGGCCGGCAAGCCGTTTACTGCCGGTCGGGGTGGGCGATGGCCGCGTACCGCGCGTCCCAGACCGACCGCGGGACCCGCATGGTGAGTGTCGGGGCCTCGCAGATCGTGCGGCGTTGCTGCGTCGGGATCACCACCGGCGGTGCCGGTGGCAGGTCCAGCGAACGCCAGATGCGCCGGCTCAGCGCCGCGCCGAGGATCGCGCCCGTGGTGTTGAGCAGGACGTCGTCGGTGGACGTCACCCGGCCGGTGTGGATCAGATATTGCGTACCTTCCACCAGCACGGACACGACCAGGGCGGCCAGCGCGATCCGCAGCAGCGTGCGCAGGCCGCGCATCCGCAACGGGAGCAGCGCGCCGAGCGGGCAGAGCAGCAGGACGTTGCCGATCACCTGCCAGAGCGAGCCGTCGTCGCCGAAAGCGGCGGTGATGTCGGCACCCGGAACGAGGTCGAGCGTGCTCTGGCCGGACCCGCTCACCGGCATCGTGACCAGGCACAACACCAGAAAAGCGACCAGGACGGCGGCGCTGTCGACGCCGGCGGTGGCGCTCGCGTAGCGGGGTGGGAGTCTTCGCCGCCGCCGAGCCGCGAGCAGGGGCCACCCGAGCAGCGCGTACGGCAGCGCGATGGCCGAGACCGGAATCATCCCCCAGAAGGCGCGCAGCAGGGTTTCCATGCGCCTCCCTCCTTGAGCACCCAAAGATCGTCTGTGCGCTGGAAACGGCCCTCCCAAGATCACCTTCGCATCACAAGATCGTCTCGGCACTCTGAGGGAGGCGCACTATTCGGTGATCTTTCCGGTGGCGCGACGGAACCTTCCGTGGTTCGGTCGGGAGGCGCACTGTCCACTGTGGATGCTGTGGACAACCCTGTGGATGGATTGGGGGATGCTTTCGAAACCCCTTAATTCACAACGGAAATCCGCAGAGGGTGCCTGTGTACTACTTGGTGTCGCCGGCCAGCTCTCGAGCGCGTTCGAGCAGGCCCTGCAGGTGCAGGCCGCGGCGGACGTCGCAGGGGTGGGCCGTGGTGCCGCTGGCGATCATCGCCGCGAAGTCGTCCAGCAACGCCGTGTAGGACTCCGACGCCGAACCGGGCTTGCGGCCGAGCGTGCGGTAGCCGTGCTCACCCCAGACGGCGACCTCGACGACGGTCGGCTGCACCGGCAGCCGCAGCGACAGCGTGGCCGTGCTGACCACGTCGTTCTCGTGGGCGAGCATCAGGTGCCACAGGTCGCCGGGGCCGCACCGCGCGGCGACGACGTCGGTGATCGGGCCGAGTGCGGCGTCCAGCATGTCGAGGGCGTGCGGGCCGATGTCGTACAGCGCGCCGCCGTCGTCCTGACGCCACTCCGAGGCCGCGTACTGGCCGCCGAGCAGGGCGCCGGACAGCCAGCGCGCGCCGCCGCCGGCCCAGCCGCCCGCCTGGCCGAGGCCGGCGAGCCACTCCTGGGTCTGGGTCGAGTACCGCAGGGTCAGCATGACCAGGGCGGCGACGTCGGCGGCCGCGACGGCGTCGGCCAGCCGCTGCGCGCCGGCCAGGTCGGCGGCGATCGGCTTCTCGAGGATCAGGTGCTTCCCGGCTTCGGCGGCGCGCACGCCCAACTCGGCCTGGATCGACGGCGGTACGGCGAACGCCACGGCGTCCACCTGCTCGAACAGCTCTTCGACGCTGCTCGCGGCGGCCGCGCAGTGCGTGTCCGCAAGCGCTTGCGCCGCTTCCGGGCGGCGGGCCCAGACGGCGGTCAGCGCCGTGCCGGGGTGATCCGCCAGGCCGGGCGCGTGAATCGTCGTCGCCCACGGACCGGCGCCGACGAGGCCGACCCGCAGCTGTCCCTCCGCGATGAGCTGTCCCACGGGCCGCAGTCTAGGTGTGTCCCGCGTCGCGCCGGAACCGCACCTGCGAGGCCGGTCGTCCTGGCTAAAGTGCCTGCATGATCACCCTGCCGTCCCGCATCGCCGCGGTCTGTCTCCTCCTCTTGGCCACCTGCTTCGCCGGGGCCTCGCCCGCGTCGGCGACGGGCACGGACGGCACCTGCCCGGCCGGTGGCGGCGTGACGGTGGTCGTCGACTTCGGTGATCTGGGCCCGCAGCCGCTCGTCCGCTGCGCCCCAGGAACGCCCGCGTCCGGCATCGCGGCGCTGCAGGGCGCGGGGATCGACGTCGCCGGCTCGCAGAAGTACGGCCTCGCCGTCGCCTGCCGGATCGACGGCAAGCCGGGCCCGGACGTCGAGTCGTGCGCGGGCATGCCGTCGGCGACGGCGTACTGGAGCTACTGGCACGCCTCGGCCGGCGGCAAGTGGGAGTCGAGCCAGGAAGGCGCGCAGACGTCGAAGCCCACGGCTGACGGGTTCGAGGGCTGGGCGTTCGCGCGGCCGAAGACGGCCAACGACCTGCCGGCGCCGCCGCGGGTGGCGCCGGTCCGGCAGGCCGTTTCCACCCCGGCCCCGGCGCCCGCGGCCGAGGGCAGCTCGTTCCCGTGGGGGGTGGTCATCGCCATCGCGGCGATCCTGCTGATCGGTGGCGCGGCTTGGGTCGCCGCACGACGTCGCCGGACGTGACCGGCAGGGCGCTGCACCCCGGCGCCTGGTGGGCCTGGGCGCTCGCGCTGGCCGTCGCGGCCAGCCGGACGACGAACCCGCTGCTGCTGGGCCTGGTCATCGCGATCATCGGCTTCGTCGTCGCGAACCGGCGGAGTGACGCGCCCTGGGCGCTGGCGTTCCGGCTCTACGCCTACGTCGGCGCGGTGATCGTCGCGACGCGGGTGCTGTTCCGGATCCTGATCGGCGGCGAGGACGGCGGGCACATCCTGTTCACGCTGCCGCGGATCCCGCTGCCGGCGTTCGCGGCCGGGGTGTCGCTGCTCGGGTCGACGTCGGCGGAGGAGCTGCTCGGCGGCTTCTACGACGGCCTGCGGCTGGCGACGATGGTCCTCTGCGTCGGCGCGGCGAACGCCCTCGCCAACCCGAAACGCCTGCTCAAGGCCGTGCCGGGAGCGTTGTACGAGGTCGGCACGGCCGTGACGGTCGCGCTCACGGTGGCCCCGCAGCTGGTCGAGAGCGTGCAGCGCGTCCGGCGGGCCCGGCGGCTGCGGGCGGGGCGGACTCGCGGGCTGCGGGCGGTCAAGGGCATCGTGGTGCCGGTGCTGGAGGACGCGATGAACCGCTCGCTGCTGCTGGCGGCGGCGATGGACTCGCGCGGCTACGGGCGGCGCGCGTACCTGAGCGTCGGCGTGCGCGCGACGATCGCCGGCTGCGTGCTCGGCGGGCTGGTCGGCGTGTGCGTCGGCGTCTACGGCGTGCTCGACGGGACGTCGTCGTGGCTGGGCGTGCCGCTGCTGGCGCTGGGACTGGTCGTGGCCGCGGCGGGGTTCGTGCTGGGCGGGCGGCGGATCCGGCGGACGGCGTACCGGCCGGATCCGTGGCGGTGGCCGGAGACGCTGGTCGTGGCGTCCGGGGTCGGGGCGTGCGCGCTGCTGTTCTTCTCCTCGCGGGTCGACCCGGGGAACCTGTACCCGTCGCTGAGCCCTCTTCGGTGGCCCGAAGTGTCTCCTTGGCACGCGCTGTCCCTGCTTGTCGGGGTGCTGCCCGCGTTCGTCGCACCTCGCCCCCCGTCGTTGTCGGAGGTCGTCCGATGATCGAGTTTTCGCAGGTCACGGTGACCTATCCCGACGCTCCCGGGCCGGTGCTGGCCGACGTCTCGCTGCTGGTCGAGGAGGGCGAGCTGTGCCTGGTCGCCGGGCCGACCGGCGTCGGCAAGTCGACTTTTCTCGGGGCGATCAACGGGCTCGTCCCGCACTTCACCGGCGGGCGGCTGGCCGGGCGGGTGCTCGTGGATGGGCGGGACACCGCGGTCTTCCCGCCGCGCGAGCTGGCCGCGGTGGTCGGCGTCGTCGGGCAGGATCCGCTGGCCGGGTTCGTGACCGACACCGTCGAGGAGGAACTCGCGTACGCGATGGAGCAACTGGCGGTGGCGCCGGACGTCATGCGCAAGCGCGTCGAGGAAACCCTGGACCTGCTGGGCATCGCGGAGCTGCGCAACCGTCCACTTCGGACGCTTTCCGGCGGCCAGCAGCAGCGCGTCGCGATCGGCTCGGTGCTGACGGCGCATCCGCGGGTCCTGGTGCTCGACGAACCGACGTCCGCGCTGGACCCCACGGCGGCCGAGGAGGTGCTCGCGGCGATCACGCGGCTGGTGCACGACCTCGGGACCACGGTGGTCGTCGCGGAGCACCGCATGGAGCGGGTCGTCCAGTACGCCGACCGGCTGCTGTACCTGCCGGGCGACGGTTCGGTGCGGTCCGGGCCGCCGTCGGAGATCCTGGCGACGGCGGAGATCGCGCCGCCGATCGTCGAGCTGGGGCGGCTCGCGGGCTGGTCGCCGCTGCCGCTGTCGGTGCGGGACGCGCGGCGGATCGCGGGGCCGCTGCGATCTCGGCTTCAAGAATTGTCGGTGGTGGGTCGTACTCTCTCGGTGACCGGTCAAGCACTGGATGTGAGAGGGGTGGTGGTCCGATACGGAGATGTCCTGGCGGTGCGTGGGGTGGACCTGCGCGTCGGGCCGGGGGAGATCGTCATGCTGATGGGACGCAACGGCTCCGGCAAGTCGTCGCTTCTCTGGGCGGTGCAGGGCAGTGGCCCGCGGTCGGCGGGGAAGGTCGACGTGGGCGGTGCGGATCCTGCGTCGCTCAAGCCACGAGCGGCTCGTCAGCGTGTCGGGTTGGTCCCGCAGTCACCCGCCGACCTGCTCTACCTCGATTCGGTCGACGCCGAGTGCGCACAGGCCGACACCGAATCCGGGGCCGCGGCAGGCACGGCGAGGTCACTGTTGGACCGGCTGGCCCCCGCGATCGCCGGTGAAGCGCACCCCGGCGACCTGTCCGAAGGGCAGCGACTGGCGTTGGTGCTGGCCGTCCAGCTGGCGGCGGCACCCCCGGTGGTCCTGCTCGACGAGCCGACGCGCGGCCTCGACTACCACGCAAAACGGCGCTTCGCGGCGATCCTGCGAGAGCTGGCTTCGCAGGGCCACGCGATAGTGCTGGCCACCCACGACGTCGAGTTCGTGGCCACGGTGGCCCACCGGGTGGTGGTCATGGCCGAGGGCGAGGTGGTAGCGGACGGCCCGACGAAGGAGGTCATCGTCGCCTCCCCGGCGTTCGCGCCCCAGGTGGCGAAGGTGCTGGCACCGCAGGAGTGGCTGACGGTGGACGAAGTAGCGGAAGCCCTGACATGACATCCGTCGCGCCACGTCTCCTCCCTGCCTGGCCACCTCGCGAACCGGTGCCGGGTGGGCGGCCGCACTGTTGCGAGCGGGTGTCGGGTGGGCGGCTGCGCTGTCGCGGCTTCGTGCCGGTTGCCGCGCCACGCCTCCGCATCGCGGATGCGGGCGCACAGGGAGCGGCTTCGCGCGAACTCGCGTCGGCGACCGCCTCATCGCCCGCCGCCGCGTGCGCAGGGTGCTGCCGGCGTGGCTGCACCAACTCTGGCTGTCGGGGTTGCCTGGTGAAGCTGCTCTTCGGTGGCCGGGTCTATCTGCCCAGTCGGCGTGGCTGCATCAATCCTGGCTGTCGGGGCTGTCCGGTGAAGCCGCTCTTCGGTGGCCGGGCCTTCCTGCCCAGTCGGCGCGGTTTCGCCAATCCTGGCTGTCGGGGTTGCCCGGTGAAGCCGCTCTTCGGTGGCCGGGTCGACCTGCCCAGTCGGTGCGGTTTCGCCAACCCTGGCTGTCGGGGCCGCCCGGTGAAGCGACTCTTCGGTGGCCGGGTCTACCTGCCCAGTCGGCGTGGCTGCACCAACCCTGGCTGTCGGGGCTGCCCGGCGAAGCCACTCTCGAGTGGCCGGGTCTACCTGCCCAACCGCGAACTCGGCCGTGGCGAGGTGCTGACGTGACCGGCTTCCTCGACCCACCGTCCAGGGCCATCCGCCTCCGCCCGCGCCCGGCGCTGGTCCTCACCGTCGCGGCGGTCCTCGGCCTGGTCATGTTCTGCTGGCCGCTCTTCGCGCACCCCGCGCCGAGCGTCTCCGCGCACACCGCCGACGCGCCGTTCGTCTTCATGGTGACCCTGCCGGTGCTGATCCTCGTGGTGCTGGCCGAGCTGTCGCGCGGGGGCATCGACGCGAAAGCGCTTGCGTTGCTGGGTGTGCTGTCCGCGGTGAACGCCGGGCTGCGGCCGCTCGGGGCGGGGACCGGCGGGATCGAGCTGGTGTTCTTCCTGCTCGTGCTCGCCGGGCGGGTGTTCGGGCCCGGGTTCGGGTTCGTCCTCGGCTCGACGTCGCTGTTCACCTCGGCGTTGCTGACCGCGGGCGTCGGGCCGTGGCTGCCGTTCCAGATGCTCGCCTCGTCGCTCATCGGGCTCGGGGCCGGGCTGCTGCCGCGTTCCCGCGGGAAGGCGGAAATCGCCCTGCTCGTGGCCTACGGCGTCGTCGCGGCCTACTTCTTCGGGCTCCTGATGAGCCTGTGGTCGTGGCCGTTCCTCGCCGGCACGTCGTTCGGGGGCGCCACCGCGGGGCTCGGGTACGTGCCGGGCGCGCCGCTGCTGGACAACCTGCACCGGTTCGCTGTCTTCACGGTCCTGACCTCGACGCTCGGCTGGGACACCGGCCGCGCGATCACCAACGCGGTCGCGATCGTCGTGCTGGGGCCGGCCGTCCTGGCGGTCCTGCGCCGCGCGGCTCGGCGGGCGGCCTTCGACGCGCCGGTGGTCTTCGATCAGGCGGGCGCCAAACGGTCGTAGATGTCGACCAGCTGGGCCATGTGCGGCGCGTCCGGCACGTGGCTCGTGTCCAGGTCGAACACCTGAAAGCGGTTTCCCGGCGTGGCCGCGTCCGCCTCGCGGATCATGCGGTCCTGCAGGGCCAGCGGGACGATCCGGTCGCGCAGGTGCCGGACGTAGACCCGCGGAACCCGGCCCCACCGGTCGCGGGTGCCGCGGGCCGGGGTGGCTCCCTTGCCGAGGAGGTCGTCCGGGGCCATCGAGTTCAAGAAGGCGTAGAACTCGGCGTCGGTGGCCTCGGCGAGGAACGCCTCCTTGGCCTTCGTGAGCAGGGTGCGGTCCGCGGTGCGCCAGTTGAACCGGACCGCGCCGATCACGGACGGGTCGGCCGCCGCGAACCCGAGGAGGTCGCCGACGCGGGTGTCGGCCGCCTCCGGGGTGGCCATGTACTCGTCCGGGGTCGGGAGGTCAACGCAGCAGAACGCCGTGTCGTAGACCAGCAGGTCGATCAGGTCGGGCACGGCGTCCGCGACCAGGCTGATCGCCGCGCCGCCGATGCTGGCGCCGACGAGGACCACCGGGCCGTGCGCCGCCGCGCGGCGGACGACCTCGGCCGTGGCCGCCACCTGGTCGGCGACCGTGACGCCGGCCAGCGCCGACGGTTCCGTCGCGAACCCCGCCAGGTCCTGCGGGGCCTGGTAGGAGAGGCGGAACTGCTGCCCGGGCTGCTCGACGCCGACACCGCGGTGGCCACGCAGGACCAGCTCGTTCGGGGCGGCCGAGACACCGTTGGCGCCCGCGGCGAAGACGAAGGTGGTCACACGACGGCTCGGTTCAGGCATGCCTCGGAGTCAACCGGGCCCGGGCGTCCGGCCCAAGACGACAAAGTCGCCGCACGGACCACCAAAAGTGGATCGTGCGGCGACGAAGGTCGGTCAGCCGTACGAGTAGAAGCCGCGGCCCGTCTTCTTGCCCAGCAGGCCCGCGTCCACCATGCGCAGCAGCAGCGGCGGCGACGAGTACAGCGGCTCCTTGAACTCCGCGTACATCGAGTCCGCGATGGCCTTGATCGTGTCCAGGCCGATCAGGTCGGACAGCCGCAGCGGGCCCATCGGGTGGGCCGTGCCCAGCTCCATGCCGCGGTCGATGTCCTCCGCCGAGGCGAAGCCCGACTCGATCATGCGGATCGCCGACAGCAGGTACGGCACCAGCAGCGAGTTCACGATGAAGCCGGCCCGGTCCTGGGACCGGATGACCGTCTTGCCCAGTGCCGTCGTCGCGTGGTCCTCCGCGCGGCGGGCGGTCTCCTCGCTCGTCAGGAGCGACGGGACCAGCTCCACCAGCGGCAGCACCGGCACCGGGTTGAAGAAGTGGATGCCGACCACCTGCTGGGGGCGGTTCGTCGCCATGCCCAGCTTCATGATCGGGATCGACGACGTGTTGGACGCGAACAGCGCGTCCTCCGCCTCGACGATCTTGTCGAGCTGGCGGAAGACGTCGACCTTCGCCTGCTCCTGCTCGAGGATCGCCTCGATGACCAGTTCGCGGTCGGCGAACTCGGCGATGTCCGTGGTGAACCGGAGCCGGCCGAGGGCCGCGTCGGCGTCCTCGGTGGAGAGCTTGCCGTTCTTGACGCCGCGCTGAAGCGACTTCTCGATCCGCGCCTTGCCCGCGTCGAGCGCCGGCTGGTTCACCTCGGTGACCACGACGTCCAACCCGGACCGGGCGTGCACCTCGGCGATGCCGGAACCCATCAGTCCCGCCCCGACGACTCCAACCCGACTTACCACCGGCTCACTCCTTCGTTGGATTCGTAGCCCCGAGTGCCTTTTAGACACACTTTTGGGCAGCACGCAGCGCACGAGGGCGGTCGCCGGGTTGTGCCCGGCTCACGCCCTCGCGCGGTTACGCGTGCTCAACGACGGTACTCGTCGTACCCGTCGTCGTACGGATCTTGATCATTGCTATCGGGCTCCTCATAGTGACCACTAGAGGAACCAGTCGACAGCTCGCGCTGCAAAGCATCGAAGTCGGTCTCGTGCGAGCTGTACTTGAGCTCGCGCGCCACCTTCGTCTGCTTGGCCTTAGCCCGGCCGCGCCCCATGGCTCGACCCCCTCGCACAGGGGCGGGGCGGCCGGGGGAATCGGCGGCCCCGCATCGTCTCGACAATTATTTCCTGCTCACACCGTACCGTGTCCGGGGGGTTCGATGCGACGTGGCACGGTGTGCCGGTCGTGACAGTGTCGGCCGGACACCGGTTACCGGCCGGTCGGTGACGATCAGTGCAGGTCGGCGTGCCACGATCTACTCGTGCTCCGTCCCTTCGTGGCCTATCTGCGGGTGTACGAACCCCTGCTCGCCCTGGGCGAGCCGCCCGACGATCGGCTGCGCGCGGCCGTCGCGGCGGCGAAGCTGGGGCGGACCGACGCGGGCGCCCGCGAGCAGGCCATGTGGCTCAAGTCACAGGTCGCCGCGCCGCGCCGGTTGCTGCCCGCCGAGCTCGCCAACGGGCGCCCCGCGCCCAGCCTGCTGACCGACGTCCTGGTGCTCGATCCGGCCGACGTACCGGACGGCCAGCGCGTCCACGGGCCGTTTGTGTGCCCGCTGGAGCTGCGGGCCCGGTCCGCGGCCGCGCTGGTGACCTTCCTCGGTGACGCCCACCCGGCGCTGAAGAACGTGATCCTCGACGAGGGCGGCTTCACCCAGGACGCGATCCGCGCCCGCACGAAGTCCGCGCTGTCGGACCTCAGCACGTCCGCGGCGCACACGCTGTCGACCACCTGGACCGTCCCGCTGCCGTGGTTCGTGCTGGTCGACCCGGAGGACCGCAAGCTCGTGCTCGGCAGCGGCCGTGACGACCCGAAGCGGGAGCTGTCCTGGCGGACCACCCTCGCCGACGCGCAGCACCGGGCGCGCGAAGCCGGTGACCTGCTGGAACAGACCTTCGGCGACTCCGGGCCGGGCCGCGTGCTGTTCGAGACGCGGCGCTGGCTCGACAACTTCCACGCGGACTCGATCGTCGAACTCGACTACGGCGGCCTCGTGCAGCTGTTCGCGGACCCCATCCTCGAGGCCGACACCACCGCCGAAGAGGTGCACGACATCCTGGACGCGCTGCGCACGGGCAACGTCGAGGAGCTCGCCGAACTGTTCTCCGACCTGCGGGAGTTCTGGGGCGACCTGGCGGCGCGGGAACGCGCCAACTAGCTAGCCGCGCAGCTCCGGCACGCGGATCTCGCCAACCGGGCGCCCGCCGCCGAGCACCGTCCCGTGCGCGAGCTCGCCGAGGCCGGAGACGTCCACGCCGAGGAACCGCAGCGCCTCGACGGCCAGTGGCGCGCAGGCCCGCTTCGCGCCGTCGTCGATCTTGATCGCCACCGCGAAGCCGTCCGGCAGCGCGAACGCCTGGACGCCCTCGGCGCCGGCCTTCGAGACGAGACCGTCCACGGCGGACATCAGCTCGGTGTCCTCGCGCCCGGTGCCGGCGACCAGCCACGGGTTGGCGCGCATGGCATCGGCCACCGTCCGCTCCGGACCTTCGGACGCGGTCGCGACGCGGCCGAACGCGCGGGCCAGGCCGGTCAGCGAGAACCCGAAGAGTGGCGCACCGCAGCCGTCGACGCCGGTGTGCGCGATCGGCTCGCCGGTCAGCTCGGCGACCGCGACGGCGATCGCCTGCTGCAGCGGGTGGTCCGGGGTCTCGTAACCCGCGGTCGGCCAGCCGGCGCGGACGCAGGTGGTGAGCATCCCGGTGTGCTTGCCGGAGCAGTTCATCATCACGCGCCGCGGCTCGGCGGCGTCGCGCATGCTCGGCACGTGCAGCGGGAAGTCGGCCGGGCACGCGAGGTCGTCCTCGGTCAGGCCCGCCGCCTGCAGCAGTTCGAGGACGCGCTTGACGTGGCTGGGCTCGCCCGAGTGCGACGCGCAGGTCAGTGCCAGGTCCTCACCGGTGAAGTCCAGCCCGGCCCGCAGCATGCCGACGGCCTGCAACGGCTTGTTCGACGACCGCGGGAAAACCGGCGACGTGACGTCACCGAGCGCCAGCCGGACGTCGCCTTCGGGGCCGGTCACCACGAGAGCGCCGCGGTGGACGCTCTCGACGAAATCGGAACGGACGACCTCGGCCAAAACGGGGTTGGTCACTGAACCTCATTCTGGTTAGCACGGCGCTGCGGTGCTGCAGCCCGACTGCCAGCGGTGACCTTCGCGCCGGGCGACGGCTGAATGAGGTTCACTGGGCCTCGTGCCCGCCTTCGCTCTCCAGCAGCTCGTCCACAGTGGCCGAACCCTGCTGGTAGCGCTGCGCGATCTCCGCGTTCAGGGTGTCCATGACGCTCTGGACCTCGCGCCGGAACGACGACACCGAAAGCTCTTCGCGGGCGTAGGTGTCCAAAGCGGAAGCGAGCTTGTCGTCCGTCAGGGAGCTGACGTCGGTCAGGTCGGTGTCGCCGATCAGCGCCTCGGCGTGCCGCCGGTGCTCGCCGGCGCGGGACGGCTCCAGCTGCTGGTGCCGCCCGGAGCCCGCGGCCGGGCCCAGCGCGTTGTCGGCGAGGATCGTGGCCAGCTGGTCGACGATGCTGGACTCGCCGCCGGAGCTGCGCCGGGTCTGCTCGGCGCGGACGATGTCGATCCGGGCGTGCAGCAGCCGGCGCAGGTAGGACAGGTCGGTCTCTTCTTGGGCGGCTTCGTCCCGCCGCTCGCGGAGCACCTTCAGCGGCAGGTCACCCACACCGCTGAGGTATCCCGGGCCGAGCACGCGGTCGATCCGCCGCCTGCCGCCGGGCCGCACTTCGATCACAGCGCAGTTTATCCCGGTTGGGCGTGATCCTGCTGTCAGGGGTTTTTGATCAGCCACGAAGTTGCGCCGCCGCAGCCCGCCCGGGTGCCGGGAGTTCCGAAGGCACGGAGTCGGGGTCGATCGCCGCCTGGACGAGGTCGTCCTCCGAGCCGGTCAGCAGCTCGGCACCCACCGGCGTCGACCGCTTGACCAGGGCCAGCGCGATCGGGCCGAGCTCGTGGTGCTGGATCACCGTGCCGACGCGGCCGACCGTGCGGCCGTCGAGCAGCACCGGGTCACCGGGCTCCGGCCGGATCTCGGGTGAGCCGTCCAGGTGGAGCAGCAGCAGGTTGCGCGGCGGGCGGCCGACGTTGTGCACCTTCGACACGGTCTCCTGGCCGCGGTAGCAGCCCTTCGCGACGTGCGCGGCCGAGCCGACCCAGCCCACCTCGTGCGGGATCGTGCGATCGTCGGTGTCGACACCCAGCCGCGGCCGCAGCGACTCGACGCGCAGCGCGTCGAACACCCAGCTCCCGGCCGCGCGGGCGCCGGCGTCGGTGAGCTTCTTCCACCAGCCGGCGAGCTCGGCGCGCGGCACGGCGAGGTCGACGCTGAACCGGCCGGGCCACGGCATCCGCCGCGCGAAACCGGTGCCGCCAGGCAGCGCCGCGACCGCGTACGGCTCCGGCCCGACCTCGACACCGGCCGCGCTCAGCACGCGCTCGGAGTCCGGGCCGAGCACGGTGAGCAGCGCGAACTCTTCGGTCGCGTCGCGGATGTCCACCTTGGACCAGAACTTCATGGCTTCGAGGTACTCGCGCAGCGTCTGGGGGCCGCCCTTCGGCAACGCGCTGGTGACGCTCGTGCCCGGGTCGGTGTCGAGGTACACGGTGCCGTCGAGGTGCGCGACCACCATGTGCGTCTCGACGCGGCCCTGGCTGTCGAGCACCAGCGCCTCGGTGCCGGTCCCTTCGGCGAGCTCGGTCACGTGCTGCGAGATCACCAGGTGCAGCCAGGACAGCCGCTCTTCGCCCGACACGGCCAGGACTTCGCGGTGTGACCGATCGATCACGACGACGCCGCGCGAAGCGGTGCGCTGCTCCGCGAAGGGGTCTCCCCAGTGCCAGGGGACGCCGGCTTCGGGGTGGTCGTCAGGCGGGGGGATGGATCCGGGCACGTCCAGCAGCGGCGAGCGGTACGGCATACCGCCCAGCCTAGGTGAGTACCGTGTCGGCATGCGCGTGCTCGTCTTCCTCGACGGAACCCTGGCCGATCCCGACGCCGCCCAGATCAAGGTCGACGACCTCGGACTGACGCGCGGCGACGGCGTCTTCGAGACGATCCTGGTGGTCGGCGGCAAGCCCCGCGAGCTGCGGCCGCACCTCGACCGGCTGGCGCGTTCGGCGGCCATGCTCGACCTCCCGGAGCCCGATCTCGCGGCCTGGGAACGGGCGGTTTCGCTCGTGCTCGAACACTGGACCGGCAGCCCCGAAATGGTGCTGAAACTGGTGTACACCAGGGGTTCCGACGGCGATCCCGACGCCGTCCCGACCGGCTTCGCGCTGGGTTCGGAGGTCGCGCCGTCGATCTTGAAAGCGCGTGCCGAGGGGGTCGCCGCGGTCACCCTGGAACGCGGCTTCCCGCCGGACCTCGCCGAGCGGGCGCCGTGGCTGCTGCTGGGCGCGAAGCCGTTGTCGTACGCCATGAACATGGCCGCGCTGCGCGAAGCCCGCCGCCGTGACGCCGAAGATGTGATTTTCACCGCCGCCGACGGCTCGGTGTTCGAAGGCCCGACGTCGACCGTGGTGCTCGCGAAGGGGCGGACGCTCTTCACCCCGCCGTCGAGCGTCGGCATCCTGCCGGGCACGACCCAGGCCGCGCTGTTCCGCGGGGCCGAAAAGGCCGGCTGGTCGGTCAAGGTGGAGCCGCTGCGCGTGCGTGACCTCGTCGAGGGTGACGGCGTGTTCATGGCGTCCTCGGTCCGCAAGCTGACGCGGGTGCACACGCTGGACGGCGCGCGGCTGCCCGACTCGTCGGCGGTCTACGCCGAGCTGGTGGCGGCCTACGAGGCCGAGTACGCCTGAGCGATCCGCACGACCGCCGGCGCGATCTCTTCGGCGCGGTAGGCGGCGATCTTGTGGTGACCGTCGAGGATCAGCTCGCGTTCGCCGTCGCCCAGGACCACGGCGACCGGCCGGTGCCCGGTGCGGATGGCGGTCCGGTAGTAGCCGACGCGGGCCTCGTCGGACGGCGGCCAGGTGTCGGTGGGGGTCAGGGACTGGTCGTCCGGCACGCGTTCCGGGCCGCTGACGCGATAGTCGCCGTCGACGAGCAGGTCGAGCACCGGGCCGAGCGTGGTGGCGAGCGGACGTCGCAGCTGCCCGGTGGCGAGCGCGATCCGCAACGCCTGGGGCAGCTCCGCCCGCGCGCGCTTGTTCACATCCAGGAAACCCGTGCCACCGCTGATCGTCACCTGTTCCACAGCTATCAGGACGGCCGGCGGCGCGACATGGTTCCAGCCCCTACCCGGACGGGTGCACCGCGTGACCCGGGTCTCACCCGCGTGGCGGTACAGACCTTTCACGTCACCCGGAAGCGCACCCGGGTGCCGGGTCGAGCGCGCTCAGCGCGGCGGTCCGGACCACCCGCGGCGACGGGTAACCGCCGGTGGTGTGCTCCGGTGGCGAGGCTCGTTCATGCCACTCGGAAGCGCACCCGGGTACCGGGTCGCGCCTGGGCGAGCGCGCCCAACGCCGCGGTCCGGACCACCGCTGCGACGGGGTAACCGCCGGTGGTCGGGTGGTCGGCCAGGAAGACCACCGGCAGGCCGCTCGGCGGCACCTGGATCGCCCCGGTGACCACTCCTTCGCTGGGCAGTTCCGCCTCGGCGAACTCCGCGGCCCGGCGCAGCGGGGTGCCGTCCAGGCGCAGGCCGACGCGGTTCGACTCCGGCGTCACCGTCCACCACGCCGACAGGCCCTCGGCCGGGGACTCCAGCCAGTCGTCGCGAGGGCCCGGCGTCACCGGGATCACCAGGCTCGCGGGCGCCGCGGCCGGGGCGACGACGTCCGCGCCCGCCGGGACCCCGCGGACCGGGCCGAGCGGCAGGACGTCACCGGGACACAGCGGCGAGGGGCCGATGCCGGACAGGACGTCCCGCGAACGGCTGCCCAGCACCTCCTCGGCGTCGATCCCGCCGGAGACGGCCAGGTAGCACCGCAGTCCCGCCTCCGGGGTGCCCACCGCAAGCGTTTGCCCGGCTCGGACAGCGACCGGTGTGTGGGAGCCGAAGGGACGGCCGTCGACGTCGACCGGGACCGAGGGGCCGGTCACCGCCACCGTCGCGGATGTCGTGAACCGCACCGAAAGGCCGCCGAGCAGGGCTTCGATGCCCGCGGCCGTTGAGGGGTTGCCGACGAGCCGGTTCGCCAGCCGCAGCGACGAGACGTCCAAAGCACCGGACGGGGCCACGCCGAGGTGCGCGTACCCGGGCCTGCCAAGG
The DNA here is from genome assembly GCF_044741685.1 of Amycolatopsis sp. NPDC088138. Taxonomy (NCBI): domain Bacteria; kingdom Bacillati; phylum Actinomycetota; class Actinomycetes; order Pseudonocardiales; family Pseudonocardiaceae; genus Amycolatopsis; species Amycolatopsis sp. NPDC088138. The sequence continues at coordinate 380,289 of NZ_JBIUTB010000007.1, forward strand.
TCTTCGAGGAGCGCGAGAGCACCCGGCGAGACGACCTCCAGCGACCTCACCGGACGCTCCGGAACCGCACGCGGTCGCCCGGTGCGAGCAGGGCGGGCGGGTCGGCGTGGGGGTCGAACAGGGGCGTGGTCGTGTGCCCGAGCAGCCGCCAGCCTCCCGGCGACTCGCGGGGGTAGACGCCGGTGAACTCGCCCGCCAGGCCGACCGCGCCGGCCGGGACGCGGGTGCGCGGGGAATCCAGCCGCGGCTGCCGCAACGGCGAAGGAAGTCCGGTCAGGTAGCCGAAACCGGGGGCGAAGCCGGTGAACGCGACCGTGTAGCCGGCGCCCGTGTGGAGGTCGACGACGGCGTCTTCGGAGCAGCCGGCGTCGGCGGCCACCAGGGCGAGGTCGTCGCCGTCGTAGTGGACGTCGAGGGTCACTTCACGCGGGTCGCCGGCGGGCGGGTGCGTGAGATCGGCGCCGTCCAAGACCGCGCGTGCCGCCGCGACGTCGCCGATCACCAGGAGGCTGCGCGCGCCGGGCACGACGTCGGTGACGCCGTCCGGGCGCGCCGCGAGCAGCGTCGCGTGTGCTGCCCGCATCTGGTCGAGCGAATCGCAGTCCAGCAGGGCGGCGTCTTCGCCACACCGCCGCCAGCGCATGCCGGGTGCCGTCAGCCGACCACGCGGTGCAGCAGGGCCGAGGTGTGCGGCTGCAGCTCCTGGCCCATCATCGCGCGCTCCTCGACGTAGCCGAGGGAGCCCTCGATCAGGCCGTACAGCCGCTGCGCGGCCTTGACGTCCTTCGCGCTGGCCGTGCGGATCACCGCGTCGGTGCCCAGCTCCCAGGACGTCTGGTTGCGCGGCTTGCCGTAGTACAGCTCGACGAGACCGGTGTTGTGCGTGAGCAGCAGCTCGAGCGTGTCGTCGGCCTGCGGCCGCCAGAAGCCGGACTCGCGCGCGGCGGGGCGGATGACGTTGCCCTCGTCGTCGAGCAGCCAGGACCGCGACTCGTGGATCAGGAACGGACGGCCGTCGTGCGCGATCGTCAGCTGCTGCGCGAACTTGCGGGGGCCTTCGATGGTCGGGTAGTCGACCTCGCCCTCACCGCGCCAGACACCGACCATCGGCAGCAGCGCGAGGCAGGCCTCGTTGAGGTCCGGCCCCTCGCGCAGGTTGGCCGTGTCGTTGGGGATGGGTAGGTCGTCCCACAGCGGGAGGTTGCGCGCGCGGGTGCTCGCCGCGCGCATTTCCGCTGCTGCAATGGCGTCGTCGCCGCTGTCGGCCATCGGTCAGCGCTGGTCCGCGTAAAGCCGGTAGACGACGTACACGGCGAACCAGGTGATGGCAACGCCCGCCAGCACCAGCAAGGTCGTAAACAGTGCTTCCACGCCCAGCAGGATAGTCCGCCGCCGCTCACCCGGCCCGGCGCAGGGTCACCGCGGTGAGCACGGTCACCGCGAGCAGCACCACGCCGGCCACGCCCATCGCCGCGTGCAGGCCGCTCGGCAGCGTCGAACCGTTGGCCAGGAGCGCACCCAGCGCCGCGACGCCGAGCGCGGTGCCGGTCTGGCGGGCGGCGTTGACCGTCGCCGACGCGATGCCGCTGCGGTTGCCCGGCAGCCCGGCCAGCCCGACGATGTTCGACGGCGTCACCGACAGCCCGACCCCGGCACCGGCCAGCGCGAACGCGATGGCCACCAGCCAGTACGGGCTGTTTGCGCCGAGCAGGAGAAACGCGAACGAGCCGACGGCCGCGACGAAGTAGCTGATCGGCAGGAGCCGCTCCGCGCCGTAGCGCGCCGAAAGCCGGCCGGCGGTGAAGGCCGCGGCGACGTTCGCCAGCACGTACGGCAGCATCTGGACACCCGCCTCGGTCGCTGTCGCGCCGCGGGCCTGCTGCAGGTAGACGCCGATCAGGAAGACCGCCGGGTAGGCCGCGAACCCGAGGCTCCACGCGGCGAAGATGGCCACCGAGAACCGCGTCCCGGCGAACAGCCGCACCGGCAGCATCGGATGCGGCACGCGGAGTTCGACCACGATGAACGCCGTCAGCGCGGCGAGGCCGAGGACCCCGGTGACCAGCACGGACGCGCTCAGCCCGAGGCGTCCGGCCTCGATCACGGCGAAGGTCAGCAGGCCGATCCACAGGGCGCCGAGCACCTGCCCGGTCAGGTCGAGCGCGCCGTGCGCCGGGTCGCGGGACTCGGTGATCCCGCGGCGGCCCAGCACGACCGCGACCAGCCCGATCGGCACGTTGATCAGGAAGATCGACGGCCAGCCGAAGGCGTCCGTCAGCGGGCCGCCGATCAGCGGGCCGAGCACGAGCGCGCAGCCCGCGACCGTGCCCCACAGGCCCATCATCCGCGCCCGCTCGGCCGGTGCCGGGAACGCGTGCGCGAGCAGCGCGACCGAGCCCGGGATCACGGCGGAGGCCGCGAAACCCTGGACGATCCGGGCGGCGACCAGCAGTTCGAGCGTCGGGGCCAGCGCGCAGCCGACCGACGCGATCGTGAAGACCGTCAGTCCGCAGAGGTAGACGAGCTTGCGGCCGTAGCGGTCGCCGAGGGTGCCGCCGGAGAGGATCACGGCGGTGAGCGCCACGGTGTAGCCGTCGATGATCCACTGCAGGCCGCTGAAGCTCGTGCCCAGCGTGCGTTGCATGGTCGGCAGCGCGACGCTCACCACGCTGACGTCGAGCAGGGCCATGAAACTGCCCAGGAAGACGGCGGCGAGCAGACCGGTGCGTCGTGTCACGGGAGCGGTTAGGGTCACCTAATCAGCTTGCGACCTCAACCCGGCTTGAGGTCAACTCGTCGCATGCTGTCCATCGGTGAAGCGGCCTCGACGGTCGGGGTCGCGGTGTCCGCCCTGCGGTACTGGGACGAGCGCGGGATCGTGCGTCCCGCGGAGCGCAAGGGCGGCAAGCGGTTCTACGGCCCGGACGAGCTGCACCGGCTGGCCGCGGCGAAGATGCTGCAGGACACCGGGCTCTGCACCCTCGACGAGATCGCCGCCGTGCTGCGCGGCCCGGAGCACGGCGACTGGCGTGCCGTGGTCCGCGACCGGATCGCCGAGCTGGTCGAGCAGCAGCGGAAGCTCGCGATCGCCGAGACGTTCCTCAACCACTTCCTGCGCTGCCCCCGCGACCACCCGATCGAGACGTGCCCGTCACTCCGGGACTACACCACGCGCGTCCTGACCGAAAAGCCGTGAAGGCCACCTTGAGGGACTCAGAGTCCCTCAAGGTGGCCTTCACGGACTTGAACGTCAGGCGACCGAGATGGCCAGCTGGTGCAGGCCGGGGCCGGAAGCGGTGACGGACGCTTCGCCGTTGCCGCTGCGGTGCAGCGCGCGCACTGTCCACTCGCCCGGCGCCGCGTAGAAGCGGAAGTCGCCGTCGGCCGAGGAGACGACCTCGCCCGTGAAGTCGCCGCCGCCGTCCAGGAGCCGGACGAACGCGCCGCCGACCGGCCCGTCCGCGCCGGTCACCTTGCCGGCCAGGACGACCTGGCCCTTGGTGTCGTAGTCCGCCGGCGTGGCCTCCTGGACCGGTGCGCCGCAGCTGTCGTCGACCGCCATCACTTGGCTCCCAACTCGACCGGCACGCCGACCAGCGAGCCGTATTCCGTCCACGAACCGTCGTAGTTCTTGACGTCGTCGTAGCCGAGCAGCTCGTGCAGCGCGAACCACGCGATCGACGAGCGCTCACCGATGCGGCAGTAGGCGATGGTGCCCTTGCCGGCGTCGATGCCCTGGTCCTTGTAGAGCTCCTCGATCTCGCCCTCGGTCTTGAAGGTGCCGTCCTCGTTGGCGACCTTCGCCCACGGCACGTTCAGCGCGCCCGGGATGTGGCCGGGGACCTGGGACTGCTCCTGCGGCAGGTGCGCCGGGGCGAGCAGCTTGCCGGAGAACTCGTCCGGCGACCGGACGTCGACGAAGTTCTTCGCGCCGATGGACTGGACGACCTCGTCGCGGAACGCGCGTAGCGTCAGGTCCTGGTCCTTGGCCTTGTAGTCGGTGGTGTCGCGCTTGACCTCGTCGGAGTTCAGCTCCCGGCCGTCGAGCTCCCACTTCTTGCGGCCGCCGTCGAGCAGCTGCACGTTCTCGTGGCCGTAGAGCTTGAAGTACCAGTACGCGTAGGCGGCGAACCAGTTGTTGTTGCCGCCGTAGAGGATCACGCGGTCGTCGTTCGAGATGCCCTTCTCCGACAGGAGCTTCTCGAAGCCCTCCTTGGAGACGAAGTCGCGGCGCACCCCGTCCTGCAGGTCCTTCCGCCAGTCGAACTTCACCGCGCCCCGGATGTGGCCTCCGTCGTAGGCGGTGGTGTCCTCGTCGACCTCGGCGAACACGACGCCGGGGGTGTCCAGGTTCTCCTCGGCCCACTGGGTGGTGACCAGGACGTCTTCACGGCTCATGGAAACGGACTCTCTTTCTGGGGTTGAACTTCAGGACGACGCGCGGGCGGGACTGAAGCGTTTGATCAGCAAGAACATTTCGCAGCCGAGGCAGAAGTCGAAGGCCGCGTTGAGGAAGGCGGCGAACAGCGCGAACGCCGTCGCGACGATGCCGAGCGGGGTGACGCCGAGCGCGAAGCCGAGGGTCCCGATCAGCGCGAACACGAACCCGACCGCCTGCGCGAACCGCAGCGGCGCCGCGTCCTCCCGCTCGGTCGTCGGGCCCAGGCGCGGGGCCACCAGGTAGCGGTACACCAGCGAGTACGGCGCGGGCTTGAGCCCGATGAACGCGCCGATGGCGAAGACGACGGTCTGGATCGCCAGCAGCGGCCACCACTGGGTGACCAGGACGACCGCGAGCACGATCGTCGTCAGGATGGCGGCGAACCGCGGGCCACGCGGGTCTACGGCCGGTCCGGCGGACATGGTTCCTCCAGCTGGAGCAGAGAAGGTGCGTGCGTACGGCACGCGTCAGCGGCATCAGGGCTGGCTGGGGACCGAAGCGATGAGAGACGTCGTTCAGCGCCGGTCGGGCTGAACACGACACAGGCTGCTGCGGACGCGGCAGAGGTCGACTGCGCGTCGCTGCGTCAAGAAGGTGGTCAGCCCGGTCACGGGTGCGAGGGTACCCAGAGCTCCCTCAGGGTGGGAACCACGTTCATACCTTGGGACGATTCCCGCAGGCTGGGACATCGCCCGGTCAGGACGTCCGCAGGGTGAGATGCGGGCGCAGCGCTTCCAGCAAATCCGCGCCCTTCGGGACGCCGCTGACGCGCAGCAGCTCCCGGCCGTCCGGGGCCAGCGCGATCGTGGTCGGCGTCCGCAGCACGGACAGGGACTGCGCGACCTCGGGCTGGTTCGTGACGTCGAGTTCGACGTGGTGCAGGCCCTCGGTCCGCTCGGCGAGCGGCGCGAGGACGGCCTTCGCGTGCCGGCAGGGCGCGCAGAAGGTGGTGGAGATCTGGACCAGCGTCACGGCGGACGCCGGGTCGAGGGCGTCGGCGACGGGGCGGGGCAGCTCGCGCACGGTGTCCCGGGCCTCACGCACGCGGCCGTTGCGGGCCCGCAGCAGCAGCCCGGCGGCCGTCCCGGCCACCAGTACCGCCACGAGCACCCACAGCCCCGTCACCGGCCACTCCTACTTGCTCAGGTCCGCGAAGGACACGTTCGACGCCTCACCCTTGATCGTCACCGATCCGCTCTGCACCCGCACGCCGGTCGGGGTCACCGACAGCGGCAGGTCCTTCGTCGCGATCGACGCGTTGAAGTTCGGCAGCAGCGCCTTCTGCACCGCCTGGGGAACGACCGTCGTCTCCTGGTCATTCCCGAACTGCAGCCGCTTCGGCGCGAAGGTGATCGTTCCCGCCTTCGCGTCCGCCTCGATCATCGCGAAGCAGAAGATTTCCAGATCCTTGCCCGCGAACTGAAGGTGTCCCGAAATGCGGACACCCGTGCTCGACTCGTCGACGGTCTGGCCGTCGGCGGCGGTCGTGGTGGTCGTCGGCGTCGGCTCGCTCTGCCCGGAGTCGCCGTTCTGGACGTAGTCCGTGGTCGCCGGCTCGATCCGCAGGTCCTTGATCTTGTCCAGCGGCGAGATGCGGGCCAGGTCGGCGGCCTTGATGGTGACCGCCCCGGTCAGCTTGCCGATGGTGATCGCCTTGGTGTTGCCGTTCGTGAGGTCCGACAGCGGCGCGGTGACGTCCTCGAGCTCGGCGTTCAGCGCGACGTCCTGGAGCTTGTCGCCGACCGGCACACCGGCGGCCGACACGCTGATGTGACTGTAGTCACCGCCCAGGGCCTGCGTGAGGAACGGGAAGCCGTGGATCGTCACCGACGGGTCGTCGGTCAGCTGCAGCTGTTCACGCGCCTTCTGCGAGATCGTGTGCTCGGCGAACGCTGCGGCCCCGAAGTCGGCGCCGACGAGCAGCAGCACCAGCACGACCAGGGCGATCACCCAGCGACGGCCCCGGCGGCCGCGGCGTCGCGCGTCCGGCCTCGGTGCGGGTCGGTCGTCCCGGGTCACGGGCCTGCTCACCATCGCGTCCGTACTCCTGTTTCGTCGGGGATCATCGGGGTTCGTCGGGCGCACCGGGGGTTTCTCCAGGTGTGATCGATCCAGCAAGGGTTAGGTACCCGGCCGTTGAGCCGCTATTCTCACTTAGCACCGACTAACGCCACCGTGAGGCGACGATTTTGAGAAGGCGGTGCGGCTCATGAGCCTGGACCTTCTGGTACTCACCGCGGAAGCGGACGCCACTTCGGTGCTTCCCGCGCTGGACTTGCTGCCGCACACCGTACGCGTCCGTCCCCCCGAGGTGACCGCCCTGCTCGACGCGGGGCACCGCGACGTCATCCTGCTGGACGCGCGCAGCGACCTGGCCTCGGCGAAGAGCCTCTGCCGGCTGCTCAAGGGCACCGGCGAGGACGAGGCGTCCACCCCGATCATCGCCGTCGTCGGCGAGGGCGGGCTGGTGGCGGTCAGCGCCGAATGGCGTACCGACGACATCCTCCTGCCGACGGCGGGCCCGGCCGAGGTCGACGCCCGGTTGCGGCTGGTCACGACCCGCGACGGCGGTTCCGCGCAGGTCGACGCCGAGCTGCGGGTCGGCGAGCTGGTCATCGACGAGGCGACCTACACCGCGCGGCTCAAGCGGCGCACGCTGGAGCTCACCTACAAGGAGTTCGAGCTCCTCAAGTACCTCGCGCAGCACGCCGGCCGGGTCTTCACCCGCGCCCAGCTGCTGCAGGAGGTCTGGGGTTACGACTTCTTCGGGGGCACCCGCACGGTCGACGTCCACGTCCGGCGCCTGCGCGCGAAGCTCGGCCCGGAGCACGAGCAGATGATCGGCACCGTGCGCAACGTCGGGTACAAGTTCGAGCGGCCGGCCAAGGGCGCGCCGCGCGGCAGCGTGCCGGTGCAGGCGCCCGCCGAGGCGCCGGCCGACACCCCCGAACTCGCGCGCTAGGTCCCCCACGCTCTCCAGGACGTCTCGCACGACCTTCGCGTTGCTCCGGTCCCGGGTACGGTCACGGGGTGAGTGGAGACGGGGAGTGGCGCCAGGAACTGGACGGGCAGCAGCTCGCGGACGTGCGGGAGCTGCTGCTGGCCGTGCGCGACGCGGACGGGCGGCCCGAGGTCGAGCCCGAGGGCGCGCTGCCGGGTGAGTTCGACGGTGGTGAGCACCTCGTCGCCTGCGTCGACGGCGACGTCGTCGGGTACGCCCACCTCGACACCACCGGCGACTCCTTCGGCCACCAGGTCGCGGAGCTGTTCGTGCACCCCGCCCACCGCAGCCGCGGGTACGGCGCGAAGCTGCTTCAGGCGCTCGACGAGCGTGCCGCGGTCGGCTTCCGGGTCTGGGCGCACGGCGACCACCCCGCGGCCCGTCAGCTCGCGCTGAGGGCCGGGCTGGAGCGCAAGCGCGAGCTGCTGATCCTGCACACCACCGCCGACGGCGCGGACTGGCCGGAGCCGGTGCTGCGCGACGGCGTCACGCTGCGCGCGTTCGTGCCGGGCCAGGACGAGGACGCCGTCGTGCGGGTCAACGCGCGGGCCTTCGACTGGCACCCCGAGCAGGGCGCGCTGACCGCCGAGGACATCCGCGCCGACGAGCGCCGGCCGTGGTTCGATCCGGCTGGCTTCTTCCTCGCCGAAGAACAGGGCGAGGTGATCGGCTTCCACTGGACGAAGGTGCACGAGGCCACGCCCGGCCGCTTCGGCGGCGAGCGCGTCGGCGAGGTGTACGTCGTCGGCGTCGATCCTTCGGCGCAGGGCGGGGGCCTCGGCCGGGCGTTGACGCTGGCCGGGCTGCGGTACCTCGCGGGCCAGGGGTTGCGGCAGGTGATCCTCTACGTGGAGGGTGACAACGCTCCGGCGCTGGCCGTTTACACGAAGCTCGGGTTCACCCGTCACGAGACCGACGTCCAGTACGGTCGGTGACCACGTTGGACGCCGTGCAAGCGCTCCGTCACTGTCGGCAAACTCCCAGGTCACGGCCAGGACACGGCGCCCTTTCGGTGTAGTCGCACTGCTCACATCAGCGGCCTTGTTCACTTTGCGTTCATTTGTTCACGGCCGACCGTCCACCAGGGCTGCCTAATGTCCGGATCCGGCGCGGCACCACGCCGCGGGTGTTCCGGTCAAGCTCCTGATGGAGGAAACAGCAGTGAAGATCATGCGGCCCCTGAGCGCGGTGGGCATCGTGGCGAGCGCCGCCCTCGTGCTCGCCGCCTGTGGTTCCGACCCCGCGGCGACGAACAGCAGCAGCTCGAACTCGGCTGCCGCCCCGGCCGCCACCGGCACGGCCGACGTGGCGTGCGGCGGCAAGAGCCCGCTCTCCGCCGAAGGCTCGTCGGCACAGAAGAACGCCATCGACATCTTCACGCAGCAGTACAGCAAGAAGTGCGCGGGCCAGCAGGTCAACTACAACCCGAGTGGCTCGGGCGCCGGCGTCAAGCAGTTCAACGCCAACCAGATCGACTTCGGCGGCTCGGACTCGCCGGCCACCGGCGCGGACCTCGACGCGGCCACCAAGCGCTGCGCGAGCCCCGCCTGGAACATCCCGATGGTCGTCGGCCCGGTGGCCGTCGCCTACAAGCTCTCCGGTGTGGACAAGCTGACGCTGACCCCCTCGGTCATCGCCAAGATCTTCAGCGGCGGCATCACCAAGTGGAACGACCCGGCCATCAAGGCGGTCAAGGGCAACGAGAGCGCGAACCTGCCGGACAAGGCCATCCAGGTCGTCTCCCGCGCCGACGAGTCGGGCACCACCGACAACTTCCAGAAGTACCTGGGCGCGGCGGCGAAGGCCGACTGGACCAAGGGTGCGGGCAAGAAGTTCAACGGTGGCGTCGGCAACGGTGCGCAGGGCTCCAACGGTGTCGCGACCGCGGTGAAGGCCGCCGACGGCGCCATCACCTACGTCGAAGGCGCGTTCGCCAAGGACGGCCTGACCCCGGCGCTGATCGACAGCGGTTCCGGCGGCGTCGAGCTGACGTCGGAGAACGTGGCGAAGTCGCTCGACTCGGCCAAGTTCCTCAAGGACGGCACGAACGACCTCGCGCTCGACCTCAACGGCATCTACGCCAGCAACACCCCGGGTGCCTACCCGCTGCTGCTGACGACCTACGAGATCGTCTGCTCGAAGTACGCGAACGCCGATGTCTCGAAGGCCGTCAAGGCGTTCCTGACGGTGGCCGCCACCGACGGTCAGCAGCCGCTGTCCGCCAAGGGTTACGTCCCGATCCCGCAGTCGCTGCAGACCAAGGTTCTCGCCGCGGTCCAGGCGATCTCCTGACGCGGTCTTGCGACTGCTCCCCGAGTTGATACAGGCTGGTCAGAAGTAGCTGATGAGCGAGTCATCCTCGACGCGAACGCCCACCGGCGACCCCGGTGGGCGTTCGTCGTCCGCCACGACGCCCCCGGAGGATCCGATTTCGGAGCAACCCACCTCGACGGCGGTGCCCGAGCCGCCCGCGAGCGAGAAGCCGAAGAAGGTGCGGCCCGGTGACCGCATCTTCCAGAACCTGACCACCGGGGCCGGGATCTTCGTCGTCGCCTTGATCGGCCTGATCGGGCTCTTCCTGCTCATCCAGGCGATCCCGGCGCTGCGGGCCGACAACGCCAACTTCCTGTTCAACCACGGCTGGTCGACCAACGACCCCGCCAACATGTCGTTCGGCATCCTCGACCTCCTCGAGGTCACGGTCGCGACGTCGCTCGTGGCGCTGATCATCGCGATGCCGGTGTCACTGGGCATCGCGTTGTTCCTGACCCACTACGCGCCGAAGCGGCTGGCGCGGCCGTTCGCGTACGTCATCGACCTGCTCGCCGCGGTGCCGTCGATCATCTTCGGCCTCTGGGGCATCCTGGTCTTCGCCCCGGCCATCGAGCCGTTTTCGCAGTGGATCAACGACACGTTCTCGTGGTTCCCGCTGCTGGCGCCGGGCAACGTCTCGCCGAGTGTGCGCGGCACGATCTTCACCGCCGGCATCGTGCTGGCCGTGATGATCCTGCCGATCATCACCTCGCTCTCCCGCGAGGTGTTCGAGCGGACGCCGACCCCGCACCTCGAGGGCGCGCTCGCCCTCGGCGCCACGCGCTGGGAAGTCATCCGCACCACCGTGCTCCCGTTCGGCAAGGCCGGCTACATCGGCGCCTCGATGCTCGGCCTCGGCCGGGCGCTCGGCGAGACGATCGCGCTGGCCGTCATCCTGCTCATCCCGCAGGGCCGCAACTTCGACTGGAGCCTCTTCGACGGCGGTTCGACGTTCGCCTCGAAGATCGCCGCCAACTACAGCGAGTTCAACAACGAGATCTCGGCCGGCGCGTACATCGCGGCCGGCCTGGTGCTGTTCGTGCTCACGTTCCTCGTGAACTTCGCGGCGCGGTCCGTCATCGGCAAGAAGGGGGACTGAGCATGTCCACGTCCACGCTCGAAGCTCCCGCGACGACACCGGCGTTCCAGCAGGTCAGCCTGGCTCGCAAGGTCAAGAACGGCCTGGCGACCACGCTGGTCTGGCTGTCGTTCCTGATCGCCGTCGTCCCGCTGGTGTGGGTGCTGTACACGGTCGTCGCGAACGGCATCAAGCGCATCCCGTACAGCAACTGGTGGTCGCAGGACCTGGGCAACTACCTGTCCGACGAGGTCGGCGGCGGTGTGCTGCACGCCATCATCGGCAGCCTGCTGCAGGGCCTCGTCTGCGCGATCATCGCGGTGCCGATCGGCATGCTCGTCGCGATCTACCTGGTCGAGTACGGCCGGGGCAGGCTCATGAAGGCCACCACCTTCATGGTCGACATCCTCTCCGGTGTCCCCTCGATCGTCGCCGCGCTGTTCATCTACGCGCTCTGGATCACCACGTTCGGCCTGCCGCGCAGCGGTTTCGCCGTGTCGCTGGCCCTGGTGCTGCTGATGATCCCGGTCGTCGTCCGCTCGTCGGAGGAGATGCTGCGGATCGTCCCGGACGACCTGCGCGAGGCGTCCTACGCGCTGGGCGTGCCGAAGTGGAAGACGATCGTGAAGATCGTCCTGCCGACGGCCCTGTCCGGCATCATCGGCGGCATCATGATGGCGCTGGCCCGCGTGATGGGGGAAACCGCGCCGCTGCTGGTCCTGGTCGGCTACTCCGCCTACACGAACTGGGACATCTTCAGCGGCGAGCAGGCGGCGCTCCCGCTGCTGATGAACAACGAGCGCGTCACCAACTCGATGGATCCCGGCTCGGTCGGCTTCGACCGGATCTGGGGCGCGGCACTGACCCTGGTGCTCATCATCGCGATCATCAACCTCCTCGCCACCGTGTTCGCGCGCCTTGTCGCCCCGAAGAAGAAGTGAGCTGTAAGCCATGGCAAAGCGAATCGACGTCAAGGACGTGGACATCTACTACGGCAAGTTCCACGCCGTCGACGGTGTCACCCTGTCCGTGCCGCCGCGCAACGTCACCGCGTTCATCGGCCCGTCGGGCTGTGGCAAGTCGACGGTGCTGCGCACGCTGAACCGCATGCACGAGGTCATCCCCGGCGCTCGCGTCGAGGGTGACGTCCTGCTGGACGGCGAGAACATCTACGCATCGGCCGTCGACCCGGTCCAGGTGCGCCGCACGATCGGCATGGTGTTCCAGCGCCCCAACCCGTTCCCGACGATGTCCATCAAGGACAACGTCGTCGCGGGCCTGAAGCTGGGCGGCACCAAGGGAAAGAAGACGCTCGACGAAATCGCCGAGCGCGCCCTGCGCGGCGCGAACCTGTGGAACGAGGTCAAGGACCGCCTGAACAAGCCGGGCGGCGGCCTCTCCGGCGGTCAGCAGCAGCGTCTCTGCATCGCCCGCGCCATCGCGGTGCAGCCGGACGTCCTGCTGATGGACGAGCCGTGCTCGGCGCTGGACCCGATCTCGACCCTGGCGATCGAGGACCTGATCGGTGAGCTGAAGAAGGACTACACGATCGTCATCGTCACGCACAACATGCAGCAGGCGGCGCGGGTTTCCGACCAGACGGCGTTCTTCAACCTCGCCGGCGTGGGGCAGCCGGGCCGTTTGGTGGAGCTCAACGACACGGAGAAGATCTTCTCCAACCCGGACGAAAAGGCCACGGAAGATTACATTTCCGGCCGCTTCGGCTGAGTAGTCGTTGTTGCGGAAGGCCTTTCTCGCCCGTGCTCGGGGCCGGCGAGAAAGGCCTTCTTTTCTGTCGGCGCAGTGTCCGAAGTGGATATTCGGAAACCGTTGTTCGGCAAAGAAAAAGCCCCCGGCTCCGGCCGGGGGCTTTCCTTCTCGAACGAGGCTCAGATGTCGTCGTCGGAGCCGTAGCCCGGCATCTTGCCGGTGACCACGAAGATCATCCGCTTCGCGACCGACACCGCGTGGTCGGCGTAGCGCTCGTAGAAGCGGCCCAGGAGGGTGACGTCGACCGCGGCGGCGACGCCGTGGGGCCATTCGCGGTCCATCAGGACCGTGAAGAGGTGGCGGTGGATGTCGTCCACCTGGTCGTCGTCGGACTCGAGCGTCTTCGCCGCTTCGACGTCCTTCGTCTTGATGACCACCTCGGTCTGCCTGGCCAGCTTCACCGCGACCTCGCCCATCTCGGCGAAGTACGGCTTCACGGCCTCGGGCAGCACGGGTTCGGGGTGCCGCCGGCGCGCGGCCTTCGCCACGTGCAGGGCCAGATCGCCCATCCGCTCCAGGCTTTCCGCGGCGTGGATCGCCGCCAGCACGGTGCGCAGATCGGTCGCCACCGGTGCCTGGAGGGCGAGCAGGGCGTACGCCTGCTCCTCGCACAGGGCGCGGGCGTCGTCGACCTTCGCGTCGTCGCTGATCACCTGCTCGGCGAGACTGAGATCGACCTCCAGAAGGGCCTGGGTGGCGCGCTCCATGGCGTCGGCGACCTGGAGCGACATGGCGGCCAGGTTGTCGGCGAGCTGTTCGAGTTCGACATGGTAAGCCTCACGCATGGCCCAACCCTACGGGCAACCATGACCGAACACCGCATCGCTGGGTGAACCGCACGTGAACCCGGACTAACAATCCTCGCGGCTCAGCCGGTGGTGCTGGTCTTCTTGCTGCTCGAGGTCTTCGACGTGGTCTTGGAGGACGATTTCGACGACGAGGACGAGGAGGACGACGACTTCGACGAGCTGGTGGGCGCCGGCTGCTCGCTCTGCGGGACCGGGGCGTTGGGGTCGGGCAGCGCGGTGTTGTTGCGCAGCGCGTCGAAGAGCGCCTTCGTCTTGCTGCGGACGAGGACCTCGTTGCCGCGGCTGTTGGCGATGCCGACCGTCGGCACGGTGAGGAACGAGATCTTCGACGGGTCGAGGCCCTTCATCGACTGCGCCAGCGTCATCATCTGCTTGACACCGAGGTTGTCGCCGAAGGTGGCCTTCGCGAACGCCGTGATGAAGTCGCTGAGCTTGCCGGGGTCGAGCACGACGTCGGACGACATGACCTTCTTCAGCAGCGCGCCGATGAACTCCTGCTGCCGCTTGATCCGGCCGTAGTCGGACGTCGGGTCACCCTTGACGTGCCGCGCGCGCACGAAGTTCAGCGCCTGGTCACCGGAGATCGAGACGTCGCCGGTCTCCAGCAGCACCTTGCCGAGCACGGAGTCGTCGATCGGGATCTCGTTGTGGATGGTGACGCCGTGCACCGCGTCGACCATCTCCTTGAAGCCGTTGAAGTCGATGCCGACGAAGTGGTTGATCCGCAGCCCGGTGAGCTGCTGGATCACCTTGGTGACGCACGAGGGCCCGCCGACCGCGTACGCGGTGTTGAGCTTCGCGATCTTCTGGCCGGGCACCTTCTCGTCGGTGTTCTTGTTCTGCGCGGGATCCCAGCGCTGGCAGTCGGGCCGGTCGATCTCGAGGTCGCGCGGGAACGACGTGACGACGACGCGCTTACGGTCGGCCGGGATGTGCGCCACCATCACGGTGTCCGAGCGCGCGCCCGGCGTGCTGTCCGCGGTGCCGACGCCTTCCTCGGCCCCCGCGCCGTCGCGGGTGTCGGACCCGACCATGAGGAAGTTCTCGTCGTTGGCCTGCGCCGCGGCGTCCTGGATGTCGGACGAGTTCTCGTCGAGGGCCGAGATCTGCGTGAACTTCGCGTCGAAGTAGGTCTGGGCGCCCCACGCGCCACCGACGCCGAGGAAGACGAGCGCGGCGACGACGGCGGCGGCGATCCGCCCGAACCGGCCCGCCCGCTCGTGCTTGTGCTGCTTCTTCTCCTGCAGCCGCGTCTGCGCGGCCAGCTCGGCGGCGTCGGTCTCGGGCTCGACCGGGGTGACCACGCGCTGAAGGGCCGTACGCGTGCTCTCGATCAGGGAGGCAGGGGAGAGGCGTTCACGGCGTTCACGCCGCTTCGCCTCTTCGGCGTTCCCCTCGTCGTGCGCGGCCGAGAACCGGGCGAGGGTGTGGTCGATCTTGCGGCGGTACTGCGTCGCCTCGTCGATCGCTTCCATCTCGTCGGTCATGGTCAGCGGGTCGAGCTCGGAGCGCGGCGGCACCGCGCTCGCCGGCCGTGCCGGGGCGTCGGCCTGCGGGCGCCGCAGCGCGGTGGTGTCGGACGTCGGCCGGGCACGTCCCGGTGCCGAGGATTCGGACGCGGCCGCGCGCTTGGCGGCCGGGCCGTCGGCCTGCGGGCGGCGGGTGTCACCGGCAGGCCGGGTGCGTCCCGGCGCCGACGATTCGGACGCCGCCGCGCGCTTGGCGGCCGGGCTGTCGGCGGTAGTTGGTGGCCGCTTCACCGCCGGCGCGTCGGGGGCCGGGGGACGCTGGGGGGCCGGTGCGTCCGCACGCGGCGGTACCGCGCCGTCCGGAGCGGCCGCGGGGCGGCGAGGCCGGCGGGGCGGCTGCGGCGCGGCCGACGTCTGCTGCTGGCCCGGGTTCGCGGCCGGCGGGCGGCGCTGGAGCGGGGCCTCGGGCTGCGGGGCGGCGGCGGTCGTGCGGCGGGGCTGACGCGGCCGCGGGGGACGCGGTTGACGAGTGGCGTCCGTGGGTACTGGGTTGTCGGCGGGCGACTGCACCGGCCGCGGCGCGCGAGCGCGGGGCGGCTGCGCGGCTCGGGGCGGTTCGGCGGTGCGCCCGCGGTGTCCTGGCTGGTCAACGCGGTCCTGCTGGTCGCGCGGCGGAACGGGACGGACACCGGTGGTCTTCGCGACGACGTCCGAAACGCTGATCCCGCCGTTGTCCTCCATGGACCTGCGTCTGCCGCTTCGGGGTCGCGCGGGGCCATCGACGCGGCGACCGTTTCCCGGGCTGTCGAGCTCGTCCGGCACTCGGTCTCCTCTCGCGCGATCCAGGGGCGGGTCTTCGACTTGGCCGTCTTCCCCCGCGAGAGGTGATCGTTCCCCCGGAGGTTTTCGTTATCGTACGGATACCCCCCGTTCGTGACGACACCCTCCCGGAATTTTCTTCACCTTGAGTCGACGAACGGCCGCCCAGCGTCGACAAACGGGTGAAGGCGGTTGTACGCAATCCGGGGTAATGCGGAGTTTACGTTACTCTGAGTGGGTTATTAACCGAGTCGTTTGCGCGTCGTGATAGGCGACTTTGTTCCGCCCCGCACGTTTCGCGGCATAGAGCAGGGTGTCGGCGCAACGCAGCTGCCGCTCGGGGGTCGCCGCCGCGTCCGGCTCGGTCGCGGAGTCGTGCGCGAGGCCGGCGCTGATGGTCACGCACAGTCCCGGCTGGACTTCTGACCAGGGGTGACGGGCGACACGCAGCCGGGCGGCGTCGACGATGCGGACGGCGTCCCCGACGTCGACGCCGGGCAGCCACAGCACGAACTCCTCGCCGCCGTAGCGGGCGCAGAAGCCGTCTTCGGGCAGCTCCTCCTGCAGGAGGTCGGCCACCCGGCGGAGAACACGGTCGCCGACGAGGTGACCGTACGTGTCGTTGACGCGCTTGAAGCGGTCGAGATCGATCAACGCGATCGCCAGCGGGGGCCGCGGCCGGGCGGTCTGGTGGCCGGTGAGCGGTCCGTACAGGCGCTCGTCGAGGTAGCGGCGGTTGTAGCTGGACGTCAGCGCGTCACGCAGGCTGCCGTCACGGGCGATGTCCAGCGCGGAGCGCAGGTGCTGGTAGGCGCGGCGCCAGTCGCCCTGGGTCGCGAACAGGCTCGCGACGGTCTCGTGGAGGCGGAGCAGGTCCGGCGGCTGCGGGCCGCGTGCCCGGCGCAGCGCGGCTTCGTCCTCGGCGACCATGCCCACCTCCACCACGCATTGGTTGTCGTCGTAGAGGTGGCCGCGCTTGAGGTGTGGGTACGGACGAAAGTGAATTTCGCTCAAACGGGAGGTCGACGGTAACTCAGCGGAGTCGGAGGTTCAGAGGCGGGAGAACGGTTCGATGCCCTTGAGCTGCGCGTACTGGTCTTTGGCCCAGTAACTCACATTAGCCGTCTGGTCGTTCAGCAACTCCGTGTAGTCACCCCAGGGGATCCAGCGCCAGCCGCCGACCTCGGCCGGGTTCGGCGCGGGCTCGGTGTCGGTCCAGGCGGCGAACACCGGGCAGAACTCGTTCTCGACGATCCCCTCGAACGGCGGCGTCCGGTACCGGTACTTCGGCAGCACGCAGTGCAGCCCGGACAGCGTCGGCAGCCCGATCTCGTAGGCGGCCCGGCGGCGGACGGCGTTCTCGAGGGACTCGCCGGGCGCGGGGTGCCCGCAGACGCTGTTGGTCCAGACCCCCGGCCAGACCTTCTTCTCGTGTGCGCGCTGGGTGATCAGCAGGGCATTGTCGCTGCGGCGCAGGACGTAGCAGGAGAAGGCCAGGTGCAGGCGGGTGTGCTCGTGGTGGCTGGCCAGCTTGGGCCCGGTCTCGCCGGTGGGCACACCGTCCTCGGTGACGAAGACGACGCGCTCGGTCTCGGTTTCGGTCGCGGTATCCACCGGCCCAGTAGACACGACGGCCACGGGCGTCCCGTACCGCAAGGCGGGTGGCCGCGACGCTCACGGCAGGGTGATCGGCGGTTACCGCGCGTTCAGGTGCTCGACGAGCAGCGTCGTCACGGCCTCCGGTGCCTCTTCGGGCGCCCAGTGCGTGACGTCTTCGAGCATCTCGAAGCGGTAGGGCCCGGTGACCCAGTTGCCGGTGTCGAGCGCCGCGGTCGAGCCGAACGAGACGTCCTCGGTGCTCCAGACGTACAGCGTCGGCAGGTCGATCTTGCCGATCTTCCCGCCGGGCCGGCCCGCGCGGTACCAGTTGAGCGCGGCGGTGAGCGCGCCCGGCTCGGACAGCCGCTGGATGTACTCGTCGACCTTGCTCGGCGAAACCCGCCGCTCGAACATGTCCCGCAGCGCGCGGCCGTCGTTCTCCAGCATCCGCCGCTCGGTGACCCGCGTCTGCCGCCACTCCGTCATGTACTGCGTCCGGAGGTACTGGTCCTCGTCGCTCTTCATGGCCGCGGAGAGCGCGGCGGGATGCGGCGTCGACACGACGGCGAGGCTGCGCAGCCGTTCGGGATGGGCATCGGCGGTCCACCAGGCCACAGCGCCACCCCAGTCGTGCCCCACGAGGTCGAACTGCTTCCACCCGAGCTGGTCGGCGATGGCGACAACGTCCCCGACGAGGTGATCGATCCGGTAGTCGGCGGCCGGCTCGGGCCGCACCCCGGGCGAGTACCCCCGCTGATCCGGCGCGACGGCCCGGAAGCCGAGCACCCCCAGGGTGGCCACCTGGTGCTCCCACTCGACGGCGGCTTCGGGAAAACCGTGCAACAGCATGACCGGCCGCCCGTCCTCGGGCCCGGCGGCGATCCCGTCGAAGGAACCGGCTTCGGTGGTGACGCTGATGTGGTCGATCACAAGCCTGAATCTACTGGCCGCCGGGGAACGCCAGGCCAACGGCGTGGAACCGTCGCCACCTCGACCGTGCTCCCCGGTCCCAGCAGCTCGGCGCCGATCGGCTGGAGCTGCTTGCTCACCGCGATCTGGAGACCGGCGCGGCCGGCGAGTGGGCGCAGATCCAGCTCACCCGTTCCGTCCACCGTCAGAACCTTGAGGCCATCGAGGGTGGCGAGCGGTGCGAGATCGGGCACGGCCTTCACATCGCGCAATCGCAGCTCTTCCAGGTGCCGCATTCCGGACAGCCGCGACAGGTCGGCCGGTTTGCTGCCCGCCAGCTCCAGGAGCCGGAGTTCGGTCAGGGTGGCGATCGGAGTCGTATCGGCTTCCGGACAGGCGATCAGCCGTAGGTGCCGCAGCCCGGGCCACTGGTGGAGCAGTGCCAAGTCTCGGAGGTCCGGGCAGCCTTGGAGGCTGAGGGACACCGGGGCGGCGAGAAACGCCAGCGGTACCAGATCCGGGAAGGCGAAGACGTTGCTCAGCGCCAATGACCGCAGCTCGGTCAACGCAGCGAGTTCGGCAAGCCGGGACGGATCGTCGATCCGGCTCAGCTGGAGGTGCTTCAACCGGGGCAGACCGGCCAGCGCCGCCCAGCCTCGGGACGTCAGCTTGGCTTCGATCGAGGTCAACCCGGGTACGTCGGCGAGCGGGGCGAGATCGACCGCCTCCAACTGGAACTGGCCGATCAGCGCCAGCCCGGTCAACGCGCTGCCCGCCAAAGCCGGAAGGTCGTAGTAGGCCCGGTCAGCGATTTCGAGCATTTCGAGCCCGGGGAGGTCGCGGACGAAATCCAGCCGACCGTAGCCGTCTTCGAAGCGGCACCGCAGCCAGGTGAGGTGACGCAGGTGCTTCAGGCCCGCGAGCATTCCCGGGTCGTGCACGCTGAGAGACCCGCCCCGGAGTGGAGAGTCGGCGAGCACGCGCTCCGCGTATTCCGCGTAGTCGAACCTGGTCCAGGCCTCGATCAGTTCTTCGGCGACAGCCAGGTCCTCGCGGCCGCTGTACCGGGAGAGCAGGGCGATGGCGCCCGGGCCGCCGATCATCGCGGCCGTGCGCAGCAGGAGTGGCACCTCGTCCGGCTCCGGGTTGCAGTCGGCGAGGAGGTCCAGCACGAACTCTCCGGCACTGGCGAGGTTCACCGCGTGTCCGTGGGTCAACGGCGGGATCAGAGTGCTCGCCCGGTCCTCGATCTCGTTGCGCAGCCGCTCGTTCAGCTCCGGCGACGTCTCCAAGCAGGCCAACGCCACCAGGTCGAGCCTCAGCCGTTGTGCCTCGTCCGCGTCCCAGTTGAGCAACCCGTCCAGCAGCCGTTCGCGCTGCGTCGGGTGGGCGTGGCCCGCCGCCAGCACGACCACTTCGCGCCATTCGTCCAGGTGTGCGTTCGCGATCAGGATCCCGATGTCGTCCTCTTCGACGGCCGCCTGGGCCGCCAGGTACTCCTGGAACGTCCGGTGCACGAAGTCGATGCGGCCCGGGACCGGTTCGCGCAGGACGCCGCCGCGGTCGAGGAGGTGGCGGAACACCGTCTTCGGCGTGACGTCGATCTGGCCCATCGAACGCAGCTTCGCCGTGATCCGGGCCTGGGCGTCCGCCGCCGAAGTGTCCGTGTGACCGTTGCGCACCAGCCAATAAGCCATGTGCCGCAACAGAACCAGCTTCTCGGTCAGCGAAAGGCGGACGGGTGACTCGATCCGCCGCTCGACGTCGCGGCTGTCGAGCAGCATGCGCAACGCGACGTCGTACAGCTCCATCCGGTTGTCCGGCAGGCGTCCGTTGCCCTCGTGGTGCAACGCGCAAAGCAGCGCGCACAGCAACGGGTTCTCGGCGAGCCGCCGCAACGCGCTGCGGGCGCCGATGGCTGAGATCAAGGCGTCCCGCCGGTCGTCGAGCTGCTCGCCGGGCATCGCCGCGTGCCAGCGGGTGACGAACGTCCGGACGTCGCGGGGTGTCATCGGCTGGAGCCGGACCTCGGTGAAATCCTCCGCGTGCAGCCAGTCCGGGGCCACCGCGGCCGGGCGGGTGGTGACGACGTACCGGGCGCGCGGGAACGCGACGACGAGTTCGCGCAGCCACTCCCGCACCTCGCGGCGGCGGTCGTCCGGCAGCTCGTCGAGGCCGTCGACGAGCAGCACCGCCTGGCCGCGTCGCAGGCGGTTCTGCACCCACCCGCGCGGCATCTCGTCGGCGATGTGGCGGCCGACCTCGTCGAGAAACTGCTCCGGTGCCGGCAGCGGTGACCGGCTGAACCGCCGCAGCCGCACCAGGAACGGTTCGAGGTCGGCCCAGCCGTCGACGTCCCGCAGCTGCCGGCTCGCGCACTGGACGGCCAGCCACTGCAGCAACGTCGTCTTCCCCGAACCCGCCTCGCCGCGCAGCAGGATCCGCGACGAGTGCGGCAGCACGTGCTCGATCCGGTCGCCCGGCGCGCCGCCGTGCTCGGTGGCGACACTGAGGCTCAGGTAGGCGACTGACAGCGGGTACAGCCGGGTCGCGTCGGCCAGGCCCGCGCCGAACAGCGCCATCCGGTCCAGCGCCGTCACGACCTGACGCCGGAAGTCCGCGGCGAAGTCGTCCGGGTGCCGGCGTTCGGGCAGCGCGGCCAGCACGCTCCGGACGGTCTCGAGGATCTCCGTCTCCCGCTGGAGGATCTCGACGAGCGCGCCGGGCTGGAACCGGGGCAGGGTGCTCGTGACCTGCACCAGGTATGCGCAGCATTCGCGGAGGACCCGCTGGTACAGCTCGAGGGCGTCAGCCGACAACAGGAACTCGCGCGGGACGCCGGGGACGCTCCGGAGCAGTGAGCGGTACAGGAACGCGGCGTCGAGGTCGGTCGCGAACAGGTCGTCGTCGGTCAGCGTGGCGCGGTCGAACGTCTCGCGCGCGGCGTCCACCGCCGCCGCCCGCTCGTGGTCCGGCAGCGCGCGGAACTCGACGTCGAGGAACGGCAGCAGCCGGTCGGCCACCCGGGACTCGAGGTTGGTGAACAGCAGCCGCAGCTTGCGGCGGTCGTTGAGCCCGGTGACCTGCTTCTCCAGCAGGTCGAAGACCTTGGCGGTGGTGTCGGCGGCGATGGTCCGGTCACCCAGCCACACCTTCGCGGCCGCCTTCACGACGGCCGTGGTCAACGCGATCGCCGACGCTTCGAGGCTCACCGGATCGAGCCTAGTCGAGCACCTCCTCCGTTGTGGCCACCTTCACCAGCGGCCCGTACAGGCGCAGGATGTCCAGCGTCTTCGCGTGGCTCTCGTCGTCGACCCCCGCGCACGCGTCCGCCACCACCGTGACCGCCACGCCGGCGTCGGCCGCGGCCAACGCCGTCGACAGCACGCAGCAGTCCGTCGACACCCCCGCCAGCACCAGAGGTGCTTCGCCCACTCGGGCGGCCATTTCCGGCGTCCACTTGCCGAACGTGGTGGCGTCCACTGTGGACGCTGGCTGGAAGTCGGAGATCACCTGGTACAACGGTGATTCCGGCGGTTGCAGAGCGAACGGCCACTGCGCGTAGTACTGCTTCCACGCGCCCTCCGGTCGGGTCGGCGCGATGAATCGCGTGAACACCACGTTGTCGCCGAACGCTTTCACCAGCCGCCGGATCGGGGGCACCACCTCGGCGAAACGCGGCGTGAACCACTCGCTTGCCGGGTCGCCGAAGACGTTCTGCAGGTCGATGACCGCCAGGATTGGCTTCACGCGGCCTCCTGGGCGCGGATCCGGGAGCGCGTCGCCAAGGTGACGAGGAACCCGAGCGCCAGCGCCACCAGCACACCGAGGTTCGCGAACGCCCACGAGCCGTCGCGACCGCCGAGCCCGAGCGGCTCCAGCAGGTAACCCTGCCAGTTCAGCCAGCCCGCGGACGTGTTCGTCACCAGGCCCCAGCCGAGGGCTGTCGCGATCACGATCAGCGCGATCGGGCCGACCCGGAAGTCGCCGTAACGACCCGCCCGGTCGAACAGTTCCTGCTCGGCGTAGTCCCGGCGGCGTAACAGGACGTCCGCCAGCATGACGCCGCACCAGGCCGCGACCGGGACGCCCAGCGTGACCAGGAAACCCTGGAACTGCCCGAGGAATCCGTCGCTGAAGAAGACGATGTAGACCGTGCCGAGCACCATCAGCACGCCGTCGACGAGCGCCGCGATCGGCCGGGGGATCCGCAGACCGGCCGAGAGCAGCGCCAGCCCGGACGAGTAGATGTCCAGCACCGCCCCGCCGACCAGGCCCAGCACCGCGACGATCGCGAACGGCACCAGGAACCACAGCGGCAGCAACGTCGTCAGCGCGCCGATCGGGTCGAGGCCGATCGCCTTGCTCAGCTCCTCCGACGACCCGGCGAGCAGCAGCCCGAACACCAGCAGCACCAGCGGGGCGACCGACGCGCCGAACGTCGTCCAGCCGACCACCCCGCGCCCGGACGCCGAGCGCGGCAGGTAGCGCGAGTAGTCCGCCGCCGCGTTGACCCAGCCGAGGCCGAACCCGGTCATCAGGAACACCAGCGCGCCCACCCACTGCTGCGCCGAGCCGGACGGCAGCGCACTGACGGCGTCCCAGTGGATGTCACCCACGACGAGGATCACGTAGACGACCGTGAGCACACCGGTGATCCAGGTGATCCACGTCTGCAGCTTCATGATCGCGTCGAAGCCGAGCACGCCCGCCCCGACGATCAGCACCGCGACCACGATCAGCGCGATCACCCTCGCCGTCGTCCCGTCACCCCAGCCGAGCCGCTGGACCACGGTCCCCGTGGCGAGCGTCGCCAACGCTGTGAGCACGGTTTCCCAGCCCACGGTGAGAATCCACGAGATCGCCGACGGCAGCCGGTTGCCGCGGACGCCGAAGGCCGCGCGCGAGAGCAGCATCGTCGGCGCGGACCCGCGTTTGCCCGCGATGGCGACGAACCCGCACAGCAGGAACGAGAACAGGATCCCGACCACGCCGGCGACCAGCGCCTGCCAGAACGAGATGCCGAACGCGAGCGTGAACGAGCCGTAGCTCAGCCCGAGCACCGAGACGTTCGCGCCGAACCACGGCCAGAACAGCCCGCGCGGGCTGCCGCGGCGCTCGGCGTCGTCGATCACGTCGAGGCCGTTGGTCTCCACCTTGAGCTTGCGTTCGGTCACGGTCATGGCCCGTCCCTGGTCAGTAGGCGGTCGATCGCCGCCCGGTCCGGCGCGGTCGCCGGGCCCCGGCGGGTCACCGAAAGCGCCGCCGCCGCGTTGGCGCGCCGAGCGGCGTCGAGGAGGGTACTGCCGCGCAACAGCTCCGCGGCCAGTACGCCGCAGTGCGTGTCACCCGCGCCGTTCGTGTCCACGGCGTCGACCGGGAAGCCCGGTACATCGGTCGTCCGGCCGTCTTCGAGGACCCGGCAGCCCTTCGCGCCATCACGGACGACGGCAACCGGCGGCAGCTCGCCGAGCACGTCGGCTTCGCGCGCATTGCAGCTGAGAATGTCTACTATGGACAGAAGTTCACGGAGGTCTCCAAGATCAACGTCACCGATGAGTGGGCCGGGGTCGAACAGAATCCTCGAGCCGGGCAGCTGGGGCAGCCAAGCGAGGAGCGCAGTCCGATTGATCTCGTGCAACAGACTGTACCCGGTGACGTAGACGAGATCGTCATCCTTTGGGAGGACATGATCGAGCAACTCGGCGCGCAGCCGCCCTTCGGCGCCCGTCCCGGTCGCGAAGGTGCGTTCGCCGGTCGCGTCGACCAGCGTGACGACCACGCCGGTGTCCAGGTCCGGCGTCGGCTCGTGGGCCACCTCGATGCCTTCGCGTGAAAGGGCTTCGCGAGCGAGGTCGCCGAAGGCACCGATGCCGTGGCTGCCCGCGTACAGCACGCCGGCGCCGGACCGCGCGGCCGCGGACATCACGTTGAAACCGCCACCCGGCAACAGGTTCGTCGAAGACGCCATGACGTCCCCACCCGGCGGCGGCAGCGCGGGCACCGTCATCACCAGGTCGATCACGACCTGCCCGGTGTGCACCAGCCGCCCGGTCATCGCGAACGCCGTCTCAGCGCCAGAAGTTCGTCCACCAGCGGGCCGAGGTCGAGGTGGTTCACGCTGAGCACGGTCTCGGCGAGGTCCGGCGGGATGGCGTCAACACCGTGCGTGGCGCCGAGCATCGCGCCGCAGATCGCGGCGACCGTGTCGGTGTCGCCGCCGAGGCCCGCGGCCAGGCGGAGCGCCGCCGCCGGGTCGTCACCCATGGCTTCGGCCAGCGCGAAGGCGGCCACGACGGACTCCTGCGACGCGACCGACGTCCCGATCACCTCGGCGACCGCGTCGGCGACGGCGTCGTGCGTCATGCCCCGCACCCAGCCGCGTGCCCAGCCGATCCGGGCGGCGATTTCGCCGCCGGCCGCCCAATATCCGCGTTCGCCGCCGACGACGGCCGCGCGTTCGCCCGCGTCGAGTGCTTCGGTCAGGCTCGCGCCGTCGACCCCGGCGGAGACGACGGCCGCGACCGCCGCCGCGGCGGCGATGCCGAGGCTGGTGTTGTGGGTGACGCGCGCGGTCGCGACCACGGCGTCGACCAGGGCGTGCAGGTCCTCCGACGGTGTCGCGATGCCGACCGGGGTGACGCGCATGGCGGCGCCGTTGGTGGTTCCGGTGCGCCCGGCCTCGTCGGCGGGGACGCCGTCCTGGAGGCGGGAGAGCGCGCGTTTCGTCGACGGGCCGAGCAGGTCCGCGGAGCCGCGGCGGACCATGTCCGCCTCCCAGATCAGCAGGGCGTCGGCGAAGACGTGCGGGTCGACGGTGCCGCGGCCGTCGATGAGCAGCCGGGCCAGCAGGAGGGCCTGCTCGGTGTCGTCGGTGACCGAGCCGGCGGGCATGGACGGTGCGATCGGCTGCTCGGCGACGGCGGTGAGCAGCCCGGTGACCGGCCCGTAGGCGGCGGCGATGGCGGCGCGGGACATGGACTGCGTCGGCATCCCGAGCGCGTCGCCGACGGCGAGCCCGGTGAACGCGCCGAGCGCCCGGTCCCGCGCGTTCACCGGTGTCCGAAGGTGAGGTGGAACTGGAAGCGGTCCGGGTCCAGGAGGCTGACGACGCGTTCGACGAGCTGGCCCTCGACGTCGACCGAGGTGCGCTCGGCGCGGAGGAAGAGCTCGCCGATCGAGCGGCCGAGGAGTTCGGCGGCGCAGGCGTCGAGCCGTTCGGTGCTGATCCACTGGTCCCCGCCGACCGAGACCCGGCCGGCGGCTTCGAGCGTCTTGGTCAGGGAGTCGTCCCGCAGTCCCGTTTCGGGGAGTTCGGCGAGCGGCCCGATCGCGGGCACGGTCGCCGTCTCGAGGGAGATCCCGCGCCCGTGCTCCCGGCGCAGGCGTCGTACCGCGATGTAGTTGTGTTCGCCGAACTCCTCTTCGAGGGCCGCGTCTTCGACGGTCTTGATGCCGAGGAGCTCGGTGGTGACGGGCGACCCGGCGTCGGCGAGCGCGCGGGCCCACCCCAGTCGCTGGTCGAGCTGGACGCCGTCGAAGGTGACGAACGAGCCGACGCCGGCCTGGGTGGAGATGAGCTCGAGCTGCTGCAGTTCGGAGAGCGCGCTGCGCACGGTGCCGCGGCTGACCTGGTACTGGAGGGCGAGCTGGTTCTCGCCGGGCAGCCGGTCACCGTGGGCGAGCCGCCCGGAGCGGATCAGGTCGCTGAGGTCGCCGACCAGCTGCTCCCGCTTGCTGTACATGTACACACCTGTACACCTTGCGTTTCCGCAGGTCAAGCGGCGACGAGCTCCCGGGTGTCCTTGGCGGCCTCGTTCGCGACCATCTCACCGGCCGTCTTCGACGCGGCCCCGGCGACGACCATGATCACGGCGAACGAGCCGATGAAGAGGACGGTGCTCAGCCAGACCATGGTCTCGACGGGCAGCGTGAACGCCCCGACGACGCGAGCGGCGCTTTCGAGCACAAAGCCGATCCCCCAGATGAAGCTGGCGCGGCGCAGGACGCTCTCGAACCGGCGCCCACCGCTGAGCCGCTCCCAGGCGGCTTCGTGGTCGGCCTTGCCGTGGGTGAGGAACGGGCGCAGCGCCTTGGTCATGATCGGCTGCGCGGTGAACGCGGAGATCAGGATGACGAGCCCGGTGAAGCCACTCCCGATCGAGTCCTTGGCGATCATCATGCGGGCATCCCCGGCGACGAAGGTCAGCAGCATGCCGACGACGTTGGTCACCAGCACGACCAGCGCCAGGCCGTTGATGGTGCGGTTCTTGGCGAACTGGAAGAGGGTCCTGGCCAGCGGAAAGACCCCGCTGAGGGCGAGCGAGAGGAAGACGCTGAAGCCGAGCGAGTGGAGGCCGTAGTAGACGCCGGTGGGGGCGGCGATCTCGATGGCGAGGGTCTTGAGGAGCGAGGCGGGAGCGTTGTCGTTCGTCATGGGAAGAGCTTGTCGCGGCGGCGGGTTTGGTGAGGATGCCGTCCGCCACGACTTCGGGCTGACAGATGTCACGGGCGCGTGCTGGTCGCCGAGTGCGAGGCGGGGGACTCGGCCTGCCCAGTGGAAACGCTGCTCGGGTCTGGTGCTGTTTCTTGCCTACCCGATCAGGTAGTGCGGAATGGCGGTCGGCTCCGTTGTCAGACCGCTCTGTAAGTGGCTGACCGCGAAGACCCTCGTGTCCAAGGCGCGGCCGGAGGACATCCCCGAGATCGCGAAGGCCCTGCATCCGCCGCTCGACATCAGGCGCAAGGACCGCGACCAGCCGTGAGGCTCAGCCGCCGGAGTGCATGTCTTCCGCTTCCGGGACGCAGTCGTCGTCCGGGTCGTTCAGCCAGCCGTGCGGGAGCGTCACCTTGCCCGGCGAGCCCTGTCGTCCACGAGGCCCGTCCGCGTTGTCGGGGAACGGGGCGTCGTGGTCCAGGCGGGTGATGAGGTCGTCCAGCTCCGGCAGGCTGGACACCATCGCGAAGCCGCGGCGCAGTTCGGAACCCACCGGGAAGTTCATGAAGTACCAGGCCATGTGCTTGCGCAGGTCGCGCAGGGCCTTGGTCTCGCCGTCGTGCTGGATGAGGAGCTCGGCGTGCCGGCGCAGCACGACGGCGACCTCGCCGAGAGTCGGCGGGGTCGGCAGCGGGCGGCCCGCGAACGCTGCCTCCAGCTCGCCGAACAGCCACGGACGCCCAAGACAGCCACGGCCGACGACCACGCCGTCGCAGCCGGTTTCCGCGACCATGCGCAGGGCGTCGTCCGCGCAGAAGATGTCGCCGTTGCCCAGCACCGGGATGCTGGTGACGGCCTCCTTCAGCGCCGCGATCTTCGTCCAGTCGGCCTGACCGGAGTAGCGCTGGGCCGCCGTGCGCGCGTGCAGGCTGACGGCCGCCGCGCCCTCGGCCTCGGCGATGCGGCCGGCGTCGAGGTAGGTCAGGTGGTCGTCGTCGATGCCGACGCGGAACTTCACCGTGAACGGGACGCCCGCCTCGGCGGCCGCGGCGGCGGACTCCCGCACGATGCTGGCGAACAGCTTCCGCTTGAACGGCAGCGCCGCCCCGCCACCCTTTCGCGTCACCTTCGCGACCGGGCAGCCGAAGTTGGAGTCGATGTGGTCGGCGAGACCCTCGCCGACGATGATCTTCACGGCCTCGCGCATGGTCTTCGGGTCGACGCCGTAAAGCTGCATCGACCTGGGCTTTTCGTCGGCCCCGAATGTCATCATGTGCATGGTCCCGGGGTGCCGTTCGACGACGGCCCGCGCGGTGATCATCTCGCAGACGTAGATCCCGGCGCCGTACTCCGCGCACAGCTGCCGGAAGGCGACGTTGGTGATCCCGGCCATGGGCGCGAGCACGACCGGCGGATCGACCTCGTACGGGCCGATCTTCAGGGCGGGCTTGCTCAGCAGGGCGGTCACGTCCTCCATTGTCACCTGTGCTGTCGATCACGTCGACCAGGGGCCGGAGTCGGATCCCCGTGAACGGTTTTCGTGGACGCCACGTGTTCGGGAGGTGGAGGCGAGACACAGGGTGACGAACGCGCCGGTCGGGGTGGATCCGACCCGGGCCAGCATCGCGCGGATGTACGACTTCGTGCTCGGCGGGAAGGACCACTACCAGGTCGACCGGGACGAGCTGGTGCGGCTGCAGCGCGTGCTGCCCGAGGTCGCGGACCTGGCCCTCGAGAACCGCCGGTACCTGGTCCGCGTCTGCCGCTTCCTCGCCGAACGCGCCGGCGTCGACCAGTACCTCGACTGCGGGTCGGGCCTGCCGACGACGGAGAACGTGCACCAGGTCGTCCAGCGCGTCGAGAAGCTCTCCAAGGTCGTCTACGTCGACAACGACCCGGTCGTCGTCGCGCACGGCCACGCCCTGCTGGAGGAGAACGACCGGACCCGGTTCATCAGCGGCGACATCTTCGAGCCCGAGACCATCCTCGGCCACGACCTCGTGCGGGAGCACCTCGACTGGCGGCGGCCGATCGCCCTGATGTTCGTGGCCACGCTGCACCACCACAAGGGTGACCGGCACCGCCCGGCCGAGATCATGCGCGAGTACGTCGAGGCGCTGCCCGCGGGTTCGTACGTCGCCATTTCGCACCTGTTCGACCCCGGCGATGGCGGTGACCACGACACGGTGACCGCTTTCCAGCGGGCCGTCGCGAGCGGTTCCCTCGGCGGCGCCACCGCGCGCACCGAGCAGGAGATCGAGGAACTGCTGCCCGGCCTGGAGATCGTCGACCCCGGCATCGTGCTGCTCGCGAACTGGTGGCCGGACGGCCCGAGCCTCAAGCCGCTCAACTCCGCGCAGCGGCTCATCGCCGGGGTTGTCGCCCGCAAGCCCTGACGGCGGTTACTCCGCGAGCATCCGCGCCGCGCGGAGGAACGCTTCGCGGTCGGCCGCGGGCAGCTTGGCCAGCAGCTTCTCTTCCCGCGCCTGGATCCGGTCCTGCGCGGCCCGCCGTCGTTCCCGGCCCGCCGCGGTGATCTCCAGCAGGCGGACGCGGCGGTCGGCCGGGTCCGGCTCGCGGCTGATCAGGCCCGCGTCCTGCAGCTCGTCGAGCGTGCCGATGATCCGCGTCTTGTCCGCGCCGATCGCCTGGGCGAGCGCGGCCTGGGTGCGCACCGGGCCGTCGTCGAGGGCGCTGAGCACGACGTATCCCCACATGCTCAGCCGCTGCTCCTCGAGCACCGGCGTCTCCAGCGCGACCAGCGTGCGCACCAGTCCGCCGAGCATCGCCGCGAGGTCCGGTCGCTCCGCCATGCGCCGACCCTAGCCGCTTGACAGATGATAAGCATGCGTAGACGATATGCGTATGCTTATCAATGAACTGGACGCCATCGCCACCCGGACCAGCCTCGACCTCGTCGCCCGCAGCACGCCGGCCGACTTCAGCAAGGCGACGCCGTGCGAGGCGTGGACCCTCTACGGCCTGGTGGCCCACATGACCACCCAGAACCTCGGCTTCGCCGCGTCGGCGCGCGGTGACGGCGACCTCGCCCACTGGAAGCTGGTCTCCCTCGGCGACGACCCGGTCGCCACCTACCGCGACTCGGTGGAGCGGGTCTTGGACGCCTTCGC
This sequence comes from Amycolatopsis sp. NPDC088138, assembly GCF_044741685.1. Lineage (NCBI taxonomy): Bacteria > Bacillati > Actinomycetota > Actinomycetes > Pseudonocardiales > Pseudonocardiaceae > Amycolatopsis > Amycolatopsis sp. NPDC088138. Next base: position 410,065 of record NZ_JBIUTB010000007.1, read on the forward strand.
GGCCATCGACCGCGACGAGCTGCCGCTGCCGGAGTTCAGCACCGAGATCACGTTCCCGCCGGAGCAGGTGCTCGGCTTCCACTTCGTCGACTACGTCGTGCACTCCTGGGACGTCGCACGCACCCTCGGCCTGCCGGTCCACTTCGACCAGGACGTCCTCGACGCCGCGTCGCGCATCACCGAATCCGTCCCGGGTGGACAGTCCCGGCTCGTTCCCGGCGCGGCCTTCGGACCGGCGGTCGACGGCGCGGAACTGTCCGGTTTGGACCGCGTCGTCGCGCTGCTCGGCCGTTCGCCGAAGTGGCCGGAGCGCCTAGAGTCGGTGGCATGACGACCACACCCCTGCGCTGGGGAATCATGGGCACCGGCGGGATCGCCGCGGCCTTCGCGGAAGACCTGAAGCTGACCGACTCCGGTGTCGTCGCCGCGGTCGGGTCGCGGACCGCCGGGAGCGCGGACGCCTTCGCCGACCGGTTCGGCATCGAAACCCGGCACAGCAGCTACGAAGCGCTCGCCGACGACCCTGACATCGATGTCGTCTACGTCGCGACGCCGCACCCGATGCACCACGGCAACGCCCGGCTCGCGCTCGAGGCGGGTAAGGCCGTGCTCGTCGAAAAGCCGTTCACGATGAACGCCGAGGAGGCGCGCGACCTCGTCGCGCTGGCGCGGGAGCGCGGGCTCTTCTTGATGGAGGCGATGTGGACGCGCTTCCTGCCGCACATCCGGCACGTCCGGGAGCTGCTGCCGCGGCTCGGCGACGTCGTCACGGTCACCGCCGACCACGGGCAGTGGTTCGCCGAGGACCCGGCCTTCCGCCTGTTCGCCCCGGAGCTGGGCGGTGGCGCCCTGCTCGACCTGGGGATCTACCCGGTTTCGTTCGCGTCGATGGTGCTCGGCACGCCGGACCGCGTCATCAGCACGGCCGCGCCGGCGTTCACCGGCGTCGACGCGCAGACGTCGATGCTGTTCGGCTACGCCGGCGGCGCGCAGGCCGTGCTGACCTGCACGTTGCGCGCGGTTTCCCCGACGACGGCGACGATCGTCGGCACGGACGCGCGGATCGAGATCGAAGGCCCGTTCTACGCGCCCGCGTCGTTCACGCTCATCCCGCGCGAGGGTGACCGGAGCCGCTTCGAGTACGTCGACGAGGGCCGCGGCCTGCGGCACCAGGCCGACGAGGTGGCGCTGCGCCTGGCCGCCGGCGAGCTCGAGAGCCCGCACATGCCGCTCGACGAAACCGTCTCGATCATGGGGACGATGGACGAGGTGGTGGCCGCGACCAGGACGTGACCACGGATTGAGTAGTGCTACGGATCCGCAGGTGGGCGCCGGTGCGTGACCCTGTCCGGTATGACCACCGAAGCGAATGTGCTCCTCCGGCTCGCCGGCGAGATCGACGACCTGGGGCGTCGGCTCGCACTGGTGGGTTCCGAACTGCGGACCGCCGAGGGCGAGGTGCGGCCGAAGCAGGCTGAAGCGCCGAAGGCGGCTGAAGCGCCGAAGCAAACTGAAGCGCCGAAGCAAACCGAAGCGCCGAAGCAAACTGAAGCATCGAAGCAAACCGAAGGGCCGAAGCAGGCCGAAGCCCCGAAGGGGGCGGAAGCGCCGCAGGCCGTCGAAGGGCCGAAGCAAGCCGAAGCGCTGAAGGGAGCTGGAGCGCCGAAGGGAGCTGGAGCGCCGAAGCAGGCTGAGCAGCCGACACCACCGCCACACCAGGCACCGCAGCCGCAGCAGGCTGTCCCGCCACAGTGGCAGGGCCAGCAGCAGCCGCAGGCCGTGCCGCCTCAGTCGCAGACCCAGCAGTCGCAGCCGCAGGCCGTGCCGCCTCAGCAGCAGGCCCAGCACCCGCAGCAGCAGGTCCGGCACCCGCAGATGCCGCCGCCGTGGCCGCCGCAGTACCAGTGGCAGCCGCCCCAGCCGCAGCAGCAGTACTTCCCGCCGCGGCCGCCGTACCAGCCCGTTCCGCGTCAGACGCTGGGCGAGAAGCTCGGCAAGGAGGGTGCGGGCAGCCGCGTCCTGGCCTGGGTCGGTGGTGGCGTGACGCTGCTGGGTGTCGTCCTGCTCTTGGTCCTGGCCGTGCAGCGGGGCTGGCTCGGCCCGCTGCCGCGGGTGCTCGTCGGCGCCGCGTTCGGGCTGGCGCTGACCGGCACCGGCGTGTGGCTGCACCGCAAGCCCGCCGGCCGCACGGGCGCGTTCGCGCTGGCCGCCACCGGCATCGCGACGCTCTACCTGGACGCCGTCGCGGCGACGTCGCTGTACGAGTACCTGCCGGTGCTCGCCGGCCTCGCGATCGGGCTGGCCATCACCGTCGGCGGGCTGCTCGTGGCCGTGCGCTGGGAGTCGCCGCTGCTGGCGTCGGCCGTGGTCATCGGCTGTGTCGTGTGCGCGCCGATGATCACCGGCGGCTTCACCCCGGAACTGGTCACCTTCCTGCTGATGGTCCAGCTCGCGACGACGCCGGTGCAGCTGCGCCGCGACTGGTCGTCGCTGACGCTGGCCGCCGGGATCCCGCCGCTGTTCGCGTCCGTGATCGCCACCGTCGTCGAGGGCTCCGGCGGCAGCTGGGCGAACACCGCCGCGGCCGCCGGTACCTCCGTCGTCGGCGTCGCGCTCGCTCTGATCGTCTTGCGCCGCCGGGAGAACGACCCCGCCGCGCTGTCCGTGCTGGCGACGGCCGTGGTGCCGACGCTGGTCGCCGCGCTGGCGCTGCCGAAGGTCCAGGCCGTGCCGGTCGCGGCCGGGGCGGGTGCCGTCCTGCTCGCCGTGTGGGCCGCGCGCCGCTTCTGGTCCGGGCTCGCCGGGCAGCTCGCCGGGATCGCCGGGCTGCTGGCGATCCTGCAGGCGACGGTCACCCAGTTCGACGGCCCGGCCCGCGCCGGGGTGCTGCTGGGTGAGGCGCTGCTGCTGGTCGTGGCCGCGCTCGGCGGGCGCAACCGGGTCGCGCTCGGCGCCTCACTGGCCTTCGCCGCCCTCGGCGGCCTGATCGGCGTGTTCTTCGACGTCACGCCCGCGCTGCTGATCGTCGCCCGGCCGCACTCGGCTGCGGAACTGGCCGGCGCGCTCGCGGTGTCCGTGCTGATCCTCGCCGTTTCGGTCACGCTGCCCTGGGCGGCGTCGCGGCTGGAGATCTTCAAGGGACCGGCGGACGACCTGCCCGTGTGGCTGCTGGCCGGGGTCGCCGCGCTGTACGGCGCCGGCGGGGTCGTGCTGAGCGGGTCGATGCTGGCGGTCCCCGGCCGCACCGGCTTCCTGCTCGGCCACGCGCTGATCACGGTGTCCTGGACGGTCGCCGCGCTCGTCCTGCTGCTGCGCGGGATCGACCTCGTGGCGCTGCGCGTGATCGGGCTCGTGCTGGTCGGTGTCGCGGTGCTGAAGCTGGTGCTGTTCGACCTTTCCGCTCTGGACGGCCTCGCCCGGGTCGGCGCGTTCCTCGGCGCCGGGCTGGTGCTGCTGGCGGCCGGGTCGCGGTACGCGCGGCGCGTCGCCTCACGGTGATCACGGGAAGAAATTGTCGGTGCCTCGTGGTTACGTGGATCACAACACCGACCCACAGGGGGTAACGCGGACATGGCACCGAAACTCGCCGACCGAGCCGGCGAACCGATCGGCTGGCTGACCACCGTGACACCGAAGGGGCGGCCGGCGCCACGGCCGGTCTGGTTCGTCCTCGACGGTGACGACATCCTCGTGTTCAGCCAGCCCGGCACCGCGAAACTGCGGCACATCGAGGCGAACCCCGAGGTCACGCTGAACCTGAACAGCGACGAGCACGGTGGCTCGATCCTCGTCGTCACCGGGAAAGCGCGGATCGAGGAGGGCAAGGCCTCGGAAGCGCCCGGGTACCTCGACAAGTACGGCTCCCACTACGAGAGCATCGGTTTCAAGACGCCGGACGCGTTCGACGCCGAGTACTCCGTCCGCATCCGCGTGGTGCCCGAGCGCACCTGGGGGTTCTAGAAGGAGACGTCCAGGCAGGCGAGGCGGGCGCCGGCGGTGCCCGCGTGGCCGGGATCGGTGTGCGTGTGGGTTTCGTGGACCACCACCGAACGCGCTCGCCGTGGCCCGAAGGTCCAATCCACAGTGGACAGTGCGAAGCCGGTGCCGAGCCGGTCGGTGGTGAAGTCGAGCCAGATCTCGTTGCGGGGATTCGCGTAGGCCGGGTCGACGGACGGCTTCACCGGATCCGGCACGTGCTGGAAGTGCGGCCCGGCGGCGTCGCCGGTGGCGCCGCACGGTTGCGCGTGCGCGTGGGCGCCGTAGGTGTGGCTCGGGAGCAAGCCGGTCACGACGAGGGAAGTCGTCGTCCGCGCGGCCGAAAGGCTGAACACGTGGGCCCGGGCACCGGCCGGGACGAGGTCGGGGCGGTAGGTCACCGCGTGTGCGCTGGGGGCGTACGCGGCGAACGTGCCGTGCGCGGTGGCGGTGTGCACGGGTGACGAGGCGGCGGCGACGCCGGGGGTGAGAAGGGCGGCGACGGCCGCCAGGACGACGGAGGGGAGAAGGCGCATGGTGACCATCTGACTGGGCCGGTCCGGGGCCACGCCATGATCGTCACGCGAACGAGTGAGGCGTTTCCCAGAGCGTGGGCGACCACGAGTCCGCGTATCGTTTTCCCGTGCCCGAACACACCGGGGAAACCCGCAACCAGCAGCTGACGCGCAACGTCGGCGAGCTGCTGCAGGAGCTGCGGGTGGCGCAGGCCGGCGTGCAGATCCTCTTCGGCTTCCTGCTGTCGGTCGTGTTCACCGACCGGTTCCACAACGCCAGCGGGTTCGAGAAGTCGCTGCACCTGACCGCGGTGATGCTCTCGGTGGCGGCGACGGCCCTGCTGACCGCGCCCGCGGCGTGGCACCGGCTGCTGTTCCGCACGGGCAGCCGTGAGCGGATCCTGACCGTCGGCAACCGGTTCGTGCTGGTCGGGCTCGTCTGCCTGGCTCTGGCGATCACGTCGACCGTCGCGCTCATCGCGAAGGTCGTCTACGGCGAGCCGGCGATGATCGTCGTCGCGGTGGTCACGCTGCTGATCTTCGGCGTGCTCTGGTTCGTCATCCCGTTCCGGCTGCACCCGACCGACGACGACCCGCTGGAAGACGCTCAGCCGACGGGACCGCCCAAGTAGAGCGTGTCCTCCTGGACGAAGCAGAGCGGGTTGCCGAACGGGTCGTCGGCGTAGAAGGAGCGTTCGCCCCAGAACTGGGTCGCGATGCCGTCGTCGATCCACCGCGGCCCGGCGGCCCGTACCTGCTCGAACGTCGCTTCGACGTCGTCGACCGCCAGGTAGACGATCCGCGGATCCTTGTCGGGCCGCGGTTCCCGGCGTTCGAGCGGTGCCTCGACGCAGGCGAGGACCACGCTGCCGCAGGTGAAGTAGTGCCGGTTGAGCGCGATCCGCTCACCGGCGTCGCCGAGGACGCGGCCGTAGAACGCCACCGCCGTCTCGATGTCGTCGACGGGCTGGATCAACCGGAACACCCGTGGACCGCTCATGCGTCGAGACAGTACCGGATGGCGCTCTTGACAGCGGGTGGACAATAAAAAATCGACGTGCTCTCCGAAAAGAATAGGAGAACCCGCCGAATGTGTTGTCAGTCTAACCGCTGTGAGGGGAACTTGTCAAATCAGGGGTACGACGAGGAATTGCGGTCCGAGCGCGCGTACACAGCCGAGCTGTACACGCGTCTCGACCGTGAGCGCGAGCAGGCGGCGGGCCGCTTTCGCGCCGCACTGGGGGAAACCGGCATCGCGCTGGTGGATCGGGACGCCGACGTGCGCGTCCGGGCGCGTGAGACGGCCCGGCTGAACGTCGTCGACAACGGGCTTTGCTTCGGCAGGCTGGACGCCCTTTCCGGCGAACGGAGTTACATCGGCCGGATCGGGATCTTCGACGGCGAAAACGACTGCGAACCGCTTCTGCTGGATTGGCGGGCGCCGGCGTCGCGCGCCTTCTACGTCGCCACCGCGGCGACCCCGGAAAACATGCGGCGGCGACGTCAGTTCCACACGATGGGCCGCCGGGTCGTCGACTTCACGGACGAGGTGTTCGGCCGGCCCGGCGACCACGAGCGCGGTGACGCGGCCCTGCTGGCGGCCGTCAACGCCCCGCGCGGCGAGGGCATGCGCGACATCGTCGCGACCATCCAGACCGAGCAGGACGAGATCATCCGGCTCGGCCACGCGGGGGTGCTGGTCGTCGAAGGCGGGCCGGGCACCGGCAAGACCGCCGTCGCGCTGCACCGGGTGGCCTACCTGCTCTACACCCAGCGTGAGCGGATGTCGCGCAGCGGCGTGCTGGTGGTCGGGCCGAGTCCGGTGTTCCTGGACCACATCGGCCGGGTGCTGCCGTCGCTCGGCGAGTCGGACGTCGTCTTCACGACGGCCGGCGGGCTCGTGCCCGGCCTGCGTGTCACCGCCGAGGACCGGCCCGAGGTGGCGAAACTCAAGGGCTCGCTGAAGATCCTCGGCGTCCTCGCGGCGGCGGTCGCCGACCGGCAGAAGGTGCCCGACGAGCCGGTGCCGATCGAGCTGGCCGACGTCACGGTGGCGCTCGACGACGACGTCGCCGGCGAGGCCAGGCTCGAGGCGCGGCGGACGGAGCTGCCGCACAACGAGGCTCGCCCGGTGTTCCGCGAGGTCGTCGTCCGGCTCCTCGCCGAGCGGGCCGTGGCGGTGATCGGCAAGGGCTGGCTGAGCCGGGAGGACCAGGGCGCGTGGGCCAACCTCCGCGCCGACGTCCGCGAAGAGCTGGCGGAACACGAAGAACTCACGGCCGCGCTCGACGCGTTGTGGCCGTCGCTGACGCCGGAGACGCTGCTGGCGCCGCTGTACCTGTCACCGCGACGGCTCGAGGCCGCCGGGGCCGACCCGTCGTTGTTCCGCGTCGACGGCGCGGCCTGGACGGTCTCGGACGTGCCGTTGCTCGACGAGCTGGCCGACCTGCTCGGCCGGGACGACGCCGCCGAACGCGCCGCCGCGAAGCAGCAGGCGGAGGAGGACGCCGAGTACGCCGGCGAGGTCATGGACCTCCTGAAGCTGGACCGCGAGGAACTGGACGAGGACGTCCAGCTGGTCGCCACCGACCTGCTCTACGCCGAGGACCTCGCCGACCGGTTCGCCGAGCGCGACACCCGTGACCTCGCCGAGCGCGCGGTCGACGACCGCGACTGGACGTACGGGCACGTCGTCGTCGACGAGGCGCAGGAACTGTCCGAAATGGACTGGCGGGTGCTGATGCGGCGGTGTCCGAGCCGGTCGTTCACGATCGTCGGCGACCTCGCGCAGCGGCGGTCGGCGGCCGGGGCGACGGCGTGGGCGCCCGTGCTCGCGCCGTACGTCCGCGACCGCTGGCAGTACCGCGAACTGACGGTGAACTACCGGACCCCGGCGGAGATCATGACCGTCGCCGGCACGCTGCTCGCCGAGTTCGCCCCGGACGCGCGGGCGCCGGAATCGGTCCGGGCGTGCGGGGTCCGGCCGTGGTCCAGACATGTTGCGGACGGCGACTTGCAGGCGGCCATCGACGAATTCGAACGTGACGAAGCCGACCGTGAAGGCACCAGCGTCGTGATCGGCCCGGCGGGCGTGCCGGGCGCGATCCCACCGTCGGCGGCCAAGGGCCTGGAGTTCGACGCCGTCCTCGTCGTCGAACCGGAACGGATCCTGGCCGAGGGTCCGCGCGGCGCCGCGGAGCTGTACGTTGCGCTCACGCGCGCCACGCAGCGCCTCGGGGTGCTCCACCGGGAGTCACTGCCGGCGGCGCTGAGCGGGCTCGTCGAAGCCGGCGTGCCGGTCTCCGCGGGCCACCGCCGCTTCCTGTAGCCGGCCGGGGTGGCGGGCGGGGTCTCGGCCCGTCACCCCGGCCCGCTACGCCGTCAGCCGGCCCCAGGCGTAGTTCTGCTTGGCCAGCTTCAGGTACACGAACAACTCGGTGCCGGAGACGCCCGGGATCTTCCGGATCTCCTCACCCAGTACTTCGAGCATGTGGTCGTCGTCCCGGCAGACGAGTTCGGCCAGCAGGTCGTAGCGTCCGGCGCAGAGCACGACGTAGTGCACGTTCGGCAGTTCGGACAACTTCTCCGCCACCGCACGGGGATCCGCGCCGTCGACGCTGATCCCGACCATCGCCTGCCGCGTCAGATCGACGTTGGCGGGATCGGTCACCGCGACGATCTGCATCAGGTCGTCGCGCAGCAGCCGCTGCACCCGCTGGCGGACGGCACCCTCCGAAAGGCCGACCGCTTTGGCGAGAGCGGTGAACGAGGCCCGGCCGTCCTGCTGGAGCAGAGCGATCAACGATCTGTCCGTATTGTCCAGTCCTCGCGCACGTGATTCGTCACCCATGCCGTCCCTCCCTGTGTTTCGGCATGTGATTTGTCAAGTGCGCAGCGTATCGAGACCTGACCAGAAAGCGAGAGTCCCGGAGCAGCTTCACGTGATCCGGCGTGCACGTCGCGATCAGCCGAGGAATCGGTGGCCCCGGAGGAAAATCACAAGCCAATCCGAGGCTCATCTGTGCGCCCGCGCACAGCCGGGGGCGCTCGCGGGCCGCCGCCGGGTACCGTCTGGCGGCTCGTCGTCACCGAACCGGAACTCCAGGAGGACCAGCACATGCCGGAGGCCGCGGCCCTGGGCGGCCGTCCCGCGCCCGCCGTCACGGAGAAAGGGCTGCGCAGCGGTGCGCTGGGCATGGTTTCGTCGATGGTCATCGGGATGTCGTCGACGGCCCCGGCGTACTCGATCGCGGCGACGCTCGGGCTGATCGTGCTCGCCGGTACCGGTTTCAAGGCGGCCGCGTTCGTCCTGCTCTCCTTCGTCCCGGTGCTGTTCGTCGCGTTCGCGTTCCGGGAGCTGAACAGCGCGGAACCCGACTGTGGCACCAACTTCACGTGGGCGACCCGCGCGTTCGGGGCCCACGCCGGGTGGTTCACCGGCTGGGTCGTCACGGTCGCCCAGCTGCTCGTGATGAGCAGCCAGTCCGCGCTCACCGGCCGGTACACACTGCTGCTGTTCGGTGCGTCCGATGTCGCGGAGAACCGGTGGGTGACGACGGCGATCGGTGCCGCCTGGCTGCTCGCGTTGTGCTGGCTGTGCCATCGCGGCATCGAGGTGTCCGCGCGGGCGCAGTGGATGCTGCTCGGTGTCGAACTGGCGGTGCTGGTGTTGTTCTCGGTCGTCGCGCTGGTCCGCGTCTTCGACGGCACCGCGGGACCGCAGGCCTCGGTGCCACGGCTCGACTGGTTGTGGCCCGGCGGGGTCGGCGTCGGCACTGCTGTTTCGGCGGTGCTCTTGGCCGTCTTCATCTACTGGGGCTGGGAAAGCTCGCTCTCGGTCAACGAGGAGTCGGCCGACCCGCGCCACGCGCCGGGCCGCGCGGCGGTGCTCTCGACGGTGTTGCTGGTGCTGAACTACCTGCTCGTCACGGTCGCGGCGCTCGCCTTCGCGGGCGTCGGCTCGGACGGCGTCGGGCTGGGCAACGAGGCGAACTCCGACGACGTCCTGGCCGGGCTGGGTGGCGCCGTGTTCGGGGACGGCACCACCGGGAAGGTGCTGGGCGTGCTGCTGATCGTCTCGGTGCTGACCAGCGGCGCGGCGACCAGCCAGGCGACGATCATGCCCGCCGCGCGCACGACGTTGTCGATGGCCAGCCACGGCGCGCTGCCGCGGGTCTTCGGCCGCGTGCACCCCCGGTTCCGGACGCCGTCGGTGGCCACCTGGGCGTTCGGGCTGGTGTCGCTCGCGGTGTACGTGCTGCTCGCGCTGGTGAGCGACAACGTGCTCTCGGACAGCGTCGACGCCGTCGGGCTGACCATCGCCATCGAGTACACGATGACCGCGCTCGCGTGTGTCTGGGTGTTCCGCCGGACGCTCTTCGCGAGCGTGCGGAACTTCCTGCTGCGCGGGCTGTTGCCGTTCGTCGGCGGGGTGTTCTTCCTGGCCGTGCTGGTGCTCGCGCTGGTCGAGTACGCGCGGCCGGACGCCGGCGAGACGACGGTGTTCGGCGTCGGCGGGGTCGCCGTGATCGGCGTGGTGTCGATCGTGCTGGGGGTGCCGCTGATGTTCGCGGTGCACCGGGCGTGCCGCGAGTTCTTCGCCGGCCGCCGCCTGCCGCGCGGTCTGGTGCCGCGCGGCGGCGACGTCATCGTTACCCGAGATCCCGTCGGCTGAGGTCCTCCTCGGTCTCGCGGCGCACGAGCAGCGTCGCGACGCCGTCCTTCACGCCGACCAGCGGCGGGCGGCCGACCTGGTTGTAGTTCGAGGCCAGCGAGTGGTGGTACGCGCCGGTGCACGGCACGGCCAGCAGGTCACCGGCGTGCAGGTCACCGGGCAGGAGGATGCCGTCGGCGAGGACGTCACCGGATTCGCAGTGCCGGCCGACGACGGTCATCGGGGTGCGCTTTTCCTTCGAATGCCGTCCGACCAGACGGGTCGTGTAGCGCGCGCCGTAGAGGGACGGGCGTGCGTTGTCGCTCATCCCGCCGTCGACCGCGACGAACGTGCGGCTGCCGCGCTTGACCGCGCACACGCGGTAGACCGTGATCCCGGCCGGTCCGACGATCGCCCGGCCCGGCTCGATCGTCAAGCGCGGCAAGGGAAAGCCGTGCGCCGTGCACTCGTACCCCAGCGCCACGCGCAGGCGTCGCGAGTAGCCGCCCAGGTCGAACGCGGGCTCACCGCCGACGTAGGGCACCGCGTGCCCGCCGCCGAGATCGAGCTCCCGCAGCGTGACGCCGTGGACGTCGCGGATCCGGACGAGCACCTCGGCCATCCGCCGCGCGGCCGCCTCGTACCGGTCGACGCGGGAGACCTGCGAGCCGATGTGGCAGTGCAGGCCGGCGAGCCGCAGGCCCGGCTGGGCCAGGACGGCCTTCACAGCGGCGTCGACGTTGTCCGGGACGCCGTCGAGCAGCGAGAAGCCGAACTTCTGGCCCTCGGTGCCCGTGCTGATCGCCGCGTGCGCGCCGGCCGCGACCCCCGGCGTCACGCGGATCATCACCTGCTGCGCGCCGTGCGCGAGCGCGCCGAGCTGCTCGATCTCGTCGAGCGAGTCGACGACGATCCGCCGGACGCCGTACTCGAGCGCGGCTTTGAGGTCTTCGGGCGTCTTCGCGTTGCCGTGCAACAGCATCCGTTCCGCCGGGAAGCCGATCCCGCGGGCGACCGCGATCTCACCCGCGGAGCAGGTGTCGAGCGACAACCCCTCTTCGGCCACCCAGCGCAGCACGGACCGCGTGCACAGCGCCTTGCTCGCGTACGCGACTTCGACGTCCGGCAGCGCCTGCCGGTACTCGCGCGCGGTGTCGCGGACCTGCTGCTCGTCGATGAGGTAGGCCGGCGTCCCGAAGCGGGCGGCGAGGTGGCTGACCTTCGCGCCGGCGAGGAGCAGCTCGCCGTCTTCGCCGAGTCGGGTGCTTCGCGGCCAGACTCCTGGCTCGAGGTGGTCGGCGGCTTCACAGCCGAGGCTGGGAAGAAGCTCGCTGAGCGTCACGGGTGCCTCCGGGCATCGCGGCGGATCGGACTCCCCCAGGACAACCCTTCGGCGGGCTCCGCAGGCCGGCCGCCGATGCCGTCCTGACGGGTTCCCCGCTCCCGCTGACGAGTTTTTAACGCGCGAGTAACCTCGGCCACACCCCGGCTGACCTGCGAAGAGCTGACTTCGGGTGGCGGTCGCCGTCACATAGGGCATGGTGACTACCGAGATGGAGTTCGCTGACCTGGCCGAGGCGCACCGGCGTGAGCTGCAGGTGCACTGTTACCGGCTGCTGGGGTCGGTCGACGAGGCCGAGGACCTGGTCCAGGAGACGTTCCTGCGTGCGTGGCGCGCCCGCGAGCAGTACGCCGGGCGGGCGAGCGTGCGGGCGTGGCTCTACAGGATCGCGACCAACACGTGCCTCGACTTCCTCGCCCGTACGCCGCGGGTGGTGCCGTCCGTCGACCTGCCGGTGGCCTCCGGCTCGCACCTGGCGCCCCGGCCCGCGGCCGCGGTGCCGTGGCTGCAGCCCTGCCCGGACGACCTGCTCGACGCGGCGGTCGCGCGCGAGACGGTCGAGCTGGCGTTCCTCGCGGCGGTCCAGTACCTCTCGCCGCGGCAACGCGCGGTGCTGATCCTCCGCGACGTCGTCGGCTGGACGGCGAAGGAGACAGCGACGACCTTGGAGACGACTCCGGCCTCGGTGAACAGCTCGCTTCAGCGGGCGCGGGCGGAGTTGAAGGAGCAACTGCCGTCGCGGCGCACGGAGTGGCGCGTCGAGTCGAGCGGCGACGAGCGCGCGGTGGTCTCCCGCTACATGGCGGCGATCACGGCGGGCGACGACCAGGCCATCGCGGCGGTCCTGCGCGACGACGTCCGCTGCAGCCACCAGCCGGGCGCCGGCGGCCACGACGGGCCGGAACCGGCTTGGTACGGCGGCCGCGCGACGGTGCTGGCGGGCTGGGCGCCGGTGCTGCACGGGCCGGACGCGATGGAGCTGCGGATGCGTGAGGTGCGGGCCAACGGCGGCCCCGCCGTGGCGACGTACCTTCGCCACGACGGTGCGTTCCGCGCGTTCGGCCTGAACACGTTGCTCATCGTGGACGGTTCGGTCGCCGAGGTGACGACGTTCGTCCCGGGAGTGTTCGCGGCGTTCGGCCTGCCGGAGGTCCTGCCGGCCTGACACTCAGCGCACGGGCTCGGGGACGGTGTCGAGCTCGTGCACCATCCGCACGGCGAGCGCGAGCGCCTTGGTGTCGCTGAGCTTCGTGTCTTCCATGACGATCTTCTTCACGCGCTCGACGCGAAGGTGGTAGCGACTGGTGGGTTCGATCTGGGCGGTCATGGTGAATCCTGTCCGGTGGGTCGATTGGATGGGTCGGGTTGGGTGCGATTGGCGCGGAGGCCGGGTTCGGCTGTCGCGATCCGGGGTCGAGGGTCCCGAGTTCGGCTGTCTCGTTCGAGGCCGGAGAGCTCGGGTTCGGTTGTGTGTCACGCCGGAGGAGCCTGGTCGGCTGCAGTGATCGCGGCCGGAGAGGCTCCAACCGGCTGTGGTGATCGAGGCCGGAGGGCTTCGGTTTCGGCTGTCGTGACCTGGTTGGGTGGCGCTGGTTTGGTTGTTGCGATCCAGGTCGGATGGCAACGGTTGGTTGTTGCGATCCGAGCCAGGGGCGCCGGTTCGGCTGTAGCGATCTGGTTGGATGGCGCCGGTTCGGCTGTCGTGACCTAGGTCGGATGGCAACGGGTTGGTTGTTGCGATCCGAGCCGGAGGGCGTCGGTTCGGCTGTCGTGACCTGGTTGGGTGGCGCTGGTTTGGTTGTTGCGATGCAGGTCGGATGGCAGCGGGTTTGGTTGTTGCGATCCGAGCCAGGGGGCGCCGGTTCGGCTGTCGTGACCCGGTTGGGTGGCGCCGGTTCGGCTGTCGTGACCTAGGTCGGATGGCAACGGGTTGGTTGTTGCGATCCGAGCCAGAGGGCGCCCGTTCGGTTGTCGCGATCCGAGCTAAATGGCGCCGGTTCGGCTGTCGTGAACCGGTTGGATGGCGCCGGTTCGGCTGTCGCGGTCTGGGCCGGAGGGCGTCGTGATCCGGTCCGGAGGGACCGGTCGGGTGTCGCATTCCGGTCGGAGGGCGGCAGGTTCGGCCGGGTCGCGATTCGGCCGTCGGCCGGTGAAGGCCGGTCCGGCCGCGACCGCGATCCGGTTTGTTTGCCGCACCCCAAGCGGATAGCCGTTGGTGCGGAGCGGCAGGGCTGCTGCCGAGACCTCAGTCCGTGCTCAGCGGGCCTTGTGGTCCTGCGCGCTGCCGCAGACGCAACCGCGGTCGGTGCCCTGGCCGGCCGCCGTGGCCGCGCAGTAGCGGCGGGCGATCGTGTCGTGGGTGCCGAGGGGGTGCGGGCAGCTCGGGCAACGCTCGCCTGAGCGGGGCACTTCGGTTTCGTCCGGCGCGGGTGCTGTCACGCCATCACCTTCTTCGTCCGGAGCGGCTCGCCCGCCTCATGCAGGTGCTGCAACACGTAACCGTAGGAGCGGGCCCAGCCGCACTCGGCGTAGGAAATCCCGTACCGGGCGCAGAACTCCCGGACGATCACCTGCGCGTGCTTCAGGTTCGGCCGCGGCATGCTCGGGAACAAGTGGTGCTCGATCTGGTAGTTCAACCCGCCGAGGGCGAAGTCGACGACCGGCCCACCGCGGACGTTGCGCGAGGTGAGCACCTGCTTGCGCAGGAAGTCCAGCTTGTGCCCGCTCTCGAGCATCTCCATGCCCTTGTGGTTGGGCGCGAACGAGCAGCCCATGTACAGCCCCCACAGGAACTGGTGCACGAGGATGAAGATGATCCCGGTCAGCGGCGAGAGCACGATGAACACAGCTGCGAGGTAGGCCACCAGGTGCGCGATCAGGAGCGCGGACTCCAGTTTGCGCCGGCGGATGTCCTTGTTCAGCACCGCCTTCACGCTCGAGACGTGCAGGTTGAGGCCTTCGAGCAGCAGCAGCGGGAAGAACAGGAACGCCTGGTACTTCGCCATCCAGCGGAGGAACCCGCGCTTGCGCGAGCTCTGCGCCTTGCTGAACGCGAGCGCGGCGATGTCGACGTCCGGGTCTTCGTCCTCGTGGTTCGGGTTGGCGTGGTGGCGCGAATGCGTGCCGACCCACCAGCCGTAGCTGAGCCCGGTGAGTCCACCGTGGACGAACCCGGTCGCTTCGTTCGCCCTGCGGCTGCTGAAGATCTGCTTGTGCCCGGCGTCGTGGCCGATGAACGAAAGCTGCGCGAACATCATCGCGAAGAACGCGGCGAGGAACAGCTGCCACCAGGAGTCGCCGAGGTAGGCGAACGCGACCCACCCGCCACCGAAGGCGGCGAGGTTCAACGCGATCCGGGCGATGTAGTACCGACGACGGCGCTGGAGGAGTCCGGCGGCCTTGACGAGCCGGGACAGCTCGGCGAAGTCGCTGCCAGTGGACACAGGGGTATCCGGAACTTGGGTGGCACTCATCGGCACAACCGCTCTGGGTAAGTCGTAAAGGCTTGTCCAGCAACGGTTTCCGGCCCCGACAGGGTCCGGGTCCGGTCCGGGAAAAGGGCACTGGGGCCTGGTCGCGGTGGTACCGCGTCCTTAGGCAAGCCTCTCACTCCACCGCCGGATTGGCAATTCCCCGCAGGTTGCCGAGCAGGTGTACAGTCAGCCACATCGGGATTACGGTGACTTACCGCACACCCGTGACCTTCCGGCCGGATCGCTCCGGCTGGAGACAGGAGCCTGTCAGGCCCGAACCCGTCTCGTATCGCAACCGTGCCAGCCGTTCGGCCGGCGAGCAGCCGCCCGCAGTCGCGCAGAGCGACGCCCGGGGCGCCCAGTTGGGTTGCTACAGCGAGGATCGAGCCGAGCAGGCCTCTGTCACAGGGTGGTTCGTCGGCGAGTTGTGGTTCGGCGTCACCGCGCTTCCGACCCGTCGACGGGCCGCCATCTTCACGAGAGCCCCCAGGACGAGAGCAGGCCGAAGAGCCGTTCCCGTTCGGCCGCCGTCAGTAGCCGGCTGGGTGGCCGGACGTCCGGGCGGCACAGGCCCAGCTGAGCGAGCGCGTCCTTGACGACGCTGACGTTGTTCGCGTTCCCGTTGGCAGCACGGAGTTCTTCGAAAGGCCGGATCCGTTCCCAGACGGTCATCGCCGCCGGATAGTCCCCTGTGGACAGTGAGCGGAACATGTCCAGCGAGATCGACGGGTCGACGTTCACCAGCCCGGACGTGAACCCCGTGGCGCCCACCGCGAAGTAGCCGGGGGCGGAGAGCTCGGCCAGCCCGGCGATCCACACGAACCGCTCGAAGCCGGTGTCCCGCGCGACCGAACCGAAGCGCACCGGGTCCGGCACCGCGTACTTGACCCCGATGACGTTCGGCGCCGCGACGCCCAGGGCGTGCAGCTGCTCACCGCCGATGGCGGGGTTGCGCACGTAGAGCACCACCCCGAGTTCCGGCACCGCGGCGGCGATCGAGGCGTGGTAGTCGACCCAGCCGTCGCCGGAGACGTACGGGTGCACCGGCTGGTGGATCATGATCATGTCCGCGCCGGCGTCCCGCGCGTGCGCCGCGGCCCGCGTTGCCGACGAGACGTCGTGCCCGATCCCGGCGAGCACACTCGCCCGCCCGGCCACGGCCTCGACGGTGACCTCGAGACACTGCCGGGCCTCGCCTGCGTCGAGCGCGTAGAACTCGCCGGTGTTCCCGTTCGGCGTCACGACCTCGATGCCGCTGGTCACCAGACGGTCGACCAGCTTCGCGTAGGTCTGGTCGTCGACGGCGCCCTCGGCGTCGAACGGCGTGACGGGGATGGCCACCACCCCGGAAAGCCGCCGCCTCTGCTGCTCGAACGTCATCGGGCCCCTTCCGGATCACGGTCTACCCGGACGGCCCGATAGGGAGCGAAAGTGCTCGCCAAGGACGTGTCCGATCTGATATATGATGCGACATACAACATTATCACGGGCAAGGAGCAGCCATGCAGGGTCGCAGCGGCTTCCGATTCCGACGAGCGCTGCTGGTGGTGAGCCTCGCCGCCGGCCTCACGGCGTGCGGCGCCCCCGGCGGCGACGGCGGCCAGGCGGCGGCACCCCAGGCCGTGCCGGACAAGCCGAGCAAACCGGTCGAGCTCAACATCCTCGACATCGCCGGCAACCTGCAGCTCACCAAGCAGATGATCGAGAACTTCAAGGCCGCGCACCCCGAAGTGCTCTCCAAGGTCACCTATTCGACGGCCCCCGCCCCGAGCATGGCGGGCAAGCTCAAGGCCGAGCAGGACGGCGGTGTCGCCCAGACCCACCTGGTCCTCAGCGGCACCGACGGCCTCTCCGCGGGCATCGCGAACGGCACCCTCGCGAAGATCCTCCCGGACTTCGCCGGCCGGTTCCCGAACCTGATGCAGAACTACCTCGAGCCCGCGGCCAAGATGCAGGACCTCGCCAACGGCTACGGCGTCGAGGTCGTCTACTACCCCTCCGGCCCGCTGCTGGAGTTCAACCCGGCCGCGGCCGCCACGCCGCCGGCATCACCGCAGGAGCTGCTCGACTGGGCGAAGGCGCACCCGGACAAGTTCCAGTACGCCCAGCCGTCGAACTCCGGCCCGGGCCGGACCTTCCTGATGGGGCTGCCGTACCTCCTCGGGGACAAGGATCCGAAGGATCCGGACAAGGGCTGGGACAAGACCTGGGCGTTCCTGCAGGAGCTGGGCAAGTACGTGAAGTACTACCCGTCCGGCACCACGGAGGCGATGAAGAACCTCGCCTCCGGCTCGGTCGACATGGTCATGTCGACCACGGGCTGGGACATCAACCCGCGCAAGCTCGGCACGGTGCCGAACACGGTCAAGACCGCGATCATGCAGCCGATGCACTGGGTCACCGACGCCCAGTACGCCCTGATCCCCAAGGGACTCTCGGGTGACCAGGAGTCGGCGATCCTGCAGCTCATCGCGTGGATGCTCAAGCCAGACCAGCAGGCCATCGCCTACGACGACGGCTACTTCTACCCCGGCCCGGCGGTCAAGGACGTCACCCTCCAGATGGCGCCGCAGAAGAGCCAGGACACGATCAAGCAGTTCGGCCGCCCGGAGTACGAGCAGTGGATCGCCCAGTACCCCAAGGAGACCTCGCTGCCGGCCGAGCAGCAGGTCAAGGCGTTCGACAAGTGGAACCAGCTGGTCGGCGGCTCGAAGGTCGGCAAGAAGTGACGTTCGAGCAGCTTCGGCTGGACGGTGTCTCGCGCAGCTTCGGCACCGCGAACGCCCTGCGCGGCCTCGACCTCGCCATCACCCGCGGCGAGTTCGTGGCCCTGCTGGGCCCGTCCGGCTGCGGCAAGTCGACGGCCTTGAACTGCCTGGCCGGCCTCCTGCCGCTGACCGGCGGCAGCATCTGGCTCGACGACACCCGCATCGACGGCCGGCCACCGGAGCAGCGCGGGTTCGGGATGGTGTTCCAGAACTACGCGCTGTTCCCGCACCTGTCCGTCCGCGCGAACGTCGGCTTCGGCCTCAAGATGCGCAAGGTCGCCCGCGCCGACGCCCGCCGACGGGTCGACGAAGCCCTTCGCCTGGTGCAGCTCACCGAGCACGCGGCGAAGTTCCCCGCCCAGCTGTCCGGCGGCCAGCAGCAGCGCGTCGCCATCGCCCGGGCCGTGGTGCTGGAACCGGCGGTCGTCCTGATGGACGAGCCGCTGTCCAACCTGGACGCCAAGCTCCGCCTCGAGATGCGGATGGAGATCCGCCGCCTCCACCAGACACTCGGCCTCACCACGGTCTACGTCACCCACGACCAGGAGGAGGCGCTCTCGCTCGCCGACCGCCTGGTGGTGCTGCGCGAGGGCGCGGTGCAGCAGATCGGCACACCCGAGGAGGTCTACGCCCAGCCGGTGAACAGCTACGTCGCGTCCTTCATGGGCTACCGCAACCTCCTGGACCTGACGGTCACCGGCCCGGCTGCCGGTCCGGTCACCGTGGAAGGTGACGGCATCCGCCTGAGCGGCACCAACCGCGACGACCTCACGGACGGCCCGGCGAAGGTCGCCATCCGTCCCGAGGACTTCGTCGTGGGCGAAGGTACCGAGAACGCCCTCGACGTCACGGTCGAGATCGTCGAGTACCACGGCCGCGAGCTGTCGGTCTCGGCCCGCTTGCCGAACGGGGTACCGGTCTACTTCCGCACGGACAAGCGCCTCGCGCCAGGCGACCCGGCGAAGATCGGTGTCCCGGCCGAGCGGGTCCTGGTGTTCGCGCCGTGACCGCCGTGACGACGACCCGCCCGGCGCTGCGCCACCGCCTGGCCGAACGGGGCATCGACCGCGCGTTGCTGCTCCTGGTGCCCGGGTTGCTGGTCACCGCGTGCCTGTTCCTGTATCCGTTCCTCTACGGCCTCCAGTTGTCGTTCACCCCTCGTCAGGGCGGTGTCTTCGCGAACTACGCCAGGTTCTTCAGCGACCCGTACCTGCGCGACACGATCTGGACGACGCTGGGCATCGCGCTGCCCGCGACGTTCGTCAACGTGCTCGCCAGCATCCCGATCGCCTACGTCATGCGCGGCCGGGTGCGGGGCAAGCGCCTCCTGACGACGATCCTGGTCGTCCCGATCACGCTCGGCACGGTGCTCACCGCGCAGGGCCTGATCATGTACGGCGGCGAGGCGGGCTGGCTGAACAAGGTGCTCACCGCCGTCGGGATCACCGACCAGCCGCTCCCGCTGGTCCACAACTACACGGGTGTCGTGTTGTCGTTGATCATCACCGGCTTCCCGTTCTCGTTCCTGCTGACGTTGTCCTATCTCTCGGGCATCGACCCCTCCTTGGAGAAGGCGGCCGCGACGCTCGGCGCCAACTGGGTGCAGCGCTTCCGGCGGATCACACTGCCCCTGCTCGCGCCCGGCCTGGCGATCACCTTCTGCCTTTCGTTCGTGATGGCGTTCTCGGTGTTCCCGTCGGCGCAGCTCGTCGGCGACCCGGCCAACGAGACCCGGGTCATTTCGATCGCGGCCTACCACGCCGCGTTCGAGGAGTACGACTACTCGATGGGCTCGGCCGTCGCGATGATCATGGCGGTGCTCATGCTGATCGTGATCGGCCTGGTCATGGCGTGGCGCGGCACGCTGTACCGCGGAGCGACCGGAGGCAAGGGATGACCGGTTGGGTCACGCGTCCCGGACGTTGGGTCGTCTGGGCCGTCGTTGCGTTCTTCTTCGTCAACCTCGCCGGCGTGGTCCTTTCCGTCGTCGTCGATTCGTTCGGGGTGCAGTGGTTCGGCACCTGGCTCCCGGACGGTTTCACCACCCACTGGTACGCCGACGCCTGGCGTGAGTTCGGCCTCTCGGACGTCCTCCTCACGACGGCGATCGTCGCCCTGGTGGTGATCGCGGTGTCGGTGGCGGTCGGCGTCCCGGCCGCGTACGCACTGGCCCGCCGGACGTTCCCCGGCAAGCGCTTGGTGATGCTGCTGTTCGTGCTGCCGATCCTGATCCCGCCGATCACCTACGGCATCCCGCTGGCCACGGTGCTCTACAAGTTCCACCTGGCCGGCTCGATGACCGGGGTCATCCTGGCGAACCTGGTGCCGTCGGTGCCGTTCGTCGTGCTGACGATGACGCCCTTCATCGAGCAGATCGACCCGAAGATCGAAGCGGCCGCGCGCATGTCGGGCGCGCGCACGCTGTCGGTGTTCACCAGAATCCTCGGGCCGTTGCTGCTGCCGGGCATCCTGGCCGCGTCGATCCTGGTGCTGGTGCGCACGGTCGGGATGTTCGAGCTGACGTTCCTGACGGCAGGCCCGGACTCGACGACCCTCGTCGTGGCCCTCTACAACTCCGTGTTCGCCGCGGGAATTCGCGCCAACCAGTCGGTCGACGCGATGGCCACCATCTACACGGGTTCCATGCTGATCCTCCTTGTCGTGGCGTTGCGGTTCGTGAATCCGACACAATTGGTGACCCGGATCCGCGAAGAAGCTTGAGGTGTTCGAACCCATGAGCAGGGCGGTGGCCTGGGACGGCTTCTTCAACACCAGGGACCTCGGTGGCTTGCCGACCAGTTCTGGGGAGACGACCCGCTACGGCGCCTTCTTCAGGTCGGCGGACCTTCGGTTCGTCACGGACTCGGGCTGGGCCCAAGCTCGCGAAGCCGGCGTCCGCACCGTTGTCGACCTCCGCAATGAGGACGAGATCCGGCCCGGCGCGGAATCGCTGACGGCGCTGGCGGGATCGGCGCAGTTCGCCGTACCCACCGCGGCGCCGGTCACGCCGACCGGCATCAACCGGCTCGAAGTACCGCTCGACGACATCGACGACGTCGAGTTCTGGCAGCACGTCAACCGTGACCGGCTCAACGGCACCCCGCTCTACTACCCCCTCTTCCTCCGGCGGAAAGCCGACCGCTGCGCCGCCGTCATCAAGGCGATCGCGCACGCCGATCCCGGCGGTGTCCTGTTCCACTGCGGCGCCGGACGAGACCGGACCGGGCTGATCACGCTCCTGCTGCTCGCGCTGGCCGGCGTCGAACCCCGGGCGATCGCCGCGGACTACGACATGTCGGCCGAGGCCCTCAAGGCGCTGTTCGCCGCGATGGGCACCGACGATCAAGGTTCGGTCGTCGAGGCCCTCGCGAAGCGAGGCACCACGGCCCAAGAAGCCGTCTTGGCGGCCCTCGATGGTTTCGACGTCGAGCACTATCTGCTCGATGCCGTTGTCTCCCGCGACGAACTCCGCAACGTTCGCCATCGGCTCCTGGGTTCACACGCTCACTGACTGTTGCTTCCACGTGATCGACTTTACCGCCGATGTTCGAACATGTGATCGACACGATGAGGTGAAACCGGTCTTGCGCCTCCCCTGGGAGGAGATGCCAGGCTGAGCCGCATGCGCTACTCGATCGGCGAGCTGGCCCGGCGGACGGGGCTGACCGTCAAGGCCGTCCGGTTCTACTCCGATCGCGGTCTCGTGCCGCCGGCCGAGCGAAATTCCGCAGGTCATCGGCTCTACGACGGGGCCGCGCTCGCCCGGCTCGACCTGATCCGCACCCTCCGCGAGCTGGGGCTGGACCTCGCCACGATCCGGCGGGTCGTCGACGGCGAAGTCACCGTCGCCGACGTTGCGGCGAGGCACGCGGACGCCCTCGCGGTGCAGATCCGGCTGCTGCGGCTGCGTCGCAGTGTCCTGACCGTCGTCGCGGAGCGTGGTTCGACACCCGAGGAGACAAGCCTGATGAACCAGTTGGCCCAGCTGTCGGACACCGAGCGTCGCCGGCTCGTCGACGGCTTCCTCCGGGACGCCCTCGGCAGCCGTCCCGAACTCGCGGGCATCGCGCGCACGCTGACCCCCGAACTGCCGGACAACCCAGAATCCGTGCAGGTCGAGGCCTGGATCGAGCTGGCGGAGCTGACTCAGGACGCGGAGTTCCGCGGCGTCCTGCGGCGGCTCGCGGACGACCACCCGGGCGGCCTTCGCCGCGACCTCACCGCGGAGGTCCGGAGCGCCGTCGACGCCGGTGTCGCGCCCGGCTCGCCGGAGGCCGCCGAGATCGTCGACGGTCTCGGGCGGGACCCCGGGCGGCTTCGCGCATGGCTGGCCGCCGCCCGGGATCCGCGTCGCGCGCGCTATCTGGAGCTGCTCGCGATCGTCAACGGCTGGGCGGCTCCGGAAAGCCTGGCACCGACGCTGGATTGGCTGGCCGAAGCGGTTTCCTGATCTCGCCGGCGACCCACGCGAGAACTTCGTCGACGGGCCTGGCGTCCAGCCGGCTCCCATCGCGCAGCCGCACCGAAAGCCCGCCCGACGAAACCTCCCGAGGGCCGATCACGGCCTGGTACGGCGCCAGCCGCCCCTCCCTGATCCGCGCGCCCAGGCTGCCCCGGGACGCGTCGACCACCTCGATGCGCAGGTCGTCGTGCCGAATCCGGTCCGCGTAGGGCAGTTCGGCGTCGGACACGGGGAGAAGGCGGAGCTGCACCGGCGCCAACCAGGCCGGGAACGCGCCGCCGTGGACCTCGATCAGCTGCGCCATCGCCCGCTCGATGCTGCCGATGATGCTGCGGTGGACCATCACCGGCCGGTGTTTCGCGCCGTCCGCGCCGACGTACTCGAGCGCGAACTGCTCCGGCTGGTGGAAGTCGACCTGGACGGTGGACAGGGTCGATTCGCGGCCGGCGCTGTCGACGACCTGGACGTCGATCTTCGGTCCGTAGAAGGCCGCTTCGCCCTCGACGGCGTCGTACGCGAGCCCGGCGCGATCGAGAACCGAACGCAGGATGTTCGCCGCTCGAACCCACTTTTCGGCGTTGCCGACGTACTTCCCGGAGTCCCCGGCGAGTGAGAGCCGGTAGCGTGCCGGCCGGATGCCAAGAGCGTCGTAAGCCTGCCTGATCAGGGCCAACGCGGCGGCGGCCTCGTCTTCGACCTGGTCGAGGGTGCAGAAGACGTGCGCATCGTTCAGCTGGATCGCGCGCACGCGGCTCAGCCCGCCGAGCACGCCGGACAGTTCGGCGCGGTACATCCCGCCGAGCTCCGCGAGCCGCAGTGGCAGCTCGCGGTAACTGCGCCCGCGCGAGCGGTAGATCAGCGCGTGGTGCGGGCACAGGCTCGGCCGCAGCACGACCTGCTCACCGCCGAGGTCCATGGGCGGGAACATGTCGTCGCGGTAGTGGGACCAGTGCCCGGAGAGCTCGTACAGCTCGCGCTTGCCGAGCACGGGCGAGTGGACGTGCCGGTAGCCCGCGCGGCGCTCGACGTCGCGGACGTACTCCTCCAGGCTGTGGCGGACGATCGCGCCGTCGGGCAGCCAGTACGGCAGGCCGGCGCCGAGCAGCGGGTCGGAGCCGAACAGCTCCAGCTCGCGGCCGAGCTTGCGGTGATCGTGCATTGTGGACTCCTCGGGGACGGCGAGGCGGGTGACCACAAGACGAAGCCCGGGGCAACCGCCCCGGGCTGGAAACGTCGTTCAGCGCGCCGGGACACTCTCCGGCGTCGTCGTCATGGCGCGCTGCATGCGTCCACGGTAGCCAGCGGCGTCCGGCGCCGCGACGGAATTACTCCGTCACCAGCTGGAACGTGTCGTGCCGGGGCTTGCCGGCCGGGCGCAGGACCAGCACGTTGGCGCCCGTCGACGTCTGGCGGGTCTCGACGTGCGCGAACGACTTCGGCGCCACGCCCTCCGGGAACAGCTTGCGCCCCTTGCCCAGGACAACCGGGTAGAACCAGAGCCGGTATTCGTCGACGAGGTCGTTCGCGATGAGGGTCTGCAGCAGGTCGCCGCTGCCGTGGACCTGGATCTCGCCGCCCGGCCGGGCCTTCAGCTCGCGGACGAACTCGACGACGTCGCCGTTCACGAAGGACACGCCGGACCAGTCCGAACTCGACAGCGTGCGGGACACGACGTACTTCGGCAAGTCGTTCATGGCGACCCCGATGGGGTCGTCCGGGTCGGTGGCCTTCGGCCAGTACTGGACGAAGATGTCGTAGGTCCGGCGGCCGATCAGGAGCGAGCCGGCCTGGCCGAGCCACTCCGCGGCGTAGGCGGCCATGTCGTCCTCGTAGAACGGCGTCACCCAGCCGCCCTGGTCGAAGCCGCCCGACGTGTCCTCCTCGACGCCGCCGGGGCCCTGGTAGACGCCGTCCAGGGACAGGAACGTCGTGACGATCAGTTCGGCCATGGTGCCTCCTCGAATCGGGGTTGTCGCCGACGCGTCGTCCGAGGCAGGCGCCGGATCGACAAACCCGTTCGAAGAATTTCAGGAGGCGAGGAACAGTTCCAGCTGTTCGACGACAAACGCGTGGTCGTCGGCCTGCGGGAGGCCGGAGACGCCGACCGTGCCGACCGGCCCGACGCCGCGGACCAGCACCGGGAACACGCCGCCGTGGGCCGCGTACAGGTCGGGGTCGAGGCGGGAGTCCTTTTCGAACGTCCCGCCCTTCGCACGGAACTGGCTGCCGACCAGGAAGGAGCTGTGGCCGTAGCGGTCGACGACGCGGCTCTTGCGCTCGATCCAGGCGTCGTTGTCGGCCGACGTCCCGGGCAGTGCGGCGTGGAAGAGGCGCTGGCCGTTGCGGCGGACGGAGATCGTCACCGGCAGCCCGCGGTCCCGCGCGGCAGCCAGCAGCTGGGCGCCGAGAGCAAGCGCGGTCTCGTTGTCGAACTGCGTGAACTGGAGGCGTTCCTCCTGGTCAGCGAGCTGGGCGAGGCGTTCGGCGTCAGTCATGCACCCATTAAATCAACACTGTTGTTTAATTGCCAGTGAACTCGGTCAGGGAGAGCACGTTGCCGTCCGGATCGCGGAACCAGGCGATCCGGCCGCCGGGCGTGGTCCAGATTTTGTCGGTGTCCTGTGGCAGGTTGTCGAAGGTCAGGAACTCGACGCCCCGGGCGCGCAGTTCGGCGACGGACGCGTGGATGTCGGCCACCGCCCAGCCGAGCACGGTGAACGGGTGCGGCGTGAACTCCGGCACCGCGGTGACACGCAGCATCGTGCCCCCGCTGCGGAACACACAGGCGAAAGGAGACTGCTCGATGAACTCGAGCCCGGCGACATCCGTGTAGAAGGCACGTGAGCGCTCCAGGTCGGTCGACGGTGCGAAGGCGACCAGATCCGCTGAGTCGAGCATGGCTGCACCTCTCTCTCGGCGGTGAACGTACTCCTTGGCCGCGTCCTCGGCGTGCGGAAAGCTCGCGCCCGAGGAGGTGGGCATGGGCCGGATCCGGCGGCGAACGGTGCTCGGCGGCGCGGCCGCGGTGACCGTGGCCGGTGCGCTGCCCGCGGCGTGCGCGGTGCCGGCGTCGCGGACGGGCACCATCGAAGACGTCCGCCACGTCGTGGTGCTGATGCAGGAGAACCGGTCGTTCGACCACTACTACGGGACGATGGCCGGGGTGCGCGGTTTCGGTGACCGCGCGGCCCTGCGGGACGTCTTCCGCCAGCGCGGCGGTGGTGGCGGTGACCCGGTGCTGCCGTTCCGGATCGACACGTCCGTCGTGGACGGTCAGGACCTCGGCGAGCTGCCGCACGACTGGAACAGCACGCACCGCGCGTGGAACGGCGGCGCGTACGACAGCTGGATCGCCGCGAAGAGCCCGATGACGATGGGCCACTTCGCGCGCGACGACATCCCGTTCCAGCGTGCGCTGGCGAGCGCGTTCACTCTGTGCGATCACTACTTCTGCTCGATCCAAGGGCCCACACAGCCGAACCGGCTGTTCCACTGGACCGGCACGATCGACCCCGACGGGGTCGCGGGCGGTCCGGCCACGCACAACTCGCCGGACTACGAGCCGTCGTTCCGCTGGACGACGTATCCGGAGCGGCTGGAAGCCGCCGGGGTCTCGTGGCGCATCTACGCGAACGACGAGGAGCGTGGCGTACCCGAGCACTTCGTGGGCGACTACGGCGACAACCCGTTGTGGCTGTTCCAGAACTACCACGACGCGTTGTACTCGATGGACCCCGTGAAGCGGCGGCTGGCCGAGCGCGCGAACCTGCGCACGAAGCTCAAGCCGGACTCGGGCCGGGGCAAGGACCTCGACCACGTGCTGGCCGAATTCCTCGCGGACTGTGACGCCGGGACGCTGCCCGCGGTGTCGTGGGTGGTGGCGCCCTACGGCTACTGCGAGCACCCCGCGGCCCGGCCGGTCGACGGTGCCGCGTACGTCCAGCGGATGCTGAAAGCGTTGTGGGACAAGCCGGAGCTCTGGGAATCCACGGTCGTGTTCGTCAACTACGACGAAAACGACGGGTTCTTCGACCACCTCGTCCCGCCGACCCCGGCTCCCGGGACACCCGGTGAGTTCCTGCCGGCGAAGCAGCCCTGGAACGGCACGCCGTCCGGGCCGCCCGTCCCGATCGGGCTGGGGCCGCGGGTGCCGATGACGGTGATCTCGCCGTGGAGCCGCGGTGGCTGGGTGAACTCGCAGGTCTTCGACCACACGTCGGTACTGCGGTTCCTCGAGACGTGGACGGGTGTGCAGGAGCCGAACATCTCGGCGTGGCGCCGGGCGATCTGCGGCGACCTGACCAGCTGTTTCGACTTCCGGACGCACGACACGACGATCCCGCTGCTCCCGGACGTCGACGCGTTGCGCGCCGAAGCCGACCGGACGCAGACACGGCTGCCGAAGCCGGGCGTGCGGCCTGGTGCCTTGACGCAGGAGCCGGGCACGGCGAAGGCGCGTCCGCTGCCGTACCAGCCGGTCGCGTGGGCCGCTGTGGAGTCGGATGCGCTGAAGCTGCACCTGGCCAACCACGGCACGCAGACGCTGCAGCTGGCCGCGTACGCCTACCACGCCGGTGGGACGTCACAACGCTTCGACGTCCCGCCGAACGGTGTCGTCACGGGCGAAGTCGCGTACGGCGGCGCCTACGACGTCGCGATCCACGGCCCGAACGGCTTCCTGGTCGAGGCTTCAGGCGGTCCGGGGCTCGACGCCTCGGTCACGTTCGCGCCGACGCCGTCGCTGCGGGTGACCGTGACCAACAGCGGGCCGGCGCCGGTCGTGCTGAACGGCGTCACGATCCCGCCGGGCGGCGAGCACGACTTCCCGGTGACGACGGCGAACGGCTGGTACGACGTCGCGTTCGAGGTGCCCGGCTGGCGTCGTCGCTTCGCCGGTCACCTGGAGGACGGCCGCCCGTCGCGCACCGGGCCCTAGCGGAGGGCGTCCAGGGCGAAGGCGGCCAGCATCGCGACGCCGTTCGGCATGGCGTCCTCGTCGAAGAGCACGCGGTTCGAGTGGTTCGCCGCCGCCTCCGCCGGGTCGACGCCGGGCGGGCACGCGCCGAGGAACGCGTACGCGCCCTGAACGCGTTGCAGGACGTAGGAAAAGTCCTCGGCGCCCATCAGCGGGTCGGCCATCAGCTCGACGTTCTCCGGGCCCAGCACGGCTTCACCGATCGTCAGGACTTCGGCGGCGACGCGGTCGTCGTTGACGGTCACCGGGTAGCCCGGCTCGACGTCGGCGACGACGCGGCAGCCGTACGCCGCGCCGACCTGCTCGCACACCTTCGGCAGCTCGGCGCGGACCAGCGCGCGCGTGTGCTCGGACAGGGCGCGGATCGTGCCCTCGAGCTCGGCGCTCTCCGGGATGATGTTCGTGGTCGTGCCGGCCTGGATCCGCGTCACCGACAGCACGGCTGGGTCGAACACGCTGACCCGGCGCGTGATCATCGTGTGCAGCGCGCCGACCATCGCCGCGGCCGCGGGCACCGGGTCGATCGTGTGCTGCGGCGCCGACCCGTGCCCGCCCTTGCCGATGACGCGCACGTGGAACGAGTCCGCCGACGCCATCTGCGGGCCCGGGCGGACCGACAGCAGGCCGCTGCGCAGGTTGGCGAGGATGTGGATGCCGAACGCGCGCTCGACCCGCGTCCCGGCGGCGTCGAGCACGCCCTCGTGGATCATGAACCGGGCGCCGTGGTGGCCTTCTTCGCCCGGCTGGAACATGAACACGACCGACCCGGCCAGCTGGTCCTTCCGCCCGGCGAGCAGGCGCGCGGCCGAGGCGAGCATCGCGACGTGCGTGTCGTGCCCGCACGCGTGCATCGACTCCTCGTCCTCGGACGCGAAGTCCAATCCGGTCTCCTCGAACAGCGGCAGCGCGTCCATGTCGCCGCGCAGCAGCACCGCCGGGCCGGGGAGGGACCCGCGCAGGACGGCCGTCAGCGACGTCGTGGACTTGCCCTCGGTGATCTCCAACGGCAGGTCAGCGAGTGCTTCGCGGATGGCCGCCTGGGTGATCGGGAGGTGCAGGCCCTGTTCCGGCCGGCGGTGCACCGCCCGCCGCAGCGCGACGGTGCGGTCCTGCAGCGCCCGCGCGCCGTCGAGGAGGCCGGCGAATGGTGCGCCGGGCAGGGTGGGCAGGTCAGTGGGTCCGGTCATGCTCCCGATAGTGGCCCATGCGGCGCTTCGGGCGCACCGTGCGTGCGCTCGGTCGGGCAGCGGAATACGGTGTGCGCATGGCGGTGGATGAGCCGGTCACGGGCTTCGCGGTAGCCGTGGTCCGGGAGGACGGTCGGTGGCGGTGCAGTGCGCTCGACCCGGGGGCGTTGACAGAGCTGGACGCGGCGATCACTGAACTGGGCAAACTACGTTCCACCGGCGCGGCCTTCGGGCTACTGGCGGTCGACGACGAGTTCTTCGTCCTCGTCCGGCCGAGCCCGCGGGGACCGGCGTTGCTGCTTTCGGACGCGGCGGCGGCACTCGACTACGACATCGCGGCGGACGTCCTCGACGTCCTGCGCGTCGAACCACCGGACGAGGAAGACGACTCGGTCTGGCCGGAAGGCGATCTCGAGATCCTCGCGGACCTCGGGCTGCCGGCGCCGGAGCTGGAGGTCATCGTCGGCGAGGTCGACCTGTACCCGGACGAGCAGCTGCAGATGATCGCGCAGCGCGTCGGGTTCGGCACCGAGTTCGCCAAGCTCCTGGACGAGCTCTGAGACGCCCGTCCGACACCGAAGCCGTGGAGGCGGCGCTGGAGGCCGCGCACGCCCCCGGCGCGGACGTCCCGATCGGCGCGGTCGTGTTCGGCCCCGACGGGCTGCCCTTGGCCGCGGCGCGCAACGCGCGGACCGAGCTGGGCGACCCGACGGCGCACGCGGAGGTCCTGGCCCTGCGCGCGGCCGCCCAGGTGGTGGGCGACGGCTGGCGGCTCGAGGGCTGCACGCTGGCGGTGACGCTGGAGCCGTGCACGATGTGCGCGGGCGCGCTGGTGCTGGCGCGCATCTCGCGGCTGGTGTTCGGCGCGTGGGAGCCCAAGACGGGCGCGGTCGGGTCCCTGTGGGACGTCGTGCGCGACCGGCGGCTGAACCACCGCCCGGAAGTCCACGGCGGGGTCCTCGAGGCGGAGTGCGCGTCCCTGCTGGAGACGTACTTCGCGACGCGTCGCTGAGTCCATCGGTGGGTACCCCTTCGGTGAGGTCCCCGTCGAAGGAGGAACCGTCGTGACGATGAAGGACAAGGTCCAGCAGGCAGTCGGCGGCGCTCGCGAGAAGCTCGGAGACGTGACCGGCAACCGGCGTCTGAGGGCATCCGGCCGAGCCCAGCGAAGGACCGCCCAGGTCCGCGAAGTGGCCCACGACCTGCGAGACAAGGCGAGCGGCGTGATCCGGGACGTCCAGTCCCGGCGCCGGCCCGAGCGGCCCGCTGACCCCATGTGAGACAGCGGGAGGCCCTCCGGTATATTTCTCGGCGGTGGCGTGTCCGAGCGGCCGAAGGAGCACGACTCGAAATCGTGTGACGGCTAATCCCCGTCCGTGGGTTCAAATCCCACCGCCACCGCTCTTGAGCAAGCGAGACACCCGGCTCCCCGCAAAGGGACGCCGGGTGTTTTGCTGTGGTGCCTCAGGTTTCTTGCTCAGCCGGTGTGGGGGACTTTCAGCGCGAGCACGTCCGAGGTGATCGTGGGGGCGCCGTCGATGACCGGGCTCCCGCCGATCGCCAGCACCTTGTTGCCGGATTCGCGGGCGCAGCCGAACGCCGCCGTGCCGTGGGGAAGCAGCGTGCTCAGCAGCTCCCACTTTCCGCTGTGCACGTCGAAGACCTCGGTGGTGCGGTGACGGGCCAGGCGATCACTCGCCGGGCCGGGGCCGCCGCCGACCACCACGATGCGGGTTTCGGGGCCGTTCGTGAGCACGGTCGCTGCCGGCACACCTCGCGGCTGGTGCATCGAACGCACGGCTTCCCATCGGTCGGAGTTCGGTGAATACCGTTCCACCGTCCGGTACGCCTCCTGGATCCTGCTGAGCGCACCGCCGATCGCGTACAGGTGCCCGCCCGCCGCGACGAGTCTGTGGCGGGCTCTAGGGCTCAGCATCGACGCGACCGGCGTCCAGCGGTCCGCCTGCGGATCGAACGCGAGCACGGAGTCGGTGGCGTGTTCGTTGTCGTCGGGGTTGTCCTTGTCGAGGACGCCGCCGGCGACGTAGAGCACTCCGTCCAGGCTGGCGGCGGAGGTGGCCCCGCGGGCGGCCGGCAGCGGCCGGCAGGTGGTCCACTGATCGTCGTCGGGGTCATAGCGCTCGACGACGGCGGTGCCTTGGTCGTCCGGTTCACCTTGGACGATGCCGCCGATGGCGTAGATCATCCCGTCGAGGACGCCGACCGCGTGGTTGCCTCGTGGCGTGTGCATCGGGGCGACATCGTGCCATTCACCGTCCCCGTGGACCCGGCGGGTTTCGACGGACCCGAGAAACCCCGTTACGGCCACGCCGCCGATGACGTAGATCTGCCCGCCGGTCGTCGCCACGTCATGGGCGAACCGCCCGGTGTGCAACGGTGGCCGATCTTTCCATGGTTTGCTCATTTTCTCCGCCCTCGTTCTTCAGTGATCTATTCCCTGGTAGCGCAAGGGATTAAGAAGGAGGTCTCGTCCGTGCGAGCATTTGTTCCACTTCCGGGCACGTCGATACCGAATCGCGTCCTTGACTTGAAGGGGGCTTGAAGTGTGAGCCTGGGCAGGTACCGGGCGATCACCGAAGGAGCACACCATGACCGTTCTTGTCACCGGGGCCACCGGCCACACCGGACGCCACGTCGTCAGCGGCCTGGTGGACGCCGGCGTGGGGGTTCGTGTTCTTGTCCGGGATCCGGGGAAAGCGTCCGAAGGTGTGGACGTCGTGCAAGGTGACATCACTGATCTCGCCGAAGCCGCCGAGGGAGTTGACGCCGTTTACCTGCTCTGGCCCTCCTTCGATGCGAAGGGGATTGAAGCCGCCGTGGAACCGTTGAAGGGCAAGAAGATCATCTATCTCTCCGCGATGAGCGCGGAGCAGGGTGGTGTTTGGGGCGACGTCGAAAAGGCCGTCCAAAAGATCACCGACGACTGGACGTTCCTCAGGGTCACCGGCCTCGCCACCAACGCCCTCGGGTGGGCGGAGCAAGCCAAGAACGGTGTCGTGCGGGGGCCCTATGGTGAAGCCAAAAGGTCACTCGTGCACGAGCGCGATGTCGCCGATATGGCGGTGAAAGCGCTCATCTCGGACCACGCCGAGCAGGTCTACCTCGTCACCGGGCCGGAGGCGATCACCCAGGCCGAACAGGTGAGACTCATCGGGGACGCCTTGGGAACGCCGGCGGTGTGGGAAGAACAGCCGATCGCGGAAGCGAAGGCGGAGCTGATTCGGCAAATGGGTGCGGAATTCGCGGCCGGCGCGCTGGACTATTGGGCGTCGCTGGTCGAGGAACCGGAGCCCGTGTCGCTGGACGTCGCCCGCGTCACCGGGCATCCCGCGCGGCCCTTCGAGGACTGGGCCCGGGAGCACTTCAGCTGAGGTCGACCGCCGGGGTCGTCAGCGGTTCCAGTTCCGCGGCGAGGGAAGACAGCGAGGCGACCTTCTGCTGGACCGTGCGGACCACCGACGCGCACGCGCCGCTGACCGTGCTCACCACCTCGGCCGATCGGTCGTCCGACAGGACCGCTGACGCCGCCGGTTCCGCGGCTTCGGCGATCGCGGCGACCTCGGCCGATGTCGACCGGGCCAGGGCGTCCAGGTAGTCGGCGATGCGTTCACCCAGCGCCGCGGTCGACGCCGCCGCGCGGGCGGCCTCGGCGTACTGACCGTCCACTGTGTCCGCCCAGGTGCCGAACGTTTCCGCGCTGCCGCCGGTTTCCGCGTGGTCGACTCCGGTGCGGAACTCGGCAGCAGCCGTCGTCACCACGGTGGAACCCGCGTCGACCGCCGCGGCCGAGGTGCGGATCGCCGAGGGAGCGCAGTCGAGGTGGCGCAGGATCGCGACCGGGTCCGGGGCGCCGATCCGGCCCGCGGCCGCCCGAAGCGTCGACAGCCGCGACGCGGCCGAGGTCAGCGCCGGGTGTTCGAACAGTTCGAGCGTCACGGCGCCACCGCGATCCGCCCCCGGAAGCCCGAACTCTTCGTGGTGTCGGCCGCCATCCGGAGCCGGCCGGCCAGGTCCGACGTCGCGTCGCCGAGGACGCGCGCGTCCGCTTCCCGGGCCGCGAGAGCGGACGACCAGCGGGCCGCGAGCTCGCGGGCCTGCGCCGAGATGCCGAACGGCGTCGAGTCGACGCGGGCCTCGGCGAACCGGCCGGCGGCCTTGTCGTCCGCGGCTGCGGCTTGATCCAGCTGGTCGGCTGCTGTGCGGAGCCGGTCAGGCCTCTTTGGGGGGTTCCGGGTGGCAAAGCCCCCGGCCCCGGGGCGAAGCCCCGGGAAGTCACTGTCGATCCGCGAGCCTCTGCCTTCCGGCATGGGGTGACCTCCGTCGTCAAGGGCGCTCACTCGATCGTGGAAGATCTTGCCTCATGGGCCCGGGCCGCCCGCATCGCGGTGACCTGCGGCATTGGGGCGTTCCACCAAGTGGACGTCTTGACCGCGGGGCGGGACAACGGTGACCATGAACCCATGCCCGCCACCTCGGAAAGCACGCCGATCCGGTGGCACGATCGCGCCTCCAAGCGGTCGGTTGGGGAAGGCACCGTGGAGCTGCTCCTGCGCCGCGGCCGCCTGGGCTCACCCCCTGCCTGACGCGAGCCCGGCGTCCGAAATCCCCCGAAAACCTTTGGAGCACAACCATGTCCGTAGACCTGCCTGCCCGGATTCAGTTACGCGAGGCCGTGACGCCCGCCGACGGCATCGTCGAAGGCCCGCGTGTCCTGCACCAGACGTCCGAACCGTACGAGCTGTTCACCCTCCGCCCGCTCGGCCGGGTGATCGGCGCGGAGATCGAAGGTGTCGATCTCCGCGAAGCCGTGACCCCTGAGCTGCGAGAAGAGCTCAACCGCGCGCTGCTCGAGTGGAAGGTGGTCTTCTTCCGCGACCAGCGGATCACGTCGGCGCAGCAGCGCGCCTTCGCCGCGAACTGGGGTGAGCTGGAGACCAACCCGTTCATCGCGCGGGGCGACGACGACCACGTCACGCGCTTCGAGCGCACGGCCGCCATGCCCGGCTACGAGAACATCTGGCACACCGACGTCACCTGGCGGCCCAACCCGGCGCTCGGCTCGGTGCTGCGGCTGATCGAGGTGCCGCCGGTCGGCGGCGACACGATGTGGGCCGACATGGCCGCCGCCTACGACAACCTGCCCGAAGACGTCCGCGCCCGCATCGACGGCCTCACCGCGGTGCACGACTACCTCCCCGGCTTCGACCGGTTCGCCGACCCGGCGCTGCTCGCGCAGTGGCAGGAGCGGTTCCCGCCGGTCGAGCACCCGGTGGTTCGGACGCACCCGGAGACCGGGCGGCGCACCCTGTTCGTCAACCAGGCGTTCACGACGCACATCGTCGGACTGGAGCGCGCCGAGAGCGACCGGCTGCTGCGGTACCTGTTCCTGCAGGCGCACACGCCCGAGTTCCAGGTGCGGTTCAGCTGGCGGCCGGACTCGGTGGCCTTCTGGGACAACCGCGCGACGCAGCACTACGCGGTGAACGACTACCACCCGCACGTCCGGATCGCGGAGCGCGTCGCCATCGCGGGCGACCGGCCGTTCTGAGCCTTAGCCTGAGGGCATGACCGAAGACCCCCAAGCAGTGGTGACCGGTTTCCTCAAGGCTCTGGAAGACCTCGACATCGACCGCGCGCTGACGTTCGCGGCGAGCGACATCGTGTACCAGAACGTGCCGTTGCCGCCCGCCCGCGGCGTCGCGGCGGTCGAAAAGCAGCTGCGGCTGATGGCCCGGTTCGGCTCCGGGTTCGAAGCGCGGACACACCACATCGCCGCGGACGGCAACGTCGTGCTCACCGAACGCACCGACGTGCTGCGCCGCGGCGCGTGGGAAGCGGAGTTCTGGGTGTGCGGCACGTTCGAGGTCGAAGGTGGCCGGATCGTGCTGTGGCGCGACTACTTCGACTGGACGACGGTGCTCGCGGCGAGTGCGAAGGGCGCCGGGCGGGTCGCGCTGGCCGGCGCGCGGTCGCTCATCGGCCGTTATCGGGCGAGGTCCGCTGTCCGCTGACCCGGTTACGGCCGCGGTCGTGGGCCCGAAGGTCCACGACCGCGGCGGTCCCCAGTACCAGCACGAACACGCAGCTGAGAACGATCAACCCCCACATGATCATTCTCCCTCCCCCCGTGTCGTGCTGACTTCTTGTGCCTCCTGAGTGGTGCGCGCCACTTTCCCGGCGGCTGGAACAGACCGTACCGCTGCTTCACACCGGTGACTCCGGTCCTTGACCTGCATTTAAGGCAGATGCGCCGGATGGGTGACAGGCGTAACGCGAGCTGTAACTCCTCGCGCGCGATCCGTTACGCCCCAACGCCTAGTCCGCCGACGGAGGCGATCCCGTCCCGGACGGAGATGGTCGTGGAGCGCAGCGCGGAGGCGTCCGCGACGTGGCGCAGCACCTTCACCGCTTCGTCGCCGGAAAGCGGTTCGCACTCGTTGTCGGCGTTCCGCCGTACCGGGATGAGCTCGAGGCGGGGTTCGTCGCCGAACATGCAGCCGGCCAGCAGTCCGTCGACGTGCCGTCCGCGCATCGCCGGCCAGTCGAACACCAGGTTGCCGAGGCTGTAGAGGATCGCGCGGCCGCGGTACACCTCGACGGCCTGGATCGTGTGTGGCCCATGCCCGGCGACCAGATCGGCACCCGCGTCGATCGCCGCTCGCCCGTAGGTCACCTGGTACTCGGTGAGGTCCGTGCCCGGCAGGCCCCAGTGCATCGAGACGACGACGTGGTCGTTGCCGGCTTTTGCGCGCTGCACGTCCGCGACGAGCCGCTCCAGGTGTTCGGGCAGCGGCGTCGTGCGGACGAGAGGTGGCCGTCCCGGGATCTCGGCGACGCGCGGGTCCGGCTGGTAGGCGGTGGTCGCAAACGCTTGCGCGACCCCTGGTGAGTCCGCCTGCGCGATGTGGCTGTGTGCCGAACGAAGCGACGTGTATGCGAGGAAAGCGACCTTCTGCCCGTTCCGGTCGAGTACGGCGGGAGTGTGGGCGGATTCGAGGTTCACGCCGGCGCCGCAGTGTGCGACCCCGGCGTGGTCGAGCACCGGGAGGCTCGTCATCGCGCTGAGGTCGTTGGCGCACGAGACGACGTCGATGGTGGCCGACGTCAACGCTTCGGCCATGGTCGTATCGAGTGGACCTTCCAGATTCACGAAGCGGAGATCGGCGCCCTGGAGCAGGGGATTCAACGGTTCGAACGCCTTCGACGGCTCCGCGCGGCCCTGAACGTTGACGTCCCCGCCGAGTACCAGCGTGATCACGAAACCTGCTCTGCCGATCGAGTGACGACGAAAGTAGTTGTTACGAATCGTTGCATCTTTGTCTTCCTGCTCCTCATCTGTTCGGGGGACTATGCCACGACTGTTCAAGCAAAAAGGGGACTCAGGGTGACCAAGACCCACAGATCCAAGGCTGCGCTGACCGTGGCCGTCGCGTCGGGCCTGGTGCTCGGCGGGGTGGCCGCACCGGCCGCCTTCGCCGCACCCAGCGCCGACGCGGTCATCGCCGAGGTCTACGGCGGTGGCGGCAACTCCGGCGCCACAATCACCAACGACTTCGTCGAACTCGGCAACCACGGTACTGCGGCCGCGAGCCTGGCCGGCTTCAGCGTCCAGTACCTGCCCGGTTCGCCGAGCGCGTCGAGCACCTGGCAGGTGACGCAGCTGACCGGCAGCGTCGCGCCGAACGGGCGTTATCTGGTGGCCGAGGGCAAGGGTGCCGGGGGCACCGTCGCACTGCCCGCGCCGGACGCGACCGGCACGATCCAGATGTCGGCGACCGCGGGCACGATCGCCCTCGTCTCCGGGACCACCGCGCTGACCTGCAAGACCGCCGCGGACTGCGCGGCCGACACCCGGGTCAAGGACCTCGTCGGGTTCGGCACCGCCACCGTCCGGGAGGGCAACCCGACCGCCGCGCCGTCGAACTCGACGTCCGTCGCGCGCGGTGCGGCGCTGGCCGACACCGACGACAACGCCACCGA
Source organism: Amycolatopsis sp. NPDC088138 (assembly GCF_044741685.1). Classification (NCBI taxonomy): domain Bacteria; kingdom Bacillati; phylum Actinomycetota; class Actinomycetes; order Pseudonocardiales; family Pseudonocardiaceae; genus Amycolatopsis; species Amycolatopsis sp. NPDC088138. The sequence goes on from NZ_JBIUTB010000007.1 coordinate 446,416, forward strand.
CTTCACCACCGGCGACCCGACCCCGACGAACGCCGCGGGCGAGACCACCGGCGGCAGTGGCCCCGGCGAGCCGGGGACGCCCGCGAAGATCCACGAAATCCAGGGCACCACGCGGATCTCGCCGTTCAAGGACCAGAAGGTCAGCGGCGTCACCGGGGTCGTCACCGCGACCCGGACCTTCGGTTCGTCCCGCGGCTTCTGGATCACCGACCCGGCTCCGGACAGTGACCCGCGCACCAGCGAGGGCCTGTTCGTGTTCACCGGCTCGACCAGCCCGGCCGTCAACGTGGGTGACGCCGTGACCGCGACCGGCACCGTCCGCGAGTTCTACCCGGACACGCCGTCGACGTCGGTCTACCAGTCGCTGACCGAGCTGAGCAGTGCACAGTGGACGGTCGACTCGCACGACAACGCGCTGCCCGCGCCGACCGTGCTGAGCCCGGCGACGGTGCCGGAGACGTACGCGCCGTCGCCCGGCGGGAACATCGAAGCGCTGCCCCTGGAGCCGGCGAAGTACGCGCTGGACTTCTGGGAGGCGCACGAGAGCGAGATCGTGAGCGTCACCGACGCCCGCGTCGTCGGCCCGTCGAACTCGTTCAACGAGCTGTACGTGACGACCAAGCCGGACCAGCACAAGTCGGTCCGCGGCGGCAGCGTCTACCTGGGCTACGACAAGCTCAACAGCGGTGTCCTCAAGGTGCAGTCGCTGATCTCGTTCGACCAGCGGCCGTTCCCGAAGCTCAACGTCGGGGACGCGCTGACCGGCGTCACGTCCGGGCCGGTCGAGTACAGCACCTTCGGTGGCTACACGCTGCTCGCCAGCGTGCTCGGGGCCGAGAAGGACAACGGGCTGCAGGCCGAGACCACGCGCAAGCAGCGCACGGGTGAGCTGGCCGTGGCGACCTACAACGTCGAGAACCTGGCGCCGAGCGACCCGCAGGCGAAGTACGACCGGCTCGGCGAGGCGATCGTGACGCACCTGGCCACGCCGGACATCGTGAACCTGGAGGAGATCCAGGACAACACGGGCGCGACCGACGACGGTGTCGTCGCCGCGGACCAGACCCTGCAGAAGTTCACCGACGCCATCGTCGCCAAGGGTGGCCCGCGCTACCAGTGGCGCTCGATCGACCCGGTGAACGACCAGGACGGTGGCCAGCCGGGCGGCAACATCCGGGTGGCGTTCCTGTACAACCCGGCTCGGGTGTCCTTTGTGGACCGCCCGGGTGGGACGCCGACCACGCCGGTGGGCGTGACGAAGGACCACGGCAAGACGCACCTGACGGCGTCGCCGGGCCGTGTCGACCCGGCGAACGACGCCTGGACGGCCAGCCGCAAGCCGCTGGCCGGCGAGTTCGTCTTCCAGGGCCGCACGGTGTTCGTCATCGCCAACCACTTCAACTCGAAGGGCGGCGACCAGCCGACGCACGGCCGCAACCAGCCGCCGGTGCGCAGTTCCGAGGTGCAGCGCGCCAAGCAGGCGACCCTGCTGCGCGGGTTCGTCGACCAGCTCCTGGCGTCGGACAAGAACGCCAACGTCGTGGTGGCGGGCGACCTGAACGACTACCCGTTCTCGCCGGCCGTCCAGACGCTCACCGCGGGTGGCGTGCTGAAGGACCTGATCGCGTCGGTGCCGGAGGCGGAGCGCTACAGCTACGTGTTCGAGGGCCAGTCGCAGGTGCTGGACCACATCCTGGCGTCGAAAGCGCTGCGAGGGGTGGACTACGACGTCGTCCACATCAACGCGGAGTTCGCCGACCAGGCCAGTGACCACGACCCGCAGGTGATCCGGTTCCGGCCGAGCACGGGCAACGCGATCCAGGACGCGCTGTACGACCTGCTCGACTACCTGGAGCAGGTGCTCGGGAAGTACTTCCCGCAGCCGTAGTAGTCGCTTTTCCGAAGGCCGCCATCGGGCTTTGCCCGGTGGCGGCCTTCTTTGTGCCCACTCCTTCGGGTGACGTTGGGTGACTTCGAAACCGCTCTGCGTGTTCAGTCGTCTTACCGGTTGATGGGGACCACAGGGAGGGTGGCGTGGACGGTTACGCGGTGAAGGTCGAGGAGCTGGGCAAGCTCATCGGCGACCTCGGCACAGCGGCGGACGGAATGGCTGACGCGAACAGGAAGCTCGGCGGCGGCGGGGCGTTCGGTTCGCTCGGCCACGCTGACCTGGGCCGCGCGGGCGTCGAGTTCGAGGAGGCCTGGCGGTACGGCATCGGGCGGCTCGGTGACGCGGCTGTCGGGATCACGGAGCGGCTGAAGGAGGCGAAGGGGAAGTACGAGCGGATCGAGGCCGAGTTCGGCGGGGAGCTGGGGAAGTTCGGCTCCGCGGTGTTCGGCTCGGGTGATGGTCCGGTGGGCGGCGGGATCACGGGCGGGATGCCGGGCGTGGGTGAGCTGACGGACCAGCCGGGCGACGGCCCGGTCGGCGGCGGCTACACGGGCGGAGCGCCGGGCATCGGCAAGCCGGCGGGCCGGGAGGATCGCCCGGTCGGTGGCGGCGCGACCGGTGGCATCACCGACATCCTGAACGGCCACGGCCGATGAGTGCCCGCGACTTCCCGGCCCTGGGCTTCGACCCCGCGCCCGGTGAACTTGACGGCATCACCGACCTGGCCGGCAAGTACCGCGTCGTGAGCCGCGATCTGGCGGAGGCGAACGTGTCGCTGCGCGAGATCGTCACCAAGCAGGGTGTCTGGCAGGGCGACGCGAGCGAGGCGTTCGCCCGGCGCGTCGGACCGCTGCCCGGGTACCTCGACGGCGCGGCCAAGTCGATGGGTCAGGCCGCCGACGCGCTGGATGCCTGGTGTCACGACCTCGGTGACCTGCAGAAACGCGCGACCGACCTGGAGGCCCGCGCGGAGGCGGCGGCGCGCGCGGCGGAGGAGGCTCGGGCGAACCCCGACCTCGCGCTGGCGAACCGGACGTTCCAGGACCAGCCGTCGTTGCAGATCGCGCAGCGGCTGCTGGACAACGCGGGCTCGCAGCTCGAGAACGCTCTCGACGGCTGCCAGAACGTCCAAGACGCGGCGAAGCAGCTGCTGGCCGAGCACACCGAGGCGGCGGGGCGGGTCGCGGAGCTGCTGAGGAAGGCGAAGGAGCTGGCCCCGGACGAGCCGGATCTGCTCGACAAGCTGGGCGACGCTGTGGGCGGCGCGCTGACGGACCTGTCGAACACCCTGGCCGACTCGGTGGACGAGGTCGGGAACTTCGTTCAGGACCATGCCGAGGTGATCTCGAAGGTCTCCGACGTCACGGGCGATCTGGGCAACATGCTCGGCATCGTCAGCGACTGCTTGCCCCCGCCCGCCGACATCATCGTGGGCGCGATCGCCACGGGGTTGGGAGCCGGGGCCCTGGAAGGCCACTTGGTGGCGAAAGCAGCCGGTGCCGATGTGGCTCCCGAGACCCTTACGTTCGATGCCCTCGGCGCGGTCACGTCGCTGGTGGGTGCCGTTCCCGGGGTTTCGGAAACCGTAGCCAAAGCGGTCACCTTCACCGGCTGGGGACTGCTCGGGGAACAGGTGGGAGGCGAGCTGGCCGCCGATGGCATGGGCAAGAAGTTCGAAGGCCCGCTCGGCGACCTCGAGCAGTACTGGGTGCCGAAGGACGCCGTCCAGTGGAGCGTGGTCGCGGCTTCGCCGGCCGGGGTCGCTTACTGGAACGCCGTCGACGCCGGCACCAAAGCCGACAACGCGCCTGACCGTCGTCGTGAACGGGCGGAAGACGAGGTGTGGAACTGATGCCGCTGCAGATCGACCTGCCGCCCGGCTTCGCCGGGATGCCGGTGGGCAGTGACGACAAGATGAACCGCGGGCACGCCTGGACCGTCGCGGAGAACCTGGCGTCCGGAGCGGGTAAGAGCGTCGAGGAGTTCGGCAGCTACCTGATGGCGCTGGTGCCGGCCATGCAGGCCAACGGCATCCGCGTGTTCGGCAAGTTCGCCGTCGGACCGCGGCCGTCGGATGTCGCGACCCTGACGCTGGGCGTGGTGCGGTGGCCCGAGACCGCGCCCGGCAACCCGGACGCCGTTGTCTCGGCCATGGCCGAGCAGTACCGGAGCAGCCATCCCCGCGCGGTTGTCCAGCCGGTGCGGCTGCCGATCGGCCCGGCCGTCGTCGCGATCAGCGGTGGTGAGTTCCACCTGCCGGAGGGGGACGTACGCGCGCAGATCAAGGCCGAGTACCAGATTCCGTTGCCGGACGGCCGGTCCGTGGTGGTGCTTTCGGTCGCCGCGGGGTCCGATGACGCCTGGCCGGCCGTGGCCGAGGCGACAGCTCGGGTGGCTTGGAGCTTGCGCGGCCAGGAGAACGCATGAGTGCGTGGACGCTGGCCGCGGACGCCCCGGCGTCTCCGGTGGCGTACGTGCTCGGTTTCATCGTGATCGGCGGCCTCGTGGCCGGCGGCCTGACGATGACCATCATCCGCATCGTGAGGTCCAGGAAGCCTCGGGACAAGCAGATGGCGCTCCTGGCCGCGCAGCTCGATGGTCGTGATCAGGTGTCCGTCCGGATGATGGAGATCGGCCTGGCGCAGGAAGATCTCCTCCGAGTCGCGCACAGCCGTGGTTACGCTCTGATCGAGCACCGGGTCACCAAGTACTACGAGTTCGTCCGCGCGCCGCACCGGGTGCCGCCGGGGCAGTGGCCGACGTGAACCTAGCCGGCAGTAAATTCAACGGCAGTACCACTGAGTACTTCGAGACGCTCGGAATCTTCGTCGCGCTCGTGATCGTCGGTATCTCGGTGGCTCTCTTCGTGAGGAGCCGGATCGACAAGCGCCGGCGGGCCGGCATCCGGCTGCTCGTCCAGCGGCTCGATGGGCGCCCGCTCGTCTATGTCCCCTACGCCGAATGTGCCCTGTCTGTGCCGGATGTGTTGAGCACGGCGCAGGCCCACGGTTACGCCTTGACTCCGAATCCGGCGGCACTGCGGTACGAGTTCGCGCGTGGCGCGCCCCAGACGGCGTTCACGGGCAACCCCCGGGCGGCGTACGTCGCGCAGATGCTGGACGGCAGGCCGCTCTACCGGCTGATCGCCGCCTTCGAGGAGCTGACCCTTCCCGAGCTGATGGTGCTCGCCCACAGCCGGGGGTACACCGTGCAACGGAACCAGAAGTACTACGAATTCATGCGGTATTCGGGGAGAACATGAACAATCCACAGCTGATCGAAGAGATGCGCTGGCAGCTCAAGCAGGTCGAGGACCGCAAGGCCGAGAACCAGCGGCTGCTCGCGGGGATCGCGGGGAGCGGGCACACGACCGTCGTCTCGCCGGACGGGAGTGTCACCGTGCTCGCCGGGCCCGGCGGTGTCGTCAGCGAAGTGCGGCTCGCGACCGAGGCCATGCGGTACGACGCCGTCAGTCTCAGCCGGACCATCACCGCCGCCATCCGGGAAGCCGTTGCCGCCGGTGGCCGGCTGGCGAGTCCGCAGCAACCGCAAGCGCCACAAGCGCCGCAACGGCAGCCACCGCGCAGGCAGGTTCCGGACGACGTCGATACCTACGACACCGTCTTCGACGTCTGAGCTAGGCCTGTGGCGGTTCCTCCCCGCGCTTCGCCGCCGCGCGCTTGGCTCGCCAGCCCAGGCCCAGGACCGCCTGGACCAGTTCCTGGTAGCTCGGCTTGACCTCCTCGAGGTAGCGCTCGAGGTAGGCCGCGCGGGCCGTCGAAACCGCGCGGGGGTTGTCGCCCGGAGGGAGCCAAGTCAGGCCCTGGATGTTGTGCAGGGCCATCTTCCACCAGCGCGTCGCGCGCTCGGACGCGCGCTGTTCGCGTTCGGCCGCCACCTCGATCGCGGCCTGGGCTTCTTCGATCTCCGCTTCTAGCTCCTGCGCGCGGTTCAGCTCCCAGGCGCGCAGGTTCTCCGCCGAGCCTCGCGAAAGGGCGATGGTCTCCTTGTACCGCATGGCCGCGGTGGCACCGTCGTCGGTCATTACTCGTTCTCCGGACGCTGGAACGGGATGATCACTTCGGGTGCGCCGTGCGTCGTCCGGTCGAAGAACAACGCGCGGCCCGGGCGCGGTGACCAGTGCACGACCTGGCCGGCCGCGAACGGTGCGAGCTCGTTGCCCTGGACGTCGAGTGCCGCCCACGCGCCGATGTCGTCGGTGCCCGCGAACCCCAGCGTGTCCTTGAGCCGGGCGATGCTGCGCCACCAGCCGATCGTGTGGATGCCGTGGGTCGGGCCCTGCTTCAGGATCACGCGCAGGTGGTCGAGCCCGCTCTTGAGCTGCCCGACCGCCTTCGCCTCGAGGTAGGGCAGGGCCGCGTCGACGCCGTAGAGCAGCAGGATCTTCGCGCCGCCGGTCATCGAGCCCGTCATCGACTCGAGGACGCCGGTCAGGTCGTCGACGAGGGTTGCCGCATGGCCGTCTTCGCGCAGCCGGTAGGTCAGCTCCAGCGCGGCCGGCGCGCACGCCTCGATCGGGCAGCTCAGCAGGAACTCGACCTCCCCGGCGTCGTACTGCCGCGACAGCGAGCGCGCGGAAGAGTCCATGATGGACAGCGCCTCGGCGGTGGCGGACCCGAGCACCGCGACGTTGCGGCCCGGCGCCCGCGGCAGGTCGACGCCGCACGCGGCTTCGGTGACGTCGATCGACTGGCCCAGCAGCGCCCGCGGCTTGGACGTCGGCTTGAGGTCGAGGAACGCCGGGAACTGTTCCAGGATCGGCGAATGCGCGCCGTCGAACAGGCGCGGGCGCGGGAACCGGCCCTGGTACTCCTCCCACAGCCGGTGCTGCAGCCGGACGAACACGTTCTTGCTGCTCGCGTCCGGCACGTGGGACAGCTGGTTGCCGTGCGCGATGCCGGAGTCGTGGTTGATCACCGCGTGCCACTTCGGGGCGGACACGGCGGCGTTGTTCGTCTCGGCCAGCACGCGCCGCGCCTTCGGCATCGCGATCCGGAGCGTGCACTGCTCGAACACGGCGGGCTTGCCCCAGAACGCTTCGATGCCGGCGACGTCCTGGCTGGCCAGCACCATGTGGATGCCCTGCGACCGGCCGCGGCGGGCGATGTCCTCGAGCAGCTGCGTAGCCGTCGCGGTCACCTGGTCGCGCCCGGCGAACAGGTACTGGAACTCGTCGATCACCGCGACGATCCGCGGCCAGTGCCCGCCGGGGTCGGCTTCGCGCAGATCGGCGAGGTTGGTGACCTCGTGCTCCTTCGCCGCCGACGAACGCCGTCGCAGCTCGTCGGCGAGGAAGCGCAGCAGCGCCAAGCCGAACTCGCGGTCGGTGTTGACGTTGACGCCGACCAGCCGCGCGTGCGGCAGCCAGGTCTGGTCCTTGCGCCCCGGCGCCAGGCCGGCGAACGAGACGCCTTCCTTGAAGTCCAGCAAGTACAGCGCCAGCTCGTTCGGCGTGTACCGCGCCGCGAGGCTGCCGAGCAGCGCGTACAGGAAGTTCGTCTTGCCCGACCCGGACGGTCCGCCGATCAGCGCGTGCGGGCTCGCGTCCCCGATCACGACCTCGACCGGCTCGCCCTCGAAGAAGCCCACCGGGCCACGGAGTTCCCGCGCCGAGCTGTGGTGCCCGAGCTCGGCCGGGAGCAGGTCGTCGAACGACCGGGGCCCGCCCTGCTTGGCGATCAGCGCCTTGGCGATCTTGTCGGTGGCGCGGAGCACCTGCGAGGACGGCATCGGCGGATCGAGGTCGACGATCAGGTCGGTGCCGGTCATGCTGCTGATCGCGTGCCGGTCGTCGGTCAGGCTCAGGGTTTCGACCGGGGCGCTGACCGCGGTCGGCACGTCGATCATGATCAGGCAGATGCCCGCGGCCAGCGCACCGCTCGCGACGCGCTTGAGGTCGCGGGCGCGCTCCGGGTCGAGGGTTTCGCCGTTGCCGTACAGCACTGCCACGCGGAACGGCTCGATCCGCTGCTGCTGCGCGATCCGCAGTTCCCGCAACGACGTGTGGCCCGCCTGCATCCCGGTGGCGTGGATCCGGCGGATGTGCCCGGCCAGCTCGTCGAGGAGGTCCTCCAGCCGTCCCGGGTCGTACAGCGAGAGCGCGCTGGTGCTGTTGAGTGGGTACAGGTCGGGCAGGATCGCGGTCAGCTGCCCGACGTCCCACAGGTGCACGCGCACCGCGCCGGGCTCGAACGTCGAAAGCACGCGGATCAGCAGGTTCTGCACGATGCCGTCGATCGTGGGACGGGTCTTCGGCGCCGACGTGATCGCCAGGTGCGACTCGTCGAGCAGCGGGACGGCGACGTCGAACTTGCGGGTCGGGTCACCGCCGGCCGCCGTCGCCGAGCCGACGCGCCACAGGCCGGGCGACGTGAGGCCGGCGTTGTGGCCTACCTGCCCGAGCCACTCGCCGGGTTTCTCGCCGGCCGGGCCGGGTGCGTTCTGCGCGACCAGTTCGCGCAGCGTGGCCGGGCCCTGGCTCCAGTCGGTGTAGTAGGCGCTGCGGACCGCGCCGAGCGCGCCGAAGACCTCGTGCGCGGCGGGGTGGCGGGACCACTCGTTCTGCCGCTCGGTGCTGGCGTGGTTCATGCCGACCTGGACGATGGCGCGCTCGAGCTCGAGCTTGGCCAGGTCGGCTTCGGCGGCTTGACGGGCTCCGGCCGCGGCTCCCAGCACCAGCCCGATCTGGTGGCGGACCCGGTCGAGTGCGGTTTCGACGCGGTTGCGTTGCTCGGCTGACTTGTTGGCCATCGGCGTCCCCAAGAAAAGGTGTCCCGGAAAGGATTACAGGCGTGACCGGTATCCGCTCACCAGATCCTCGGCGGAGGCCAGGCGGCCGAGGAGCTGATCCAGCCCCTCGCCGGCCTGCGCGTACTGCGAGGGGAGCCAGGGATCGGCCTTGGCCTGGGCGTCCACCAGCGCCTGCCGGGCTTCCCCGAGCAGGCTTGTGGCCCGCTCGGAGTGGGCGCGCGCGTCGGCGAGCCCGGCCACGACGGCGGTGAGCAGCTGGTGAAGTTCGGCTAGTGACATCCGGCTAGAGACGCGCCGAGTACGAGTCGGCGGACGAAATGCTGGCCTGGATGGTGCTCTGCATGCCACTGATGTCGTGCAAAGCCTGGGCCAGCAGGCCGTGGGCCTGACTCACTTCGTGCTGGCTGCTCCCCTGCGTCGCTTGTGCGAGCGACTGCTGGGCTTCTTCGAGAGACTGCGCTGCTTGCTGGAGGGCGGCGATGCCTGCGGACGCCTTTTCGTTGGCGAGCGCGATGCCAGCGCGGATCTCTTCGACTCCGGCCATCGGGCCTCTACTCCTCGAGTCTGGTTGTTCTTGCGGGGGCGGAAATCTATTGAAACAGATCCACGACTCACCGTGATCATCTGATGATGCCCAGTGACCGCGAGTCCGGAATCAGCAAGGCCCCGGACGCAGGAACGTCCGGGGCCTGGCCGATCACGGTGCGTGCGGGGGTCAACCCGGCACGAACACCGCATTTTGGCGTCGTTGGCCTGCACTGCCCCAGGTCAGAGCGTTTTTCGTGCCACTTCGGGCCTCTCTGAACGGGGGCGGTCGAGGTTGTGGGGAGACTATCGCGGCCTGGCCGAAGGGTTGCGCTCAGCCCTGTTCGTAACTCCCTGCCACCGCACAAGAAACTTCAGTGCAGTTTTGAAGATGTCTCACGTTAGGCCTGGTGGACGAGCGCGCGCAGGGCCGGGCGACGCAGTCGCGGAATTGCCCGGATCTCGTGAACGGCGCTCGGCGGCCACCGCGAGTGCGAAGGCCCGCTGTCGAGGCGTGGATTCGGGGCGGGACACCGGATCCCGGGCCGGTAATGACGAAACGCCGGGCGGCCTGTAAGGGCTTCCCGGCGTTTCGCCTGATCAAGCGCGGAGGATACAGGATTCGAACCTGCGAGGGCGTGAACCCAACACGCTTTCCAAGCGTGCGCCTTAGGCCGCTCGGCCAATCCTCCGCAGGAGACGATACCGGATGCCCTTCCGCCGCTTCGAAGGCGGGTCAGGCGACGAGATCGGCGACGTCGGCGATGACGCAGGTGATGTTGTCGGGGCCGCCGCCTTCGTTGGCCAGGCGGATCAGCTCCGGGACCAGTTCGGCGGGGTCGGTGCCGCTCTCGAGGGTGTCGCGCAGGGTCTGTTCGGTGACCGGGCCGCTGAGGCCGTCCGAGCAGAGCAGGTAGCGGTCGCCCGGCTTCGCTTTGAACGTCCAGATGTCGGGGTCGCTCGAGCCTGCCGTCTGCAGGGCTCGCATCAGCAGGGAGCGGCGCGGGTGGGAGTCGGCGTCTTCGGCGGCGACGCGGCCGTCCTCGACCAGGGCCTGGACGAGCGTGTGGTCGCGGGTCAGCCGGCGAAGGCCGCCGTCGCGCAGGAGGTAGCCGCGGGAGTCGCCGACGTGGGCCGCGGCGAACGTGACGCCGTCGAACAGCAGGGTGGTGAGGGTGGTGCCCATGCCTTCGGTCGTGGGCTCCTGCGCGGCGACCTCGGTCAGCCGCTCGGCGATCGACTTGACGACACCGGCGAGCGTCGCCGTCAGGTCGATGGTCGTGAGGTCGACCCGGCGCAGGTCGACGTCCAATTCACGCAGCACGTCGACGGCGGTCGCGCTGGCCACTTCGCCGTGCGGCTGACCGCCGATGCCGTCGGCGACGGCGAGCAGGCGGGAACTCGCGTACAGCGAGTCCTCGTTGATCCGGCGCCGCCTGCCGACGTCCGACCCCGCGGCGTACCGCAGGACGTACCGATCGTGTGTCATGCTCCCATGAAAGCATTGGTTGACTGAGTTCACAAGCATGTCGGCTGAATGGACCATCCTCCGATAGAGTCCTCGCCATGGACGACGACGCCACGGTCAGCGCGGCAGACATCGCGCGCCTCGCCGGGGTCGGCCGGGCCGCGGTGAGCAACTGGCGCCGCCGCTACCACGACTTCCCGCAGCCGGTCGGCGGCACGGCGTCGAGCCCGCTGTTCAGTCTGTCCGACGTCGCCGGCTGGTTCCACGCCCGTGGCAAGAAGTTCGAGCTGACCGAAGGTGAACGCGCTTGGCAGCGCCTGCGCGCCCTCGGCGACGACCTCGACCTCGCCGAGCGCGTGAGCCGTGCGGGCGCCTTCTTCGCCTTCCAGGCCGGGCTTTCCGACACCTTCGACCGCAAGCTCGCCGACCCCGAGCTGCTCACCCTGCTCAGCGAGATGACGCACCGGGCCGGCCCGGTCGAAGCGTTCGAGTTGTTGTGCCGCCGGTACTTCGAGGCGCACTCGCGACGGCTGTCGACCACGCCGGAGCCGGTCGCCGAGCTGATGGCGCGGCTCGCCGGGCCGGTCTCGGCCATCCTCGACCCGGCGTGCGGCTTCGGTGCACTCGCCCTCGCGAGCGGCGCGAAGACCGTGCTGGGCCAGGACAGCGACCCGATGACGGCGTCCATCGCGTCGCTGCGGCTGCGGTTGCGCGGCATCGAGGCCGAGGTCCACGCCGTCGACGCGCTGCGCGAAGACGCCTTCGCGGGCCGGACGGCCGAAGCCGTGCTGTGCGACCCGCCGTTCAACGAACGCGCCTGGGGTCACGACGAGCTGGTCGGCGACGCGCGCTGGGAGTATGGCCTGCCACCGCGCGGCGAGCCGGAGCTCGCCTGGGTGCAGCACTGCCTGGCGCACGTCGAACCCGGTGGCACGGTGGTGATCCTGATGCCGGGCGCGGCCGCCGGGCGGCGCAGCGGAAAGCGCATCCGCGGCAACCTGCTGCGCGCGGGCGCGGTCCGCGCGGTGGTCACGCTGACGTCGGCGGGCCCGGACCTCTGGCTCCTGCGACGCCCGGTGCCCGGCAAGCGCCCGCCGTCCACCGTGCTGCTCGCCGAGTCGGGCGATGATCTGTCCACAGTGGAAGAAGAGTGGCTGGAGTTCCTGGCGCGGCCCGAAACCGGCGTCCGGATCATCGACCTGCTCGACGACGACGTCGACCTCTCGCCGGCCCGGTGGCGGGCCAGGGACGAGGATCCCGGGCAGGCGTTCCAGGCCGTGCGGGAGCGGTTCGACGAGCTGGCCCCGCAGCTGCCGCCGCTGGCGACGGCGGACGTCGAGCAGACGTTCACGACCATCGGCGAGCTGGTCAAGGCCGGCGTCGTCGAGGTGCGGCACGCCGCGCGGGCCGACGCCGAGCCGCCGGTCGCGGAGGCGGGTGACGTCGTGGCGTCGGTGACCGGCATCGCCTACGTCCACAGTGGACCGTCGCAGCCGGTGGGGGCCGGGCTGACGGTGTACCGCGTCGACCCGAACCGGCTGGACGCCGACTTCCTCGCCGGCTGCCTGCGCGCGGCCGACCTGCCGGCCACCTCCGCGTCGACCCGGATCGACAGCAGGCGGGTACGGGTCCCGCGCTGCCCGCTCGACGTCCAGTACCGGTACGGCCTGGTCTTCCAGCAGCTGGCCGAGTTCGACGACGTTCTGCGCGAGGCGGCCGAAACCGGGCGTGAGCTGGTCCGGCTAGGCTTTGCCGGACTCGTCGAAGGACGGCTGCGCCCGGGAGGGCTCTGAGCCCGAGGGGAACGGATGCTGATCGCCGACCGCTACGAGCTCGACGAACTGCCGCTCGGCCGCGGCGGGATGGGCGCGGTGCACGGCGGGCACGACCGCAGGCTGGGCCGTCGCGTCGCGATCAAGCTGCTCAGACTCCCCGGCCGCGACGAAGAGCTCGAAGCCCGCTTCGCCCGCGAAGCAAGGATCCTGGCGACGCTCGACCATCCGGGCGTACCGGCGCTGTACGACTACGGCACGCACGACGACCGGTTGTTCCAGGTCATGCAGTTCGTCGAGGGCGTGACGGTGGCCGACCTGCTCGCCGAACACGGGCCGCTGCCGGTGCCGTGGGCCGCGGCGATCGCGGCGCAGGCGTGCGCGGTGCTGACCGCCGCCCACGCCCTCGCGGTGTGCCACCGCGACCTCAAGCCGTCGAACCTGATGCTCGGCCCGGACGGCGGGGTGAAGGTGATGGACTTCGGGCTCGCCGTGCTGCGCGAGGCCGACGCCGCGCAGTTCACGCGGGCCGGGCAGCTGCTGGGGACGCCGTCGTACATGGCGCCCGAGCAGATCCAGCGCGGTGGCGCCGAACCGCGCAGCGACCTCTACGCGCTCGGCTGCGTGCTGCACGAGATGCTCACCGGGCAACGGCTCTTCGACGGGCCCACGGCGTACGCGGTGTTCGAGCGCCAGGTCAAGGAGCTGCCGCTCCCGGTGGCGGGGATTCCGAAGCAGCTCAACGGGTTGCTCGCCGAGATGCTGGCCAAGGACCCCGAAGACCGGCCGTCCGGCGCGGCGGCGCTGTACGACCGGCTGGGGCCGTTCGTCACCGGGCTGCCGCCGCTGCCAGGGTTCCTGGCTCCGCCGTCGGTGGCCAGTCCGGGCCGGATGTACGCCCGGATGCTGGGCCGCGTCAGCGGCTGACGCGCACCGCACCCCGGTCGGCCAGCGGCAGGCCGGCGAGCTGGATGCGGCGGTAGGTCGTCGCGTTCTGCACCGCGATGCTGACGCCGACGGTGAGCGCGATCGACGCCGACGACAGCGGGCCGGCGACGCCGAGCACGGTGGCCAGCGCGACCAGTCCGATCCGGACACCGATCGTCAGCACCCAGAGGCCGATCGTGACGGCCGAACCCTTCTGGAAGGTCGTTCCCTCGCGCGCGGTCAGCGTCGTCGTGGTGCTGCGGAGCACGCCGAGCCCGGCGAGCAGGACCAGGTCGACGCCGAGGAAGCCGAGTTCGGCGGCCGACGCACCGGGCAGCGCCTTGAGCGTCAGGTAACCGCCGACCACGACGAGGAGCAGCGGCAGCGTCACCAGCGACCTGCGATCGAGCAGGGTGCCGCGGACCTGCTTGTAGACGACGCGGTACAGGACGACGCCGGCGATGGCGACGTAGAGCAGGACGGTGGCGATGCTGGACATCGGAGGCTCCCGGGTTTCGAAGGTGCTTCCAGCTTCGGCCTCCGGCCGTCCCATTACGTCGGCGTACGGATCGGTCCCGGGTGGACCCCGGCCTCAACCCCGGGGTGGACGCGCTACTCCTCCCAGACCGGCTCCGGCGGCAGGCCGCGCTCGGCGCGGGCGGCGTCGGACAGCTCCTGGATGAGGTCGGTCTTCGCCCGGGTGTACGCGTCACCGGACATTCCGGACGCCGCCAGCTTCTGCTTCAGCTCGCCGTACCGGAGCGCGGCTTCCGGGTACTTCCGCAGGTGGGCGGCCAGAATCCGCTCCTTGTTGTGCTCCCAGTTCGTCGGCGGGAAGACGTGCAGGTGGTGGGTGCGGACGTCGCCGTCACGCCGGACGAACAGCAGCCGTCCCGGGGCGCCGAAGTCCTCGGCGCGGTAGCCGAGGCCGTCGAACAGGTCCGGCGGGACGGCGTCGAGGTCGGGCGCGAGCGCGGCGACGTCGATGATCGGCTTGGCCGGGAGGCCCGGCACCGACGTGCTGCCGACGTGCTCGACCTCGGTGAACCGGTCGCCGGCCACGGCGAGGATCTCGGCGCGGGCCTCGGCGAAGTGCTGGGGCCAGGCCGGGTTGTAGGGGGAAACGATCACCATCGGGTCATCATCTACCCAATCGTGACCTTCGTGGACGAACCTCTGGTGGGTGAACCCCGTCTTTAGGGGTGTCCAAGAGCGTGATCGAGTCTTCTGGGGGTACGGGATCGTGAAGAGGCTTCTGGTGGGAGCGGCGGCGCTGGCCACGGCGTTCGTGCTGACCGCGTGCTCCGGCGGGGCGTCCGGTACCGGCGGGAACGTCGGCGGCGGGGCGGTCGCGGCGGGCGCCGGCGGCGGATCGCCGACTCCGACGTCGACCAGCGCGTCCCCGACGCCCGCCACGTCAACCAGCGCGACGCCGACGCCGACCCCGTCGACGACCAAGCCGGCGCCGACCAGCACCACCCCCAAGCCGAAGCCCAAGCCCAAGCCGGCCCCGAAGCCCGCCGCCGACCCCGGCGTGCCGTGCGCGGCCGCCGCCGCGGCCTCGGGCACCGCCGCGTGCGTCGACCTCTCCGCGCACAAGGCGTGGATCCTTCAGGGCGGCCAGGTCGTCTACGGGCCGGTGCCGATGCTCCCGGGCCGCAAGGGCTACGCGACCCCGGCCGGCACGTTCCACGTGCTGTCGAAGGAGAAGATGCACCTGTCGAAGGAGTTCGACAACGCGAAGATGCCGAACTCGGTCTTCTTCTACCCGGGTGACGCCTTCCACACCGGCAGCCTGTCCGTGTACTCGCACGGCTGCGTCCACCTGTCGGCGAGCGCGTCCCTGAAGTTCTTCAACACGCTGCACGTCGGCGACGTCGTGCAGGTTGTCCCGTGACCCGGTGACGAAGATCTGAACCACCACGAAGCGGGCCGTCTCCGGATCTCCGGGGGCGGCCCGCTTCGTCGTGCGCACAACCTCCGGCCGTGCCACACGTCTTGGCAGATATAGGGGATCACCACGGAACACGGGGGAAACATGCGAGTACGGCGTGCGCTGGCGGCTCTGTCCACTTTGGTCGCAGCGGCGGTGCTGACCGCCTGTTCGGCCGGGGGCACCGCGGACGTCCGGCTGGCGGCCGGGACGCTGCCGCCGTCGTCCACTTCGGACACGACGGCGACGGCGACCGCTCCGGCCGAGCCCGTGATGGCACCCGGCGTGCCGTGCACGATCACCGCGAAGGCCTGCGTTTCCCTGTCCGGCAAACAGGCCTGGCTGCTCGACGAGGGCAGGATCGTCTACGGCCCGGTGAAGATCATGCCCGGCAAGAAGGGCAGCACGACGCCGGTCGGGACGTGGCACGTGCTCTACAAGGAGAAGATGCACCTCTCCAAGGAGTTCGACAACGCGCCGATGCCGAACTCGGTGTTCTTCTACAACGGCGTCGCGTTCCACCAGGGCAGCCTCGCCAAGTACTCGAACGGCTGCGTGCACCTTTCGGCCGCGGTGTCGCTGAAGTTCTTCTCCTCGCTCGACAAGGGTGACGAGGTCCAGGTCGTCAGGTGAGCAGATCCGCGGGGGTCGTCCCGGCCGCGGTGAGCGGCAGGCCGAGGGCGACACGCTCGGTGAGCCACGGGCTCGGCCGGTAGCGCGGGTCGCCGGTGGACGCCTCGAGGCCGCGCAGGATGCGCAGCACCACGTCGCCGCCGACCAGGTCGCCCCAGGCCAATGGGCCGCGCGGGTAGCCGAGTCCGAGGTGGACCGCCGTGTCGATGTCCGACGGCGTCGCGAGGTGCCGTCCAGCGATGAAGCACGCGGTGTTCACGATGGACGCCAGCAGGCGCTGGGCGATCGGGGCCGGGCCGTCGCGGACGACCGTCACCGGGTTGCCGGTGGCGGCCAGCGCACCCCAGGCCGCGCGGCCCACAGCCGGGTCGAGGCCGGGGTGCACCGACAGCGTCAGCCGTCGTTCGTAACCGCCCAGCGGGTCGACGCCGGCGACGCGCGACAGGGGCAGGCCGCCGCGAGCAGCTGCGTCCACTGTGGACTCGCCGTAGAGCGGGACGAGCAGGACCGCGTCCGGGTAGGCGTCCGACACCACGTGCACACCGGCGGCCGACAGCACGCGGGCGAGGTGCTCGTCGGCGGTGAACACCGGGCCCGTCGGCTTCGGCGGCGCCCCCGGCTCGTCCGGGTTCTGCTGCTTGCCCTCGACGTGCCGGTAGAAGCCCTCGCCGTTCTTGCGGCCGAACAGGCCGGCGGCGACGCGCGGGCGCGTCAACCACGACGGCCGCAGCCGCGGGTCGCCGTGGAAGCCGCTCCAGATGCTCTCCAGCACGGCGTGGGACACGTCGAGGCCGGTGAGGTCGAGCAGCTCGAACGGGCCGAGCTTCAGGCCGAGCACGTCACGGGCGACGCGGTCGACGTCGGCCGGCTCGGCCAGTGCCTCGTCGAGGATCTGCAGCGCCTCGGTGCCGAGCCCGCGGCCGGCGTGGTTGACCAGGAACCCGGGCGCGTCCTTCGCGAGCACCGGCTCGTGGCCCCAGGCGCGGACCAGCTCGAGGGCTTCGGCGGGCAGCCAGTCGTACGTCCGGATGCCCGGGACCACCTCGACCAGGCGCATCAGCGGCACCGGGTTGAAGAAGTGCAGGCCGACGAGCCGGCCGGGGTCGTCGAGTTCGGCGGCGATCTCGGTGACCGACAGCGAGCTGGTGTTCGTCGCGAAGACCGTCTCCTGTGGACAGACACGCTCGAGGCCCGCGAACAGCGCCCGCTTCGTCGCGAGGTCCTCGCGCACGGCTTCGACGACCAGGTCGACGCCCTCGGCGGGCGCGTCCGGCGCGTCGACCGGGACGAGCCGGTCCTTCACCGTCTGCGGGTCCTCTTCGAGCTTGCCCTTGGCGGCCAGCTTGTCGACCATCCCGCCGACGAATTCGATCGCCTTCGCGACGGCGTCGGGCTGCACGTCGGCCAGCTCGACGGTCACCCCCGCGGTCGCGGCGAGCTGGACGATCCCGCGGCCCATCACCCCGGTCCCGATCACCCGGATCCTGCCGACCTTCCCGGCCCACCCCGTCACGTCGTGCCCGCCTTCCGCAGTTGCCTACCGCGCGACGGTACCGTCTCGGCCGTGGCAGGGAAGCGCCTGACGCGGGCGGAAAGCCGCGAAGTGACCAAGGCGCGGCTGCTCGACGCGGCGGCCGGGTTGTTCGCCGAGCACGGGGTCAACGGCACGTCGGTCGAGCGGATCGCCGAACGCGCCGGGTACACGCGCGGCGCGTTCTACGCCAACTTCGAGGACAAGGGTGAGCTGGTCGCGGCCCTGTCCGGCCGGCGGCTCGAGGGCGTCGAGGGCTTCCTGCTGCGGACCGAGCTGACGCTGTACGCGCTGCGGAACCCCGGTCGCGCCGAGCGGACCGTGCGCGAGCTGCTCGAAGGCCTGGTGCGGGACGCCACCGAGGTCCTCGAGCGGCCTACAGACCCACGAACTCCGCCATCCGCCTCGCCGAGTGGGTGAAGAACTCGTCGGCCGGGTCGACACTGCCGACGTACTGGCCGAACAGGTCGAAGTTGATCGCCCCGAACAGCTGGGTCCACGCCATGAGCAGCCGGGCCACGGTCTCGGGACCGGCGACGATCCCGATCGCCTTCGTGAGCGTCTCGGCCTGGGCGCGCAGCCCGGGCGCGACGTCGCCGTCGATCGCCCGCAGCTCGGTGTGCGTGAGCACCTTGACCAGGGCCAGCGCGACGCGGGCGGCCGGCGCGACGGTGTCCTGCGGGGCCTCGTACCCGGGAATCGGTGAGCCGTAGATCAGCGCGTACTCGTGCGGGTGCGCTTTCGCCCACGCGCGCGTCGCCTGCCAGATCGCGAGCCAGCGGTCGCGTGGTTCGCCCTTGCCGGGGTCCCCGGTTTCCGCGGCTTCGCCGATCGCGTTGTAGGCGTCGACGATCAGGTCGGTCAGCAACCGGTCGCGGCTGGGGAAGTAGCGGTACAGCGCGGACGAGACCATGCCCAGCTCACGCGCGACCGCGCGCAGGGACAGCCCGTTCGCGCCGACCTCGGCGAGCTGGCGGCGGGCTTCGTCCTTGATCTCCTGGGTGAGTTCGGCGCGGGCACGTTCGCGCGCGGTCCGGGTGGCGGTCATGGTCGTCAGTGTGCCATGTGCGAGAGCGCTGAACAAAATCGAGAGCACTGCTCTTGACAGTGCGCAGCGGAAGGGTGTTCACTGCTCTTAACCGAGAGCACTGCTCTCCCAAAACTTCGGAGGACACCGTGACCGAGACCCGCTACCTCAAGCCCGCCAAGTCCACCAACGTCTTCAACGAGCTGGTCGCGAAGCTGACCAAGATGGGCGTGAGCCTGCTGGGCAGCCGGGTGCTGACCGTGGTCGGCCGCAAGTCCGGCGAGCCGCGCTCGACCCCGGTCAACCTGCTGACCATCGACGGCGTCGACTACCTCGTCGCGGCGCGCGGCGAGACGCAGTGGGTGCGCAACCTGCGTGTCGCGGGCCAGGGCCAGCTGCGGGTCGGACGGCGCGAGGACACCTTCACCTACCGCGAGCTGGGCGACGACGAGAAGCCCGCCATCCTGCGCGCCTACCTCAAGCGCTGGAAGTTCGAGGTCAGCGCGTTCTTCGAGGGTGTCGACGCCAAGGCGTCGGACGAGAAGCTGCGCGAGATCGCGCCCGGCTACCCGGTCTTCGAGATCTTCACGAAGTAGTTTTGCGCCGCCGCGTCACGTTCGCCGCGACCAGGACGACCCCGACCAGGAACGCGACGAGCCCGATGAGGAACCACAGCTTCTGGCCGGTCATGAAGCTGCCGGTGATGACACCGAGGCCCTGCAGCACCCAGACGGCGCCGACGAGCACGAGCACAACCCCGACCGCGAAGGTGATCCAGCGCTTCATCGGCCCAGTCTATGCAGGTCGCTCGCCGGGGACGAGCTTGTGGCGGTAGGCGTAGACGACGGCGTGCACGCGGTCGGGCAGCCCGAGCTTCGAGAGCACCCGCGACACGTGCGTCTTCACCGTCTCCTCGCCGACGTGCAGCTGCCGCGCGATCTCCGCGTTGCTGCAGGCGTTGGCGAGCAGGAGCAGCACTTCCCGCTCCCGCGACGTCAGCCGCGCGAGCTCGGGCGGTTCGGCGGCCGTGGGCTCCAGCACCGAAGCGAACTTCGCGACCAGCCGCCGGGTCACCGACGGGTCGATCAGCGCGTCACCGCGGGCCGCCACCCGCATCGCCGCGACCAGCTCCTCCGGCGCCAGGCTCTTCAGCAGGAACCCGCTCGCCCCGGCCCGCAGCGCGCGGTAGACGTACTCGTCGGCGTCGTAGGTGGTCAGCACGATGACCCGGGTGTCGTTGCCCGGCGCGGAAAGGATCGCCTCGGTCGCGGCGAGGCCGTCGAGGCGGGGCATCCGGACGTCGAGGACGGCGACGTCCGGGCGCAGCCGGGCCGTCTCGGCCACCGCCTCGCGGCCGTCGGACGCCTCGCCGACGCAGGTGAAGTCGGGCTGGGTGTCGAGCAGCGCGCGCATCCCGGAGCGGAACATCGCGTGGTCGTCGGCCAGCAGGACGCGGATCATGTGCTCTCCACCGGGAAGGTCGTGCGCAGCTGCCACCGCGTGCCGTTTTCGCCGTAGGTGACCTGGCCGCCGAACAGCGTGACGCGCTGGCGGATCCCGGCCAGGCCGCGGTGCGCGTGCTCGCCCCGGGAGGTGCGGCCGGGTCGCAGGTCGTTGGTCACCGTGAGCACGATTTCGGTGCGGCCGTGGTTTAGTTCGACTTCGACCGGGCCCTCGCCGTGGCGCAACGCGTTCGTCAGCGCTTCCTGCGCGATCCGGTACAGCGCGACGTCGAGCGAACCGGGCAGCTCGCGCGGTTCGCCGAGCAGCGTCAGCCGGATCGGCAGGCCGGCCGCGCGGACCGTCTCGACCAGCTCGCCGAGGTTGTCCAGACCGGGCTGGGAGGCGGTGTCTTCGGCGTGCAGGAGGTCGAGCAGCCGGCGCAGGTCGGCCATCGCCGAACGGCTCGCGGACTCGACCGCGCCGAGGGACTTGCGCACCGGCGAATCGCCTTCGGGCAACCCGAGCCGGGCCGCGCCGGCGTGCACGCCGATGGCGCTGACGTGGTGGGAGATGACGTCGTGGAGGTCGCGCGCGATCGTCGTGCGCTCCTCGGTGACCGCCCGGCGCACAGCTTCTTCTTCGTGCTGACGGCGTTCGTCCGCCGCGCGCTCGAGGTCGGCGATGTAGGCGCGCCGGGCCGTCGTGTACCGGCCGACCAGCCACGGCAGCAGCGCGCTCACGCTGACGCTGACCGCGATCAGCCGCAGATCGCTCGCGGTCCGGCCGCCGCCTTCGATGCAGCCCGCGGTGACGCCGGCGAGCATCGCGAGGAGCGCGAGCACCGCCGGTTTCGGGCGCAGCCACGCGCCCGCGCGGTACCCGGCGATCAGGATGCCGGCGTTGTTGCCGACGACGTACCCCGCGGTGGCGCTGATCAGCAGCGGCGAGGCGGCGAACAGCACGGCGTGCGCCAGCGACACCCAGCCCGAGTACCGGGCCGGCCCGGCAAGCGCGGCGTTGACCGCGACGCCGGCGAACAGCACCGCCCACGGCTGCCAGTGGCCGTTGCCGAGCGTCCCGCGGACGCTGAACAGCAGCGCGTCACAGGCGACGCAGACCACCGCGACGAGCAGCGACTGCCGCCGCAGTGACCCGCTGATGTCGTACACGCCCGCAACTCTGCCCTAACCGGGCTGCCGCAGGTCCCGAACGCCCCAATGCGGCCTTCGGTGCGTGAGACGCACCCAAGGCGGCCTTCGGTGCGTCTGACGCACCCAATGTGGCCTTGGGGCGTTCGGGAGCGTCAGTTCGTGGGACGGCCCGGGTAGTCGCCGCCGCGGCGCTGGCCCGGCTGGCGCTGGCCGCCGGCGCCCTGCTGCAGCGCCTGGCCGAGTGACGTGGCCGTCGCGGTCTGGCCGTTGACCTTCGCCACCACCGTGACGTTCGTGTCGCCCTGTTTCACGTCGCCCGTCTTCTGGGTCGAGCCGTCGAGCGTGTACGTCTGCTTGTAGCCGTCCTTGCTGGTCAGCGTCACGGACGTGGCGCTCAGCGCGGTGACGTCGCCGGTCTGCAGCCGCTCGGTCGTGTAGCCGCCGTTCTGGTCGGCCACGACGAAGTCGCCGTGCAGGGCCTCCCGCAGCGCGGCCATGCCGCCGAACTGGCCGCCGCCGAAGTTGCCGCCGGGACCCTGGCCGCGGAACTGGCCGCCACCGGGTCCGCCCGGGCCGCCGAAACCGCCGGGGCCACCCTGCTGCGCGGAGTTGTCGGCGCTGCTGGTGCCCGCCCAGATCGCCGCGCCGCCGCCGGCCGCGATCACCACGGCGATGCCGGCCGCGATCGCCGTCTTCTTGCCGGACCAGCCCTTCTTCGGCGCGGCCGCCGCGGGGTCGCCCCAGTTCGCCGCGGCCGGTTGGCTCGCGGGTGCCGGCTCGCCCTGCGGCGGGGTGTTCGGCGTCGGCTCGGTCGTCATCGTGTCCTCCGGTCGTACCCACACTGGTCCAGGCCAGGCTCGCCGCCGTGGCTGTGTTTGAGCTGTGCGAAGCGTCAGCGGGTGCTGTGGCTCCTTTACCCAGGCGAAGGACCTCACAGGGAACGCACAGCGAGCCCACAGCGAACCCTGTGGCCGGACCGGGAAGGTGGCACTATGACCGCTATGAACGCCACGTCACCAGGCCCTGGCAAGGCCGATCTGCGCCGCGCCGACGGGAGTCCCGTCCGGGTCCTCGTCGTCGACGACGAGGCGACGCTGGCCGAGCTCGTCTCGATGGCCCTGCGGATGGAGGGCTGGGAGGTGCGCAGCGCGGGCGACGGCACGGAGGCCGTCCGGATCGCGCGCGACTTCCGGCCCGACGCGGTCGTCCTCGACGTCATGCTCCCCGACTTCAGCGGCCTCGAGGTGCTGCGGCGGATGCGGTCCGAGGCCCCGCACCTGCCGGTGCTGTTCCTCACCGCGAAGGACGCCGTCGAGGACCGGATCGCCGGGCTGACCGCCGGCGGCGACGACTACGTCACCAAGCCGTTCAGCCTCGAAGAGGTCGCGCTGCGCCTGCGCGCGCTGCTGCGCCGGGCGGGCGGCGTCACCGGCGCGAGCGGGTCGACGCTGGTCGTCGGCGACCTCACCCTGGACGAGGACAGCCGCGAGGTGCACCGCGGCGGCGACCTGGTGCCGCTGACCGCGACCGAGTTCGAGCTGCTGCGCTACCTCATGCGCAACCCGAAGCGGGTGCTGTCGAAGGCGCAGATCCTGGACCGCGTGTGGAGCTACGACTTCGGCGGCCAGGCCAACATCGTCGAGCTCTACATCTCCTACCTGCGGAAGAAGATCGACGCCGACCGCGAGCCGATGATCCACACCATGCGGGGCGCCGGGTATGTCCTCAAGCCAGCGGGCTGAGCGGCGGCGGTTCCGGACGCAGCGGCCGTGGTCGCTGCGGCGGCGGCTGATCTTCCAGCTCGCCGCGCTGCTCGCGCTCGTGTGCGTCGTCGTCGGCGTCGTCACGGAGTTCGCGCTGAGCGAGTTCCTCAACGGCCAGCAGGACAACCGGCTCGCCGCGGCCACCGAACGCGGCCACGGCGGGGAACGGCCGCCCTGGATGTACGGCGACACCCCGCCGCCGGATCCGCTGCGGGCGCTCGGCCAGGGTGACGGCACGCTCGCCGTCGTCCAGAAGGGCTCGGTCGCGCAGGCCGGGGTGCTCGACTCGAGCGTGGCGTCGCCGAACAAGCGGAAGGCGCCGCTCAAACCGGTCTCGACGGAGCAGGTCGTGGCCCTGCTGGCGATGCCGTCGGACGGGAAGCCGCGGAGCATCGACCTCGGCGGCACCCTCGGGGAGTACCGCGTCGTCTCGACCACGACGCCCAACGGCCAGCACACGGTCATCGGCCTGCCGCTCAAGGACGTCAACGAGACGCTCTGGCGGCTGGGCTTCATCCTCGGCGGCGTCGCGCTCGCCGGGATCCTGGTGGCCGGCGCGGTCGGCGCGGCGACGATCCGCCGCACGATGCTGCCGCTGGACAGGCTGGCCGCGACCGCGTCGCGCGTCTCCGAGCTGCCGCTGGACCGCGGTGAGGTCGCGCTGTCCGAGCGTGTCCCGGAGGCCGACACCAACCCGAACACCGAGGTCGGCAAGGTCGGCTCGGCGCTGAACCGGATGCTGCAGCACATCGCGAACGCGCTGACCGCGCGGCAGGCGAGCGAAAGCCGCGTCCGGCAGTTCGTCGCGGACGCGAGCCACGAGTTGCGGACCCCGCTGGCCGCGATCCGCGGGTACGCGGAGCTGACCCGGCGCAGCGGCGAGCAGGTGCCGCCGGACGTCGCGTTCGCGATGAGCCGCGTCGAGTCGGAGTCGCGCCGGATGACGACGCTGGTCGAGGACCTGCTGCTGCTGGCCCGGCTGGACTCGGGTCGCCCGGTGGTGCCGGAGTGGGTCGACCTGTGCCGCCTGGTGGCCGACGCGGTCGCGGACGCGCACGTCGCGGGCCCGGACCACAAGTGGCTGATGGACGTCCCCGGCGAGCCGATCGGCGTACTCGGCGACGCGGGTCAGCTGCACCAGGTCGTGATCAACGTGCTGGCCAACGCCCGCACGCACACCCCGGCGGGCACCACGGTGACGACCACTCTGTCCACTTCGGACGGTTTCGTGCGGTTGCGCGTGGCCGACGACGGCCCGGGCATCCCGCCGGAGATCCTCCCGGACATCTTCGAGCGCTTCGCGCGCGGCGACAACTCGCGTTCGCGGGCGGCGGGGAGTACCGGGCTGGGGCTGGCGATCGTGGCGGCGGTGGTGAGCGCGCACCGCGGGCGGGTCGGGGTGCAGAGCCGTCCGGGGCGGACGGAGTTCGAGATCGTCTTCGCGGAGGCTCCGGCGCCGGAGTAGCTCAGCCGGTGTAGCGGGCCACCACCGTGGCCAGGTCCGGAGTCAGCTGCAGTTCGGTGGCCAGCAGGTCCGGGTGCCGCAGCCAGTGCAGCCGCGGTTTGTCGGGCTCGCCCCGGAAGGCCGGGGGCCACGACGACATCGGCGTGAAGTCGTCGACGACCAGGCAGCCCCGCGGCCGTATCCAGTGGCGCGGTTCGAGTGGTGGTTCGGCACCTTTGCCCTGGCCGCCGCCGTCCAGGACCAGCAGGTCGAACGGCGCGGCCGTGGCCAGGCCGGTCCAATCGCCGTGGAGCAGCGTCACGTTCGGCACGTCGGCGAACAGTTCGGCCGCGGCTTCGTACCGCTCGGGATCGCGCTCGATGCCGAACAACTTCGTGCCCGGCCCGGCTCCGCAGGCCAGCCAGGCGAGGCCGACGCCGAAGCCGGTCCCGGTCTCGCCGATCGCGCCACCCGCGACTCCGCCCGCGAGCAACCGCAGCAGGCGGCCTTGGGCGGGCCGGCAGGACCACTCGAAACCCGCGTGCGCCGCTGCGAGCACCGCGCGACCCACCAAGCCGGGCAGGTCGGCTTCGTCCGCGTACTCCGCCGTGCCGTTCTCCGACATGGTTCACCTCACACGATCGTGGTCGATGCACAGCGGGGGCACAGGTTCGGCACAAGTTCACCACATGTGCCGCCGAGACGGTGGGTTTCATGACGACCACGCTGTCGGCGCCCGAACACGCCCAGCCCGCGCCCCCGGCCGCACCGGAACCACGGTGGATCAAGCCTTCCGTGGCCGCGCTGCTGCTCGGGACCGGGCTGCTCTACCTGTGGGACCTGGCGAAAACGGGCTGGGGCAACGACTTCTACGCGATGGCCGCCCAGGCCGGGACGTGGAGCTGGAAGGCGCTGTTCTTCGGCTCGCTCGACCCGGGCAACGTCGTCACGGTCGACAAACCGCCCTTCTCCCTGTGGGCCATGGGGTTGTCGGGCCGGATCTTCGGGTTCTCCAGCTGGAGCCTGCTGGTGCCGAACGCGCTCGCCGGCGTCGCGTCGGTCGGGCTGCTGTACCTGGCCGTGCGACGGCTCTCCGGGCCCGGTGCCGGGCTGCTGGCCGGGGCCGCGCTCGCGTTGACGCCGGTCGCCGCGCTGATGTTCCGCTACGACAACCCGGACGCCTTCCTCGTCCTGCTGCTGGTCGCCGGCGCGTACTGCGTCGTGCGCGCGCTGGACAAGGCCAGCACGTGGTGGCTGGTGCTCGGCGGCGTCGCGATCGGGTTCGGGTTCCTCGACAAGATGCTCCAGGCGTTCCTCGTGCTGCCGGCTTTTGTGCTGGCGTACGCCGTCGCGGCGCCGACGTCGCTCGGGCGCCGGATCGGCCAGCTGTTCGCCGCGGCCGGGGCGGTGCTCGTCTCCGCCGGCTGGTGGGTCCTGGTCGTCGCGTTGTGGCCGGTCGCCGACCGGCCGTACATCAGCGGTTCGACCGACAACACCGTGCTGGAACTGGCTTTCGGCTACAACGGCCTCGGCCGGATCTTCGGCGAGGGACGCGGTGGCGGCGGTGGCGGTTTCACGCCTCCGACCGGCACGGCCGCACGTGGCGGCTTCGGCGGGGGTGTGTTCGGCGGCCAGACCGGCCTGTCGCGGCTGTTCGGCGGCGAGTTCGGCGCCGAAGCGTCGTGGCTGCTGCCCGCCGCGCTGATCGGCCTGGTCGCGGGGCTGTGGTTCACCCGCCGCGCGCCGCGCACCGACCGGACCCGCGCGGCCCTGCTGATCTGGGGCGGCTGGACGGTCGTCACCGTGCTCGTCTTCAGCTACATGAGCGGCATCATCCACCCGTACTACACGGTCGCGCTGGCGCCCGGGATCGCCGCCACACTGGGGATTTCCGCGCGTGAGCTGTGGCGGGGACGGGCGAACTTCGCGGCCCGCGCGGTGCTCGCCGTGATGCTCGCGGTGTCCGCGGTCTGGGGCTTCGTGCTGCTCGCCCGGACGCCGGAGTGGCAGCCGTGGCTGCGGTACGCGCTGCTCGTGCTGAGTGCGCTCGCGGTGGTCGGGCTGCTCTTCGGCGCCGACCGGTTCCGGCGGCTCGGCCCGGCCGTCGCCGTCGTGGGGCTGTGCGGCGCGTTGCTCGGGACGGCGTCCTTCACCTTCGCGACGGCGGCGACGGCGCACTCCGGCGGCACGCCGTCGTCCGGCCCGGCCGTCGCGAGTGGACGCGGGTTCGGGGGCTTCGGTGGAGGTCGCGGCGGGTTCGGCGAGGGACAGGCCGACACCGCGGTGATCGACCTGCTGAGGAACACCACGACGAAGTGGGCCGCGGCGCAGAGCGGCGCGATGCAGTCGGCGGGCCTGGCCCTCTCGAGTGGACGGCCGGTGCTCGCGATCGGCGGTTTCAGCGGCAGCGACCCGGCTCCGACGCTGCAGCGGTTCCAGCAGTACGTCGCCGCGGGCGACATCCACTACTACGTCGCGGGCGGACGCGGCGGTTTCGGCGGGGGACGGGGCACGTCGGGCGAAATCCAGACGTGGGTGGAACAGAATTTCGCACCGTCGACGGTCGGGGGAACCACCGTCTACGACCTGACGAAATCGATCGGCTGACAGAAAAGGGAATTGTTTCAGGCTTGTTAACAGTGGCGGAATCATTCGGTGGCACCGGTGTCCGTGCGGTATTCGAGGATGCGGACACCTGTTCGAATGATGTCTCGGTCAGCGGGATGTTCCGAACGACTGTTCGCTCGTTCGTGGCGGCCCCGGTGATGATCTCGACACCCCGCGCCGACGTGTGACAACGCGGCCGTGCTGCCCGTGCGCCTGCACGGGCGGACCTCTTCCGGAGTGCGGTGATCTTGGCCGGGCGGCCGACAGAAACACGCGCGTACTTGATCTTCACCACCCGTGAAGGCGCTGGTAACCCTGCCTGAGCGTCACCCTTTCGGAGGCACCTGAAGGGCGTTGTGGGGATCTTGTCCTTCTCGCTAGAGTCTCCGCCGGGAGAGGGACAAGGGGTGGCCGATCCGGTGCGTGCGGTGCCGGGTTTTCACTGGGTGTAGGTACTCCGTGTCCGCGTTCTCTCGCCTTGACCCGATCAGGTGCGTCTGGAAGAGAGCAGCGATGACCGTGCGCGGTGGCGCAGCCTTGCCCGAACCACCTCCTCGTCGTCACGGCAGGTAGGCCCGGCTACCCCTTTGGTGTCGCTCCACTCCACTTCCCCCGCCTTCTGGAGTTTCGCTGTGACTTCCCGCCCTCGTCGTCTGCTGACGGCGCTCCTGACGCTGCTGACCCTTTTCGGGGTCACCGCGCTGTCCGGCTGCAGTGACAGTTCCGCCTCCGGCGACGGCGGCAAGATCACCCTCGGGTTCAGCGCGTGGCCGGGCTGGTTCCCCTGGCAGGTGGCGCAGGAGCAGGGGCTGTTCGCCAAGAACGGCGTGAACGTCGACCTCAAGTGGTTCGACAACTACACCGACAGCATCAACGCGCTTTCCAGCGGCGCGATCGACGCCAACAGCCAGACGCTCAACGACACGCTTTCCTCGGCGTCGGGCGGCGCGAAGCTCTCCATCGTGCTGGTAAACGACAACTCGACCGGCAACGACAAGATCATCGCGCGGGACGGGATCACCGCCGTCGCCGACCTCAAGGGCAAGAAGGTCGCCGTCGAGCAGGGCACCGTCGACCACTACCTCCTGCTGCTCGCGCTGCAGGAAGCGAAGCTGACCGAAAAGGACATCCAGCTGGTCAACCTGCCGACCGACGCCGCCGCGGCCGCGTTCGTCGCGGGCCAGGTCGACGCGGTCGGCGCGTTCGCGCCCTTCACCACCAAGGCCCTCGAGCGCCAGGGCAGCCGCGCGATCTCCTCGTCGGCCGAGTTCCCCGGCGCCATCCCGGACCACCTGGTGACGTCGCAGAAGCTGGTCAAGGAGCACCCGAAGGACGTGCAGGCGCTGGTCAACACCTGGTTCGACACGCTGACCTGGATCAAGAACAACAAGGACGCGGCGATCAAGATCATGGCCAAGCGCGGCGGTGTCTCCGACGAGGAGTACAAGACCTACGACGCCGGCACCACGATCTTCACGCGCCAGCAGAACCTCGACGCGTTCACCCCGGGTGTCACCGCGCAGCACCTCGACTTCTCGGCGAACAAGATCGTCGACTTCATCACGAGCACCGGCCTCGCCCAGCAGCGGCCGTCGCTCGACGGCCTCTTCGACGACCAGTTCGTGAAGGCAACGCCGCAGTGACCGGTCCGACCCAGCGCACCACCTCCAGCTCCCCGGCCGACGAACGCGCGGCCGAGGAGCTGGAGGCCGAGCAGGGGCTCGCCGAACGCGCCGAGGCCGGGCGGGGACGTCCCGGCTGGGCGCAGCTGCCGCGCCGGGCCGCGCCGAAACCCGCGTCGGCGCTGTTCTCCCTCCGCGCGCCGATCGGCTCGTCGGCCCGCTGGAAGCTGGCGGTGCTGTCGTTCGCGATCCCGTTGCTCGCCTGGGTCGTGCTCAGCGTGAGCGGCATCGTGGACTCGACGTTCCTGCCGTCCCCGGTCGCGGTCTTCCGCGCCGGGGTCGACATGGTGAGCACCGGCGAGCTGTTCGACGACCTGTGGGCGACCACGCAGCGGGTGCTCGAAGGCTTCGGCCTCGCGGTGCTCGTGTCGGTGCCGCTCGGCATCCTCATGGGCGGTTTCACCGCGGGGCAGGCGTTCTTCGAGCCGCTGATCGGGCTGCTGCGCTACCTCCCGGCGAGCGCGTTCATCCCGCTGCTGATCATCTGGCTCGGCATCGGCGAGCCGTCGAAGATCGCCATGCTCTTCATCGGGACGGTCTTCTTCAACACGCTGATGACCGCCGACGTCGTGCGCGCGGTGCCGAGCGCGCTGCTCGACGTCTCCTACACCCTCGGCGCGCGCCGGGGCGAGGTGCTGCGCAAGGTCGTCGTGCCGCACTCGCTGCCGGGCATGATCGACGCGATCCGGATCAACGCCGCCGCGGCGTGGAACTTCGTGGTCGTGGCCGAGCTGATCAACTCGCAGGCCGGCCTGGGCTACCGGATCGTGCGGGCGCAACGGTTCCTGCAGACGGACACGATCTTCGCGGTGCTCGTCGTGATCGGCGTCGCCGGGCTGACCATCGACGTCGTGCTGCGCCTGGTGCGCACCCGGGTCGGGAAGTGGACGGCATGACGCTGGAACTGCGGGACGTCGCGAAGGACTACACGGTCCGCGGCAAGGTGACGCGCGCCCTCGACGGCGTCGACCTCGAGGTGCTGCGCGGCGAGTTCGTCTGCGTCGTCGGCGCGAGCGGCTCGGGCAAGTCGACGTTGTTGTCGCTGGTGGCCGGGCTCGGCAAGCCGACCGAGGGCGAGATCCTGCTCGACGGTGTCCCGGTGACGGGCCCCGGCCCCGACCGCGGGCTGGTGTTCCAGTCCGGCGCGCTCTACCCGTGGCGCAGCGTCGAGAAGAACGTCGCGTTCGGACTCGAGCTGCTTTCGCTCGACCCGGCCGAGCGCGCCGAGCGGGTCGACTGGTACCTCGCCGAAACCGGGCTCGACGCGGTGCGCCGCTCGTTGCCGAAACAGCTTTCGGGCGGCCAGAAGCAGCGCGTCGCGATCGCGCGGGCGCTGGCGTGCGAACCGGAAGTCCTGCTGCTGGACGAACCCTTCGGCGCCCTGGACGTCCAGACCAAAGAGGACATGCAGGTGCTGATCCGCCGGATCTGGGCCGACACCGGCACTACGGTGCTGATGGTGACCCACGACGTCGAGGAAGCGGTGTTCCTGGGCGGCCGGGTCGTGGTGCTCGCGTCCGACCCGGGCCGGATCGCCGCCGACGTCGAGGTGGCGCTGCCGGCCGAGCGGGACCTGGGGGTCAAGCGCGAGCCGGAGTTCCTCGCGCTGCGGGCCCGGATCGAGGACCTGGTCCGGGAGCAGCACCGCGGCCACGTCAGCCGGGTGGCCGCGGTCGAGTGAGAACGTTGGACGGGAAGGTGGCGGAATGAGGCACGGCAGGTCGACCGCGGAACAGGCGAGCGGCGGGGGTTTCCTCACGCGGCTCGGCATTCGCGGAAAGCTGAACCTGCTGCTCCTGCCACCCTTGGTCGCGGTGCTGCTGGTCTCGGTGCCGTTCGTGCTGACGCAGGCGAGCAGCGCCACGGCGGCCGCGCAGTCGGCGACCGTGGCGCGCCACGCCCAGCAGCTCGGCGGGCTGGTCTGGCAGCTGCAGCGGGAACGGCTGCTGACCGGCGCCTTCCTCGCGACGCCGTCGATGTCGCCGGACGAGCTGGTCAAGCAGCGCCGGGCGGTCGACACCGCGGTCGAGAACGTCCGGTCGCAGCTCGGCGCGGACGCGCCGGACGAGCTGTCCGCGGCCCTGACCCGGATCGGCTCGCTGAACGAGCTGCGGCAGAACGCCGAGCGCCGCGGGGTCGCGCTCGACAGCGTGGCCCGCACCTACCACGCCGTGATCGGCGCGGTCATCGACTCGCTGCGGCTCGTCCCGCAGCTCACCAGTGACGCCGAAGGCACCAGGGAGCTGACCGCCCTCGAAGCGCTGCTGCGCGCGAACGAGGAGAACTCGTTGCGCGGCATGGCGTTGATCGTGACGGCGGTGGCGCCCGACGCCGGCAAGTCCATCCTGGACGACGCGACCCAGCAGGCGCCGATCTTCACCGACCGGTTCGTCCAGCAGGCCGACAACGCCTCCGACAACCAGCAGGCCGAGCTGGTGGTCAACGTCGAGCAGAGCGACGCGGGCCGCAAGATCGAGGACCTCGCCGCGCAGATCGACAACCCGCGGGACGCCGCGGCCACCGGCCGGTACGTCACCGACGTCCTCAGCGCGGCGGAAACCCAGGCGGGCCAGCGGAAACTCGTCCAGGAGCGGGTCACCGGCGAGATCGCCGACTCGGCGACCGGCCGCGCCGACTCGGCGACGCAGCTGGCCTGGGTCGTCGGTGCCGGCGCCGCCGCGCTGTTCCTGCTGGTCGCCTTCCTCGCCGTCGCGGTCTCCCGCTCGATCGCCCAGCCGCTGCGGCGGCTGACCACGGCGGCGACGTCGGTCGCCGACCTCGCCGGCACCGAGCTCGTCCGCGTGACCGACACCGAGGAGGCCGAGGAGCAGGTGCCGCGGCTGGCCACGATCGACGTCTCCTCGGACGACGAGCTCGGCAAGCTCGCCGCGGCGTTCAACCGGGTCCAGACGACCGCCGCCGAGCTGGTCGAACGGCAGGCGCTCACCCGGCGCAACACCAGCCTGATGTTCGCGAACGTCGCGAAGCGCACGCAGAACCTCGTCGGCCGCCAGCTCGCGCTGATCGACGACGTCGAGCGCAACGAGCAGGACACCCGGCTGCTGGCCAGCCTCTACCGCCTCGACCACCTCTCCACCCGCCTGCGCCGCAACGCCGACAACCTGCTCGTGGTGTCCGGCACCCGCGACGAGACCCGCATCGCCGGCCCGATCGAGCTGTCGACGGCCCTGCGCTCGGCGCTCGCCGAGATCGAGGACTACCAGCGCGTCAAGCTCGGTGTCGTCGCGGAGATCCTGCTGTCCTCGGCCCTCGGCGCCGACCTGGTGCTGGTGTTCGCCGAGCTGCTGGAGAACGCGACGTCGTTCTCGCCGCCGGGCTCGACGGTCGAGGTGGACACGATGTTCCTCACCGACGGCTCGTGCCTGGTCAGCATCGTCGACCACGGCATCGGCATGACCGCCGAGAAGATGGGCGAGGAGAACAAGCGGCTCGTCGAGCGGGAGCGCCTCGAGCTGGCGCCGACCAGTGTGCTCGGCCTGTTCGTCGTCGGCCGCCTGGCGCGGCGTCACGAACTCGGCGTCGAACTGCTCGCGACGCCGACGACCGGCGGGGTCACCGCGCGGCTGACGATCCCGCCGTCGCTGTTCGGCCACCGCACCGGACTGCTCCCGAAGGCCGAACCCGCGCCGGCGATCCCGGCGCAGGCAGCGCCCCCGATCGCGACGCGGAAACCGCGGCACGCCGCCCCGGCGCCGTCGCCGCGTTCGGTGTCCACTTCGGACATGTTCCGGCCTGCCGAGCCGGAGCGACAGACGGAACTGCCGTCGCCGGCGATCCCGGCGCTGCTCGGCACCGGCCACCTCAACGGGTTCCGCTGGTTCAACCAGCTGGAGCCGGTGTGGCCGGACGCCGAACCCGCCGCCGTCGAGGTCGCCGAGGAACCCGAGTCGGAGTCGCGTGGCGGCCTGCGCCGTCGTGTCCGCGGCGCGCAGCTGCCCAGCCCGGGCACGACCGCCGCCGTCGCCGTCGAGGACAAGCCGCGGCACGACCCCGAGGCGACCAGGATCGCGATGGACGGCTTCCAGGAGGCGTTCGCCAGGGCCGCCGAGGTCGGTGCCACGGCGACCGACCCGCCACCAGCCGTCGTCACCGAACCCGCGCCGCTTCCGGTGCGCGTCCCCGGGAACGACCGGATCGCCGCCTCCGCCGCCGTCGCCCCGGTGACCGCCCCGATCTCGCGGGACGGCCTGACCCGGCGTGTGCCCGGCGCCCAGCTCGCCCCGGGCCTCCGCAAGCAGGAGGCCGTGGCCAGGCCGATCGCCCGAGCCGCCGTGACCCGCGCCAAGCGGGACCCGGCGGCCGAGCGCGCGGCGTTCGACTCGTTCGCCGCCGGCCTGGCCAAGGCGGACGTGCTTACGGCAGACACCCCACCGCCAGGTGTGGTCGCCGGTCGTGTGATGGAACGAGAAGAAGAGAGCAGGAAATGAGCATCCCCGCACCTGGTGTCAGCGTCGAAGCCCAGAACTTCAACTGGCTGGTGAGCCGCTTCGCGCAGCACACCGCGGGCGCGATCGCGGCCATCGCGGTCTCGGCCGACGGCTTGCTGATCGCGGTGTCCTCGGAGCTCGAGCGCTCCAACGCCGACCGCCTCGCCGCGATCTCGTCCGCCATGCTCGGCCTCGCCCACGGCGTCTCCGACAGCCACCCGCTCGGCGCGCCCGACAAGGTGATCATCGAGCTGGAGCACGGTTACCTGCTGGTCTGCACCATCAGCATCGGCTGCTCGCTCGGCGTCCTCGCCAACAAGCAGGCCAGCCTCGGCACGATCGCCTACGAGATGGCGATGTTCGCCAACCGCGCCACCGAGGTCCTCACGCCCGGCCTGATCGAGGAGCTCAAGAACACCGTGGGTTCGTGATGGCCGAGGACGACCCGGACATCTCGCTGCTGCGGCCGTACCTGATGACCTCGGGGCGGGCGCAGCCGGTGGACCAGAGCCTCGAGATCGAGGCGCAGGTGATGACGTCACGCCTCGGCGCGGCGTCGCACCCGAAGCTGACCTTCGAACGCCAGGAAATCGTTTCCCTCTGCCGCAGCACGATGTCGGTCGCCGAAGTGGCCGCCATGCTCGGCCTGCACATCGGTGTCGCGCGCGTGCTCGTGGCCGACCTCGCCGAGCTGGGCTACGTCGTCGTCCGCCGGCCGGGGAGCCACAACTCGCACGACCTCGGCATGATCGAAAGGGTCATTCGTGGACTCGAAGCCATTCACTGAACCGGCGGCCCGCCCGCCGGCCCCGGTCAAGATCGTCATCGCGGGCGGTTTCGGCGTCGGCAAGACCACGGCGGTGTCGTCGATCTCCGAGATCAAGCCGCTGACGACGGAGGCCGCGATCACGTCGGTCGCCGCGAACGTCGACCGCACGGGCCACGTCCCGTCGAAGACCACGACGACGGTGGCCCTGGACTTCGGCTGCATCACGATCGACGACGAGGTGAAGCTGTACCTGTTCGGTACGCCCGGCCAGGACCGCTTCGGCTTCATGTGGCAGGACCTGGTCCAGGGCGCCCTGGGGGCACTGGTCATCGTGGACACCCGCCGCATGGACGACTGCTACCCGGCGGTCGACTACTTCGAGAACGCGGGACTCCCGTTCGTGGTCGCGGTCAACATGTTCGACGGCGCGCTCGGCCACAACCTGGACGACATCCGCTGGGCTCTGGCGGTGAGCGAGGACGTCCCGCTGATCACGTTCGACGCCCGGCAGAAGCTCTCGGTGCGGGACGCGCTGCTGGCGGTCCTGCACAACACGTTCAAGCGGGCACGGGCCCAGGCAGGTGCCGGGGCCTGACGACGGCCCTTTCGAAGGTTCCCGCTACACTGATCCACGGACCCCGCGCGGCGTCCACCCTGTGAACCTCCCCAGGGCCGGAAGGCAGCAAGGATAAGCAGGCTCTGACGGGTGCGCGGGGTCCCCTTTTTTTGGCCCCTAGAACACGCCCAGGATGTCTTCCGGGGGTTTCGGGGCCGGGGGTGCGTCCTCGTCCGTGATCGGCTTGGCCTTTCCCGCCAGCTTCGCCAGCTCCGCGCCCGCCACGCACCTTGCCGGGAAGGCCGCCGACGCCGTTCGGGACGCCAGGTCCGCCGTTGGCAGGGCCGTTGCCGAGGCTGCGAACACCAGGTTTCCGAAGCGCCTGCCGCGCAGTACGCCGGGGTCGGCCAGCAGCACCACCTGCGGGAACACCTCGCGCAGGGTGGCGAGGAAGCGGCGGGCGAAGGGGAGTCCGGCGCCGTCCGTGATGTTGGCCAGGTACGTGCCACTCGGGCGGAGGACGGCCGCGATCGTGCGCAGGCTCTCCAGCGTGGCCAGGCCGCCCGCCAGCGCCGCCTGCTCGAACGCGTCCACCACCACCAGGTCCGCCGAGTCCTCGTGGCGGGTCGCCAGGCCCTCGCGGCCGTCCGTCACGCGCACCCGCAAACCCGGGACGCGCAGGCCCAGCTGGGTGCGGACCAGCTCGACCAGCTCACCGTCCGCGTCGAACACCAGTTGGCGGGACCCCGGCCGCCTGGCCGCGACGTAGCGCGGCAGGGTGCACGCCGCGCCGCCGATGTGGAGGGCGTCCAGCGGGCCCGGGTACAGCAGGTCCACCACGTCGCCGAAGCGGCGGACGTAGTCGAACTCCAGGTGGGCCGGGTCGTCGAGGTCGACGTACGACTGCGCGACCCCGCCAACCGACACCAGCCACGCGTCGGCGCGGTCGGGGTCGCGGTGCAGCTCCGCCGTCCCGAAACGCACCGGGTAACGGCCCGGGACCGGGGCGGGCTTGCGCGTTCGGCTCACGGAACCCGACCTTAGCGGCGGTCGGAAACATTCTTGCCGGGGCGGCGATAAGGGAGCGGAACGAACACCGATCCGAGGGGGATCACCTTGCGTGTGAACGCAGTTCTCGTTGCCGCGGCCTTGGCCGTCGGCGTACTCGCGACGCCTGCTTCGGCGGACGTCCTGCCCGACCGGGCCCAGGCCGTCTCGCTGCTGGAGACCGGCGGCCCCGGCGTCGCGGAGGCCGCCGAAACGGCGTTGCTCGGCTCACCCGCCGACCTGACCGCCTTCCTGACCACCGGCCAGTACCGGGCCAAGGACGACGACGACCGGGTCCTGGTCGCCCAGGCCCTGTCGACCGGCGGCCCCGCCACCAAGCGCGCCGCCCAGCAGGCGCTCAACGGCACCATCGCCGACGTCCGCGAGTTCCTCGCCACCGGCCTGCCCCGGGCCCGGGAAGCCGACGACCGGATCGCCGTCGGCCAGGCCATGACCACCGGCGGCCCGACCGTGAACGCCCGCGCCCAGCGGGCGCTCGACGGCACGCCCGCCGACGTCCGCGCCTTCCTGGACCACGGCCTGCAGCAGGCGAAGGACATCGACGACCGGATCGCGGTCAACCAGGCCATGGCGGCCGGCGGCCCGGGGGTGCAGGCCGCCGCGCAGACGGCCCTCGACGGCGACCCGGCCGACGTCCGGTACTTCCTGGCCGTCTGGAAGCAGGTCGCCGCGGCCGGCGACACCGAGGTCACCGCGATCCAGGCCCAGGTCGACGCCGCGAAGGCGGCCGCGGCCCGGCACGACGCCACCGGCGTCGGAGTCGCGGCGGACCAGGCCGCGAAGCTCGCGTCGGACGCTAGGAAAGCGAACACCGACCGGCTCGCCGCCCAGCAGGTCAAGAACCAGCAGGACGGGCAGGCCGCGGCCGACGCCGACGCGACCGCGCGGCGGCAGGCCGAGGAAGCCGCGGCCCGGGCCGCGCAGGCCAAGACCGGCAACGACAAGCTGCTGGCCGACGCGGCCGACCCGGCGCTGACGGTGCCCAACGGCCGTCGCGCGTCGGTCTACCTGCTGCGCAACGGAGGTGCCGCGGTCAAGGCCGCCGCTCGCGCCGCGCTCGGCGGTTCGGACGACGACGTCGTCACCTTCGTGCACAGCGGGCTCGCCGCCGCGCAGGAGACCGACGACCGCGCCGCCGTCGCGGCGATCGCCGCCGACCCGAAGGCCCGCCCGGGCCTGCGGCAGGCCGCCCGCGACGCGCTCGCGGGCCCGTACGCCGGGGTCGCCGCGCTGCTGCGCACCGGGGACTACCCGGGCCGCGACACCGACGACCGCGTCGAGGTCAACCAGATCCTGGCGGCAGGCGGCCCGTCGGTGCAGGCGGCGGCCCAGCGGGCGCTCGACGGCGGCGTCGCCGGCGTCCGCGAGTTCCTGGCGCACGGTCAGTACTCCGCGCGCCTGATCGACGTGCGGGTGAAGGTGGCCCAGACGCTGTCGAACGGTCCCGAGGTCAACGCCGTCGCGCAGGGTGTGCTCGACGGCCCGGACTCGGGCCTGCAGGCCTACCTCGACGGCGAGCTGGGCAAGGCGCGGGCGCGTGACGCCTTCACCGCCCAGCACGTCGCCAAGGTGAACGCCCTGGTCGCCGAGGCGGACGCCCTGCGCTGACCCGCACGGCGAAGGTTGTCGGACGTGCCCGGTACCCTCGCGAGGTGGCTCTCGCGCTGTACCGCAAGTACCGTCCGGCAACCTTCGCCGAGGTCGTCGGGCAGGAGCATGTGACCGAACCCCTCCGCACGGCGTTGGCCGCCGGGCGGATCAACCACGCCTACCTCTTCTCCGGCCCGCGCGGCTGCGGGAAGACGTCGAGCGCCCGCATCATGGCGCGCTCGCTGAACTGCGTGAAGGGGCCGACACCGGACCCGTGCGGCGAATGCAACTCGTGCAAGGCGCTCGCGCCGGAGGGCTCGGGCAGCGTCGACGTCACGGAGCTCGACGCGGCCAGCCACGGTGGTGTCGACGACGCCCGTGAGCTGCGTGACAAGGCGTTCTACGCGCCCGCGGAGTCGCGCTACCGCGTGTTCATCATCGACGAGGCGCACATGGTCACCACGCAGGGCTTCAACGCCCTGCTGAAGATCGTTGAAGAGCCGCCCGAGCACGTCATCTTCATCTTCGCGACCACCGAGCCGGACAAGGTGCTCACCACCATCCGCTCGCGGACGCACCACTACCCCTTCCGGCTGATCCCGCCGGGCGCGATGCGCACGCTGCTGGAAAGCAACGTCGCCTCCGAGGGCGTCGAGGTCGAGCCGGCGGTGTACCCGCTGGTCATCCGGGCCGGCGGCGGTTCGGCACGTGACACGCAGTCCGTGCTCGACCAGCTGCTCGCCGGCGCCGGGCCCGACGGCGTCAGCTACAGCCGCGCGGTGGCGCTGCTGGGCGTCACCGACGTCGCGCTGATCGACGACATGGTCGACGCGCTCTCGACCGACGACGCCGGCACGGTGTTCGGCACGGTCGAGAAGGTCACGGAGGCCGGGCACGACCCGCGCCGGTTCGCGACCGACCTGCTCGACCGGCTGCGCGACCTGGTGCTGCTGCGTGCGGTGCCGGAGTCCGCCGGCGGGCTCGTTTCCGCGCCCGAAGAGGAACTGTCGCGGATGGTCGGCCAGGCCGAACGCCTCGGCCTCGGCACGCTCTCGCGCTACGCCGACATCGTCCACAATGGACTTCTGGAGATGCGCGGCGCGACGTCGCCCCGGCTCGTGCTCGAGCTGCTGTGCGCGCGGATGCTGCTGCCGTCGGTCACCGAGGCGGAAAAGGCGCTGCTGGCCCGGATCGAGCGGCTGGAACGCCGCGCGACGGTCGCCGGTGGCGGCGGCGCGCCCGCCGAAGGCGGCGTCGAGCCGCCGGTGCGCGCGGCGCCGGAGAAGGAGTTCTCGCGGCCTTCGCAGCGTCCGGCGTCGGCGGGACCGGCGCCCGTGGCGGTGCCGGAGCCGCCCGCGGCCGAACCGGCCCCGCCGGCTCGTCCCGCTCCCGCGCCGGCCGCCGAACCGGCGCCCGCGCCCGCGGACGGCGGCTGGAGCACCCCTCGCACGCCGGGCGGTGAGCCACCCGCACAGGCGCCCGCCGCCGCGACCGACAACAGCGGCTGGGGTGCCACGCGGGCCCCGGGCGGGAACCCACCCGCCCCGGTCGCCGAGCCCGAGCCGGCGGCCGCCGCGGCCGCGCCCGAGCCGTCCGGTGCGCTGGACGCCGCCGGGATCCGGAACATCTGGCCGCAGCTGATGACGTCGTTGCGCAAGTTCACCGGCGGCCGCAGCCTCGAGGCGATGCTCACGCAGGCGACGGTGGCGACCGTCGAGGGCAACTCGCTGACGCTGACCCACAAGTCCGAGCCGCTGGCCCGCCGGCTGTCCGACCAGGACAACGCCCGCAAGATCGCCGGCGCCCTGACCGACGTCCTCGGTGGTGAGTGGCAGGTCCGCTGCGTCCACGGCAACGCCCCGGCGTCGGCCCCCGCGGCCCGCGCGCAGCAGGCGGCACCCGCGCCGAAGCAGTCGTTCACCCGCCAGTCGGCGGCCACCCCCGCGGCGCCCGCGGCGCCGGCAGCTCCCACCCGGCCCGCCCCCGCGGCACTGGCCCAGCCGGCGCGCCCGAAGGTCACGACGACCGAGCCGGACATCCCGCTGCCCCCGGAACCCTCCGGC
The DNA here is from genome assembly GCF_044741685.1 of Amycolatopsis sp. NPDC088138. Classification (NCBI taxonomy): domain Bacteria; kingdom Bacillati; phylum Actinomycetota; class Actinomycetes; order Pseudonocardiales; family Pseudonocardiaceae; genus Amycolatopsis; species Amycolatopsis sp. NPDC088138. Next base: position 485,478 of record NZ_JBIUTB010000007.1, read on the forward strand.
GAGGACGACGAGGACCTCTACAACGAGGACGCCAGCCCGGCCCCGCCACCACCCCCGCCGCCGCCGGACCAGGACCCGGACGAGCTGGCCCGCAGGCTGATCTCGGACCACCTCGGCGCCCGCCCCCTGGACTGACCCAAGTCCGTGAATGGCCCATTGAGGGACTTCAAGTCCCTCAATGGGCCATTCACGGCTTTCGGACGGCGGCGGTCAGGAGGCCCAGGGGCCGATGCCGGTGACGCGGTCCGCCTTGACGCGGACGATCACCGCGGTCGGCGAGTTCTGGTTGCCCAGCAGGTACTTCGGCACGCCCAGGTAGCGCTGGGCCTGGCGGTCCATCAGGGCCGTGAACTCGTCGGCGATGTCCGGGCCGACGATCGACGCCGTGCCGCGGACCAGCAGGTACTGCGGCAGCCCGCGAGCATCGTGGCCGTCGTGGTCCTCGATCAGGACCGTCACGCGCGGGTCGTTGCGGATGTTGCGCACCTTGGGACGGCGGCCTTCCATGCCCATCACGATCTCGTCGCCCTCGCGGCTGGCCCAGACCATCGACGTCTGGGGCGAGCCGTCCGGGTTGATCGTGGTCAGCACGGCGTTGAAGGGCCGCTCGAAGAGCCGGTGCGCGCTTTCGGGAAGTTCCATGACCTCGAGGTTAGGAATCCGACGGGTACCGCTGGGTACCTTGGTTCCCATGGGTGACTTCTCCGGCGACGTCTTCCTGGCCGACTGCCCGGCCCGGCTGGCGATCGAGATCATCGCCGACAAGTGGGCCGTCGTGGTGGTGTTCGCGCTCAGCCGCGGCCCGCGGCGGCACGGTGAGCTCGTCGACCTCATCGGTGGCATCTCCCGCAAGATGCTGACCCAGACGCTGCGGAAGCTCCAGGGTTTCGGCCTGGTCGACCGCCGCGTTTACGCCGAAGCGCCACCACGCGTCGAATACCGGCTGACGGACCTCGGGCAGACGCTCGTCGAGCCGATCAGCGTCCTCACCAAATGGGCGACGCTGCACGGCGAAGCCGTCGTGGAGGCTCAGGAAGCCAGGTAGGCCTCGATCGCCGCGGCGATCGACGACGCGAACTGCAGGCGCCCTTCCGCGCTGCTCATCCGGGCCGCTTCGGCCGCGTCGCGCATGTTCCCGCACTCGACCAACGCGATCGGCCGCGTCGAGAGGTTCAGGCCGCCGAGGTCCGCGCGCGCCGAAAGGCCGTTGCCGCCGATGTAGTTCGACGTGCTGAAGCCGCTCGTGCGCAGGGTGTCGCGCAGCGTTTGCGCCAGCCGCGTCGACGGCGCGCCCTGCGCCGCGTTCAGCGGCGGGGCCGAGTAGGCGACGTGGAAGCCGGTCGCACCGGGCGAGTTCGAGCCGTCGGCGTGGATCGAGACGACGGCGTCGGCGTTCGCGTCGTTGCCGATCGAGGCCCGCTTGTCGACGCACGGGCCGACGCCGGTGTCGTTCTGTCGCGTGTAGACGACGCGGATCCCCTTGGCCGCCAGCGCGTTCCCGACCCGCTGGGCGACGTCCCAGGTGAACGCGTGCTCGGGGTAACCGGCGTTCGTCGACGTCCCGGTGGTGTTGCACGGCTTGGTCTGCCCGCGCCCCGCGGGCACGAGCCGGTTGATCTCCGCGGCGTGCGAGCCGTTGCCGCCGTTGTGCCCCGGGTCCAGCACGACGACCTTCCCGGCCGCGACCGGCGGAGCGGCTGCCGTAGACGGCGGTGCGGGAGGCGCGATCGACGACGCCGGAGGCGTGACGGTCGCCGGGGTCGGCGTGACCGTCCGGGTCACGACGGGTGCGGGCGCGGGAGCTGCCGGGGCGTCTTCTTCGCAGCCGGTGAGCAGCAGGGCACCGGCCAGCAGGAGGGGAGCAGTCGCGCGTCGCACGGCGACCACGGTGCCACACCCCGGGCCCGCCCGTGGCGCGACTACCCTGGTGGTGACACAGGCGTGCAGAGAGGACCGAGTGCGATCATGGTGCAACCCGGCGGCGGTTTCGACATCTCCCAGCTGATGCAGCAGGCCCAGCAGATGCAGCAGAAGCTCGTCGAGGCCCAGGAGGAGCTCGCCAACACCGAGGTCAGCGGCAGTGCCGGCGGCGGGCTGGTCACCGCGACCGTGTCCGGCGACAGCCAGCTGAAGAGCCTCCAGATCGACCCGAAGGTCGTCGACCCGGACGACGTCGAGACGCTGTCCGACCTGGTCGTCGCCGCGGTGCGCGACGCGTCGGCGAACGCCCAGAAGCTCACCGAGCAGAAGCTCGGCCCGCTGGCCAGCGGCCTCGGCGGCGGTGGCGGCATGCCGGACCTCGGCGCCCTCGGCTTCGGCGGCTGACGAACTTGTACGAAGGTGTCGTCCAGGACCTGATCGACGAGCTCGGGCGGCTGCCCGGGGTCGGGCCGAAGAGCGCCCAGCGGATCGCGTTCCACCTGCTGGCCACCGACCCGGCCGACATCGGGCGGCTGCAGGACGTGCTCGGCAAGGTCAAGGAGGGCGTGCAGTTCTGCGAGGTCTGCGGCAACGTCTCCGAGCAGCAGAAGTGCCGCATCTGCCGCGACGAGCGCCGCGACCTCACGGTCATCTGCGTCGTCGAGGAGCCGAAGGACGTCCTGGCGGTCGAGCGCACGCGTGAGTTCAAGGGCCGCTACCACGTGCTGGGCGGCGCGCTCGACCCGTTGTCCGGGATCGGGCCGGAGCAGCTGCGGATGCGCGAGCTGCTCAAGCGCATCGGCGAGGCGGACATCAGCGAGATCATCATCGCGACGGACCCCAACACCGAGGGCGAAGCGACGGCGACGTACCTCGTGCGGATGCTGCGCGACTTCCCGGGCTTGAGCGTGACGAGGCTGGCGTCGGGTCTCCCGATGGGCGGTGACCTGGAGTTCGCGGACGAGCTGACCCTGGGCCGCGCGCTCTCGGGCCGCCGTGTCCTTTGACGGCCTGCCGGTCGAACCGGTCCGGACGCTCCTTTCCGTCGATTTCGATCGGCGGAAAGGGCAGGAGTTCGTCGATGTCGTGGATTGCACCGAGCTGCCCAAGGTGCGCTACGCCGACGACCTGACCGGCGCGATCGAGCTGACCGTCGGCCAGGTCGCCCTCCTGGGCCGGAACTGGGAGTCGGACATCGAGCTGCTGTGGCTCTCCGTGGCCGATCTCGTGGCCGGGTACCGCGGCGAAGGGCGCGCCGAGGTGAGGTTCCCCGATCAGCCGGCGACCATCACGCTCGAGCCGGTGCCGCCGGGGCTCATCCGGGTCACCGTGGCCGGCGGGGCGTACCGCGAGACCGCCGTCACCGGTGAGGAAAGACTGCTTTCCGCGCTCGCGGCCGGCGGACTCGGATTCTTCGAGAAGTTCGCCGACCTGACCGGCCGGAACTTCGACCCGGCCATCGGGAAGCTCACCGGTCGAAGCGGCGCAGGTCGTACAGGTCCATCAGCCTGATCACCTTGTTCGCGTACTCCGGGTCGGTGGCGTACTTCCGCGCCACCGCCCGGATGAACGCGTCGGGGTCGGTGCGCACCGGCAGCGCCGCCGCGTAGTTCGGCGACGTCGTCAGCAGGCGGCCGTAATCACGGAACGAGTCGTCAACCGAGGCGTACGAGCGGAAAAACGCATCCACCGGGTGGCACGGCGACGGAACGCATTCCGAGGTCTGGTAGCGCGCGCACCGCAGAGCGATGGGGCCCGGGCTCGTCGGCCGGACGCACTTGAAGCCGAAGTAGTTCAGCTCGGCCGTCGACAGCCTGCTGCGGCCCCAGTTCGACTCCAGGATCGACTGCGCCACCGTGACCGACGCCGGGATTTCGTACGCGGCGCGGATCCGCAGGGCGATCGGGCCCGCCGCGTCGACGTACGCCTGCTGGTAGCCCGCGCTGAGCGCGTCCGCGCGGACCGAGGGCTGGTCGATCGGCGGGACGAGCAGCAGGGCCGCCGCGAGTCCGAAGTGGATCATGGCGGCAAAGCTGCCCGATCCCCGCGGCCGCGGCGACCCGCGTCACTCCATCGAGCGTGTCAGCAGTAGCCGAGCTGCGCCAGGGAGTCCACGATGATCTCGGACGGGTGGTACTTGTCCATCCAGGACTCACCGCGGCGGTTCTGGTACGTGTCGAGGAAGTTCTGCAGCTTGTCGCCGCGCATTTCGGTGAGCACGACGGTCTCGCCGAGGTGCTGCGGCGTCTCGGTGCGCTCGCGGTGCACCGCGCACGGCAGGCCGAGGTAGTAGCACTCCGCCGAGAGACCACCCGAGTCGGTGACGACGTACTCGGCGCGCGCGACCAGCGGCAGGAACTTCAGGTACCGCATCTTCGGCTGCGCGATGAACTTGTCGTCGAACAGGTTGTCCAGGCCCAGCGAGCGGATCTTCTCGCGCTCGGGCGCGCCGGCCATGTAGAGGATCGGCATCTTGCGGCTCTGCTCGCGCAGGATCTCCAGCACCTCGCGGTACTTGTCCGCGCGCGAGACCAGCTCGAAGCGGTGCAGCGTGGCCAGGCCGAACTTCTCCGGCAGGTTCGGCACGTCCAGCGGCTGGTTGATGGCCAGGCGCATCGCGTCGATCGCGGTGTTCGCCTCGGTGTCGACGACGACGCCGCGGGCGTTGCGCAGGTTGTTCACCTCGCGGATGCTCGGCGCGAAGTGCATGTCGACGATCTTCGCCGCGATCTTGCGGTTCAGCTCCTCGGGCAGCGGCGACAGGATGCTGCCCGACCGCGCGCCCGCCTCGACGTGGCCCACCCGCGACTTCAGGATCCGCTTCCCGATCAGCGCGCCGTACGGCGTGGTGAACGTGTCGCCGTGCACCAGCACCAGCGGCGGCCGGCCGTCCTCGGTGAGGGCGGCGCGCAGCTCGTGACGGCGGCTCCAGGCGGTGCGCATGACCTGCGCGGCCCAGCCCGGCACCTGCGACGGCGACTCGAGGTTGTGCGCCTTCTCCTCCGGCACCAGCCAGACGTCGGGCGCCGGCATGTCCAGGTCGGCCAGTACGTCGGCCACCTCGTCGACGTGCTGCGCGGTGAACCAGATCTTCGGCCGCATCCCGCGCTCGCGGATCCCGTGGTAGACGGGCGCGATCTTGATCAGTTCCGCGGTGGTGCCGAGAATGAAGGAAATCACCGTGAAGGCCCATTTCTGGTCGGGTGCGGTTGCGCAAGGATACTGGCCGACCCGCCGCCGGGACCGCCGGGTAGCCTCGGCCCGGTGAGTGCGAACCCGCTCCTCCCCTCGCTCAGCGTCGTGATCCCGGTCTACAACGAGCAGGACTGGATCGAACGCAGTGTCGGCGCGCTGCTCGCCTCGGCCGAAGAGGCGAACTGGCCGATCGAGGTCGTCGTCGTCGACGACGGCAGCACGGACGCCACGCCGTCGCGGCTCGACGAGCTGCGCGAACGCCGGGGCGTCACCGTGCTCAGCCAGGCCAACAGCGGCCGGTTCGAGGCCCGGCGGGCGGGCATCGCCAAGGCTTCGGGAGAGCAGATCCTGCTCCTCGACAGCCGCGTGGTCGTCGACACCGGTTCCCTGACGTTCCTGCGCGACCAGCTGGTCGACCACCCGGAGCGCACGGTCTGGAACGGCCACGTCAACGTCGCCTCGGAAAACAACCCGTACGCCGGGTTCATGGCCGGGCTGGTCAAGATCCCCTGGCGCCGCTACTGCGCGGATCCGCGCCTGATGTCCTTCGGCATCGACCAGTTCGACCTGTTCCCGAAGGGCACCGGCTTCTTTTCCGCACCGCGCGGGGTTCTCGAAGCGGCCTCGGACGCGTTCGTCTCGCTCTTCGACGACGTCCGCTTCGCCAGTGACGACACCGGCGTGCTGCGCTGGATCGCCGAGCGCCACCGCATCTTCCTCGCCCCGGAGTTCTCCGCGACCTACCACGGGCGCGACAGCTTCAAGAAGTTCTTCGCCCAGTCGTACTTCCGCGGGACGACCTTCGTGGACTCCTACCTCGGCTCACCCGGCCCCGCGCGCAACGGCCTGTTCGCCGCGTTCGGCGTCGGCCTGCTCGGCCTCGGCGTGGCGCTGCGGCGCCCGAAGACGGCGGTGGCGCTCGCCGCCGCCGGGTCGGCCGCGGCCGGGGTCGCCGTGACCCGGTTCGGGGCCACGAACGCCGAAGCCAAGGCCGTGGCCAAGCTCGCGCCGGTGTTCGGCGCCGGGTTCGGCGCGGGCGCCGTCCGCGGTCTCGTGATGGCCCTGCGCGCCCGCCGCAACCGGCGATGAGCAGCCCGGTGACCGGCGATCGCGAGCTCGCCAAGGAGACCGGCCGCTCGGCCGGGAAGATCGGCATCTCGCTGCTCGTCGCGATCGGGCTCGGGTACGTACTGACGCTGCTCGCGACCCGCTGGCTCGGGCCGGAGAACAGCAAGGTCTTCCTCTCGTTCTGGGGCATCCTGATGGGCCTCGGCAGCGCGCTTTCGCCGCTGGAGCAGGAGCTGTCCCGCCAGTCCGCCGTGGCCGCGCTCGAGGGTGAGCGCGCCGGCCGTCCGGCGCTGCGGGCGCTGACCGTCGGCGCGGTGACGGTGGCCGTCGTCGCCGTCGTCACGCTCACCGTGCCCGTGCTTTCGGACCGCCTTTACGCCGGCAACACCGCGCTCGGCGTGATCGTGCTGTGCGGCGCGGTCTCGTTCGCCTGCCAGTTCGCCGCCCGCGGCCTGCTCGTCGGGCAGCAGCGGATCCGCCCGTACTCCTGGCTGGTCGTCGCCGAGGCGGCCGTGCGCGTGCTGGTGCTGTTCGGGATCGTCGCCGCCGGGCTCACCGGCCTGACGTCGTTCGCGATCGCGGCGGCGGCCGGCTCGTTCGCCTGGCTGCTGTTCGTCCGGCCGGTCTCCGGGCTCGTCGACCCGGGCCAGGAGGGCGAGGGCTGGCGGCCGGTCACCGCCCGGATCCTGGTCCTGATGGCCGGCGCGGGCCTGACCGCCAGCGTCATCACCGGCTACCCGGCGATGGTGAGCCTGCTCGCGCCGGGCGGGTCCGACGCCGACGTCGGCGTGCTCTTCGCGACGCTCACGGTGTCCCGGGTGCCGCTGCTGCTGCTTTCGCCGCTGCAGGCGCTCGCCGTCCCGACGGTCGTCCGGCTGTCCGGCACGGCCGAGGGCATGCACCGCCTCCGCCGCCTGCTGGCGCTGGGCGCGGTCGGCACTGTCGTTCTCGGCGTCGTCGGCGCCGTGGTGGGCCTGCTCATCGGGCCGTGGCTGGTCCAGCTGCTCTACGGCGCCAAGTTCGTCGCACAGGGCTGGTGGGTCGCCTGGATGGTCTGGGGCGCGGTGGTGCTCACGGCGCTGCAGCTGATGACGGCGGTGCTCGTGGCCCGCAAGCAGGCGAACAAGGTGCTGGTCACCTGGGCCGTGGTCGCGGTCGCGACGGCGGTGACGCTGCTGGTGGTGCCGGGTGACCCGATCCTCCGGGCCGTCTCCGGCCTGGCCGCCGGTCCCACGCTGGGGCTGGCCGTCGTATTGGTGTTCGTGTTGCGGCGCCCGGGCAACTTGCAAGCCGCTTCGGACGTCCCAGTAGGGTGACCCGGGGTCGGACCACCGGGACGGATCGGCGTGAAGCGCCGGTGAGGTTGGACAGCGTAAAACCATGAACGTATTACTGGTCGTGCTCGCCTTCTGGCTACCGGGTCTTGTCCTGGGTACGGCGATCCGGCTGCGCGGGTGGCTGCTGGCCGCCGCCGCGCCGCTGCTGACCTTCGGCGTCGTCAGCCTGGGCGTACCGGTTCTCGGTGGCCTGGGGATTCGCTGGAACATCCTCGACGTCGCGCTGTGGACGCTGGTGCTGTCCGCGGCCGGCTTCGGCCTGGCCTTCGCCGTGCGGCGCTTCACCGCGCGCCGGCACCCGGACTGGGCCGAGCGGGACGCCGACGTCGCGCGCCCCCGCCGGACGACCCGGGAACACCTGCTGATGGGCGCCGGCGTCTTCGTCGGCTCCGTGATCGGCATCGTGACGTTCCTGCGCGGCGCCCGCGGCCTCAACCAGGTCCAGCAGGGCTGGGACGCGCCGTTCCACGCCAACCTGGTGCGCTGGATCGCCGAGCACGGCGACGCCCGGCCCTCGACCGTCGGCACCATCGCGAACCTGCCGAACCAGACCGACTACTTCTACCCGGACACCTACCACGCCCTGCTCGCGCTGGTCTTCGACAAGGCCGGGCTGGCGATGATGCCGACGCTCAACATGGCGGCGCTCACGGTGATCCTGTGCGTCCCGATCGGCGTCGCGGCGATGTGCCACGTGTGGCGGATGCCGCCGCTGGCCGTGGCCGCGGCCGCCGCCGTCTCGGTGTCGTTCACGAACTTCCCGTACGACTCGCTGTGGCGCGGCCCGCTCTGGCCCTACGTGGCCGGCGTGGCCATGATCCCGGCCGCGCTCGCGCTGGCCCGCCTGCTGCTGGAGCCGCGGGGGATCGCCGGGCCCGTCGCGATCGGCATCGGCGTCGCCGGGCTGATCGGGCTGCACACCAGCGTCGCGTTCGTGGTCGTCGTCTACTTCCTGCTGATCCTGCTCGCCGTGCTGTTCCGGTTCGAGCGGATCGACTGGCGCCGGTCGGCGCCCTCGCTGGTGGCCTCGATCGGGCTGGCCGTCGTCTGCGGCCTGCCGCTGGCGCTGCCTTCGCTGTACAACGCGGGTGGTGTGACGAGCGCGTTCTGGGCCTCGGACGCGACCGTCAGCGGCGGGCTGGGCGAGACCATCACGTTCTCGCCGATGGCCCCGTTCCCGCAGTGGTGGATCGGCGTGCCCGCGTTCGTCGGGATCTGCCTGCTGGTCAAGCACCGCCGGATGCTGTGGATGGTCGCGGCCTACGTCGTGCTCGGCGGGCTCTTCGCGGCCACGGTGTCGATGGAGTCGCCGCTCATCCACACCCTCACCGGCATCTTCTACAACGACCACTGGCGGATCGGCGCGCTGGTCCCGCTGGCCGGCGCGGTCGCCTTCGGCGAGTTCGCCGACACCGCGGCCCGCTGGTTCGCGCGCAAGTTCGCGGGCCGGGCGCCGAAGCTCAGCCCGGTCGCGCTCACCACCGTGGGCGTGGTGCTGCTGGCCCTGGTGGTCGGCGGCCTCAGCCGCGGCGGGTACATCGGCCGCAACGCCGCCCGGCTCCAGCTCAACTACAGCGGCGGCCCGACCGTGAGCAACGACGAGCGCGAGGCCTTCACGTGGCTCGCGGCGCGCGTGGCACCGGGCGAGCACGTGATGAACGACAAGTCCGACGGCTCGGTGTGGATGTACGCGCTCAACGGCATCCAGCCGGTCGAGTGGACCTTCTACGGCGCCGACTACGACACCCCGGCCGGGTACCTCAGCGTGTACCTCAACGACATCGACAAGTACCCGGCCGTGCGCAAGATGCTCACCGACCTCAAGGTCCGGTACGTCTTCCTCGGCAAGGGCAAGGTCACCACGACGACGGACCGCGGCGTCGGCCTCGACCACCTGGACGCCGGTACCGGTTTCAAGCTGGTCTTCAACAATCCGGGAGCCCAGGTGTACGAGATCGAGGGACAGCAGGGTGTCCTCTCCGCCGGTGCCTCGACCGGGTCCACGGCCGTCAACGGTGGGTGAAAGGCTAAAGTGATCGCGTGTCTGTGACCTCCGTGACCAGCCGCCGGGTGCTGATCGTGATGCCCGCGCTGAACGAGCAGGCGAGTGTCGCGTCCGTCATCGAGCAGGTGAAACGCGCTCTGCCGGACGGTGACCTGCTGGTCGTCGACGACGGCTCGGTCGACGACACCGCCCGCCTGGCCCGTGCGGCCGGGGCCGAGGTCGCCCGCCTCGCGGTGAACCTGGGGGTCGGCGGCGCCATGCGCACCGGCTTCCGCTACGCCGCCGCCCGCGGGTACGACGTCGTCGTGCAGGTGGACGCGGACGGTCAGCACGACCCGGACGAGCTCGACGCGCTGCTGCGCGGCCTGGACGACGCCGACATCGTGATCGGCTCCCGGTTCGCCGGCAAGGGCGCCTACAAGGCCAGCGGGCCGCGCAAGTACGCGATGGTCGCCCTTTCGCTCGTGTTCTCGCGGCTCGCGAAGACCAAGCTCACCGACGTCACGTCGGGGTTCAAGGCGATGGGGCCGCGCGCGATCCGGCTGTTCGCCGGCTACTACCCGGCCGAGTACCTCGGCGACACGGTGGAGTCCCTGGTCATGGCCATCCGGGCCAAGATGACGATCAAGGAGATCCCGGTCGTCATGCGCGAGCGCGCGGGTGGCACGCCCAGCCACTCGCCCGTCAAGTCGGCCATCTACCTGGGCCGGGCCGGTCTCGCGCTGCTGCTGGCCCTGGTACGCCGCCGTCCCGCGGTGGACTCCTCGGATTCGGCGTAAAGGGGAACTGGAAATGGCCGGTTGGCGCATCCTCAGCATCGTCGTCGCCTGCGTCGTGCTGTTCGTGGTCATCGAGATGATGCGGCGGCGCAAGCTGCGGGAGAAGTACGCGGGCGTGTGGCTGGTCGTCGCCGTCGGCGTCGTCGTCCTCGCGGTGCTGCCGCAGGCGGCCGAGTTCCTCGCCAAGCACACCGGCGTCCAGACGCCGTCGAACTTCGTCTTCCTCCTCGCCGGCGTCGTGCTGGCACTGGTGTCGCTGCACCTGTCCACCGAGGTCGGTCACCTCGAGGAAGAAGTGCGCACCTCGGTCGAGGAGACCGCGTTGCTGCGCTGCGAACTGGAAGACGCCAAGCGCGAGCTGGCGCGCCGCATCGCCGACCTGGAAGCGAAGACGGCGGCCCCGGACGACGTCAAAGGACTGCCCGAGGTCGAGCGCGTCAGCAAGTGACGGCTTGATCGAAGCGCTGCTCGCCGCGCCCGCGCGGCTCGGCGGGGTCCGGCTCTTGGCCGTCGACGGCCCGTCGGGGGCCGGGAAGTCCACCCTGGCCTCGGAAGTGGTCGCCGGACTGCGGTCCCGCGGCTGTCGCACGGCCCTCGTGAGCACCGACGCCTTCGCGACGTGGGACGACCCCGTCGGGTGGTGGCCGCGGCTCGTCGAAGGCGTCCTGAAGCCCCTCGCGGACGGCGTCGACGGCGCGTACCGGCGGATGGACTGGTCCACCGGGGTCCCGCAGCCGGGGGAACTCGTCCGAGTGACAAAGCCGGACGTCCTGGTGTTGGAGGGTGTTTCGAGCGGCCGGGCTTCGGTCCGGCCCCTGCTTTCCCGCCTGTGCTGGATCTCCGGCGGTACGGAGGCCGAGCGGCTGGCCCGGTCCGTGTCCCGTGACGGTGAGGCCTCGAGGGCGGAACTGGGCCGCTGGCAACGGTTCGAGCGCGGCTGGTTCGCCGTCGACGGCACCCCCGAGGCCGCCGGGACCCGACTTTCGTAGGGAACGGATCGGTCACTCAGCGTGGCCGAGGGGGTCCGGATCGATCTAGTGAGCCCGAACCAGTCACCACGGGTGGTCTAACGGCGGTACCGCCATCTGAGTCATGGATCCGGCACCCGGCGCATCCAGAGGCCACAAATGGTCACATTCTGTCGTGATTTACGGACACATTGCGGTCAAATCGTCGCCCACGTAGCGCGATCGTAACCTCACGTGCTTAAGTGCGAGCCGAGTTCCCGCTAGTGTCGGCGAGCACACCGATCGTCCGGCGTGTTCCTGACCGACCGGACGGTGACTTAAAACCCGAACATCTCCCAAGGGGTGCCAGATGCAGCAATTGCGGCTGACCCGAACACGCCGCGTGGCCCTGATCGGGCTCGCCGGCGCGCTCGCGGTTTCGCTGTCCGCTTGTGCGGATTCGAAGCGTGACGAGGGCGCTGGAGGTGGGACCGGAGGCACCATGATCTTCGGTGCCGCCGGAAACCCGAAGATGTTCGACCCGGCGTTCAACGACGAAGGCGAGACCTTCCGGATCACGCGTCAGATCTACGACACGCTGATCCAGAACAAGCCGGGCACGGCCGACCTCGAACCGTCTCTCGCCGAGAAGTGGGAGTCGAGCAACGAGGGCAAGACCTGGACGTTCAGCCTGAAGTCGGGCGTCAAGTTCTCCGACGGCACCCCGATGGACGCCACGGCGGTCTGCGCGAACTTCGACCGCTGGTACAACATGAAGGGCGCCGCCGCCCAGAGCCAGATGATCTACTACGGCGACGTCTTCGAGGGCTTCGCCAAGAACGAGGGCGACGCGACCGGCGAGCCGGTCTACAAGAGCTGCGAGGCCAAGGACCCGGCGACCGCGGTCCTGAACCTGAACAAGGCCAAGGGCGCGTTCCCGTCGGCGTTCACGCTGCCGTCGTTCGCCATCCAGAGCCCGACCGCGCTCAAGGCGCACAACGCCGACACGGTCACCCAGAGCGGCGACTCGTTCACCTACAGCGAATACGCGAACAAGTTCCCGGTCGGCACCGGCCCGTTCAAGTTCGAGAGCTGGGACCAGGCCAAGGGTGAGATCACGCTGGTCAAGAACGACAGCAGCCCCACGCCGCCGAAGCTCGACAAGCTGATCTTCAAGGTGATCCCGGACGAGAACGCCCGCAAGCAGGCGCTCAAGGCCGGCGACATCAACGGCTACGACTACCCGAACCCGGCCGACTACGGCCTGCTGCGCAACGACGGTGAGCAGGTCCTCATCCGCCCGTCGTTCAACGTGCTGTACCTGGGCATCAACCAGGCCAACAACCCGAAGCTCAAGGACGTGCGCGTCCGGCAGGCGCTGGCCTACGGCGTCAACCGCGAGCAGTTCGTGAAGTCGAAGCTGGCCGAGGGTTCCGAGGTCGCGACCGAGTTCGTCCCGAAGGTCATCTCGGGTTACACCGACGACGTCACCAAGTACCCGTACGACCCGGAGAAGGCCAAGCAGCTGCTGCAGGCGGCCGGGGCGACGGACCTGACGCTGAAGTTCTACTACCCGACCGAGGTCACCCGGCCGTACATGCCGAACCCGGCGGACACGTTCACGGCGATCTCCGAGGACCTGAAGAACATCGGCATCAAGATCGAGACCCACGCCGAGCCGTGGAACGGTGGTTACAAGGACGACGTCCAGAAGGCCGGCAAGCAGGACCTCCACCTGCTCGGCTGGACCGGTGACTACAACGACGCCGGCAACTTCGTGGGCACGTTCTTCGGCCGCGCGAAGAAGGAGTTCGGCTTCGACAACGCGCAGCTGTTCTCGGCCCTGAGCGCGGCGGACGCTTCGCCCGCCGGTGACGCCCACGCCAAGGCGTACCAGGAAGTCAACAAGCAGATCATGGACTTCCTGCCCGCGATCCCGATCGCGTACCCGACCCCGGCCATCGTGGTCGGCCCGAAGGTCAAGGGTCTGGTGGCGAGCCCGCTCACCGACGAGCGTTTCAACACCGTCACCGTCAGCTGATCTGATTTCGGCCAGGCAAGGGGTGGGCGCTACCGCGCCCACCCCTTGCGCCTAATCCCGGGCTGGCTACGAAGGACTGCAAGTGTTCCGTTTCCTCGTGCGTCGGTTGCTACAAGCGATACCGACGCTCTTCATCCTGTCCATCCTGATCTTCGCCTGGCTCCGGTCCCTGCCCGGCGGTCCCGCCGCAGCGCTGCTGGGTGACAAGGCGACGCCGGAGAAGATCGCCAACCTCAACCACGTGCTCGGGCTCGACCAGCCGATCATCGTGCAGTACTTCGGGTTCCTCGGCCGGGCGTTCACCGGCGACTTCGGCAACTCCCTGGTGTCGACCCAGCCCGTCATGGGCGAGATCATCACCTTCCTGCCGGCGACCATCGAGCTCGGTCTCTCCGCGATGATCATCGCGATCGTCGTCGGCATCCCGGCCGGTTACCTGTCCGCGCGGTTCCGCGGCGGGCCGGTCGACAACCTGATCATCGTGCTCAGCCTGATCGGCGTCGCGGTGCCGGTCTTCTTCCTCGGCTACATGATGCAGGACCTGCTCGCCTCGCCGCTGGGCCTGCCGTCCCAGGGCCGCCAGGCCGCGGGTCTCGACGCCACCGCGATCACGAACTTCGCCATCCTCGACGGCATCATGACGGGCGAGTGGGACGCCGTCTGGGACGCGATCAAGCACCTGATCCTGCCCGCGTTCGCGCTCGCCACCATCCCGCTCGCGGTGATCACCCGGATCACCCGCGCCTCGGTGCTGGACGTCCTGAACGAGGACTTCATCCGCACGGCCAACTCCAAGGGCCTGACCCAGTCGGTGGTGCGCCGCCGGCACGTCCTGCGCAACGGCCTGCTGCCGGTGGTCACCACCATCGGCCTGCAGACCGGTGCCCTGCTCGGCGGCGCGGTGCTGACCGAGCGGGTGTTCAACTTCCGCGGCCTGGGTTTCCTGCTGGCCGAGGGGATCGAACGGCGTGACTACCCCCGGCTGCAGGCACTCCTGCTGTTCGGCGCGGTGGTGTACGTGCTGGTGAACATGCTGGTCGACGTCTCGTACGGGATCATCGACCCGAGGGTGCGTGTGCGATGAACACTTTGCTGAACAAGAAGAAGGAACCGATCGACAAGCTCGCCGCGGCGAGCGGGCGCAGCCTCGGCGGGGAAGCCCTCCGCCGGATGCTGCGCAGCCCGGTCGCGATCACCGGCGGCGCCATCACCGGCCTGTTCCTGCTCTTGGCGATTTTCGCGCCGCTGCTGGCCCCCAAGGACCCGCTCGACCGCGCGTTGCAGGACAAGGTCGAGCTGGGCCGGGGCATCATCCCCGGTTCGATGCCGGGGTACCCGCTCGGCGTGGACGACTTCGGCCGCGACTTCCTGTCCCGGCTCATCGTCGGCGCGCAGCAGACGCTGCTCGTCGGCGTGCTGGCCACGGTGATCGGTGTCCTCATCGGCGTGATCATCGGCGGGATCGCGGGCGCGTTCGGCGGCTGGGTCGACACCGTCCTCATGCGACTCGTCGACGTCATGCTGTCGTTCCCCTCGCTGCTGCTGGCCATCTCGATCGCGGCGCTGTTCGCGAAGCCGAGCCAGTGGACGGTCATCCTGGCCGTGTCGATGGTCGGCGTGCCGATCTTCGCCCGGCTCCTGCGCGGCTCGATGCTGGTGCAGCGCGACGCCGACCACGTGCTGGCGGCGACGTCGCTGGGCGTGAAACGCGGGGCGATCGTGTTCCGGCACATGCTGCCGAACTCGCTCGGCCCGGTCATCGTGCAGGCGACGCTGACCCTGGCGACGTCCATCCTGGAGGCCGCGGCGCTGTCGTTCCTCGGTCTGGGCGACCCGGACCCGTCTCGCGCGGAGTGGGGGCTGATGCTGGGCAAGGCCTCGCGCCAGTTCCTCGACATCCGCCCAGAGCTCGCGTACTACCCGGCGATCGCGATCATCATCGTGGCGCTCGGGTTCACGCTGCTCGGCGAGTCCCTCCGTGAAGCCCTCGACCCGAAGAACAGGCGGTGAGAACCCATGGCACTCCTTGAAGTCCGTGACCTGACGGTCGACTTCGTCCGCCGTGGCGAGCGCTCGTTCACCGCGGTGGACGGGGTCAGTTTCGACGTCGAACCCGGCCAGACCGTCGGCCTGGTCGGCGAGTCCGGCTGCGGCAAGTCCGTGACGTCGCTGGCGATCATGCGGCTGCTGGCCCGGCGCGGCAACAAGGTCAGCGGTTCGGTGCGCTTCGAAGGCACCGACCTGCTGAAGCTGTCGGACCGCGAGATGCGCGACCGTCGTGGCCGCGACCTCGGCATGGTGTTCCAGGACCCGCTGTCCTCGCTGAACCCGGTCATCCCGATCGGGCTGCAGATCACCGAGGTGCTGGAGCGCCACCGCGGGATGTCCCGCAAGGCGGCGACCGTCGAAGCGACGGACCTGCTGGACAAGGTCGGCATCCCGGACCCGTCCCGGCGGCTTTCCGAGTACCCGCACCAGCTTTCCGGCGGGATGCGGCAGCGCGCGCTGATCGCGATCGCGCTGGCGTGCCGGCCGCGGCTGCTCATCGCCGACGAGCCGACCACCGCGCTGGACGTCACCATCCAGGCGCAGATCCTGGCGCTGCTGCGGGAACTGGTGCAGGACACCGGAACCGCGCTGATCATGATCACGCACGACCTCGGCGTCGTCGCCGGCCTCTGCGACGAGGTCAACGTGCTCTACGGCGGCAAGATCGTCGAGCGGGCGGAGCGGCACCAGCTCTTCGGCGAGCCGAGGCACCCGTACACGCACGGCCTGCTGGCCTCGATCCCGCGCCTCGACGCGGGCCGTGGCGAGAAGCTGATCCCCATCCGGGGCTCGGTGGCCGACAACATCCCGTGGGACGGCGGCTGCGCGTTCGCGCCCCGCTGCCCCAACGCGCTGCCGGTCTGCCGCGAGGTCTCGCCGCAGCTGGTGCCCGACCACGGCGGGCTGCTGCGCTGTCACAACCCCGTGCGGCCGGCGGTCGCGGCGGGAGGAGGGGCCCGATGAACCAGCCTGCTGGTGACGTGCTGCTCGAGGTCACCGACCTCAAGGTGCACTTCCCGATCAAGAGCGGCGTCGTGTTCGACCGGACGGTCGGGCACGTGTTCGCGGTCGACGGCGTCGACCTGGCCATCCGCCGCGGGGAGACCTACGGCCTGGTGGGCGAGTCCGGCTGCGGCAAGTCCACGCTCGGCCGGGCGATCCTGCGGCTCAACGAGCCGACGTCGGGTTCGGTGAAGTTCGACGGCACCGACGTCGCCCGCCTCAAGGGAGAGGAACTGCGGACGGCCCGGCGCCGGATGCAGATGATCTTCCAGGACCCGATGTCCAGTTTGGACCCGCGGCAGTCGGTCGAGTCGATCCTCGTCGAGGGGATGCACGCGCACGGCCTCGACAAGGACAAGGAAGCCACTCAACGGCGGCTGCGTCAGCTGCTGTCCGCCGTCGGCCTGCCGGAGACGTCGCTGCGGAAGTACCCGCACGAGTTCTCGGGCGGGCAGCGCCAGCGCATCGGGATCGCGCGGGCGCTGGCGGTGGAGCCGGACCTGATCGTCGCGGACGAGCCGGTGTCGGCGCTCGACGTGTCGGTGCAGGCCCAGGTGGTCAACCTGCTGGAGGACCTGCAGGACCAGCTCGGCCTGACGTACGTGGTGATCGCGCACGACCTCGCGGTGGTGCGCCACATCTCCGACCGCATCGGCGTGATGTACCTCGGCGCGCTGGTCGAAGAGACGGACGCGGACTCGCTCTACCGCGACCCGCTGCACCCGTACACGCGGGCGCTGCTCTCGGCGATCCCGGTCCCGGACCCGCAGGTGGAGGACACGCGTGAGCAGATCCTGCTCGCGGGCGACCTCCCGTCACCGGCGAACCCGCCGTCGGGCTGCCGCTTCCACACGCGCTGCCCGTGGAAGCAGGCGAGCCTGTGCGACACGGACCGCCCGCAGCTGCGCGAAATCGGCGCCGGTCACCGGGTGGCGTGCCACTACGCGGAGGACATCCGCGACGGGCGCATCCAGCCGCACGAGGTGAAGGCGGAACTGGTGGAACTGAGCGGGGCGCTCAACCCCGACCTGGGCCCGCCGGACGTCGGCACCTCCGCCGAGATCCTCTGAGGCTCGGTTGAAAGGCCCCTTCGGGTTCGTCCCGGAGGGGCCTTTCGCGTGTCATCCTTCGCTGGTGAAATACGTGGTCCTGATCTACGGCAACCCCTCGTCGCGCGCGGCGTGGGAGGGGATGAGCGACGAGCAGCGGGCCGCCGGGCTCGCCTACTACCGGCAGCTGAACGACGACCTCGACGCGTCCGGCGAGCGGATCGTGTCCGAGCGCCTCGCCTTCCCGGAGTCCACGAAGCAGGTCAGCGTCGGCGACACCGGCCCGATGACGACCGACGGGCCCTTCGCCGAGGCGAAGGAGTTCCTCGCCGGCTTCTACCTGCTCGACTGCGCGAGCTTCGAGCGCGCGGTCGAGATCGCCGGGCGGATCCCGGAGGCGTCGTTCGGGGTGGTGGAGGTGCGGCCGGTGATGGGCCTGTCGTGACCGGCGACCTCCTCCGCGAGCTGGCACCGCAGGTCCTCACCGCACTGTTCCGGCGCTACGGCGACTTCGACGCCTGCGAGGACGCCGTCCAGGAGGCGCTGCTGGCGGCTTCGCAGCAGTGGCCCGTCGAAGGCGTGCCCGAGCACCCGAAGGGCTGGCTGATCACGACGGCGTCCCGGCGCCGGATCGAGCAGTGGCGCAGCGAGACGGCCCGCCAACGACGTGAAGAGGCGGTGGCGTCGGCCCCGCCACCGGAGCCGGCCTCGGGCGTCGACGACACGCTGACGTTGCTGCTGCTCTGCTGCCACCCGTCGCTGACCAGGCCGTCCCAGGTGGCGCTGACGCTGCGCGCGGTCGGCGGCCTGACGACGGCGGAGATCGCCCGCGCGTTCCTGGTCCCGGAAGCGACGATCGGCCAGCGCATCAGCCGCGCGAAGATGAAATTGCGCGGCGAGCGGTTCACGCCGTCCGAGGATCCCGACCGCCTGGCCGCGGTGCTGCAGGTGCTGTACCTGATCTTCACCGAAGGCCACACGGCGAGTTCGGGCGACGAGCTGAACCGCGTCGAGCTGACGACGGAAGCGATCCGCCTGGTCCGCCAGCTGCCACCGGGAGGTGAGGTGACGGGCCTGCTGGCGCTGATGCTCCTGACGGAGGCCCGCCGCCCGGCCCGCGTCGACGACTCCGGGGCGCTGGTCCCGCTGGCCGCGCAGGACCGTTCCCGCTGGAACGCCGGGTTGATCGAGGAGGGCGTCTCCCTGATCACGACCGCGCTGTCGACGTCCCCGATCGGCCCGTACCAGCTGCAGGCGGCGATCGCGGCGGTCCACGACGAGGCCGTTTCCGCGGAGGAGACGGACTGGTCGGAGATTCTTACGCTGTACGACCTGCTGAGGGTGGTGGCGCCGGGCCCGATGGTGACGCTGAACCGGGTGGTGGCGTTTGCGCAGGTCCACGGCCCTCAGCCGGGCCTGGCGGAGCTGGCTGAGGCTGGGTTGGAGCCCCACCACCGGGTGGAGGCAGTGCGGGCTCACTTGCTGGAGCTCGCAGGGGATCTCTCCGGGGCGCGAGAGGCGTACCTGGCGGCGGCTCTGGGGACGTTGAGCCTGCCGGAGCAGGCCTACCTGCGGTCCCGGGCAGCCAGGCTGAGCCTCCCCTGACCGCTGTCCCCTCCCCGGACCGTGCACACCCGGCGCAGACCAGCCCCCGCCCTCCCTGGGGGGCGTCCCACGTCCAGTCTATCGGCTACCCCCGACAGAATTGCCTGATCAGCGCCGTTGTCCCCAGGTTGTCCACATGGGGACCACTCCTGTGGACAACCCTGGGGAAGCCGTGAATGGCCCATTGAGGGACTCAGAGTCCCTCAATGGGCCATTCACGGCTTACGAGCCAAAGGCGGCCAAAGGCAGCCGAAACCGGCAACGAAGCAGCGGATCCGTCCGGCCTGCGGGAGGATCGAAGCCATGCAGGTCACCGTGCTGGGCGCGTCGGGGCGGACCGGGTTTCACGTTGCGCGGCTGCTGGCCGCCAAAGGCCACACGGTCCGGGGCGGGCTCCGCAGCCGCCGTCGGGCCGAAGTCCTGCAGGACCTCGACGTTCAGCCGGTGGTGGCCGACGTGACCGCCGATCCGGAGGATCTCGTCGAGGCCTTCCGCGGCTCCCAGGTCGTCATCAGCGCCATCGGGGCGCCGGATCCGGAGCCCGCGTCGGTGAACCTCGTGGACCGGGACGGGTCCGCCACCGCCATCCGGGCCGCCGAGAAGGCCGGGGTCGCCCGGTACGTCCAGCTCTCCGCGCAGTTCGCCGACAGCCCCGACCAGGGCGATCGGCTCGTGCGCTCGATCCTGCTCGCCAAGCAGATCTCCGACATCACGCTGCAGAAATCCGCGCTGACCTGGACCATCGTCCGGCCCGGCACGCTCACCGACGGGCCCGCCACCGGGCGGGTCAAGGTCGCCGGGCACCTCGAGCCCGGGCGGATCACCCGGCAGGACGTCGCCGCCGTGCTGGTCGCGGTGCTTCAGGAGCCGCACACCGAAAACCAGGGGTTCGACGTCGTTTCCGGGGAATTCCCGGTGGCGTCGGCACTCGCCGCCCTCGGCTGAAAACGCTACTTAAGTCGTACCCGGGGGGATACCTGAGTTGGGCTCGCCGTGCGGACCGCCACCGGTACTCTTCGGTGACAGACGACCGAGTACCAGGGGGTACGAGCAGTGCACGTCGACCAATGGCTGGAGGCGATCCCGCCGCTCTCGGTGTACCTGATCGTCGGCGCGGTGATCATGATCGAGAGCCTCGGAATCCCACTGCCGGGTGAAATCGTGCTGGTCAGCGCCGCGTTGCTGGCGTCGCAGCACAGCAACCTCAACCCGCTGTGGATCGGCGTCCTGGCCAGCGCCGGCGCGATCGTCGGCGACAGCATCGGTTATCTGATCGGGAAAACCGGCGGTCAACGGCTGTTTGCCTGGGCGGGCCGGAAATTCCCGAAGCATTTCGGCCCGACGCACATCGCCAACGCGGAACGCATCTTCAACAAACGCGGGATGTGGGCCGTGTTCCTCGGCCGCTTCATCGCGTTCCTGCGGATCCTCGCCGGCCCGCTCGCCGGGTCGCTGAGGATGCACTACCCGAAGTTCCTGATCGCCAACGCGCTCGGCGGCATCGTCTGGGCCGGCGGCACCACCGCGCTCGTCTACTACCTCGGCGTCGTCGCGGAAAAGTGGCTCGGCAACTTCTCCAAGTACGGCCTGATCGCCGCGATCGTCATCGGCGTCGTCGTCTTCTTCGTCATGAAGAAGCGCCTCGGCAAGAACCACGAAGACGAAGAGACGCCCAAGCAGGAAGAACCGGCCGCTTAGGCCGGCACTTCCTCCGGCAGCAGCTCCGGGTCGGGCCTGCGCGCCGACCGGAGCGAGCCGAGGAGAACGCCGCCGATCACGACCACCGCGGCGGCGACCTCCAGGCCGGTCGGCCGCTCGCCCAGGATCAGGAACGACGCCGTCAGCCCGACCACCGGCACCAGCAGGGAGAACGGCGAGACGACACCCGCCGGGTTGCGGCGCATCAGGGTCGTCCAGATGCCGGACCCGACGATCGTGCCGAACAGCACGACGTAGGCCAGCCCGCCGAGCGCGGTCAGGCCGGTCGGCGTGCCCAGCGTCGTCAGCGAGTGCCACTGCGCGGCCGGGCCCTCCATGACCAGCGACAGCGCGAACATCGGCAGCGGCGGCACCACCGACATCCACAGCGTGAAGTGCAGCGGGTTGTCCGGCTCCGCCCGGCGGGTGCTCAGGTTGCCGAACGCCCAGCTCAGCGCGGCCAGCACGGTGAGCACCATCGGCAGCAGCGCGGCGTTGCCGGCCTGCTGCCACGCGATCGCCGTCATCCCGGCGACGGCCAGCAGGATCCCGGCCAGCTGCCGCGGTGTGACGCGCTCCCGCAGGAAGACGGCGCCGAGCAGCACCGTGAACGGCGCCGATGCCTGCAGCACCAGTGAGGCGAGCCCGGTCGGCATCCCGGTGTTCATCGCGATGAACAGGAATGCGAACTGCCCGGTGCCGAACCCGAGCCCGTAGCCGAGCAGGTACCGCACCTTCACCTTCGGCCACGGCACGAACAGGATCGTCGGGACGGCGATCACGGCGAACCGCAGCGCCCCCGCGAACACCGGCGGGAACTGCCCGAGCGTCGCGTGGATGGCCAGGAAGTTGAGCCCCCACAGGACGGCGACGAACACGGCCAGCAGGCGATCGCGGGAGGACATGCCTCCACTCTGACAAGTGCAACCGTGAAGGACCAGCGAGAATATCTGCAGGAATCTTGTAGCCGCGCTTCAAGTACTCTCACGTCGTGGATCTGGGTCGCCTGCGCACGCTGCGGGAGTTCGCCGACCGCGGGAGCGTGACGGCCGCCGCGCGGGCGCTGCACTGCACGCCGTCGGCGGTGTCGCAGCAGTTGCGCGCCCTGCAGGGTGAGGTCGGCCTGCCGCTCACCGAACCGGCGGGCCGCGGCCTGCGGCTGACCGACGCGGGCCGCGCGCTGGTCGCCCGGGCCGACGAGGTGCTGGCCGCGCTGGAACGCGCCGAGTCCGAACTGGACACCTACCGCAGCGCGCCGCGCGGGCGCGTGCGGATCGCGATCTTCCAGTCGGCCGGGCTGATGCTGCTGCCGGGGCTGCTGACCCGCGTCTCAGGTCACGACGGCCTGGAGATCGACGTCCGGGACGTCGACATGACCCCACCCGAGGTGCCGGGCCTGGTCGCGGACTACGACGTCGTCGTGGCCCACCGCGACGAGCACGCGCCGGAGTTCGACCAGGACCGCCTGGACGTCGTCCCGCTGCTGCGCGAACCCCTCGACGTCGCGCTCCCCGCCGGACACCGCCTGGCGAACCGGCGCCGCGTCGAGCTGCCGGAACTGGCGGACGAACGCTGGATCAGCGTCGACTTCGGCTTCCCGGTGGACGACGTGCTGCGCTCGCTGACCGTTCGCACCGGCGTCCGGCCGGTGGTGGTGCAGCGGATCAACGACTTCCGGATCACCGAACGGCTGGTCGCGGCCGGGCACGGCATCGCGCTGCTGCCGCGGTACACGATGGACACCCGCCACGGCAGCGGCCTGGTCGGCCGGCCGCTGGCCGGGATCCGCGCGGCCCGGCTGGTGGAGGCGGTCTGCCGCACGGGCGCGCTGCAGCGCCCGGCCGTGGCCCAGGTGATCGAGGAGCTGCGCGCGGAGGTCGCTCAGCTCACGGCGTGAAGCACGCGTCGACGAAGTCGAAGATCAGCTTTTCGAGACGGTCCTTCGTCGCCGGGTCGCGCAGCATGTCCGTGCCGTGGGTGCCGCCGGGCAGGATTTCCAGGTGCTTGCGGTCCGCCGGCGCCCCGGACGCCTCGTAGAGCTTGCGCACCTCGCCGATCATGTTGCCGCTGTAGTCGTCCGGCTCGACGGCGAAGAACGCGGGCTTCGTGACGGTGCGGATGGCCGCGACCGAGTCACCCCCGCAGGTGCTGGGGGAAGACAGGATCAGCAGGCCCACCAGGTGCGGCTCCTGGGCCGCGAGCCGGGCCGCCGAGCTGCCGCCGCAGGAGGCGCCGCCGAGCAGCACGGACTTCGCGCCCCGCCGGTGCAGCTCGGTGAGGGCGGCACCGGTGTCCTTGTCGAAGTCGTCCAGGTCCGGGGACGCCGTCTTCGGCGCGGCGCCGTGCCCGCGGTATTCGAAGACCAGGACGTGGTAGCCCTTGGCTGCGAGCTTCTCGGCCGTGTCGAGCCAGGAGCAGATGTAGTAGCCGGACTCGTGGTCGAGCAGGATGCCGCGGTCGCCGGAACCCAGGTCGATCGCCGGCAGGTGGAGGCCGTCCGACGTGGTGAGGCTGAGCACCCGGGAGTCGTACTTCTCGGGGACACACGTGTTGACCGGGAAGCCCTGCGCGGTCTTGCGCGTGCGCTCCGGCACGGCGTGGTCGTAGTCCGGGGGCGGGGTGGCGGGCGGCGGCGACGCCGTGGTGCTGGTGAGCGTCGTCGGCGCCGGTGGCGTGCTCGAAGGCGCAGGAGGAGGTGTCGCCGCCGAGCAGCCGCTCACGACGAGCGCGCACAGGAGGGCGAGCAGAAGTCGGTGCACGGGCCGACAGTGTCGGACCACTGTGAGGAAGCCGTGAGGATCAGGTCATCGGCTGGTGATAGGCGTCCCGCGCGCCGCGTTTGACGCTGTAGGTGATCACCGAGCCCAGGACCAGGGCGACGCCGAGGGAGAGCAGCATGCTGATCCCGGGTTCGGTGATGATCTGGCCGCCCGCGTAGCCGAGGAAGGCCACGTAGGACGTCCAGAGCGTGACGCCGACGGCCGACGCGGTGAAGAACTCCGCCATCGGCCACCGGAGAGAGCCGGCGAGCAGGGCGCCGACCGTGCCGCCCGAGGGCAGCCAGCGTGCGACCACCAGCACCGGGCGCGGGTGGCGCTGCAGCCGCCCGTCCAGCCAGCCGATGCCGGCGGCGATCTTCTTGCGCCGGCTCAGCCGGTCCAGCACCGCCCGGCCGCCGAACCGGCCGAGGGCGTAGAGCGCCTGGTCGGAGACGAGGCACCCGGCCGTGGCCACGGCGATCACCAGCGCCAGCGACGTCCCGCCCTGCGCCGCCGCGACGCCCATCGCGAGGAGCGTCACCTCGGTGGGCAGCAGGGGCACCAGCGAGACGACGAACAGCACCAGCAGTCCGGCCGTAGTCGCGTCCACACCTCCATTAACCGCCCGCCCACCCCGGATGAATCCCGATCAAGGGGGACTCACAGGAAGCCGACAGCTCTTCCACAGATTGGGTGACGGCCGCGGCCGGGATACGGGGTAACCGTGCGGGCATGGACCCTTTGCCGGGAAAAGGTCGCCCTGGTCGCGGGCGGGACCCGCGGGGCGAGCCGGGCGATCGCGGTCGAGCGGCGACCAGCACCTGAGCTGGGGCAAGCCGGTCTGGGAGCACGACCTCGACGCCGGCAAACCGGCGGATACCACCGGCTACCGCTGACCCCGAAAAGCCGTGAAGGCCACCTTGAGGGACATAGAGTCCCTCAAGGTGGCCTTCACGGCTTTCAGCTACCGGTTGGCGCGGTTGACCGCCGAGACGACGGCGCGCAGCGACGCCGTGACGATCGACGGGTCCATGCCGATGCCCCAGAACACGCGGTCCGAGATCGCGCACTCGATGTACGACGCGGCGCGCGCGTCGTCACCTGGCGAGAGGGTGTGCTCGGAGTAGTCCAGCAGGCGCAGGTCGAAGCCCACCGTCGACAGCGCGTCGAAGAACGCCGCGATCGGGCCGTTGCCGCGGCCGGTCACCTCGTGCTCGTCACCTTCGACGCGGACGGTCGCGGTGATGTCGTACTCACCGTCGCCGTTGTCGCGGACGTGCTGGCGGACCAGCTCCAGCGGCGTCTTCAGCTCCAGGTACTCGGCCGCGAAGGCGTTCCACATCGTTGTCGGGTCGACCTCGCCGCCCTCGGTGTCGGTGTAGCGCTGGATGACCTTCGAGAACTCGATCTGCAGGCGCCGCGGCAGGTCGAGCTGGTGCTCGGCCTTCATGATGTAGGCGACGCCGCCCTTGCCGGACTGCGAGTTCACCCGGATCACGGCCTCGTACGTGCGGCCGACGTCCTTCGGGTCGATCGGCAGGTACGGGACCTCCCACGGGTACTCGTCGAGCGGCACGCCCTGCTTGTCGGCGGCGTCCTTCAGCGCGTCCAGGCCCTTGTTGATCGCGTCCTGGTGCGAGCCCGAGAACGCCGTGAACACCAGGTCGCCACCCCACGGCGAGCGCTCGGGCACCGGCAGTTGGTTGCAGTACTCGACCGTCCGCTTGATCTCGTCCATGTCCGAGAAGTCGATCTGCGGGTCGATGCCCTGGCTGTAGAGGTTCATGCCCAGCGCGACCAGGTCGACGTTGCCGGTGCGCTCGCCGTTGCCGAACAGGCAGCCCTCGATCCGGTCCGCGCCGGCCTGGTAACCCAGCTCGGCGGCGGCGATGCCGGTGCCGCGGTCGTTGTGCGGGTGCAGCGACAGGATCACCGAGTCACGACGGGCCAGGTTGCGGCTCATCCACTCGATCGAGTCGGCGTAGACGTTCGGCGTGGCCATCTCGACGGTCGCCGGCAGGTTCAGGATCACCGGCTTCTCGGGCGTCGGCTGCCAGATCTCGGTGACGGCGTTGCAGACCTCAAGCGCGTACGACAGCTCGGTGCCGGTGTAGGACTCCGGCGAGTACTGGAACCGGAAGTCGGTGTCGGGCTGCTTCGCGGCCAGCTCGACGACCAGTTCCGCGGCCTGCGTCGCGATCTTCTTGATGCCCTCGCGCTCCTCGCGGAAGACCACGCGGCGCTGCAGGATCGACGTCGAGTTGTAGATGTGGACGATCGCGCGCGGCGCGCCTTCGAGGGACTTGAAGGTCCGCTCGATCAGCTCGTGGCGGCACTGGGTCAGCACCTGGATGCTGACGTCGTCCGGGATGGCGCCCTCTTCGATGATCTCGCGGACGAAGTCGAAGTCGGTCTGCGAGGCCGCCGGGAAACCGACCTCGATCTCCTTGTAACCCATGCGTACCAGCAGGTCGAAGAACTTGCGCTTGCGCGCGGGCGACATCGGGTCGATCAGGGCCTGGTTGCCGTCCCGCAGGTCGACGGCGCACCACAGCGGCGCGCGGTCGATCCGCTTGGTGGGCCAGGTGCGGTCGGGCAGGTCGATGTTCTCGACGACGTCGTACCAGGGGCGGTAGCGGTGCACCGGCATGGACGTGCCGCGCTGGGTGTTCCAAACGGGCTGGTCAGCGGGCGCGGGACGAGAGGGTTTGCGAATGCGCGAACTCATGAAAGGGGTGTCTCCAGCTCGACGGGTGCGACCGGCACCACGAAGCCCCGCGACGGGGAGCCGGTCCGGTCAGGCCCCGTCGCGGCAGCGAAGCAGGAGAGCACGCGCCACGACCACACCATAACCATCGAGCGCGGCCGGAGGGAAGTGAGGTCGCGATCCAACTGTTACGTCCGTTCGACCATCTGAGTTACCAGCGGGTAGCAATCGGCCCAGCCCCGTGCGAAACTGCGGGCATGGCTGAACACGCAGAGTCGTCGGAGGAGACGGAGACGAAGGTCTCCAGCCGGGCTCCCGTCGACTGGCGCCGCGCCGGGGGCAAGGTGGCCGGCGCGGTGGCGTCGATCGTCCGCTGGGTGGGCTTGATCTTCGCCGCGATCCTGGTGATCCACGTGATCTTCACGGTCGGCTCGGCCAACCCGGACAACGGCATCGTCTCGTTCGTCCACTCCTGGGCGGACGGCCTCGCGTTGGGCTTCAGCGACCTGTTCACCCCGAGCGACGCCAAGCTGCGGGTGCTGGTGAACTACGGCATCGCGGCCATCTTCTGGCTCGTGGTCTCGGGAATCCTGGCCAAGGTGATCCGCCGCGTCGGCGGCGGTTCCTGATTTCGTGGTGATCACGATCGGTTGACCCCAGGCTCGGACCCGTAACGCAGTGTCGCCGCCGGGCGACATCAGCACGCCGGAAGGGGTGCTGATCATGTCCGTTTCACAGCCTGTCGCGATTTCGCCGAGTGCGGTCGCCCGCCTCGTGAGTCGTTGGTACTTCGTCGTCACGATCGCCACGATCGGGTTCTTCGCGTGGGTTCCGTTCGTGCACGCCGCCGTGCGGCTGGGCCGGAAGTCCCTCTACGTCCGAGCCGCGGTTTTCGGGGCGGCCGCCGCGCTCATGGGCGTGCTGATGTCCCTTTCCCCGAAGGACGCCGCGGGCAAGGTCGTCGGGACGACCGGGAACCTGCTCACCTCGATCGCCGTGGTTCTCGGACTCGTCCTGGTCGCCGTCGGCTGCGTGCAGCAGGCCAAGCTGCGCCGCGAAATCCTGCGCCACGTCCCCGGTGAGCGTCTCGACGGCCCCGACCCGGCCCTCGCCGCCGCGCTCGCCGCGCGGGATCGCCGCGCCGAAGCGCGGAAGCTCGCCACCGAGGACCCGCTCATCGCGCGCGACCTCCGGATCGGCCGTCCCGATCTCCCGCGGAACTACGACGACGGTGGACTTGTCGACCTCAACAACGCGCCAGCGAACGTGATTGCGTCGGTTTGCGGGCTGGACGCCGACACCGCCGCGGCCATCGTCGACATCAGGACGACCGTCGGCGGGTTCGCCGCGGTCGACGACGTCGGCGCCGTGGTGCCCTTCGGGGCGCTGGACCGCATCCGCGACCGGGCCGTGGTCCTGCCCGCCTAAAGCGCCGGGGAGCCCCACTTTCCGGTGAACGCGAACTCCTCCAGCGGGATCCGGACCCGGTCCGCCTTCTCGCGCTCGATCCGCCAGTCCTCCTCCAGCACGTCCGGGTGGGCCGGCGACCCGACCGCGATCGCCACCTTCGGGACCGCGTCCGCGGGCAGTGAGAACGACGCGCTGACGTCGGGAGCCGAGAAGCCCGCCATCTGGTGGGCGATCAGCCCCAGCTCCACCGCCTGCAGCACCAGGTTCTCCGAAGCCAGCCCCAGGCCGTACTCGGCGTAGGGCACCGAGCCCTTCTCGTTCGTCGTCACCATCACGCCGATCAGCAGGAGGCTCGCCCGCCCGGCCCACGCCTGGTTGCCCGAGTTGAGCGTCGCCAGGATCGCGTCGAACGCCGGCGTGCCGCGGACGCCCACCAGGTAGCGGGCGGGCTGGGTGTTGCCGAACGACGGCGCCCAGCGGGCCGCCTCCAGCAGGGATCGGACCTGGTCGGGGGACACCGTCGCCGACTCGTCGTAAGCGCGGGGACTCCAGCGCTCCGCCATCAGGGTTGCGATCGGGATGCTCGTCACAGCTGGTTTGCGCACGATCAACACCTTAATCAAGCGTGCGCTGCATCACTCGAAAGGAAGGGCTCCGCGCATTTCGTTGGTGTTACGGAAGATTTACTTCCGTGCCGCCCGTATTCGCGCCCTGCCCCACGTCGAGAGGGTGGCGGGGCGCTGAACCCCCGGTAGGCTCCTGGTCAAACATGGGACGCGGGGGCTCCTCGGTGCCCACCAGGGAGCAGACCCGGCCCGTCGAGGAGGTTCGGGCGTGGCCCTCGTGGTCCAGAAGTACGGCGGATCGTCGCTGGAAAGTGCCGACCGGATCAAGCGCGTCGCGGAACGGATCGTCGCCACGAAGAAGGCGGGCAACGACGTCGTCGTGGTCTGCTCGGCGATGGGTGACACCACCGACGAGCTGCTCGACCTGGCGCAGCAGGTCAACCCGGCGCCGCCGGAGCGGGAGATGGACATGCTGCTCACCGCGGGTGAGCGCATCTCGAACTCGCTGGTCGCCATGGCCATCGCGGCCCAGGGTGCCGAGGCGTGGTCGTTCACCGGTTCGCAGGCCGGCGTCGTCACGACGTCCGTGCACGGGAACGCGCGCATCATCGACGTCACGCCGAGCCGTGTCACGGAGGCCCTCGAGCAGGGTTACGTCGCGCTGGTGGCGGGCTTCCAGGGCGTCGCGCAGGACACCAAGGACATCACCACGCTGGGCCGCGGCGGGTCGGACACCACCGCCGTCGCGCTGGCCGCCGCGCTGAACGCCGACGTCTGCGAGATCTACTCCGATGTGGACGGTGTGTACTCCGCCGACCCGCGGATCGTGCCGGACGCGCGCAAGCTCGACACCATCCCCTACGAGGAGATGCTGGAGCTGGCCGCCAGCGGGTCGAAGATCCTGCACCTGCGGTCGGTCGAGTACGCGCGCCGCTACGGCGTCCCGATCCGTGTCCGTTCTTCCTACAGTGACAAGCCGGGCACCACCGTGGCCGGTTCAATCGAGGAGATCCCCGTGGAACAAGCGCTGATCACCGGTGTGGCACACGACCGTTCCGAGGCCAAGATCACGGTCACCGGGGTGCCGGACACCGCCGGTGCGGCGGCCCGGATCTTCCGCGTGATCGCCGACGCCGAGATCGACATCGACATGGTGCTGCAGAACGTGTCCAGCACCGTCTCCGGTCGCACGGACATCACGTTCACGCTGTCGAAGGCCAACGGCGCCAAGGCCGTCAAGGAGCTGGAGAAGGTCAAGGCCGAGATCGGCTTCGAGTCGGTCCTCTACGACGACCACGTCGGCAAGGTCTCGCTGGTCGGCGCCGGGATGCGGTCGCACCCGGGTGTCACGGCCACCTTCTGCGAGGCGCTGGCCCAGGCGGGCGTCAACATCGAAATCATCAACACCTCGGAGATCCGCATCTCGGTGCTCATCCGGGACGCGCAGCTCGACGAAGCCGTGCGTGCCATCCACGCCGCGTTCGAGCTCGGCGGCGACGAGGAAGCTGTGGTCTACGCGGGGAGTGGTCGCTGATGGCGGAGGGACTGCGGGTCGGGGTGGTCGGCGCGACCGGCCAGGTCGGCGCGGTGATGCGCAAGCTGCTGGCGGAGCGGGAGTTCCCGATCGCCGAGCTCCGGTACTTCGCCTCGGCGCGCTCGGCGGGGTCGAAACTTCCTTGGCGTGACAGCGAAATCACGATCGAAGACGCGTCCACGGCGGATCCGTCCGGTTTGGACATCGCGCTGTTCTCCGCGGGCGGGTCGACGTCCAAGGCACAGGCGCCGCGGTTCGCCGACGCCGGGGTCACGGTGATCGACAACTCCTCGGCGTTCCGGATGGACCCGGACGTGCCGCTGGTCGTCAGCGAGGTCAACCCGGAAGCCATCAAGGAGGCGCGCAAGGGGATCATCGCGAACCCCAACTGCACCACCATGGCCGCGATGCCGGTGCTCAAGCCGCTGCACGACGAGGCCGGGCTGGTCCGGCTGGTCGCGTCGACCTACCAGGCGGTGTCCGGCAGCGGGCTGGCCGGCGTGGACGAGCTGGCCGGCCAGGTGAAGGCCGGCGTCGAGCACGCGTCGCTGCTCACCCACGACGGTGCGGCGATCGAGTTCCCCGCGCCGAACAAGTACGTCCGCCCGATCGCGTTCAACGTCCTTCCGATGGCCGGGTCCATTGTGGATGATGGTGAGTTCGAAACGGACGAAGAGAAGAAGTTCCGCAACGAGAGCCGCAAGATCCTGAGCATCCCGGGGCTGGGCGTGTCCTGCACCTGCGTGCGGGTCCCGGTGTTCTCGGGGCACTCGATCTCGGTCAACGCGGAGTTCGCACAGCCGCTCACCGTCGAGCGGGCGACGCAGCTGCTGTCGCACGCCCCCGGCGTCGAGCTGTCCGACGTCCCGACGCCGCTGCAGGCGGCGGGCAACGACCCGAGCTACGTCGGCCGCATCCGCGTCGACCAGGGTGTCGATGGTGGCCGCGGCCTCGCGCTGTTCATCGCGAACGACAACCTGCGCAAGGGCGCCGCGCTCAACGCCGTGCAGATCGCGGAGCTGATCGCGCAGCAGTGACCGAGCCGGCCCGGCCCCGCGGTGCGGGGCCGGGCAGGCTCACTTCTTCTTCTGCCGGGGCTGCATCGGCGGCAGGCCGAACGCCACCCGCAGCTCCGGCTTCTGCATGGGCTTCAGGACTGCCATCATCAGCGCGCCCCACAGGATCAGCCCGACCGGGCTGCCGGTGGATCCCGAGCTCGTGGCGAGGCTCACGACCAACCCGATGAGCAGCACCACCATGAACGCGCTTTCCAGCAGCATGATCGCGAAGGCGATCTTGCGCTCGCGCGTGCTCAGCAGCACGCTGCACACCACCAACGCGATCAGCAGAAGCACGTTCACCGTCACGAGCAGCAGCGGCAGGACGACGTCGCGGGCATCGTCCACACCTGAGGCGAGGAACCAGAGGAAGCCGGCGAGCGCCAGGTAGAGCACGGCCTGGGCGGCGATCGCCACGCGCATCGTCCTGATCCCGCGGCGCACCTCCTGTTCCGCGTTCGCACCGGAAGTGGGTAGCGGCTGATAAGGGGCCGGCTCGGTCATGGCGGGCACGCCTCTCTCGGGAACCACGGCAACGACCGGTCGAGGAGACCACGGGTGCCGCGGGACCGGTCCCCCTCAGGCGTCCCGGGCGGCTTTCCGGCACAACTGGGCCTCGTCGTGACGGCCGTTGTGTGCAGCGCGTAGATCGCGTAGCCGCGGTCTTCCCGGGTAGCTCGGCGCTGTCCAACCAGGGCAGGGCCGTTTCGAGGGCCTCCCGGACGTACCGGCTGCGCCAGATCGGGTTGCCCTCCATGGCCATCTCGAAGGCCGCGTACAGCGGTAGTGGCGTCAGCGACGGCGATAGCCGCGACTCCGGCGGCGAAGTCGAGCAGGCGCGCGGACGAGGAGGCCGGACCAGATGCCGTCGAAGGCTGGTAGCGGACTTCGAGCCCCTTGCAGACGGTGACGAGGGTCGCCCAGGGTGTCGGATCCGCGCCGGCGAGTTCGGCCGCCTTCCAGGCGGTGTCGCGGGCGTATTCCAGCAGCTGGTGGAAGGGCCCGAACTGCTGCCGGCTGCGCGCGTCGCCCCGGCGCTGCCAAGCCAGGGCGACGAAAGGTCTCCACCTGCACGACGGCGGCGTCGGGATCGTCTTCCCGCTCGGCAAGCCAGTCGCGCAACCACTGGCGTTCGGCGAGGCCGCGAGCGGTGGATTCCGGCAGGGTCCCGAGCCGTGCGGGCGACGAGACCTGCGGTGGTTCCCGAGCGCGACCAGCGCACCGCCAGGTTGTCCACAATCGGAGGCCGCTGTGGACAACCCAGCGCCAGACGCCCGAACGGCGGTTTTCGTCGGCGGCCCCCGATAGACTGGACAAGGGCACGCCCCCCAGGGAGGGTGGGGGGCCGCCCTCGCCCGTTCCTCCACAGTGGACTGCCGGAAATCGCCTTGTCCGATTCCCGGCCAAGAGGGATCCTGAGCCTCGCAATCAGTTCCAGGGGAGGAAATCATGTACACCGCTGTCGACGGCGCGCGCGTCCCGATCCGGATGTGGGCGGACCCCGCGTCCGTCGAAGACCAGGCGATGCGGCAGCTGCACAACGTCGCCAACCTGCCGTGGGTCCACGGGGTCGCCGTGATGCCCGACGTGCACTACGGCAAAGGTGCGACCGTCGGCAGCGTCATCGCGATGCGCGACGCCGTTTCGCCCGCCGCGGTCGGCGTCGACATCGGCTGCGGGATGAGCGCCGTCCGGACGTCGCTGACCGCGGCCGACCTGCCCGACGACCTGGGCAAGCTGCGCCGGCGCATCGAAAACGCCGTGCCGGTCGGGTTCGGGCTGCACAAGACGCCCGTGAACCCGGCGAAGGTGCACGGTGTCGGCGGCTGGGACGAGTTCTGGAAGGGCTTCGGCGAGCTGCACACCGGCGTCCAGGAGCTGCACGACCGGGCCGCGCGGCAGATCGGGAGCCTCGGCGGCGGCAACCACTTCATCGAGGTCTGCATCGAAGAAGGCGCAGGCCGCGTGTGGCTGATGCTGCACTCGGGTTCGCGCAACATCGGCAAGGAGCTCGCGGAGCGGCACATGGCCGTGGCGCGCAAGCTGCCGCACAACGCCGACCTGCCCGACCGGGACCTCGCGGTGTTCGTCGCGGGGACGCCGGAGATGCAGGCCTACCGGCGCGACCTGTTCTGGGCGCAGGACTACGCGGCGCGCAACCGCGCCACGATGGTCGCGCTCGTGAAGCTGGCGCTGGCGGACGTCGTGCCGGGCACGACCTTCGACGACGCGATCTCGTGCCACCACAACTACGTCGCCGAAGAGACCTACGACGGCGTCGAGCTGCTCGTCACCCGCAAGGGCGCGATCCGCGCCGGCTCGGGTGACCTGGGGATCATCCCGGGCAGCATGGGGACCGGTTCGTACATCGTGCGGGGGCTCGGCAACGAGTCGTCGTTCCGGTCGGCGTCGCACGGCGCCGGCCGCCGGATGTCGCGGACCAAGGCGAAGAAGCTGTACACCGCGGACGACCTCGCGGCGCAGACGGCGGGCGTCGAATGCCGCAAGGACACCGGCGTCGTCGACGAGATCCCGGCGGCGTACAAGGACATCGACGCGGTCATCAAGGCCCAGACGGACCTGGTCGAGGTCGTCGCCCACCTCAAGCAGGTGGTCTGCGTCAAGGGCTGACGCGGTACCTTGGGTGACATGACGAGTCGGGGGACGACGGCCGCGCTGCTGGCCGGGATCGCACTGCTGCTGAGCGGGTGCGACCAGGTGAGCAGCGCGGTCGACCAGGGGAGCAAGACCGCGGACAAGGTCGGCGCGTGCGCCGAGGCGCTCGGGCTCGCGGACCTGAACCCGCTCGTCGACCCGCAGAAGCTCAAGGAGCGGGCCGAGGACAAGGAGCGGCGGCTGCGCGAGCTGGCCGGGAACGTCTCCGACCAGGACGTCAAGAACGCGCTCCTCGGCATGGCCGACTCCTACGTCGAGGTGCAGAAGGAACGCATCGAGGACGCCGGTGTCGTGGCCAGGTGGGCGAAGCGCAACGTCGCCAAGCTCGACGCGCTGCGCACCGCCTGCGGCTAGCTGGCCGGGGCTTCGGCCAGCGCCGGCACCGGTGCCGGTTCGGGCGTCCGCCGACGTCGCCACCGGATCAGGCCGGCCGACGCGATCACCAGGCCGCCGAGGCCCGACGCCGCGAACCCCCAGGCCGGGCTCGAGTGGTCGATCGCGAAACCGACCACCGGGCTGCCCACCGCGAGGCCCATGCGGGTGAACGAGTCCATCAGCCCCATCACCTCGCCGCGCACCCGCGCCGGCGCGAGCCGGCTGACCGTCTCGGTCGTCGCGGCCAGGGTCGGCGCGCAGAGCAGGTTCGTCGGGATCAGCACGAGCATCAGCAGCCACCACGGCTGCGGGGCCAGCCCGACCGGCACCACCAGCAGCGCGAGCAGCAGCATCAGCACCCCCTGCGGCAGCGAGCGCTTCACCGTGCCGTGCACGATGCCGCCGAGGATCGACGCGGCGCACATCACCGCGATGACCAGCCCGGTCACGCCGATGTCGCCGTGCTCGCGCAGGGTCGCCAGCGTCGACAGTTCGGTGCCGACGAGCACGAACAACGTGCCCGAGCCGACCAGCAGCGTGCCCAGCAGCCGCCCGGTCAGCCAGCTGCGCAGCGGCGGCCGGGCCTCGGCCGGCACCCCCGGCTCGACGGCGTCGCGGATCGGCGGGTTCACCAGCCAGATCAGGAACGCCGTGCCGCCGAACAGCACGCCCAGCGCGCTGAGCGTCCACGTCGGCGAGAACGTGGTGATCGCCGCGATCCCGGCCGCGGGGCCGACCATGAACGTCACTTCGATGGAGATGGAGTCGAGTGAGTACGCCGCGCGGCGCTCCTCGTCCGGCACGAGCGTGGCCAGGACCTGCCGGGCCAGCGAGCCCGCGGGCACCGAGAGCATCCCGGCCGGGACGGCGACCGCGGCGAGCGCTTCGAACGGCAGGTGCGGCGCGGCGATCCAGAACGCCGTGGTGCCGATGCCGCAGACGGCGACGACCGGGCGCAGCCCGTACTTGTCGAAGGCGCGGCCCACCGTGGGCGCGCCGATGGCCATCCCGAGGGTGACGCCGGCGCCGACCAGCCCGGCGGCGCCGTAACCGCGGCCGAGCCCGGTGACGACGTACAGCGTCATCAGGACGCCGTTCATGGTCATCGGCAGCCGGGCCAGGAGCATCAGGGCCATCGTCGAGGGGACGCGGGGGACGGAGAGCACCCGGCGGTAGGGCTGCAGAGGCACACCCCGATGAGAACCCAAGGTGGTACGCGCGTGCAACTTGTTTCTCGCGGCGGGTAGCCCTGGCGGTCGAATATTTTGAGAGCTACTTTCATTTGGTAGTCACTATCAAGTGGGGGTCACTATGAATCAGCTGTATCCGCGCAGGTGGTGGGCGCTCGGAGCGCTCGCGGTGAGCCTGCTGACCGTCGGCCTGGACCTGACCGTGCTGAACGTGGCCGTGCCGACACTCGCCGTCGACCTCGGCGCCACGACCACGCAGCTGCAGTGGTTCGGCAACGCCTACACGCTGGCGCTGGCCGCGCTGCTGCTGCCCGCCGGCCTGCTCGGCGACCGGTTCGGCCCGAAGAAGCTGCTGCTCGGCGCGCTCGCGCTGTTCGGGCTGGCGTCGCTGTGGTGCGCCTACGCGACCTCGCCCGGCGAACTGATCGCCGCCCGGGTCGTGCTCGGTGTCGGCGCCGCGTTCCTGATCCCGCTGTCGCTCTCGCTGCTGAACGTCCTGTTCCCGCCTGAGGAGCGGGCGAAGGCGCTGACGACCTGGGTGCTGGCGACGTTCGTCGGCATCCCGCTCGGCCCGCTGCTCGGCGGCTGGCTGCTCGACCACTTCGCCTGGGGTTCGGTGTTCCTGATCAACGTCCCGCTGACCGCCGTCGGCCTGGTCGCGGTGCTGTTCCTGGTGCCGCTGACCCGCGGCTCCGGCGCGGGCGCGATCGACTACGCCGGCATCGCGCTGTCGGCGGCCGGGCTCGTCGCGCTCACCTACGGTTTCGTCTACGCGGGTGAGCACGGCTGGGCCGACCCGATGACGTACGGGCTGGTCGCGCTCGGCGCCGCGCTGCTCGCGGTGTTCTGGTGGGAGCAGACCCGGGTGGCGGCGCCGCTCGCCGACCTCGCGCTGTTCCGGGAGCCGCGGTTCGTCTGGGGTGCGGTGCTCGCGACCGTCGCGTCGTTCGCGCTGATGGGCCTGCTGTTCGTGCTGCCGCAGCTGTTCCAGGCGGTGCAGGGCGCCGACGCGCTGCAGACCGGGGTGCGGCTGCTGCCGCTGATCGGCGGGATGCTGGTCTCGGCGAAGATCGCCGAACGGCTGGTCGCCGTGTTCAGCGTCCGCGTCGTCGTCACGGCCGGGTTCCTGCTGCTCGCGGCCGGTCTGGGCTGGGGTTCGACGACGCCGGCCGCGTCCGGGTACGGCCTGACCCTCGGCTGGGAGATCGTCATCGGCCTCGGCACCGGGTGCACGTTGCCGCCGCTGATGTCGATGGCGATGGGCGCGCTCACCGAAGGCCGATCGGGTGCCGGCTCGGCGCTCATCCAGGTGCTGCGCCAGGTCGGCGGCACCATCGGCGTCGCGGTGCTGGGCACGGTCCTCAACGGCGTCTACCGCGCCGGTGTCGCCGTCGAGGGCCTGCCGGGGCCGGTGGCCGACGCGGCGCGGGGCAGCGCGTCCGGCGCGGTCGCCGTCGCCGGGAAGCTCCACCTGCCCGCACTCGCCGACTCCGCGCGGGCCGCGTTCGCCGACGGCATGGCGGCGACGCTGTGGGTCTGCGCCGGGCTCGGCGTCGCCGGCGCCGTCCTGGCGGTGCTGTTCCTGCCCGGGCGCGCGGTCGCGGGGACCGAGCCGCGAGAATCGGAGCATGACGTCGTCGCCGGCTGAGCCCCAGGGGTTGCGGGAACGGAAGAAGGCCAGGACGCGGGCCGCGATCCAGCGGCACGCGTTGCGGCTGTTCCGCGAGCGGGGTTACGCGGCCACGACGGTGGACCAGATCGCGGCCGCCGCGGAGATCTCGCCGAGCACCTTCTTCCGGTACTTCCCGACGAAGGAGGCGACGGTTCTCTACGACGCCCTCGACCCGCTGATGGTCGAGGCCGCGCTGGCCCAGCCGCCCGAGCTGAGCCTGATGGGCGCGCTCCGGGCGACGCTGCGCGAGGTCTACGAGCGGATGCCGGAGGAGGACTGGCAGGACGAGCGCGACCGGCAGCTGCTGGTGTTCAACGAGCCCGAGCTGCGCGCCCCGATGCTGGAGCAGTACGGCGACGGCATCGACCTGCTCGCCGACCTCGCCGCCCGGCGCGTCGGCCGTTCCGCGACGGACTTCGAGGTCCGCAACTGGGCGGGCGCGGTCGTCGGCGTCGTGCTCGCGGCGTTCTACACCGCGGGCGGCGACCCGGACCGTCTCCTGCACTCCCTCGACGACGCCTTCGCCCATTTGGAGGCGGGCCTTCCACTTTGAGGGCGTTTTCCCGAACCATTTTCCGGTTCGTGCTCCCACCTCGGGGAAACGGTTTCCGGGGAACCGTGTGGGTGGCGGTGCGAGCGTGGGGGACGCCCTTCTGGAGCAGTTGCGACACGCGGTCCAGCGGAGTGATGAAGCGAAAAGATCACCGTTTACGCCTGTGTGGGTGACCGAACTGTTCCATAGTGGACGGCGGTGACCAGCAGTGACGCCTCGGGTTGGTCAGGATGATCTTCAGGGGGAGACGCAAGGTTTCGCCGTTAATCAATTGCGGTCTAGTTCGCCTCTTCTGCATCCGGCACGTAAGGGTTAGAAAACTTCCCTATCCGGTGATCGGGTGGCTTATCTCCGATACGGCGAGTATCGCTTTAACCCGTCAGGTCTCCCGAGGCCAGGAGGTAAAGGGTATGAAAGGCAAGTTCGGGCGGTCCATCGCCCTGGTAGCCGCCGGCAGTCTGCTGGCAGTCGCGACGGCGGGGATCGCTTCGGCGAGCCCGGACGGGGGCAAGGGTTCCTCCAGCACCCAGGCCCTCGCCGCGCAGGTTCTGCAAATGCGTGACGACCTGACCAAGGTGGCCTACGCGGGCAACGTCGGCGCCACGCGGTCCGACCTGGGCCAGATGAGCCCGGTGCTGTCGGACATCGCCGCCGGAAAGCGCTACACGATCCAGACCGACACCCAGCAGCTCGCCGGGCTGGCCAAGGGTCGCGCGGACGAATCCGCCCGGCTGCTGACCGACCCGACGGCCAAGGCGCGCCAGCTGCCGCCGTTGCCGCTGCCGATCCCTTCGCTGCCGGACCTGCCGGGCCCGCTGAAGATCGTCAGCGACCTGGTGAAGGCCCTGCTGGGCGCGGTAACGGGCATCTTGGGTGGCCTGCTCGGCGGCCTCCCAGTGCCGCCGCTGCCGGTCCCGCCTTTGCCCGCACCGGCGGGCTAGTACGGCTATCGGAGAAACAGGGGGGCCCGGAGCCCGGCCGCGGACATTCCTCCGCGCCGGGCTCCGGGTCGTTTCCCGGGGCGGTGTGACCGGCGGTGGCTCGCATTTTTGCCGACCCGCCCGCTCGCTCGTCGAGGCCGATCTGCCGGGCATCGGGGCCTTCGGGCGTGCTCGCGGGCGGCAGCTTGCGTTCGTGGTGAGTCTGGTCGTGGAGGTTGGCTGGGCAGGTGTCCGCGCTTGGGGTGCGTTCGGTCGCGGGTGGCGCTTAGTCGCGGTGGCGGCTTGTGTTCGTGGTGAGTCTGGTCGTGGAGGCCGGTTGGGCAGGTGTCCGCGCTTGGGGTGCGTTCGGTCGCGGGTGGCGGGCTTGGTCGCGGGTGGCGGCTCGTGTTCGTGGTGAGCCTGGTCGTGGAGGTCGGCTGGGCAGGTGTCCGCGCTTGGGGTGCGTTCGGTCGCCCGCGGCTGGCTCGGCCGCGTGGCTCGTGCCGGTCGCTCAGGTGTGGCCGGTCCCATGTGGACAGACATGGCCGCAACAAGACTTATCAGTGCGACCCCATTCCCGCGGTTCGAGCCTGGCGTCTCCTGCGTCAGTCGCGAATGGACAGACCCTGCCTCAGGGCGCCTGCCGTCTCGGCGAGGGCTTCGCGGAAGCGGGTTCCGACGCCCGTGAAGTTGATGAAACCGTGGATCAGGTCCTCGTGGCGGCGCAGCGCCACCTCGACTCCGGCGTCGGCGAGCTTCTTCGCGTACGCCTCTCCTTCGTCGCGCAGTGGGTCGAAGCCCGCCGTCACGACCAGGGCCGGGGGGAGGCCGCTCAGGTCTTCCGCGCGCAGTGGGGACAGGCGCGGGTCGGTCAGGTCGCTGCCCTTCGGCACGTAGTGGCCCTCGAACCACTTCATGTGCACGTCCGTGAGGAACAGGTTTTCGGCGAACAGGTCCTGCGAGCGGTAGCGCTGCGCGAAGTCCGTCGCCGGGTAGATCAGCAGCTGGAACGCCGGTGCCGGGCCGCCGCGGCGCACCGCCTGCTGGGCCGTCACCGCGGCGAGGTTGCCGCCCGCGCTGTCGCCGCCGACCGCGATGCGGGACGGGTCGGCGCCGAGGTCGCTCGCCTTGGCGTACGCGAAGTCGAACGCCGCCAGGGCATCGTCCGCGGCCGCCGGGAACGGGAACTCCGG
Source organism: Amycolatopsis sp. NPDC088138 (assembly GCF_044741685.1). Taxonomy (NCBI): domain Bacteria; kingdom Bacillati; phylum Actinomycetota; class Actinomycetes; order Pseudonocardiales; family Pseudonocardiaceae; genus Amycolatopsis; species Amycolatopsis sp. NPDC088138. The sequence goes on from NZ_JBIUTB010000007.1 coordinate 524,786, forward strand.
GGCCAGCCGGTACTCGATCGACAGCACCCGGACCCCGGCGTGCTTGGCCAGGAAGCGGACGGCGTTGTCGTGGCTCGCGCGGGTGCCGATCACCCAGCCGCCGCCGTGGAAGAACACCAGCAGCGGCGACTTCTCCGGCAGCCCGACCGGCGTGTAGAGCGTCGCCGGCAAGTCGCCGTCCGGCGTCGGCACGGCGATCTCGCGCACCGAGACCGGCTCGATCGGCTTGCCGCTCACCAGGTGCCGCCCGACGTCGAGCAGCGCGCGGGAGCTCTCGACCGAGCCGCGGACCAGCTCTGCGCGGGCGACCTTCTGCAGCCGCAGCAGCAGCTGGGCGTCGAGCGCCAGGTCCTGCCCGTCGAGGTGCACCGGTCGGCCCGCCACGGCTCGCCGCACCGGCCCGGGCAGCCAGAACGCGAGCTGGGACGCGGCGGCCTGGACGCGGACCGGGAGCGGGATCGCCATCGTTGCCTCCTGTGCATCGGTGCGGCGCAGATGTTACTTGTCAGTAGGTAGCAGGTCCAGTGCGGCGCCGGGTGTGACCGGGGCCTCCGTCCCAAAGTCTGGTCCTCCAGTTAAGTGGAGGGGTTAGCCTGGAAAGCGTGACTTCAGCCAGGACGGTCAATGTGCTCGGGATCGGCGGCTCTCTGCGGGAGGGCTCGCAGTCCGAACGCGCGTTGCAGATCGCGCTCGCCGCGGCGGCGGAGACCGGCGTCCGGACCCGGCTGCTGTCGGGGCCGGACCTGGTGCTGCCCTTCTACGACGCGGGTGAGCTGGAGCGTGACGAACGCGCGAGGCAACTCGTCGACGCCGTCCGCCACGCCGACGGCCTCATCGTAGTCTCGCCCGGCTACCACGGTGCGCTGTCCGGGCTGGTCAAGAACGCCCTGGACTACGTCGAGGACCTCCGCGACGACGCCCGCCCCTACCTCGACGGCCGCGCTGTCGGCCTGGCCGCCGTCGCCTACGGCTGGCAAGCCGCGGTGACGACGCTCGAGCAGCTGCGCACGATCACGCACGCACTGCGCGGCTGGGCCACCCCGCTGGGTGGTTCGATCAACTCCGCCGAGACCAAGTTCGACGACGGCGGCGGCGCGTCCGACGAGAAGAGCATCCGCACGCTTCGCCTGATCGGCCGCCAGGTCGCCGAGTTCGCGGTGTCGCGCCACTCCTAGCGTTTCGCCCGGCCGTTGCCGGGTAACCGAAGCACGTGATGCCTGCCATGTAGGGGCACTGTTCCGCGGGTGCGGGATGTTGTACCCGATGAGACGCTCGACGCTGAGCGTTCCCGGACAGAAGGCAGGCGAAGAATGGGTCAGGCGATCTACACCGCGGTGGCGACGGCACGCGGAGACGGCCGCAACGGCGAGGTCACCTCGTCCGACGGTGTCATCGACGAGTCGTTGGCCATCCCGAAGGAGATGGGTGGCCCCGGCGGGGACAAGACGAACCCCGAACAGCTCTTCGCCGCCGGCTACTCGGCGTGCTTCCACAGCGCGCTGCAGCTGGTCGCGCGTCAGGCCAAGGTGCCGCTGCACGACACGACCGTCACGGCCGAGGTCAGCGTCCTCAAGCAGGACGCCGGGTTCGGGCTCGGCGTCGCGCTGAAGGTCTCGCTGCCGGGTGTCGAGCAGGCCCAGGCCGACCAGCTGGTCGAGCAGGCCCACCAGGTCTGCCCCTACTCCAACGCCACTCGCGGGAACATCGAGGTCGCGCTCTCCGCGACCGTCTGATCCCCGCCTCAGTTCGAGGAAAGGATCACCGCACATGTCCAAGTCTCCGATCAAGAGCCCGCTGGCCGAGGCCGACAAGGAGATCACCGGCAACGCCCTCCAGGCGACGCTGGTCGACCTCGTTGATCTCTCCCTGATCGCCAAGCAGGCGCACTGGAACGTCGTCGGCGCGAACTTCCGCAGCGCGCACCTCCAGCTCGACGAGCTCGTGACCACCGCGCGCGAGTACGTCGACCAGGTCGCCGAGCGGGCGAACGCCATCGGCGTCTCGCCGAACGGCAAGGCGAAGACCGTCGTCGAGAGCTCCGGGCTGCCCGACTACCCGGACAACTGGCAGTCGGTCGAGTCGACGGTCGCCGCGATCGTCGACATCCTCTCGGCTCTCATCGGGCGGCTGCGCAAGCGCATCGACGAGACCGACAAGAGCGACCTCGTGACGCAGGACCTGCTGATCGAGATCACCCGTGCCCTCGAAGAGGCGCACTGGATGTGGCAGGCCCAGCAGGCCTGACCCCGTCCGCGAAGGGCCGGTTCCGCACGGAGCCGGCCTTTCGCGCGTTCAGTGGTGGAACGCCGTCGCCTTGGCTGGGTCCTTCGGGCGGCCTCCTTCCTCCTGCAGCTCCGGGAGGATCCGCGCCAGGTCGGCCAGGAGCAGGTCCGCCAGGTCGTGCGTGAAGCCGTTGCGGACCACGATCCGCAGCACCGCCAGGTCCGTGCGGTTGTCCGGGAACGTGTACGCCGGCACCAGCCAGCCGCGCTCGCGCAGCCTGCGGGAGACGTCGAACACGTCGAAGCCCGCGTCCGCGCGGGTGGTCACGGCGAACACCGGCAGCTGGTCGCCGTGGGTCAGCAGCTCGAACGGGCCCAGGCCGGCGATCCCGGCCGACAGGTGCATCGCCACGTCACGCGACGCCTGTTGCACCGCGCGGAATCCTTCGCGCCCGAGCCGCACGAACGTGTAGTACTGCGCCGCCACTTCGGCGCCCGGGCGGGAGAAGTTGAGCGCGAACGTCGGCATGTCGCCGCCCAGGTAGTTGACGTTGAACACCAGCTCCGACGGCAGTGCCTCCTTGTTCCGCCAGATCACCCAGCCGACACCCGGGTACACCAGCCCGTACTTGTGCCCGGAGGTGTTGATCGACGCGACCCGCGGCAGCCGGAAGTCCCACTCCAGGTCCGGGTCGAGGAACGGCGCGATCATCGCGCCGGACGCGCCGTCGACGTGCACCGGGATGTCCCAGCCGGTGCGCTCCTGCAGTGCGTCGAGCGCCGCCGCGATCTCCGCGACCGGCTCGTAGCTGCCGTCGAACGTCGACCCGAGGATCGCCACCACGCCGATCGTGTTCTCGTCGCAGCGCGCGACCGCCTCCTCGGCGGAGAGGTGGTACCGGTCGCCCTCCATCGGCACCAGCCGCGGCTCGACCTCCCAGTACTCGCAGAACTTTTCCCAGCACACCTGGACGTTCACGCCCATCACCAGGTTCGGCTTCCCGGTGCGGCCCAGCTTCGACCAGCGCCGCTTCAGCGCCATCCCGGCGAGCATGCAGGCCTCGGACGACCCGGTGGTCGAGCAGCCCATGACGCCGGCCGGGTCGGGCGCGTGCCACAGGTCGGCGAGGATGTTCACGCAGCGCCGCTCCAGCTCGGCGGTCTGCGGGTACTCGTCCTTGTCGATCATGTTCTTGTCGACGCACTCGGCCATCAGCTCACGCGCCTGCGGCTCCATCCACGTCGTGACGAACGTGGCGAGGTTCAGCCGCGCGTTGCCGTCGAGCATCAGCTCGTCACGCACCAGCTGCAGCGCCGTGTCCGGTGGCAGTGGTGTGTCGAGCAGCTTGTCGTGCGGCATGACGAAGCCCGACGCGAGCGCCGGGTTCGCCCCGGCGTACATCGGATTCGTGCCGCCGACGCGGCTCGGGCTGTCGGTTTTCCCCTGATGCAACACCATGAAAGCGACGGTAGCGCCATCCGCCGACAGCGGCGCGCGCGAAAGGTCGGTCCCGGTCCGAATCGGACCGGAACCGACCTTTCGCGGCGAAGATCAGTGCCAGGACTTGGCGCGGGCGTACTGGTCCGGCCAGCGGACCTCACCGTCGAGGACGTTCGCCGCGCGCAGGGGCCAGTGCGGGTCGCGCAGGAGGGCCCTGGCCAGGAAGACCGCGTCCGCCGAACCCGAGGCCACGATCTCCTCCGCCTGCTCCGGGTCCGTGATCATGCCCACCGAGCCGGTCGGCACGCCCGTCTCGGAGCGGATCCGGGCGGCGAACGGGACCTGGTAGCCCGGCCCGACCGGGATGTCCGGGTTCGGGGTGTTTCCGCCCGAGGACGCGTCGATCAGGTCGACGCCCCGCTCCGCCAGCAGCTTCGTGAGACGCACCGAGTCCTCGATCGTCCAGCCGCCTTCCGTCCAGTCGGACGACGACAGCCGGGCGAACAACGGCACCGACGGCCCCACCTCGGTGCGCACCGCGTCGGTGATCTCCAGCGCCAGCCGGGTGCGGCCCTCGAAGTCGCCGCCGTAGTGGTCCGTGCGGGAGTTCGACAGCGGCGACAGGAACTGGTGCACCAGGTACCCGTGCGCGAAGTGCAGCTCGACCAGGTCGAACCCCGCGTCCAGGGCTCGGCGCGCGCCAGCCGCGAACGCCGCCGGGAGCGCGCTCACCTCGTCCGTCGAAAGCGGACGCGCCGGGGCGTACGGGCCGAACGCCTGCCGGTCCGCGCCGACGCTCTGCCAGCCGCCCTCGTCGACCGGGACGCTGCCCGAGCCCTCCCACGGGCGCTTCGTCGAACCCTTGCGGCCCGCGTGGGCCAGCTGCATGCCGATCGACGTGCCCTGGGCGTGCACGAAGTCCACGATCCGGCGCCACGCGTCAGCGTGCTCCTCGCTCCAGATGCCGGTGTCCTGCGGGCTGATCCGGCCTTCCGGTGTGACGGCGGTCGCCTCGGTCAGGACCAGGCCGGCGCCGCCGGTGGCGAACTGGCCCAGGTGGACGAGGTGCCAGTCGCCTGGCAGGCCGTCGGTCGCGGAGTACTGGCACATCGGGGACACCCACGCGCGGTTCGGCAGCGTCAGGCCGCGGACGGTGATCGGGCTGAAGAGTCGGCTCACAACCCGGTCAACGACACGTGCCCGCGGTCTCTTCCCGTCGCCAGCGCGGGTACCGGCGAGTAGCGTCACACCCATGGGTGTCGCTGCAGACGAACGTCAGGCGTTGAGCTCGCTCTTCGAAGACCTCGGGCCCGACGCGCCGACGTTGTGCGAAGGCTGGACGACGCGGGATCTCGCCGCGCACCTCGTCGTGCGTGAGCACCGGATCGACGCCGCGCCGGGCATCGCGGTGCCCGCGCTCGCGGGGTACACGAAGAAGGTCCAGGACCGCTACGCCGCGAAGCCGTGGCCGAACCTGGTCGACCAGGTGCGCCAGGGGCCGTCGAAGTTCTGGCCCACCTCGATCGGCCCGCTCGACGAGCTGACGAACGGCGCGGAGTTCCTCGTCCACCACGAGGACGTCCGCCGCGCGCAGCCGGACTGGAAGCCGCGCCCGGCCGACCCGACCCGGGACGCCACCGCGTGGCGCTCGGCGAAGGGCGCCGCGAAGCTCAACCTCCGCAAGTCGCCGGTCGGCGTCACCCTCCGGACCACCGACGGCCGCGAGGCCACGGTCAAGACCGGGCCCGACCCGGTGACGGTCGTCGGGGACCCGGTCGACCTGCTGCTGTTCGTGTTCGGCCGCGACGCCGTGAACCTGGACTTCCAGGGTGACCCGGCCGCCGTCACGAAGCTTCAGGCGACGAAGCGGGGACTCTGAGCGCCCGGTTCACCCACCGTCCCACCGGCAGCGCGACGACGATCGCGGCCAGCACCAGGTGGACCACCATGAACGCCACCGCGGCGGGCACGCTCGGCGGGCCGCCGAGGAACACGATCATGTGGGACGCCCACTTCAGCTCGACCGGCTTCGTCCCCGCGGCCCAGACGTCGTTGAGCGCCCAGAACGTCAGGTCGTTGACACCCGAGACGACCACCAGGATCGACGCGACGCCGGCCTTGAGCACGTTCACCGTCCGGCCGCCGCCGAGGCGGTAGGCCAGCAGCGCGAACAGCACGATGAACGTCGTCACGAACAGCTCGAACTGGTACACCGGCTGAAAGGCGTCATCAGCGGTGGAACGCGCGAACGCCTGGACCCGCATCACCAGCTCGGTGTCCAAATAGGACATGTAGACGAAAACGGCGAACACGATCAGCGCCGGCCCGTACTTCACCCGCGGGAACAGCGAAACCGTCAGCACCGCGAACAGGAACGGGCACAGCTTGAACGCCCAGTCGCCGATGTTGTCCAGCGTCTGGTCCGGCGGCAGCACCACCATGATCAGCAGCGTGGTCACCACGGCCGGGACGGCGGCCACCAGCCACAGCCACCGGCGCCGCCGGTAGAGCGCGCCGATCCAGCTCGGCGACTCCGTCACCGTTGCGGTCATAGTTCCTTCTCCACCCAGAACGGCCCGAGGGCCAGCGCGTCGACGTCGGTCTTCAGGTAGCAGGCGATGGCGTCGGCCGGGCTCGCCACGATCGGCTCGTTGTTGTCGTTAAACGAGGTGTTGACGACCATCGGCACCCCGGTCAGCTTCTCGAACTCGCTGATCATCCGGTAGTACAGCGGATTGTCCGTCACGCTCACCGTCTGCACGCGCGCGGTCCCGTCCACGTGCGTGATGGCGGGCACTTCGTCCCGCTTGTCCGGCAGGACGTCGAACACCAGCAGCATCACCGGTGACGGGTAGTCGCTGACGAAGTACTCGCCCGCGCGCTCGGCCAGGCACGACGGCGCGAACGGCCGGAACGCCTCGCGGTGCTTGACCTTCTCGTTCATCCGGGTCTTCGACTCCGGGTCGCGCGGGTCGGCGACGAGCGAGCGGTTGCCGAGCGCCCGTGGCCCGCACTCCATCCGGCCCTGCACCCAGCCGACGATCTTGCCGTCGGCGATCTTGGCGGCGGTGTGCGCGGCGATGTCGCCGACGCGGGTGTACTCGACGCCGGCGTCCTGCAGTGCCACCTCCATCTCGGCCTCGGTGTAGTCGGGGCCGGTGTAGGTGTAACCGTCACGCGGGCGCGGCTTGCCGTACCGGCCGACCGACACCTCCAGCGCCGCGCCGAGCGCGCAGCCGTCGTCGGCGGCCGCGGGCTGGGCGAAGAAGTCTTCGAACGGCGTCTCCAGCAGGATCCGGCCGTTCATCACGCTGTTGAGCGCGACGCCGCCGGCGACGCACAGCCGCTTCGAACCGGTCTCGCGCTGGAGCCACCGCGCCAGGTGCAGGCCCGCTTCTTCGAGCGTCACCTGCAGCGCGTACGCGATGTCGCAGTAGTGCTGGGGAACGGGATTCGCCGCCGTGACCCGGGTTTTCGGCCGCGCCGGGCCGAAGGTGTCGCTGAACTTCTTCGCCATCACGTGCTTGCCGGTGCGGTGGTGGGCGAACCAGCTCAGGTCGAGCTCGAAGCCGCCGTCGTCGTCGAGGTGGACGAGCTGCTTGAACGCGTCGACGTAGGTGTCCTCGCCCAGCGGCGCGAGGCCCATGATCTTGCCCTCGTCGCGGGTCGGGTAGAAGCCGAGGTAACCGGTGACGCCCGCGTACATCGCGCCGAGCGAGTGCGGGAACTTGATGCGCCGCAGGTCGACGATCCTGTTGCCGCGGCCGTGCGCGAGGTAGGTGGCCGTGCCGTCGCTGCCGATGCCGTCGAAGGTGAGCACGGCCGACTCGTCCCACGGTGAGATGAAGTAGCCGCTGGCCGCGTGCGCGCGGTGGTGGTCGACGAGGTGGGTCTTGAACTTCGTCGGGCCGGTCCACGCGACGGCGTCCTTGACGTCCTGCGCCAGCGTGTAGGACCGCTTGACGTGGGCCAGGACCGCGCCGCCGACGTGGTAGTCGTCGTGGCCCGAGCCGCCGCCGGTCTTGAAGGTGTCGACCATGCCCGACGAGCGGCCGCCTTCGTCGCCGTTGGCGTTGCGGAAGACGTCCAGCGTGCCCGGGAAGTACCGCGCGAACACCTTGGCCGCGTGGATCCCTTCCTTCCAGCGCTGCCAGTAGTAGGCGACGTGGTCGACGTCGGCCAGCGTGATCCCGCCGCGCTCGAGGCAGAACTTGATCGCCTCGGCGGGGAAGCCGCCGTCGTGCTTCACGCGCGTGAAGCGTTCCTCCTCGGCGAAGGCGACGATCTCGCCGTCGCGCACGAGTGCCGCCGCCGAGTCGTGGACCCTGCTGATGCCCAGTACGTACATGATTCTCCCGGTTCAGAACGAATGACGGCGGCGGAGCAGGCGCCGCAGGACGACCGCCTTGACGGCGAGCCCGAGCACGAGCGCGGCGAACCCGCCGACCGGCCCGAGCGGAGGAACGAGCAGGGCCGCACTCAAACCCGTGGCGACGAGGGCCACGACGGCGGTGCCGGACGTCAGCGTCAGCACCTTGCTGTTGGTGTTTTCGACGAGGAAGCTCGCGTAGAGCCCGGTCGCGTACAGCACCGTCTCGAAGAGCACGAACACACCGAGGACGACGTAGCCGTCTTCGGCCGCGAGCAGCGCGCGCGTCGACGGCACCGCAAGGCCGGCGCCCAGCACGACGGCGAACCCGATCCCGGCCCGTTCGACCAGCTTCAACAGCTCGGCCGCGCGGGCCCGGCCGCCCGCCGCGCCGGTGCCGCGCATGCGCCGCGACACCGCCGGCTGGTGCAGCTTCAGCTGGTAGAACAGCAGCGAGCAGAACGCGCTCGACACCAGTGCCGCCAGGTAGAACGGGCCGCTGTCGGTCGTCCGGCCGGACAGCGCCAGCACGGCGAACACCGCCGACGTCGAGAGCACGTCGAGCACCTCGGTGAGGCCGAGCAGCACCGTGCTGCGCCCGTACGCCGGCAGGAGCCGGTGCCCGGGGACACCGGCGCCGCGCAGCCACGGCCCCGGCAGCAGGGCCGCCGAAGCGCCGAGGATCACGACGAGCCCGGCGAGCAGCAGCACCAGGTGCGTTTCCGGGGGCCAGCGCACCAGCCAGGTCAGGCACGTCACGAGCCCGACGACGACCGAACCGGCGGTGAACGCCAAGGCGTCCAAAATGGACTTTCCCCGCAGCCGGTGCAGCCCGGACACGGTCATCAGCAACCCGCCGGAGATCGACCAGGCCGCCGCCGTCAGGTACAGCGCGGCGTCCGACTCGGGGGCGACGGCAAGCGCCACGACCATGGCGGCCAGCACCACCAGTACCGGCGCCGCGGCCAGCCGGACCGTGAGCGCGGCGACCGCGTCCCGGGTCAGCCGCAGCCGCGGCACCGCCTTGAGCGCGGACTTCTCCGCCGCGCCCGGCACGAAGTTCAACCAGGTCATCAGGCCGAGCGCCGTGGCGAACCGGCCGTAGTCGTGCGCGCCCCACGCCGTGATCAGGACCAGCCCCATCAGCTGGACCGACACCCGGAACACCCCGCGGCCGGCGAGCAGCCGCAGTACCGCCGCCGGCCGCGGCGGGGCCACGACCGGCGGGGCGGCGGGGGACAAGCCGGTCACGGCAGCGGTACCGCCATGTCCTGCTCACGGAGCAGGAACTTCAGCGTGCCGCGCACGTCGTTCTCCGCGGCGAGCAGCTCGGGCACGGTCGCGGCGGTGAGCACGACGTAACCCAGCTTGTACCCCGCCTGCTCGTACGGCTTGACGTAGGACCCCTCCTCGGCGAACAGGTGCAGCCCGACGACACCGGGCATGGTGCGCACCTCCTCCACACCGTCCACCCGGGACAGGTGACCACCGCGGTCGGACGCGAGGATGTGCACCAGCGTCGGCTTCGACTGGTGGAGGTCGAGGTGTACTTCACCGCCGGTGGCGGCCGCGATCCCGGCGGCGATCAGGTCGGCGCCGTAACAGTGCTGGATCGCCTCGGCGAGGCCGTTGCCGCCCATCCGCGCGCCCATCTCGATGAGGTAGAGCTGCCCGTCCCGGCCCAGGACCGCGTCCAGCGTGAGCGGTCCGGTGCGGTAGCCGAGCTCGGTGCAGATCAGGTCGAGCGCCTCGATCAGCCGCAGTTCGACGTCCGCCGACAGCTCGCCGGGCAGCAGGTGCGACGACGTCACGAAGAACGGCGGCGGGGTGAGGGTGCGCTCGGTGACGGCGTGGAAGACGGTCCGGCCGTCGACGACCAGCGCCTCGATCGTGAAGTGCGTCCCGTCGAGGTGCTCCTCCACGACCAGCCGGCCCGAGGGCGAGAAGGCGAGCGACTCGCTGAACGCCTTGGTCAGCCGGCCGGGGCCGGAGCAGGAGACGACCCCGCGGCTGCCCGACGAGTCGACCGGCTTGACCAGCGTGGGGAACCGCAGCTGCTGGGCGTCGCTGACCAGCTCGGGGCCCGGGCGGCCGGCGACACTGCGGTAGCCCGGCAGTCCCAGCCGGTCGCACAGGGCGCGGAAGACGGACTTGTCCGTTGACGCCCTGACCGCGTACTCCGGCAGGGGAGCCGGCAGGTCCCAGTGCCGGGTGAGCCACGCCAGCGTCGGCAGGCCGACGTCGCTCGCCGGGCAGAGCACCCCGGCGATGTCCCGGCGGCCGTCGAGCGCCGCCGCGATCTGCTCCGGCGCCCGCACGCTGACCTGCAGGAACTCGTCCGCGTACACCACCGCCGGTGCGCCGGGGCGGACGTCGACGCAGATCGTGCGGAAGCCCAGCTCGTGGGCCCGCTCGTAGGTGCTGACCGAACCGTCCGCGCCACCCAGTACCACCAGGGTTCTCGCGGAGTCTCTCTCGTAACCAGTCACGCTGAAATGCCTTTCCCCAGTTGCACATCGATCCGCCGAGGCCCCCCGGGGTCCTCGGACGTGAAGAGCCGGTCCTCGACGTCGATCGCGACGTTCGACTCCCGGACGTAGTACTGCCGCGGCCGCGGCTGGCCCGCGCCGACCACGACGAGGTAGCGCACGGTCAGCGACGACACCAGCAGCAGCACGGTGAGCAGCGCGAACAGCGTCACGGCGGTGGCGTTCGCGCCGAGCAGGCCGAACGCCGCGGCACCGGCGGCCAGTACCCCGATCCCGGCGGCGAGCAGCGCCGTCGCGGAAGCCGCGGTGGTCAGCCTGCGGGTGAACCCGACGAACAGTTCGATGGCGTGCGACGACAGGAAGCCCATGCCCACTTTGGACTCGCCGCGCTCACGGGCCCGGTGTGCCACCGGGACGGTCGTGTACCGGCTGGTCAGCCGCGGCACCGTGGCGAGGAAGTACGGCGTGCCGAGCCGCAGGTCCACGATCTTCCGGGCCAGCTCGGCCCGGACCAGGCGGAACGCCGTGGCGCCCGGCGGGATCTCGATGCGCAGCAGGCGGCGGCCGATGAAGTGGAACGCGGCGGTGCCCCAGCGCCGCAGCAGCGGGTCCTGGCGGTTCGTGCGGACGCCGAACACCGCGTCGTAGCCCTGTTCGGCCGCCGCGACGAGCTTGCGCGACTCGGCGGCGGGGAACTGCTGGTCGGCGTCGATGTGCAGGACCCACGGCTGTGACGCGTACCGGTAGCCGGCCGAGAAGGCGGCCTCGAAGCCGAAATTGCGACTGAACGACAGGTACCGCACACGGGGGTCCGCGGCCGCGAGGGTATGAATTACGTCAAGCGTCCCGTCACTGCTGCCGTCATCGACGTACAACAGTTCCAGTGAATGGTGGCCCAGTTCGTTGGTTATTTCCCGATAAGACGGTTCGACGTTGTCGACTTCGTTGAAGCACGGAATGACTACCGTGAGTCCACTTTCGGCCGGGCCGGGGAAAGTGCTGGTCATCTGCGGCGCTCGGGGTGCCGTACCGGATTCGTGTCCGTACGGTCACCGACAGTGCGAATGGTGTTCATGAATACCCCAGTTGGATCCGGTAAGGCCGCAAGCCGATGCGCGGTGTTGCGGAGTTATAAGCAGAAGCATCGTTGTTCCGGGATGCCTTCACTACGAATTCCTCCGTTCAGACCCAGACCAAAGTATTAACCCATCCGTCATTCGGGGTGTCCTGCGGACGAAGTCCTTCCGCTACGGGCGTTGATGGCGCAGACTCCCCGGCCATGTGGAATCTGGGGGTAGGTGTCGCGTGGCGTGCCGCCTACGTGCGTGCGGTGCGCTCGGCGTTCGCCACGGTGCCGTTCTACCGCGAGCGCTGGGCGCTCGACGGCCGGGAAGATCCGGTGCTGGTGCCCGGCCGCACCGGGACGAACGGCGGTGCGGCGCCGCTCGCCGAGGCCCTGCACAAGCTCGTCGACCTGGTCCCGCTGGCCGGGGGCGCGCAGCGGCCCGACCCGGCCCGCGGTCTCGGCCGGGTGCTGCGGACGGCTCGCCCGCCCGGGCGCGGCAGCATGATCGTCCTGTTGGGACCGGACGATCTCCGCCCGCCGTCCGACCTGCCGAAGGACGTCCGTGGATGCGTCGCCGATCCCGACGCGCCGAGCGAGTCCGTGCTTCGCGAGCTGACGGCGGTCCTGCACCGCGGTCACCGGGTCCTGGTGGTCGGCGACGACAAGGCGGTCAGCACGTTCACGGCCGGGCTGCCCGGCACCGGCGCGAGCCGCGTCGAAGCCGTACCGCAGCGCGAGCTCGACTCGCTCGACGCCGGCCCGTACGGCGTGCTGCACGACCCGGTGCTCGGCTACCTCGGCGCGCTGGGCGGGTGCGGGCGGTGGCACCTCGACTGGCCGCACGTCTACGCGCGGCCCACCGCCGCCGGGCTCGCCTTCACCTTGCTGCGCCAGGATTCCCCGCGGTTCGTGGACGTCGTCCCGGCCGGCGGGGTGCCCGGCGCGATCGAGCGCTGCCCGCGCCACGGCACGCCGGTCGTCGTCGCATGAGGTTCGCCTTCCACGACCCCCGGGCCGATCCGGCGCCCGCGGGCTGGGCGGAGTTCACCCGGACCGCGCGGCTGCACCCGGTGTGGGACTACCAGCTGATGGGCCTCGAAGCCTGGGGCGCGCGCAACCCGCAGCTGGTGGTCGTCGCCGTCGAAGGGGACGAAATCGTCGCCGGGATGTCGGTTCTGGTCTGCCGGCCGCGGCTGTCCCCGCGGTTCGCGCCCGCCCCCGGCCGGTGGCTGCTCCGGCCGTTCTGGGCCGAGGTCTACCAGCCGTGGCTGAGCGGTTACCCCGGGATCGAGTTCACGCCGGGCTTCCCGGCCGCCGACCGGCGGGCGCTGGTGCGGGACTTCGAGCGGGCCCTGCGGCGGCACCTCGGTCCCGGCCTGATGGGGGTGCTCTACCGGGCGATCGACGAGGAGCTCGCCACCGTCGTCGACGGTCTCGGCCGGCTGGTCCGGCGGGCGGAACCGACGGCCGTGCTGGAAAACCGCTTCACGACCGAAGAAGACTGGATCGCCACGCTGCCCGGCCGGCGACGGTCCGGCCTGCGACGCCGGCGTCGCCGGATCGCCGAAGACCCGACTCTGGTGGTGCGCGGCGGTCCCGGCCGCGACGACGTCGGCGGCGCCGAGGTCGCCGGGCTGATCAAGGCGCACCGCGAGCGGTACGGGAAGCTCGTGCTGGACACCCGCACGTTCCCCTCCGCCGGCTTCCTGCACACCTACGTCCGGCGGCCGGACATCCACACGCTCACCTACCGCGACGACAACGGCCGGCTGCTCGCGGTGAACACCATGCTCGATCACCCGGACAGCCCCAGCCTGCAGCACTGGGCGGCGTTGCCGCTCGACGAGCGCGGCCGGGGTGCGGGCCTGTACTTCGACTCCTACGTCCGCGCGGTGCGGTTCATGGCGCAGCGCGGGGCGAAGGAGCTGTCGGCGGGCCGGGGCATGAGCGAACTGAAGCAGGAGCTGGGGTTCCAGCCGCGCGCGCTGTTCGCGGCCGCGGCGCCGAGACCGGTGCTGGGCCGATGACCGCGGCACTGGCCGCGGTGTCGCAAGTGGACATCGTCGACCCGCGGGTCGACGCGCCACCCGCGGGCTGGACGGCGTTCCGCGTCAAGTGCCTGCCACCGGTGTGGGACTACGAGCTGCTGCGCCGCGAGGCGTGGCTGGCGAAGAACCCGCCGGTGCTCGCCGTCGTCCGCGAGGGTGACCGGGTCGTCGGCGCGCTGTCGGTGATGGTGTGCCGGAGCTGGCGGGCCACCGATTTCGGGCCGCTTTCCGGCGGGCGCTTCCGGCCGCGCTGGGCCGAGGTCTACCTCCCGCTGCTGAGCGGCTACCCGGCGTGCGTGTTCGACGACGACGTCGGCGAGCCTGAGCGGCGGAGGGCGATCCGGCGGTTCGAACGCGCGCTGCGGGAGCACCTCGGTCCCGGGCTGCTCGGGGTGGTCTACCGGGCGATGAACCCCGAGCTGGTGCCCGCGCTGGACGGCCGCGGCCGGATCAGTCGCGAGATCGACCCGGCGGCCGTGCTGCGCAACGCCTATTCCACGGTGGACGAATGGGAGGCCGGCCTGGAGCCGGGGCTGCGGCGGTTCCTCCGCCAGGACGTCGTCACCGAGGTGGCGTCCGGGCGCACCGACCTGGACGCCGGTGCGCTCGCCGCGCTGCTCAACGCCCACCGCGCCCGGCAGGACGAGCGTGCGTGGACGGGCGGCCAGCGGTCCCGGATCGGCGGGTTGCACATGGACACCCGCAGTCCGATCGCGCCGAGCTACCTGGACGCGCTGGTCCGGCGGCCGGACGTCCGCACCCGGACTTACCGCGACGACGCCGGCCGCTTGCTCGGCTTCAACACGATGATCGACCACCCGGCGGGCTGCGCGGTGCACCACTGGGCCGCGCTGCCGAGCGCGGCCGGCGGCCGTGAAGGTCTCTACGTCGACTGCTACGCCCGCTGCGTGGCCCACATGATTACGCAGCGGCGACCGGAACTGACCGCGGGCCGGGCGATGCTCGCCGAAAAGGCCGCGCTCGGGTTCGGCACGCGCTCGCTGTTCTCCGTGGCCGTACCCCGGCCGGTGCTGGGCCGGTGACGCGGTGGTGATCGACGTGCTCGACCCCCGTCACGACGCGGAACCCGGGTACTGGACGGTCCTGCGCGAGCGCGCCGGGCTCCGGGCCGACTGGAGCTGGGAGGTGCTCCGGACCCAGGCGTGGGCCGCGCGGACCCCGCAGCCGGTCACCGTGCTCCGCGAGGGTGGCGACCCCCGCGGCGTCGTCTCCGCCGCGTGGGTCACCGGGCGGACCCGCCGTCACCGGTTCGCCCGCGCGAGCGGCCTGGCCGGTGGTCTCGGTGGTCTCGACGTCCGCTCGCCCGGCGTGAGCTCGCAGCCCGGCTGGTGGTTCGCGGACTCCGGCGGCGACGGCGGTGTCACGCGGCTGCTCGAGTCGTACGTCCCGGCGATCCGCGCCGAGCTCGGTCCCGGGTGCCGCGGGATGCTGGTCCGGCAGGTCGGCGAGGCCGGGCTGGACGCGGTCGGCGGCCGGTTCCGGCTGGTGCGGCGGACCGAGGACGTCGCCGTGCTCGACGTCACCGCCTTCGGCTCCCGCGACGACTGGATGCATTCGCTGGCCCGCAAGCGCAAGCAGAACCTGCGCAAGATCTTCCGGGTCTTCGACGCCGACCCGGCGGTCGAGGTGCGGTGGCTGCCCGGCAAGGAGGCGGACCCGGTCGCCATCGCGGACATGCTGCGGCTCAACGAACACAAGCACCGCGACGTGCCGATCGTGCCGCTGCCGCTCTTCACCGGCTACCTGACCGCGCTGCTGCGTCAACCGGACGTCGCGGTGGCCGAGTACCGCGACCCCGGCACCGGCCGGCTGCTCGCCGTCGCCTCCGTGCTCGACCACCCGGAGCTCCCGGTCGCCCGGCACTGGGGCGCGCTCGCGCCGGAGCACGGCGGGCGGCCCGACCTCTACTTCCACTTCTACGGCGAGGCGGTGCGCTGGGCGATCGCGAACGGGCGGCCGTCGGTGCTGTTCGGCAAGAAGATGCCCGCGATGAAGGTGTCGCTCGGGGCGCGGCTCGTCCCGCAGTACGCGGCGGCCGTCCCGATTTGCTAGCTTCGCCGCGTCTCACCCCGCCGCGTCCAGGAGAGCCGCCATGCCGATGATCAGTGTTTCGATGTTCCCCGGCCGCACGCCCGCGCAGAAGAGCGCCCTGGTGCGCGAGCTGACCGACGCCTTCATCCGCACCTGCGGCGGCAAGCCGGAGGGCGTCCAGGTGACGCTGATCGAGGTGGGCGCGGACCACTGGGCCACCGGCGGGGTCCTGCACTCCGAGCGCTGAAGCCGTGAGGGGCACCTTCAGGGCTTATATGTCCCTGAAGGTGCCCCTCACGGCACTGGGTCAGCGCAGGCCGAGGGCCCGCTGCGCGAAGTTGACCTCGATGGAGGTCTGCTTGATCGTCTCGGCGATCACCAGCGAGCCGTGGCCGGCGTCGTAGCGGTAGAACTCGTGGTGCAGCTCGCGCCCGCCCAGCCGGTCGAGGTAGTTCTCGATCTGCCGGATCGGGCAGCGCGGGTCGTTGTCACCGGCGAGCACGAGCACCGGCGCCGTGACGGCGTCGACGTACGTGATCGGTGAGCACTCCCGGTACACCGCGGGCACGTCGTCGGGCGAACCGCCGAAGAGCGCGCGGTCGAACGAGCGCAGCTGCTCCATCTCGTCCTCGTACGCGGCGACGTAGTCGGCCACCGGCACCCCGGCGACGGCCGCCGCCCACCGGGTCGGCTGGGTGCCGATCGCCAGCAGGGACAGGTAACCACCCCACGAAGCACCGTTGACGACGCACTTCTTCGGGTCGCTGAGTCCACTTTGGACGGCCCAGTCGTGCACCGAGGCGACGTCCTCCAGCTCGGTGAGCCCCGGCCGGCCTTCGATGGCGTCGCGCCAGGCCGAGCCGTAGCCGGTCGAGCCGCGGTAGTTGACCTCGACCACGGCGAACCCGGCGTCGAGCCAGGTCGCGCGGTACGCCGAGAAGCGGTCCTCGTCGGCCGCGTGCGGGCCGCCGTGCAGGGAGAACACCGTCGGCAGTGGACCGTCGGGCGCCCCGGACGGCCGCGAGACCAGCGCGTGGATCCGCCCGCCGACCCCTTCGACGAACGCGTCGGTCACCGGCTCGGACCCCGGCGCCCGGTCACCCGGCGGCTCGAGCAGCACCGCGTCGGCGCCGTCGGCCGTGCGCGCCCGGACGGCGGCCGGCTCGGCCGCGCTCGACCAGGAGTACTCGACGGTCCCGTCGGGACGCACGCCGGCGCCGCCGATCCGGCCCGCCGGAGTGTCCACTGAGGACAGCTCGGCCGAGTCGAGGTCGTAGCGGTACAACGAGCTGCGGCCCTCGTGGAAGTGGACGACGAGCAGGGCGCGCGCGTCCGGGTACCAGCCGGCGACGACCTCGCCGGGCAGGTCCAGCTCGATCTCCGTCTCGGTGTCCTCCCGGACGTCCCAGACCAGCAGCTCCTCGCGGCCCCGCCGTTCGTGCAGGACCAGCAGCCGCTGGTCGCCGGGCAGCGGCGAGAACTCCAGGGCGGACAGGCCCTTGCCCTCGCCGTCCCACTTCTCGGCGACCGCGGCGAAACCGTCGGTCGCGAGCACCCGCAGCGCCGGGTGGCGCGAGTCGCCGTGCTCGGAGTGGGAGATGGCGATCAGGCTCTCGTCGCGGGAGAGCGACGTGATGCCGGCGTCGTCCGCGTGGCTGTAGAAGCGGTGGGTCTCGCCGTCGATCCGGGCGAACAGCTCGCTGCCGTCGTCGGTCGAGACGCCGACCGCGACGAGCTTCGTGCCGATCTCGAGGCCGGCCGGGTAGCCGTCGTGGACGTCCGGCACCGCCTTCTCGGGCTTGCTGCCCTCGGTCGCGGCGAACGGCTCGCGCACCCACGAGCCGAACTCGTCGCCGTCGGTGTCGTCGAACCACCAGATCCACGCGCCGTCCGGGGACGGTGTGGCGTGCATGGTGCCGTTGGGCCGGTCGGTGACGCGGCGGTGCTCGCCGGTCGCCCGGTTCCAGGCGTAGACCTCCCAGACACCGCTGGAGTTGGAGACGTAGAGGTTCGAATCGGGGGCGTCGCGGGCCCAGTCGGGCACGGAAATGCGCGGCGCGTGGAAGCGGGCGCGCCAGCGGGCTTCGGTCTCGGCCTCGTCGAACAGCCGGTCCGGGACCACCGCGGGCGGATATTGGTTGGCTGACTGCGTGCTCACCCCTCGATCCTGCCACCTTCTGGCCGTACTGTGTGCGGGGTGCTGGAGGGTTACGCGCCGGGCTACGGGCGAGACGCGGTTTCGATGATGTCCGCGCGCACGGCTGCCGAGCGCGCGACGTTCGCCCAGCCGCTGTTCGGGCCGGGGATGTGGGTGGTCGACCTCGGCTGCGGCCCGGGTTCGATCACGTTGGGGCTGGGCGCCGAGTCGCGCGTCACCGGGGTCGACGTCGACGCCGGCCAGATCGCGATGGCCCGCGACGTCGCGCGCCGCGCCGGTCGGTCCACAGTGGACTTCCTGGCGGCGTCGGCCTACCGGCTGCCGTTCGCCGACGGCAGTTTCGACGTCGCGTTCTCGCACGCGCTGTTCGAGCACCTCGCCGCACCACTGGACGCGCTGGCGGAGCTGCGCCGCGTCCTGAAGCCGGGCGGCAGGCTCGCGTTGTCCACTTCGGACTGGAGCAAGGCGCGGCTGCGCCCGAAGACGGCGAACGTCGACGCGGCCCTGCGTGGGCACTACCTGCTGCGCCGCCGCGCGGGTGGTGACCCGTTCGCGGGCCGCCGGATCGCCGACCACTGCGCGGCGGCGGGGTTCACGGAGATCGTCTCGCGCGCTCGCTACCGCGAGGACATGACGTACCGGGACCTGGCGAAGTACGTCGAGTCCCGGTTGGACGCCGCGATCGCGGACCCGGACTACGGCCGCGACCGGGACCAGCTGGCGAGCGCGGCCAGGTCTGCTTGGACGTGGGTCAGAAGTGGTGACGGCGATTTCAGCCAGTGCTGGGTGGAACTGACCGCGACGCGCTGACCCCGGAAACCAGAAGAGCCGGTGTCCGAAGACACCGGCTCTTACTCGTCGGGGTGGCGGGATTCGAACCCACGACCTCCTCGACCCGAACGAGGCACGCTACCAAGCTGCGCCACACCCCGAGGTACTGCTTAACGGGTCGTGGAGAAGTCTAGCGGACGTTGTCGCGGGCTTTACGGCGGGCCGTCTTACGGGGTTCGTCGGCGCCCGATCCGCGCGGGACCAGCGTCAACAGGCTCGCCTCCGGCGGGCACGCGAACCGGGCCGGGGCCCACGGCGACGTGCCGAGGCCGGCCGAAACGTGCAGCCACATGTGCGCGCCCCAGCGGGAGGCGCCGCGAGCACGACTGCGATCCAGGTCACAGTTGGTGACGAGTGCGCCGTAACCCGGGAGACGCAGCTGGCCGCCGTGGGTGTGGCCGGCGAGCACGAGGTCGTAACCGTCCGTGGCGAACGTGTCGAGGACTCGCGGCTCCGGCGAGTGCGTGACACCGAGGCGGACGGCCGCGCCGCTGTCGGCCGGGCCGGAGATGTCGGCGTAGCGGTCGCGGCGCAGGTGCGGGTCGTCGACGCCGGCGGCGAACACCCGCTGCCCGCCGACGTCGATCGTGCGGCGCACGTGCGTCAGGTCGGTCCAGCCGTGCTCGACGAACGCCGCGCGCAGGTCGCGCCACGGCAGCTGGACGCCGTGGATGCGCTTCTTCTTGCCCTTCGGCATCAGGTAGCGGGCCGGGTTCTTGGGTTTCGGCGCGTAGTAGTCGTTGCTGCCGAAGACGAACACACCGGGCCGGTCGAGCAGCGGGCCGAGCGCGCGCAGCACCGACGGGACGGCCTGGTGGTGCGACAGGTTGTCCCCGGTGTTGACGACGAGGTCCGGCTCGAGCTCGTTCAGGGCGGCGACCCAGCGCTGCTTGCTGACGTGGCTCGGCAGCATGTGCAGGTCCGAAACGTGCAGGATGGTGAACGGCCGCGACCCGGGCGCCAGCACCGGGAGCTCGGCGGTGCGCAGGGTCCAGTGGCGCCGTTCGATGCCGACGGCGTAACCGAGGGTTGCGGCGCCGAGCGCCAGCGTCCCCGCGGCGAGGCGGGCCGCCTTCGCCCCCGACGTGGTTTTGTTACTGAGCGTGCTCACGGGGTCCAGGATACGTGCTCAACAGTTGGATGACTTCGCCGCCGTTACGGGGAACCTCGCGCTTAGCATTTGCGTCGGCCCGATAGACGGGTTTCCAGCCGGGGGGTTGGGGAGAGCGATGGAGCTGTTCGGGCCGTACCGGATCGAGGGCCTGCTCGGCCGCGGTGGCATGGGCGAGGTCCACCGCGCCTACGACACGGCGCACGACCGCGTCGTCGCGCTGAAGCTGCTGTCCGGGCCGAACGCGGCGGACGAGGCGTTCCGCGCGCGGTTCCGCCGGGAGTCGCAGATCGTGGCGCGGCTGCGGGAGCCGCACGTGATCCCGATCCACGCGTACGGGGAGATCGACGGGCAGCTGTACCTCGACATGCGGCTGGTCGAGGGCAAGGACCTGAAGGAGCTGCTCGAAGACGGGCCGCTGACGCCCGAGCGCGCGGCGGGGATCGTCGAGCAGGTGGCGGGCGCCCTGGACGCCGCGCACGAGGACGGCCTGGTGCACCGCGACGTCAAGCCGTCGAACGTGCTCGTCACGACCGGCGACTTCGTGTACCTCGTGGACTTCGGCATCGCGCGCTCGATGAGCGGCGAGGCGACGTCGCTCACCGGCACCGGCAACGTGATCGGCACGCTCGACTACATGGCGCCGGAACGCTTCGGCGACGCCCCGATCACCGGGCTCGTCGACGTCTACGCGCTCGCGTGCGTGTTCTTCGAATGCCTCACCGGGCACCGTCCGTTCCAGGCGGAAGGCGCGGCCGCGCAGATGGGCGCGCACCTGACCGCGCCGCCGCCCGTGCTTTCGCAGGCGCGGCCGGGTGTGCCGGCCGCGCTGGACGCCGTGGTGGCGCGCGGGATGGCGAAGAACCCGGCCGACCGCTACCCGACGGCGGCCGCGTTCGCCGAAGCCGTCCGGAACGCGCTGGCGACGCCGTCGTCCGCGCCGATCCCGACCTGGCAGAAAACCCTGCCCGGACCGGTGACCCCACCGCGTCCGATGCCGACGCCGGCGGCGCAGCACGCCGTGTCCGCGCCGATGACCCCGCCGCGCCCGACGTACGCCGGCCCGCCGACCGGCCCGTACCCGGGGCCGCCGACGGCGCCGTCGACCGGCCCGCGGCCGATGACCGGGCCGGCGCCGCTCGCCGTGCCTTCGCCGCCGCCGAAGTCCCAGCGGGGCCGGTGGATCGCGTTGTGCAGCGCACTCGCCGGGATCGTCGTGGTGGCGTTGCTGGTCACGTACTTCGTGAGCAAGGACAAGACGACGCAGACGGGCAGCCCGTCGCCGACCCCGCCGGTGACCGTCACCCCGGACGACACGTCGGCGCCACCCGCCACGTCGTCGTCCTCGACGCCACCACCGTCCACTTCGGAATCGAAACCCGCGCCACAACACGACGAGAAGCTGTATGCGGCGCTTCCAGCGGTCTACAAACAGGACACGTGCGAGGACGCGGCGACCCCGGCCGGTGCGGCCGCCGCGGTCGAGTGCGGTGATTCGAACATCGGTGACGTCAAGTCGGGCAACGTGGTGTTCCCCCAGCCGACGGGCGCGAAGTTCCTGCGTTTCGCCGACGCGGCCGCGATGGACGCGTACTTCCAGAACATCGTCAAGACCCAGGGCCTCACCCGCAACGACGCGCAGGGTGCGTGCCGCCCGCTGAAGTACCCGAAGATCTGGGGCACGTACTACCGCGCCGAGACCCGCAGCCCGGTCCCCGGCGACTACCTGACGTGCTTCCTCGGTGAGCCGGCCCAGCTGGTGTGGACGGACGCGAAGACCCTCACCGCAGGCATCCTGCTGTCCACGAAGGTCACGAACACCGACCAGCTGGACCAGCTCTACTACTGGTGGAACGAAGAGATCCTGGTGGACATGCCCGGCGGCAACTGAACGACGAAGGCCCCTTCAGCGCCGGAGCGGTGAAGGGGCCTTCGTGGACTAAGGGCTAGCGGCCCGGGCCGCCCATGTACTGCGGGTCGGGCTGAGGCAGGTCGACGATCGGCTGGCTGGCGTCCATGATGTTCTTCATCGCGCCGAACCACGTCCGCGCCGGGGCCTTGCCGCCGAAGATGTTTCCGCTGCCGCACACCCGGACGTTGCCCGGGCCCGCGTCGCAGATGCCGCCCTGGCCGCCGCCGAACTTGAACGTCATCGCCGCGCCCGCCAGCTGGGGTGTGCCGCCGACGAAGGTCGCCGAGACGTTGCCCTGCGTGGTGCCCGTCTTGCCGATGATCGGCCGGTTCCAGCCGACGCCGCTCGCCGCCTGGAACGAGGTGCCGCCACCGGGCTGGTCGTCCTTGCTCATGCCGACGGCGAGGGTGTTCGCCAGGGCTTCGGGCACCGCCTGCTCGCAGCCGGCTTCCTTCACCGGTACCGGCTGGCCGTTGCGGTCGGTCACGCCGGCGATCGGCGTCGGCGGGCACCAGACGCCGCCGGAGAGGATCGTCGCCGCGACGTTGCCCAGCTCCAGGCCGCTCATCGGACTGAAGCCCAGGGTGAACGCGCCGAGGCCCGGACGGCCGTCCTTGGGGCCGTAGGCGGAAGCCTGGCTTTCGTTCTTGTTGTGGTCATCGGACTTCGGGTCGACCGTGCCGCCCCCGATGTTGCTCGCCATGGTGTCGCGCATGCCGAGCCGCTTGGCCATGTCGATGCCCGGAGCGGTGCTGCCGAGCCGATCTTCCAGCTCCACGAACGCGGTGTTCGGTGACGTCGCGAGTGCCGTTTGGACGGTCGCGCCCTGGGCGAGCCGGCTGTAGTCACCGGCGTTGCCCACGCAGTACCAGTTCGAGCGCAGCGGCGGCCCGGTCGGCGGGCAGGTCTTCGCGCCACCGGTGAACACGCGCGAGGTGTAGGAGTCCGGGATCTCGATCGGGGAGAAGATCCCCGCGACCCCCTTCTCCATCGCCGCGGCCGTGGTGAAGATCTTGTACGTCGACCCGGCGCCGCCGGTGTTGTAGACGCCGGTGGGCAGCGCGTACGTCGTCTGGCCCTGGTCCTGGTCCTGGCCGTAGTCGCGGTTGGCCGCCAGCGCGACCACCTCGTGCCGGTTCTTGCCCGGCTTGATCAGCGACAACGTGTTCGCGACGTACGGCTGGGTCTTCTTGACCTGCGCCTCCGCCGAGACCTTCGCCTCGTGGTTGGCGCGCTGGTCCAGCGTCGTCTTGATCGTGTAGCCGCCGGTGTAGAGCTGGTCCTTGCTCATCCCCGACTTGATCAGGTAGTCCTCGACGTACTGGCAGAAGAACCCGGCCTCCGCGCCCGCGCCGATGCAGTTGGCCGGCGGCTTCGCCGGGAAGTCCGGCACGACACCCAGCGGCTCGCCCTTGAAGCGGTCGGCGTCGGCCTTGGCCAGCTTCTTGTTCTCGACCATCCGGTCCAGGACCAGGTTGCGGCGCGCGGTCGCCTTGTCCGCGTGCTTCCACGGGTCGTTGTTGATCGGGTTGTTCACCAGGCCGGCCAGCAGCGCGGCCTGCGGCACGGTCAGCTTCTCCGGCGTGGTGTTGAAGTACGCGTGCGCGGCGGCGCCGATCCCGTAGATCTGCCGGGAGAACTCGACGATGTTCAGGTAGCCGGCCAGGATCTGCTGCTTGGTCAGCTTCGTCTCGAGCTGGATCGCGATCCGCGCTTCCTTCAGCTTGCGGGCGACCGACTGCTCCTGGGCCTTCTTCTGCCCGACCGTGTCACCGCGGTAGACGACGTTGATCAGGTAGTTCTTGATGTACTGCTGCGTGATCGTCGACGCACCCTGCGTGTCCGCGCCGGTGCTGTTGCTGACGGCCGCGCGCAGCGTGCCCTGCCAGTCGACGCCGTGGTGGTCGTAGAACCGCTTGTCCTCGACCGAGACCAGGGCCCACTTCATGGCCTCGTTGATCTGGTTCTCGTTGATCGGCAGCCGGTACTGGTCGTACAACGTCGCGATCGGGGTGCCGGCGCTGTCGGTGACGGTCGTGACCAGTGGCGGCGGGATGTCCGCGAGGTCGGACGACGTCTTCTCGACGGTCTCACTGGCCTGGTTCGACATCACACCGGCCGCCCCCACGACCGGGAAGAGCATGCCGGCGACGAGCACCCCCGCGAGCAGGCAGAGGCCGATGAGCTTGAACAAACCATCCGCTTTTCGCACGAGGGCCAGGCTACCCGGAGTGAGTCAGGCGCCGGTGACGCCGTGTCCCCACAGGTGTGAATTCAGTGACAAAAGCGACCCCCTTCGGTGACATCTGGTAACAGAAGGCATTCTAGGTCTTGGCGGGGGGAACCGAGGGCCCCTACAGTCCGTCAACGTCTCACGAAGAAAAGCCGTCAGACGGATCAACGCGAGTGGGAGCTCGCTTGGTCCGAACGGCGGCACCGGCACCGGGGAGGTGCCCGGTCAACCGACGTGAGCAGAGGGAGACACGCTCGCGGGGGCAAGGAGCGCAGTGCCTTTCCCCGCTGGTGCGTCGAACACCAGGTAGGGAGCTGGGGGTATGGAAACCAACCAGTCGAGCTGGCGAATCAACGCGTCCTGCCGGGACGCCGATCCGGACGGCCTGTTCGTCCGGGGTGCGGAGCAGAACCGGGCGAAAGCCGTTTGCATGGGCTGCCCGGTCCGCACGGAATGCCTCGCCGAAGCACTCGACGGCCGGATCAACTTCGGTGTCTGGGGCGGTATGACCGAACGGGAACGGCGGGCTCTGCTACGCCGCCGTCCCGACGTGGTGAGCTGGGCAGACCTGCTCGAGGCGGCCAAGAGGGACGCCCTGGAACGGGTCGAAGTCGGCTGAGTGGTCAGCCGGGCTCCGACCCGGCTGACCACTCACGACGCGAGCTTGGTGCCGATGTCGCGCAGGCCTTCGAGGTCGTGCACGTCACCGGCCAGCGCGGGCACCCGGGCCAGCGCCACCTCGGGGTGGGCCCGGGTGAACCGCGCGAGCAGCCGTTCCTCACGGCCGGCGAGCTCGACGCGGTCTGCGTGCAGCCGCAGCACGGCTTCGGCCAGCGGCGCGTTCACGTCGCCCTCCTGCAGGGACTCGGCCGCGGCGAGCGCCTCGCTGCCGGACAGCTTCGCGAGCACCGGGTGTGTCCGGTTCGCGATCAGCCCGGCCAGCGGCATCGACTCGGCCGAGAGCCGTTCGACGAAGTAGGACGCCTCACGCAGCGCGTCCGGCTCCGGCGCGGCCACGACCAGGAACGACGTCCCCGACGAGCGCAGCAGCTCGGCGGTCTTGCGGGCGCGCTCGCGGAAGCCGCCGAACATGCTGTCGAAGGCCTGCATGAACGCCGACGCGTCGGTCAGCAGCTGGCCGCCGATGATCGTCGACACGGCCTTGGCGAACATCGAGAACCCGGCGTTGACGACCTTGCGCAGGCCCCAGCCGCCGGCCTTCGCCGGGCCGGTGAGCAGCCGGATCATCCGGCCGTCCAGCGCGGACGACAGCCGCGTCGGCGCGTCGAGGAAGTCCAGCGCGGAGCGGCTCGGCGGGGTGTCGACGATGATCAGGTCCCACTCGCCGGTGGCCGCGAGCTGCCCCAGCTTCTCCATCGCCATGTACTCCTGCGTGCCGGAGAACGACGTGGAAATGGTCTGGTAGAAGGGGTTCTGCAGCAGCTGCTCGGCGCGTTCCGGGCCGGCGTGCACGCGCACCATGTCGTCGAACGTGCGGCGCATGTCGAGCATCATCGCCCACAGCTCGCCCTTGGGCTCGAACCCGTCGACCTGCACCTGCCGGGGGTGGTTGCCCAGCTCGCGCAGGCCGAGCGCCTGCGCCAGGCGCCGCGCGGGGTCGATGGTGAGCACGACGGTCTGACGGCCGCGCTCGGCCGCGCGCAGCGCCAAGGCCGCGGCGGTGGTGGTCTTGCCGACGCCGCCGGAACCGCAGCAGACGATCACGCGGCTCTCCGGCGCGTCGATCAGTGCGTCGATGTCGATGTCGGTCACAGCCGCACCCCCTGGTCGGTCAGTGCCTCGGCCAGCTCGTAGAGCGCCCCGACGTCGACGCCGCCGGTGAGGTCCGGCAGCTCGAGCGTCGGCAGGTCGGCTTCGGCGAGCTGCTCGCGCGCCCGCTGTTCGGCGGCGACCCGCACGGCGTGCTCGACGGTCTCCTCGACCAGCGCGTCCAGCGTCGTGTCGGGCAGCTTCAGCCCGGCCGACGCGAGCCCGGTGCGGACGCGGGAGGCGTCGACGCGCCCGTCGGCCGCGGCCAGCACCGACCGGGCCGGCAGCCGCGGCGGGCGGACCCGGTTGACCAGCACCGCGCCGGGGCGCAGGTCGGCGCCGTCCAGCTCGGCGACGGCCTCCACCGTCTCGCGGACCGGCATCTCCTCCAGCAGCGTGGCGATGTGGATCACGGTCTCGCCGGAGTGCAGCAGCCGGACGACGCCGTCGGCCTGGCCGCGGATCGGGCCGGTCTTCGCGAGGTCGGTCAGTGCCTTGGTGACGTCGAGGAACTTGACGACCCGGCCGGTCGGCGGCGAGTCGACGACCACGGCGTCGTAGGTGTGCCGCCCGTCGGATTCGGTGCGCCCGACGCACTCCTTGACCTTCCCGGTGAGCAGGACGTCCCGCAGGCCCGGCGCGAGGGTGGTCGCGAACTCGATCGCGCCCATCCGCCGCAGCGTCCGGCCGGCGAAGCCCAGGTTGTAGAACATCTCGAAGTACTCGAGCAGCGCGGCCTCGACGTCGATGTGCAGCGCGCGCAGCTCACCACCACCGGGAACGGACGCGATCCGCTGCTCGGCGTAGGGCAGTGGCTCGGTGTCGAAGAGCTGGGCGATGCCCTGACGGCCCTCGACCTCGATCAGCAGCACCCGGCGCCCCTCGCGGGCGAGCGCGAGGCCGAGCGCGGCCGCCAGTGTCGTCTTGCCGGTCCCGCCCTTGCCGGTGACGAAGTGCAGCCGGGCGCGGGCAAGCTCGTCGGTCCAGCCGGCATGGGAAGTGGTCACTTCTTCACCCTAAATCAGTGCTCAGCTGGCCAGCAGCATGACGCTGACCGCAGCCGCGACGGCGGCCACCAGCAGCCAGGTGGCCAGGCCCGGCAGCACCGTGAGCATCAGCACACCGACGACGACCAGAAGGGTGAACGTGATCACGCCGCCGAGCGCGACCTGCCCCGAACTCTGCGTCCGATCACGCACCTTCGCCATCACGACCAGCACCAGCGGCAGTCCGGCCGCGGCCAGCAGGGCCGTCGCGATCACCCGCCACGTTTCCACGTGCCCACGCTAGCGGTCCGCAGCCCGATGTGAGGTGGCCCACAACGAGGGATCGTTCACTCTGCCGGGGTCACCCGGACGTCGGCCCTTTCCGGGGCACTTTTCCGGCGGCGGCCCCCGGCGCCCTTGCCCGCTTGGCTACGCTCCCGGGCTATGAGCGCCACCAAGTGGGAGTACTCGACGGTCCCTCTGCTGATCCACGCCACGAAGCAGATCCTCGACCAGTGGGGCGAGGACGGCTGGGAGCTGGTCACCGTCCTGCCGAACCCGACGGGCGAGCAGCACGTCGCGTACCTCAAGCGTCCGAAGGGCTGATCGCGTGAGCTGGAGCGAACGGCTGAAGGAACTCGGCATCGAGCTGCCCGGCGTGGCCGCTCCGCTGGCCGCCTACGTGCCCGCCGTGCAGAGCGGCCGGCACGTCTACACCTCGGGTCAGCTGCCCTTCGTCGACGGTGTGCTCGCCGCGACCGGCAAAGTCGGCGCGGAGATCAGCCCCGAGGAAGCGAAGGGGCACGCGCGCACCTCGGCGCTCAACGCGCTCGCGGCCGTGCACGCACTGGTCGGCATTGACAACGTCGCTCGGATCGTCAAGGTTGTCGGCTTCGTGGCTTCCGCGGAGGGCTTCACCGGCCAGCCCGCGGTCGTCAACGGCGCGTCCGAACTGCTCGGGGAGGTCTTCGGCGACGCGGGTGTCCACGCCCGCTCGGCCGTCGGCGTCGCGGAGCTGCCGATCGGGTCGCCGGTGGAGGTCGAACTGATCGTGGAGGTGCAGTGATGGATCCGGACATCGAGCAGTCCACCCACGAGCTGCTGCTCCGGCTGGCCGGGCGGCTGCCCGACCAGCTGCTGTGGCGCTTCCGGGACTGGCTCGGCGAGGGCGCGATGGGCACCCTCGCCCGGACGCTGCCGAGGTCTTTGCTTAAGCACAGGATTGACCTCGACCAGACCGAGTACCGGCTGCTCGTGGCCGGGCTGATCCCGCACGGCGCCGACTGGCACCAGGTGAGTTCGACCCTGGGGGTAGACGACGTCACCGAGAACAGGTACACATTCACGTCGAGTGCGCCCGAATGGGTTAACTCGGTCGACTCCGTGTCCGTTCTGATCCACGCAACGTTGCGGGGACGCCCGGACGTGGGGGAAGTGCGGCAGAGCTGGCGACACGTCGGTGTCGTCGGTCAAGGGACGGCCAAGCGTGTCCTGCTGATCACCGCGCTGTCGGGGCTGCCGAGGTTGACCGGCGAACTGCAGCGGGTGCTGCGGGTACTGGGCGACGAAGAGCCCAGCGTCGAGGTCATCCCGCCGCGATTCGACCTGCCGGGCTACCACCGGGCCGCGCTGGCCGATTCAGAGCTGGTCTGCGTGGGCGCGGTGGCGGGCAACCGGCTCGTAGCCGCTTAACGCTCGCTCCGCCAGCGAGCCGGGAGGGAGCAAGGCAATGGTGGAGGTCCACGACGGCCCGCCCATGGACGGGTTCTCGGTGCCCCTGCGCCTGCACAACCTGTTGCTGGCCTTGGCGGGCCGGATCGACGACAGCGCGCTCACCGAAGCACGCGAGCTGATCGCTCGCGCGCACATCGACGAGGCGGTCGAGCTGACGACCGGCACGCTCATCGCGGGCCGGATCCCGGTCAGCTCCATCGAGCAGCGCGAGCTCGCGCTGGTGCTGGAGATGAGCCGGTCGGACGCGACGCTGGCGAACGACCTGCTGGTCGACGAGGCCGACCCGGTCAGCACGCACCGGTTCAGCGGCGAGAACTCCCCGGAGTTCGGCATCGCCGAGGCCCTCGACCGGACGCTGCAGGTCCTGCCGGACGTCCGGTCGGTGCACGCGGTGTGGCGCAACACCCCGGCCGGGAGCGTGCCGGGCGCGCTGCCGCAGCGCGTGGTGCTCGTCGAGCTGGGCCCGGAGGGCAACCCGCCCGCCGTCGCCTTCCGCGTCGACACGGCGCTGCGCCGGGCCGGCATCCACTCGGTCGTCGAGGTCAGCGGTCCGGGCGTCGCGCACTCCGAGTACCACCAGGCGGCTTCGGCGGCCGCGTCGCCGGCCTGGGTGACCGGGAGTGCGACGTCGAGCACATCGTCCTACCGGTCCGAGCCGGCCGCGAAGCCGGCGGCCGCCGCGTCGCCGGAACCGGTCGCGGAGTCGGGCAGCAGGCACAGCATGCGCTCGAGCGCGACGACGACCACGGCACCGGAGCCGGTCGCCCCGGTGGTGCCGATCGTTTCGCCGCCGCCACCGGCTCCCGAGCCGCCCCGCAAGGCGCGGTCGACGGAACGGGCCGAGACGCGCGCGGAGCGCACGGCCGACCTGACCCCGGCCGAGGTCGCGCAGCTGCGGCAGGCGCTGGCCGAGGACCCGGAGAAGGGCCGCGAGATCGCCGCGGGCAAGCCGTCCATGCACGAGGTCGTCGAACTGCCGGCTTTGGACCTGGACGACCCGAGCCTGAGCGAGCGCGATCGGGCGCTGCTGCGTGAGCTGCACGCCGAGCTGGCCGAGCGCGAGCGGGCCGAAGCGGCGAAGATGCGGCTCAACGGCGCGTCCCGTTCCGGCGGTGACCAGCGCGGCTGGACCGCCCCTTAAGTTCTCCATCGCGAAGAGGCGGCACTTTCACGTGAAAGTGCCGCCTTTTCACTGTCTGGGATGCCACAACTGCGCGACGGGACGTCGGATGGCGGAGGTATGTTTCCCGGGTGGAGCAGCCAAAGGAGTTTGTCTTCGACATCCCCGTCGGCGCCGGGGTAGCCACCCGCGCCAACACCGACGGGCCGCCCGCCGTCCCCAAGGACGCGGCCACGGTGATCCTCGTCCGTGACGGTGCCGAGGGCGTCGAGATCTTCCTGCAGCACCGGGTCAAGGGCATGCCCTTCGCCGGTGGCATGACGGTCTTCCCCGGCGGCGGGGTCGACAAGCGCGACGCCGACGCGTCCGTGGCGTGGGCCGGCCCGGGGCCGTCGTGGTGGGCCTCCCGCTTCGGCTGCGACGACGCGCTCGCGCGGGCGCTGACCTGCGCGGCGGTGCGCGAGACCTTCGAGGAGTCCGGCGTGCTGCTCGCGGGCAGCGCCGAGGCGGTGCTCACCGACGTCACGCCGTACGCGACGGCGAGGCAGGCGCTGGAGACCCGCGAGGTGTCGCTGGCCGGGTTCCTCGCCGACGCCGGGCTCACGCTGCGCGCGGACCTGCTGCGCCCGTGGGCGCACTGGATCACGCCCGAGCAGGAGCCGCGCCGGTACGACACCCGGTTCTACGTCGCGAAGCTGCCGGACGGCCAGCAGGCCGACGGTGCGACGTCGGAGGCGTCGAGCTCCGGCTGGCAGCGCCCGGAGGACGCGATCGCCGACGCCCGTGAAGGCCGCCGGATGCTGATGCCGCCGACCTGGCTGACGCTCAGCGAGCTGGCCGAGTTCGCGACGGCCGACGACGTGCTGAACGCGCAGCGCGAGATCGTCCGCATCGCGCCGACGCTGATCCGCGAGAACGACCAGGTCCGCGTCGTGCTGGAGCGCCGATGAGCGCCCCGGCCTACGGCGTCCTGCGGCCGGTGTCGGAGACGGCGTCGGTGCTGCTGGAGAACAACCCGTCGTCGATGACGCTCGAGGGCACGAACAGCTGGGTGCTGCGGGCGGCGCCGGAGCGGTCGGCGGTCGTCGTCGACCCCGGCTACCGCGATCTGGAGCACCTCGAGCTGCTGGCCGGCGTCGGCGAGGTCGAGCTGATCCTGCTGACGCACTTCCACCCCGACCACGCCGAGGGCGCGCCGTGGTTCGCCGAACGCACCGGTGCGCCGGTGCGCGCGTTCGACCCTTCGCTCTGTCTCAACGCGACGTCCATTGAGGACGGTGAGCTGATTTCCGCCGCTGGCTTGGAGATCCGGGTGCTGCACACGCCGGGGCACACCGGCGACTCGGTGTCGCTGGTGCTCGACGGCCAGGTGCTGACCGGTGACACCGTGCTCGGCCGCGGCACCACCGTGCTGCACGACCTCGGTGACTACCTGCGGTCCCTGCGCAAGCTGATCGAGCTGCCGGCGGGCACGCTCGGGCTGCCGGGCCACGGTCCGGAGCTGCCCGATCTGCCCGCGACCGCGCGCGAGTACCTTGCTCATCGGGAACAGCGGCTCGACCAGGTGCGTTCGGCCTTGAAGGTGCTCGGGGCGGACGCCACACCGCGCCAGGTGGTCGAGGTCGTCTACGCCGACGTCGACCAGGCGCTGTGGGCGCCCGCCGAATGGAGCGTGCAGGCGCAGCTGGACTACTTGCGGTCGGAAGGACAGGGATGAGCAACGTCGAGGTGGAGTTCTACTGGCGGCCCGGGTGCGGGTTCTGCGCGGCACTCGACCGGCCGATGTCGAAGAGCGGCTTCAACGTCCGGAAGATCAACATCTGGGAGGACCCGTCCGCGGCCGCGCGCGTGCGCGAGGTCGCGAACGGGAACGAGACCGTCCCGACGGTGATCGTCGGCTCGGTGGCGATGGTCAACCCGTCGTTCGCCGAGGTCGAGGCCGCGGTCAAGGCCGCTCAGGCGGCCTGAGCACGTCCCACTCCAGGCTGGGCCGCTTTCCGTGCAGGAAGGCGGCCCAGACCTTGCGCAGCCCCGCTTCCTCTTCGAGGCCCTTCGGGGCGCCTTCGAGCATCGGCGCGTCCCAGACGTCGTGGGTGCCGAACAGGAACGGGATGTCGGCGCAGTGGCACGCGCCGAACCGGTTGCCGGGTGCCTGCCAGTCGAAGCGGAAGGTGACCGCGTCGAGCTTCCCGGCCAGCCGCGGGATGTCGGCGGCGAAGAACGAGCTGGTCGCTTTGTCGACGACGTCCTGAGGTGCATCGGGGACGAACGCGCGCAGCTCGTCCCGCGTCCAGCTGATGAGCGCTTCGCCGCGCGGTGCCACTTCGATGAGGTCGTCCGCGACAAGATCGCCGTCGGCGACGAGCTGGAACGGCGGTTCGAGCGAGCCGGGCTTCGTGGTCTGCGCGGCGACCTTGAGCTGAGCTTCGAGCAGGCTTTCCAGCGAGGCCGTGTGGATGTCCACTTCTTGTTGCAGCAGCAAGGCGTTCTGGTTCGCGTCGTCCCAAGTGGACGGTCGCATCCCGAGGGGCGCGCTTTGCAGGGCGATCCGCTTGATCAGGTTTTCCGTCCGCGGTGACGACCACAGCGCGAGCGTCGACTGGGCGCCCGCCGACTGCCCGCCCAGGGTGACCTCGGCGGGATCCCCGCCGAACGCGGCGATGTTGTCGCGGACCCATTCGAGGGCCGCGAGCTGGTCGGCGAGGCCGAGGTTGGGCGGAACTCCTTCGGTAGCCAGGAAACCGAGGGCGCCGAGCCGGTAGTTGAGCGTCACGACGACGGCGTCCGCCTCGCGGGCCAGGCGCGTGCCGGTGTACCAGACCTGGCCGCCCGAGCCGCTGGAGAACCCGCCGCCGTGGATCCACACGAGCACCGGGCGGCGGCCGGTGGCCGACGGCGTGAAGACGTTGAGCGACAGGCAGTCCTCGCTCTGCGGCAGCGGCATCGGCCCGAGGGCGTGTTCGAGCCGGGACGGCGGTTGCGGCGCCGCGGGCCCGGGTTCGAGGGCGTCGCGGACGCCGGTCCACGGCGTCGGCGGGGCCGGCCGCTCGAAGCGTTTTGCTTCCGCGTAAGGGATTCCCCGGAACGCGCCATCCGTCCCGCGGACCTGACCACTGGTCGTTTCGACGATCATCGTGCCTCCTCTTCGAAGAAAACGGCGGCCCCGTACGCGTCCTCGGCGCGGACGAAGAACCCGCGGTCCCCGGTGGTGGTCGGGACGTGCTGCTCGACCAGGTTCCGTGCCCTTTTCAGATCGTCCACCGCGACGCCGTGCGCCGCAAAGTAAGGCAGCCGAGGCGCGGTCTCGCCGGGCAGCACGGTGTCGAGGTCGCTCGCGCCGACGACGTCGACCAGCTGCTCGCCGCCGGTGATCACGTCGTAGCGGCGGCGGTAGCGCTCGACGTCGTCGTCGGCCACGACCAGCAGGATCCCGGCGACGCGGCGGGCGCCGTTCGGGTGGCCGAGGTAGCGCGGCTGGTGGACGTACTCCGGGGTGAGGTGCTCGGCGGTGTGCAGGATGCCTTCGGGCGTCTTGTCGCGGCTGATGTGGACGCTGCGGAACCGCGCGGTGCGGGTGCCTTCCGGCAGGTCGACGTCACGCTGCAGCGAGAGCACCCCGGACGTCGAGAGCCCGGCTTCGCGCAGCCGGCGTTCGGCTGCTTCGGAGTCGTCACACCCGAAGGAGACACCGTGGAGGCCGTCGCCGCGGGCGTCCAGGATGGGCAGCACCCGCCACGGGTCGTCGGCGGCCTCGTCGACGATGCCGATCAGTTCGAGGAACGACTCGCCGAAGTAGGCGCAGCGGTTCGCCGTGCAGCTCGGCAGCAGCTCACCCCCTTCGCTGCGCGACGCGAAGTGCCGCGACGGCGGGCTGAGCGTGAAGCCGAGTTCTTCGTAGCGCTGCCAGGTCTTTTCGTGGTTCCGGGTCACGAAGACCGTGTGGTCGATGTTCATGGTCCCAGCGTGGGTTCTCGTGGGTGGCTCTTCCATCCATGGCGGGATTGTGCGCGAAATCCGACGTTCTCTAGGCTTATTTGATGGATTCCGGCCTGCTCGACGACCTCGATCGCCGGCTCGCGCACGCCCTCCAGCTCGACGGCCGGGCCTCGTTCAGCACGATCGCCGGGGTCCTCGGCGTCTCGGACCAGACGATCGCGCGCCGCTACCGCAAGCTGCGCTCGTCCGGGATGCTGCGCGTGGTCGGCGTCCCGGAGGCGGCGCCGCTGGGCCAGGTCCACTGGCTGGTGCGGCTGCGGTGCGTCCCGGACGCGGCGGCCACGATCGCGACGGCGCTGGCCTGGCGGGCCGACACCCAGTGGGTGAGCCTGATGTCCGGCGGCACGGAGATCGCGTGCTTCGTCCGCGCACCCCAGCGCGAGGACGCGGGCGGCCTGCTCCTGGGCCAGCTGCCGCGGACGCCGCGGGTGGTGTCGATGACGGCGTACCGGATCCTGCACCGCTTCGCGGGCGGCCCGGCGGGCTGGCCAGGCCGCTCGAGCGCACTACCGGAACCACAGGCCGCGGTCCTTCGCCGTGTCCCCGCTGAGTCCGTCTACCGGCCGGAACCGGAGGACCCGGCCTTGCTGACGGCGTTGGCCCACGACGGCCGTACCGACATGTCGACACTGGCGGCGGCCGCAGGCCGCTCGGAGTCGACGACCCGACGGCGCCTGGAGCACCTGCGCGACTCGGGAGCCCTGTACTTCGACGTCGAGATAGACGCGGCCCTGCTGGGCTACCCCCTGACGGCAACACTCTGGCTGACGGTCGCCCCCTCTGCCCTGTCGTCGGCAGGCCGGGCGTTGGCAACACACCCCCAGGTAGCCTTCGCGGCGGCGACCACGGGCCCGGCGAACCTGGTGGCCAACGTCGGCTGCCGCGACGACGCGGCCCTGTACGCGTACCTGGCTGATGACCTGGGCGGGCTGAAGGGTGTCCGTCAGGTGGAGACGGCGCCGATGATCCGGACGTTGAAGCGCTTCGGCACCGTGGATCCGTGATCCGTGTAGCAGCGGCCGCCTGGTCGGCGACTCAGTGGCCATGGACGACGAGCGCGCGATCGACTTTGTCCTGAACGGGCAGCAGCACCACCTCAGCCGCACGCAGGTGCTGGCCGCGGCGGCGCGCGGCGGCCCGGAGCCGATCTACAAGCACTGGGTCTCCGTCGACGACCAGCTGTGGCCGCCGCGGCAGCTGTTCGAGCGCGCGGCCGGGGTGGCCCGGTCCGAGTTCATCTCGCACGCCGCGATCCGGTACCTCCGCCGGCTCGGCTTCTCGACCAGCCCGCTGCCGCAGGAGTCCGAGGCACCACCAAAACCCGGACCGCCCGAGCCGGAGCCCGCCCTGACGCCACCGGCGATCGATGTCGGGTCGGCGGTCACGTCCTTCATCGAACTGCTCCGGTTCTTCGGCGACGAAGACCTGTCCAGCCGGGTGCTGCGGTTGGAGGACCGGCTGGAGGGTGCCGACCGCGAGACCGTCGACGACCGGCTGGCGGACGAGGGGCTGACCGACGGCCTGCTGAAGGCCGCGCTGCTGGTGCGACAGCACGCAGGCCGGATCAACGACCTCATCCACGCGGCGATGATCGTCCGGGCCCTGCCGAAGGTCCTCGAGCCGGGCGAGCGCATCGCCGTGCGGCCGTCGCTGGCCGCCGGGAACGATCCGAGCCGGAAGTTCGACCTCGAGACGAACCTTCGGGTGGCGGAGTTCAAGGCGGGCCAGTGGAAGGGCCGCGACGCGATGCGCAAACGCGGGCTCGTGGCCGACCTGGTCGGACTGGTCCTCGGCCGTGGTGATCGTCGCGCGGAGCTTTACGTGCTCGGCCACCTGCCCATCGAGTTCCTGCGCAACAGCAACTCGACCATGGAGTGGGCACTCGGCCGCTCCTCGCCCCACCTTCGGCGGGCCTACGACGACCGGTTCGAGAGCGCGTCGTACACCGTGCGCCAGTTCACCGAGGGGCCGGCCGCCGACGTGGCCTTGAAGGACTTGGCCGAGGTGCTCCGGATCCCGTGACTCAGCGGGTCAGCATCGGCATCAGGTAGTACGTCAGCGCCACCTCCCCGACCGAGAGATCGGCCGCCCGCAGGACGCATGCGCGCATCCCCGGCTGGATGGACAGCACCACTCGCTCCCCGGCGAACGCGCCCAATGCGTCCAGCAGGTACCTCGCCTGGAAGGACGGGGACGTCCGGCCGCCGCTGACGTTCGCCTTCAGGGTTTCCTCGGCTTCGCCCGTGTCCTGGCGGGCGCTTGCCAGGCGGACCTGGGTGTCGCCGACCTCCAGGGTCAGTACCCGGCGGTCCTCCGCGTACACGCCGACGCGGCGGACCGCGGCCGCGAGGGCGTCCGCGTCCAGCGTGACGGTGGTGTCGACCGCTCCCGACGGGATCGCTTCCTCCGACAGGAAGCCTGCGTCCAGGACGGCGGTGCCGACCAGGCCGCCCGCCCAGCTCAGGCCGAACCGGCCCGGACCGGAGTGGAGCCCGACGACGCCGCGAGCCTGCCGCGCCGCCTCGGTCAGCAGGGCCGCGGGCACCAGGACGTCCAGCGCACCCGGTGACCGCAGGGGCAACCGGGCGACCGCCATTCGGTAGCGGTCCGACGCCGTCAGGGTCAGCTCACCTTCAACCGCCTGGACGCGGACGCCGGTGAACAGTGGCAGCGGGTCGTCCTTCGCCGCCGTTCCGGCGACGATCCGCAACGCCGAGGCGAACGCTGGACCGTCCACTTCGGACACCCGGGGTGGCTCCGAAGCGGGCGATTCAACAACAGAGAGCAGCGGCAGCGCGAACCTGGCCTGGTCGAGGCGCAACGCCAGCCTGCTGCCCTCGACGACCACGCGCACCGACTCCGCGCCCAGCATCTTCAGCGTCTCGGCGAGCGGGGCCGCCGGCACGGCCACCTCGCCGTCGGTGTGGGTGGTCGCCGGGCAGTCGAACCGGACCGTGAGATCCGGGTCGCTGCCGGCGGTGGGCAGGCGCGGTGACGTCCATGCCGGAAAGCTAGCGCCGACCACCGACAAAAACGGCTCAGGCGCTGGTCAGCGCCACTTTGGTGGCAGCGGGCCTGGTGACCGGCCGCATCGTGCCGCGCAGCAGCCAGACGACGCCGGCGACCACCACCCCGGCGACACTCGCCACCAGGAACGCCGTGCTCGGGCCCGCGTGCTCGACGACGTACCCGCTGACCGACTGGCCCATCGCCAGTCCCAGCGTCACGGCCGTCAGTACCCAGCCGAACGCCTCCGCGGCCGTGCCCTCGGGCGCGACCACCTCGATCGCCGCCGAGTGGGCCGTGGACTGCGGGGTGATCAGCGCGCCCGCGACCAGCATCGCCAGCCCCAGGCCCCACAACGAGGACGGCCACGCGAGCAGCGCCACCAGCGCGCCGAACCCGCCCAGCAGCACCGGCAGCCGCAGGCCGAGCCGGCGCGGCCACGGTGACAGGCTGTACAGGACGCCGAACGCGACCGAGCTCAGCGACCACGCCGACAGCAGCAGGCCACCCACCGAGGCGTGCCCGGCTTCGGTGGCCGACGCCGGCACGGCGACCTCGACGAACCCGATCACGATGCCGAAGCCGAGCGCGGCCACGGCGAGCGTCCGCATGCCGGGGCTCGACAGCGCGCCCAGCAGCGAACCACGCGAGCTGACGGCCGGGCCCCAGGCCCGCACGGCCGGGCTGAGCGCGAACAGCACCGCGCCGGTGAACTGCAGGGCCACCCCCAGCACCAGGCCGGTTCCCGCCCACGGAGCCAGGACCAGGATCCCGGCCACACCGGGGCCGAGGATGAAGAAGACCTCCATGCTGATCGCCTCGTACGAGAGCGCCGCGTTGCGCGCGCCGCCCGGCGGCAGCAGGCGGGTCCACAGCGCCCGCGACGCCGACCCGACCATCGGCTCCGAGAGCCCGGTGGCCGCACCCAGCATGACCAGTACGGCGGTCGGCGCGTGCGACTCGATCGCGGTGACGAGCGCGGTCATCAGCAGCGCCAGCAGGACGGCGACGACGAGCAGCGGTCGCGTCGGCCCGAACCGGTCGATCAGCCTGCCCTGGATCACCGCGCCCACCGAGACACCGGCGAGTGAACCGGCCGAGACGAGCCCGGCGGCGGCGAAGGAACCGGTCTCACGCTGGACGAAGAGCAGGGCCGAGATGCCGATCATGGCGATCGGCAGGCGGGCGAGCACGGACGCGACGGCGGGCCGCCGGGCCGCGCGGGTCGTCAGCGCGGTGCGGTAGTCGGCGAGGGACGTGCGGCTTTCGTGGTTCGAGGCAGACTGGGACACGCGTGCCAGTATGCCGCAGAGTGGTACGTCAGTACCAGTTATTTGACGGTCAGGTGCATCACCGGCAAACTGGAATGGATCTTGCCGCTGAAGCGGGACGGTCTCGATCAGGTAACACTCACGACATTCTCCGTGGACTCCTGCAACGAAACGGCGCAGGCGGCGTCCTTGAGAGTGAATGGCCTTGAATTCGTGGGTATGGGCCGTGATGGTTGAACAACAGCACAGAAACCCAACTCCCTCCGGCATACGGGTCGGGGCCTGGTTCGGAGGGTGGGGAGCGCGGATCGTCGGGGGATGGTCCGCGCGACGAACGAAGAGCCGGTGCGCCACGTCGGGGGTGGCGCCCGGCTCTTTGTTTTTCTACGAGAAAGGCCTCCTGACCCGCAGGTCAGGAGGCCTTTCTCGTAGAAAAGGGGAGATCAGCGGGCGCGGCGCGCCAGGCGCTCCGGGTCCAGGATCAGGACGCTCTTGCCTTCCAGCCGCAGCCAGCCGCGGTGCGCGAAGTCGGCCAGCGCCTTGTTCACGGTCTCGCGGGAGGCGCCGACGTACTGGGCGATCTCTTCCTGCGTCAGGTCGTGCGTGACCCGCAGCAGGCCCGCCTCCTGGCTGCCGAACCGCTGCGCGAGCTGCAGCAGCGCCCGCGCCACGCGGCCCGGGACGTCGGTGAAGATCAGCTCGGCGACCATGTTGTTCGTCCGGCGCAGGCGGCGCGCGACCACGCGCAGCAGCTGCTCGGCGATCTCCGGCCGGGTCGAGATCCACTGCCGCAGGGCCGGGCGGTCCATGGTGACGGCGCGGACCTCGGTGACCGTGGTCGCGCTCGACGTCCGGGGGCCGGGGTCGAAGATCGACAGCTCGCCGAACATGTCGGACGGGCCGAAGATGCCCAGGAGGTTCTCGCGGCCGTCCGGGGACTTGCGGCCGATCTTCACCTTGCCGGACTGGATGATGTAGAGCTTGTCGCCGGGTTCACCCTCGTTGAAGATGACATGGCCGCGGGGGAACTCCACGGATTCCAAGGTCTGGGCCAGCGCCTCCGCCGCTGCCGGCTCCACACCCTGGAAAATGCCCGCACGGGCCAGGGTTTCGTCCACCTCGGGTGCCTCCTCGTCGAGAAACGATCACGCTCGGCGTCGGTCGCAGAGCGTGACGCCAGTCACTTGCGCGTCAGTCTAGGGCGTACAGCCGAGATCGCTCGCCGGGCGCGCGGCCCGCCAAACGATCTCGTCCGAACGTGGAGCCTAACTCCGCACGCGACGCGCGCGTAGCCTGGCTGCCCGTCCGCCCAGCCTACGCAGCCGGAACAGCTCCAGCGCACGGCCGATGCCGTGCCCGTAGAGCGCCCGCACCTCGTTGGGCTGCGCCTGCTCGAGGAACTCCTCGACCTCGTTCTCCTGCACCGCGACGTGCTTCAACCGGCTCTCCACCCGCTCCATGAACAGGGCGAAGAACATGATCACCAGGGGGACCAGGATGACGAACCAGACGGTCATGATCGGCCCCCCATACGCAGCCCGAAACACTCAGTGAAAAGCATCTACTCCAGATCCTCGCTCATGGCGGCCGGAAACTGCGCCGAGGTGGTGCTCTGGCGTGTCGGTCGTCCACCGGTGCTGTGCCCGGCTCGTCCGACGGCGCCCGTAGGCTATCGGGGTGCCACCTGCCACCACGAACGCCCCCCGTGAGGGCGCTGGTGAAAGCCGGTTAGCTCTGGTGAGACGCGCCAGGCGGATGAAGCGTTGCCTCGACGACGTGTATCCGGACGCCCACTGCGAGCTCGACTTCACCACACCACTGGAACTGCTCGTCGCGGTCGTCCTGTCCGCGCAGACCACCGACGTCCGGGTGAACCTCGTCACGCCCGCGCTGTTCAAGCGCTACCGGACCGCCGCCGACTACGCCGGTGCCGACCGCCCTGAGCTGGAGGAATACCTCCGTTCGACGGGCTTCTACCGGGCCAAGGCGAACTCCGTCATGGGGCTCGGCGCGGCCTTGGTCGAGCGCTTCGACGGCGAGGTGCCCGGCAAGCTCGACGACCTCGTCACGCTGCCCGGAGTGGGCCGCAAGACGGCCAACGTCGTGCTCGGGAACGCCTTCGACGTGCCGGGGATCACCGTCGACACCCACTTCGGACGGCTGGTCCGGCGCTGGGGCTGGACGGCGGAGGAGGACCCGGTCAAGGTCGAGCACGCGGTCGGCGAGCTGATCCCCCGCAAGGAGTGGACGATGCTCTCGCACCGGGTGATCTTCCACGGCCGTCGTGTCTGCCACGCCAAGAAGCCCGCCTGCGGTGCCTGCCCGCTGGCCAAGGACTGCCCGTCCTACGGCACCGGCCCGACCGGGTTCGAGGAAGCCGCGAAGCTGGTCAAAGGCGTCGAAAAGGACCACATCCTGGCGCTGGCGGCGCCCCGGTGACAACCGTCACCAAGTGGGCGCTGGCCGCCGCGGTGCTGGTGGTGGCGCTGATCGTCGCGCTGCTGCCGCGCGGGGGCTCGGACTCCGCGGCGACGCCGCCGGAGGACCTCGCGCCCGCGCGGTCCGCGGCGGCGCTGCAGCCGTGTCCGCCGTCGAGCCCGGCGGCGCCCGTGAAGCAGCTCGACGGCGTCCGCGCGGACTGCCTCGGTGACGGCGGGAGCGTCGACGTCGGCAAGGCCCTGGCCGGTGCTCCGGTGCTGGTCAACGTCTGGGCGTCGTGGTGCGAGCCGTGCAAGACCGAGCTGCCCGTGCTGCAGGAGTACACGAAGCAGCCGGGCGCCGTGCGGGTCCTCGGCGTCCAGGTGCAGAGCCCGGCGGAGGACGGCTTGAACCTGCTGGCGAAGCTGGGCGTGCACCTACCGTCGGTGTTCGACGGTGGCGGCCAGGCCGGCCCGGTCCGGACGGCCTTGAAGGTGCCCTCGTCGCTGCCGGCGTCCTACCTGGTCACCGCCGCGGGCGAGGTGCGGTTCATCGCGAACCCGCGCGTCTTCGGGAACACTGACCAGGTGCGCGCGGCAGTGGCGGGGACAGGGGAGGGAACACCGTGATCGGACCACTGGTCGAGCCGGAGTCGGTCCCGGAATGGCTCCGGCCGCTGGTCAAGGTCAGCGGCGAGGTCGACTCGAAGACGTTCACCCGGTTCAGCCCGCCCGACGGCGCCTACACCCGCTCGGCCGCGGTGCTCATCCTCTTCGGCGAGAACGACGCCACCGGCGAACCGGACGTCCTCCTGCAACGGCGCGCCGACACGCTGGGTTCGCACGCCGGCCAGGTCGCCTTCCCGGGCGGCGGCGCCGAGGACGGCGACGGCGGCCCGGTCGGCACGGCGCTGCGTGAGGCCGAGGAGGAGACCGGCGTCGTCCCGTCCGGTATCCAGCCGGTCGCGGTGCTGCCGGAGCTGTTCGTCCCGGTGTCCGCGTTCGCCGTGACGCCAGTGCTGGCGTACTGGGCCGAGCCGTCGCCGGTGCACGCGGTCGATCCCGGGGAGACGGCGTCCGTGGCCCGCGTCCCGGTGGCCGACCTCGTCGACCCGGCCAACCGCTTCACGGTCAAGAAGGCCGGCGCGCCCTGGAAGGGCCCGGCCTTCGAGGTCTCGGGCCTGTTCGTGTGGGGCTTCACCGCCGGGTTGCTGTCCGTGCTGCTCGGCCTGGGAGGCTGGGAGCGCGCATGGGACTCGGACGACGTCCGGGACCTCGACGAGGCGCTGGCCGCGTACCAGGCGCGAGTAGCGGGCGAGGAGTGAAACCGTGAACTGGGTCGATGTGCTGGTGTTGCTGCTCGCCGTGCTGGCGGCGGTGTCCGGCGCATACCAGGGCGTGATCATCGCGCTGCCGTCGCTGGTCGGCGTGGTGCTCGGCGCGATCGCGGGCATCAAGCTCGCGCCGGTGGTGGTCTCGTTCTTCGACGACCCGGTGTGGAAGGTCGCCTTCGCCGTCGCGACCGTGGTGTTCCTGGTCGCCTTCGGCGAGGCGATCGGCGTCTACGTCGGCCGGCGGCTGCGGCAGAAGATCAACCCGGACAAGCTCTCCGGCATCGACAAGACGCTCGGCGCGATCGTGCAGGCCGCGGTCGTGTTCGTGGTCGCGTGGCTGCTCGCGACCTCGCTGACCACCGTGTCGGCCATCCCGTGGCTGCCCAGGGCGATCAACAACTCGGTGGTGCTCGGCAAGGTCAACGACGCCATGCCGGCGGCCGCGCAGGACCTCCCGAGCCAGCTGCGCAAGCTGCTCGACGCGTCCGGCTTCCCGTCGATCACCGACCCGTTCGAGAAGGCCCCGACGGCGGACACCTCGCCGCCGGACCCGGCGCTGCAGGGCAGCGCGACCGTCCAGCAGCTGCACGGCAGCGTCGTCAAGATCCGCGGCACCGCCAGCTCCTGCTCGCGGTCGCTGGAGGGCAGTGGGTTCGTGATCTCGCCGCAGCGGGTGATGACGAACGCGCACGTCGTGGCCGGCACCGACACCGTCGGCATCGAGACCACGCAGGGCGACTACCCGGCCCGGGTCGTCTACTTCGACCCCGAGGTCGACATCGCCGTGCTGGCCGTGCCGCGGCTGCAGGCCCCGGCGCTGCAGTTCGCGCCGGAAACCGCCCGCGCGGGTGACAGCGCGATCGTGCTCGGCTACCCGCTCGACGGCCCGTACCGCGCGACCCCGGCCCGCGTGCGCGGCCGGATCAACCTGCGCGGGCCGGACATCTACGAGGCCAACACCGTGCAGCGGGACGTCTTCACCGTCCGCGCGGAGATCCGCAGCGGCAACTCCGGCGGCCCGATGGTGACCCCGGACGGCCGGGTCATCGGCGTCGTGTTCGGCGCGGCGGTGGAGGACCCGGAGACCGGCTTCACGCTGACGGCCGAGCAGGTCCGCTCGGAGGTGGACGCGGCGCCGTCGCAGGCGACGAACGTGTCGACCGGCTCCTGCGCCGCCTAACGCCCGTACCGCAGCGCGAGGCCGTCCAGCAGGGCGCGCAGGCCCGACTCGAAGAGGTCGTCCAGGACGAGGTCGTAGCCGTTCGTGCTCAGCTCGGTCATCATCCGGGCGAAGGTCGGGTGGCCGCTGACCATCGCCGCCATCGCGGGCGCCTGGCGGTCGATCCACTGTTCTTCGGACAGCCCGGACGCGGCGAGCGCGTGCTGCTCGCGTTCGAGGTGGATCGCGACGCCTTGGACGTAGCTGAAGAACAGCACGTGCAGGTCGCACAGGGTGGCCGCGTCGTCGTCCAGCTCGGCAAGCGCCGATAACGCCCACTCCGCGTGCGTCGCGAGGTTGCGCAACGGCAGCGGGCGGGTGATCGGCGTGAGCTGGGCCAGCCACGGGTGCCGCCGGTGCAGCGACCAGAGCGTCCGGCCGGCCAGGGTCAGCCGCTCACGCCAGCCGTCCTGGGTGGTTTCCGGATAACCGCGCTCGCCGTACGCGGTGTCGGCCATGAGCAGGACGAGCTCGTCCTTGCCGCGCACGTACCGGTAGGGCGCCATGGCCGCGACGCCGAGCCGGGCCGCCACCCCGCGCATGGACAGCGCGGCGAGCCCTTCGACGTCGGCGATGTCGATCGCCGTGCGCACGATCCGGTCCCGCGTCAGCCCCCGGTGCCCGCCGCGGTGGTCCCGGCCGGCGACGACCGTGCCGGACCGCGGCTCCGCGCGCACCAGCCCTTCCTGGTTGAGCAGGGCGAGCGCCTTCGCCGCGGTCGCCATCGCGACGCCGTGGTCGGCCGCGAGCCGCCGGGTCGAGGGCACCCGCGCGCCCGGCGGGAGCTCACCGCGCGCGATCCGGCCGCGCAGCTCCTCGGCGATGACGACGTACTTCACGGCTGCCTCCTGACCTAGCACAGATGGCCATCTGTACTAGTACAGAATTGGTCTTCGAACTGGGAGAACTCCAGTGTGGTTCGGGCAAGCGTACAACTCTGGAGGAAGCATGCGGAACGTACTGATCTCCGGCGCGGGCGTCGCCGGCGGCGCCCTGGCCTGGTTCCTGGCGCGCGACGGCTGGACGGTGACCGTGGTGGAGCGCGCGCCCGGCCCGCGCACCGGCGGCCAGGCGATCGACGTGCGCGGGGTCGCCCTCGACGTCGTCGACCGGATGGGCCTGGGCGAGCGGATGCGGGCGAAGCGGACGCGGATGCGCGGGATGTCCGTGGTGGACGGGGCCGGGCAGGAGCTGTTCCGGTCGGAGGAGTTCACCTACAGCAGCGGACGGCTCGACAGCGACGACTACGAGCTGCTGCGTGACGACGCCGTCGCGATCCTGCACGAGGCGACCGCGGACCGCGTCGAGTACGTCTTCGGCGACTCGATCACGGCGTTGACCGAACAGGTGCACGGCGTGCGCGTCGAGTTCGAGCACGGCGGCTTCCGGACGTTCGACCTCGTCGTCGGCGCGGACGGCCTGCACTCGGCGGTGCGGCGGCTGGCCTTCGGCCCGGAGGAGCGGTTCAGCACGCACCTCGGCCAGTACCTGGCCATCTTCCCGACGGCGAACTTCCTCGGCCTCGAGGACTGGCAGATGTGGTTCCGGCACGAGGAGACCGGCGGCGCGATCTACCCGGTGCGGGACAACACCGAGCTGCGCGTGACGCTCGGCTTCGGCTCGGAGCCGCTGCCTCCGCTGACCGTCCCGGAGCAGAAGCAGCTGATCGCCGAGCAGCTGGCCGGCCTCGGCTGGGAGGTCCCGAAGCTGCTGGCCGCGATGGACGAAGCCGAGGTGTTCTACTTCGACGCGATGGCGCAGATCCACCTGGACCGCTGGTCGGCGGGCCGGATCGGGCTGCTGGGGGACGCCGGGTACTGCGCGTCGGCGCTGTCCGGCCAGGGCACCAGCGTGGCGCTCGTCGGCGCGTACGTCCTGGCGCAGGAGCTCGGCCGCGGCGGGCACGAGGAGGCGTTCGCGGCCTACGAACGCCGGATGCGGCCGTTCGTCGCGCTCAACCAGGCGCTGGCC
Source organism: Amycolatopsis sp. NPDC088138 (assembly GCF_044741685.1). NCBI lineage: Bacteria > Bacillati > Actinomycetota > Actinomycetes > Pseudonocardiales > Pseudonocardiaceae > Amycolatopsis > Amycolatopsis sp. NPDC088138. Next base: position 569,542 of record NZ_JBIUTB010000007.1, read on the forward strand.
ACGGAGAACCCGACCGGCGGACCTTCGGAGGAGTCGCTGGCGCGGGCGAAGGACGCCATCACGCTCGGCTGAGGAAGTCCGCGAGGGCCGCCGACGTGCGGTCCGGCACCTCGAGGTGGGGGAAGTGCCCGACGCCCGGCCAGAACTCCGGCTCGGCGTGCGGGCCCGCCCAGCGCACGGACGACGTCGCCGTCTCGGGGAGGATGCAGGTGTCGTCGGCGCCGTGCAGCTGCAGCGTCGGCGCCGCGATCCGGCGGCCGACGGCCTCGGTGAACCGGCGGCCCTCGCCGCGGAACTGGGCGCGGAACGCCCAGCGGTAGTACTCCAGCGCGCTGTGCGCGACCCCCGGCACGAGCATCGCCTGCCGGAACGACGCCGTGCTTTCGGAGAAGTCCGAAGTGGACCGCCAGGTCTCGCCGGCCCACGCGGTGAACAGGTCCTCGACGGCCTGGGCGTCTTCACGGACCAGCCACTTCTCCGGCGCCACCGGCATCTGGAAGCGGAAGAGGTGCCCGGCCGCGCGGCCCTGCCCACGCCAGAGCGTGCGGGCGATCGACGACCGCAGCGCGAGCGGGTGGGCGCCGCCGATCGCCGTCACCGACGACACGAGCCGGGGGTGCAGCGCGGCGACCGTCCAGGCGAGCATGCCGCCCCACGCGTGCCCGACCAGGTGCGCGCGCCGCGCGCCGAGGGACTTCACGAGCCCGCCGATGTCCCCGGCGAGCGTCCAGGCGTCGTAGCCCCGCGGTGGTTTGTCGGAGTCGCCGTAACCGCGCAGGTCGACGGCGACCGCGCGGAACCCGGCGTCGGCCAGCGCCTTCAGCTGGTGGTGCCAGGTCCACCAGAACTCGGCGAACCCGTGCAGCAGCACCACGACGGGTCCCTCGCCGAGCTCGGCGACGTGCAGCCGGATGCCGTTCGCGGAGACGTCGCGGTGCGCCCACGGTCCGTCGATCCGGACGATCGACGGGTCGGGGGACGCGTGCAACGAATTCAGTCGCGCGTGGTGGTCAAGTCGGCTTCGGGCGCCTTCTGCGGCTTCAGCGCGGCGGCGGTCTCCTTGACGCTGGCGATCGTCCGCTCGGGTGCCTTGAACTTCTTCACCTTGCGGTAGCCGAGGAACCCGGCCACGCCCGCGACCAGCAGCATCAGGAAGAACACGATGCCGAACGCGATCCAGCGGTAGCGCACCCACTCCGCCAGGCCTTCGGCCGCGAAGAAGAACAGGAAGAACGTGCTGTACAGGAAGACCGTCAGCGCGATCAGGAAGTAGACGGCGCCCTTGAGGCCCTTCTTCACCTCGCCGACCAGCTCGGACTTCGCCAGCTCCATCTCGGCCCTGACCAGGGTGGAGATGTGCTGGGTCGCGTCGCCGACCAGGCGGCCGAGGGACTGGTCGCCGGGGACGTCTGTGTCGGAAGACAGCGGGAGGTAAGGCACGGCCCCCACGCCGTCGGGGCCGGTGCGTTCGTGTTTGGGGCTGCTCACCGGGTCATCGTGCCATGACGGCCTGGAGCGGGCGCGGCGGCGTGTCCGAGTGTCGGCGATCAATCCGCTTCGGCGTGAACCTTGCTTCGCCGGAGAAGCATCACCGCGGCCAGCAGGGACGCGATTCCGGACGCGATCAGCACGGCCGCCTTGGCCAGTTCGCTCGCCTCGCCGGGCAGCGCCAGCTCCGCGATCAGCAGGCTGACCGTGAACCCGACCCCGCCGAGCACCGACAACGCGCCGATGTCACGCCAGCCCACGTCCCGGGGCTTCTCGGCGACCTTGAGCTTCACGGCCAGCCAGCTCGCGCCGAAGATCCCGACGACCTTGCCGACGAGCAGCCCGGCGAGCACAGCGAGCGGCAACGCCGTCGTGAACACCTTGCCGAGCGAGTCGCCGCCGACCGAGATCCCGGCCGCGAACAGCGCGAAGACCGGCACGGCCACGGCCGCCGACCACGGCTGCAGCCGGTGCTCGAGCCGCAGCGCCGGCGCCTCGGCCTCACCTTCGTCGGCCCGGACGCGGGTGAGCAGGCCCAGCGCGACGCCGGCGATCGTCGCGTGGATGCCCGCCGAGTGCACCGCCACCCAGGTGACCAGCGCGAGCGGCACGTAGATCCACGGCGTCCGGACCCGCCGGTGCTGCAGGTAGGCGTACAGCGCGAGCGCCACGACGGCGACGGCCACCGCCACGAGGTCGAAGCCGGTCGTGAAGACGACGGCGATGACGACGATCGCGCCGAGGTCGTCGACGACGGCCAGTGACAGCAGGAACACCCGCGCGCTCGAAGGCAGGTTGGACGCCGTCAATGCGAGCACGCCCAGCGCGAACGCGATGTCCGTCGCGACCGGGATGGCCCAGGCCCGGTCGATCCCCGGCGTCCCCCAGCCGACGCCCAGCGCGACCAGCGCGGGCACGATCATGCCGCCGACCGCGGCGACGACCGGCAGCACGGCCTGCCGGAACCGCGACAGCTCGCCGATGACGAGCTCGCGCTTGAGCTCCAGCCCGGCGACGAAGAAGAACAGCGCGAGCAGGCCGTCCTTGGCCCAGTCGCCGATGCTGAGGTTCAGGTGGAGGAGCTCCGGGCCGAGCCGGAAGTCGCGCAGCGCGTCGTAGCTCTCGCGCAGCGGGGAGTTGGCCCAGAGCAGTGCGACCGCGGTCGCACCCAGCAGGATCAGCCCGCCGGTGGTCTCGGTGCGCAGGTAGCGAGCGAACTCGCTCAAAGGACGGGACACGGCGGCTCCTGGGGTCGCTGATCACTGTTGCCGACCAGACTTCCCGGCGCACCTTGACGGTATTTTAATACCTTTCGTCACCGACCGTTATGGCGGGGACCACACCTGGTGCCGGTGGTGGGTCACACGTTGTGCTCATAACATGCGAACCGACAACGAAGTCCAGGCAAAGGAAGACTCAGTTGTGAGCACCTCCACCGAGGTCCAGCGGGACACGAGGTTCTTCGGGCACCCACGAGGGCTGGCGAACCTCTTCGGCGTCGAGATGTGGGAGCGGTTCTCCTACTACGGGATGCTCAGCATCCTGCCGTTCTACCTGTACTACGAGATCGACCGCGGCGGGCTCGCCCTGCCGAAGGCTCCGGCGCTCGGCATCGTCGGCGCGTACGGCGGCCTGGTCTACCTCGCGACCGTGGTCGGGTCGTGGGTCGCGGACCGGCTCCTCGGCTCCGAACGGACGCTGTTCTACAGCGCCGCGCTCATCATGCTCGGGCACATCAGCCTGGCCCTGCTCCCAGGCCTCGCCGGCCTCGGCGTCGGTCTCGCCTGCGTCGCGATCGGCAGCGGCGGGCTGAAGGCGAACGCCACCGGCATCGTCGGCACGCTCTACGCGCCCGACGACGAACGCCGCGACGGCGGCTTCACGATCTTCTACATGGGCATCAACGTCGGCGCGTTCGTCGGCCAGATCCTCACCGGCCTCGTCTGGGGCAACGAGAACGACCACCGGTTCCACCTCGCCTTCGGCCTCGCCGCGGTGGGCATGGCGTTCGGCCTGGTCCAGTACTCGCTGGGCCGGAAGAACCTGCCGGACAAGGCCGGCGAGGTGCCGAACCCGCTGCCGGCGTCGAACCGGCGGCTGGTCGTCGGCGGCGTGGTCGTCGTCCTCGCCCTGATCGTCGTGCTGCTGCTCAGCGGGGTCGTCACGGCCGAGAACCTGGCCGACGTCGTGATCTGGACGGTCGGGATCATCTCGGTCATCTACTTCGCGGTGATCCTGTCGAGCCGCAAGCTCAGCGGCGACGAGCGCAGCCGGGTCTACTCGTTCATCCCGATGTTCATCGCCAGCGCCGCGTTCTTCTCGCTCTACCAGCAGATCTTCACGGTGCTCGCGACCTACGCCGACACCCGGCTGAACCGCCGGATCTTCGGCTGGGAGATGCCGATCCCGTGGGTCGGCTCGGTCGGCCCGGTCTGGGTCATCCTGTTCTCCCCGCTGTTCGCGCTGCTGTGGACGAAGCTGGGTTCGCGGCAGCCGTCGTCACCGCTGAAGTTCGTGGGCAGCACGATCGTCATGGGCGTCGCGTTCCTGCTGTTCCTGCCGTTCACCGGCACGGGCACGAACGGCACGCCGCTGATCGCGATGGTGCTCATCCTGGCCGTGTTCACCCTGGGCGAGCTGGGGCTGTCGCCGGTCGGGCTGTCGCTGGCCACGAAGCTGGCGCCGGAGGCGTTCCGCACCCAGATGGTCGCGCTGAACTTCCTGTCGATCTCGTTCGGCACGGCCATGTCCGGCAAGCTCGCCCAGTACTACTCGCCCGACCACGAGGGCGCGTACTTCGGCATCGTCGGCGGTGTCGCCATCGTCATCGGCATCCTGCTGTTCGTCGCGTCGCCGTTCATCCGCCGGATGATGAAGGGCGTGCACTAACCGACGGTGACGCCGAAGAGCACACCGACGAAGTACGTCACCACCATCGTGAGGGCACCGACGCCGACGTTCCGCAGGATCGCGCGTCCCACGTTCGCGTCGCCGAGCCTCGCGCTGACCAGCCCGGTCAGCGTGAGGCCGACGACGACCGCGGCCGCGCACGCCCAGACCCGCAGTGAGACGCCGGTCCAGGCGATGGCCAGGAGCGGCAGCAGCGCGCCGACGGAGAACGCGGCCAGCGACGCCCACGCCGCCTGCCACGGGCTGGTCAGGTTGCCCGGATCGATGCCGAGCTCGGCCTCGGCGTGCGCCTGCAGCGCGTCCTTTTCGGTCAGTTCGCGGGCGACCTGCCGGGCCAGCTCGGGTGAGAGGCCCTTCTGCCGGTAGATGTCGGCGAGCTCGTGCTCCTCGGCCTCCGGCATGGTCTTCAGTTCCTGCTTCTCCAGCCGGATCAGCGCCTGCTCGGTGTCGCGCTGGGTGCTGACCGAGACGTACTCCCCGCCGGCCATGGAAAAGGCCCCGGCGACGAGCCCGGCGATGCCGGCGGTGAGGATCGTGGTGCGTTCGGTGGTCGCCCCGGCGACCCCGACGACGATGCCCGCGACCGACACGATCCCGTCGTTCGCCCCGAGAACCCCGGCGCGCAGCCAGTTGAGCTTCCCGCCCACACCTTCGTGCGGCTCATGGGGGTGCGTTCCGATCACCCGCCAAGTGAAACACAACCGGGTTCCTGAGAGAGTCCTCAGTGGACTTCTCGCTCAGCGGGACATTCGGTCATGATGGGCGGCATGGACGAGCAAGTGTGGCAGCCGCTGGTCACGGTGGAGGGCCTCCCGCTCCAGGGCGGCGAGGGCCGGTTCCGGCTGCTGGAGACCGCGGACTCGGGCCTGGCCTACCTGATCCACTACCCGGCCGGGGTTTCCTCGCCCCTCCACACGCACGACCACGACTCGATCGTGTACGTCCTGTCCGGTCGCCTGCGCGGCTCTGTCGACGGGGTTGAGTCAGCGCTGGAACCAGGCGACTCGGCGGTGCACCCGCGCGGGGTGCCCCACCACGTGGAGGCCCTGATGGACTCGATGTGGGTCGAGTTCAAGTCACCACTGCCCGCTCAGCCCCCGATCGCCTGACACGTGTCGCAGCCGGAACCCACCCGCGATCAGACGCGCCGAGTGCTCCTCGATCTCACCGAGGGAAGGCTCACGCCGGAGCAGGCGTCCGACTGGGCGACCCCATGGCTCACCGAGGAGGCCGGAGAGGTCCACGACGACCTGGTATGGGACGCGATCGGGGCACTGGCCGGAGCCGACATGCTGGTCGCTCCGAGCACGTTCCTCTACGGCCCACTGGATTTCCAAGCCTGGCTGGACGACTTCGACGCAGGCCGGGCCTGATTAACGGTCGCCAACCCGAACGCGGCACAGGAACCACGCCGCTCTGCATACCGCGTGTCGACTCTCTAGACACGCGTGTCGACTCTCTAGACACGCGTGTCGACTCCTTAATCACGCGTGTCGGCCGTTCAATCACGTGAGCTAACCGTTCGATCACGTGAGCCGACCCTTCGGATACGCGAGGCCGACCCGCTGGGGGCGTCTTCCGATCGTCCAGGTACACGCCTGGATATCCAGCTGTGCCGAACGCCGGCCGCTAGCGGAATCCGGGTCGCCGCGCAAACGTCCATCCACAGTCACGCGAGTTGTCCACAGATCGCCGAGCGGCCCGTTTCCGCAGGTGGGGGCCAGTAGACTGGACAGGGGACGCCCCCCGGGAAGGGTGGGGGCTGCTTTTCGGGGGCCGAGGCCGCGGGGTGCACAAAGCGGAAACGCCCGGCCCCGCCAATGCGGAACCGGGCGCTTCCTGGAGAGAAAGCTGAGACTCAGGCGTCCAGCTCGGCGAGGGCCTGCTTGGCCTTCTCGAGCTCGGCTTCCAGCGCGGCGACCTTCGCGGCCTGCGCCTCGCGGGCCTGGTTGATCACCTCGTCGATCGGGCCGGACAGGTCGGAGTGCAGCTCCTTCGCCGCGCGCGACACCGCGGCGGCGGGGATCTCCAGGCCCTTCGCGACCCACTTGGAGCCGTTCTTCAGCTCGGCCTGCCATTCGCCATCGGCGGTGCCGGTGACGGTCAGGATCAGCTCGACCGTGCGGGTCTTCTTCGCCGTCGACGCGGTCGCCGCACCCTTCGGGCGGCCGCGCTTGGGCTTGGGTGCCTCTTCGGCGGCGGGCTCGGCGGAAGCCGAGTCGTCCGAAGAAGCGTCCTCCGAAGAGGTGGACGCGGACTCGGTGACGGTCGTCGCCTCGTCAGTGGCAACGGCGGGCGCCTCAGGGGTCGCCGAAGCCGTTTCCTCGTCGTGCGTCAGGACATCCACGGTCATCGTCGTGTCGTCTCCTTGCCCGGGAAGGGGGTGTGGTTCGCGGCACAGTGTAGAACATGCGTTCGACGCGCGCCGCGCGGGGTGTCATGACAGAGCCCTCCCGGCGCGAAGCCGGAAGGGCTCTGACGACGAGAACGCTAGCTCACTCCTCGGACTTGCCCGTCTTCAGGCCCGACGAGATCAGGTCCATCACCGTCGAGTCGGCCAGCGTGGTGACGTCGCCGACCTGCCGGTTCTCCGCGACGTCACGCAGCAGCCGGCGCATGATCTTGCCCGAGCGCGTCTTCGGCAGCTCCGGCACGACCATGATCTGCCGCGGCTTCGCGATCGGGCCGATCTCTTTCGCGACGTGGTTGCGCAGCGCCTGGATGGCCTCTTCACCACCGTCGACGGCGTTGCCGCGCAGGATGACGAACGCGACGATGCCCTGCCCGGTCGTCGGGTCGGACGCGCCGACGACCGCCGCCTCGGCGACCGTCGGGTGCGAGACGAGCGCCGACTCGACCTCGGTCGTCGAGATGCGGTGGCCGGACACGTTCATCACGTCGTCGACACGGCCCAGCAGCCAGATGTCGCCGTCGTTGTCGTACTTCGCGCCGTCGCCGGCGAAGTAGAAGCCCTGGTCCTTGAAGCGCGACCAGTACGTCTCCTTGTAGCGCTCTTCGTCGCCCCAGATGCCGCGCAGCATCGACGGCCACGGCTCGTCCAGCACCAGGTAGCCACCGCCGCCGTGGGGAACCTCGGACGCCTGGTCGTCGACGACCTTCGCCGAGATGCCCGGCAGCGCCTTCTGTGCCGAACCCGGCTTGGTGGACGTGACGCCCGGCAGCGGCGAAATCATGATCGCGCCGGTTTCGGTCTGCCACCACGTGTCGACGATCGGCGCCTTGCCCGCGCCGATGTTCTCGCGGTACCAGATCCACGCCTCGGGGTTGATCGGCTCGCCGACCGAGCCCAGCACCCGCAGCGACGAAAGGTCGTACTTCTCCGGGATTTCCGCGCCCCACTTCATGAACGTGCGGATCAGCGTCGGCGCCGTGTAGTAGATGGAGACCTTGTACTTCTGGATGATCTCCCAGTGCCGGCCCTCGTGCGGGGTGTTCGGCGTGCCTTCGTAGACGACCTGCGTGACGCGGTTCGCGAGCGGGCCGTAGACGATGTAGCTGTGGCCGGTGATCCAGCCGATGTCCGCGGTGCACCAGTAGACGTCCTCGCCGGCCTTGTGGTCGAAGACGTTGTGGTGCGTGTACGCCGTCTGCGTCAGGTAGCCGCCGGAGGTGTGCAGGATGCCCTTCGGCTTCCCGGTGGTGCCGGAGGTGTAGAGGATGAACAGCGGGTGCTCGCTGTCGAACGCCTCGGGAGTGTGCTCTTCGGACTGATCGCCGACGAGCTCGTGCCACCAGAGGTCGCGGCCGTCGGTCCACGGGACGTCGCCCTCGAGCTGGTCGCCGGTGCGCTGCACGACGATGACCTTCTCGACGGTTTCGGCGCCTTCGAGCGCTTCGTCGACGTTGGCCTTCATCGGCGCGGCCTTGCCGCGGCGGAACTGGCCGTCGGAGGTGATCACGATCTTCGCGGCGGCGTCGTCGACGCGGGCGCGCAGCGCGGTCGGGGAGAAGCCGCCGAAGACGACACTGTGCAGCGCGCCGATCCGGGCGCACGCGAGCATCGCGAAGATGGCCTCGGGGACCATCTGCAGCTGGATCGCCACGACGTCGCCGGCGGTGACGCCGAGGGACAGGAGGGCGTTGGCGGCCCGGGAGACCTCGGTCTTCAGCTCGGCGTAGGTGATGTCCCGGGTGTCACCCGGCTCGCCGACCCAGTGGATCGCGACCTGCTCGCCGTGGCCGGACTCGACGTGCCGGTCGACGCAGTTGTACGCGACGTTCAGCTTGCCGCCGACGAACCACTTCGCGAACGGCGCATTGGTCCAGTCCAGTACCGTGGTCCACTTCGTGTCCCACGTCAGCCGCTCCGCCTGCTTCGCCCAGAAGGCCTCGCGATCGGCGTCCGCCTCGCTGTAGAGATCGGCCTGCGCGTTGGCCTGAGCAGCGAAATCGTCAGTGGGCGGGAAAGTACGGCTCTCGGTGAGCAGGTTGTCCAGGGCTGGGGACTGCTCGGTCATGGTTGCAAGGCCTCCTGTAGTGCGCCGATCACCGGCTAGCGGCACGCTAGCGACGTTAGTCCGCCTTGTAAAAGGTTGCACCCACGTTGCCCCGGGGTTTCACCGAGGCAGGCGAGCCGCGGTGACTAAGCGTTCGTTCAGCCGGGCCTTCGCGGCCGGCCACTCCGGCGCGAGCATCGAGTAGGTGACGGTGTCGCGCGAGGACCCGTCCGGCCGGATCCGGTGCGCGCGCAGCACACCTTCGCGAAGCGCGCCAAGTCGTTCGATGGCGCGTTGTGACCGCAGGTTGCGGATGTCGGTCTCCCACGCGACCCGTTGTGCGCCAAGGGTTTCGAACGCGTGCGTGAGCAGCAGCAGTTTCGACTCCGTGTTCAGCCCGGTGCGCTGCCAGTCCGCGCCGATCCAGGTGTGCCCGATCGAGAGGATCCGGTGCGGCTCGACGACCTGGTAGTAGGACGTCGTCCCGGCGACCCGGCCGGAGGTGACGTCGATCTGCGCGAAGGCCCGCCGGGCGGGGTCGGCCAGCGCGTCCGAGATCATCCGTTCGGCGGCCGGGACGTCCGCGGGCTGCCGGACGCTGAGCCACGCCCAGATGCCCGGGTCGGCGCCGGCCTCGAACAGGCCCTTGGCGTGGTCGAGCGTCAACGGCTCCAGGCGGACGTGCTCGCCGGACAGGGTCGGACGCGTGCTCCAGTCGCTCACGTGATCACCTTAAGCTCGGCATTGGCCGTTCCAGATAGCCAATATTCGAGCATTTCCGCAGGCCACTTCGGCGTTGCCTATGCTCGACCGACCACGACGGAAGGGCGAGATCGATGGCCGAAGAGCGGGAAGAGCTGAGCTGGGAGCTGTTCGGCACGGCGAGCCGTGAACTGGCTCACACCATCGCCGATGACGGCTTCGCGCCCGACCTCATCCTCTCCATCGCCCGCGGCGGCCTGTTCGTCGCCGGCGCGCTCGGGTACGCGCTCGACGTGAAGAACCTGCACGTGATGAACGTCGAGTTCTACACCGGCGTCGACCAGCGCCTCGACCTGCCGGTGATGCTGCCGCCGGTGCCGAACGCCGTCGACCTCACCAGCAAGAAGGTGCTGATCGCCGACGACGTCGCCGACACCGGCGCCACCCTCAAGCTCGTCCGCGACTACTGCCTCGACCACGTCGCCGAGGTGCGCTCGGCCGTCGTCTACGAGAAGCCGCATTCGACGGTCAAGTGCGAGTACGCCTGGCGCCGCACCGACAAGTGGATCAACTTCCCGTGGTCGGTGCTGCCGCCCGTGGTCAAGCACGAAGGACAGGTTCTGGACGCATGAGCGATCCCCTGAAGCCCCTGCTCGACCTCGAAGGCGTGGCGGCGGCGGCGAAGTCCGCGCAGGACGCCGTGTTCGCGGTGCACCGCCTCCCGGCGAACCTGCGCGGGGGCGCGGCGACCGCGGCCGAAGCGTCGGTCCGGGCGGCGCGCGCGTCGGCGGGAATCGAAGGCGCGAATCCGGAACTGCCGGCCGACGGCGGGGTCACGGACCCGGTGCTGGCGGGGGCGTTGCGCGTCGCGGAGACGTTGGAGACGCTGCTGCCGACATGGCGCCGCGCGCCCATGCAAGCCTTGGCACGCATGCACGTTCTGGCCGCGGCGGACCTCGTCACCGACCCGGATGCGTTGGGACGCCCGCATTCCGGCGGTGGCCGGCTGGAGATGCTGGCGCAGCTGGTGACCGGCGCGACGTCGGTGCCGGGCCCGGTCCTGACGGCCGTCGTGCACGGGGAACTGCTGGCGCTCAAGCCTTTCGGCAGCGCGGACGGCGTCGTCGCGCGGGCCGCGGCCCGGCTGACGATGGTCGCGACGGGCCTCGACCCGAAGGCGTTGAGCATTCCCGAGGTCGCGTTCTTCCGCCGTGTGCCGCGTTATCTCGAAGCGGCACAAGGATTCGCGAGCGGGACGCCGGAGGGCGTACGCGAGTGGCTGCTCTTCAACTGCGAAGCGTTCGAAGCCGGTGCGCGCGAAGCGAAGAGCATCTCGGACGCGGCCTCCTAGACGAGTACGGCGTCCAGCAGGCCGGGGAACCGCGCCTGCAGATCGTCACGCCGTAGTTCGACCCAGCGCCGGCGTCCGTCGACGAACGTCGTCGTCAACCCGGCTTCGCGCAGCACGCGCCAGTGGTGCGACAGCGTCGCCGCCGTGATGTCGACGTCGTACGCCTCGAGCGAGCAGCTTCGCGGCTCTGTCACCGTCGACAGTTCACGGATGACCTCCAGGCGCACGGGATCGGCGAGCGCCTGCAGCACCGTCACGATCTCGATCGCTTCGCGCGCCGGCTGAGGCAGCGTCCGGGCCACCGTGGCCTCCCAACAGTTGGATCGTTTGACAACGATCAAAGTATAGCTCCATCATGACCGTATGACGATTCGACGATCATCTAATGATCGGCTGGGGATCCTGCTCGTCCTCGCGGTGGGCACGTTCACCGTCGGCACCGACGGGTTCGTGCTCAACGGCCTGCTGCCCATCATCGCCACCGACCTGCACGTGACCGAGTCCGTCGCAGGTCAGCTCACCACCGTCTTCGCGCTGACGTACGCGGTCGCGTCGCCGCTCATCGCCGCGTTCACCGGCACCTGGGACCGCCGGTGGGTGCTGGCCGGCGGCATGGCCCTGTTCACCGTGGGCATGGCCGGGCAGGCGCTCGGGACGTCGTTCGCGGTGGTCGCCGCGGCCCGGCTGCTCGCCGCCGTCGGCGCGGCCGCGTTCCAGTCCAACGCCTACGTCCTCGCCGGCGCGCTCTCGTCCGAAGAACGGCGAGGGCGGGCGCTGTCCACGGTCGCCGCCGGGATGAGCGTGTCGATGGTGCTCGGCGTCCCGATCGGCGTGCTCGCCGGGAACTGGTTCGGCTGGCGCGCGGTGATGTGGGGGATCGGCGTGGTCGCGGTGGTCGTCGCGGCGCTGATACCGCTCATCCCCGAGGTCCGCGTGCCCGCGGCCGGGCTGCGCGAACGCCTGGCCGTCATCGTGCGGCCGACGGTCGCCCGCGTCCTGGTGGTGACGGTCTTCGGCACGCTCGCCGCGTTCACCGTGTTCGTCTACCTGCCGGTGCTGGTCGCGCCGGTCGCGAGCGGCGCCGTGCTGTCGTGGGTGCTCGTCGGGTTCGGCCTCGGCCAGCTCGCCGGGACGACGCTCACCGGCCGCGCCACCGACCGTCTCGGCCCGGCGCGGGTCCTCGCGTTCTCGCTGACGGGCACCGCGGTCGTGCTCGCGGTCGTCGACGTCGCCGTGCTGTCCCTGCCGGGGGCGCTGCTGTTCGCGGTGCTCGCCGGGGCGTTCGGCGGGCTGCTGATGGTGCCGCAGCAGCACCGGCTGTTCACGATCGCGCCGGACGTCCCGACCGTCGCGCTGGGCGTGAACGGCTCGGCGATCTACGTCGGCGGCGCGCTCGGCTCGGTGCTCGGCGGCGTCGTCCTCGCCGAAGCGGGCCCGCCGTGGGTCGGCCCGGCCGGCGCGCTCGCCGCACTGGCCGCGCTCGCGCTGTGCGTCAACCCAGCTTCGCGGACCACTTCTCCTCGATCCGCCCGAACCGCCACACCGCCAGTGCGATCACCCAGGTGAGCACGAACAACCCGACGATCCCGAACCCGACGTAGTCCAGGTCGACCGACGCGATCGCGGCCAGCGGCCCGGACGTGATGTCCAGCTTCTCGGCGAGGATCGACACCAGCTCGATCGTGCCGATCAGCAGCGCGACGGCGACCGACAGCGCCGTCACCGTGAGGTTGTAGAAGATCTTGCGGACCGGCTTCGCGAACGCCCAGCCGTAGGCGAAGTTCATGAAACAGCCGTCCACGGTGTCGAACAGGCTCATCCCGGCGGCGAACAGGATCGGCAGCACGAGGATCGCGTACCAGGGCAGGGCGAACGTCGCGGCGCCCGCGGCCAGCACCAGTAGCCCGATCTCCGTCGCGGTGTCGAAGCCCAGGCCGAACAGCAGGCCGACCGGGTAGATGTGCCACGGCTTGCGCACGGCCTTGGTCGCGCCGCGCAGCAGCCGGTTCATCACGCCCCGGTTGTCCAGCTGGTGCTCCAGCGCGGCCTCGTCGAACTCGCCGCGGCGCATCCTCTTGAAGACCCGCAGGATGCCGACGAGCACCACGAGGTTCAGGATCGCGATCACGTACAGGAACACCCCGGACACCGACGTCCCGATCAGGCCGGTGGTCTTGTGCAGCGCCGAGCCGTCGTCCTCGACCTGCCCGGCCAGCGCCCGGACGCCGAGGGAGAGCAGCAGGCACAGCACGAAGACGATCGTCGAGTGCCCGAGGGAGAACCAGAAGCCGACCGACAGCGGCCGCTGGCCCTCGGCCATCAGCTTGCGGGTCGTGTTGTCGATCGCGGCGATGTGGTCGGCATCGAAGGCGTGCCGCATGCCGAGCGTGAACGCGGTGACGCCCAGCCCGATGCCGAACACACCGGACGTCCCCAACGCGTAGTGCTGGGGTGCGACGAAAGCCGCCAGCACCACCCAGCCCACGACGTTCAGCAGCAGGATGAAACCGGCCATCCCGCCCACGGACACCCATTCACGGCGTGAAAGCCGTGAACCGGTCGTTTCGATCGTGCTCGTCATCGTCACCCGCCTCCCCTCATCTGAGAGGTTAGACAGGTGAACAGATGAACGGCAATGAATCTCAGCTCGCGCGCGCACGCACCAAGTCGAGCGCCTTGCGAACGTGCCCGCCGGACGTGTGGAGCGCCTTCGCCGCGCTCGTGACGTCCGCGCCGGACAGCAGGTGCACCAGCGCCACCTTGAGGTCGCCCCCGGCCTCGGTGAGCGCGTCGGAGCAGTCCGCCATCGTCATGCCGGTGGCTTCCTGCAGGATGCGGATGGTCCGGCCGCGCAGCTTCGCGTTGGTGGCCCGCATGCTGACCATCAGGTTGGAGTAGGTCCGGCCGAGCTTGATCATCGTCGCCGTCGAGAACGACGTGAGGATCATCTTCTGCGCCGTGCCCGCCTTCATCCGGGTCGAGCCGGCGATCGCCTCCGGCCCGGTGTCGACGGCGATGAGCACGTCGACCCCGGCGGGCTTGGCCGCCTTCGCGTTACCCGACACGAGGCCGGTGTGGGCGCCCTGGCGCTGTGCGGCGAGCAGCGCGCCCAAGACGTACGGCGTCCTGCCCGACGCCGTCAGCCCCAGTACGAAGTCACCCGGCTGAACCATGGCGGCCATCTCGGCCGCGCCGGCCCCGTCGTCGTCCTCCGCGTTTTCGACGGCCTGGCGCAGGGCGCGCTCGCCGCCGGCGTGGTGCGCGATGAACCAGTCACCCGGCACGTTGAACGTCGGCACCAGCTCGGCCGCGTCCAGCGTGGCGAGACGGCCCGACGTCCCCGCACCGACGTAGTGCACCCGGCCACCGGCCCGGAGAGCGTCCACCGCGTAGTCCACCGCCTGTGCCACCTCCGGCAGCACGGCGGCGACCGCGCCGGCGACCGTGCGGTCCTCGGCGTTGATCGCGCCCAGGATCCCCGCGGTGGACATCAGGTCGATGTCCGTGGTGCGGGGATTGCGGGTCTCGGTCGGCGAATCGACGTGCACCGCCTGCATGGGGACGGTCATCATGCGCCTCACATTTTCTCCGGTCATTACTTGCCGGTTTCCCGCGGACGGCGACGACCGTCCGGCCTCACTCCCAGGCGGTGCGAGCCGACCGCGTCCCTGGTGGCGTCCAGGGCGTTGACCGACGCGTCCATGTGCCGCTGCGCGACGCCGATGAACAGGCAGTCGATGACGGTGAGCTGGGCGATGCGGCTCGCCGTGGCCCCCGAACGGAAGGTGGTTTCCCGGGCGGCCGTGGTCAAAACGTAGTCGGCGACCTCGGTGATCGGGGAGCGCGGGAAGTTCGTCACGGCGACGGTGATCGCGCCGTGCTCCCGGGCCACCCGCAGCGCCTCGACGGTGTCGGTGGTCGCGCCGGTGTGCGAGACGCCGATCGCGACGTCACCGGGGCTCAGCACCGCGGCCGAGGTGAGCATGATGTGCGTGTCCGACCACGAGAAGCACACGCGGCCGATGCGGTGCAGCTTCTGCTGCAGGTCCGCGGCGACGAACGCGCTGGCGCCCACGCCGTAGACGTCCGCGCGGCCGGCGCCGGCGAGGACCTCGATGACGCGCTGCAGCGTCGCGACGTCGAGCTGTTCGGCCGTCTCTTCCACGGCGCGCGCGTCGGCGAAGCTGACCTTGCTGATCACCGCGGCCAGGTCGTCCTCCGGGCCGATCTCGCCGCCGAGGTTGCGCGAGCTGCGCGCCTCGGTGCGGGCGGTGTCCGCGGCCAGCGCGATGCGCAGCTGCGGGTACCCCCCGACGCCGACGGCCTTGCAGAACCGCGTCACCGTCGTCTCGCTCGTGTTGGCGGCCAGGGCCACCTCGGTGATGCTGCGTCTCGCGACCTGCGCGGGATCCTCCAGCACCACCTTGGCCACGCGCTGCTCGGCGCGGGCCAGTCCGGGGAGCAGAGACCGGATCCGGACGAGCGGACTGGCGTCGGCTTCCCGCACGGCCGCCTGGACCGGTACAGGTTCGGACGGTGCCGCTCCGACTACGGATTCGGTATCAGTCACCGTCGGAAAGTTACTAACCGTTGGCATTTGCGACAAGGCTACCCACACCCTTCGGTACGATC
This sequence comes from Amycolatopsis sp. NPDC088138, assembly GCF_044741685.1. NCBI lineage: Bacteria > Bacillati > Actinomycetota > Actinomycetes > Pseudonocardiales > Pseudonocardiaceae > Amycolatopsis > Amycolatopsis sp. NPDC088138. The sequence continues at coordinate 585,082 of NZ_JBIUTB010000007.1, forward strand.
GCAACCCGTCCGTGTCTGCGGATCTCGATTTGCGATTAATCGTTGACCAGAAAGTCGCCAACAGGGTCGACCTTGTTAACGAGGTCAAGCTAACGACTTGGCAACTTAGTGTCGCGACGCAAACGGCTTGGTACCGCTCAGCGGTACACGGTTGTCGGCGTTCGGCGACCGATTGGTCACCGTGCGCTCAACTGGAAACCTTCAGCGGTGAAAGCAGACGGTTCTCGCTCACCGTCGAGTAGTGGTCGGCCGCGTTCGGTGACTTTCACACCGTCGACCGAAACTCCGCGGCCCGTGTAGTTCGGATCGGTGCTGTAACGCCACCTGAGGCTGACCGCGGCCCCCTGGGGCAGGGCGGCCGTCACCTTCCACCAGGCACGGTGCCCGTGTCCGGAGAGCGACGTCACATCTCCGGACGGTGCTCCCGGCCCGGATACCGATAGCGCGATCGGTTGCCAGTTCACCCCGTCGGTGCTGGTCTGCAGCTGTAGTGGATCGGTGCTTCCCTCGGTGTCCACGAAGGCGTAGAAGGACACGCGCGCTTGATCACTTTGCGTGGTAATGGGGCGAGTACTCAGCGTGGCGACGCTGGCGTTACCCAGCGTGCTCGTCCAGGCGTCCTTCCCGGCTGCCGGCTTCACGGCCATCGCCCGCGCCAGCGACGTCGCCCACACCTGGCGGGCGGTGTTGATCGAGCCCCAGTTGCGGCTCGGGTGCACCCGGTTCGTCAGCAGGATCGCGACCGAGCGCGACTCCGGGTCGATGACCAGCGTCGTTCCGGTGAAACCGGTGTGCCCGGCGGTGACCGGCGAGGCCAGCGCGCCCATGTACCAGGGCTGGTCGAGCTCGAAGCCGAGGCCGTGCGAGTCGTCCGGGAACTGCTGGTTGTAGTTCGTGAGCATCAGACGCACGGTGTCCGCACTCAGGATCCGGTGACCGCGGTAGGTGCCGCCGTTGAGGATCGTCTGGGCCAGCGTGGCCATGTCGCTCGCGGTGCTGAACACCCCGGCGTGCCCGGCGACGCCGCCGAGTGACCACGCGTTCTCGTCGTGCACGCTGCCGCGCACCATCCCGCGGGGCGGGTTCGCCTCGAACTCCGTCGCGGCGATCCGGTTCAGCTTCGACGCGGGCGGGTTGTAGCCGGTGTCGGTCATGCCCAGCGGCGCGGTGATCCGGTCGTGCACCACCTTGTCCAGCGTCGTCCCGGTCAGCTTCTCGACGATGAAGCCGAGGGTGAGCAGGTTGATGTCGGAGTAGAGGTACGTGGTGCCCGGCTTGTTCTTCAGCGGGCTGTCGAGCACGGCCTGCCGCCGCGACGGGATGTCCGGGTAGCCGGCCCACAGCGAGGGGATCGGGTCGGCGTCGAAGCCGGAGACGTGCGTGAGCAGCATCTTGATCGTGATGGCGGCCTTGTCGCCGGTCGCGAACTCCGGGAAGAAGCGGCTCACCGGGGTGTCGACGGTCAGCTGCCCGCGCTCGATGAGCTGTAGCACGGCGATCGACGTGAACAGCTTCGAGATCGACGCCATGTCGAAGATGGTGTCGTTGCGCATCGGGACCTGCTGGTCGGCGGGCAGTTCGGTGCCCGCGGCGTCGGCGTACCGCACGGCGCCGCCGACCGCGTACCGGTCGACGACCACGCCGTCGTGCGCGAGCAGCCCGACCGCGCCGGAGAAGTGCGGGTGCCCGGTGGCGTCCGGTTTCGTCCAGCTCGCCAGGAAGTCCTCGGCCGACTTGATCGGCGCCGGGTCGAGGTCGACGTCCTTCGGCGGCCCGTCGCGCAGGGTCGTCCACGACGGGGCGAACCCCTGCTGCGGCCGGTCGAACCGGCCGGCGTCATCGTGGCGTCCGGCGGGGGTGGTGATGGCACTGGCTCCCGAGGTCAACGTGGTCAGCGCGACCAGCACTCCGGTGGCCGCGGCGATGACCTTCCTAGCACGCACGACTCTTCCTCTCAGCGGTAGAGCAGGTGACGGCGACGTCTGCGGTCGAACTCGGCCAGCTCGGCCCGCCAGGCGCCGGTGACCTCGTCGACGCTGGCACCGGCGTCGACCATGGTCCGGAGCCGGTCGGACCCGGAGAGCTTGTCGATGTAGTTGTCGGGACGCCAGGCGAACTTGTCCGGGTGCAGCGCCTTGGCCGTGACGAGCATGGCGACCGCCGTCCGGATCGCGTCGAAGGCCCGCGGGTCGGCGACGCTCACCTGGACGCCGCCGCAGGTCTCGTTGACGAACTTGCTGAACGTCGGCACGAAGTAGATCTCCCGGAACTTCGCGCCGGGCAGGCGGAGTTCCTCGAGCTTCTCGCGCCAGCGCCAGTCGAGCCCCGGCGCGCCGATGATCTCGAACGGCCGCGTCGTCCCGCGGCCCTCGGAGAACACGGTGCCTTCGAACATGCCGGTGCCGGGGTAGACCAGCGCGGTGTCCGGCGTCGGCATGTTCGGGCTCGGCAGCACCCAGTTCAGCCCGGTCTGCGCGAACTGGACGTCACGCTGCCAGCCGCGGACCTGGACGACCTCGAGCTTGGCGAGCTTCACGCCTTCGCCCGGCAGGAACTCCTCGGCGAAGTAGTGCGCGAGCTCGCCGACGGTCATGCCGTGCTGCTGGGCGATCGGCTTCTTCCCGATCCCGGAGGCGAACTTCGGGTCGAGCACCGGCCCGGCCAGGCGGCCGCCGACCGGGTTCGGGCGGTCCAGGACGACGACGGCGACGCCGGTCTTGGCCGCGGCCACCATCGCCGTGTAGAGCGACCAGATGTAGGTGTAGAAACGCGCGCCGACGTCCGCGATGTCGAACACGAGGGTGTCGATGCCCGCCTTGGTGAACAGCGAAGCGAGCTTCGTCGCGTCGGCGCCGTACGCGTCATAAACCGGCACGCCGGTGCGCGGGTCCGTGTAGTCGCCTTCCGAGCCGCCGGCCTGCGCGCTGCCGCGGAAGCCGTGTTCGGGCCCGAAGGCCGCGGCCGGCTTGACGCCGGCCGCGACCATCGAGTCGACGATGTGGTCCCCGTTCAGCAGCACGCCGGTCGGGTTCGACAGCACGCCGAGCTTGCGGCCCTTGAAGGCCTGCCAGCCCTGGGCGGCCAGTTGCTCCGCGCCGGTCAGCACCCTTCCGTGGGCCTGCGCCTGCTCGGGTTGTTCCGTCTGTGCCCTGGCCGAACCGCCGGCCAGGACCGGGACCGCGAGGGCGCCCGCGCTCGCGCCGAGGAAGCGGCGCCGGTTCAGGTTCACCAGGTGAGCCCGTGGCCGAACGGGTACTTCACGGTCTGCAGGTCGGCGCCCGCCGGGATGTCGACCGGCAGCTTCCCGACCGGCTTCGTCTCACCGAGGATGACCTTGGTCAGCGCCTCCAGCGTCGGGTTGATGTAGCCGTAGGTCGCCAGCCAGGTCGGCACGGCGTTCGCGTAACCCGCGTCGTACGGGATCTGCGCGGCGACCGCGACGACCGGTTTGCCCGTGTCCTGCAGCGCCTGGAGGAGCTTGGTCTGCAGGGGGAAACCGCCGATGTTGTTGGTCAGCACGACCACGAGGTCGACGTTCTTGGCGCTCGCGGCGGCCTGCGCGATCTGGGCATCCGTCGGAGCCTGCCCGGTCTGGTAGGCGGTCGCCGTCGTGCCGTGCGCGGTGAGTTTCTGCGCGAGCGTCGTCGTGGTCGAGACGCCCCAGCCGGTCACGAGCGCCGTCGCCGGCTTCTGCTTGAGCGGCAGCACACCGGCGTCGTTCGCGATGGCCGTGATGCCGCGGTCGGCGATGTCCTGCGCGGTCTTGAGGTTGGCCGGCGTGCCGACGGTCTTCATCACCCGGTTCGCGTCGACGAACGGCGAGAACAGGATGCCGCGCTTGAACTTCAGCTTCAGCACGCGCAGCACGCTCTGGTCGATCCGCTGCATCGACAGCTCGCCCGTCTTCACGGCGTTGATCACCGCGTTGATCGCGACGTCCAGGTGCACGGGCATGAGCAGCTGGTCGATGCCCGCCTTGAGCGCGAGCACCGGGATCTCGGCGTCGCTGTGCATTTCCCGCACACCCTGCATTTCCAGTGAGTCGGTGATGACCACGCCGTTGTAACCGAGTTCGTTGCGCAGCTTGCCGGTGATGATCGGCTGCGACAGCGTCGCCGGCTCGAGCGACGGGTCGAGGCTCGGGAACTGGATGTGCGCGCTCATGATCGAGTCGATGCCCGCGGCGATCGCGGCCTTGAACGGCGGCACGTCGATGTCGCGCCACTGCTGCTCGGTCCGGTCGATCCGGGGCAGGCCGGTGTGGCTGTCGGTGGCCGCGTCACCGTGACCGGGGAAGTGCTTGGCGGTCGCCGCGACGGTCTTCGTCGGGAAGTCCGAGTTCTGGTAACCCTTCACCTCGGCCGTGACGAACTGGCTGGCCAGCCCCGGCTGTCCGGCGAAGGAGCGGACGCCGATGACCGGGTTCGCCGGGTTCGAGTTGACGTCCGAATCGGGCGCGAAGTCCTGGTTGATGCCGACCGCGCGCAGCTCGTGCCCGAGGATGGTCGCGGCCTTCGTCGCCCGGCTCGTGTCATGACCGGCCGAGACGGCCATCGAGTTCGGGAACTCCGTGGCGGGTGCGCCCATCCGGGTGACCGTGCCACCCTCCTGGTCGGCGCCGATCTGCAGCGGGATGTGCGCCCCACTCGCGACGGCGGCCTTCTGGAGGCCGTTGGACAGCTTCGCGACCTGGACCGGGTCGTCGAAGTTGTCGCGAGAATCGTTGTTGAAGTAGATGACGCCGCCCAGGTGGTACTTCTGGATCACCTGCGCCGGGGTGTCGACGCCGAAGTCGGTCTGGTTCTTCGGGTTGACCTCGTCCGCGGACTTGCCGTTCACCCAGGTGACGAACAGCTGCCCGACCTTCTGCTCGAGCGACAGGCCGCGCAGCGCCTGCGTCGCCGCGGCGTCCGCCTGCGCGTCCGCGCTCACCGCCGGTGCGCTCGCCGCGGTCGCGACACCCACACCGGTGAGGGCGAGCAGCCCCGCGACGGGCAGCGCGAGCGCATGGAACCTCCGATTTCGGGTCGTCACGACCAGCCTCCCAGAAAGTTGCGGGCGCCCGGTGGACGTGAGAAGTCCACTCGGAGGCGCCAATATCGGGAAGCTACTCACCGAATACATCGATGTCCATCGACCGACCGCAGCAACGGTCGGGTTAGTACCCGGATCGGTAGGAAATTCGCCGTTCGCAAGATGCGGCTCACCCGAACGGACTGGTGGGGAGGCAACTCGAACGGCGCAGCGTGCGCTGGAGGCTCTGGGCGGTGACCGCCCTACCCACATGACGAGGCGGCGCCCGTGGCCAAAGGCCAACGGGCGCCGCCTGCAAAGCGCGAACATCTCGGGCGACCAAGCGTGCAACTCTGGTCGTACCTACATGGACTCGGCGTGTGGCGTCCCACTACGCAGTCCCTAGACGACGAGCCTCCCGCGGCGCGCTGCGCGTGGGTACCCGGAGTCCGCGCACGGAGGTTTGCCGGGGTGGAACAGGCTTCTCTTCTACCTGTTCCCTGGCCGACCGAACGTCCGCACCTTCTTTCTACGCCGTGAGCCCGGTCACTTCAAGTGCGCGGATGGGTGCACCGGTACAGAGGCTGGATCGGGTGACACGGGCACCCTGCGCGACGGACAATTCGAGGCTGGGCCAAGCAAAGTGGAGGCCGTTCGGCCGTCTGGGTGGTCCGGTTGCCGCTAGCGGGACCGACGGCGACGGTTGAGGCCGTACCAGGTCGCCCCGGCCGCCACCGCGCCGACACCGAGGGCCACCATCCCGGCGGACCGGGTCGGGATCCGGCTGCGCAGTGACATGGGCCGGTCGAACGCGAGGATCGGCCAGCCGCGTTCGAGCGCTTCCTTCCGCAGCAGCTTGTCCGGGTTGACCGCGTGCGGGTGCCCGACGACCTCGAGCAGCGGGATGTCGGTGCTCGAGTCGGTGTAGGCGAAACACTCGGCGAGGTCGTAACCGTGGGTCGCGGCGAGCTGCTTGGCCGCGACGGCTTTGTTGGCGCCGTAGCAATAGAAATCGACTTCGCCGGAATAGCGGCCGTCGACGATCTGCATCCGGGTCGCCACGCTCCGGGTCGCGCCGAGCATTTCCGCGACCGGCGCGACGACCTCTTCGCCGGTCGCCGAGAGCACGATGACGTCGTGGCCGTCTTCACGGTGCTGCGCGATCAGCTCGGTCGCCTCCGCGTACACGAGCGGATCGACGACGTCGTGCAGGGTTTCGCGCACGATCGCCGAAACCTGGGCGACGTCCCAGCCGGTGCACAACGCGGAAACCTCGGCGCGCATCCGCTCGGTCTTGTTCTCGTCGGCGCCGGCGAGGGAGAACACCAGCTGCGCGTAGGCGCTGCGCAACGCGGCGCGACGGTTGATCAATCCCTCCTTCAGCAATGGTTTGCTGAACGCCAGTGCGCTCGACGAAGCGATGATCGTCTTGTCCAGGTCGAAGAACGCGGCCACCGCGTGCTCCGGGCCCGGGTTCCGGATGCGCGACGGCGCGCTGATCGGTTCGGCCACGGCTCCAGGATAAGAGCTTGATCGCGACGCGTCCCGTTGATCCACCACGAGCGCGTCGTGTCGCCGGAAAATCCATGACAGGAAGGGACTTCCGGCGCGCGATGCCGTTACCGAACTGTGTGCCTCGCCCGTTGCGCAAACCGGCGTCCGGCGGAGTTACAGTGAGGGAGTCCGGTGTCCAACCGGGCCGGTTCAGTCCGACCCCCCGGGGCTGAACCCTTGGCGGCCCCCGTCCCTCCCCCCTGGCGGGGGCCGCCTCTTAACCTTCCGCTTGCCTTTCGCGAGCCGGGTTCCGAATCGCCGGACAGTTCTGTCGCGCTCTTCGCCCTTGCCGAATTCTTGAACGCGGTTCGGCGTGCCCATTGCCGCCGCGGGTGCCGCGCGATTTTGCCACACCCCACCGACAGAACCGGCGCACGAGCCGTTCCGTGGTGGCAGTTGTCCACAACACCCCGGTTGTCCACAGCCCGGCCCCCGGCCCGTTGTGCCCCCGTGCCACCCGGCGCGACGGTGGAACCAGGGCCATCCGAGGCCCGCACCGACGACGGGGGAGGAACACATGGCGGGGGAACGACCGCTCGTGGTCGCCACGGACGAAACCGTGCTCGACGAGATACTGCGTGTGGCCGCGGTCGCGGGCTGCGAGCTCGACCGCGCCCCGGACCTGACCGCGGCGGGCGGGCAATGGGCCCGTGCGCCGCTGGTGGTCCTCGACGAGGAAACCGCGCTGCGGCCACCCCGGTTGCCCCGGCGTGGCGGGATCCTCCTGGTCTGCAAGGGCGCTCCGGCGCCGAGGACGTGGGAGCACGCGTTCCGCGTCGGCGTCGAGCGCGTGATCTCGTTGCCGGAGGAGGAGACCGAGCTCGCGGGGGCGTTCGCGGACGTCGTCGAGACGCCGGCCGAAGAGGCCGGCCTGGTGCTCGGGGTGGTCGGCGGCCGCGGCGGCGCGGGTGCGTCGGTCTTCGCCGCGACCCTCGCCCTGGCCGCCGACCGCGATCCCGGCGGTGCCCTGCTCGTCGACTGCGATCCGCTCGGCGGTGGCCTGGACCTGTTGCTCGGCTTGGAAAAGACACCCGGACCACGCTGGTCCGAAGTCCGGCTGAGCGGCCGGGTGTCGGTACCGGCGCTGGCCGCGGCGTTGCCCCAGCGCCGGCACCGGGGTGGCAGCTTGCCGGTGCTGGCGTGCGGCCGCGAAGGGGAGGGTCCGTCGGCGGAATCGCTGTCGGCGGTCCTCTCCGCCGGCCGCCGAGCGGGGCGCACGGTGGTCTGCGACCTGCCACGCACCCTCGGCGACGCGGCGGCGGAAGCGGTCACGGTGGCCGACCTGGTGGTGCTCGTGGTGCCGGTGGAGTTCCGTGCGTGCATGGCGGCGAAGCAGGTGCTGCGGAGTCTGTCGGCGCTGACCGCCCGGCTGGGTGTGGTCGCGTGTGGACGGTCCAGGTCCGGTGTCTCGGCGGCCCGGACAGCGGGTCTTCTCGGCCCGCCGCTGCTGGCGGCGATGCCGCCGGAGCGAGGTCTGCCGGGCGCGGTGGAACGCGGCGAATTCCCGGCCAAACCGGCAGGTCCTCTGTCCGCGGCAGCGGCGAACGTCCTGGCGGTGGCCCGCCGCGAAGCCCGGGCGGCAAGCCGATGACGCGCCCCGACGTCCTCCGCCGAGCGGTCACCCCGACCCGGGTGGGCGACCTCCTGCTCCCCACGCTCCTCACCCTGGCGGGCCGGGACCGGGCCGGCGCCCAGCGGTTCCTGACCCGGCTCCGCACCCCGTCCCCGACCCCGGTGGTGAACCCGTGACGACCGACTTCGTGGACCGCGTCCGCAACCGCCTGGCCGGCGACCGCCGCCAGGCCGACCCGGTCGCCGTCGCGACCGCCGTGCGGGCCGAGGCGGGCGGCGCTCTCGGCCACGACGCGGTGCTGGACGCCGCCCGCCAGGCCCGCGACGAGTTCGTCGGCGCCGGCCCGCTGGCCCCGCTCCTCGACGACCCGGCCACCACCGACGTCCTCGTCACCGGCCCCGGCGAGGTCTGGACGGACGGTCCGCACGGCCTCACCCGCACCGAAATCCGCTTCAACGACGAGGAATCCGTCCGCCGCCTGGCCCAGCGCCTCGCGCTGGCGGCGGGACGTCGTCTCGACGACGCACAGCCCTTTGTGGACGGCTGGCTGCCTGGATCCGGCCCACACGGACGTATCCGCGTGCACGCCGTCCTCCCGCCGGTCGCGGCCAACGGCACCTGCCTGTCGCTGCGGGTCCTCCGCCCGGCGACACACGACCTCGCGGCGTTGCGCGAGCTGGGTGCCTTCGATGCGAGCGGTGCGAAGCTGCTGGAGAACGTCGTGTCGCGGCGCATGGCATTCCTCGTCACCGGCGGCACGGGCGCGGGCAAGACCACACTGCTGGCGGCGTTGCTCGGCGCGGTCGATCCGGGCGAGCGGATCGTCTGCGTCGAGGACGCGGGCGAGCTGCAACCGTCGCACCCGCAGTTCGTCGGCCTGGTCTCCCGACCGGCCAATGTGGAGGGTGCGGGCGCGGTCGGCCTGCCCGAGCTGGTGCGCCAGGCGCTGCGGATGCGTCCCGACCGGCTGGTGGTCGGCGAGGTCCGCGGCGCCGAGGTCGGCGCGCTGCTCACCGCCCTGAACACCGGTCACGACGGCGGCGCCTGCACGCTCCACGCCAACTCCCCGGCCGAAGTGCCCGCGCGTATCGAGGCACTGGCCGCACTCGGCGGCTTGGGCCGCGACGCCGTCCACAGCCAGCTGGTCGCGGCGATCCGCGTCGTGCTCCACATGCGACGCGAACCGGGCGGCCGACGACGTCTCGCCGAGGTCGGCGTGCTCCGCAGCGAACGCGGCCGGGCCCGCGTGGTGCCGGTGTGGCGCGCGGGTCGCTGGACGGTCGACCGCCACCTCTTCGTGACGACAGGAGCGCTCGCGTGCTGACCTCCTTCCCGTTCCGCCGAGGGAGATCACGATGATCACCGCTTGGCTCCCGCTGTGCCTCGGCGCGGCCTTGGCGTGCTGGCCTGCGCCGCCTGATCGGCTGCAGTCCGCGGTCGAACACCCGGCTGCGAAATCCCGCGTCCGGCTGCCGGAGCTGTGGCCGGTCGTCCGCTGGCTGCTCCCTGGTGCGCTGGCGGGCGTGTTCGCCGGAGTCGGCGGCGCCGTCGCCGTCGGCGTGCTGACGCTGGCGTGGCGCCAGGAATGGCAAGCCCACCGCCGCGCGAACCGGGACCTGGCGATGGCCTCGCAAACAGCGATCGCGTTGCGGACGATGGTCGCCGAGCTGCGCGCCGGAGCCCACCCGGTGACGGCGGCGGAGGCCGCCGCCGAGGTCGTCCCCGCCGTCTCGGCGGATCTGCGAGCTCTGGCGGCAGCGGCCCGGCTCGACGGGGAGCTGCGCGCACCGGCCATCCCGGAACTGGCCGCCGCGTGGACGTTGGGCCGGCGATACGGCCTGCCGATGGCCGACGTCCTGGACGCCGCCCGCCGTGACGCCGAAGCCGCCCTGGCGTACGCCCGCCGGATGCGCGCCAAACTGGCCGGCCCGCGATCGAGCGCCGCGGTGCTCACCGGGCTTCCGGTGCTGTGCGTGCTCCTCGGGCAGGCGATGGGCGCGGCGCCGCTGTCCGTGCTGATCGAAAGCACGCCAGGGCAGCTCCTGCTGGTCTTCGGCAGCGTCCTGCTCTGGGCGGGAACGGCCTGGTGCCGCGCCCTGACCGGCCGGGTGCGGCTCCGATGACCGCGGCCGCGCTGCTGCTGTTCGCCGGCGCAGTACTCGTCTGGCCGGGCGACGCCACCGTGGCACGGCGGTTCGCCTGGCTGACGGCGAGCCGGCCACCTCCGCCGGCGCGCACCTGGCCGAGCGCGGTGCCGCACCTCGCGGCGACACTGGGCGGCGTCTCCCTGGCCGTGCTGGTCGGCGGCCTGGCCGGGATCGTCGTGGGCGCGATCGTGACAGCTGCCGGGTGGTGGGTGATCCGCCGTTCCCGTCGGCCACGAGCACCCGCGTCCGACATCACCAGCAGGCTCCGGCTGGCGGGGACGCTCGACCTCTTGGCCGCCTGCCTGCGAGCGGGGCTCCCGGTACCGACAGCGCTCGACGCCGTGTCCGGCGCCGCGCCCGCCGAGGTGGCAACGGCGTTGCGCTCGGCCGCGGCGCTGCTGGCCCTCGGTTCGGAACCCGGCGAAGCCTGGGCACCGGTGCAGGAGCTTCCCGGCCTCGGCGAACTGGCGATCGCCGCGATCCGGACGTCCCGTTCGGGCGCCGCGTTCGCCATGGCCGCCGGCGACCTCGCCGAACGGCTCCGGGAGGAACTGTCCACCGAGGCCGAGGAACGCGCCGAACGGGCCGGGGTGGCGCTCGCCCTGCCGGTCGGCCTGTGTTTCCTGCCCGCCTTCTTCTGCCTCGGCGTACTGCCGGTCGTCCTCGGCCTGGCCGGGCGCCTCGGCCCGCTCTTCTGACCACACCCACCGAAAGGACTTCCCATGCGCACGCCCACCACCGGCGACGACGGCTCCACGACGGTCGAATACGCCATCGTCACGGTCGCGGTAGCGGCCTTCGCGGCCGTCCTCTACACGCTGCTCACCGGCGACTCGGTCGTCTCATGGCTGACGAGCCTGGTCATGAAAGCCCTGTCGGTCCCCTCATGAGAAGCCGCGACAACGGCTCGGTCACGGTCGAGGCGGCACTGGGCCTGGCCGGGCTCACGGTGGTGACGGTGTTGCTGGTGGCCGCCCTGACGGTCTTGATGGCCCAGCTGAGCTGCACAGACGCAGCCCACGAGGCGGCGCGCCTGGTGGCCAGGGGCCAGCCACAGGAGGCCGAGGCGGCGGTCCACCAGATCGCCCCAAGGGGCGCAACGCTGGAGGTCCAGCACGCGGGCGACCAAATCACGGCAAGCGTGGCAGCCACCCCAGCAGGCGGCCTCCTCCCGGCAATCAACTTAAGGGCGACGGCCTACGCAATGGCAGAGCCAGGCACCGAGGCAGCAGATGCCCCAGGTTGACACGCAAGAGTCCCGACGCCGAGCAGGTGCACCAACCACCCAGCCACAAGACATAGGGCAGCCGACGGCGAACACCAAAGCGGCGACTGCCGCGGCACAAGGCGAGCAGCAGCCGGCGGCAGGCAGGTACGCGACCGCCAGGACAGCGCCGACCGCCCAGCCACAAGGGGGTGCGCGGCTGGCGGCGGACAGCGGTGCGGCGACCACGTGGACAACGTCGACCGCCTGGGCACGAGGCGGGCATCGGCTCGGGATGAGCAGCAGAGCGGCGACTATCTGCGCAGGCGCGACCGCCCGGATACAAGGCGGAGAGCGGCCGGCGGACAGCGGTGCGGCGACCATCTGGACCGCCATGGCTGTCGCGGCGGTGACCGGCGTCGCTGTGCTCGGGTTCTGGCTCGGGGCGCTGGTCGTCGCCCGGCATCACGTCGAATCGGCTGCCGATCTGGGCGCGCTCGCCGCGGCGTCGCACGCCTCTGACGGGCCGGACCGGGCCTGTGACCGCGCTCGGTGGGTGGCCGAGCGGATGGGCGTCACGCTCCTGACCTGCCGATGGCAGCGGCTGGATGCCCTGGTCGAGGTGGAGGCGCCGAGTCCGGGGTTCGCCGGGCTGCCCGGTCCGTCCGCCCACGCCCGGGCTGGTCCGGCCGGTCAACCGTGACACCAGCGAAGCCAGGCGACCCGTTCTCAGCGAACGACGGTTCACCAACTCGGCCGCGGGGTACATCAACAACTCGCCACCCTGAACTGCCGCTCGCCGCCGGACGGGCTGATCTGCCGGTGCGGTCGACCGGCGGACGCCGACCGGTCGGTATGCGGGGGTGACCGGCTGCTCCCGGCGGCTGCGCGATGAGCGGCTGTTGGTCACGCGCAGCGGTCACCAGTGCACGGTGAGCGGTCAAAACCGCGTCCCACCTGGGCTGATGAACGCCGTCCGGGCGGCCTCGCGGGCCGTCGGCGGGCTGGTGAGACCGGGTTTCGCACGACGAACGGTCCTTGTTCGCCTGCCGTTCACCGTCCCTGGCGTACCGCTGGGTTCGGTCCGGCGGTAGGGACTACGAGGCGTTCATCGCCCAGTAACCACCGGTTGTCGCGTGGGGGTTCCGGGCAATGTGCAACTTGCCGTTAAGTGAGACGTGCGACACCACGGCAGGGTCTCGGGGGGTCGCGACGAACCAGACCTCACAGGCAGGAAAGACATGTTGGACGCGAATTGGCCGGACAGCTGGCGCGGCGCCTTCCGCATCGAACTGCGGGCGGAGGCGATCGGTCTCGCCTGGCGTGGCTGGCCGGTGCTGCCGGGCGTCAACCCCGCGCCGCTCACGGACGGCGACGACCTCACCTGGCGCCGTCCCGTCCCGGCCAGTGACAACTGGCGCGAGCAGATCGGCACCCACGCCCACGAGGTCGCCACCTGGTTCTCCGACCGCACGCACAGCCTGCTCGTCGCCACCGGCACCGTGCTCGACGCCATCGAGGTCGACGACGAACTCGGCAAGCGCGCCTGCCGTCTGCTCCGCGCCCTGGGCCACCCCGCCCCCATCATCGCGCTGCCGAACGGCCGCTGGCTCTTCCTCACCACCGTCGCCGACCACGTGCCGGCCGAGCTCGCCTCCCGCGCCACGATCCAGTGGCACGGCAAGGACAGCTGGATCCCGCTGCCGCCTTCGCCGTTCCAGCACGGTGTTGTGCACTGGCGCGTCAAGCCCGAGGTCTGCGGCTGGCACCTGCCGGACGCCGCCGAGGTGCAGGACGTGCTGGTCCGTGCCCTGGCCGGCGCCGACGCGGCGCAGCTGGTTCAGACCACCGCGGCCTGACCCACAGAACCACCGCCCCCGGCCGGTCCCAGCCCGGCCGAGGTGGAGCAGGACACAACTCCATGGACCATTGTGTGGCCGTTCTAGTTGCCGTGTTGACGCAACGCCCCGAGCACGGTTCCCAGAACTGCCACCGCCCCCGCCTTGTCCAGCGGTTCGTTGCCGTTCCCGCACTTCGGCGACTGAACGCAGGACGGGCATCCCGTCGGGCACTCGCAGGAGACGATCGCCTCCCGCGTTGCGACCAGCCACGGGACAATCGCGGCATAACCGCGCTCGGCAAATCCCGCACCCCCGGGATGGCCGTCGTGCACGAACACCGTTGCCTCCCCGGTGTCTTCGTGCCACGCGGTACTCACCCCGCCGATGTCCCATCGGTCGCACGTAGCAAACAGCGGTAGCAGGCCGATCGCCGCGTGCTCGGCGGCATGCAGGGCACCGGGGACCCGTGCCGGAATCAGTCCGGCACCCCCCGGTGTCCTGCCACCCTCGTGAACGGGCCCCCGACCGTTCGCCAGGGTTTCCTCCCCGGTCCCCACCGGCCCCGCAGATTCGGTCCCCACCCGATGGCCCCCGGTCCCCGCCTCGCCATCGGCCGAACCCGAATCCACGGAACTCGCGGAATCGCCCGGCCCAGCCGGATCCGCAGCACTCGCGGAACGGCTCGAACCCGCCGGCCCGGCGGAACCGCTCGGCCCAGTCAGCTCCGCGGTACCCACGGAACGGCTCGAGTCAGCCGGACCCGCGGAACCGCTCGGCCGAGTCTGGTCCGCGGCACCCGCGGAACGGCTCGAACTTGCCGGAACCGCGGAACCGCTTGAACCAGCCGGTTCTGCAGAACCGCTCGGAACAGCCGAGTCCGCGAGACTCTCGGAACGGTCCAAACCTGCCGGCCCCGAATCCGTGGAATCGGTCGGCCCAGCCGAAGCGGCACCCCTCGGAGCAGACGGATCCGGAGCCGCAAGACCAGTCGCCTCCGGGTCAGTGGAATTCGTGGAATCGCTCGGCCCAGCCAAATCTGCAGCACCTGCGGAGGGGCTCGAACCAGCCGGATCCGCGGAGCCGCTTGGCCCAGTCAGGCCCGCGGCACTCGCTGAGCGGCTCGAATCTTGCGGATCCGCGGCACTCGTGGAACCGCTCGGCCCAGCCGGATCTGCGGCACTTGCAGAACGGCTCGAACCAGCCGGCCCGGCGGAGCCGCTCGGCCCAGCCGGCCCCGAGACCGCGGAACTCGACAAAACCCTCACCCCAGCCGAGCGCGCAAGAGCGCTCGAGCCCGTGCGCACCGCGTCGGTTCCCAGCAGCTCTGACGAGATCGTGTACCAGACCGCCCTCGTGTGCAGGCTCTGCTCCGGCAGGTCGAGCGGCGTGGAGTCCAGCACCTCGCCCGACGGGCGTCGTCGCAGGTAGCCGACTACCTGGGAGGTCACCGCCACCTCGCCGAGGCAGACGGTCACTCCGCCGAAGTCCTGCTTCTCCAACGTGCTCAGCACCGAGATGTCGACGATCTCGCGCGGTGTTGTCGTCCAGTCCGGGTTCTCCGCGTGGACCATCGCCAGCCCGGTCTCCAGGTCCAGCTCGTCGACGACGTACGACGACCCCTGGTGCAGGTACACCGCGCCCGGGTGCACGGCGAAGCACGCCGAGCCCGGGTCGACCGTTCCCAGCATCCGGCCGGAGTCCGACTCCACCACCGCGATCTGGTCGCCGCCGGTGCCGCGGATGCCGACGTCGGCGTGCGGGCGGTCGCGGGACGTCCAGTACCAGCCGCTCGAGCGGCGCCGCAGCAGCTTCTGGTCCGCCAGTTCGGCGAGCACGCCCAGCGCCGCATCGCCGCCGAACATCTCCAGCTCGGGGACCGTCAGCGGAAGCTCGGCGACGGCGCACGCGAGCTGCGGCGCCAGCACGTACGGGTTCGCCGGGTCGAGGACCGCCGTCTCCACCGGCCGGTCGAGCAGCGCCGCCGGGTGGTGCACCAGGTACGTGTCCAGCGGGTCGTCCCGCGCCACGAAAACCACCAGCGCCGAGTCGCCCGAACGGCCCGCGCGCCCGGCCTGCTGCCAGAACGACGCGAGGGTGCCCGGGTAGCCGGCCAGCACCACCGCGTCCAGGCCCGCGATGTCGACGCCCAGCTCGAGCGCGTTGGTCGTCGCGACGCCCAGCAGCCGCCCCGACAGCAGCGCCGCCTCGAGCGCTCGACGCTCCTCCGGAAGATAACCAGACCTATACGCCGCAACGGCTACCGACAACCTGGGGTCCACTTCGGACAGTATGCGACGCGCACCCAGCGCGGCCAGCTCCGCGCCCCGGCGCGAGCGGATGAAGGCCAGCGATCGCGCGCCCTCGACGACCAGGTCGGCGAGGATCCGCGACGCCTCCGCGCCGGCCGACCGCCGGACCGGCGCGCCGTTTTCGCCGGTCAGCTCTTCGAGCAGCGGCGGCTCCCACAACGCGACCGTGCGGGCGCCGCGCGGTGACGCGTCATCCGTGACGGCGACACACGGAACTCCAGTGAGTCGCGAAGCGAACGAAGCCGGCGAAGCCGTGGTCGCCGACGCGAGCACGAACACCGGCGAAGCGCCGTAGTGCTCGGCCACCCGCCGGAGCCGGCGCAGCAGCAGGGCCACGTGCGACCCGAAGACCCCGCGATAGCTGTGGCACTCGTCGACGACCACGCAGCCGAGCCGCCGGAAGAACGGCGCCCACCGACCGTGCGCCGAGAGGATCCCGCGGTGCAGCATGTCCGGGTTGGTGAAGACCCAGTTCGCGTGCGCGCGCACCCAGTCGCGCTCGACCATCGGGGTGTCCCCGTCGAACGACGCCGCCCGGACGCCCGGCACGTCCAAAGAGGACACCGACCGCAGCTGGTCCGCGCCCAGTGCCTTGGTCGGCGAGAGGTACAGCGCCGTCGTCTTCTCGCCCGCGGCGAGCCGCGACAGCACCGGCAGCTGGTAAGCCAGCGACTTACCGGAGGCCGTGCCGGTCGAAACCACGACGTGCCGGCCCTCGTACGCGTGCGCGGCCGCCTCCGCCTGGTGCGCCCACGGCGCCGCCACGCCGCAGTCACTCAGCGCACTCACGACCGCCGGATCGGCCCACGACGGCCACGGCACGCACCGCGCCGCCCGGCCCGGCAGGTCCGCGACGTGCGTGATCGGGTCTTCGCGCGCCGGGATGCCCGCGGTCACCCGCCCCAGCAGCCGCCGCCCACGTGATTCGTCCACCCGCCGAGCTTGGCACAGGGGTCCGACAGTTCCGGCGCATCCCAAGGGGGCCAACGGATCGGCAGCAGAGTGATCGATCAAGTGAGGAGGCTCACAAGGTAACGGATTGTACCGTCCCCGGGACGGCTTGTCGGGCCTGGTTGCAGTACCAATACACTCCCGCAATCCACACCCTCTGTGGTGAGCGTCATGTGAGACGTGCGTTGCTGCCCGGCTAGCGTGTCGCTCGGTACAGGGTCCATGCCAGCGTCGGCCGTGTCGAACCCTCGGCTCGTCGACGCTGGCGCATGTCGACGTCTCCTGGAGGACGAATGGCACGGCAGTTCCTCGCGGAGGGCGGCAACATCACGCTCTCCGGAGGTGGCTACACGATTGTCGGTGTAGTCGCCGTGGTCGCGCTTGCCGCACTCGTCATCGGCTACGTCTTGCTCAAGGAGGTGCTGGCCGCGGGCCAGGGCACCGCCAAGATGCAGGACATCGCCAAGGCGGTGCAGGAAGGCGCGGCCGCTTACCTCAAGCGGCAGCGGAACACTCTCGCCATTTTCGGCGCGATCGTGTTCCTCCTGCTTTTCGCACTTCCCGCCGACGACTGGAACGAGAAGATCGGCCGCTCGATCTTCTTCCTGGTCGGCGCGGCTTTCTCGTTCGCGATCGGTTACCTCGGCATGTGGCTGGCGACGCAGGCGAACCTGCGCGTGGCCGCCGCGTCGCGTGAGGAAGGCGGTCGCGAGACCGCCATGCGCGTGGCCTTCCGCACCGGTGGTGTGGTCGGCATGATCACCGTCGGCCTCGGCCTCTTCGGTGCCGCGGTCGTCGTGCTGGTGTACACCGGCCAGGCCCCGAAGGTGCTCGAAGGCTTCGGTTTCGGCGCCGCGCTGATCGCCATGTTCATGCGTGTCGGCGGCGGTATCTTCACCAAGGCCGCCGACGTCGGCGCCGACCTCGTCGGCAAGGTCGAGCAGGGCATCCCGGAGGACGACCCGCGCAACGCCGCGACCATCGCGGACAACGTCGGTGACAACGTGGGTGACTGCGCCGGCATGGCCGCGGACCTCTTCGAGTCCTACGCCGTCATGCTCGTCGCCGCCCTGATCCTGGGCAGCACCGCCTTCGGCGTGCACGGCCTGATCTTCCCGCTGATCGTGCCGGCCATCGGCGTGATCACCGCGGTGATCGGTGTCTACATCACGAAGGCGCGCGTCGGCGAGCCCGGCCTCGTCACGATCAACCGCTCCTTCTACATCTCCGCGGTCATTTCCGCGGTGCTGTCGGCGATCGCGGCGTTCGTGTACCTGCCGAGCAGCTTCTCCGACTTCGGTGCGGAATTCGGTGCCACCTCGGGCAACCCGGCGGTCATCGCGACCGTCGCGGTGATCATCGGCATCGTGCTGGCCGCGATCATCCTGAAGTTGACCGGTTACTACACCGGCACCGAGTACAAGCCGGTCAAGGACGTCGCGCAGACGTCGGAGACCGGCGGCGCGACCGTCATCCTCTCCGGTATCTCGGTCGGCTTCGAGTCCGCTGTGTACACCGCGCTGGTGATCGGCGCGGCCGTGTTCGGCGCGTACCTGCTGGGCGGCGGCGTCGCGCTGTTCGCCGTGGCGCTCGCCGGTACCGGCCTGCTGACCACCGTCGGCGTCATCGTCGCGATGGACACCTTCGGCCCGGTTTCGGACAACGCGCAGGGCATCGCCGAGATGTCGGGCGACGTCGACGAGAAGGCCGCGCAGATCCTCACCGAGCTGGACGCGGTCGGCAACACCACCAAGGCCATCACCAAGGGCATCGCGATCGCCACGGCGGTGCTCGCGGCGACGGCGCTGTTCGGCTCCTACTCCGACGCGATCGAGAAGACGCTGACGGGCATGGGATCCGGGATCGCCGACGGTATCTCGGGTGCGAACGCGTTCGTCAACACGATCGTCAGCCCGAACACCCTCGTCGGCGTCATCGTCGGCGCGGCCGTGGTGTTCATGTTCTCCGGTCTCGCCGTCAACGCGGTCTCCCGCGCCGCCGGCGCGGTGGTCTACGAGGTCCGTCGCCAGTTCCGCGACATCCCCGGGATCATGGAGGGCACCACCCGTCCCGAGTACGGCAAGGTCGTCGACATCGTCACGCGCGACTCGCTGCGTGAGCTGACGACGCCGGGTCTGCTGGCGGTCTTCGCCCCGATCGCGGTCGGTTTCGGCCTGGGCACCGGCGCGCTCGCCGGCTACCTGGCCGGCGCGATCGCCTGCGGCACCCTGATGGCGATCTTCCTCGCCAACTCCGGTGGCGCGTGGGACAACGCGAAGAAGCTGGTCGAAGACGGCAACCACGGCGGCAAGGGTTCGTCCGCGCACGAGGCCACCATCATCGGTGACACCGTGGGTGACCCGTTCAAGGACACCGCCGGCCCGGCGATCAACCCGCTGATCAAGGTGATGAACCTGGTCTCCGTGCTGATCGCGCCCGCCATCGTGCAGTTCTCGATCGGCCCGGACCAGAACACCGCCGTGCGCATCATCATCTCGCTGGTGGCGGTCGCCGTGATCGTCGCGGCGATCGTGGTCTCGAAGCGTCGTGGGACGGTCCTCACGGACACCCCGACGGAGATCAAGGCCTGACTCGCAGTACCCGTTCCCGGGCCCGGCACGCAGCGTCGCGTGCCGGGCCCGGGGCGTGTCGGCACTTCCCACACAGGCCTGGCGACTTGCGAAGCGGCACCGAGTCGGTACCGTCGGGCTCTCGGGGGACGTCGTCGAGCAGGAGGTGTGCAGGTGCGGCCGCGGTCAACCGTCTTAGCCGCTCTGACCACGACGATCACCATCGGCCTCGCCGGCTGCGGGCAGCAAGCCGCCACGCAGTCGCCGGCGCGGGACCAGGGTCTGTCGGTGACGACCGTGGTGCCGCAGGCCGATCCGGTGGCGAGATGGGCGGACGGCTACTGCGGCGCGGTGGGTGACCTGGTCCGCGCGCTGGCCTCGCTCCCGACCGTCGATCCGAGCACGCCGCAGCAGGCGTCCCGGACCGCAGGCGATCTCCTTTCTTCGGTGGTGGGCGGGCTCGACCGGAGCCTCGCCGGCCTGAACGCGCTCGGCGCGCCGCCGGTGCCCGCCGCGGACGCCGGCCGTGAGGACGTCATCGGGCAGTTCACCGAGATCCGCACGCAGGCCGAGAACGCACGTCAGCGCATCGCTGCCGTCCAGGGTGACGCGGAGGCGATCAAGGCGGCCCTCGGCGAGGCCGGGGCCACACTGGACCGCCTCGACGCCCTGGACTACCTCAGGGGCCTCAAGAACGTGCCCGCGCTGGAGGCGGCCCAGCAGCGGGCGCCCAGCTGCGGCCAGCTCGACGAGCCGCCACGCTGAAAGATCCGGTGACACTCGCCACGAATCGAACTTGTGTTCTAGTATGGCGCGGTGGATCGGACGATCTCGCTCTTCTCCGCGGAGGCCAGCGGGCCCGGCCTGGGTGACCTGGCCGGGTTGTTGTGCTGCCACGGCCAGATCACCGGTTTCGGGCGCACCGCCGCGCGGCTTTCGGTGGTCGTCGAGGAGCCGTGGCGGGCCCACGTCCTGGCGCGTGAGCTGCGTCATCGCGGCGCGGACGCCCAGGTCTCCAGGGCCGACTGCGGCAACCCGCAGGTGCGGACGTCGTTCCGGGTGGACCTGCTGCCGCTGGCGCTGAGATGGCTGCGTGAGGGCTGCGCCGGCCCGGTGGAGGACGACTCGGGCAAGGCGGTGCCGGACGGTTTTCGGCTCAGCGGCGCCGTGCTGCGGATGTGGGCGCTGGCCGGCGGCCGGCCCGGGACGCAGGGGTACCTCCTCGGCGTCGACCCGCTGGCGCCCGGCATGCACGAACGGCTGGTCGAGGCGCTGACGCCGCTGGGCGTCATGGCGAAGCTGACCGGCCCGAAGGCCGAGGTCCCGGCGGTGAAGGTCACCGGGAAACGCAGGTTGGAGGCGTTGCTGGAACTGATCGGGGAGCCGCCGCGAGGTGCCGAAGCGGCGTGGCCCGGTGCGGCGCCGGAGGCGGCTCCGCACCCGGAGGCCGTGACGAGCACGGCCTGACCGGGTGCGGCTGCCGCGTCAGGGCCGGGGCAGGGTGCAGCCGGCCTGGGTGAGCGCGATTTCGCTGGCCGCGGTGAGGCAGGCCGGGATGCCGTAGGTCTCCTGGCCGTAGTTGGTCAGGTGGTGCACCGTCACGTTGCCGGCCTGGTCGACCTCGCACGGGTTGTTCTCCGTGCAGCGCTGGCCGTCCTCGTTGCCGGTGTTGTTGACGCCGACGACCTTGCCGCCGGAGATGATCGGCGAGCCCGAGGTGCCGCCGATGGTCTGGCAGGCGGAGGTGTAGCGGATCGAGTCCTTCCAGGTCCAGCTGCCCTCCTTCAGCCGGTAGACGAACCCGTCGACGTTGCAGGAGTAGACGCGCTTCCAGTAGCCGGAGACGACGTCGATCGCGGAGCCCGCGACCGGGTGCGCGTTCGACAGCTCCAGCGGCGAGATCCCGTAGCTCGACTTGATCTGCGCGTAGGTGGTGGTGAGCTGGTAGAGCGACACGTCGGTGTCGGTCATCGTGCCGTAGATGATCTTCTTCGCCCGCAGGGTGGCCTTGTTGCTCCCGCTGGCGGTGAGCAGCGTGAACGTCCGGCTCGACGCCTGGTTGGTGATCACCTGGCCGGGGCCGGGGAAGCCGCTTTCGAGGCAGTGGCCGTTGGACATGACGAGCGCGGGCGCGGTGTCGGGCGTCGCGGCCGGCTTGACCACCGAGCCCGAGCAGTTGGACAGCGCCACGGTGCCGGCGAAGTTCGCCGCGGCGGCGTTCGCCGGAGTGACTCCCAGTAATACGGTGGCGGTCACGGCGGTGAACAGGGCGCCGAGCAGGCGTCGGGTCATGGCGGATCCTTTCGGCTGGACGGGGAATCCAGTGAAGCGGTCACGTCCCCGCGCCCACCACCGTCGAACGGAGGGTATCCAGCCGGTCACGCGCTAGGCTGCGCGGCACGTGGCCGAAATCACGTGCCCGGTGTAGAGAGGAAACATCGCCGAGGTCAGCGGCGATGCGGTGGACACAGGCTCAGCGGCGTGTTGGGCCACCTCCACGCCGTCCGGGCTGGGAGAGCGTGCACACTGACAGGTCGAGACGCGGGCTTGGACCCCCCGTCAGGGGTTCGGACGTGGTGCAGTCCCGCGGCGGCGGGACGAGATGAGCGGAGAGCAGGACAGCGTGGCAGGAGCACGGACCAAGAAGAACGGAGCCGGGGCGGACAACGGCGCCGGGCACCGGCGGCTCGTTATCGTCGAGTCGCCGACCAAGGCCCGCAAGATCGCCCCCTACCTCGGCGGCGGTTACGTCGTCGAGTCCTCCGTCGGGCACATCCGCGACCTGCCGCGTGGAGCCGCTGACGTCCCCGCCCAGTACAAGGGCGAGTCGTGGGCCCGGCTCGGTGTCGACGTCGACAACGACTTCAAGGCGCTCTACGTGGTCACCCCGGACAAGAAGTCCAAGGTCACCGAGCTCAAGGGGCTGCTGAAGGACGTCGACGAGCTCTACCTCGCGACGGACCCCGACCGCGAGGGCGAAGCCATCGCGTGGCACCTGCTCGAGACGCTGAAGCCGAAGGTCCCGGTCCGCCGGATGGTCTTCCACGAGGTCACCGAGCAGGCGATCCTCGCGGCCGCCGACTCGACCCGTGAGCTGGACGCCGACCTCGTCGACGCCCAGGAGACCCGCCGCATCCTCGACCGTCTCTACGGCTACGAGGTCTCGCCGGTGCTGTGGAAGAAGGTCATGCCGAAGCTTTCGGCGGGCCGTGTGCAGTCGGTGGCGACCCGGATCGTGGTCGAGCGGGAGCGCGAGCGGATGCGCTTCACCTCGGCGTCGTACTGGGACATCTCGGCGACGATGGACGCCGGCGAAGAGGCCTCGCCGCGGAACTTCCCGGCTCGCCTGGTCGCCGTGGACGGCGCCCGCCTGGCCACCGGCCGCGACTTCGGCTCGGACGGGCAGCTCAAGGCGTCGAACAACGAGATCCGCGTGCTGGCCGAGGCCGACGCGCGACGCCTGGCCGACGCGCTGAAGCAGCGTGACTTCAAGGTCTCGAGCGTCGAGGAGAAGCCGTACACGCGGAAGCCGTACGCGCCGTTCATGACCTCGACGCTGCAGCAGGAGGCGGGCCGCAAGATGCGGTTCACCTCGGAGCGCACCATGCGGATCGCGCAGAAGCTGTACGAGAACGGTTACATCACTTATATGCGTACCGACTCGACGACCCTCTCGGAGTCGGCGATCTCGGCGGCGCGCAGCCAGGCCACGCAGCTGTACGGCAAGGAGTACGTCTCGCCGTCGCCGCGCCAGTACACCCGCAAGGTCAAGAACGCGCAGGAGGCGCACGAGGCGATCCGTCCATCGGGCGAGGTCTTCCGCACGCCGGGCCAGGTCGCGAGCGAGCTGGACACCGACGAGTACCGCCTCTACGAGATGATCTGGCAGCGCACGATCGCTTCGCAGATGGCGGACGCCAAGGGCACCACGATGTCGGTGCGCATCGTCGGCAACGCGACTTCGGGCGAGGAGTGCACCTTCGCCGCTTCGGGCCGCACGATCACCTTCGCGGGCTTCCTGAAGGCGTACGTCGAGGCGGTCGACACCGAGACCGGTGGCGAAGCCGACGACAAGCAGAGCCGCCTGCCGGTGCTCGAGAAGGACCAGGACCTCACCGCGACCGAGCTGTCCCCGGACGGGCACACGACGTCGCCGCCGGCGCGCTACTCGGAGCCGAGCCTGGTCAGCAAGCTGGAAGAGCTGGGCATCGGCCGCCCGTCGACGTACGCGTCGATCATCAAGACCATCCAGGACCGCGGCTACGTCTGGAAGAAGGGCTCCGCGCTCGTTCCGTCGTGGGTCGCGTTCGCCGTGATCGGCCTGATGGAACGGCACTTCGAGCGGCTGGTCGACTACGACTTCACCGCCGGCATGGAGGACGAGCTCGACCGCATCGCCAACGGCGACGAGCAGCGCGGCTCGTGGCTGTCGAAGTTCTACTTCGGCGGCGACATGGGCGTCGACGGCTCGATCGGCCGCCTGGGCGGGCTGAAGAAGCTGGTCGAGGGCAGTGTCGAGGACATCGACGCGCGTGAGATCAACTCGATCCCGCTGTTCAGCGATTCCGAAGGGCACAAGGTCGTCGTCCGGGTCGGCCGCTACGGGCCGTACCTCGAGCGTGAGGTCGACGGGAACTCGCAGCGCGCGAACCTGCCCGAGGACCTGCCGCCGGACGAGCTCTCGCTGGAGATCGCGGAGAAGCTGTTCGCGACCCCGCAGGAGGGCCGCACGCTGGGCACCGACCCGGTGAGCGGGCACGAGATCGTCGCGAAGGAAGGCCGCTTCGGGCCGTACGTCACCGAGGTCCTGCCGGAGCCCGAGCCGCTGCCCGAGACCGCGACGGCCGCGCAGAAGAAGGCCGCGAAGGCGAAGCAGCCGAAGCCGCGCACGGGCTCGCTGTTCAAGTCGATGGACATCGAGACGGTGAACCTCGAAGACGCGCTGAAGCTGCTTTCGCTGCCGCGCGTGGTCGGCAAGGACCCGGAGTCCGGCGACGAGATCACGGCGCAGAACGGGCGCTACGGGCCGTACCTGAAGAAGGGCACGGACTCGCGGTCGCTCACGACCGAGGACCAGCTGTTCTCGATCACCGTCGAAGAGGCGCTGAAGATCTACGCCGAGCCGAAGCAGCGCGGCCGCTCCGCCACCGCGAAGCCGCCGCTCAAGGAGCTCGGCGAGGACCCGGTGTCGAAGAAGCCGATGGTCGTCAAGGACGGCCGGTTCGGCCCGTACGTCACCGACGGCGAGTACAACGCGACGCTGCGCAAGGGTGACGACATCGACGAGCTCACCGCCGAACGGGCGTCCGAGCTGCTGGCGGAGAAGCGGGCGAAGGGTCCGGCGCCGAAGCGGAAGGCGCCGGCGCGCAAGCCGGCGTCGACGACGGCGAAGACGGTCAAGGCGGGGACGAGCAAGACCGCCAAGGCCGCGGCCACGAAGACGGCCACGAAGACGGCTCCCAAGCGCACCACGGCCACGAAGGCCAAGTAGCGCTCTCCTGAAGGCCCCCTCACCGGCGCTTATGTCCGGTAGGGGGCCTTCACGGCGTTTCGGGCCGCCTGCCGACCGTTCGGCGACTCGTCTCGTGGAGTCGAACATATGTGCGAGAAATTGTCGGTGCCAGGGTGTTCAATCGAGGGGTGAACAACTCAGTCGCCGTCTTCGACGTCATCGACGAGGTCATCGCCCCGCTCTCGGCCGAGGTCCCGGAGCGGCCCTCCGTGATGGAGTTCTACGACCCCGAGTTCGAGATCCCGCCGGTGCTGGCGGACACCGAACCCCGCTTCTCGCGTCCGGACGAGCGGCCGCGGAGCCTGGCCGACGAGGTCGAGCAGTACACCCGGTTCGTCGCCGGGATGGCCGCGATCGGCCTGGCGCCGGGCGGCGAAGTCACGGCGGAGGCCGTCGGGCTGTACCGGGCGCTGCGGGGCGGCTTCATCCGCGGTGTCGTCACCGGCGTCTTCCCGGCCCGGCGCGAGCCGTGGGAGGTCCGGTTCTTCGGCGACGAGGACTACACCACGGTGCTGCAGAAGCTGGGCAACCGCGCGCGGCTGCGGTCGGGGTTCCTCAGCGAGCTGCCCGGCTGGGTGTTCGACGGGCTGCCCGACCGGCCACCCGGTCCGGGCCGGCAGGTGCGCATCGAGACCGACGAGGGCGGCCTGATCCCGCGCCGGTGCGAAGAAGCCGTCGAGCTGATCCGCGAGTGCGCGGCGCGGCCGCGGCTGGGCACCGTGCTGGTCGACCTCGCGGTGCGGAACTCGATACTGGCCGAGTACCCGCACGGCGCGTTCGGCCTGGTGGACAACGACCTCGGGCGTTACCAGTTCAGCGCGGCCGTGGGGCGGAGCGGGCGCTGGACCGTCACGTGGGGACCGGCGTCGCGGAGCACCGCCGAGCAGTGGATCGTCGAGGCGGTGCAGAGCCATGCCTGAGCCTGTGGCGCGGAGAGATCTGACGGTGCGCGACGCGATCCTCGCCGCGGTCGAGGAGAACAGCGGCGTGCCGGTGTGGCGGGGCGCGGCCGCGGCGCCGGTCGAGCCGCGCGACGCGGGAGCGGCGGACCGGCGCGGGCGGAGCGAGGTGCGGCGCCATGGCTGAGCGCACCGCGGCGCGTGAGCTGCTGGAGCTGGCGGCCTGGCCGGTGCTGGCGGCGATGCCGGATCGCGAACCGGTCGACCGGCTGTACAACCCGGACGTCAGCGACCACGACATCCTCGTGCACGGCCCGGTCTCCGACGACCCGGCGGACCTGGCCGAGGAGGTCGAGCGGCACGTCGCGTGGGCCGCCTGGATCGACGGCACGCCGTTCGGCGAAGACGGCGAGCTCAACGAGCTCGGCTTCGAGGTGGTGTCGCTGATGCTGCGCGGCTCGGTGCGCGCGGCGCTGTGCGGCGTGTTCGACGAAGGGCCGGAGACCGCGGACATCCGGTGCTACGCCGACGGCGAGCGCGCGTTCATGATGGGCTCGCTGCCCGGCCGCACCGCGATCCACCTCGCCGACTTCGACGAGCTGCCGGAGATGCTGGTGGCGGAGCTGCCGGACGTGCCGTTCGGCAGCCCGCGCCGCGCGATCTGGGTCACGGTGGACGCCGACGGCCTGGTCCACGACGGCCAGGACGACGACGTCGGCGCGATGCGCGAGGTGCTGGCCCGCCCGCGCTCGGGCACGGCGGTCCTGGACATGCTCGCGTTCGGCGGGCTGTGCGCCGAGTTCCCCGACCACGGGTTCGTCCTGGTCGACACCGACCTGGGGCGCTTCGCGCTGGCGGCGCTGGACCGTGGTGACGGCCGGCGCCAGCTGGTGCTGAGCCCGTTCAGCCGCGAGATGCTCCGCGACTGGTGCCGGAAGATGATCGATCTGGGGCAGGAGGAGATTTCCTGACCCGATGACCGAGGGGCGATTGCTCCATCCGGGCTCGATCGCCACGCGCGAAACTGGCCATCTTGACACCCTGGGTGTGACCGCTCCCGCGCTGGTCGCCGACCGTGACTGTGATGGGCTTCACTACGATCTGTCACCATTGGCGGTCGACCGAAGCCTCGGCGGACTGGACACTGCTGGGGGTTCGGGCGTGGGCTTGCGCTGCGTGACGAACCCTCCTTTGGAGACAGAGCCATTGGGCGGATGCGTTATCCGCCTTGGTCGCTACCCTGGAAAGGCGAGGACATTCAGTAGTGAGGTGGTCACCATGAGCGCGAACGGTGAGGCTCCCTTCTTCAGTGCCCCCGAGCTCACTCAGCGCGACGGCACACTGTCCGAAGCACCAGGCGAGATGTTCGCGGACCCGGTCTCCGGACTGGTCACCACGGACCCCGAGCCCCGCACCGCGATGCCGGACGGCCACGAGCCCGACGCCATCTCGGTCGCCGGGCCCGTGCAGCACGACGAGGAGGTCGTACGCCGGATGGTGGAGGAAACCCTCCGCGAAGACGGCGTGACCGGGGCTCATGCTCCGGGTGCGATCCCACCCGCCGGCACCACGGGCACGCTCGGCGAGAACGTGGCTCCGCCGCTCGGGGTGCTGCCACGGCAACGCAACCGGCAACGGACCTGGCCGAAGCGGGCACCGCAGATGCTCCGGCCCGTCCGGCAGCAGCAGGCGCCGCCGGCGGAGGACGACTTCGACGAAGACCTCGAGGTCGTGCCCGTCAAGCGGCGAAAGCTGCCGAAGATGCCGGCGATGTCGATGCCGGCGATCGGCCGGCCGTCGTCGAGCGCGTCGGGCGTGATACTCGCGGTGGTGCTGCTGATCGTGTTCGGGTTCGTCGCCATCGAGATGGTGTCGAGCCTGGTCAGCAGCGTGACGGGGTTGTTCGACTGACGTTCCCCTGCTGTTCCCCACCCCACTGGGACCTCGGGGTCGTCCGCGTGCCAGAGGCCGATCGGGCTACCCTGGCTACACGGTCGGGCTAACTCACGAGGGTGCCCGGCACCGCGGTGACTAGTGGGGTGGGCGTATCAGCGAGGGCGTGCGATCGGTACCCGGGTCCGGCCCGGGCGGATCGTCGGGCGCCGAGGCGTCCACGATCAGCCGGGTCCGGCGGGTACTGGCGATCAAACCGTTCCGGCGCCTCTGGGGCGTCACGTACCTGTGCAGCGTGGCCGACTGGCTGAACATCCTGGCCCTCACCGGCCTGGCCACGAAGCTGACGAACAACTACTTCGCGCAGAACTTCGCCTTCGTCGGCGTCGTGCTGACCGGACTGGCACCGGGGCTGTTGTTCGCCCCGGTCGGCGGCCTGCTCGCGGACCGGTTCGACCGCCGCAAGGTCATGATCGTGGCGGACCTGCTCCGGTGCGGCTTCCTGCTGTCCATCGCCTTCGTCAGCGCGCCGTGGTGGCTGCTGGCCGGCAACTTCCTGGTCGGCAGCGCGGCGAGCATGTGGATCCCCTCGAAAGAGGCCGCGGTCCCGAACCTGCTCCGCCGGCCGGACCAGGTCGAGACGGCCAACCAGCTCGGCATGGTGATGACCTACGGCCTGGCCGTCGTCACCGCGGCCGGTGCGAACGCGATCCTCACCGGCATCAACACGAACTTCCTCCACGTTCCCGGCGAAGACACCAGCCTCAGCATCGCGAAGCTCGTCGTCGTCATCACCGGCCTGCTCTACCTGGCCAGCGCGATCCTCATCGCCACCCGCATCCCCGAACTGTCGCTGCGCAACGTCCACGCGCTGCCGGAGCAGAAGGTCAAGGCGGCCGACGAGGAGAAGCTCGGCATCGGCGCGATGATCGCCGACGGCTTCCGCTTCATCCGCAGCACGCCGCTCGTGCGCGGGCTGCTGGTCGGCGCGTTCGGCGCGTTCGCCGCCGGTGGCGCCGTGATCGGCTCGGCCAAGCCGTACTCCTCGAGCCTGCTGGCCGGTGACTCGGCGTTCAGCCTGCTCGTCCTGGCGGTGTTCGTCGGCCTCGCCTCCGGCATGGCCTTCGCGCCGAAGCTGTCCCGGCGGCTCCCGCACGACCGGCTGTTCGGCGTCTCCATCATCGCGGCCGGGCTCTCGCTCGCGCTGGTCGCGTTGTCGCCACACCTGTCGGTCTCGCTGATCACCGTGGTGCTGGTCGGGTTCTGGGCCGGGACGGCGTTCCTCACCGGTGTCACGATCATCGGCTCCCGCGTCGAGGACGCCATCCGCGGCCGGATCAACGCGATCTACCAGCTGATGATGAAGCTGGTGCTGTTCGGCACCACGGTCACCGTCCCGTTGCTGGTCGGTGTCGTGGGGACGCGCACCTTCGACGTCTGGGGTGGCCGGGTCTCGGTCGACGGCACGCGGCCGATCATGTTCGCCGGCGCCGTGATCGCGCTGGTCGCCGGGCTCTTCGCCTACCGGCAGATGGACGACAAGCGCACCGAGCCGATCCTCTCCGACCTGCGCAACGCGCTGCGCCTCACGCCGCGGCGGGTCAACGGTTTCCTCATCGCCGTCGAGGGCACCACCGCGATCAACACCGCGATCCAGGCCGTCAACCTGGCCGACTGGATGCGCGGCGGGACCCGGCCGGTCGTCGTCGCGGCCGACCCGGCGCTCGACGACAAACGGCTGACGGCCCTGGTTTCCGGCGCGTCGCTGACCGGCGCGCGTGCCCAGGCGCTGGCCGCCGCCGCGGTGCGGGCCGACATCGTCGAGCGGCACGTCCAGCCGGCGCTCGACGCCGGTTCGGTCGTCGTGATGGAGCGTTTTGTCGACTCGCCGCTGGCGCACCTGTCCGCCGTCGCGGGCCTCGACAGCGACGAGCTCGAAGGTCTTGCCGACTGGGCGACCGGGCGGCTGCGCCCGGACCTGACCGTCCTGCTCGACGCCGCTCCGCCCGGGGCGCCGCGCGACAAGGCCGCCACGATGAACGACCAGTGGCGGGTGCAGCACCTGCTCATCGAAATGGCCGCGGCGGATCCCGAGCGGTACGTCGTGATCGACGCCGACGGCACCGACACCGAGGTCGCCGAGCGGATCCGCACCGCGCTGCGCGCCGTGTTCGTCGGCCGCCTGTCCGCGCTGGCCCCGACGACCGAGAAGCCGGTGACGCTGCCGCTCGACGTCGACGACCCCCTGACCGTCGAAACCATCGAGACGTCGGAAGAGTCTCGCGTGGAGGCGAAGTGACGACGACCGAACGCATCGGCGTCTGGAACCACGTGGTCGGCCAGGAGGCCGCGGTCGAAACCCTGACGGCGGCCGCGTCCGCCGCGGCGAAGATCGTCGCCGGGGAACCGGCGCCGCCCGGCGCGATGACCCACGCCTGGCTGATCACCGGCCCGGCCGGGTCCGGCCGCTCGGTGGCCGCGCGGACGTTCGCCGCGGGCCTGCAGTGCAGCACCGGCACCGGTTGTGACGCCTGCGCCGGCTGCCACACGACGATGGCGGGCACCCACGCCGACGTCCGGCTCGTGGTGCCGGAAGGCCTGTCGATCTCGGTCGCCGAGATGCGCGCGCTGGTCCAGGCCGCGGCGCGCCGCCCGACCACCGGCAGCTGGCAGGTCGTGATCATCGAGGACGCGGACAGGCTCACCGAGGGCGCGTCGAACGCCCTGCTGAAGGCCGTCGAGGAACCGCCGGACCGCACGGTGTTCCTGCTGTGCGCGCCTTCGGACCACCCCGACGACGTCTCCGTGACGATCCGCTCGCGCTGCCGCCTGGTGACGCTGCGGACGCCGCCGGCGTCGGCGATCGCCGACGTGCTCGTGCGCCGTGACCACGTCGACCCGGAGCGGGCGCTGTGGGCCGCGTCGGTGTGCGGCGGTCACGTCGGCCGCGCGCGCCGGCTCGCCACCGACGAGGCTGCGCGCCAGCGGCGGGCCACCGTCTTGCGGATCCCCCTCGGCCTGCGCCGTCCCAGCGACGTCTTCACGTGCGCCGACCAGCTGATCAGCGCGGCCGAGGCCGACGCGGGTGAGGCGAGCAAGGGGCGCGACGAGGACGAGCGCAACGAGCTGCGCACCGCGATGGGCGGCGACGGCATCGGCAAGGGTGTCGCCGGCGCCAAGCGTGCCGCCGAAGCCGCCGTGAAGCAGCTGGAGAAGAAGCAGAAGTCCCGCGCCACCCGCACCCAGCGCGACACGCTCGACCTCGCGCTGATCGACCTCCTGGGCTTCTACCGCGACGTCCTGGTGACGACCACCCGCTCCGGCGCGACGCTCAACCACCCCGACCAGGCCGACCAGATCGCCGAGGCGGCCTCGTCGTGGACGCCGGAGTCGACGTTGCGCCGCCTCGAAGCGGTGCTCGAATGCCGCGAGGCGATCGACCTGAACGTGAAGCCGCGCATCGCCGTCGAAGCGATGGTCACGACCCTGCGCCAGGGCTGAGGTCCGCCCGAAAGGACATTGTTCCGGGCAGACGATCCGGTGACTCTGGATCCGTTGCGGTTTCCGCGCGGAAGGACCGGAAAATGCCTCACCGGAATGGTGATATCGAGGTCGGAGTCAGCCAGCAGATCCTCTGGGTGGGCAGCGAGGCGTACCCGCTGCGCAACATCGCGCGAGCGCGGGTGGTGCGGCTGACGGTCCGGCGTGCGGCCGCGGCCGGCCGGTTCGTGGGCTTCGCACTGCTGTGGCTGGTCCTCGGGTTGGGTGCCACCGTCGCATTGCGTGCCGCGCGGAGCCAGGGAGTGCACCTGGACAAGAGCCTGGGCGACGTCGTGCTTGTCGTGATGGCGGTGCTGATCGCGATCAGCGCTCTTCGGCTGCTTTACCTCCTGCTGCGCCCGGCGCTCTTCGCGTTGGTGATCGAAACGGCGGGTAGTCCGCACACCGCGTTGACGACCACCGACGAAGCCATCGTCGACCGGATCGTCCGGGAAATCATGGCGGCGATCAACAATCCGGCCGCGCGTTTCAAGTACACCGTCAACAACGTCCACAACGGCGACAAGTTCGTGGGCGACAAGTTCTCGGTCAGCGGGTCCGGCACCGGCAAGATCGTGCACTGAAGGGGGAGAGGAGCGACCGATGAGCGACAACCACCACTACGGCGACCAGTTCGTGGGCGACAAGTTCGAGGTGCACGACCACGGCATCGGCAAGATCGTCCACCAGGGGCCGCCGGATCAGCAGGCCGCGTTCCGGGAGCTGCTCGACGCCGTCCAGGCGCTGCGCCCCCGGGTGTCGGGCACCGACCGCCAGGTCGTCGACGAGTCGCTGGCCACGCTGCAGGCGCCCCAGCCGCCGGAGCCGGCCAGGCTGCGTCGCGCGCTCGGCGCCGTCTCGGGTGTCGCCATGATGGTCGGCCAGGTCGGGGCGCCGGTCGTCGAAGCGGTTCGCAAGGTCATGGCCGCTCTCGGCAGCTGACGCACGAAGAAGCCCGTCAGGAGCGGACTCCTGACGGGCTTCTCCACTGTCCCCGGGGCTGGCTTCAGGTCACTCGCGCGGGCGAGGTGACGGCTTGAACGGCTTCTGCTCGACCGCCACGGCCAGCGGGCGACGGCGGGTGCCCGGCATCGCGGCCACCATGACCACGCCCAGCAGCAACATCGCGGTGCCCGACCAGAACAGCGGCACCGTGTCGTACGCGCCGCCGGTGTAGGCCAGGTTCTTCACCGGACCCTTGGGCGCTTCGCCACCCGCGGGAGGCGGCGGCGTCGTCGTTCCGCACACGACGCCGTCGGTCGGCGCGTAGGCCCGCGCGATCTGCTCGCCGAGCGAAAGCTGGGCCAGCGAGGACGGCAGGTTCTTCTGCTGGTCGGCCGGAAGCAGGCTCTTCAGCTTCGTCGTCGGCAGCAGCTGCAGGTCGAACATCCGCGCCGACGCGCCGAGCTGGAAGCCCTTGAACGGCGTGGTCATCGCGGCGCTCTTCTGGTCGAGCCCGGCGATGCTCAGCCGCAGCACGCCCAGGTCGAGCACGGTGCCCGCGGTGTTGCCGACCTGCTGGACCCCCTTGGTGAGCGTCGAAACCAGGCCGCCGACCACCGGGATGTCGTTGAGCTGCCCGAACTGGTCGCTCAGCCCGGCCAGCGGCAGCCCGATCGGGATGTCCTTGGTCGGGTGCGCGGCGTCGAGCGTGTACAGCACCTTGCCGCCGGCCTCGATGGTCAGCACCGGCGCGGTGTACTCCACTTTGGACGTCTTCGCGTCGCCGGTGGAGGTCACCTTCAGCGTCGGCTGGCTGGCCACCTTGATGCTCAGCGCCAGCGGGGTGCCCTTGAGGATCTCGATGTCCGCGCCCTGCACCGTCGACGTCGACTGCACGGCCTTGTTCTTCGAGCCGGGGATGTCGACGAGCTTCACCTGCGACCGCGACGACAGCGTGTTCGGCAGGCTCAGCAGCGAACCGGTGCCGTTGGCCGCGGTCTGGCCACCGCCCTGCAGCAGGCCGCCGAGGCTCTGCAGGCCCTTGGTCAGGTCGAAGCCCTTCGCCAGCGTCGACGGATCGAGCGCCAGCTTGTCGAGGCCGAGGTTCGGCAGCGACGGCACGACGTTCAGCAGCGACAGGCTCGCGACCGACGTGCTGGCGTCGGCGATGGTGTCGACACACGGGCCGAGCGTCGGGCTCCAGCGCGCGTGCGCGGTCCCGTTCAGCAGCCCGACGTTCAGCAGCGGGTTGGACGGCGCGTTCAGGCCACCGCTGATCGGCTGCGGGTTGTCCGGCAGCGCGGTCTGCACGACGCTGCCGGGCGTCTGCGGCGCGTTCCCGCCGACCGACAACCCGAGCGGCGACGCCTGCGCGACCGCCTTCTCGTAGCTGAGGTAGGCGTCGGAGTTCGCGGACGCGCTGGACAGGCCCATCCCGGCCTCGAGCGCCGACTGCTTCGGCAGGGTGTCCCCGAAGCCGGGCAGAATCGTGCTCGTCGGCACGGAGTTGGGCAGCAGGCGCACGATCCCGAGCGCGGTCCCCGCATCGCCGACGGCCTGCCCCAGCGGCTGCGGCCCGATCGGCGCCGAGATCGGCGCCTGCCCGGAACTGGCCGGCTGCGGAATCGGCGTCGTCGGATAGGTCGGGTCGGCCATCGCCGGCGCCGCGCTGAGCAGGAGCAACGCCGCGGCCGCCGGCAGGGCCGCCGAACGGGGCAGTCTTCGCCGCATGTGCCAGTGCCTCCAGGTAGGTCGACCGTGGTGTGAGATCGACGTCATAGGGCCCTAACGACGGTGCCCCGGGAAAGTAACGCCCACAGCCTCCGCTACACTGGTCCCCGTCGCCAGCGCGAGCCGGAGACATGCCGCCTTAGCTCAGTCGGCCAGAGCGATTCACTCGTAATGAATAGGTCAGGGGTTCGATTCCCCTAGGCGGCTCCACTGCTTGACCAGGGACTTTCCGGACTCCGGAGGGTCCCTGGTTGCTTTCTGTGTAGCCATCCGTGTAGCCGGTCGGTCGTAAGCTGGCTCTATGACCAGCGCAAACAGCTCTCGGAAGCGCGCTCGCGGCGAGATCGTGAAGCTCCCCAGCGGGTCACTTAGAGTGAAGGTCTACGCGGGCATCGACCCCGTGACCAAGAAGCGGTACTACCTGGACGAGGTGGTGCCCGCTGGTCCCAAAGCCGCAGCTGAGGCGGAGAAGCTTCGTACGAAGTTCCTCAACCAGGTAGACGAAAAGCGCAGCTCACGGACCCGCGCGACCGTCACCCAGTTGCTTGACCGGTACTTCGAGCTGGTGAAGATCGAAGAAACCACCCGCACGGGTTACGAATCTCTGGTCCGGAACCACATCCAGCCCCTGCTCGGGGACTCTGCACTCGGCAAGCTGGACGGCGAGATCCTGGATTCGTTCTACAAGCAGCTCGGGACGTGCCGTGCTCATTGCCGAGGCCGCAGCTTCGTCGAGCACCGTACGGACCACCCGCACGAGTGCGACAACCGGTGCGGGCCGCACAAGTGCAAGCCGCTGGCAGACAGCTCGATCCGCAAGATCCAGGCGATCCTGACCGGTGCTGGTAAGCGCGCGGTCCGCTGGGGCTGGATCGGCGTCAACCCGTTCGACCTCGCCGAGCCGCTTCCGGTGCCCCGTCCGGAACCGAAGCCGCCCACCGTGGAGCAGGCTGCCCGGATTGCGACGGAGGCATGGCGAGAACTCGACTGGGGAATGCTCGTCTGGCTCGCTTTCATCACGGGCGCGCGGCGGGGCGAGCTGTGCGCGCTCGCGTGGGATCGGCTCGACTTCTCGACCCGCGTCCTGACGATCCGGAGCAGCATCGCCCAGTCAGGCGGCAAGACGTGGGAGAAGGCTACGAAGACGCACCAGCAACGCCGCATCTCGCTCGACGAGCGCACCGTGGCCCTGCTGCGCTCGTACCGCGAACACTGCGCGGAGCGCGCCGGCCTGAAGACGCTGAAGCCCGAGGCCCGGATCTTCTCGCTCGCACCGGACGGCAGTACGTGGCTCAAGCCCGACTCGGTGAGCCAGCGCTACGCCCGGATGTGCGCCCGCCTCGGCTGGGACATGAACATCCACCAGCTCAGGCACTACTCGGCAACCGAGCTGATCGCGGCCGGCACGGACATCCGAACGGTCGCCGGACGGCTCGGCCATGGTGGCGGCGGCTCGACGACGTTGAAGGTCTACAGCGCGTGGGTCGCAGAGGCCGACGATCGCGCATCCGGCACCCTCGCAACGCGACTGCCTGATCTGCCTGCTGCGCTCAGCGCGAAAGGCAAGTTTTCGCCGGTGACGCCGGTTGTCACGCCCGAGGACGAGAGTCCGTACAAGCGCATCGCGCAGGATCTCCAGGGAGCGATTGTGGCTGGTGTGCTCGCGCCCGGCCACCAGCTCCCTACGGTCGTCGACCTGGCGAAGCGGTACGAGGTGTCGTTCGGGACGGCTCAGCGCGCCATAGCGCAACTCAGGGCCGCCGGGCTGGTGAGCGTGAGCCGGGGCAAGCGCGCCGTGGTCGTCGACCCGGCCGCCGCTACCGATGCGGGACCGGCGAAGGTCGTGGGTCTCCACGCAACTCGAAGGAAGTAAGGCGCCCCCCTCGCCTGCATGCGAGAGGGGCTGTAGACCCCACTGGCGACATCCGTCGTAAGCAAAACCGCAGCTCAGCTCGGGGACGTGACAAGTTTAGTGGCAACTGAGTTGCCAACTTAGTATTTCGAATTCTGCGGCGTGTCGTTCCCGCAGTCGGATCTCGTCATGGGGCATCATTGCTTCTTGCTGGGCTGCATCCCGGCTCAAATATCCGTCGTAAGCAAACTGAGGAGATCAGATTGACCACGTGTTGCGGCGTCCTTGCGCGCCCGAATGCTTGGCAGCGACCAGTGATCTTTATGGTCGTCATCGTCCTGGCAGGCTTACTGGCGTTGCTGGGTATGCCCGTTGCTGGCGTAGCGACCATCATTGGAACGGCGTCAGTTGCAGTTCGGCGCGTAACTTCTGACGTGGGTTCGCGTACGGCATTGCGGTAGCGCGAGTGGGCTGGCCTGTGGTCCCAGAGTCGTCATTGCTCACCACCGGCCAGCCCTTCAGGCTCTGTCCGCAAGGCCCTCACTATGGGCCCGTAGATCTGTGCCGCAGGCATGAATCGGGTGAGGTCGGCACGGTCAACCCAGATTGCAGCTACGTTCTCTACGACATCGGCATTTCGCGCCTCACCCGCCACGTGGTCGCATATAAAGTATTCGCAGATCACGCCGGTAGTCGGGTGCAGGCGCGTGCCGAGTTTATGTCGCACAACGCAGTGGACATCTGTTTCGGTGAAGGTCTCGCGGACTGCGACAACTGTGGGACTTCCTCCCGGCTTAACAACTCCGGCGGGAAACTGCCAGGAGATGTCGTTCGCATCGTCGATCCGTCGGCAGACGATGAGCACCTCGGAGCCTCGGACAACTATGGCGACTGCGACGCGTAGCGGCTGAAACGCGGTCACAGCCGGCTGATCCTGTTGTGCGAGCAGTTCATCGATGCTCAGCTCGAAGATGTGTTCCAAGAGGCGAGCCGTGGCGGGGCGGACGGCGCCCAGCGGCCGACCGTCCGGGTGAGCGCCGGCGACGAGACGGCTGAGGTGTCGAACGCTGAGCGTGCCTGGCTCGTCGTGCTCGCGCGCGAACTTCTCCGCGAACTCGGCGAACTCCTCGAAGGTCTGGCGCCGTTCCCGGATCAGCTGTTCGAGCAGCGTCCGGGATGCCGGCTGTTCCCCGTCCAAGTCCCGCATCTTCGCTCCCGGGTCGTCCTCGTGGCTTCCGCAAGTCGTGTCCCTGTCCTGGCCTGCTGACCAGCCCAAACAGAGACTCATTTCATTCTTACATGAAGGTCAATATTGACCCTACGTGAAGGTGAAGGGCTCGGGGAGCGATGGGGCACGACGACGAGAAACGCCTGACGTACTGGTGCGGCGGATCGCAGTTCGACACGAGTGGGAACCGGCTGAACGAGATAGATCTGGACGCGCCGTCGCCGAGGTCGATGGCGGACATGACCGAGCAGGACTGGACCGAAGCCGAAGCAGCCTTGAGTGCCTTCGACGCTGAGCACAGGCCCAGCCGGTGACCGTGGTCGCCGACCGTCCGGTCCGGCGGCTCGGGCGCGTCGTCTCGCGGGCCGAGGCGTACGAATGGCGCTGGTTCGTCGATGGGCTCCACTGCTACCGGCTGGACCAGCTCGCCGACTATGACGTCTACCTGCTCACGCCGTGGTGTGAGGAAGGGCAGCGGTTCCCGCTGCGGCATGACAGGGACAGCGTTGGTCGCGGACGGGTCCCGTCACCGGCATGGGCAGCCGCGTGCCGAAAGTGCGGTCATCGGCAGCGATCGGCCAACATGGAGGCTCGGCGAGCGGCGGATGGCCGATGAACTCGCGTCTGTTCCTTGGTCGTCCTTTGCCGGGCACAGTCGGCGAATCCCGCCGGGTGGTGCACCTGTTCGAGGTGCCGCCCGATGGCGTCGTACCGGAGCAGTTGACCGCGCTCTGCGGCTCTTCTTTCGGTCGTGGAGAGCTTGAGCGGCTCGACCGTCCACAGGGGATGCCCTGTGAGCCATGCCTACGTCGCGCGCCCGGTCAGGAACCGACCTCCGTGGTGATGGAGCGGGGCCGGCCGATACCGATCGCCAACTTCAGCATGAATCTTGACCCGCTGTTGCTCGCACCGACTCGTCTGTACATCGTGACGTTGCTGTCCGAGCGGCAGTGGTGCACATGCGGCTTCATCATCACCGCCCTGGACATCGCTTCGCCGAATCTTTCAAGGCAGCTGGCCAAGCTGCGCAAAGCAGGGATCGTGCAGACACGGACGCGCGGACGAGAACTTCAGGCGTGCCTGACGCGCGAAGGCAGCAGGCGGCTCGTCAACCATCTGGAGGCGTTGCAAGCCGTGGTGTCCCGCGCGGGCAGGCTGGCCGTGATGGGAGCTGCCCAGCGCGACGATGTGTGACGCCGGGCCGGAGACGTCTCGGAAACGGCCCACCACCACCCTGGCAGGACGAAACGAGACGGGTCTGGCCGCGCCCGTCTCACCCGTCACCAGCCGGGTTTCCGCAGGTCAACAACGACTAGTACCCGTCACGCCGCTTAAGACGGCGTGACGGGTACCGAGACGGGTTACGGGTCGTCCTTCCCACTCCCGGGATCTAGCTTGCCCGCAGCCACGGCGTCGACAGCAGCCCGAATGTCGGCCGTCGCGTAGCCGCGTACTTGCTTCGTCCGGCCGTCCTCACCAGGCACCCGGAACCGCTCAGGACGGCATCCGTAGTCGCCCATCTGCCTCCCGAACGCCGTCGGCTCGACGTCGAGCGACTCGACCAGTTCGGCGGTCGGCACGAAGTCGCGGCCGCCCTCTTGGAGGTCGTCGCCGAGATACTCGACGACTGCCGCGAGCGGTTCGGGCAGCTCGACTCGTTCAGCCGCCACCGTCGCCGCTTCCCTGTGGCTCGACCCGATGGCGCGTGCCACGGCCGCGTGGTCGAGCGTGGGACGGGTGTCCTTCCCGGCGGCGTGTCCGGACAGCGTCCCCGCCGCCTCCCGTAGCGCTCGGCCCTGCTGGCAGATGGTCTGCCAATCTTCGTTCGGCATGTAGTAGGTCCGGACGGTCATCGCGAGGACGTCAGCCCCGGCGGCGGTGTCGCCGTCCGGGCGGAGGATGCCGACACCCTTGTGGGACGGCAGCAGTCGGGACGAGTCGAAGCCGCGAGTGTTCATCTGCTCGCCGAGCACGATGTTGGAGTCGCGCCAGTCCATCACCCGCAGCGCGAACCGGGAGCCGAGCACAGCCCGCAGTCCGGACGGGATGGTCTTCGAGTCTGGCCGCTGCGTCGCGACGACGAGCACGATGCCGGCCGCCGGTCCTTTCTTGGCCAGCCACGTCAGCAACTCGCCGACGTACTCGCCCGCCGTGAGCTTCTTCCCCTGCACCGTCACTGGTGTTCGGTCTTCCAGCGGCACCTGTACTTCGTCGATGAACACGGCCGTGATCGGCATGTTCAGGGTTCCGTCCCGGGACATGTCCGGGGTCACCTTGGATTCGGGACACGTCAGGTCGTCCAGATCTCGCATGCGGCGGAACCGGCCCTGGACCTCGCCGACCAACTCCACGAGCCAATCGACCAGGGCCAGGACGTGTTCGGTTTCGTCGCCGGACATGAACCGGTGCGCGACCTGGCCTGCGGCGTCCCAGTCCTTCCCAGCCTTGAAGTCCGCCACGTACAGCCGGACCCAGGCGTCCAGGATCAGGCCGGCCGCCGCGAGCCTCGCGGCGAAGGTCTTCCCCTGGCGGGGGATAGCCCCGACCAGCAGCGAGGTCCACACCAACGGCAGGTCGATCCGCCGGTCCCGTGCGTCGCGACCGAACGGCACTGGCCGCCACGCATCCCACCGAGAGACCCCGAGCAGCGGCGTCCGCAGGGGCGGTGACGAGTAGGGGTCCTCGTCCGCGACCCACATCGCCACTCGTCCTGCATGCCCGCCGTTGCCCCGAACCCGCTCGACGATGAGTTGCACTTCATCGACCGCGAGAGCTGACGCCAACGCGTCCCGGTTCTTGACGACGTCGGCAGCCTTACGGGTCGCGGGCAAGTCGACCGTGATCGCCCAACCGTCGCCGATCCGCGTGGCCCGCTCGACCAGCCGCAATGACTCGTCCTTGCCGATCAGCTTCGCGTCCCGGAAGGCGTCCACCAAGACCTGCGGGTCCATCGTCCACGTCAGCGTCCGCGGGCCCGCCAACGCGGGCTTGCGGCCCGGACTGCCATCTTTCCGCCGCCCGAGAACCGCCAGCGCCACCGACACGGCGGCCCCGGCGATCCACAGAGGATCGGCCCCGTAAACGAGATCGACCACCGCGACTACCAGCGCTGCAGCGGCGAGCACAGCGCCGGTGACCTTCCAGCGGAACAGCGTCAGTTCCCGGATCTCCGTGAACTTGTCGGCCAGCTTCTCGGACTCCTCCGCCGCCGTCCGGTAGTCAGCCACGCGAACCCAACGTCGCCACCACCGCACGCCGACTACTGCACCGCGCACTACCGCACCGAGGTAGCGCCACGGCGACCGCAGCACCGCCACGGCCGCGTCCTTGGCTGCCTGCGCTGCCTGCGGCCTGTTCTTGAGCCATAGCGGCACCCTTGGCGAGTGCAGCCACCATCGCCGGAACCGGTGGCGCGCTGTCCGGCGACGCGGCTGCGGCAACGTGTCATCGATCAGTTCGCCGTCCAGCACCGGTCCCACGTGCTCGACCTCGCGGGGCCCGCTCCGAGAGGAGACCGTTGCACCGTTCACGGAGACGCCGTTGTCAGCGTTCATGACTGGCTTCCCCGGTGTCGAGTTCCGCCGCAAGGGCGGCGGCGAGCCGAGGTGACAGCCCACGCGAGCAGCCCGTCACCTGGCGAACCCACGCCGGAGTGACGGCCGTTCCAGCCGACCAGGCAGCCCGGGCGTCGGCGAGATAGTCAGCGAACAACTTGCGCCGACCTGTCATCTGGCGAGTCCTCTGCCGGCTGACGGGCGTCGACTGATGAACCTCCGGTTCGGCGTGGTCGACGGCCACCGTGAACGCCACGTTCACGGCTTCGGTGAGCTTGTCGCGCAGATCCGTGATCGCCTCCGCTGCGGCGAACACGATCAGGGGCGGCACCGAGTGCAGCACGACCCCGGCTAGCGAACCGGCCGCGAACGACGCCCAGGTGTTCATGACGTATGTGGCGCCCAGCGCCAGCCACTTCGCCACGCGAACCCACCGGCCTGTGTGGACCTGGTACCGCGCGGTCACCTGCTCCGCCCGCAGGATCGCCAGCAGAACCAGCGACACCGTGGGATCGAGCAGCCAAGCAGCCAGCCACGGCAGCGACCACGGGTCCGAGCCGGCAGCGGCGAACCACTGCACGTTGGCCATGGTGAACGCCAGGCCGAGCACGATCCCGGACCAGCAGAGCCTGTCCACCTGAGACCTGACGTGCTCGACCCGCAGGGCGATCACGTCGGGATGGTCCTTCCAGCGACGCACGGCCGCCGCGTCGGCTGCGTCATTAGCTAGCCGCTGCGCCCTGGTCGGGGCGGGTGGCCGCCCAGCGGCGGCCATCCCTTCCAACCCTCGGAGTTTCGTCATCGCCGACCACCGCCGTGACGCCTGGTGGTGTCCATCGACGTGACTGTCAGAGCCCGGGTGAGTACGTGAGCGGCGATCAGGTCCGGCACGCCGAGCACCACAAGCAGCAGCGTCGGATTGCCAGGATGCGTGATCACCAGCCACTGAATCCCCGTGAACGCGGCACCCGTGAACAGGACACGTCCGGCCAGCGAGACGACCCGTGCGGACGCGCGGGCCGCGTCGGCGGCACGGCGCGCCTTGCGTGCACCGAATCGCGAGACCGCGAACAAGACGAGCAGGACACCGATCCCGGCGAGGATCTGAGCCGGAGTCAGGTTGATCGTCATCGCTGCTCACCCCGCCCACGACCGGCCCGGCGTTCGCGCCAGGCCTGGTAGACGGCTCGCCGGTCGGACTCGGGCAGCGCGCCCCAGACTCCGACGGTGCCGGCGCCGGCGGATCGCAGTTCGAGTTCGAGGCACTCGCTCATGACCGGGCACCCGGCACACAACCGAGCAGCCAGCTCGCGGTCGGGGTTGTCTTCGCCCGTCAGCTCGGGCATCTCCGAGCGGTCGAACGCCCAGAAGCACAGGCCGTCCCGGGTCACCACCTCGGCGAGCACGCCTTCCGGCACGACGG
Source organism: Amycolatopsis sp. NPDC088138 (assembly GCF_044741685.1). Lineage (NCBI taxonomy): Bacteria > Bacillati > Actinomycetota > Actinomycetes > Pseudonocardiales > Pseudonocardiaceae > Amycolatopsis > Amycolatopsis sp. NPDC088138. The sequence goes on from NZ_JBIUTB010000007.1 coordinate 626,818, forward strand.
CGTACCGATCGAGGTGGGCAGCGATCTCCTTGAAGTTGTCTCGGCTCACCACGACGCACCTCCCGTCGCCTGATGGGCTTCGCGCTCCATCCGGCGTTTGGTGATCAGGTCGGCAAGGTCGACGCAGCCGCCCGACGCCGTGACCTCGGCAATCAGTTCGTTGAGGGCGGCAGCGGGCACGACGTAGCGAGTGCGGATGCGGACTGCGGGGAAGGCGTCGTCCCGGATGGCGCGGTACAGCGTCACCGGGTTGACGCGCAGGATGCGCGCAACTTCCCCGACTGTGTAGAACGTCGGTCCGACGTTCGGATTGGTATCCATGAGAGAACCCTTTGATCGAAGTGCTATTTAGTGCTCGAATTGGGGATGATTTAATCCCGCGAGGACATAGAGGGGCCCGAATGCGTCCGCATGAGAGCGGAGAGTGGGCTGCGGAATCGCGCGTCGCGCTAGTCTCGCCTTCGAGGCGGAGCGCGGAGGGATACGTGTCGGAAGACTGGGCGGCAGTCGCAAGAGCAATCAATCAGCGCTTGGCCGAGCTTGATCTCAGCCAGCGCGAACTCATTGCGCGCTCGCAGGTCTCCAAGGCGACAGTTCGCGAAATCCAGCACAACACGGCTCAGCGACGCCGGAGCGATCGCACGCTTGAAGCGCTGTCCCTCGCGCTTGACCTGCACGCCGGGCACCTGGCCGCGGTCTTGGCCGGCCGGCGGCCGCCTGAGCTGGGCGAGCCGGTGCTCAGAGGTGACGATGACATCCCGGGCCGTCTGGCCGTGATCGAACACCAGCTGCGCGAGATCACCGACCGGCTCAACCAAATGAGCGACATGAACGAGCGGCTCGACGAGATAAACGCTAACGTCGAAACGATGCTCAAGCACGTTTCCAACGACCGTGAAATGCGCCGCCGCTGAGGAGTTCGGATGACTGGTTTCCATGCCTCTCAGTCAACGCCGAACACTCGTCTCAAACGATGCACAATCACTGCAGGTCCACTGCACAAGCAGTGCATCAACGGTGCACTTTGCGAGTTCCGGAGGTGCTGCCCATGGAGTTCGTGAACACGTGGGCCGGTCAAACCGCGTGCGCGCTCCAAGCCGCATTCCGCATGAGCAATGAGGCGTTCGCCGAACACCTCGGCGTAGCCGTCCGCACGGTCGCGTCTTGGCATGCGAAGCCTGGCGTCACGCCCCGCGCGGAGATACAGGATGCACTCGACACGGCGTTGAGCCGGGCACCTGGCCTGGTCAAGGCGCGCTTCGCGCAGTACTTCGAGGCGGCGAACAGCCCGACCGACGCGGACGCGGAGAGCGCGCAGGCTCTCCGCGTCGCGGTGGCTGTGGTCGTGAATGACGCCGACGTCCTGGTCGTCTGCCGACGCGGAGAAGACGGGGCAGGGATCTCGTGGCAGTTCCCGGCCGGCATGGTCAAGCCCGGGGCATCACCCGAGACGGTTGCCGTGCGGGAGACGCTCGGTGAGACGGGCGTCCACTGTGCTGTCCTGCGCAAGCTCGGCAGCCGCCTGCATCCGGTCACTCACGTTTTCTGCGAGTACGTTCTTTGTGAGTACCTGACAGGGGATGCGCAGAACATGGATGTGGTCGAGAATGTCAGCGTCGTCTGGATCGACAAGTCGAAATTGACGCGATTCATCCCGGCCCAGCAGATTTTTCCGCCGATACTGGAAGCCTTGGAGGTCCCGGAGTGAGTTCGGACGAGGTGCGGCCCCCGATCGCGGCCGCCGTCATCGTGCAGGACGGCAAGGTTCTGCTGGTCAAGCGCCGCGTCAAGGAAGGCAGCTTGTCATGGCAGTTCCCGGCTGGCGAGGTAGAGCCTGGCGAGACAGGTAGCCAGGCGGCGGTCCGCGAGACGCAGGAAGAGACCGGGCTGACGGTGACCGATGTCAAGGTGCTCGGCGAGCGCGTGCACCCGAACACAGGGCGGACGATGATCTACATCGCGTGCGACGTCGTTGAAGGCACGGCGAGCGTGGTCGATGATGAGGAACTAGTCGAGGTCGCCTGGTCGAACAGCAAGGAACTAATCGAGTACGTGCCGTATCCATTTTACGGTCCTGTCCAAGAGCACCTTGACGCATCTCTGGCTTTCTAAGGTGGGTAACACGCTAGGTAGCGTGATGTGGTTGTCATCTCTTGTGGAAGCAAGCGTGGCAACCATGTACTAACCTGATGACCGCGCCCTCCAGTGAAGGTATTGATCGAAATCGGGAGTTGACGATGCGTCTCGCCGGCTCGGCAAAAACTTTTACCAGAATAGATGGCGTGTCGCCTGAGGTGGCAACTGCTTCGAAGTTTCGCTACGAGGCTGACATGTTGCAGCCTCTGGCCAAGCATTCGAATAAGTTGACATCAACGTTGTCACGAGTGGCGCAGTGGAGCACTTATTTTGAAGTGCCCGTATCAACATGTGGAATTGCCGATATTCTTTTCGTCGAAGTATCTCCTGGGGTTGCCGAGAAGCGGTTAGCAGGAGGCCGTTCTCCAATCCTGGATCTCAATGAGCTACGATGCTTTATTATTTTGCAAAGAGTAAGGATTGGATTTACCGCAGAAGAGATTGCGCAACGGGTTGGATTGTCGGCTGTCGGTCTGCGACGAGGACCATTGAAGCGATTACTTTCCCGGGGCCATGTTGCGACGGACAAGGTCGGGAGATTTACGCCGGCTTGGCGATATGTCAACCCGGTTCGCAAGATTATCGCCGTGGAAGTCAAGCGGACTGATTGGCGCGGCGCTATGGCGCAAGCAAAGAACTACCTCTCGTTTGCGGATAGATCCTATATTGCAATGGAGCCATCTGCCGCGATGCATGCGGTCAATCAGTCGACTTGGGTCGACAATCTAGGCATCGGAGTAGCCTCGGTTGATGCTACTACTCGTCAAGTCAGTGTATTAAGGCGAGGGGATCGCCCTTCGGTTGGCGCCAGCCGTGTGCATAGGTATCTTGCTGCCGAGTACATCTTGAATCTAATTTCAAGTGATGCTACATCAGGGCCTATTTCACATGTATTTGGCAGCAATTTGAGCGTTAGTGCTGGCGTCGACCCAAGGCGGCAGAATGGAGCCAATCTTCTTCTAGAAGAGTTGCTCCCATTGGGATAAGTGGCTAGGCTGAGAATTCGACTCTAGTGGAATTTGTCTCATCACGTTAGCTGTAAACTCCGCCGCTTTTATGATCGTCGACTTGGCGGATGCTCGCCTTGTTTTTCGGTTACTGATATCAGAGGTCAGGTCTGAAATCCTGTTGAGATGATGGCCGCCTTCGGCTGCCGGAGTCCATATGTTTGTGCTTCGAGAAAAGGCGCAGTAGGGGCAACTGCATACGGTCCCAGATATGGTCGATTCGATCAGCGTCTGCTCTGTTTTGAGAACTGTGTGCAACATCCCTGGTTGAAAATAGCGGGGCTTCCGGGGTGCGCCGGCACCGCCAGCCTGGTCAGGTTTGAACGCTCTGGCGCCAGAGGTTACTCCGGTTCCGAAACCCGTGGCGCCGAATGCGAGCAGATACCAACCTGTGAGGTCAGTGTCGGGCAGCAGTAGCGGAATGTCTTCCTGGGACAGCGTTTCGCAGATCTCCTTATACCCTTTGAGAATACTGACATCTGACAACGATGCATAGTTATGGGCCAGCTTCGGCCACAGAACGCGCATGTAGACGGCCGCCGGCTGGGTGGCGACGATTGACTCAAGCAAAGTATCTCTGGTGCGTTCTTGAGTCAGCCACGTAGAGCCAAGTGTCAGGTTTAGCGCACATGTCTCTTTATCGTTTGATTGCTTCGAGATTGCTTCGAATTGCTCCACTTCAAGGTTGATCTCAACTTCGGCTTCCTCGGCGGGTTTCCAGTTTCCGGGAGATAGGATCAGGTTCGCGCCAACGTCTCGTTGGGCCTGCCCCACGGATTCTGCCCAAGAATCCGTTTTAATCTCGTCGGTCGAAGACGTTTGATATGGCCAGCGAACCTTGGTCGGCTTCTTCTTGGTAGAGTTGTCGCCATGGAAAAGATATGTCACCGGATCTGCGATTTTGAGAGTCGCGCCTGTGCAACCTGGCAGAAATTCGGTTGGGTCGTCTGGCTTTATGTGGTTAAGGGGGGCGATTGCCCCTAGTGTAACTTTTCCTTTGTTGTGAGCAGCAAGCTGACGTATCAAGGCAGGTATGGCAGCTGCGTTCTGGTAGGGACGCATGGCTAAAATTACGGGGATTCCCGAGTGCAGCGTGGCCAGCATTGTCGCGCCGTCGACTTCGGGGCGTGATCCGCTCTTGGCGATACCTGTAGTTTCTTCGTCTGCGGTAGTGCTCCAGTACGTCTCGTCATCTTCACTGGATGTCATAGCACGCTCCCTTGATTTCCGATTGATTCCTGGCAGTCGGGCGTGAGGTTAGCCGTTTAGTAGCCGCAGGGCTGACGTTGCCGTACCGCGCTTGTAAGGCTTGTATGACAGCAGCTTAAGAATTGTTTTGACGAGGGTTTCGGGTAGTTCGCCGGGCAGTTGAATTGTGGATTTTTGCAATGCCAGGGCTTGGTCGATAGTTATAGTTGCGTTTTGGAAGTCAAAGAACGGATGTCGACTCATTGCAACTTCGGCGACAACCACTCCGACTGCCCATAAATCTGCAAACATTTGTGCACGTTCGGCTCGAATTTGTTCCGGTGCCATGTACTTCGGTGTGCCAATGTGGCCAGGATAAATAGTAATTGATCCAGCGTCGAGCGGTTTTGCTAAGCCGAGATCCAGAATGACCGGATTTTCGATATTCCCATCGCGTAGTGCTATGTTCGCCGGTTTTATGTCTCGATGGACCACCTGTGCCTCGTGCATAGATTCGACAGCTTCAAGCAGATTCCATAGCAGTAGGTGCAAGTTCTCATTGCTCGCTGGCGACTGCTTGTTGAGCCAGTGTTCAATATCCCCGCCTGGGATGTACTCGAATTCGATGTATGGCCGAGAGCGATCTTTAATGACCAGATCGCCATGGCTGATGATCCGGACGACGCCTCGGTGGTCTACTCGCTGGAGGCCGCTGATCTCACGTTCGAGGCGCTCTGGCTGATAGCCGTCACGGTAGAAGATCTTGTAAGCAGTGTCTTGCCCAGCGTCAGAGACGCGCCAGGTCTCCCCAAACGATCCTGTGCCAAGCCAGAAGACCTGATCTACCTCAACCTTGAGGGCAGACGCTACCTGGCTCGGTGTGTACTGCGGCGCCTCAGACATGTCCGAAGGGTCGCTCGCGTTCGGACCCCTGTTACGCAAGGTGATCGAAACGTGTTGCTACCTGTCGACATCGTGCGCGTAGCTGTAGAAGCGTAGAGAACTGTAATTCATGGTCGAGGGGCTCGCAGCGGGGTCGAGTTGACTACTCTAGGTAGTTGTCCGCATGCAGGAAGGCGCACGGGGAAGGCCTGGGTGCTCGTAGATCACGTGTAGCTACGCGTGTTGCGAACTGCAGCTGATCAGGGTCGATGGAGGCCGACCAAGCTGGACAGCTGACGGCAGAGTTCCTGGTAGCGAGCGTAGTGACCAACATCACAGACACTCGTAATGAATAGGTCAGGGGTTCGATTCCCCTAGGCGGCTCCGCAGGTCAGGCCCCATCCGAAGCACTTCGGATGGGGCCTGACTCGTCTGGTGGGTGACTAAGTGGGTGACTAAGACGCCTGGTCTCGGACGCAGAAAGTTCCTGAAGATCACCCGATGAGGGCAGAGTGCCGCGTGGACTGCGCCGCACCCGCGGTGGTTTGTCCCGTTTTCGGTAACAAGCGAGCAGCCGGCAGCGACCAAGGTGCGCGTGGGTCGGCAGGTAAGATTGCGAGGAGTGGTTGGCGTGCTCAACTGGTTCGATCCCGTGACGGCGATCATCTCCGTCATCGCGACGCCGATCGCCCTCTTTCTCGCTCGTCGGCTGGTCAAGTTCCTCAAGGAGCACGCGTCCGCGGTCCTCGACGCGGTCTTCTTCGCGCTCAGCCGGGTTTTCCATACTGCGTTGATGCGCCGCGTCAGTCTTCGGCGGTACTGCCGCACCCTGCTGGGTAAGTCCGGCAACAGGTACCTCACGGTTCCAGGCCGCACCTCCATCTTCCTGGAGACGGATTCGGTCTTCGTCCCGCTCAGGTTCAGCAAGAAGATGGGATCGCAGGACCTCCTGGAAGAGGTGCTTGACAACGGGCTGCGAGTGCGGATCATCGGCGACCCTGGCTCCGGGAAAAGCTCGTTGATCAAGAAGATGTTCCGACAGATGCTGAACCAGGGGCTGCACGGCGTCCACCGGCACAAGCTGCCGATCATGATCGAGTTGAAGAACTTCTCGCCGCCGGTCACGGCCGACGATGAACAGGCCCTCGGCGAGTGGGCTTACGGGGAGTTGCGCCGTGCTGTCGCCACCGTCGAGGGCTTCGAAATGGAGAAGCTCTTCGACGTCTACGCGCTCGGCCGCGGCCTCGTTGTCCTCCTAGACGGTCTCGACGAGGTGGCAGGCGACTCCTACCCCCAAGTCGCCACGGCGATCCTAGAGCTGAGCAAACTGCTCGAGAACAAGAGCGACGGCAACTCGATCGTCCTGACCATGCGCAGCCAATTCCACCAGCAAATCGGCGAGGACTTCGACGACAGCTTCCCCATGGTGGCCGCCATCCAACCGTTCACGCCGAGTGGCATCTACCGGGTTCTCAGTCGCTGGCCGTTCGATGATCGTCACGAAGCCAACGTGACTCGGATCTACAGTGAACTGGCCGATCGGCCGACGCTCCGGGAGATGTGCTCGAACCCGCTCGTGCTCGCCATGTATGTCGCGAGTGACGTCGAGGGGCGGCACGACGGCGGCGCTCCGGACACGCGCACGGCGTTCTATTCGAATGTTGTGGAGGAGTTGCTGGTCCGGCGGCGCAGCCGGCAACTCGGCCTCCAGGCGCGGTCGATGCTGCGAGAGCAACGCGAGACGATCCTCGGGCGACTGGCGCGCGACAACATCGCCGATCCGGCGCAGCCGACCAATTCGCTGCGGTGGTCGAAGGCAATCGAGGTGATGCAGGACGTCCTCCAGTCGTCTGCGGAGGTCGCCGAGGTCGAGTTTCTGAGGATTCTGAACGAGACCGGGATCATCTCGGAGGAGCGCTCGAGAGAGTCGTTCAGGTTTATCCACCTGACGTTTTGCGAGTTCCTTGCCGCGCGAGAGTTCGCGCAGGGGATCGCCGGCGGGTGGAAGGCGCTGAGGGACCTGCAGAGCACCTTCGCCAAATCGGCCCAGGTGCAGCTGCGGAGCCGCCTGGTGGAGGTCATTCCGTTTTGTGTGGCTTCCACTCACCGGTCCGAAAGGACTGAAGCCCTCGTCGGGTTGGCTCCCTTCGTGGACAGCGAGACGCTGGGACGCTGTTTTCTGGAAACGCAGTCGTACGACCTCGATCTCTGGCTGGACTACCGCAGGAACGAGGAAATGGCGCTGGCTTCGACCCCGTCGGACCAGTGGGACGCGGACTGGCTCCGGCGCCTGCACCTGTTCAGCGTCGTCCTGTCGGACGAAGCGGAGTGGCGCTCGTTGTTCGGACGCCCGGACGACGGTCACAAGGAAGAGTTCTTCGCGACGCTCATCCAGTCCGACAAGAACAGGTTGAACCGGGTCTTCGTGACCTTCGCCAGGACGGACGCCCCGGTCGCGTTCCGGCTCGCTGAAGCGGTCGGCATGGATTTGGTGGCAGAACGGCCGGGACTGGTGATTTCGAGCTTCGACGATCCGGCGTTCCGGTCATTGGCGTTGCAAAAGTTCGAAGAGCTCCGGTTGGTACCGGGAAGTGAAGAAAAGCTGGAGCAGTGGAGCGTTGTACTCGCCCATGCGGGTATGAACAGTGCGCTGGTTGCTTGTGAACTCGCCGATCGGGACCCCACATCACTCCAGTCAAGGGTCAACGACTCATTGGATCCGGCGAGTCGGTGGTACTTCACGGGTCGACTGCCGTCGACTGAAAGTCGTTCTTTGTGGCACTCGAAAAGAGTTCTGGGGCCGTCGATGTATAGCTATGCGTTGACACTGGTCATTGTTCGGCAGCTGGAACTGTCGAGATCTTCGATCTTCGATGTTAATGGAATAAGCCTATTGGGAACGGTGACTCCGCCTGGTCGGTTGTGGTCAAAATGGCTGGCAATCACGTCGTTCGCGTTCATAGTTGTCCTGTTTGTTGGGTTTATGTTTGCGCCGATCTTCAATGATTCCAAGGGTAGCTTGATCTCATTTTCGATTTCGCTTTTGAGTGTCATTGGATATACGTTCATATTTTTCGGTACCGCGTTCACGGCTGCCGTATACCCGAATGAGCGAAGGGTCGCCTATGCAACCCTTGCAAATGTGAATCCGCCGTGGGGCGGGCGCTACGGTCGAGTTTATCGCCGATTACCCCTGGTAAGTCTGCCTCGGTTGCTGCTGCGGAAGGTGAAGGCGGTGGGAGTCGAATTGCGGCGCGTTACCTTCGTGCCCACAGAGGTCTGGATGGTCGCTGAAGACGAGCGGCGCAACGCGTTGCGCGCTCTGGTTGCGGATGACAGCGTGTGAGCGGCGATCGCTGACCGTCGCAGTTGCCATAGAATCACCCGCGCGGGTCACTCTGAAGACGAGCGAAGGCCCCCGCTTTGTGGGCGGGGGCCTTCGGGTGAGCAGGGGGGTTACTTCGGCGGGGAGACCTTGACGACGGTGGCCTTGGCTTCGCCTCGGGGGGTGCGGTAGGTGATCGCGTCGCCCGCTTTGGCGCCTACTAGCGCCAGGCCCAGGGGGCTGTCCGACGTGATTGCGTCCGAGTCTTCGCCCGGGACCGTCACCACCTGGAACGTCTCTTCGTCGCCGTCCGAGAAGCGGAGGGTGACCGTTGTGCCGTCCGGGAGCTGGGCGTTGCCGTAGCCGCCGTGTTCCATCTTCGCGGCCAGGTCGGCGATCTGGCGGTCGAGCCGCGCCGCAGCCTCCGCACGGTCGATCACGTCCGCCTGGTCCGCCGCGTCGCCCGTGCGCTCCTGCTCGCCGGGTTGCGGCGCGAGAGCTTCCCGTTGAGCGCGCAAGTTCGCGATTTCCTTCTCCAGCTGGCTGCGCGCAGCCGGGCTGAGCCCCTTGTCCCCTGAGATCACCATGCCGCGCATTGTCCGCTGCGCGGACCGGGGTGGCCAATCCGGTTTTTCACCCGAAGGCCCCTCACAGGACGTCTGCCCTAGGATTCGGGGCTGACGTCCGGAAAGAAGGTAACGAGAATCACCGTGAGCGCAGTCCCCGGTCGCAGTGACCGGCTCTCTCCCAACCAGCTGGCCAAGCAGGAGCAGATCGTCGAGGCCGCCCGCGTCGTACTGGCGCGCGACGGGCTCGCGGGGTGCACCGTCCGGGCCATCGCCGACGCCGGGCCGCTCACCAAGAGCGCGATCCACTACTACTTCGCCGACATCGACGTCCTCATCGACCGCGCGATGGCCGCGCACATCACCGCGTTCGCCTCCGGCCTGCGCGACGTCGCCGCGGCCTGCGACGACCCCCGCGTGCGGCTGTTCGCCGTCGTCGAGGAGTACCTGAGCGTGTTCGCCGCGAACCCGAACGCCGCGTTCCTGTGGTTCGAGTACTGGATCGCCGCCGGCCGGGCGCAGCACCCGCAGGCCATCGACGTGATGCTCACGTCGCTCACCGAGCTGCTGGCCGAACTGCTGGTGCCGCTCGACGTCGACGACCCGCGGGCGCGCGCCCGGGCGCTGCTGTCGTACCTGCTCGGCACGGTCGTCCAGCAGCGGGTGCGGCCGCGCCCGTTCGCCACCCTGCGCGGCGACATCGAGGCGCTCTGCTTCGCCAACTACGGCTAGCAACTGCTCGTCTAGGGTGCGGACATGCCTCTGTTCTCGTTCGAAGGGCTCAGCCCGCAGGTCCACCCGGACGCCTGGATCGCGCCCACCGCCACGCTCATCGGCGACGTCGTCGTCGAGAAGGACGCCTCGGTCTGGTTCGGCGCGGTGATCCGGGCCGACTTCGGCCGGATCATCATCCGGGAGGGCGCCAACATCCAGGACAACTCGGTGATCCACGTCAACGACGGCGTCTGCGAAGTCGGCAAGAACGTCACCGTGGGCCACCAGTGCCTGGTGCACGACTGCACCATCGGGGAGCAGGCGCTGATCGGCAACGGCTCGACCGTGCTCGACAAGGCGAAGATCGGCGCGCGGGCGCTGGTCGCGGCCGGCGCGACGGTCACGCCCGCCACCGAGGTACCCGAGGAGGTCATCGCGATGGGCAGTCCGGCGAAGAAGTTCGTGCCGCTGACCGACTCGGCGCGGATGTGGGTCGAGCACAACGCCGCGATCTACCAGGAGCTCGCCCGTCGGCACCGCGCCGGGACCAAGCCGGTCGATTGAGGTTGACTCTCCAGTAACTGGAGACTCTAGCTTCGGGCCATGGCTCCGAAGAAACTCACTCACCAGGCCACCCTCGAACTCGCCGCGGGCAACGCCCCGGTCGTCGACCTCGGCAAGATGCTGGGGCAGACCGGGGTCAACCTCGTCGAGATCAAGAAGGCCTACGACGCGGCGACCGCGAACCAGCGCGGCGACATCGTGCCGGTCGTGGTCTCGGTGTTCGAGGACCGCTCCTTCGCGCTCCGGCTCAAGACCCCGCCGACGGCCTTCCTGATCAAGAAGGCACTGGGGGACAAGGGATCTTCGCGGCCGGGGCACGAGGTCGCCGGCAAGATCACGACGCAGCAGCTGCGGGAGATCGCCGAGCGCAAGCTGCCGGACCTGAACACCTCCGACGTCGAGATGGCGATGCGCACGATCGCGGGTACCGCCCGGTCGATGGGTGTCGTGGTCGTCGACTGACATGCGCAAGCACACGATCGTGCCGCCGTTCCGGGCGCTGGACCCCGAGCTCGGGGTGGCGGAACGGTTGCTGCGCCAGGGAAATCCCGAGCTGGGCGGCATCGTCGCGCAGCTCCCGGACGAGCCTGCGGCCGCGTGCCGCCTCAACGCCGTGCTGGCCGGGGCGGGTGCGCGGCCGCGGCTCGTCGGCGCCGGCTCGGCGTGGCGCATCGTGTACGTGACGTCCAGTGCGGAAACGGGCGAGCTGGCGACGGCCGCGGCGGGCCTGGCCGAGCTGGTCACCGTCGGCGGCTGGCGCCGGGTCAAGCGGTGCGCGACCTGCGCCCGGCCGTTCTGCGACCGCACCTCCGGCTGCACCCGCAGGTGGTGCGCCGAACACCGCCGGGCCTCGAGCGGGGTGCACTAGTCTGGTCCGCGCAGCAGCGACTGGCGCCATCGAGGTGGAGCACCACCGGGAAGCGACGACGAGGCCGGCACCGCGCGCCTGGGTGAAGGCCACTCCAGAGCCGGAGTACGCCCATGACCCACCAGCCGGAACTGAACGCGCTCGCCACCGCCGATCCCGCGATCGCCGGGCTCATCGAGGACGAAGCGAAGCGCCAGCACGACAAGATCCGCTTGATCGCGTCGGAGAACTACGTCTCGCAGGCCGTGCTCGAAGCCACCGGGACCGTGCTCACCAACAAGTACTCCGAGGGGTACGCGGGCAAGCGGTACTACGAGGGCCAGCAGTTCATCGACCAGGTCGAGCAGCTCGCCATCGAGCGCGCGAAGGCCGTCTTCGGCGCGGACCACGCGAACGTCCAGCCGTACTCCGGGTCCCCGGCGAACCTGGCCGTGTACCTCGCTTTCGCGAAGCCCGGCGACACCGTGCTCGGCATGGCGCTGCCGGACGGCGGCCACCTGACGCACGGCTGGAGCGTCTCCGCGACGGGCAAGTGGTTCACGCCGGTGCGCTACGGCGTGCGCAAGGAGACCGGCCGCGTCGACCTCGACCAGGTCCGTGACCTGGCCCGCGAGCACCGGCCGAAGCTGATCTTCGCCGGGGGCACGGCGATCCCGCGCACCATCGACTTCCCGGCGTTCGCCGAGATCGCCGCCGAGGTGGACGCGGTGCTCGTCGCCGACATCGCGCACATCGCCGGGCTCATCGCCGGTGGTGCGCACCCGTCGCCGGTCGGGCACGCGCAGGTCATCACCACGACCACGCACAAGACGCTGCGCGGCCCGCGCGGCGCGATGATCCTTTCCGACGCCGAACACGCGAAGGCCGTCGACAAGGCCGTGTTCCCCGGCCTGCAGGGCGGTCCGCACAACCACACGACGGCGGCCATCGCGGTCGCCCTCGGCGAGGCGCAGCAGCCGTCGTTCAGCGACTACGCGCACACCATCGTCGCCAACGCTCGAGCTTTGGCGGATGCGTTGCTGGCCAAGGGGTACGACCTCGTGTCCGGCGGCACGGACAACCACCTGCTGCTGATCGACCTGACGAACAAGGCCGTCGCGGGCAAGCCGGCCGCGCAGGCGCTGGACCGCGCGGGCATCGAGCTGAACTACAACACGGTGCCGTTCGACCCGCGCAAGCCGTTCGACCCGTCGGGCATCCGGCTCGGCACGTCCGCGATCACCACCCGCGGGCTCCTGCCGGAGCACCAGGTGCAGGTGGCGGACTGGATCGACCGCACGGTGACCGCGGCCGCCGCGGAGAACGAGTCCTCCCTGGACACGATCGCCGCGGAGATCCGCGAGTTCCTGGCGCCGTTCCCGATCCCGGGTTACTCCGCCTGACGCTCAAGTCCGTGAATGGCCCATTGAGGGACTCCAAGTCCCTCAATGGGCCATTCACGGCTTTCCGGCGAGGGCGGCGAGCGCCTGGGGGTGCAGGGCCGGGGCGGCGGCGAGGAAGCTGGGGGCGGTGGGGGTCCAGGGGGTGCCGTCGGCGGTGGTGACCACCGCACCGGCCTCGCGGGCGATCAGGGCCGCGCCGACGAGGTTCGTCGCGTCGCGGCCGTACTGCCAGAAGAAGTCGAGCCGGCCGGCCGCGACGTCGGCGACCTGCCACGACGTCGGGCCGAGGTTCCGGACCGCGGCGACTTCGTCGAGGACGTCGGTGAGCGACCGGCCCGCGGCCGCCGAGACGCCGGGCTGCTTGGTGACGAACGGCGGCTGGCTGGTCGCCGCGACCGCCGCGTCCAGGGAAGTCTTGCGGGACGGCGAAATCGGCGTCCCGTTCCGCCACGCGCCCGCGCCGCGCGAAGCCGAGTAGGTCTCGCCGAGCCACGGCGAGTGCAGCACCGCCAGCTCCGCTTCGCCGTCGCGCAGCAGCGTCACGGTGACGCAGTACTGCGGCAGGCCCTGGACCAGCTGGACGGCGCCGTCGAGCGCGTCGACCACCCAGACCTCGCCGCCGGGGACGTCTTCGAACTCGTCCACCCAGCCCGCGTCCGGCCGGATTTCGGCGAGCGCCGCGCGCAGGCTCGCGGCCAGCGGGTCGTCGATCGCCGAGAACGTCGTGGCGAGGTCGCCGAGCGAAGTGGGCGGCTGTTCCGGGGCACGGATGCCGGTGGCCAGGGTTTCCACGATGTCGATCACTGATTTCAGCATGCGCTCAGGGTTACGCTCGGTCGGCGCTAGTAGGTACTCCAACGCCAGGAATCGAGCGGAAACGGACTCGCTGATGCAGCTGCTGACCGAAATCGAACAGCGTGTCGTCTCCGCTCTGCAGGTCGACGGCCGGGCCGGACCCGGCCGGATCGCCGAGGTCCTCGACCTCTCGCCGCGCACCGTCACCCGCGTCATCGCCCGGCTCGCCGCCGACGGCCGGCTCAAGGTCGTCTGCGTGCCGAACCCCGCGCACGGACTGCGCGGCGCGCTGCTTCTGCGGGTCAAGGTCCTCCGCGGCCGGACGCCGGTGATCGCCGACGCCCTCGCCAAGCGCGACGACGTCCTGTTCGTCGACATCCTGGCCGGCGGCGAGGAGATCAGCGCCGTCGCGTTCGGCGGGCTCGACGGCCGGCTGGTGCACGACGCGCTGCCGTCCACCTCCGCGGTCACCGAGCTGCGCGCGCACTCGATCCTCCACGTCTTCTCCGACGCGACCTGGTGGCGTACCGGCCTGCTCACCGGCGTCGAGGTCGCCGCCCTGACCCCGCCGCCGCCCGGTGACGACGTCACCCTCGACGAACTCGACCGGCGGCTTCTCGAACGGCTCGCGATCGACGCCCGCCTCGGCCCCGGCGAGCTGGCCGCCGAAGCGCCGGAATCCACCGTGCGAAGGAGGCTCGACCGGCTGACCGCGTCCGGACGCATCCGCACCTACGCGAACATCGACGTCACAGCCCTCGGCCTGACGGTCGACGCCAACGTCTGGATGACCGTCCCGCCCGGGCGGCTCGACGACGTCGGGCGCGTGCTGGCGCGGCACCCGATGGTCCACGGCACCCTCGCCACGACCGGCGTGACCAACCTGATGGCCGCCGTCTGGTGCCGTGATCTGGCTGACCTCTACACGTTCGTCACCGGCCTCGACGTGCCGTCCGCCGAGGTCACGGTGGTCGCGAGGGCCGTCAAGCGGGTGGGAGACCAGGGTCACAGGATATTTGATTGCACGATACAAGCTTCCGCGGAATAGTTGGCCAAGGCAAGTAGTTGACAGCTACAAGCAACTACGACGAAGGCTCAGTCCGAGGGAGACCACCATGAGCGACACCACCACGGCGGAAGGAGCAGCCGCTACGAAAGGCCGGCTATCGCACCGTCAGATCCTGACCATCCTGTCCGGGCTGATGCTCGGGATGTTCCTCGCCGCACTCGACCAGACGATCGTTTCGTCGTCGATGCGCACCATCGCCGACGAGCTCCACGGCCTGTCGCTGCAGGCCTGGGCCACCACGGCGTACCTCATCACCGCGACGCTTTCGACGCCGCTCTACGGCAAGCTGTCCGACCTCTACGGCCGCAAGCCCATGTACCTGACGGCGATCTCGCTGTTCCTGATCGGCTCGCTGGCCAGTGGCATGGCGACGTCGATGTACGAGCTGGCCGCGTTCCGCGCGTTCCAGGGTCTCGGTGCCGGTGGCCTGATGTCGCTGGCGCTGGCGATCATCACCGACATCACCGCGCCGCGTGAGCGCAGCAAGTACCAGGGCTACTTCATGGCGGTGTTCGGCATCTCGAGCGTCGCGGGCCCGGTCGTCGGCGGTTTCTTCGCCGGTATCGACTCCTTCGCCGGCATCACCGGCTGGCGCTGGGTGTTCCTGGTCAACGTCCCGATCGCGCTCGCCGCGCTGGTCGTCGTCAGCAAGGTCCTCAACCTCCCGCACACCCGCGTCGAGCAGAAGGTCGACTACTGGGGCGCCGTGACGCTGGCCGTCGGGCTGGTGCCGCTGCTGATCGTCGCCGAGCAGGGCCGCGAGTGGGGCTGGGGTTCGGCCGCTTCGATCGCGATGTACGCGGTCGGCGCGCTGGGTGTCGCCGCCTTCGTCTGGCAGGAACGCCGCATGGGTGACGCCGCGCTGCTGCCGCTGCGGCTGTTCAAGCGCCCGGTGTTCCGGATGGCCACGCTGGTCACCGTCGTGCAGGGCGCCGGGATGTTCGGCGCGATGATGTCGCTGCCGCTGTACCTGCAGATCGTCAAGGGCGCGACGCCGACCCAGGCCGGCCTGCAGATGCTCCCGCTGACGCTCGGCATCATGATCGCCAGCCTGACCAGCGGCCGCCTGATCTCCAAGACCGGGCGCTACAAGATGTTCGCGGTGGCCGGCATCGGCCTGATGGCGGCGGCGCTGTTCGCGCTGTCGACGATCTCCGCCGACACCTCGCTGTCCTTCGTCATGGTGATCGCCTTCGTGATCGGCCTCGGCCTCGGCGCCTCGATGCAGACGCTGGTGCTGGCCGCGACCAACGACGTCCGCCCGCAGGACATCGGCGTCGCCACCTCGGCGGCGACGTTCTTCCGGCAGATCGGTGGCACGGCGGGCACCGCGGTGTTCCTGTCGATCCTGTTCGGCACGGTCGGCGACAAGATCGCGAACGCCGTCCGCTCGGCGATCGCCACCCCGGCCTACACGGCGGCGCTGGCCCAGCACCCGGAGTTCGCGCAGCAGCTGAAGAGCGGCCTGGACGTCAACGACACGTCGTTCCTGTCCTCGCTCGACCCGGTGCTGGCCCGCCCGATCCTGCAGGGCTTCGCCGAGTCGATGAGCACGGTGTTCCTGGTCGGCGGGATCGTGCTGACCGTCGGGTTCGCCCTGGTGTGGTTCCTCAAGGAGAAGCCGCTGTCGGACAAGTCCGCGATGGAGCAGCGCGCGGAGGCCGAGGACGCTCCCGCCCTCGCCCTGGCGCACTGACCAGCTGAAACGACTGCTGAAATGCGAAGAGGCCCCTCGGGATCCGAGGGGCCTCTTCCGTGCGTGCCGTCAGTGGGCGGCGCCGCCGTCGGCCTTCTCCTTGGCCAGGCGGTCGGTCTCCCGCTCGTACGAGCGGCCGATCTCGGCCTCGGCCTCGGTGCGGCCGACCCAGGACGAGCCTTCGACGCTCTTGCCGGGCTCGAGGTCCTTGTACACCTCGAAGAAGTGCTGGATCTCGAGGCGGTGGAACTCGTTCATGTGGTGGATGTCGCGCAGGTGCTCCAGGCGCGGGTCGTTCGACGGAACGGCGATGACCTTGTCGTCCGGGCCCTTCTCGTCGGTCATCCGGAACATGCCGATCGCGCGGCAGCGGATCAGGCAACCCGGGAACGTGGGCTCCTGCACGAGCACCATCACGTCCAGGGGGTCGCCGTCCTGGCCGAGGGTGTCGTCGATGAAGCCGTAGTCGGCCGGGTACTGCGTGGCCGTGAACAGGGTCCGGTCCAGCTTGATGCGGCCGGTCTTGTGGTCGACCTCGTACTTGTTGCGCTCCCCTTTGGGGATTTCGATCGTGACGTCGAACTCCACGGCGTCCCTCACTGCTTCTTTGTAGATACGGCATGCCCGCGCGACGCAGGCGGCAACCTCAAGGGCTGTCTTGACGTCTCCTAGTGTGGACTACGCCCTGCCTCGCGGTCGCATCGATGTCGGCTGCTCGGCATGTGAGCTTGGCCCCTTCCGGGGCAGGTGAGAAGGAGTGGTGGGTGCCGGAAAACGACCAGCCGATGTGGCCTTCGTCGGACGAAGACCGCTCGTCGTCGGGCGCGGGCAAGACCACTCCGATGTCGCTGCCCGACAGCCCGCCGGAGTCCGCCGAACGGGTGAGCGTGCCGAAGGTCACAGGCAGTGAGGCGCCGAAGGGCTCGTGGTTCGCGCCGAACGTGGCGCCCGAGCCGGTGCCCGGGTTGAACGCGCCCGCCGCCGAGCCTGTCGAGCCGCCGTCGCCGCCCGCGGTCAAGCAGGACCTCGCCGACCGCCTCGGCGGGACGCCGAAGCCGAAGCTGCCGAAGCAGGCGCCGAAGCCCGCTGAGCCTGCTGAGCCGAAGGCCGCCGAGCCCGCGGCTGACGACCTGAAGGCGGACCCGGAGAGCACCCGCCAGATCGACGTCAAGCAGCTCGAGAAGCAGGAGCAGGCGAAGCCGGCCGAACCCGCCGAGCCGAAGTGGGACCCCGAGAGCACCCGGCAGATCGACGTCAAGCAGCTCGACCTCAAGAAGCCGGAGCCGACGCCGGTGGTGCCGGTCGAGCGCAACGTCTGGCCCGGCGGGTCGCCGGAGGCGGAGCCGGGTGAGGCGAAGGGGCCGGAGGAGTCGCAGCAGCCGTGGCGCGAGGAGCTGCAGCACTGGCGCGACGAGCAGCAGCGCCGCGAGGACCAGCAGCGCGCCGACGCGCAGCAGCAGCAACGCCCCCAGCCGGACGCGCCCTGGGCGCAGCGCATCGACCTGCGGGAACACCGCGGCGACCGGCCCGCCGAGCCCGGTGAGCGCCGCCCCGGCCTGCCGCCGGAGCCGCCGCGCGGCATCGTCCCATCGGCGTCCGCGGGGTCGCTCGCGCGGCCGATGCGGATCGAGCCGGACGGGCGGCAGTTCGACGCCGAGGCGACCGTCGGGATCGAACGGCCCACCCAGTTCCCCGCCGCCTTCCAACAGCAGCCGCAGCCCCGGAACGAACCGCAGGCCGAGCCCCCGGTTCCCGAGCCGCCCGCGGCCGAACCGGCCACCGCCGCGGAGCCGCCGAAGAAGAAGAGCAAGCGCAAGCTGATCCTGATCGGCGCGCTCGTGCTGGTGGTGCTCGCCGGGCTCGGCGTCGCCGCGTCGCTGCCGAAGGTGTCCAACCGGCTGGCCCTGCCCTGGGCGCCGAACGCCCCGAAGGGCGACAGCCCCGACCCTGCGGCGGCCACCCGCGCGCTGCAGGGGCCGAACACGTCCGGGACGGTGCCGACCGCGAACGGCGTCAAGTCCGCGCTGGCCAGTGCGGCCGGCAACAGCGCGCTCGGCCAGCTCACCGGCAGCGTCGTCGACCCGGTCAGCGGCACCGAGCTGTGGAACCACAACGCGACGTCGCCGGTGACACCGGCGTCGACGACGAAGGTGCTCACCTCCGCCGCCGCGCTGCTGTCGCTGGACCCGAACACCCGGCTGTCGACGAAGATCGTCCAGGGTGCCGATCCGAGCACCGTGATCCTGGTCGGCGGCGGTGACCCCACCCTCACCGCGCTGCCGCTGGGCACCGAGTCGCCGCTGTACCCGGGCGCCGCGCACGTCGACGACCTCGTCGCGCAGGTGAAGAAGGCCCACCCGGGCGTCAAGAAGGTGCAGGTCGACCTGAGCCTGTTCAAGGGCGCGACGACCGCGCCGGGCTGGGCCGCGGGCGACGCGCCGTCGACGTTCGCCACCCAGATCTCGTCGGTGATGGCGGACTCCGGCCGGATGGACCCCAAGAACAACAACTCCCAGCGCATCGCCAACGCGGGCAGCGCGCTCGCCGGGACGATCGCCTCGAAGCTCAGCGCCTCGGCCGGCGGCCAGGCGACCGCGCCCAAGGGCGCGAAGGTGCTCGCCGAGGTCAAGTCCGCGCCGCTGACCGAGCTGGTCTCCGACACCATGGAGCTGTCGGACGACGTCCTCGCCGAGGCCCTCGCCCGGCAGGTGGCCCTGGCCAACGGGCAGGAAGCGAGCTTCGCCGGCGGCGCGGCCGCGACCATCAAGGTGCTGAAGGACCACGGCTTCGACGTCTCGGGCGTCGAGCTGACCGACGGCAGCGGCATCACCACGCTGAACCGGATCCCGGCGAAGCTGCTGACCCAGCTGATGGCGGCCGCGGCGGCGCCCGAGGGCAAGAACCCGAACACCGCCAAGCTGCGCGCGATGCTGGCCGGGCTGCCGGTGGCCGGTGGCTCCGGCACGCTCGCCGACAAGCGGTTCGACACCCCCGGCTCGCAGGCCGGCCGCGGCTGGGTGCGGGCCAAGACCGGCACGCTCACCGGCGTCAACACCCTCGCCGGCGTGGTCCTCGACCAGGACGGCCGGGTGCTGGTGTTCGCGTTCATGTCCAACGGCTCGGACACCGACGCCGGCCGGGACGCCCTCGACGTCCTCGCGACGGGCCTGCGCAAGTGCGGCTGCGGCTGATCAGTACTGCGCCGATGGGTACCGATCCGACCACAGTCACGGCCGAATGGCTTGGTATCAACGGTTACTTGCGCGGGGTCGGCCTACTTTGGGCCGGATCAGTACCTCTCCGTGTGCGAAGCGTGCGGAAGTCGTGGCCGGAAACCCGCTCGGGGCAGGTAGCGTCGAAAGGGTGAGTCAGGAAACCGAGACCCGGCCCATGGTCGACTGGTCGCTCGCCGCGCAGACCGGGGCGCTGCTCGTGCGCGGCGGCCCGCAGGTGCCGCGCGACGAGGCCGAGGCGGCCGTCACCGACCTGCGCGAGCTGACCATGGAAGCCGAGGGGCACGTCCGGGAGCTGACGGGCCTCGGGCTCGACCTGCCGCTGCTGCCCGGCGAGGTCGTCGACCGGCCGGGCTGGGTGCGGTCCGCCGCCGCCGGCCTGGACGCGCTCACCGGGCGCGCGCTGCCGCAGCAGGGCGGCCCGTTCGGGCCGATACTGGCCGGCGGCGCCGGCGTCCAGACGGGCCTGGTGCTCGCGTTCCTCGCCAGCCGCGTGCTGGGCCAGTACGACCCGTTCGGCGGTCCGGAGCGAGCCGGCCAGCTGCTGCTGGTCGCGCCGAACGTCGTCGCCGCGGAACGCGCGATGAAGGTGCCCGGGCACGACTTCCGGCTCTGGGTCTGCCTGCACGAGTGCACCCACCGGCTCCAGTTCACCGCGGTCACCTGGCTGCGCGACTACTTCGCCGACGAGGTCGAGCGGCTCGTCTCCGGCCTGGCCGGCGGCAGCTCCGACAGCCTCGCGGACCTCGTCGGACGGCTGCCCGAGGCGATCAAGCAGGGCCCGAAGCTGAACCTCGCCGAGCTGCTGCAGTCGCCGAAGGAACGCGCGGTCTTCGACCGGCTGCTCGCCCTCTCGACGCTGCTGGAGGGCCACGCCGACTACGTGATGGACGCCGTCGGCCCGCGGGTCGTGCCGAGTGTCGACACCATCCGCGCGCGGTTCACCGCCCGGCGCAAGGGCGGCGGTGTCTTCGACCGCGTGCTGCGGGCGCTGCTCGGCGTCGACGCGAAGATCCGTCAGTACGAAGAAGGCGCGAAGTTCACGAAGCACGTCGTGGACGCCGTCGGCATGGAGGGTTTCAACGCCGTCTGGCGCTCGCCGAACACCCTGCCGTCGCGCGCCGAGATCGCCGATCCGGCCGCGTGGGTCCGGCGCCTGCACGGGTGAGCGGGCCGGCGGTCGCGGCCGTCCGGCGCGCCGTCCGCGAGTTCCTGGCGACGATCGAGGCGCCCGCCGAACTGTGCGTCGCCGTCTCCGGCGGCGCCGACTCCCTCGCGCTGGCCGAGGCCACGGCGCACGTCGGGCACCATCGCGGCCACCGCGTCCGCGCCCTGGTCGTCGACCACGGGCTGCAGGACGGCTCGGCGAAGATCGCCGCCGACGCGGCGGCCGCGGCGAAGGCACTGGGCGCCGACGAAGCCGAGGTGCGCCGGGTCGACGTCACCGGTCCCGGCGGCCCGGAAGCGGCCGCGCGCAAGGCCCGCTACGGCGCCCTCGCCGGGCACGAGCTCGTGCTGCTCGGCCACACCCTCGACGACCAGGCCGAGACCGTCCTGCTCGGGCTGGGCCGCGGGTCCGGCCCGCGCAGCCTCGCCGGGATGCGCCCGCACGACCCGCCGTGGGGCCGTCCGCTGCTGGCGGTGCCCCGCGCGACGACCCGGGCGGCCTGCGCGGAGCTCGGCGTCGAGCCCTGGGAGGACCCGCACAACGCCGAAGCCCGCTTCACCAGGGTCCGGCTGCGCACCGAGGTCCTGCCGCTGCTGGAGGACGTTCTCAACGGCGGGGTCGCGGCCGCACTCGCCCGCACGGCCGCGCAGCTGCGTGAGGACAGCGAGGCGTTGGACACATCGGTGGACAGGATCTTCACCCGTGCGGGCGGCGTCGAAGGTCTGGATGTCGCAGTCCTCGAGAGCGAGCCCGCGGCACTGCGGCGGCGGGTTCTCCGCAGGTGGCTGCTGGAGTCGGGGGTGCGCGAGCTCACCGACGCGCACCTCCGGGCGGTCGACGCGCTCGTCGCCCGGTGGCGTGGTCAGGGCGGTGTCTGGTTGCCGGGCAACTTGGAAGCCCGGCGGCGCCGTGGCAGGCTCTGCGTCATCTCCCAACCCACCACCCGAGGGGACTGACCCGTGTACGAGGGCGAAATCGCCTCCGTGCTCGTCACCGAGCAGCAGATCCAGGACAAGATCACGGAGCTGTCGGCGCAGATCGCCGCCGACTATCCGGCCAACGGGCAGGGTGAACTCCTGCTGGTGGGTGTCCTGAAGGGCGCGGTCATGTTCATGACCGACTTCGCCCGCGCGCTGCCGCTGCCGACGCAGCTGGAATTCATGGCCGTCTCCTCCTACGGCTCGTCGACGTCGTCGTCCGGCGTCGTGCGGATCCTCAAGGACCTCGACCGCGACATCGCGGGCCGGGACGTGCTGATCGTCGAGGACATCGTCGACTCCGGCCTGACCCTGTCGTGGCTGCTGAAGAACCTGGCCAGCCGCAATCCCGCGTCGCTCGAAGTGGTTTCGCTGCTGCGCAAGCCCGACGCGGTCAAGGTCGACGTCCCGGTGAAGTACATCGGCTTCGACATCCCGAACGAGTTCGTCGTCGGCTACGGCCTGGACTACGCCGAGCGCTACCGGGACCTGCCCTACATCGGGACGCTGGACCCGAAGGTCTACACGTCCTAGTTCACCGACCGTTCACCGCAAGGACCGGTTTTGCGGAACCCCGGCTTCGTGGATTGCGTCATAGGCTCTGATCACGTGCGTTAACCTATGCGAAGACCTATTCGTGCCCGCGGTGATCCGGGTCGGGGGAACGGGAGAGAGTGCAGATGGGCAACAGCAGCACTGCCGACGCGAACGCCTTCAAGGCCGCGGCCGCGGCGGGTCAGGTCGGCATCGACCCCGACGCCGCCCAGACCGTGCTGAACAAGATCCGCACCGGCAAGGACGCCGTCGAGGCCCTGCTCAGCGGCGCGGGGACACTCGCCCAGCCGCCGAAGCTCGGGGACAACCCGGTCGGCAACGCGATGGCGGCGAAGTTCGTCCAGCGCGCGGACGGCGGCGGCGACTCGTACTCCGCGGCCCTGCAGAACCTGCTCGACCAGTACTCCGCCGCCGAGGAGGGCATCGTCACGGCGATGTCCCGGTACCACGAGATCGACCAGGCCGCGGCCGACCCGTTCCGCAACGCCTGAGCCCAGAGGGGGACTCGAAATCATGGCTCCGAACCACAGCGACCAGCCGTCGACCACCACTCCGGGCTCCGCTGACCCGGGCTCGCTCGTCCCGCTCGGCGACAACTCGTCGTCGCAGAACATCGTCGACAACGCCCGCGGCAGCGCCGGCGGCTTCGACATGGGCAGCGACCGCGCGATCGCGAACCCGCCGAACTGGAACGCCCAGGCCAGCCAGGAGCTCTACAACGGCGCGACCAACAACAACGACCCCGGCACCGCCGAGGCGACCGGGCACGCCTGGTCGCACCACGGCAGCGAGCTGAAGGCGGCCTCCGACCACCTGTACAACGCGATCTCCGAGCTGGGCAACGCCTGGGTCGGCCGGGGTGCCGCGGGTGCCCAGGGCGCGCTGGTGGCCATCGCCAACTCCGGTTCGCAGGCCTCCGAGGCCGCGAACACGATGTCGGACCGGCTCGCCCGGCAGGCCGCCGCGGCCGCCGAGGTCAAGAAGATGCCGGCCCCGAAGGACTTCGACCCGAAGCAGGCCATGGCGGCGGCGCTGGCCGGCGGCCCGGCGGCCCTGATCGCCGACCAGAAGGCGCAGTCCGACGCGGCCAACGACGTCAAGACGCAGCAGGTCGCGTTCTTCAACGCCTACACCAAGTCGATGAGCGAGGTCGACAGCTCGACCCCGAGCTTCGGCCCGGAATCGCTCGGCATGAAGCCGACGGGGTCGCACAACTCGATCTCGTTCAACGGCATCAGCAGCGTCGGCAACACCGGCCCGGTCCAGGGCCTGAGCGGCGCGGGCAACGCGGTCTTCGCCTCGAGCGGCGCGGGCTTCGGCGGCAACGGCGGCGCGTTCGACGCGCAGCACGCGGCGTTCGGCCCGAACTCGGGCCACGGCGCCGCGGCGGGCTTCGGCGGTCACGAAGCGGCGGCCGCGCTCGGCGCCGACGGCCCGGGCGGCCCCGGCGGCGCGGCGGGCACCACCCCGGGCGGCACCGCGACGGGTGCGGGCAACGTGCCCGGCGGCGGCCAGACCGGCGGCGGCAGCAGCAACCCGCTCAGCAAGATCGGCATGGGCCTCGGCATCGGCGGCGCCGCCGGCGGTCTCGGCGCCCTGGCGTCCCGCGCGCTGGGCAAGGGCAACCGGTCCGGCGCCAAGTCGCAGAACGAGACCAGCCTCGCGTCGGCGGACGGCCAGGCGCAGAGCGCCGCTTCGGCCCAGGCCCCGCAGCAGGGTCTCGTGTCGTCCGCGGGCACCATCGGCGGCCAGACCCCGCCGCCGCCCGGCATGGGTGGCATGGGCGGCGGGATGGCTCCGCACGGTGCCCAGGGCGAGCAGGACGAGGAGCACACGCACGCGTCGTTCCTCATCGAAGCCGACCCGGACGCCGCCTTCGGTGCCAACGAGGCGACCCCGCCGCCGGTCATCGGCGCGTGGTCCGAGGACGACGAAAACCGCTGATCGTCACGGGCCGGGCGCGCCCAGCGCGCCCGGCCCGCTTTCTTGTCTTGAGTCTGTTTTCTGGGGGGTGGCTCGATGCCGAACGCTGAGCTGCTGACCCCGGTCGAGGTGGACTTCCTGTGGGAGTCCGCCGGGCTGGGTGAGCTGCCGTACCCGCTGCGCGCCCGGTCGCACGGCGAAACCGAAGACGAGCGGTCCCTGCTGCGCCGGCGGACGCTGGAGGGCCTGGCGGCGCGGGGGCTCGCGGACGGCCGTGGCCGTCCCGAACCGCACGTCGAGGATTACTTCGGGCTGCTGGCGACGCCGGAACTGAGCCTGGACGCCGTCCAGTTGATCGCCCCGGACGCCGAGCCGCTGCTCGCGATCGCCGGCGTGCTGGGCGGCCAGGGCCTGCTGGCCGTCCAGGACACCCGCGGCCTGCACCTGCAGCCGTGCCCGGTGGACGGCCTGGCCAGCGCGATCGTCTCGCTGCTGCCCGGCGCCCCGCGTGGCAGCGAGAAGTCGATCACGGTGCCGCTGGACCAGCTGGTCGGCGCCCACGGCGTCGACTTCCTGCAGCGCCGCGGCCCCGGCGACGACCGCACCAGCGCCGACGACGACCGCAAGGCCCTCGCCCGGCTGCACGCCCAGCCGCGCCTGCGCGGCGGCCAGATCGCCGCGAACGCCCGCACCCGCATGGGCGCCCGCACCCGCACGCCGGTGCTGAGCTGGTTCGACACGGAATCGGGCCGCTACTTCACCCAGGCGAGCCAGGGCCGCGACGGCCGTGACTGGATCACGATCGCGCCCGCGGACGCGGCGACGTTGCGCCACCGTCTCGGCGAGATGCTCGCGGGAGCGTCGGCGACCAGCACGGTTTGAGGCTGCGGCGGCCACTCGGCCGCCACCACCGGCAGACCCAGGTGACGTCCGGCCGTGACTGGATCACGCTCGTGCCGGCGACCAGCACGGTCTGACACCCGGCCGACCTCAGTGGCTTGATTCGCCACGCGACGCTTTCGTGGGCCCGCCTCGCGCGGATCGCGACCACGCGCGGCCCCGGCCGCACCGCGATGCCTTCACCGGCTCCGCTCCAAGGCCCCCGCACCCGCCCCGCGAGTGGCTGCTTCGGACACCGCGAACACCGGCCCCACACCTCCTCTGCCAAGATCGGCCCCGGGTTCTCCGAGCGTGCCCAGCCGGCGGACGGGACGATCCCGTTTTGTCGGTGGTGCGGGCTACGCTGAGCAAGAGTCCGATCCGGGAGAGTAGTGATGCAAGAGTTCTTCTCGCCGCTGGCGTTCGACTTCCTGTGGGAGTCGGCGCGGCTCGGCGAGCTGCCGTACCCGCTGCGGATCCGGTCGCACGGCGCGACCGAAGACGAGCGGGTCTCGCTGCGCCACCGCACCGACGTCGAGCTGAAGGCGCGCGGCATCCGCGAGCCGCAGGGCAGGCCGGCGCCGCCGATCGAGGATGCGCTGGAGCTGCTGGCCTTCGCGCCCCTGACCATCGACGCGCTGCACATCCCGCAGTTCGAGGCGCCGACCGTCGGCGTGCTGGCCGCGGCCGACGACACCAAGGGCGTGCTCGCGGTCCAGGACGCCGACGGCATCTGGCTGCGGGACATCCCGAAGGACGGGCTGGTCTCGGCCGTCGTCGGCGTGCTGCCCGGCGGGCCCCGCGGCACCGAGGCCTCGGTCACGCTGCCGCTGGACGAAGCCCTGCACACCGCCCCGATCCGGGTGCCGGTGTCGCTGCCGTCGGCGCCCAGCGTGCAGGAGACCAAGGGCAAACGCCGGACGCCGCTCAGCGAGCGCACCACGGCCGACCCGCGCGAGGGTTACGCCCGGCTCTCGGGGCAGCCCCGGATGCGCGGCGGTCAGCTGGCAGCGAACAGCCGGTCCCACGTCGGGGCCAAGCAACGGTCCCGCGTGCTGGCCTGGTTCGACACCGCCACCGGGCGGTACCTGAGCCTCTCCCGCGCAGGTACGGACGGTCGGGAGTGGGTCACCGTGGCCCCCGCGGACCCGGCGACTTTGCGGACCCGGCTGGGCGAGATGGTGAGCAGTGTGTCGGACGGCACGCGATAGCGTGACAAGGGTGTAGGCCGAACGGGAACCAGGACGCGGTATCGCCCGTTGACCTGCGAGAGGCTCACAGGGGATGAACGCGGCAGCGGACGGTACCCTGTTGGGACGGGTGTCCAGGCACCACGGGTTGTCAAGATCGTGATGGCGGGTATCACAGGAGCCGCCCAACCAGGGAGGGTCGAGGCCACCAGGGCCGAGTCGTATGAACCGGAAGAGCGTGCTCAGGAACCCACTGCTGTGGATCGTCGCGGGGTTGCTGGCGTTGTTCGCGTACAACACGATCTTCGACAGTGATCGTGGGTACACCCAGGCACCCATCTCGGTGGCGAACTCCCAGATCACCACGAACAACGTCAAGGAAGCCAGCCTCGAGGACAAGGAGCAGCAGGTCAAACTGCTGCTCAACAAGTCCATCGACGTCGACGGGCAGCAAACCACCCAGATCATCGCCCAGTACCCGGCCAACGCGTCGCTTGAGATCTACGACAAGCTGCTGGCCGCGAAGAACGGCGATGGCGGGGTCAAGTTCACCACCAAGGTCACGCAGCAGGGCGTGCTGACCCAGATCCTCATCTTCGCCATCCCGCTGGCCCTCGTGCTGGGCCTGCTGATGTGGATGATGAACAACGCGCAGGGCGGCGGCAACCGCGTCCTCAACTTCGGCAAGTCCAAGGCCAAGCAGCTGAACAAGGACATGCCCAAGACGACCTTCGGGGACGTCGCGGGTGCCGACGAGGCCGTCGAAGAGCTCTACGAGATCAAGGACTTCCTGCAGAACCCAGCGCGATATCAAGCGCTCGGCGCGAAGATCCCGAAGGGCGTCCTGCTCTACGGGCCGCCCGGTACCGGCAAGACGCTGCTCGCGCGAGCTGTCGCGGGTGAAGCGGGTGTGCCGTTCTACACGATCTCCGGCTCGGACTTCGTCGAGATGTTCGTCGGTGTCGGTGCCTCGCGTGTCCGTGACCTGTTCGAACAGGCCAAGCAGAACGCGCCGTGCATCATCTTCGTGGACGAGATCGACGCGGTCGGCCGCCAGCGCGGCGCCGGCCTCGGCGGCGGCCACGACGAGCGCGAGCAGACGCTGAACCAGCTGCTCGTCGAGATGGACGGCTTCGACGCCCGCGGCGGCATCATCCTGATCGCGGCCACCAACCGGCCCGACATCCTCGACCCCGCGCTGCTGCGCCCGGGCCGCTTCGACCGGCAGATCCCGGTCTCGGCGCCCGACCTGCGCGGCCGCAAGGCGATCCTCGAGGTGCACTCCAAGGGCAAGCCGATCGCCCAGGGCACCGACCTCACCAGCCTGGCCAAGCGGACCGTCGGCATGTCCGGCGCCGACCTGGCGAACGTGCTGAACGAGGCAGCGCTGCTCACCGCCCGCAAGAACGGGCACGTGATCAGCGAGGTCGAGCTGGAGGAGTCCGTCGACCGCGTCGTCGGCGGCCCCGCCCGCAAGAGCCGGATCATCTCCGAGAAGGAGAAGAAGATCACGGCCTACCACGAGGGCGGGCACGCGCTCGCCGCGTGGGCGATGCCGGACATCGAACCGGTCTACAAGCTGACCATCCTGCCTCGCGGCCGCACGGGCGGGCACGCGCTGCTCGTCCCGGAGGACGACAAGGACCTGATGACCCGCTCCGAGATGATCGGGCGGCTGGTCTTCGCGATGGGTGGCCGCACGGCGGAGGAGCTCGTCTTCCACGAGCCCACCACCGGCGCGTCCTCGGACATCGAGCAGGCGACGAAGATCGCCCGCGCGATGGTCACCGAGTACGGCATGAGCGCCCGCCTGGGCGCGGTCAAGTACGGCCAGGAGCAGGGCGACCCGTTCCTGGGGCGCTCGGCCGGCCGTCAGGCGGACTACTCGCTCGAGGTGGCGCACGAGATCGACGAGGAGGTGCGCAAGCTCATCGAGACCGCGCACACCGAGGCGTGGCACGTGCTCAACACCTACCGCGACGTGCTCGACGAGCTGGTCATCGAACTCCTCGAGAAGGAGACGCTGACCCGCAAGGACCTCGAGCGGATCTTCGCGACGGTCGAGAAGCGCCCGCACATCACCGTGTTCAACGAGTTCGGTGAGCGGACGCCGTCCGACAAGCCGCCCATCAAGACCCCGGGCGAGCTGGCGATCGAGCGCGGCGAGCCGTGGCCCCCGCCGGAGAAGGAGAAGCCGGTCCTCAAGCCGGAGCCGACCCCGGTCGGCACCGCGCAAGGCGGCGGCGACCTGCCCGGCGGCCCGCCGTACCCGAGCTCGGCGCCGGATCCCAACGCCAACCCGTACGCTCCGCCGCCTCCGGGCGCCTACCCGAACGGCGGCCGCCCCTACGGCGGGTCGAACGGTGGCCCGAACGGCACGTCGCACTGGCCGCAGAGCTACGGCGCCCAGCCCGGCGGCGGTTACCAGGGTGGCCCGGCAGGCCAGAGCGGCCCGCCGAACTACGGGGCCCCTCCGGGCTGGACCCCCGCGACCTCTCCCGGCGGCCAGCCGGGTCAGTCGTGGCGCCCCGGTGGCGAAGAACGCACTCGCGAGCACGGCTGGTTCGCCGATCAAGCGGGCAACCAGCAGAGCGAGGGAGAGCGTCGTGACGTGGATGGACCAGAAAAGCCCCAGTGACGCCGGCCGCCCGGTCTTCGACCAAGACCGGGCGGAGAAGGCGATCCACGAGCTTTTGCTGGCCTGCGGCGAAAACCCGGACCGGGACGGCCTGAAGGACACCCCGGCCCGGGTCGCCCGCGCGTACAAGGAGATGTTCGCCGGCCTCTACATCGAGCCGGATTCGGTACTGGACAAGACCTTCGACGAGTCGCACGAAGAGCTGGTCCTGGTCACGGACATCCCGATGTACAGCCAATGTGTGCCCAGCAAGCAGACCGTGAACGCCGTCGGCGGCCGCAAGCAGGCCGCCGACGTGCGGGTGGGCGACAAACTGTGGACGCTCGTCGGCGGCAACGTCGAGGAGACCGAGGTCACCGAGATCAGCTCGCACCAGACGCGTGAGCTGGTCGAGGTGAAGACGTCGGCCGGCAAGTTCCTCGTCACGCCCGACCACCCTCTGGCGACGCCCGAGGGCTGGAAGGAAGCGAAGGACGTCGAGGGCTCTTTCATCGAGTGGACCCACGCGAAGAAGCTCTGCCGGGACCGGTGGCGCCCAAGCCTCGGGTACGACTTCGGCTACGTCGTCGGGACCGTCTGCGCCGACGGGACGGTCGCCGACCGGTACGTCTCGCTCGTGGTGAACGACCGGGACTACGCGAAGAAGTTCGCCGAGTCCCTGCACCGCGCCTTCGGGATCGACGCCAAGGTCGAACCGACCTCCCGGCCTTCGGGCTACCTGGGGCGAGATCTCCCCGGCTTCCGGGTGCGAGTCGTGTCCTCGTTCCTCGCGGACCTGATGCGGCAGTACGTGGGTGGCGACGCCCACCACCAGCGGCAGCGGTTCCCGATGGTGGTGCTCAACGACTTGTCGACCTTCAACGGCTTCCTCGACGGTTACGTCGACGGAGACGGGCACCGGAGCAAGCATTCGGCGGGGCGGATCATCGCGAGCGCGAACACGCCGTTCCTGGAGGACTTGGCCACCGTGATCGGTGCCCGGTTCACCGCGAACACCGGCGGAACCGCGTCGCGGTTGTACGTCGCCGACAGCTGGTTCCGGAAGCACGGTTTCCCGCAGGACGACTACGCGACCGACCTGATCGAGTCGGAGTACGTGCAGGTCGAGTCGGTCACCCCCGTGACCGCGAACGGCGCCAAGCCTTACACTGTTTACAGTTTCAAATGCGATCCGCATCCGACGTTTTTGATCGCGGGACATTTAACTCATAACTGTGAACACCACCTCGTGCCATTCCACGGGGTCGCGCACGTCGGCTACATCCCGAACGCGGGCGGCAAGGTCACCGGCCTCTCGAAACTCGCCCGCCTGGTCGACCTCTACGCCAAGCGCCCCCAGGTTCAGGAACGGCTGACCTCGCAGGTCGCCGATGCGCTCGTTCGCAAGCTCGAGCCGCGCGGTGTCATCGTCGTCATCGAGGCCGAGCACCTCTGCATGGCCATGCGGGGCATTCGGAAGCCTGGCGCCCGCACGACCACCTCGGCCGTGCGGGGGTTGCTCAAGACCTCGGCCTCGTCACGGGCGGAGGCGCTCGACCTCATCAAGGCGCGTCGGTGAGCACGATCCTGCCCGCGCCCGGGCGGTGCGTCGTGATGGGCGTGCTGAACGTGACGCCGGATTCCTTTTCGGACGGTGGCCGCTACCTCGACGTCGACCAGGCGCTGGAGCACGCGCGGGCGATGTGGGCGCGGGGCGCGGACCTGATCGACGTCGGCGGGGAGTCGACGCGGCCCGGGGCGCTGCGGGTGGACGCCGAGACCGAGCTGGCTCGGGTTCTCCCCGTGATCCGGACGCTCGCCGGTGAGGGTGTGGCCTTGTCCGTCGACACCACGCGCGCGGCGGTGGCCGCCGCGGCGCTCGAGGCCGGGGCGCACGTGGTCAACGACGTCTCGGGTGGGCTGGCCGATCCGGACATGGCGCGGGTCGTGGCCGAGTCCGGCGCGCCGTGGGTGCTGATGCACTGGCGTGGGCACAGCGAGGACATGCAGGCCCTCGCGAAATATGACGACGTCGTGGCCGACGTCCGGTCCGAGCTGCTGGCGCGGGTGGACGACGCCCTCGCGGCGGGGGTGGCCGAGAGCGCGATCGTGCTGGATCCCGGGCTCGGGTTCGCGAAGAACGCCGAGCACGACTGGGCGTTGCTGCGCGGGCTGGACTCGTTGCTCTCCCTGGGTTTCCCGGTGCTCGTCGGCGCTTCCCGCAAGCGGTTCCTCGGCCGGCTGCTGTCCGAAAAGGACGGTACGCCGCGGCCGCCGGACGGCCGGGAGGACGCGACCGCGGCCATCTCGGCGCTCGCCGCGGCCGCCGGGGCGTGGGGCGTGCGGGTGCACGAGGTCGGGGCGTCGCTGGACGCGGTCACCGTGGCCGCGGCGTGGTGGAAGGGTTCGCCGGATGCCTGACCGGATCACGTTGACCGGCCTGCGGGTGTTCGGGCACCACGGGGTGTTCGAGCACGAGAAGCGGGACGGCCAGGAGTTCGTCGTCGACATCACGGTGTGGCTCGACCTCGGGCCCGCTGCCGCGTCGGACGACCTGACCAAAACGCTGCACTACGGCGAGCTGGCCGAGCTGGCCGCCGGGATCGTCGCGGGCGAGCCGTACGACCTGATCGAGAAGGTCGCCGGCACGATCGCCGACGCCGTCATCCGGGACGAACGCCTGGCCGCGGTCGAGGTGACCGTGCACAAGCCGTCGGCGCCGATCCCGCTGACCTTCGACGACGTGGCCGTCACGGTCCGGCGCGAGCGATGAGCCGCGCCGTCCTTTCCCTCGGGTCCAACCTCGGCGACCGGCTCGGCTTCCTGAAGCTCGCGCTGGACGCCGTCCGGCCCGCGCTGGTCGCGGTGTCGAGCGTGTACGAAACCCAGGCGTGGGGCGTCGAGGACCAGCCGGACTTCCTCAACGCCGTCTGCGTCGTCGACGACCCGGACCGCGACCACTGGGCGTGGCTGCGCACCGGCCAGGCCGCCGAGCAGGCGGCCGGGCGGGTGCGGGAGCTGCGCTGGGGGCCGCGGACGCTGGACGTCGACGTCGTCACGGTCGAGGGCGTCACCTCCGCCGACCCGGAGCTGCTGCTGCCGCACCCGGGCACGCCGGACCGCGCGAGCGTGCTGGTCCCGTGGCTGGAGATCGAGCCCGGCGCGGTCCTGCCCGGTCACGGCCCGGTCGCCGCGCTGCTGGCCGCGCGCCCGGCGTCCGACGTCGACACGGTCCGGCGTACCGACCTCACGCTGAGCTGAGCAAGTCAAGCCCCGGGCGGCAGCTCGTCGCCGAGTTGCCGCCCAGGGTCGGTCAGCCGCGCAGGGCCGCGATCATGAACTGCACCGCGGGCTGGGCCGTCGGGACCGGCGGCCAGCCGTTGATGGTCGCGAGCAACTGCCAGTAGCGCTCGGCCCGCGGGTCGCCGCTCGTGGCGAAGCGGTCGGCCATCTCGGTGCGGAACCCGGCCGAGGCCGGGTCCTGGTCGGGGCGGGCGGTGGCCGCCGCGATCTCCGCCGCAAGCGTTTGCCCCACCTCCGACGTGGGCGAATCGCCCGCCGCCAGCGCCGCTTCGGCGCGGGAGACCCAGCCCGGCCAGTTCTGCTGCCAGGCGTCGGCGGGCGGGTGGAACTCGCCGTCGGCGATCTGCTGGGCCTGGGTTTCGCTCATCGTGCGGATCAGGGTCCGGAACGACGGGTCCTGCACGAGCTCGGCGAACTCGATCCAGGCTTCCAGCTGCTCCGGCGACGGGTCGTCCGGCAGCTCGGGCTTCCCGGCGCGCATCCGCTCGTAGAACTGCGGATCGATCTCGAGGCCGGCGACCATCTCGTCCCAGAACTCGTCGACCAGCCGCTTGCGCTCCTCGTCGGACATCGACGCGAGACGGTTCATCAGTTTCACTTCCTCCAGCTCGGAATCACGTTTGGCCACCGCGCGCAGCACCGCCCGGCGCAGCCGGAGCCGCCGGATCTGCTCGTCGAGCGCCTCGACGTGCCGGGTCGCCAGCTCGCCCACGGTCGAGGACCGGGTCAGGGCGGCGGAGACGTCGGCGAGGCCGAGGCCGAGCTCGCGCAGGGTGCGGACCAGCTCGAGCCGGGCCATGGCCGTGGCGTCGTAGAGCCGGTAGCCGGCGTCCGTCCGGTCGGTCGGGGGCAGCAGGCCCTCGTCCGAGTAGAACCGGATGGTCTTGACCGGCAGGCCCGTGCGCCTGGCCAGCTCGCCGATGGTGAAGATCGCGGTGGTACCCACAAGACGCATGATGAAGTCTCCAGTCGCTGGAGAGTCAAGCGTCGCACGGTACGGTTGAGACATGCACTTCACCCGGCCTCGCGACCTGGTGGTGGCCGGGGTACTCGGCCTGGTCCTCGGCTACCTCCTCTTCCAGGTGGCCTACGGCTCGCTGCCCCAGCTGCCGCTGCTCGCCGGCGTCACGTTCGCGGTGCTGGCCGTGATCGAGGTCGTGCTCGCGTTCGTCATTCGCTCTCGGATCAAGGGCGGCCGGGTCGTTGCCGCTATCGGGATCGCCCGATCGGTGGCCTTGGCGAAGGCTTCGTCACTCGCTGGCGCATTCATGACCGGTGCTTGGCTGGCGGCGCTCGTCTATCTTTTTCCCCGACGTGACGAACTCGTCGCCGCGGTGCTCGACACCCGGTCCGCGGTGGTCGGCGTGGTTTCCGCTGCGCTGCTGGTAGCAGGGGGTTTGTGGCTCGAACACTGCTGCCGGACCCCGCGCGACCAAGAGCGGGAACGGACTCGCGGGGCGACCGGTTAGCGCTGGAATCCCACCGCTCGCTGGACCGAGTAGGTCTCGTTCGGATTACGAGCAGGTACGGTGTCAGTCATGACCGGCGTGGGTGACGACTCGCGCGGCCGCCTTCTGGGTAGGCCGTGGCTTGTTGTCGGATTCGTCCTCGCCATCGGAGCCACCCTCGCACTGGTGCTCAGCAACGATCTCAAGTACCTCAGACTCGGGATCGTTGCGGCCCTCTGGGCTGCCCTGATCGGCGCGTTCCTCGCCGTGAAGTACCGCAAGCACGCGGCACAGAGCGAGGATGCGGTCTCCGAGGCGCAGGCTGTGTACGAGTTGGAGCTGGAGCGCGAGATCGCGGCCCGGCGCGAGTACGAACTGGAGGTGGAGGCGGAAAACCGCACGGCGGCCGACTCCCGTGGCCGCGAGGAGCTGGAGGCGCTGCGCGCCGAAGTCTCCGCGCTGCGCGACAGCCTCCAGTCGCTGTTCGGCGGTGAGGTGCTGCTCGAACGCGTCGCGCTGACCGCGCAGGCGACCCGCATGCGCAAGCTCTCCGACGACAACCGGATGATCCCCGACGGCGCGCCGAAGAAGAAGCCGGCTCAGCTGATGGCCGCGAAGCAGCCGGTGAGCGAGGGCGGCGAACGGCCGACCGAGCTGATCGACCGGGTGCTCGACGAGCGCCGCCGCAAGGCGTCCAACGGCAAGCCCGCGAACGGCAAGGGCTTCGGTGGTGGCAAGGGCAAGGGGTTCGGCGGCAAGCCGGCCAACGGCGCCAACGGACCCAAGGCGCCCGCCAACGTCAACGTGCAGAGCACCCAGCAGATCGCCCGGCCGAAGCCGCTGAGCGACCGCCGTCCGCCCGTGCCCGAGGTCGACCCGGCGCTGAACGCCGCGCAGCGTGAGCTGAAGGCCGCCGAGCTGCGTGCCGAGGCGGCCCGCCGCCAGGCCGAGTCGCAGCCGATGCGGCTGCCCAACCCGGCCGAGGTCGCGAAGCAGCCCGAGCGCCGTCCCGAAGTCCCCGCCGAGCCCACACGCCGTGACGTGCCGCGGGCCGCCGACCCCAAGACCGAGATCCGCCGTCCGGAGCCGAAGACGGAGATCCGCCGTCCCGAGCCGCCGCCCGCGCGCCGCGCGGAGATGTCGCGCGGGGAGATGCGCCCCGCCGAGATGTCGCGCCCCGACATCCCGCGGGTGGAGATGTCGCGCCCGGACATTCCCCGCGTCGAGATGTCCCGTCCGGACTTGCCGCGTGTGGAGCGTCAGCGCCCGGCCGAGATGTCGCGTTCCGACTTGCCGCGTGTGGAGCGTCAGCGCCCGGCCGAGATGTCGCGTTCGGACCTGCCGCGTGTCGAACGGCAGCGTCCCGCCGAGATGTCGCGCTCCGACTTGCCCCGCGTCGAGCGGCCGAGGCCCGGGGAGATGTCCCGTTCGGACATCCCGCGCGTCGAGATGTCGCGTCCGGACATTCCCCGCGTCGAGATGTCGCGCCCCGACATCCCGCGGGTCGAGATGTCCCGTTCGGACCTGCCGCGCGTGCCCAACCCGAACGCCCAGCGGAAGGCTCCCGAGCCGCCCGCACGTCCGCCCCAGGGCCGTCCGGCGGCCAGCGTGCCGCCGCCGAAGCCGTCCGAGATGTCGCGTTCGGACATCCGGCCGGTCGAGCGTCCGGTGGCCGACCTGAGTGCGGCGTTCCAGAACCGTGACGACTTCGCCGAGCGGCAGCGCCCCAACCGGCCGAAGCCGCCGGAGCCGAAGCCCGCCGACCGGAAGCCGCCGATGCCGCGAGACGTCACGGGGTCGCGCACCAACCTCCCGGTCGTCCCGGCGACGGCGCCGGTGCCGAACGCCGGCCCGCCCTCGCGGACGAACCTGCCGCCCGTCGTCCCGCCGACCACACCGGTCCCGGCCGCCGACGGCCGTCGTCCGTCGCGGCTGGAGCAGTTCTCGCGGGCCGACATGTCGCCGATCCTCGACGAGCCGGCGTCCCGGCACGGTTCGCACCGCGCTCCCGCGGAGGCGGCCCAGGCCGAGGCGCAGCCGGTCAACCCGACGCTGCCGGAGTCGGTGCGCAACTTCCAGGGCCGCCCGGCCGGCGGTCGTCGCCGGAAGCCGGACGACTCGCAGGTGATGCCCGCCGTGCCCCCGCCGCCGCCCGAGCCTTCGGGTGGCCGCCGTCGCCGTCCGGACGGCGAGCCGCCGGCCTGGGAAGGCATGGTCGCCGAGCGGGCGTCCATGTCGCGGCGCAACATGACGCCGGTCGACCCGGCCGACGTCGAGCACAACGGCAACGGCCACAACGGGCACAGTGCGAACGGGCAGAACGGTCACGGCGCGAACGGGCAGAACGGCAACGGGAACGGCCCGGCCCCGCGCAACGGCCGCCGCGGCGAGACGCCGGGCAGCGGGTCGCACAACACCGGCCGCTCGGTCAGCGAGCTGCTGGCGGCGAACGGCGGAACCGGTTCGACCCCGCGCCGCAGGCGGCGCGCCGAGGACTGAGGCTTGGCCGCGACTCTCACCCGGGGTTCGCATTCCGGTCCGTGTCCGGTCTGCGTAGGGTGACCCGCTGTGAGCGGAACCCTCTCGCCCGCGACGGGACTCGATCGCGGACGGCGGCCTCGCCGGATCACCGTGCTGCTGCCGGTGCTCGGGCTGATCGTGGTCGCCCTGTGCGGCCTGTTCCTGTTCGGCTTGGCGACGGCGCGGGTCGGCCCGCTCGCCGTCACCATCGGCGTGCTGGCGGCCCTGGTGCCGGTCGCCGGGGTGGTGGCCGGCTTCCTGTGGGTCGATCGCTGGGAGCCCGAGCCGGCGAAGTTCCTGCTGCTGGCGTTCGCCTGGGGTGCCTGCATCGCGACGATCACCGCGCTGCTCATCAACACCACAGCCGAGGCGGTCGGTGACGAGCTGCTCGGCAAGGGCAGCGGCAACACCGTCGCGGCGCTGATTTCCGCGCCGGTCGTCGAGGAGGCCGCGAAGGCGCTCTTCGTCGTCCTCATCCTGTGGCGCCGCCGCAGCGAGTTCGACGGCGTCGTGGACGGCGTCGTCTACGCCGGGTTCAGCGCGGCCGGGTTCGCGTTCACCGAGAACATCTACTACTTCGGTCGTGCTTTCAACGACTACGGCTTCGGTGACGGCCACAGCCAGGGTGTCATCACGGCGTTCTTCCTGCGGGGTGTGCTCGCGCCGTTCACGCACCCGCTGTTCGCGGTGCTCACCGGCATCGGGATCGGCATCGCCGCCCGGACGACGACCAAGGCGTTGAAGATCATCGCGCCGATCGCCGGCTACCTGGCCGCGGTCTGCCTGCACGCGCTGTGGAACAGCGCCGCGCTGCTCGGCGGGTCGAAGTTCCTGACCGTGTACTTCCTGATCATGCTGCCGCTGTTCCTCGGCGTGGTCTACCTGGTGGTCCTGCAGCGACGCCGGGAGCAGCGGATCATCGAAGCCGCCCTGCCGCACATGGCCTCGGCGCGCTGGATCGCGCCGTCGGAGGTCGAGCTGCTGGCGAGCCTGCCCGGCCGTCGCGCGTGGCGTCGCCAGGCGAAACGGCAGTCCGGCAAGCAGGCCGCGAAGGCCGTGGCCGTGTACCAGGCGAGCGTCACGGAGCTGGCGTTCCTGGACCGGCAGGAGATCCGCACCGACGCCGACGAGCGGCGCCAGCAGGAGTTGCTGCGCACGCTGAAGGCCGCCAGGGCGGAAGCCACGCGCCTGGCCGACGAGGCCACTCGCGCGTGACCGGTCCGGGTGAAGCTGGTCACCCGGGTTCAACGGCGCGCGCTCAGCCGAGTTAGTCTCGCGCCGTCGTCCGGTACCCGGAGCGGGACTGGAACGAGAGCAGAGGGAGTCTGCGAACCATGAGCGTCCACAGGCGCACGCCATGATGAGGCCCGCCCGCCTCGCGGTCGGTGTCGTTTCCGCCGGCCGGGTGGGCAGCGTGCTCGGGGCCGCACTGGCCCGGGCGGGACACACCGTGGTCGCCGCGTCCGGGCTGTCCGCCGCGTCGCTGTCCCGTGCCGAACGCCTCCTCCCCGACGTGCCCCTCCTGCCGCCCGACGAAACCGTGCGCCGGGCGGACCTGGTGCTGCTCGCCATCCCCGACGACGCGCTGGCCGGCATGGTCCGCGGGCTCGTCGCCACGGAGTCGCTGCGGCCGGGCCAGATCGTCGTGCACACCTCCGGCGCGCAGGGCATCGACGTCCTGGCGCCCGCGGCCGAGGCCGGGGCGCTCCCGCTGGCGCTGCACCCGGTGATGACGTTCACCGGCCGCGAGGAGGACCTCGAACGGCTGGCGACGTGCAGCATCGGCGTCACGGCGATGGAGGACGACGAGGCGGCCTGGAACGTCGGCGAAGCGCTGGCCGTCGAGATGGGCGCCGAGCCGGTGCGCATCCCCGACTCCGCGCGAGCGCTCTACCACGCTGCGTTGACCCACGGCGCGAACCACCTGATGACGCTGGTCGCCGACTGCGCGGAAGTCTTGCGTGAAGCCGGAATCGGGCAACCCGAACGGCTGGTCGCGCCACTGCTTTCGGCCGCGTTGGATAATGTGCTCCGACACGGCGACCGCGCGCTCACGGGCCCGGTCGCGCGTGGCGACGTCGGCACCGTCCGCAAGCACCTCGAGGTGCTGGCGGACCGCGCGCCGGACGTCGCGCCGGCCTACCGGGCGCTGGCCAAGCGCACGGCGGAGCGTTCCAGGGCCGCCGGGCTGCTGGACACCGCGGGCGCCAAAGAACTCACCGACCTCCTCGACGATCCCGCCGAAGGGCACCCAGACCAGTGACCACACCGAAATTCAGTCGCGGCACCCTGAACCAGTTCGCCTCGCCCGAGCAGATGAGCCAGGTCAGCCGGGCCCTGCACGGCGTCGGCCGCAAGCTGGCGCTCGTGCCGACCATGGGCGCGCTGCACGCCGGGCACCGCGAGCTGATCCGCCGCGCGAAGCGGCTGCCGAACAACGTCGTGGCCACCTCGATCTTCGTCAACCCGCTGCAGTTCGGCGAAGGCGAGGACTTCGAGGCCTACCCGCGTCCGCTGGAGGCCGACCTCGCCGTGCTGGGTGAGGACGGCGTCGAAATCGCCTTCACCCCGGCCGCCGACGCCCTCTACGCCGAGGGCGCCGTCGTCACCGTGCACCCCGGCCCGCTCGGCGACGAGCTCGAGGGCGCCGTCCGCCCCGGGCACTTCGCCGGGGTGCTGACCGTCGTGGCGAAGCTGTTCAACCTGCTCCGTCCGGACTACGCGCTCTTCGGCGAAAAGGACTACCAGCAACTGGTCCTGATCAAGCGGATGGTGCGCGACCTGAACATCGACACGCACGTGATCGGCGTGCCGACCGTGCGCGAGCGTGACGGGCTGGCCCTGTCGTCGCGCAACGTCTACCTCACGCCTGAGCAGCGTGAAGACGCCATCGTCCTGTCGGCCGCCCTCACCGCGGGGGCGTTCGTCGGCCGGGACGGGGCGGACGCGGTCCTCGAGACCGCGTGGAAGACCCTCGCCGCGCGGCCCGCGGTCGAGGTGGATTACCTGGAGTTGAGGGGAACCGACCTCGGGCCCGCGCCCGTCGATGGTGAGGCACGACTGTTGATCGCGGCCCGGGTGGGGAGTACCCGGCTGATCGACAACGTTCCGGTGTTGCTCGGTGCTTCGGTAGATCACCCGGCGCATCCGGAGCGGGACGCAGGGGAATAGGAGTCCACTATGTACCGCACCATGCTCAAGTCGAAGATCCACCGGGTCACCGTCACCCAGGCCGACCTGCACTACGTCGGCTCGGTAACCGTCGACGAGGACCTGATGGAAGCCGCGGACCTGCTGCCGGGGGAGCAGGTGTCCATTGTGGACGTCACCAACGGGTCGCGGCTGGAGACCTACGTCATCAAGGGGGAACGCGGCAGCGGCGTGCTCGGCATCAACGGCGCCGCGGCGCACCTGGTGCACCCGGGTGACCTGGTCATCCTGATCTCCTACGGTCAGATGGAAACCGCCGAAGCCGCGACGTACGAACCAC
Source organism: Amycolatopsis sp. NPDC088138 (assembly GCF_044741685.1). Taxonomy (NCBI): domain Bacteria; kingdom Bacillati; phylum Actinomycetota; class Actinomycetes; order Pseudonocardiales; family Pseudonocardiaceae; genus Amycolatopsis; species Amycolatopsis sp. NPDC088138. The sequence continues at coordinate 666,313 of NZ_JBIUTB010000007.1, forward strand.
GCGTGGTGTTCGTCGACGCGGACAACCGGATCGTCCACCGGCACACCGATCCCGGCCAGGCGCCGGAGGGCTCCGGGCTGCTCAGCGGCACGGTGACCCTGCCGGAGGAGGAGACGGCGATCTTCCCGGTGGCCGAGACGGCGGACGCGCGCCGGCTCGACGCGCTGCTGCACGCGGAAAGCTGACCCGCTTGCTGCTCACCGTCGACGTCGGCAACACGAACATCGTGCTGGGCCTGTATTCCGGCACCGAGCTCGCGGGCGACTGGCGCATGCGCACGGACGCGCGGATCACCGCCGACGAGCTCGCGCTGACCGTCCGCGGGCTCCTCGGCCCGCACGCGGACGACGTCACGGGGATCAGCGCGCTGTCGACGGTGCCGGCGGTGCTGCGCGAGCTGCGGGTGATGCTTTCGCGCTACTACGCGAAGGTGCCGAAGATCGTCGTCGAGCCGGGGGTGCGCACGGGCGTGCCCCTGCTCGTGGACAACCCGAAGGAGGTGGGCGCGGACCGGCTGGCGAACACGCTGGCCGCGCACCACCTGCACAGCGGCACGGCGTGCGTCGTGGTCGACTTCGGCACGTCCACGAACGTCGACGCGATCTCGGCCCGGGGCGAGTTCCTGGGCGGAGCCTTCGCCCCGGGCATCGAGATCTCGGTGGACGCGCTGGCCGCGCGCGCGGCGGCGTTGCGCAAGGTCGAGCTGGTGCCGCCGCGCTCGGTGATCGGCAAGAACACGGTGGAGTGCCTGCAGTCGGGCATTCTCTACGGCTTCGCGGGCCAGGTCGACGGGCTCGTCCGCCGCATCGCCCGCGAGCTGTCCCCGGGCGGCCGGGAACCGGTGGCGGTGCTCGCCACCGGTGGCCTCGCGCCCCTGGTGATCAGGGAGTCGGAGACGATCACCGAGCACGTCCCGGACCTGACCCTGCTCGGCCTGCGCTTGGTCTACGAGCGCAACATCCGGCCTTAGCCGCGCGCCAGCCGCCGTCGTTCCAGGACGTACCCGAGCGCCGTCACGGCCAGCGCCGGGAACGCCACCACCGCCTGCGGGAACTTCGCCGTCCCCGGCGGGTCGACGGCCTTCGAGCCGGGGTAGGCCAGCGCCGAGATCTGCGTCAGCCAGTAGAGCGAGGCCAGCGTCGCGCCCGCGTCGAGCCCCTCCCGGGACGAGGGGGCCCGCCAGAGCTGCCACAGGCTCGTGACGCCGAGCGCGAGCCCCAGGCTCATCGTCTGGCCGTTGTGGAACTTCGCGTGCGGAGGCCAGGCGGGGTTCTTGACGTGGGTCTCGTTCCAGTCGGCCTTGTAGGGGCCGGCCGCGGTCAGCAGGGACGTCAGTGAGATGAGTGCGCGTCCCCAGGATTTGGTAGCCATGGTTACAGTCTTGAACCTCCACTTTGCTGGAGGTCAAGCAAGCAGTTTCAGCCCGACGACCCCCGCGACGATCAGCCCCAGGCAGGCGATCCGGGTGGCCGACGCCGGATCGCCGAGCACGACGACGCCGTAGACCGCGGTGCCGATGGTGCCGATGGCGACCCAGATCGCGTAACCGGTGCCGAGCGGGATCTCCCGCAGGGCGTAGGCCAGCCCGCTCATGCTCAGCAGGAGGGCGATCAGGAACACCACCGCGGGAATGACGCGGGAGAATCCCTTGGACGCGCCGAGCGCGGCGGCCCAGACGGTTTCGAGGACTCCGGACAGGATCAGGACGAGCCAGGACATGGTCGGGCCTTTCGCAGTGTTGAGGTGCTCATCACTGCGCCGTCTTGTCCTGACCGGGTACGACGCGTTCGTCCGGGGCGTGCTCGCCGATTCCGACGTTAGCACGCGGCCATGACAGGAAATGTCCGCTTCAGCGCCGGCGGCTGCGGAACGTCCAGGTGATCAGCGGCAGGTCGAACTCGCCGGACGCCGTCGCCGGGTTCGTCTCCAGGAAGTGGCGGACCTGCGCGACCAGTGGTGCGGTCTCCGCCGGATCCGACACGATCACGCGTGAATAGGTCTGCAGCGTTTCGGCCAGGCTGTCCGCGGTCCGCCGGTGTGCGTGGCGGAAGCGGCCGCTTTCGAACGGCGTGAACGCCGGGTGGGTGGCCGGCTGCCGGTCGCCGTCGGTGTCCGGGCGGCGCCCGCCCATGCGGGCGATTTCGGTGAACTCCGCCACCCACGGCACCGATTCGTCCTCGTAGTTCCACATCGGCACGAACACGCCTCCCGGGCGCAGCACCCGGGCCATTTCGGTCATCGCGAGGTCGGCGTCGAACCAGTGGAACGCCTGGCCGGCGAAAACCGCGTCGACGCTCGCGTCGGGCAGCGGGATCTGTTCCGCGCGGCCCGCCAGCGCGGTCACGGACGGCAGCAGCCGGGACAGTTCCGCCAGCATTTCCGGGTCGGGTTCGACCGCGGTGACGTCGAGGCCGAGTTCGGCCAGGGTCACGGTGACCTTGCCGGTTCCCGCGGCGAGATCGAGCACGCGACGGGGCGTGCCGTCCGCGCCGGCGAGCCCCCACTCGATCGCCTCCCGCGCGTAGTCGGGCCGGTGCTCGGCGTACGCGCCGGCACGCGAGCCGAAGGAGGCGGCTTGGCGGGCGCGGATGCCGGGTGTGGGATCACTCACCGGCCCAGGCTAATGGACGGAAAAGAAAGGTAATCCGGTTGGCGTAGCGTCGCGCGAGGTTCGTACCCTATGGGCCATGACCGAAAACCCCGCTTCCACCAGCGACCCCGCCGAAGACGAACTGCCCGAGCAGATGCGGGTGCGCCGGGAGAAGCGCGACCGGATCATCGCCGAAGGCATCGATCCCTATCCGGTCGAGGTCCCTCGGACGCACTCACTCGCCGAGGTCCGCGCGTCGCATTCCGGCTTGCCCGCCGACACCGCGACCGGCGATCTGGTCGGCGTCACCGGCCGGGTGATGTTCCTGCGCAATACGGGCAAACTGTGCTTTGCCAGCCTGCGCGAGGGTGACGGCACGGAACTGCAGGCGATGATCAGCCTGGCGAAGGTCGGCGAAGACGCGCTGGCGGCGTGGAAGTCCGACGTCGACCTGGGTGACCACGTCTTCGTGCACGGTGAGGTCATCACCTCCAAGCGCGGCGAGCTGTCCGTGATGGCCGACAGCTGGCGCATCACGTCGAAGTCGCTGCGCCCGCTCCCGGTGGCGCACAAGGAGCTCGCCGAGGAGACGCGGATCCGGCAGCGTTACGTCGACCTCATCCTGCGCCCGCGCGCGCGGGACGTCGTGCGCACGCGCGCCGGCGTCGTCCGGTCGCTGCGGGAGTCGTTCCACCAGCGCGGGTTCACCGAGGTCGAGACGCCGATGCTGCAGACGCTGCACGGCGGCGCCGCGGCGCGCCCGTTCGTGACGCATTCGAATGCGTTCGACCTGGAGCTCTTCCTGCGGATCGCGCCGGAGCTCTACCTCAAGCGCTGCGTCGTCGGCGGGATCGAGAAGGTTTTCGAGATCAACCGCAACTTCCGGAACGAGGGCAGCGACTCGTCGCACTCGCCGGAGTTCGCGATGCTCGAGTACTACGAGGCGTACGCCACGTACGACACCAATGCGGTGATGACCCGGGAGCTGATCCAGTCGGCCGCGCGCGACGTCCTGGACACCGAAGTCGTCACGCTGCCCGACGGTTCGGAGTACGACCTCTCCGGCGAATGGACCACACTCGGAATGTACGAGTCGTTGTCCGATTCCCTCGGCGAAGAGGTGACGCCGGAGACACCGGCCGCCAAACTGCACGGATTTGCGCAGGCCAGGGGCCTGGAAGTGGATCCGAAGCTCGGGCACGGCAAGCTCGTCGAGGAACTGTGGGAGCATCTCGTCGGAGATCAGCTGCACGCCCCGACGTTTGTGCGTGATTTTCCGCTGGAGACCTCGCCATTGACGAGGCAGCACCGCTCGCGGCCCGGCGTGGCCGAGAAGTGGGACCTCTACGTGCGCGGTTTCGAACTCGCCACCGGATACTCCGAGCTGGTCGATCCCGTCGTCGAACGGGAACGGCTCACCGAACAGTCCTTGCTGGCCGCGCAGGGCGATAGCGAAGCCATGCGGCTGGATGAGGATTTCCTCCGGGCACTTGAGTACGGAATGCCGCCGAGCGGCGGGGTCGGAATGGGGATCGACCGGCTGCTGATGGCCTTGACCGGTCTCGGTATCCGGGAGACGATCCTCTTCCCGCTCACGCGACCCGAATAACCCGGCCGTGTGAGTTGTCTACTGGTTATCTCAATGAGATTTGCGCTGTCACCCGGAAGCGGGTACTAATGTACAGACAAAGTCTTCTGTGCGGGGCCCGCCCCGTAACCAGATCATTGAGTAAGCCCCCGCAGGAGGAAACAGATGGCACAGAAGGTGCTCGTCTCGCTGGTCGACGACCTCGACGGCAGTGAGGCGGAAGAGACCGTCGAGTTCGGTTTGGACGGCATCAGCTACCAGATCGACCTCTCCTCGGATAACGCCGAAGAGCTTCGGGACGCGCTCGCCCAGTATGTCGAGCACGCCCGTCGTGCCGGTGGTCGCAAGCGCGCTTCCGTGCGTCCGGTCGCGGGCGGCAAGGGCTCCGCTCGCCCGGCCGCCGTCGACCGTGAGCAGAACCAGGCCATTCGCGCCTGGGCGCGCAAGAACGGGTACGCCGTTTCGGACCGGGGCCGGATCCCGTCCGAGGTCGTCGAGGCCTACCACAAGAAGAACTGACGCGGGGTTTGCGGACTGAGGCCGCCGGGCGAATTCGCCCGGCGGCTTTCTTCATGTCCGGTGGCTGTCGGGTACCGGACCGGGGTCGGTGCGGGCCGTTCGGGCGTACTCGCCGGGCGACTGGCCGGTCACGATCCGGAAATCGCGGATGAAGTGCGACTGGTCGCTATAGCCCAGCCGAACCGCCAGTCCGGCGTAATCCACCGGTCCTTCGGTGGCGATCCGGTACGCCGCGTCGTTGAGGCGGTATATCCGGATCGCCCACTTGGGCGGGCAGCCGACGTGTTCGGCGAACAGCCGCTGCACCGAGCGCGCGGTTAGTCCAGTATCCGCGCACAGCTGCGCCACCCGGGTAATTCCGGGATCACGCGCGATTGATTCGACCGCCGCGACGGCCTCTCGTGCGGCCGGTCGGAGTACCACCGCATTTGCCATCAGCAAGTTGTCGATCGCACCGACCATTTGCGCGTCGCCGGCCGCGGTCCGCACCGATTCCGCAGCTTCGCGGGCCTTTGCGCCGAAAACATCGGCGAGCGGGACAGCGCGGTCGGCGATGTCACTCACCGGGCCGTCGAGGAACGCGCGGAAGGACCCGGGCCGGAATCGCACGCCGAGGCCCTGCACCCGCCCCTCCAAGACGTGGGAAAACACTTCACGTGCCGGTCCGTAGACGCCGGAAGCCGTCGGGAAGAACGTCGCGTGCACCGCGAGGTTCGGCAGTACACGCTGCTCGTAGGGCGGTTTGCCGCGCCGGTCCCAGTGCAGCACCCAGTGGTAGTCGACGAATGCGGCGAGTTCGGGCGCCGGCGGGTGCCGGGTGAGGGTGAACATCGCGCGGGCGGCCGCCTCGGCCACGATGCCCTGCGGGATCCGGTGTTCAGCCACGGCTCAACGGTAACTGTCGCGTTCTTTCAAGACGGCGACGTGGCCGGTCGTTTTGATCTCGGACATGACTGCCGAGTTGATGCGCCCCGCCGCGGCCGAGTTCCTGCGCGTCGCGCACGCCGTGGGCGACCTGAGCGCTCCCACGCCGTGTGACGGCTACGACGTCCGCGGGTTGCTGAACCACCTTCTGTACTGGGGCCCGTGGCTGATCGCCGCGGGACGGCGCGAGGAGGCGCCGGCACCGGGCGTCGCCGAGACCGACGCGACGCTGGTGACGGCCGACTGGACGGCGGCGCTGGAGAAGCAGGCGGAGACGCTGGTGGAGGTGTTCGCGACGCCGTCGGCGTGGACGGGCCTGACGAAGCTGGGCACGGCCGAGCTGCCGTCCGCCGTGGTGGGCGGAATGGTCCTGGGCGAGTTCGTCCTGCACGGCTGGGACCTGGCCCGGGCAAGCGGCCAGTCGCTTCGCTGCGCACCTGCCGCGGCCACGGCGGTCCTGGACTCGGCGGTGGCGATGGGCGAGCAGGCGCGCGCGATGGGCGTCTACGGCCCCGAGGTACCGGTTCCGGCCGACGCGGCACCGCTGGACCGCGCGCTGGGGGCGACGGGTCGCGACCCGTCCTGGCGGCGCTGAGGGTTGTCCACAGCCCGGCCCGGATGTGGACAGGTCCGGCGCCCGGGCGGCGATTCGGGGTTTTTGTCCCACCTCGCCGATAGACTGGCTTCGGGGACGCCCCCGGGGACGGGTGGGGGCCGCCGCCGGGGTCCTGGGCGGACTGGTGAAAGCGGCGTCACGTCGAGGGCGGCAGTTGATACCGCGTGCCTTGGTGGCAGCTCATGTGACGAGCTGGCTGTTGAGCTCGACCGCGTTCAGCTGCTCGGCGGTGTGAATCGACAGACGGTGCCGGTTTCGTCTGGGCATGGGCAATTTCTGATCACTCGGGTGTTGCACGACCGCCGATCGCGAACGCGTGAACCGGACCCTGCCGGCCGGAAGCCTTGAGGGCCGCTGTCAGGAGCTGGGCCGCCGGGCGCAGGTGCGCGGGCAGCCGTCGCACTCGGGCTCGGCCGGCAGCAGGTACGAGAAGCAGCAGCTCTCGCGGCGGCGGGTCCACTCGCGGGTTCCGTCGGCCGCCTCCGCCAGGCGCAGCGTCGACGCCGACGTCAACGGCGGGTAGACGGCGTCGAGGACCAGGGCCGCGTCGGCGACGCCCGCGCCTTCGGCCTCCGGGGTGCCGCCCTGGCGGCCCGCCCACCAGAGCGAGTTCTCCAGCGCGTCGGTCGCCGCGGCCCAGAGCGTGCGGCGGCCGAGCCTGGTGGCCGGCGCGTACGCCTGGACGAACCGGGCGGCGTGGGCCAGGTAGCGGGCCCGCAGCACCGCGGCGAGGGCGCGCTCGTCACGCACGACCGTCGCCTCCGGGCGGGCCGAGCCGGGGTCGGTCGGGAGGCAGTGGAAGTCGTCGCCGAGCACGGCCAGCGCGTCCGGGTACGGCTGGCCGGCGCCGATGCGGAACGCCAGGTCCGCGGGCCGGAGCGTCGGCACCCGCCGTTCGTGGTGCAGCAGCAGCGCGCCGACCTGGGCCGGGACGTGCAGGTACCACGCGGTCAGGTACGCGTCGGCGGTCCGGGGCGGCGCCTCGCCGTACTCGCGCCGCAACCACCCGGTCAGGCGTGTGCGCCAGTCGTCGAAGAAGGCCGGGCCGGCCAGCGCCGTCGAACAGCGGATCCAGTCCGCCGGGACGTCCCGCCGCAGGTCGAGCCGCCGCAACGACGGCGCGAGACCGTCCGCTGTCTCGCGGGTGCTGGGGTGCGTCAACGGCCCTCCCTTAGGTCTGCCTAACCTAACAGGGATCCGCCGATCGGGTGGCTGTCGCCCCGGTCACTCCCAGGTTGCGGACCTGTTCGCGGTGAGCGGACACCGCGCGGTGTGCGGAATCCGCGCGGTCGCTCGCACGTTGGGGTTGACGTAAAGGTGCAGGGCAACCCGATGATGGGAAGCATCCGGAGCGAGCCACGTCCGGGTGCGAAAAAGACCGCGAACAGCCGTAGTGGTACGCCAGCGCGACCAGTTGGCTACTAGAGTGGTCTCACGGTGCTGAATCCATCGGGGTGAAAGCACGATGGATAACGGGCCGCCGGCGCAGCAGTCGAGGGAGTGCACATGTTTGAGAGGTTCACCGACCGCGCGAGGCGGGTGGTCGTTCTGGCTCAAGAAGAAGCCAGGATGCTCAACCACAACTACATCGGCACCGAGCACATCCTCCTGGGTCTGATCCACGAGGGTGAGGGTGTCGCCGCCAAGGCGCTGGAGTCGCTGGGCATCGCCCTGGAGGGCGTGCGCCAGCAGGTCGAAGAGATCATCGGCCAGGGCCAGCAGGCGCCGAGCGGGCACATCCCGTTCACGCCGCGGGCGAAGAAGGTGCTGGAGCTGTCGCTGCGCGAAGCGCTGCAGCTCGGCCACAACTACATCGGCACCGAGCACATCCTGCTCGGCCTGATCCGCGAGGGCGAAGGCGTCGCCGCGCAGGTCCTGGTCAAGCTGGGAGCGGACCTCAACCGGGTCCGCCAGCAGGTGCTGCAGCTGCTCTCGGGCTACCAGGGCAAGGAGTCCACCGAAACCGGTTCCGGCGGCCGTGGTGAAGGCACCCCGTCGTCGTCGCTGGTGCTGGACCAGTTCGGCCGCAACATGACCGTGCTCGCCCGCGAGGGCAAGCTCGACCCGGTCATCGGGCGCGGCAAGGAGATCGAGCGGGTCATGCAGGTCCTGTCCCGCCGGACCAAGAACAACCCGGTGCTCATCGGCGAGCCCGGCGTCGGCAAGACCGCCGTCGTCGAGGGCCTGGCCCAGAGCATCGTCAAGGGCGAGGTGCCCGAGACGCTCAAGGACAAGCAGCTCTACACGCTGGACCTGGGCTCCCTGGTCGCCGGCTCCCGCTACCGCGGTGACTTCGAAGAGCGCCTGAAGAAGGTGCTCAAGGAGATCAAGACCCGCGGCGACATCATCCTGTTCATCGACGAGCTGCACACGCTGGTCGGGGCGGGTGCCGCCGAGGGCGCGATCGACGCGGCTTCGATCCTGAAGCCGATGCTCGCCCGTGGTGAGCTGCAGACGATCGGCGCGACCACCCTCGAGGAGTACCGCAAGTACATCGAGAAGGACGCCGCCCTCGAGCGCCGGTTCCAGCCGATCCAGGTCGGCGAGCCGTCGCTGGAGCACACCATCGAGATCCTCAAGGGCCTGCGTGACCGGTACGAGGCGCACCACCGCGTCTCGATCACCGACTCGGCGCTGGTCGCCGCCGCGACCCTGGCGGACCGGTACATCAACGACCGGTTCCTCCCGGACAAGGCGATCGACCTGATCGACGAGGCCGGCGCCCGGATGCGCATCCGCCGGATGACCGCGCCGCCGGACCTGCGCGAGTTCGACGAGAAGATCGCGAACGTCCGTCGCGACAAGGAGTCCGCGATCGACGCGCAGGACTTCGAGCGGGCCGCCCGCCTGCGTGACGAGGAGAAGACCCTCCTCGGCCAGAAGGGTGAGCGGGAGAAGCAGTGGAAGGACGGCGACCTCGACGTCGTCGCCGAGGTCGACGACGAGCAGATCGCGGAGGTGCTGGCCAACTGGACCGGCATCCCGGTGTTCAAGCTGACCGAGGAGGAGACCACCCGGCTGCTGCGCATGGAGGAGGAACTCCACAAGCGCATCATCGGCCAGGAGGACGCGGTCAAGGCCGTCTCCCAGGCGATCCGCCGTACGCGTGCGGGTCTGAAGGACCCGAAGCGCCCGTCGGGCTCGTTCATCTTCGCCGGCCCGTCCGGTGTCGGTAAGACCGAGCTGTCCAAGGCGCTGGCGTCCTTCCTGTTCGGCGAGGACGACGCGCTCATCCAGATCGACATGGGTGAGTTCCACGACCGCTACACCGCTTCGCGGCTCTTCGGTGCCCCTCCGGGCTACGTCGGCTACGAAGAGGGTGGCCAGCTGACCGAGAAGGTGCGGCGCAAGCCGTTCTCGGTGGTCCTCTTCGACGAGATCGAGAAGGCGCACCAGGAGATCTACAACACGCTCCTGCAGGTGCTGGAAGACGGCCGCCTGACCGACGGTCAGGGCCGCACGGTCGACTTCAAGAACACGGTGCTCATCTTCACGTCCAACCTGGGCACGTCGGACATCTCGAAGTCCGTCTCGCTCGGCTTCTCCGGTGGCAACGACTCCGGCACGAAGTACGAGAAGATGAAGCAGAAGGTCAACGAGGAAATGAAGAAGCATTTCCGCCCGGAGTTCCTGAACCGGATCGATGACATCATCGTGTTCCACCAGCTGACCAAGGAACAGATCATCATGATGGTCGATCTGATGATCGGCCGCGTGGAGAAGCAGCTCAAGGCCAAGGACATGGAGCTGGAGCTGACCGAGAAGGCCAAGGCCCTCCTCGCGAAGCGTGGCTTCGACCCCGTGCTCGGTGCCCGGCCGCTGCGCCGCACCATCCAGCGCGAGATCGAGGACCAGCTGTCGGAGAAGATCCTCTTCGGCGAGGTCGAGGCCGGCCAGATCATCCTGGTCGACGTCGAAGGCTGGAGCGGCAACCCGGAGGACAAGGACGACCAGGCGCGCTTCACCTTCCGCGGTGAGCGCCGGCCGTCCTCGATCCCGGACGCCCCGCCGGTCAGCATCGGCGCCGGTCACGAGGAAAACGGCGGCGAAGCCGAAGGCGAGTGACCTGGATCTGATGGTCCGGTAGTACGTCGGAAGGGCGGTTTCCCGAGAGGGGAGCCGCCCTTCTCGCATGTGCGGTGCCCCACGACGAGGTTGATCGCTGGCGGCGCTGTGTTCTCGCTCGTGAGGGCCCGCCTGGGGCGGCCGTTGGTCGACCGGATCAAGGGCTCGGATCTGCACCACTTGAAAGAGCTGCGACTGGGCATCGGCAGGAGCGCGGTCGATGCCGCCCGCACCGCGGCGCGTGAAGCCACGCAAGCGTACGTGCTCGGGTTTCGGCTGGTGCAGCTTCGCGAAGACGCCGGAGTCAGCCAGACCGAGCTCGCTCGGCGGATGGGCGTGAGTCAGCCGCGGATCAGCCAGCTGGAGCAGGGTGATCCCGGCCAGATGGCGCTCGACACGCTTCGGCGGTACATCGCCGCTCTGGGGGGCCGGATGCGGGTGGTTGCCGACTTCGACGATCACGACGTCACCGTTTCCGCGAGCCGGCGGGACCACACCGACGCCTGCGCCTGATCAAGGCACCCTCCGGGCGCATGAGACGATGCCCGGGGGCCTTGGGAGGGGAATCCGCGTGGACGTGCTGTCGATCGACTTCGGGACTTCCAGCACGGTCGGGGTGCTCTCGGCGTCCGGGCGGGGGCCGCGGGCCATCGAGGTCGACGGGTCCGTGACCATGTCCTCCGCCGTCTACCTCAACGATGACGGCCTGCTCATCGTCGGGCGGGACGCCGAACGTGGAGCGCGGCTCGATCCCGGCCGGTTCGAGGCGAGTCCCAAGCGGCGGATCGACGAGGGCACCCTGCAGCTCGGCACCACCACTGTGCCGATCACCGATGCCTTCGCCGCCGTCCTGCGGCGGATGGGTGAGGAAGCCGAGCGTCAGCTGGGACGGCCGCCCGGGCAGACGCGGATCGCGCACCCCGCCGGCTGGGGCGCCGCGCGGCAGGAAACCCTGCGGGCCGCCGCCGCGGCCGCCCGGCTCGCCGACGTCCGGCTGATCCCCGAACCGGTGGCCGCCGCCGCGCACTACGGGAGCCTCGGCAACCGCAACTCCGGGCCGATCGGGGTCTACGACCTCGGGGCCGGCACCTTCGACTGCGCCGTCGTCGGCATGAACGCGCAGGGCTTCGCGGTGCTCGCCGAGGACGGCCTGCCCGACCTCGGCAGCCTCGACATCGACCAGGCGCTGCTCGTGCACATCGGCCGTTCGGTCTCGCACGCCGATCCCGCGCAGTGGCAACGCCTCCTGCGCCCGCAGACGACCGCCGACCGCCGCCTGCGCCGGGCGCTGCTCCAGGACGTCCGTGACGCCAAGGAAAGCCTCTCCCGGCACCCGCAGACCGACGTGCCGATGCCCGAGCCGTTCGGGGACGTCCTCGTCAGCCGCGACGAGCTCGAGGCGCTCGTGCGGCCGAGCCTGCTGCGCAGCGCCGAACTCCTCGCCGCGACCATCCACCGCGCCGGGCTGAACCCCGCGCAGCTCGCCGGCGTCTACCTCGTCGGCGGGCCCAGCCGGATGCCGTTGCTGGCCGCGCTCCTCGCCCGCCAGCTCGGCATCGTCCCGACCACGCAGGACCAGCCCGAGACGGCCGTCGCGTTCGGGCTGCACCACGTTCCGCTCGGTACCACCGACCCGAACCTGACCGTGCCCGCGTTCGCGCCGGTCCGTCCACCCGCGACACCGCCGCGGCCGCAACCCTGGCAGCAGCAGGCCTTCCGCCCGCCGCAGAACCGGCCCCCGGAACCCCCGCCGACCAAGAAGAATCCGCTGCTCATCGCGGCCGCGGTGCTCGTCGTCATCGCGATCGTGGTGCTCGTCGTCCTGCTGGCGACCTGAACCGGCGCCGCCGAGTCCACAGTGGACTTCACCAGGTCGGCTCGAACCGCATGCCCTTGCCGTACCAGTCGTCGTCCGTCGAGGGGCCGGACGGTGGTGCGTCGGCGGGCGTCTCCTCGGAGCGGTCCTTGAGCACGGCGCCGTCCGGTTCGACCCGAGCCGGAGCCACCACGGGCGGCGCCGGTTCGTACTGCACCCGCCAGCGCAGCCGGTCCATCAGGTAACCGCCGCTGCCCAGCGGCGCCAGCAGCTGCCCGGTCCGCTTCGCCGAGTCGCGCTGGGCTTCGACGTAGGTTCGCAGCACGGCGTCCGCGATCTCGGCCGGCGACATCCGCGAGACGGCGTCGGTGAGCCGCAGCCCGGTCATGACACCGTCGGTGTTGACCGACAGCGAGACCGCGCCGTCGGCGGACGTCGCCGTCGCCGTCAGTGCGGACAACTCGCTCAGCAGGGTGTCGCGGTCGGGTTTCGGGGCCTGGTCAGCCATTCAGCGACCCCACGCTGCCGCCACCGTCGCCGGCCACCTCGCCGTCGGGGCGGATGTCGACGTTCGCGTCGCGGACGTTCTTCTCCGTCTGACGTGAGGTGTGGGCGGTCTCGAAGTTGCCCGGGTCGAAGCTGGATCCCGGGCTGACGTCGGGCGAGTCCGGGATCGTCGGCAGGTCGACGGCCTCGTCGTGGATGCGGCCGGCGAGCGTGGTCGCCGTGTCGCCCATGCCGTCGCGGATCTTGCCCGCGCTGTCGAGGAAGCTCTGGTACAGGTCGAACACGTTGTCGCCGGTGATCTCCGCCTGGTTCGCCACCACCGCGCTGATCGCGCCGCCCGCGGCGTTCCCGGCGACGAGGGCGCCGTTGGCCGCGGTGAAGATCGCGGCGCCGGCCGGGGCGGCCACCCCGGCGCTGGCGACGGTCAGCATCCCGGCCACCGCACCGGCGAACGTCGCGGCCAGCACCTTCGACAGGGCGGCTTCGTGCTTGCGGGACTGGTCGTCCTGGTACTTCTTCGCTGTCTCCAGGAACGTGCTGCCGAGGTTGTCCAGGTCCTGGCGGGCCGACGCGATCGCCTCCCGCGCGGCGACGACGTCGCTCTCCAGCACGGTGATCTTGGTCGCCACCTCGGTGAAGGCGTCGGCCAGCTCGTTCAGGTACGCCTTGACGGCGTTCGCCGCGGAGCCGCGCCACTCGCCGAGGAACTGCCGGGTGTCGTCCAGCTTCGGTCCCGAGTCGCGCTGCAGCTGCTTCCAGACGGCGTCGTGCTTCATGATCAGGCTCTGCAGGCCGTCGGGTGACTCGTGGTCGATGTCGGCGTCGGAGAACTCGCGGTAGATGCCGGCCGTCTCGTCCTGCATCTTCCGGAACTGCTCGCTGGAGTCGTCGAAGCCGAACATCCAGAGTGCGGTCGTGCGCAGGACGTCGAGGGCGTCCAGCGCGTCGGTGGCACCGTCGGTCAGGTCCGCGGAGATGCCCTCCATGAGCTCCGCGCGGCGGTCGTCGCCGCTGGACTTGGGCTCGGCGTCGAGGCCGGTGTCGAAGTAGCCGTCCACGGTTGCCTCAGTTCGCTTCCAGTCCCGCGGCCGCGCGGTTGACGTGCTGCTTCGAGTCCTCGTCGGCCTTCTCGTACAGCTCCGCGACGCGCATCAGCGCGTGGCTGGTGTCCGACGTCGTCTCGTGGAGCCGCGCGACCAGGTCCTGGATCTTCGCCAGGTGGTCGTTGTAGGCCTTCGCGACGGCCGGCATGCCCAGCGTGCGGCCGAAAGCGTTCTGCGTGGGGAACATCCCGGCGATGTCGAGGAGGCCGCCACCGCCGGACGAGACCGGGACGTCGGTGCCGCGCAGGCCGGAGGACGCGGTTTCCGCGGCGTCGGCGGCCTGCTGCAGGGCACCGGCCGAGTCCCGCAGGTCCTGCAGGTCGGTCTCGAATCCGATCATCACTCACCTCTTCGTCGGGCTGGGCGTTCCGGCCATGAAAGCACCGTTCGGCCGACCGATAGTGAGATTTCTTCACATCCCCCGCCCGGGTGTGCCCCACGTCACGGGACGCCTGCCGCGCCGCCGAACGGGGGAATGTCGTACGTGCGCTCGTGGTCCGGCGCTCCTACCTGCATGAGTACGACGACAAAGCCCCGGGCGCCGAGTGTGCGCAGGCAGTTGCGCGAGGCGAAACGCTTTTCCTGGACCGGATTCGGCGTCACGGTCGCCGCGTCCCTGCTCGGCACGCTCGTCCCGGCCGCCATCGGCGCGGGTCCGGGAGCGACGCTGGTTTCGACGCTGGTCGTGACGGTCCTGGCCGCGGGCGGGTTCACCGCCAGGGACGGCGCGGCCCGCGGCATCAAGGCGATCGCGATCGTGCTGCTGGCGGCGGGCGCGCTCGTCCTGACGGTGACCGGGGTGACGGTGTTCGACCTCGCCCGCGGCAAGCCCGCGACGTTCCCCGTGGTGCCGGAAGCGCAGCCGCGGGTGCTCGTCCCGGAGTCGGTCGCGTGCGGCACGGCACCCGTGCACACGACGGCGAGCTGCGCGGTGGCGGTCCGCAGCGTCGGCGCGAGCCCGGTGCGGGTCACCGGTGTCGAGGTCGACGGCGCGGACTTCGTGGTCGACGCGAGCGGCTGTGTGGGTCAGGAAGTGGTGCCGGGCAAGCGGTGCACGCTGGTCGTGAGCTTCACGCCGTCCTGGAGCGGCGACCGGGTGGCGGATCTGACGGTCCGCCACAACGTCCCGGGCCCGTCGGCGTTCGTGGAGCTCACCGGACGCGGCGACTAGGGAGGAACCCGATCCCGGCCAGCCACGGCCACGGCGTCTGCACCAGCGCGGAAACCACCGCCAGCAACAGGATCCGGTGGTCGCCGAGCACATCGGTCACGTTGTAGACGACCAGCAGCGGCACCAGGGCGATGAACGCGGACAGGACGGCCTGCCGTTGCGGCCAGATCCGCGCCGCCATCAGCGTGAACAGGGTGAGCAGCGCCGAGCCGCCGAGGGCCGCCCAGCCGACGAGCAGGCCGAGCCCGGCGTCGTTGAACGTGCCGCACATGCCTTCGACGGCGTCGGCGCACATGGTGTCGTAACGGTGGCCGGCCCACACCCAGAGCGCGCCCGTGCCCGCGCCACCGGCCAGCGCCGCGAGGACCACCGCGAGCAGCGCCCGCGGGTCCGCCCGGGGTCTCAGTGCTCCACGCCCGCACTGACGACGATGTCCTCGGTGACCTTCGACGCCGTGTCCGCCAACGCTTCCAGCGCGTCGGCGATGCGGTCGACACCCAGCGAGGGTGCGGCCTTGCCCGACGCCGCGACCTGCTCGGGGCTGAACGGCACGTGCACGAAACCGCCGCGCACCTCGGGGAAATCCGTGGCCAGCAGGTGCATCAAGCCGTAGAAGACCTGGTTGCACACGTACGTCCCGGCCGTGTGGGACACCGACGCCGGGACGCCCGCCGCGCGGATCGCCTCGACGCACGCCTTCACCGGGAGCGTGGTGAAGTACGCCGCCGGGCCGTCTTCGACGACCGGGACGTCGACCGGACGGGCGCCGGCGTTGTCCGGGATGCGGGCGTCGACCAGGTTGATCGCGACGCGCTCCGGCGTCACCTCGGCGCGCCCGCCCGCCTGGCCGACGCACACCACCAGCGATGGCCGATGCTCGGCGATCGCCCGGCGCAGCGCGGGCAGCGACGCCGCGAACTCGCACGGCAGCTCGACCGCGGCGACGTCGTCCCTGCGTCCCCTCAGCACCTGCACCGCCTGCCACGACGGATTGACCGTCTCGCCCCCGAACGGCGCGAACCCCGTCATCAGCACCCTGGCCATGCCAACCCCTCCCCAACGCCGTGAAGGCCACCTTGAGGGACTCTAGTTCCCTCAAGGTGGCCTTCACGGACCTTTGGCTCAGGCGGCGGGCTTGAGGTCGCCCGGGTAGAGGTACTGGTCGGCGGGCTTGCCGGAGCCGTACACCCACGCGTCGAAGAAGCCCTTGAGGTTCTTGTGCGCGACGCTTTCGGTGTACCGCTGGAAGTCCTGCATGCTCGCGTTGCCGCCCCGGTGCAGCGACGGCCAGGTCTTCAGCACCCGGTCGAACGCGCTCTGCCCGATGTAGTTGCGCAGCGCGTGCAGCATGACCGGGCCCTTCGAGTACACGTACGTGAACTCGTTGCCGGGCCCCATGTCGTACAGCTTGCCGTTCCAGAACCCGGCCGACGCCGTCTTGACGTCGTCCGCGTACTGCTTGTTCAGGTCGACGCCTTCCTTGGCCTCGTCCCAGAGCCACGTGGCGTAGGAGGCGAAGCACTCGTTCATGCAGACGTCGCGCCAGTGGTCGACGGCCACCGAGTCGCCGTACCACTGGTGGGCGTTCTCGTGGACGATCGTCGGGACCGTGCCGGCCCAGCCCGCGGAGTAGATCGGCCGGCTCATCGTCTCGAGCGAGAAGCCGATCTGCTCGTTGAGGAAGATGCCGCCCGCGGCGTCGATCGGGTACTTGCCGAACTTCGACTCGAGGAAGTCGAGGATCTCCGGCAGCTTCGCCTCGGCCTGCTTCGTCGAGTCGGGCACGCCGGGGGCGAACGCGCTGACGATCGGCGTCCCGTCCTTGCGCTTCTGCTTGTCGAAGGTCCACTTGTCGATCGCGACCGTCGTCATGTACGGCACGATCGGCGTCTCTTCGGCCCAGACGTGCGTGGTGCCGCCGGGGGCCGGGAAGGTGCCGCGCTCGCGGCCGTTGGCGATCACGCCCCACTCGTCGGGCACGGTGATCGCGAGGTGGAACGTGGCCTTGTCGAGCGGGGTGTCGTTGACCGGGTACCAGGTGGTCGCCGACTTCGGCTCGCCGGCGACGAACGCGCCGCCCGCCTGGGCGTACTGCCAGCCGTTGTTGCCCAGCGACGGGTCGCTGATCGGCGCGGGCACGCCGTGGTAGCCGATCTTGACCTCGAAGTTCTGGCCGCGCCGCAGGGGCCGGGCCGGCGTGATCGTCAGCTCGTGGTCGCCACTGCGGCCGAACTTCGCGTCCCGCCCGTCGATCCGGACGTTGTCGACGGTCAGGCCGCGCAGGTCGAGGTTGAACGAGCTGAGCGCCTGCGTCGCCCGCGCGGTGATGTCCTGCAGCCCGATGAGCTGGTGGGACGTCGTGTCGTAGGTGACCTTGAGGTTGTAGTCGGCGACGTCGTAGCCGCCGTTGCCGTCCTGGGGGTAGTAGCTGTCACCGGCGCCGTCGCTGCCCGGCTTCGCGCCGCCCCAGTCGTTCCCGGCGGCGGCGACTCCCGAGCTCAGGCAGATGCCGGTGAGCAGAGCGGCCGCGAGCACGACCGGTTTCTTGCCCCTCATGAACGCTCCTGTCCGTCTGGGGTGGACCTGAACCCGCAACGTAGCGCCCCGGCTACGTACCAGGCGGGGCCGAAGTCGTATTTGTCCGGAAAATCAGCACTTCCGTCGGTGTCGCTCCGGACGTCCGCCCCGGCCCTCAGCGAAGGTCTGGAAAGCTGGGTACATGCGCGTTGCGCTGCTCGGCCCGCTGCGCGCGGCGGAAGACGACGGCACGCCGATCGACATCGGCGGAGCCCGCCTCCGCATGCTCTTGGCCAGGCTGGCGCTGGACGCCGGCCGTGCCGTTCCGGCCGACGCGCTGATCGACGGGCTCTGGGGCGCTGTGCCGCCCGCCGACGCGCCGAACGCCCTCCAGTCGCTGGTCTCGCGGCTGCGGAAGGCCCTGCCCGTGACGATCGAGTCCGGCCCCGGCGGCTACCGCCTCGCGGTGGCCCGGGAGGACGTCGACGCCGAGCGGTTCGAACGGCTCGCCGCCGAAGGCCGCCGCGAGCTCGCCGCCGGCCGTGACGCCTTCGCCGCCGAACTGCTCGCCGAGGCCCTCGCGCTGTGGCAGGGCGCCGCGCTCGCCGACGTCCTCGACGCGCCGTTCGCGCAGGCACCCGCCCGGCGACTCACCGACCTGCGCGCGGAGGCGGCCGAGGACCGGTTCGAAGCGCTGATCCGGCTGGGCGAGCACGCCGCCGTCCTGCCCGACCTGGCCGCCGCGGCCGACGCCGACCCGCTGCGGGAGCGGCTGGCCGGGCTGCGGATCCGCGCGCTCTGCGCCGCCGGGCGCCAGTCCGAGGCGCTCACCGTCTACTCCGGCCTGCGCCGGACGCTGGCCGACCAGCTCGGCGTCGACCCGTCGGCCGAGCTGCAGGAGATCCAGCTGGCCGCGTTGCGGGGCGAGTTCGCGCCGCCGTCCCCGGTGGCCGACCGGCTGCCGACGCGGCTGACGACGTTCGTCGGCCGGGGCGACGAGCTCAAGCTGCTGGCCGAGCTGCTCGGCGGGGCCCGGCTGGTCACCCTGACCGGACCGGGCGGCGCGGGCAAGACCCGGCTGGCCACCGAGGCGGCGTCCCGGCACCCGGTGCACCACCAGGGCCGCGTCTGGTTCGCCGCGCTGGCCGGTGTCCGCAGCCCCGACGACGTCGAGGGCGCGCTGCTGAGCGCGCTGGAGGTCCGCGACATCCGCAGCACCGAGACCGAGGTCCGCCGTCGCCCGGCGGACCCGCTCGAGCAGGCCGTCGAGGTGCTCGGGGGTGCGGACGCGCTGCTGGTGCTGGACAACTGCGAGCACGTCGTCGACGCCGCCGCGCGGCTGGCGGACGAGCTGCTGCACCGGGTGCCGCGGCTGCGGATCCTGGCCACCAGCCGGGAGCCGCTGGCGATCACCGGCGAGGCGCTCTGCCCGCTGGGGCCGCTGCCGGTGCCCGCGGAGTCCGCCGCGCCCGCCGAAGCCGCCGAGCTGGACTCGACCCGGCTGTTCCTCGACCGGGCGGCCGCGGTCCGCCCCGACTTCGTCCTCGACCGGTCCACCGTGGACCACGTCGGCGAGATCTGCCGACGGCTCGACGGCATGCCGCTGGCCCTGGAGCTGGCCGCGGCGCGGCTGCGGTCGATGACCGTGGCCCAGATCGCCGGCCGGCTCGGCGACCGGTTCCGGCTGCTCACCTCGGGCAGCCGCACGGCGTTGCCGCGGCAGCGGACGCTGCGCGCGGTCGTCGAGTGGAGCTGGGACCTGCTGACCGACGCCGAGCGGGTGCTGGCCCGGCGGCTCTCGGTGTTCACCGGCGGCGCCGAGCTGGAGACGGTCGAGGCCGTCTGCGCGGACGGGTCGCTGCCCGCGGCCGACGTCCCGTACGTGCTCGGCAGCCTGGTCGAGAAGTCCATTGTGGACACGGTGGACGGAGGTCCCGGCGAGCCGCGGTACCGGATGCTGGAGACGCTGCGGGCCTACGCGACCGAGCGACTGGTGGAGTCGGGCGAGCTGGACGCGACCCGGCGCGCGATGGCGACGTACTACACCGAACTGGCGGCCCGGCTGGAGCCGGTGCTGCGCACCCGTGAGCAGCTGCCGGCGATCGACCGGTACGAGGCCGAGAGCGCCAACATGATCACGGCGCTGCGCGGCGCGATCGAAATGTCCGATGTGGACAACGCGATCGGGCTGCTGGACGGGATGTTCTGGTACCTCACCATTCTCGGCCAGAGCGGCCGGTTCGGCGGGCTGGTCCGCGAGACGCTCGCCTTCGGCGACCGGCTGCCCCCTGTCGTCGCCGCGGCCTACAAGGCGATCCTGTACCTGATGGACATGGTTCCGATGCGCACCGACGACTCGGACACCCTGCCGGTGGTCGACGAATGCGTCCGCACCGGCGCGATGGACCGTTACGCCGGGCTCTCGGTGGCGCTGCCGATGCTGGCCTTCCTGGGCGGCGACCGCGATGTCGCGCTCCGCGAGGTGCGCCGGTCGGCCGGGAGCGCGGACGCGTGGACCCGCGCCGGCGGGCACTGGGTGGAGAGCTTCGTGCTCGACGACGAGGGGGACGTCGAGGGCGCGGACCGGGCGCGCGACCTGGCCTACGCCGGCTTCGTCGAGGTCGGTGACCGCTGGGGCATCGCGATGACGCTGAGCTTCAAGGCGTACGCGCTTTCCCAGGCGGGTGAGAGCGCGAAGGCCATCGAGACTTACCAGCAGGGTCTGGCGATGTCGATGGAGCTGCGTTCGCACGAGGACGCCGTCCAGCACTGGTGGCGGCTGGCCGTGGAACGGGCCCGCGCCGGCGACTTCGAAGGGGCCTGGCGCGACCAGGAGGCCGCCGAGCGGTACGGCGCGGCCATCACGAACCCGCAGCAGAAGATCGTCCTGCTGTTCGGCCGGCTGGAGCTGCTGGTGCGCACGGGACGGCTGGCCGAGGCCCGGGTGCAGCTCGATCGGGTCGGGGAGCTGGCGCGGGACGCGGAGTTCCCCGGTGGGATGGGTGAGGAGTGGGTCAACGCGGCCGAGGCACGCCTGAGCCTGGCCACCGGCCGTCCCGGCGAAGCGGAACCCTTCGCCGTCGCGACGATCCGGTCCACGTACCTGCGGGGCGACATGCCGGACCTGGCCGGCGCCGTGGAGCTGCTGGCCCTGATCCGGGCGGGGCAGGGGCGGTTC
Source organism: Amycolatopsis sp. NPDC088138 (assembly GCF_044741685.1). Lineage (NCBI taxonomy): Bacteria > Bacillati > Actinomycetota > Actinomycetes > Pseudonocardiales > Pseudonocardiaceae > Amycolatopsis > Amycolatopsis sp. NPDC088138. The sequence continues at coordinate 686,907 of NZ_JBIUTB010000007.1, forward strand.
GAGGTGGCGGTCCGGGCCCTCGCCGCGTCCGCGGTCATCCGCGGCCGGCTCGACCTCGGCAGCCCCGAGCTGCGGGAGCTGCGCGCTTCGCTGAATGCAGCGTTGCCGGAATACGAAGAGCGGTACGAGCAGGCCAGGAAGGTGTCCAAAGAGGACACGATCACCTGGCTCCTGGCGGAGCTGGACGCGGTCAAAAGCTGAAGGGGACGCCCGCCCCCCGGCGAACGTCCCCTTCAGCTACTGGCGTGGGTCACCCCCGTGCACCCGCGCCCTCAGACCCGCCGGCGGTAGGCCCAGGTGGCCAGCGGGAAGAACACGATGACCGCGCCTGCCATCCAGGCCAGGGCGCCGGCCAGCGGGCCGGCGACGGCGCCGCCGTTCATCAGGCCGCGCAGCGCGTTGGCCATCAGGCTCACCGGGCTGATGTCGGCCCACGCCTTCAGCCAGCCCGGCATGGTGCTCGTGCTGACGAACACGTTGCTGCCGAACGTCAGCGGCATGATGAAGACGAACATCAGGGCCGTCGCCGCGCCCGGCGACTTCATGATCATGCCGACGAACACCGAGCCCCAGCAGAAGCAGAGCCCGAACGCCAGCGCCAGCAGGATGGCCACGACGAACTCGCCGGGGCTGGTCGCGATCCGGTAGCCCATGATCGTCGCGACGACCATCAGCACGGTCAGGCAGACCACGTACCGCACGATGTCGGCCAGCACCGCGCCGATCAGCGGTGCCGACCGGGCGATCGGCATGCTGCGGAACCGGTCGAAGACACCCTTGGTGATGTCGGTGTTGAGGTTCGTGCCGACCGTGAGGCACGCCTGCAGGATGTTCATCACCATGATCCCCGGGACGACCATCTGCAGGTACGCGTCGGTCGAGCCGGACAGCGCGCCACCGAACAGGTAGACGAACATGACCAGGAAGATGATCGGCATCAGCGTGACGTCGGCCAGCTGCTCCGGGTTCTTGCGGATCTTCAGGACGCCGCGCCAGGCCAGCGAAAGCGCGTGCTGGAAGCCCTTGGCGGGGCTGATGTGCCGCGGCGGGGCCGGGCGGTCGAGTGCCAGGGTCGTCATGCCAGGCTCCCTTCGAGATCGCGGGTGTCGTCAGTGGACTCTTCGGCGGCGTGCCCGGTCAGCGCGAGGAACACCTCGTCGAGGCTGGGCAGCCGCAGCGCCAGCTCGTCCGCGGTGATCCCGGCTTCGTCGAGCTTGCGGACCAATGTGGACAGCAGCACCGGGTCGCTGACCGGCGCGGTGAGCAGCCCGGAGGCGTCGTCACGGGTCGGCCGGACGCCGGAGAGGTCGCCGAGGATCCGGTTGACGGCGTCCATGTCGGACAGCTGGGTCGGGCGCACCTGCAGCGTCTGGCCGCCGACCCGGCGCTTGAGCTCGTCGGCCCGGCCGTCGGCGACGACACGGCCGTGGTCGAACACGGTGATCTTGTCGGCCAGCTGGTCGGCCTCTTCGAGGTACTGCGTGGTCAGCAGCACCGTCGCGCCGTCGGCGACGAGGTTGCGGACGACGTCCCAGACCTCGTTGCGGGCGTGCGGGTCGAGCCCGGTGGTCGGTTCGTCGAGGTAGAGCACCTCGGGCCGGCCGACGAGGCTGGCGGCCAGGTCGATCCGCCGCCGCATACCGCCCGAGAACGTCCGGATCGCGCGCTTGGCCGCGCCGGTCAGCTCGAACCGCTCGATCAGCTCGGTGGCCCGTGCCCTGGCCTGGGACCGGGACAGGCCGTAGAGCCGGCCGATGAGCATCAGGTTCTCGATGCCGTTGAGGTCCTCGTCGACCGACGCGTACTGCCCGGTCAGCCCGATCAGGCTGCGGACCCGGACCGGGTCGGCGACCACGTCGTACCCCCCGACCGTGGCTCTGCCGGAATCCGGTTTCATCAACGTCGCCAGAATGCGGATCGCGGTCGTCTTGCCCGCGCCGTTCGGCCCGAGCACCCCCACCACCTGGCCGTAAGGGACCTCGAGGTCCACCCCGTCCAGCGCCTTGGTCTCCCCGAAGTGCTTGACCAGGCCTTCAGCCTGGATCGCGTGCGACATGGCGTTCCTCCTTCGCAGTCGCTTACGGGAGCCACAGTGGACCCGCGGGCTGGCAGGCCGCGCACAGCGCGCTGGCAGCGGCTGTCCGGCACTGGCAGGCGCTGGTGGAGATCTTGTGGAGGAGTTGTCGCCGCCCGGGCCGTCCGGCCGCCGCCTCGGCATACTCGGCACCATGGTGACAACGGAAGAGACGCGGGTGCGGCGGAAGAACCCGCTGGTCACGGCCCTGCTGGTGGTGCCAGTGGTGCCGTTGGCGGTCCTGGCCGCGCTGCGCCTGATCGGTTTCGACGGGGACTGGTACACCCTCGTCGTGCTGTCACTGACGCCGTACGCGGTCGGGTACGGCGCCGTGTTCGGCGGGCTCGCGCTGGCGTTCCGGCGCTGGTGGGCCGGCGGGGTCGCGCTGGTGCTGGCGGTCGCGCTGGCCGTGCTGGTCGTGCCGCGGGTTTCGGCGAGCGAGCAACGCGACGTGCACGGCAAGACGCTGCGGGTGCTCGCGTCGAACCTGCTCTACGGCCAAGCCGACCCGAAAGCCGTCGTCGACCTGGTGCGCACGCAGCGGATCGACGTCCTGAACCTGGTCGAGCTGACCCCGCGCGCGGTCGACGGCCTGACGGCGGCCGGGCTGTTCCAGACGCTTCCCTACCGCGTGCTGCACGCGGCGCCCGGCGCGTTCGGCTCGGGGATCGTGTCGCGCTTCCCCCTGACGGAGGTCAACCTGACGGGTGATTCCGCGGCCAAGCAGCCGGGCGCCCAGGTCGACCTCGGCGACGGCGTGGTGGCGGAGGTCGTCGCCGTCCACCCGATCTCCCCGGACGTCGACACCCCGCAGTGGGAGCGCGAGATCAAGGACCTGTCGCGCGCGGCGGGCGAGCACGGCCTGCGGATCCTCGCGGGCGACTTCAACGCGACCCTGGACCACGCGGCCTTCCGCACGGTGCTGTCCCGCGGTTACAACGACGCGGCTGAGCAGCACGGCTCGGGACTGTCCCCGACGTGGCCGTCGTCGATGCCGCTGGTGACGATCGACCACGTCGTCGTCGACAACCGCGCCGCGGTGCGGGACTACCGGGTGTTCGACGTCCAGGGCAGCGACCACCACGCGGTTTTCGCCGAAGTGCAACTGCCGTGAGCGGGCCGCTGGCAGGCTGACCGGTATGCGAAGACTCCTGCCGTTGCTCCTGATCGCACTGGTCGCCGGTTGCGGACAGGCGGGCGGCGCGTCGTCAGCGCTGGGCTTCACCATGCACGCCGGGGCGGTGCAGTTTCCCGCCGACGGTGACTGGGTGGCGTCCAACGTCGGCCTGAAGGCGCTGGTCCCGGTGGGTGGCTGCGTGCTCGGGATCGGCAACTACGCCAACGGCTACCGCGAGGTCACGGCCAACTGGACCGGTGACGCGGGGTGCACGTCGCTGAAGATCGATCCGGCGCCGGGCAGTGACTCGTTCGGGCGGAACACCGGGGGCAACGGCTGGCGCGGCGGCGGGCTGGACGCCGTGGCCGCGGTGCCCGGCCCGAACGGCTCGGTGGTCGGCGTCGGCACGGAGTTCGGCCGCCGCGAGGCCGACGGCACGCTCGTCCGGCTGGCCGGCCTGGACGGGCAGCTGAGGCCGACCGCGCTCGCCCGCTCCGGGACGAACCTCGTGGCCGTCGGCACGGCGTCCCTCGGGAGTTCGACCAGTCCGGTGGCCTGGGTGTCGGCCGACGAAGGCAAGTCCCAGCGCACGGTCGTCATGCCGGTCGCCGGGGGTGCGAACGTCGCGAGCGGCCCGTGGTCGGTGGCGGCCGCCGGTCCGGAGCTGCTCGCGGTCGGCTATTCGAACCCGCACCTGCAGATCTGGGCGTCGCACGACGGTGGCGGCAGCTGGACGGTGTCCGAGCTGCCGACCTCGTCGGACAAGAAGCTCGTGTACGGGATCCTGCCGGTGTCGGGCCAGTGGCTGCTCTACGGCGAAACGAACGACGGTTCCCTGCAGACGCCGTTCGTGGTCATCGGAAAGCCCGGCGCGTGGTCCACAGTGGACGTACCGGGACCCGGCGGGGTCGTGGCGGGAACGCTGGACGCGCACGGGGTGCCGGTGCTGGCCGCGCGGACCATGGAGCCGCACGACCGGTTCTGCTCGTCGGTCCTGGTCCCCGAGGGTTCGGCCTGGCAGCGCGGTGACCTGGGCTGTTCCGGCTCACCGGTGACGGCGGCGGCGACACTGGCCGACGGCCGCGTGCTGCTCGCCGGCAACCGCGACCTCTGGTTACGCCCGTAGCTGTTCGAGCGTCTCCAGCGCGCCGGCCGCGATCGACACCCCGCGGCCGTGGCGGATCCGGGGCTCTCGCGGGTTGATGCGGATCAACGCGCCGGTCGCGGCGCTGGCGAGTTCGCTGTAGCGGCGGACCGTCGGGACCGCCTGGCCCGCGCCCAGTTCCACCACCACGAGGTCGCGCACCGTGCGGCGCCAGGCGGTCAGCTCGTCCAGCTGCTCCTGGCTGCGGTCCGGGACCCACTCGTAGTCGCCGAACATCAGGATGTTGGGGCGCGCCAGGCCGCCGCAGCGCGGGCACGACGGCAGCGGCGGCACCGCGCGCATCGTCTCGGTGTCGACGGCCACGGAAACGTCGGCGGGCCAGATCTCGGTGGTGCAGCCGGACAGGCACTGCAGGTGGTGGATCGACCCGTGTGCTTCGGCGACGTGCTCGAAGCCCGCCTTCTGGAACTGTCCGTCCACATTGGACGTGAAGACGCGCACGCCGCCGGGCGGCCGGATCTCGCGCAGCAGGGCGAACCCGCGGTGGGGCACCGTCTTCCGGTACAGGTCCAGGCGGTGGCCGTAGAAACCCCAGGCCAGCTCGGGATCTTCGGCGAAGTGACGCGGGTCGGCGATCTCCTCGAACCGCAGGCCGAGCCGGGCGTACGGCGGGTACGCGCGCCAGAACCCCTCGCCGCCCCGGAAGTCCGGCAGGCCGGAGTCGACGCCCATCCCGGCGCCGGCGCAGATCAGCAGCGCACCGGCGCCGTCCAGCAGTTCCGCGGCGCGGGCGAGGTCACTCACCCGGCTGCGAGCCGAGGACGACCTCGAACTCCAGCAGGCTGGCCCCGCTCGACACCGGCTTGGCGCGCTCGCCGGAGTGCGCGGCCGCGGCGGCGCCACCGGTCGCCCAGGCCTGGTAGGCCTCCTCGGTCTCCCACTTCGTGTAGACGAAGTAGCGGGTCTCGCCGGAAACCGGCCGCAGCAGCTCGAAGCCGAGGAAGCCGGGCTGCTGGTCGACGGCGTGCAGCCGCGCGCCGAACCGCTTCTCCAGCTCGGGGCCGGCACCTTCGGGAACCTCGATCGCGTTGATCTTCACAACACTCATGGCTCCACCCTACTGACGCCGTGTCGACCCTCCAATCACGTGTGATGCCCCTTCAATCACACGTGATGCCTCTCCGATCACGGGTGTGACCCGTCCGAGCACGGGCTCCGGGGCACCTTGCGTGACCCGGCGGGCATCTCGCGTGATCAGAGAGGCATCGCACGTGATTGGAGGGGCATCACACGTGATTGGGGGGTCGACACGCGGGCCGTGGTCAGCTGCGCAGGGTGCCGGGGTAGAGGTCGGCGTCCGCCGGTAACGCTGTGCCGTGGAACCAGTCGGTGAAGAAGGGCTTCAGGTCCTGGCCGGAGATGCTGCGGGCCAGGTTCTCGAAGGACGTCCACGTCGCGTTCGCGTGCCGGTACTTCGCCGGCCACTCGTGCAGGAGGCGGTCGAACGCCGGGTCGCCGATCTTCCGGCGCAGGGCGTGCAGCGCGAGGATGCCCTTGTCGTAGACGCCTTCGAACTCGTGCCCGGCGCCCATGCCGACCAGCTTGCGGCTCCAGAAGTCGGTGCTGCCGCGGGTCAGCTCGATCGCCGCGCGGTAGCGGTCGTCGAGGTTCTGCCCCTCGCGCTCGCCCCACAGCCACTGCGCGTACGACGCGAAGCACTCGTTCAGGCAGGTGTCCGACCAGTCGGCGACCGAGACCGAGTCGCCGAACCACTGGTGGGCGTTCTCGTGCACCAAGGTCAGCAGCTCGGCCCACTTCGCGTACGTCGGCCGGGTCTGCGTCTCCAGTGAGAAGTGGATGTCCTCGTTCAGGTAGATCCCGCCGGCCGCCGACTGCGGGTACGGCCCGAACTTGCTGCTCAGGAAGGTGAGGACCTCGGGCAGCCGGTCGCCGGTCGCGCGGTGGTCCTCGGCGCCGGGGGCGTACGCGGAGACGACCGGGGTGCCGTCCGGCAGGGTCGAGCGGTCGACGCTGAACTTGTCGATCGCGACGGTCGTCAGGTAGCTCGCCACCGGGTTCGTCTCGGTCCACGTCGTCGTGGTCTTGCCGCCGGCGTGCACCGGCGGCAGCTCACGGCCGTTCGAGATCACCGTCCAGCCGTCCGGGACGTGCGTGGTGAGCGTGAACGTGGCCTTGTCGCGCGGGGTCTCGTTCACCGGGTACCAGTACGCGGCCGAGTGCGGCTCGCCGACCATGTAGGCGCCGCCGTCGGCGGAGTGCTGCCAGCCGTTCTCGCTGCCGCCGTTGTGCGGGGTCTTCGCGGGGTCGCCGCCGTAGCGGACGCGCGTGTGGAACGTCGTCCCGCCGCGGATCGGCGCCGACGGCGTCACGACCAGTTCGAACGCCTTCTCCCGGCTGAACCTCACCGGCCGGCCGTCGATTTCGACACTGCTGACGTCGAGTCCGCGCAGGTCGAGGTCGAACCGGCTGAGGTCCTGGGTGGCCTTCGCGGTGACCGTCGTGTCGCCGTCGAGGTGGCCGCTCGCCGGGTCGTAGCTCGCGTCGACGTGGTAGTCGAGGGCGTCGTAACCGCCGTTGCCGTCCTCCGGGTAATACGGATCACCGGCGCCCGGCGCCCCGGGGACCGGGTGCATCGGGGGTGGTGGGGGCGGCGCCGGGACGGCGTCACCGCTGCAGGCCGCGGCGGAGATCACCACACTGCAGAGGGCGAGGGCGGTGAGTCGGCGGCGCATGCAGCCCAGCCTAGGTCATCGTGCGCGACCGCTCGGTCACGTTCCGTACCTGCGGATCTGTGGTTAGGTGACCGCGTGCTCTGTTTCGGCGGCAGCGGCGTGCCGATCGTCCTGCTCCACGGCCTGATGGGCCGCGCGCGGACGTGGCGGCGCGTCGCGGAGTGGCTCCGGCCCTACGGCGCGGTGTACGGCCTCGACGCGCGCGGCCACGGCAGCGCGCCACGCGTCGGCCCCTGGACGACCGAGCGGTTCGCCGAAGACGTCGCCGACACGCTGCGCACCCTCGACGCCGGCCCGGCGGTGCTCATCGGCCATTCGATGGGCGGCCTGCACGCGTGGGCGACGGCCGCGCGGTACCCGGAGCTGGTGCGCGCGGTGGTGTCCGAGGACTTCGCGCCGGACCAGCGCGGCCGGACCGTGGAGACGTGGCGCGGGTACTTCGAGAGCTGGCCGGTGCCGTTCAAGTCCCTCGACCACGTCCGCGAGTTCTTCGGCGACGCGGGCGAGTACTTCACCGACTGCGTCGAGGAGCGTTCCGACGGGTTCCACCTGGTCGCCGACCTGGAGGACCTGTACGTCATCGCCGCCGAGTGGGGCCGCCGGGACTACTGGTCCACTGTGGACGCGATCCGCTGCCCGCTGCTGCTGGTCGAGGGTGAGCACACGGCCATGCCGCCCGGCCAGCAGGCGGCGGTCGCGGCCAGGGTGCCGGGCGCGAAGCACCTGGTCGTCCCCGGTTCGGCCCACCTGCCCCACGACGAGGCCCCGGAGACCTACCGGGGCGCCGTCGAGGCCTTCCTGTCCCAGGTCCTGAACCGCTAGGCCCGGGAGAGGTCCGCTCGCCAGGCCGCCGTCGAGCGGTCGGCCGGGACGATCAGGGGCCAGACGTCCGAGCCGAGGAAGCCCGTCTCGTCGGCCGCCTTCGACGCGGTGCACGTGTCGCGCGGCAGGCCGGCCTGCGCCGTCAAAGCGGTCACGGCGTCCTTTGTGGACTTCCCGAAGACACCGTCGGCGGGCACGCCGAACCCGGCCGAGCGCAGGAACTGCTGCGCCAGCCGCACCTGCTTGCCCGTGTCACCCGGCTTGAGCAGCGGCCACCCGGCCTCGGCCCGTGCCACCGGTACGCCGAGGACCCGCCCGACGGCGGTGCGCAGCTCCGGCAGCCGGTTGTAGAGCACCTGGCCGGGGCATTCGGTCGTGTTGAAGTCGCGGTGGCCCTTGATGAACTCCGGCGCGATGCCGTACTGGTGCGCGATGTAGGCGACCAGGTTCACCAGCGAGTCCCACAGGGCCTGAGGCACGTCGACCGTGCTGTACAGGCCCTCGTTCTCGATGCCGATGACCTCGCTGTTGTGGTTGCCGACGTTGGCGCCCTGCACGTGCTGGGTGCCGCCGCGCAGGATCTCCAGGCTGCGGTGCCGGCCTTCGGTGACGAACCCGCCGCGGCTGTTCGTGAACTGCTGGCCGCTGTCGATCCAGCCGTTCTTGTCCATGTGCAGGTCCTGGATGAACTTCGCGACGTAGAACGCGCGAGCCAGGGAGAAGTCGTTGTTCATCGGCGGGTCGACCGCGTGGTGCACGACGATGTAGGTCGGTTTGTGGTTCTCCACCACGATCGGGCCGGTGGCGGCCCGGGCACCCCACTCGGCCGTGCCGTGGATGGTCGGCGTGGGTACGGCCGCCGCTGCCGCCGTTCTGATCCCCGTCAGCCCCAGTGTTCCGACCGCGGTCGCCGTGAATCCCGCCTTGAGCAGGGCACGGCGGTCAAAGTCCGCCATTGCGTGACACCTTCCGCCGGAATGCAACCAGGCGAAGGTAACCCCGCATCGCGCCTAAGACAACTATTGACCAACTTTTGCAGTAGCGCGTTAGTGTTCGCCCGGAAGTGCGAAGAGGCCGTCGCGGGTCTGCTCCAGCAGGCCGTCGACGAGCAGCGAGTCCAGGCACCGATCACGCTGGCCGCCGTCGTGCCAGACGAGGTCCAGTTTCGCCTTTTCGACCGGCCCCTCGGTGCCGCGCAGGACGTCGAGCAGCAGCCCGCGCACCTGCCGGTCGGTGCCCGCGAACTTCTGCACCGGCTTGGCCGGGCCGGCGTACTCCGGACGTCCGGCGTGCTGCCACGCGCACTCGTCGTACACCGGGCAGTCCGCGCAGCGCGGGGCGCGCGCGGTGCAGATCAGCGCGCCGAGCTCCATGATCGCGGCGGAAAAGCGCGCGGCCGGCGCCTCGTCGGCCGGCAGCAGCGCCTCGACGTCGGCCATGTCGCGGGTGTTCGACGCGGGCCCGGCGTCGCCCGCGCCGTGCACCGCCCGCGCGACGACGCGCCGCACGTTCGTGTCGACGACCGGCGCGCGCTGCCCGTAGGCGAACGCGGCGACGGCCCGCGCGGTGTAGGCGCCGATCCCCGGCAGCGCGAGCAGGGTGTCCACATCGGACGGGACGACGTCACCGTGCTCGGCCGCGATCACGCCCGCCGCCTGGTGCAGCCGCAGCGCGCGGCGCGGGTAGCCGAGCTTGCCCCAGGCCCGCACGACCTCGCCCTGCGACGACGCGGCCAGCGCCGAGGGCACCGGCCAGCGCGCCATCCACTCGTGCCAGATCGGCTCGACGCGGGCGACCGGCGTCTGCTGCAGCATGATTTCGCTGACCAGCACACCCCAGGCCGAGCACCCGGGCTCGCGCCAGGGCAGGTCCCGGCCGTGCGCGGAGAACCAGTCGAGCAGTACGTCAGCGTCCACAGCCACGCCGGGAGGCTACTTCGCGTACTTCGGCAGCTCGCGAGCGACCTCGCCCGGCGACGGCATCGCGGCGATCTCCGCGGCGAGCGCGCGGGCCGCGTCACGGCAGGACGGCAGCTTCCGCGCCTGTTCGGTGACGGCGTCCGCGCTCAGCTCACCGGGCCGGAGCTGCAACGCGGCACCGGCGGCGACCAGCGCGTCGGCGTTCGCGAACTGGTCGGCACCCTGGGGCAGGACCAGCTGCGGGACGCCCTCGGCGAGCGCGCCGAGCGTGGTGCCGCTGCCGCCGTGGTGGACGACCGCGTCGGCGTGCGCCACCACGGTGGCCTGTGGCACCCAGGACTGGACGGTGACGTTGCGCGGCACCGCGCCGAGTTCCTCCGGGCGCACCCGGCCGGAGGCGACGACCACGTGCGCGTCGAGGGCCGCCAAGCCGCGGATCGTCGTCGTGAGCACCTCGGCGGTGCCGAACGCGGTGCCGAGCGTCAGGTAGACCAGCGGTCGCGACGGCCGCTCGAAGGGGCCGGGTTCGGCGTACGGCACCGGACGCAGGGCGATCCGCTCGGCCGTCGCAAGGAAGTCCTTGTCCTGCAACGATGCCGGGCAGATGTCCAGGTGCGTCCCGCCGCTGGGCCGGTCGAACCCGATCCCGTCGGGGAGCAGCCGGCCGAACCCGTGCCAGAGCGCGGGGATCCCGGCCCGCCGCGCAGCGACGGCCGCCTCCGGCACACCCCAGCCGTGCACGACCAGGTCCGGCCGCAACCGCGCCAGCTCCGGTTCCAGGTCTTCGGCGTAGATCTCGTAGAACGAGTCGGCGGGCCGGAACGGCCGGAGCCCGTTCCGGAGCAGGGCCGCGTGGACGTGCTCACCGGCCGCGAAGTGCACCTCGTGCCCGGCCTCCCGCGCCGCGATCGCGAGCGGGATCAGCGGGTAGGTGTGACCGGGTGACGCGAGGCCGGTGAAGAGGACGCGCACGCTGTACCCCGTTCAGATGGTGACGGCATCTGAACGCGAAGGCTACTCGACCTCGGTGAGCTTCCCGGTCTTGACGTCGTAGACGAAGCCACGCACGTTGTCGGTGTGCGGCAGGAAGTCGCTCCGGCGCACGCGCTCCACCGACGTCCGGACGCTGTTCTCGACGTTGCGGAACGCCTCGACCGCCCAGGTCGGGCGCAGTCCGGTGTCGCTCTCGAGCTCGTCCTTGAAGTCGTCCTCGGTGACCATCGAGAGGCCGCACTCGGTGTGCTGGACGATCAGGACCTCGCGGGTGCCGAGCTTGCGCTGCGACAGGGCCAGCGAGCGGATCATGTCGTCGGTGACCACGCCGCCGGCGTTGCGCAGCACGTGCGACTCGCCCTGGAGCAGGCCGAACAGCTCGAACACCCGGATGCGGGCGTCCATGCAGGTCAGGATGGCCACCTGGAGTGACGGCTTCGGGGTCGACCGGTCGCCGGGCGTGATTTCGCCGAGTTCCTGGTTGCGCTTGAGCAGAACGTCGATCGAGGTCATCGGTCACCTTCCGGCCAGTGGCCCCGCGGCGCGGGCATACTCGTCCATTGGACCTGGGCCGGATGCGATCAGGCAATGCAAAAAGAGCTAGATCACCGCAGGTAACCCAGTTTTAGGGGGTCCGGGTGGCGGAGCCCCCGGCCGGGGCGAAGCCCCGGATGGCACAGTGTCAGCCGCCGAACCAGGGTTCCTCGACCGTGCGCGGGGGTGCCGACGTCCGGCCGATGCGCAGCTCGGTCGGCAGCGTGATCACCTTCGGCGCGCTTCGCTCGCCCGAGCTGAGCAGCAGCCGCCCGGCCATCTTGCCCTTCTCGAGCACCGGCTGGTGGACGGTCGTGAGGCCGATCCGCTCGGCTTCGGCGATGCCGTCGAAGCCGGTGACGGTGAGGTCCTGCGGCACGCGCAGCCCGCGCCGTTCGGCCTCCGCCATGGCGCCGAGGGCGAGGATGTCCGAGGTGCAGATCACGGCCGTGATCTGCGGATACGCGTCGAGCAGCTGCCGGGCGGCGGACGCGCCGTCGTCCACCGTGTGGTCGAAGCGCTCGATCACCGGGACGCCGGCCCAGTCGACGCCGGCCGCGGAGAACGCCACGGCGAGCGCTTCGAGCCGGGTGCGCTGGACGTGGAAGTGCGCGCCGCTCTGGCGCACCGGGGAGACGAAGTCGTCGTTGCGCTCGCGGGCCAGCCGCATGCAGATGACGCCGACCTGCCGGTGGCCGAGGCCGACCAGGTGCTCGGCGATCTTGCCGACGGCGGCCGCGTCGTCCGGGCCGACCCGGTCGATGCCCTCGATGCTCGGCTGGTCGATGATCACCGTCGGCACCGGCCGCTCCAGCACGGCGGCCAGGTGCGGGTCGTCGTCCGGCACGGAGTAGACGACGAAGCCGTCGACGCCCGCGCGGTGCACCGCGGCGACGTCCTCCCGGCCCGGGCTGGCCGGCACCAGGTGGAGGCCGACACTGGCGTCTTCGCAGGCCAGGGCCAGTCCTTCGAGGACACCGACGGCCGCGGGGTCGCGGAAGGCGTAGGAGAGGTTCTCGGTGAGCAGGAGCCCGACGGCGCCGGCCTTGCGGGTGCGCAGCGAGCGGGCGACGGGGTCGGGTCCGGGGTAGCCGAGGCGCCGCGCGGTCTCGAGGACCCGGCGGCGCAGTTCCGGGGACAGCTGGTCCGGCCGGTTGTAGGCGTTGGACACCGTGGTCCTGGACACACCGAGCTCCGCCGCGAGCGACGCCAGTGTCGCCTGCCTCCGGGTGCGAATAGGACGTCCCATCAGCAAACCGTAACGGTTCAGATCGTTTTCCTGAAGAGACACCCCGCGTGGTCGATGTCTCGATCCGCATGCGTGAACTCGCATACACCAAACCTGGATCGGATGGCCAGGAAGTCATCCGGATGGGGTAAGGTGAATCTGACAACGGTTTCCATTAGCGTCTGAGTGTCTTCAGGAGAGTCCACCGATGAGTTCCCGCCGCGTGCTCGCCGCCGCTTCGGCCCTGTCCCTCCTCACGCTGGCCGCGTGCTCCGGTGGCGGGTCGTCCGGCGCCGACGGCGGTGGGCAGTCCGGCGGCGACGGCAAGATCAAGGTCGTCGCCTCGACGGACGTCTGGGGCAGCGTGGCCAGTGCTGTCGGCGGGGACAAGGTGCAGGTCAAGTCGGTCATCCACGACCCGTCGGCCGACCCGCACTCCTACGAGACGACGGCCGACGACGCCCTCGCGGCGAAGGACGCGCAGCTCCTGCTGTCCAACGGCGGCGGTTACGACGAGTTCTTCGGCAAGCTCACCGACCAGGCGGGCGACGCGAAGAAGATCGTCGCCTACGACGTCGCCGCGACCGGCGACGAGAACGAGCACGTCTGGTACGACCTGCCGGGTGTCGACAAGGTGGCCGACCAGGTCGCCGCGCAGCTCGGCGAGCTGCAGCCGGCGTCGAAGCAGGCCTTCACCGACAACGCGACCGCGTTCAAGGCGAAGGTCGGCGCGCTGGAGAAGCGCCTCGGCGAGCTGGGCGCGTCGCACCCGGGCGCGAAGGTCGTCGTCACCGAGCCGGTCGCGCACTACCTGCTCCAGAGCGCGAAGCTGACGGACGCGACCCCCAAGGCGTTCTCGGACGCGGTGGAGAACGACACCGACGTCCCGGCGGGCGCGGTGAACGAGTACAAGCAGCTCATCGCCACCGAGCAGGTCAAGGCGCTGATCAACAACGCGCAGACGGTGACCCCCCTGACCCAGGACGTCGTCGGCCAGGCGAAGGCCGCCGGAATCGGTGTCGTGGACGTGACCGAAACGCTGCCCCAGGGCGTGACGGACTACATTGGCTGGATGACCGGGGAAGTCGATGCGCTGGCGAAAGCGTTGAGCTGAGCATGGCTCCCGTTTCTGACGACGTACGTCCCGCGGTCCGGGTCCGCGGTGCGGGTCTCGCGTTCGGTCCCCGGACCCTCTGGTCGGGCCTCGACCTCGTCGTCGAGCCGGCTGAGTTCCTCGCCGTGCTCGGTCCGAACGGCTCCGGCAAGAGCAGCCTGCTCAAGGCGATGCTCGGCATGCAGGGCCTGTCCACGGGCACGGTCGAGATCGCCGGCGGACGTCCGGGCGGCGCGAACCGCAAGGTCGGGTACATCCCGCAGCAGCGCGCGATCGACGAGTCGCTGACGCTGCGCGGTGTCGACCTGGTCGGGCTGGGGCTCGACGGCCACCGCTGGGGCACGGGCCTGTTCGGCATGGCCGCGCGCCGTCGCCGAGTCGCTTCGGCCATTTCCGAGGTGGGCGCGACGCGGTACGCGAAGCAGCCCGTCGGCCGGCTGTCCGGCGGCGAGCAGCAGCGGCTGCGGGTGGCGCAGGCCCTCGTCGGCGACCCCGAAGTGCTGCTGTGTGACGAGCCGCTGCTGTCCCTGGACCTGGCGCACCAGCGCGCGATCAGCGAGCTGATCGACGAGCGGCGGAGCACGGCGGGTACCGCGGTGCTGTTCGTGACGCACGAGATCAACCCGGTGCTGCCGTTCGTCGACCGGGTGTTGTACCTGGTCAACGGCTCCTTCCGGATCGGCAAGCCGGACGAGGTGATGAACACCGAGACGCTGTCGCAGCTGTACGGCACGCGGGTCGAGGTGCTCAAGGTCGGCGGGCAGATCCACATCGCGGGCGCGCAGAGCTCGCTGTGCGAGGAGGAGCCGCACCACCACGAACACGACGTCGAAGAACAAGTGGGCTGAGTCTTGGATCTGTTCGACTTCGGCAAGACCTGGGAGCTGATCACCGAGCTCGACGGCGTCCAGACGGCGTTGCTGGCGGCTGCGATCCTCGGCCTGGTGGCCGGCGTGCTGGGCCCGCTGATCGTGATGCGCCGCATGTCGTTCGCCGTGCACGGCACATCGGAGCTGGCCTTCACCGGCGGCGCGGCGGCGTTGTTGCTCGGGATCGGCGTCGAGTACGGCGCGCTGATCGGCGCGGTGGTGGCGGCGCTGCTGCTGGGCATCCTCGGCGCCCGCGACGCCGACCGCGACTCCGTGATCGGCGTGATCCTGTCGTTCGGCCTCGGCATGGGCGTGCTGTTCCTGTCCTTCTACAAAGGACGGTCCGGCAACAAGTTCGGCATTCTCACGGGCCAGATCATCACCATCGATTCGACGAACCTGACGTTGTTCGTGGTGTCGTCGGTGGTGGTGCTGGCGGTGCTGGCGCTGGTCTACCGGCCGCTGCTGTTCGCTTCGGTCGACCGCAATGTGGCGGTGGCCCGCGGCGTCCCGGTCAAGACCCTGACGGTGGTGTTCGCGCTGCTGGTGGGCATTTCGACGGCGCTGAGCGTCAAGGTGGTCGGCTCGCTGCTGGTGGTGGCCCTGATGGTGACCCCGGCCGCGGCGGCGGCCCGCGTGACGGCGTCCCCCTGGAAGGCGACGGTGCTGTCGATCGTCTTCGCGGAGGTGTCGGCGATCGGCGGGATCGTGCTGTCACTGGCGCCGGGACTGCCGGTGAGCGCGTTCGTCACGGCGATTTCGTTCTTGATCTACGTGGTGTGCCGGGTGATCGCCTGGCAGCGGGACCGGCGGACGCGGGTGCGTGCGGTGGCCTCGGCGGCTGAGCTGGCCTCGGTGGCTTGATCAGCTGGCTTGGCTGCCGTCGCTGACGATGGCGTTTTCTGGACGTTCAACGTCCCAAATCCTCCATCGACCCGAGGTGGGGGCTCGGCCGAGGAGCCGCGCCCGCTGAGCTGATCGCGTTCACTGGCCTGGCCGCGCCTGTCGACTTGGCCGCGCCCGCCGGCTTGGCCGCGTGCACCGACCTGGCCGCTGCTGCCGACTTGGCCGCGCCCGCCCACCCGCCTGGCCGCTGCTGCTGACTTGGCCGCGCCCGCCGACCTGGCCGCGCCCGCCGACCTGGCCGCGCGCAACGACCTGACCTGGGCTGTCCACAGGGTCGCGTGGTTGTGGACAACTCGGCCCTTCCCGCGCCGATTCGGGGGCTTTGTCGCACCCCGCCGATAGACTGGACAAGGGGACGCCCCCCAAGGGAAGGGCGGGGGGAGCTTCGCGGCCGTGAGGGCGACGGGCGCAGCGGGCTTGGGCGCTCGGCGAGGTGGCGGGTTCGGAACCCGTCGCTCACCCGCCCGCCGTGGCCTAACCCAGCATCAGCAGGACCTGCAGCTCCCCGACCAGGAAGCCGATCACCCCGCCCACCGCGATGAGCTTCCACTCGTCCTGGCGGAACGCCGGTCGCAGCAGCCCCTCGAATTCCAGCGGCGTCAGCGCGAGCATCCGCTGCTCGATCATCTTCGCGACGTCCATCGCCTCGGTCAGGTAGCCCTCGGCGTAGCGCGCGGTGTCCGGCAGCTGCTCCAACGCCTTCGTCGCGGCCGCGTGCTTCATCTCGCGCAGCCGGGGGCCACCCACCGTCAGCGTCAGCACCGAGGCCGACATCTGTGTGTCGACCGCGGAAGACACCATCTGCTCGACCAGCGCCGCCAAGCGATCGGCTCGCGGGCCGCGGAGCACCGCGTCCAGCAGGTTCTGGACCGTCAGGACCTCGGTCGCGATCAGCTCGCCGTACTGCCTCGCGACCTCCGCGCGCCGCCGTTGGAACTTGCCCTGGAAGATCACGCGGCCGACGCGGACCGGCTCGCGGGGGACGAAGATCAGCTTGATCGCCAGCCAGTCCGTGCACAGCCCGATCACGCCGCCGAAGACCGGCAGCACCCACGGCTCGCGCGTGAATGCCCAGACGATCGTCTGCACCAGACCCAGCCCGAAGCCGAAGTAGATGCCCATCCGGGCGATGAACGCCATCTCCGGCCGGGACGTCTCGCGGATCAGCCGCACCAGCAGCGCGCGGTCGCGGGTCAGCCGCTGGACCGTCATGTGCTGGACGTCGAGCACCTCGTCGAGGTTCTCGCGGACGTCGTCGAGGAACTCCCGCACCAGCCGCGGCGCCGAGGCCTGGACCTGCTTGATCAGCATCTCCTGCGCCAGCGTCGGCATGACCTCCCACAGCCGCGGGTGGTGCTCGGCCAGCACCTCGCGCGCGATGTGGTCGACCGCGCGCAGCAGCGGCTGCTCCAGCTCGCTCGTGATGATCACCGGGTCGATCCGGCCGAAGACCTCTTTCAGGTCGAGCAGGTTGGCCGTCAGCAGCTCGGTGGCGACCGCCGCCATCCGGCCGCCGTGCTTCGGGACGACACCCTGCCAGCCGAAGACCGGCTTGATCCCGACGAAGTCGAGCGGCCGGAACATCATCTCGATCGCGACGCGCTTGGTGACGTACCCGATCAGCGCCGCGATGAACGGCATCGCCGCGTACAGCGGCCAGTGCAGCGCGAGGTCGTTCAGGACAGCGTCCATCCCGACCTCCCTCGCACACCCGAAAGCGAAACCGTACCGGCTAACCGAGCAGCGCGAGCACCTGCAACTCGCCGACGAGCCCGCCGATCACCGCGCCCACCGCGATCAGCTTCCACTCGTCCTGCCGGAAGGCCGGCCGC
Organism: Amycolatopsis sp. NPDC088138; assembly: GCF_044741685.1. Taxonomy (NCBI): domain Bacteria; kingdom Bacillati; phylum Actinomycetota; class Actinomycetes; order Pseudonocardiales; family Pseudonocardiaceae; genus Amycolatopsis; species Amycolatopsis sp. NPDC088138. The sequence goes on from NZ_JBIUTB010000007.1 coordinate 704,173, forward strand.
AGCAGCTGCTCGAACTCGAGTGCGCTCAGCTTCCGCATCCGGTCGACGATCGTGTTGCGCACGTCGAGCGCGTTGACCGCGTAGTTCTCGGCGTACCGGATCGTCTCCGGGACGCGCTCCGCGGCCTTCGCCGCCGCCGTCTGCTTCAGCTCCTGGAACCGCCGGGTGCCGACGGCGATGGCCACGAACGGCTTGACGACGCTCGCCTGCGCGTCGATCGTCTTCTGCACCTCACGCGTGATCATCGTGAACAGCCGGTCGGACTTCGGCCCGCTCAGCACCGCTTCGAGCAGGTTCGGGATGGTGATGATCTCGCGCGCGATCATGTCGCCGTAGTCGGCGGCGACGACGTCGCGGCGCTTCTGGAACACGCCCTGCCAGGTGTAGAAGCCGAAGAACCGGCGCGGCTCGCGCGGCAGGAAGATCATCTTGAGGGCCAGCCAGTCGGTGAGCCAGCCGATGCCGAGGCCGAACAGCGGCAGCACGATCGGCGACCTCGTCAGCGCCCAGACGACGAGCTGCACGCAGCCGAGGGTGAACCCGAACCAGATGCCGGAGCGCGCGATGAACCGCATCTCGGGCCGGGAGATGTCGCGGATCAGCCGGTTCAGCAACGCCTTGTCGCGCACCAGGTTCGTCACGACCATGTGCTTGAGGTCGAGGACGTCCTCGATGTTGTCGGCGATCTCCCGCATGATCTTGGTGATCGCCCTCGGCGCTTCGGCCTGCACGCGCTTGAGCAGCAGCTGCTGCGCGCCGTTCGGCAGCACCTCCCACAGCCGCGGCTGGTAGGTCTCCATCACCTCGCGGGTGACGTCCTCGACGACCCGCAGCAGCGGCTGCTCGATCTCCTTCGCCACCTGCGCCGGGTCGAGCCGGGCGAAGATCTCCTTCGGGTCGACGAGGTTCGTCGTCAGCATCTCGGTGGCCGTCGCCGCCATGCGCTCGGCGTTCGCCGGCAGCACGCCCTGCCAGCCGAGGAACGGCTTGACGCCGACGAACTCCACGGGCCGGAACATCATTTCGATGGCCACGCGCTTGGTGACGTACCCGATCAGCGCCGCGATGAACGGCATGGTGACGTACACCTGCCAGTGCGTGCTGAAATCCACGACCGCACGCTATCGGCCCTTGATCAGTGCAGCAGGAGCAGCACCTGGAGTTCACCCACCAGGCCACCGATCACCGCGCCGACCGCGATGAGCTTCCATTCGTCCTGCTTGAAGGCCGGCCGCAGGATGCCTTCGAACTCGATCGGCGTCAGCTGCTGCATCTTCTCGACGATCGTGTTGCGGACGTCGAGGGCGCCGGTGGCGTAGCTCTCGACGTGTTTCACCGTTTCGGGGAGGTAGGCGATGGCCTTCTCGGCGGCCGCGCGCTTCATCTCCTGGTACTGCCGGCCGCCCATGGTCAGCGCCACCAGCGGCTTGGCGATGCTGGTCTGCGCGTCGATCGTGCGCTGCACCTCGCGGGTGATCAGCGCGAACAGCCGGTCGGCGCGCGGGCCGGTGAGCACGGCCTCCATCACGTTCCGCACGGTCAGGACCTCGTCGGCGATCAGCGCGCCGTAGTCGGCGGCGACCTCCTGACGTCGTTTCTGGAACATGCCCTGCCAGCGGAAGAAACCGAAGCCGCGCGGCTCGCGCGGGTAGAAGATCATCTTGAGGGCCAGCCAGTCCGTGACGAAGCCCGTGACGAAACCGAAGATCGGCATGATCAGCGGTTCCTTCGTCAGCGCCCAGGCGACGAACTGGACGAGTCCGATCACGAACCCGAAGTAGATCCCCGACCGCGCGATGAACTTGAACTCGGGCGTGGCGACCTCGCGGATCAGCCGGCAGGTCAGCGACTTGTCGCGGACCATGGCGTTGATCAGCATGTCGTTGACGTCGAGGACGTCGTCGATGTTGGTCGAGACCTCGCGCAGCAGCCGCTTGACGACGTCGGGCGCCTGCGCGCGGACCTGGTCGAGGAGCAGCCGCTGTGCCCGCGACGGCAGCATCTCCCACAGCCGCGGCTGGTAGGTCTCCATGACTTCACGTGTGACGTCTTCGACGGCCTTGAGCAGCGGGGTTTCGAGCTCTTTGACCATTTCCTCCGGATCGAGCCGGGCGAAGATCTCCTGCGGGTCGACGAGGTTGCGGGTCAGCAGGTCGACGGCGGTGGTGGCCATCCGCCGCGAGTTCGCCGGGATGACACCCTGCCAGCCGAGGAACGGCCTGATCCCGGTGAACTCCAGGGGCCGGAACATCATTTCGATGGCCACGCGCTTGGTGACGTACCCGATCAACGCGGCGATGAACGGCATGGTCAGGTACACGTGCCAATGCGCACCGATGTCGGCGAGGACGGCCGGAATGTCCACAGTGGCCTCCTCGCCGTTAACGGCTGGTCAACAAGCTCAGAATGCCATGGGTGACCGGGGGTTCCCAAATTCGTGATGCATCCGTTTGGCGGTACAGACGAACGGTCCCCGGATCATTAAGGTGGCCCGATGGTCGCGCCCGATAAGCCCCAACCCTCCCCGAAGACCGCCCAGTTCGCCGTGGGTCTCCGCGGCTACAACCAGCGTCAGGTCGACGAACGCATCGCCGAGCTGACCAAGGAGTTCCGCGAGACCGCCCGCAACCGCGACGACGCCGTCGCGACGTCGTCGGATCTGACGAAGGCCCTCGCATACGCGCAGAAGGAGCTGGCCGAAACGAAGGCCGCCCTCGCGCGGATGAGCTCGAGCCCGTCCGGCGCCGGTGCGATGGCCGAGCGCGTCCGCACGATGATGCAGCTCGCCGAAGAAGAGATCGCCGACCTGCGCGCCGCCGCGGAAGCCGACGCGGCTTCGACGCGCGACCAGGCGGACAAGTACGCGCACGAGTCCCGCCGCACGGCCGACAAGCTGGCGAAGGACGCGGAAGAGGAGCGCGCGCGCCTGCTGAAGGACGCGAAGGGCGAGATCGAGAAGCTGACGGCCGCGGCGGGCGCCAAGCGGGTCGAGCTGGCGGCGGCGGCCGAGCGGACCCGCAAGGAGGCGGACGCGAAGGCGGAGGCCGCGGCGGCCGAGAAGCGCGCCGACGCGGACCGGGTGGCGTCGGAGGAGCTGGCGAAGAAGAAGCAGACCTTCGAGCAGGAGGTCGCGCGCAAGAAGCAGGAGACGGAAGCGGCACTGGCCGAGGCGCGCGCCCGCCAGGCGGAGGCGGACCAGAACCGCAAGCTGGCGCTGGACCTGCGGACGAAGGTCGCCGAGCGCATTGCGGCGACGGATGTGGCGGTCAAGGAAGCGATGAAGCTGCTGGCTCCCGCGGAGGAGACTCCGGCTCCGGCGAAAGCTGCGGCTCCCGCTTCTCCGGGTCAGGCTTCGGCTTCGGGTCAGGCTCCGGCGAACGGGGACCGCAAGCCGGCTCCGGCACCCGCGGCCAAGGCTCCGGCTCCCGCGCAGCCCGCCAAGGCGTAGTTATCCACAACGGCTCCGGTTGTCCACAGATTTCCGGAGTGCCCGTTTTTGCAGGTCAGGACCGATAGACTGGACAGGGGACGCCCCCCAGGGAGTGGCGGGGGCTGCGCGTGGGCCGGATGGCCCGGAAGGCGCCATCGGGCACAGGCGCGCCCTCGGGTGCTCGAATCCGGACGTGACCAGGCCGGATATCCCCCGGACGGGTAGGTGGCCGATCCTCGTGGGTGGCTGGCAGTGTGCACAACGGCTGCTGATCACTCACGAGACGGGACCTGCGCATGATCCTCGAGACCGAGCGGGCCGCCGTCTGCGCCTACGCGCGGCGGATGGTCGGTGACGGCCTGGTCGTCGGGACCTCCGGGAACGTCTCCGTGCGCGCCGGGAACCTCGTGGCCGTCACGCCCACCGGGGTGGCCTACTCCGCGATGACCCCGGCCGACATCCCCGTCGTCGACCTGGGCGGGGAGGTCATCGACGGCGAGCTCCGGCCGACCAGCGAGCTGCCGATGCACCTGTCGGTCTACTGGGACGTCCGCGACCCGGACCAGGAGCCTGTCACCGCCGTCGTGCACACGCACGCGCCGCACGCCACCGCCGTGTCGACGCTCGTGCGCGAGCTGCCGCCGATCCACTACATCATCGCCACCATCGGACCCTCCGTGCGTGTTGCGCGCTACGCCACCTACGGCACGCCCGAGCTCGCATCCGCCGTTCTGGAAGCACTCGACGGGCGCCGTGGCTGCCTGATGGCCAACCACGGCACCCTCACCTACGGCGACGGCCTCGAAGCCGCCTACCACCGCGCCCAGCAGCTCGAGTGGGCCTGCCGGGTGTGGCTGCTCGCGCAGGGCGCCGGCCGGCCGAGCCTGCTGCCGCCGGCCGAGGTCGCCAACGTCGTCGACCGCCTGCGGGGCTACGGACAGGGCTGACCGGCGGGCGCTCAGTGCGGGACGGCGACCATGATCATCCCGAGCACGGAGAACGCCACGCCGATCGCCGCCACCGGCTTGCCGCGGCGACGCAGCCGAACACCCCGAGGGCCAGTGCGGCCACCGCGATCCCCTCGACCCAGGGCTGCGGGTGACCGGACGACGGCGGCGGGCTGCAGGTCATGCGAACTCCTCGGCGATGAGACCGGTTCGCCGCGTCAGGACGCCACCGCGTCGACCGCGTCCAGCAGCTCCACCACCGTCGGGTCGTCGACCGCCTCCTGGATGCACTGCCACAGCTGCAGGTTCGCCATCGCCCAGCGCGAGTACGTCGCCGCGGCCTCGGGGTTGTAGAAGTAGTACCCCTCGTCGTGGACGTCGCACTGCTCGCCGACGATCTTGTCCGCCAGCTCCCGCAGGCTCAGGCCGTTCTCGCGCAGGTAGCGGTGCGCGAGCACCACCGGCGTCACCGGCAGCGCCTTGAACAGCGTGTCCGCGTCGCTCAAGGCCTGCGCCTCCAGCGAAATGTCGCGGCCGCGGGTGGCCATCTCGGCTTCGTCGACGATCTCGTCGATCCAGCGCGCCACACCGTCGGCGACGCCGCACTCCGCGAGGATCTCCCCGCGGAGGCCGCTGCCGGCCGCGGCCGGCGAATTGCGGAGCACCAGGTAGTTGACGTCGTGCACCAGCGCGGCCACTTCGACCACGCCGCGGTCGGCTCCGTTGTGCTGGGCGAAGCCGGCCGCCTTCGCGCGGACGAAGCTGACGTGGTGCCAGCCGTGGAACTGCAGCCGCTCGGCGTACTCCCGGCAAAGCCGGTGCACCCGGTTTTCGACGGCGTCGAGGGTCACGTGGTCGATCGTGCTTTCCTGCGTGCGCATACACCTCTCCGATCCCGGCCGTGGTATTCAGACGGGTGGAGTAATGGTAAGCGCCGTTGACGCCGGTGTGTAGCTAGATTCGGTCGGCCAATTCCCCCAATCGGACCTCGACCGGAACGTGACGATGGCCGATTCCACTGGTCGGATCGTAGGAAAGGCTGAACGTGCTCACCGGCCGTGATTTCACCAGGAACGTCATCGTGCCGGAGGCCGCTTCGGGGATCCGGTGGTATTCGTCGGCCAGCATGGCGGCGCACGCCCCGGCCTGGCACAACGTCCGGCGGCGCAGTTGTGCGGAAGAAATCAGGCCGGTACGGGGATCGTGGGTCGTCTCGTACCTTTCGTGGAGGTAGTTGCCACGGAGAATGGTGGTGCAGAAGTGATACCTGTGGTTGTGCACGGAATCCGCGTACCCCTCCCGCCAGTCTCGCTGCGCCTTGTATTCGTGCAGCCAGAAGGAAAACGGGTCGGTCGGCGAATCGAGCAGGCACCAGGCGAAATGGGTCGTGGTTTCCCGGGACGAGCGCAGCAGTTTCGCGGCCTGCGCGGCGGACAGCGAGCGCAGCTGCGTGCGCAGCTCCTCGCGCAGGTCCGGGTGGTCGGCCCACGACCGGAACCAGGTGTCGACCACTCGCCAGTCGGCGGCGAGCGGGAATCCGGCCGTGCGCAGGCGCGTGGCCAGTTCGGTGAGCGGGGACAGGCGGGTGAGCAAGGTCAGCTCCCTAGCTCGGCGACTTCGGAGAACTCCGTGCGGAAGGCGTGGAACTTGCCTTCCAGCTCACGGAACTGCTCCTCGGACAGCGGGGATCCGGTGATCTTTTCGAACAGCGCCAGGAAATCCGTCCGCGTCGTCGCGGACGTGATGCGGAAGTGGCGGCCGGTCCGGGACTGCGAGACGCGCACGAATTCGGCGCGCTCCATGTTGTAGAGGAAGGAACCCTCGGTGAACCGCAGGGACCGCGGGTACAGCTTCGTGGCGCCGCGAACGTCGCTGTAGAGCGACATCCACACGCTGTCGTCGAACATTTCGAGCCGGTCCAGCGGCGGGTCGGCGACCACGGTGATGTCGACCTGCGCGCAGCGACTGCGCGCCAGGAAGAGGCCGACCAGCCCGATCCGGATCTCTTCGTCGAGCCGGGTCTGGATCTGTTCGTAGTCGACGTCGCCCGCCTCGCGGCGGAGCAGGTAGCGGGCCCGCCCGCTGATCGAGCTCGCGTCACGCGGATCGGCGATCACGGCACGCAGTTCGCGTTCCGTGCGGGAAAGCAACAGGCGGGCGGCGGCGTGCCGCCCGGAGAAGCCGCGGAAGAAGTACTGCCGGGTCGCGTCGAGGTCGGCCATCAGCGCGCGGTTGAACGCTGGGTCGGGATCGGTCGTCGCCTCGAACACGTCGGTGGGGAAGAACTCCTTGTTCAGCGCGCGGTATTCGGCGCTGAGGTCCTCCAGCGCGCGCCTGCTTTCTTCGATCACGGGGGTCACCAGCGCCCGCTGCGAGGCGCTGGCGGTGATCAGGCTGGTGCCGAACCCGACGATCGCGGAGATCAGGGTGCCGGTGCCCAGCGACGTCACCAGGTTCTTCCCGGTGCCGGGTTCCATCAAGCCGGCCAGCCACAGGCTGAGGCCGGCGACCACGACGAGTACCGTGAGCAGCAGGCTCGTCCTGGTCCAGAAGATCTCCTGCAGTGGGGTACGGCGGAGGTGTCCGCCATCCGCGGCCACGTGCTTCACCTCCCTCGAATCACCCGAACAGACGAATGCGTAAAGTGTCGGTTCGAGTGCGGGGAGTCACTTTACGCGCCTCGCGGGGACCGCGAAATAAGAAGTTCGGGGGACAAGCAGGGGGCTCGGACGTCACTCTCGGCAATAATTCACCGGATTGCCAGGTTTTACGAAAATAGGGGAAAACCCGGGTCGAATCGTCGCCGGGAGCCCGTTTTCGTACCAGCCCGGGCCCGGTTCGGCGGTCATCAGGAAATCCAGGACCACCGGCGCGGGCGCCGGGTGGATCTCCGGAAGATCGCGTTCACCACTCGCATGGTCCACCGGCCAGGCGAGTTTTTCTTCGTCGAGCGAAAACTCCCCGTGCGCACCCGTGCGGTTCCCGCGGGCGTCGAGGCGCGACCACCTGCCGTGCAGGTACACGGCATTCAGGCCGTGCAGCGCGGAGAGCTCCTGGTAGCAGAACCCGGCCGGGATCCCTTGCGCCCGAAGCAAAGCGGCCAGCAGGTGCGCCTTGGCGTGGCAGATGCCGACCCGCTCGCGCAGCACGTCCGACGCCCGCCAGGTGACTCGCGGATCGGCGGCGTCGATGACGTGTTCGACTTCGTCCCGGACGAACAGGAACGCGGCTTCGGCGTACTCGGCGGGTTCGTCCGTCAGGGTTCCGAGGGCTTCGGCTCGTTCGCGGATCGACGGGTGTTCGTGATCGACAACGGCGTCGGCGGCGAGGTAGTCGCTCCACCGAACGGACGTGGGCGACAGCACGGGGCTCATCCGGCCATCCTGGCAGGTACGGCCATTCGGGCGAGACCCGTTTTCGGTGGCGGACACGCTCCGCGTTCCCCGGTCACGGAAGGTAAAACTCGGCCGGGAAGCCCGTCGAACGCAGCTCGGCCGGTAGATGACCTTGGTCGTTGTAGGTCAGGAGCGCCGCGGGCCGCCCGGGTGCGTAGTAGATGACGGTGAGGGCGGCGTTGGCGTGGTTGAGCACGAGCCACCGCCAGGGCGGCGCGTCCTGCGAGGCGCGGACGAGCCAGCCGGCGAGGAAGTTGTGCGTGACGACGACCTCGAACCGCGCCTCGGTGCCCGGAACCGGCCCGGTGAACCGCCGTTCGGCGTCGGCGGCGAGCTCCTCGTCGGCGGGAGGCAACTGCCGCGCGAAGGCGAGCAGCAGATCGCCGGACGTCTCGGGAAGCTCCTCGCGCTGCGGGAGGTAGGGCACGAAGTCCCCGGCGGCCTCGTCGACGTGGAGCGGAACCCCGGGCAGCTGCTCCCCGATGAGCGCGGCGGTCCGCGCGGCCCGCGGGAGCGGCCCGTGGTGCACCACGGCGATGGGGAGCTCGCGGATCCGCCGCCCGAGCAGAACGGCTTGGCGCTCCCCGGCTTCGGTGAGAGCGCCGTTGGCGGCCGCCTCGCCGTGGCGGGTGAGGAGGAGGTAGCGCGCCGCGAGCACGGGTCAGCCGACGGGTACGAGCGCGCCCTGCGGGCCCTGGCTCGGCACGAACTGGGCGAGCAGCCGCAGCGGCGCGGGGTGGGGGGACAGGACGGTCGAGGCGAACGGCGTGATCGTGTAGTCGCGCCCGCTGTTGGTGTGCAGGTGCACGCTGACGTGCACGTTCCGGTCCGCGGGGATCTCGAAGCTCATCGAGCCCCAGGAGACGACGTACTGGCGGCCGTCGATGCTCGCTATCGGGGCGTAGTCGCGGACGGTGTGGCCGAGGTGGGGGATTTCGAGGGTGAGCAGGCGGCGCGGGCCGGTGTGGTGGTCCACGTAGGGGATCACGTTGGGCACCTTGGCCAGCTCGGTCATCGCTTCCTCTCCTGCTGTTCCTCCGATCATGCTGCCATGACAGTTGAGTGGTCTACCGCTGCCCCACCGACCCGAACGCCGGATCGTGCAGCGGCCGCCACACCGCGTCAAGGCGGGAAAGCGTGCCTTGACCCGGCGTGGCGGCCGCTGTTGAGGCTGCGTATCGGTTCGGTGGGGGAGGTCTGGTTGGTGGGGCTTTTGTGCGGTCAGAACTGGTAATACAAGAACGGGCTGAATGTTCCTGTTGCGATCAGGATCGCCGCGTAGATCAGGCCTACCGTCATCACTCCGATGCGCAGGGCCGTTGCCGGGCGGCTTCGGGAGGACTCCAGCAGGGGGCCCGTCACCGGGTGGGCCGGCAGGAGGAACACCGCCAGTCCGGCCAGCAGGATGACCAGGCGCTGGTTGGTGAACGCCTCCTTGACGCCGGCGCCCAGGCCGTCGAAGTCCGGGATGAGCATGTGGCCGATCATCGAGAGCGCGTGGGGGATGTCCGCCGAGCGGAAGAACACCCAGCCGAACACCACCAGCAGCATCGTCAGGGCGCGCCTCGCGAGCCGGCGGCGGGGGTCGGCGGGGTCCAGGTCCAAGGCGAAGCGGCGTTCGATCACCAGGAGGGCTCCGTGGTAGCAGCCCCACACCAGGAACGTCCACTGCGCGCCGTGCCAGAAGCCCGTCAGGACGAACACGATGCACAGGTTGCGGTACGTCTTGCCCGCGCCGCTGCGGTTGCCGCCCATGGGGATGTAGACGTAGTCGCGGAACCAGCGGGACAGGCTCATGTGCCAGCGGCGCCAGAACTCCGTGATCGTCACCGACGAGTACGGCCGGGCGAAGTTCTCCGGCAGCCGGAAGCCCAGCATGCGGCCCAGGCCGATCGCCATGTCCGAATAACCCGAGAAGTCGAAGAACAGCTGGAGTGTGTAGCCGACCGCGCCGAGCCACGCCGTCGAGAACGTCATCTGGTCCGGCGGCACCTTGAAACAGGCGTCGACGAGGGGGCTCAGCGAGTCCGCGATGATCGTCTTCTTGCACAGCCCGAGCGCGAACCGCGGGAAGCCGGCCGCGAGGTCGTCGAGCCGGTGCGAACGCAGCTGCGGCAGCTGGTCGGCGATCTCGCGGTAGCGCACGATCGGGCCGGCCACCAGCTGCGGGAACATCGCGATGTACGCGGCGAACGACACCGGGTTCCGCAGCGCTTTCCGTTCGCCGCGGTAGATGTCGACCACGTACGAAATGTGGTGGAACGTGTAGAACGAGATGCCGATCGGCACGACCAGGCTCGCGACGGGCACGCTCCCGCCGAACCAGTGCGCGACGGCGGCGATCTGCTGCGTCGCGAACCCGGCGTACTTCCAGATCACCAGGACGGTGACGTCCAGCGCGACGACGCCGATGAGGATCCGGCGCCGCCGGACGCCCTGGACGTCCCACGGGCTCGGCTCCAGCAGCGGGCCCGCGAAGAAGTTGACCACCATGCAGCCGAGCAGCAGGAACACGAACGGACCGGCGCCGATCGTGTAGAACAGCAGGCTGCCGACGGCGATGATGCCGTTTCGCCAGGTCCGCGGGCACACCAGCACGGCGATGAGCACCGCCGGCATGAAATACCACAGGAACAGTGGCGAAACGAATGACATCGGTGGTCAGGTCCCCTCGGTTTATCCGATGGTGACCTTAACCCGAGTGGGTGGTTCGTTGTCGTGAAGGTGGGGCTCAGACCCGCCCGGCGAGACGACGGCGCCGCGCCACCTCGGCCAGCAGCACACCGGCCGCCACCGAAGCGTTCAACGACTCCACACCCGCCGCCATCGGGATCGACACCGTCGCGTCGCACGTCTCGCGGACGAGACGGGACAGGCCGCGGCCCTCCGAGCCCAGGACGATGACCAGCGGGTCGGCCGCCAGTGCCAGCTCGTCGATGTCCACGGAGCCGTCCGCGTCCAGGCCGACCAGCATCAAACCGTCGTTGGCCCACGACTTCAGCTGGCGGGTCAGGTTGGTCGCGACCGCGATCGGCAGCTTCGCCGCCGTGCCCGCGCTCGTGCGCCACGCCACCGCCGTCATGCCCGCGCTGCGCCGCTCCGGCAGCAGCACGCCGTGCGCGCCGAACGCGGCCGCCGAGCGGATCACCGCGCCGAGGTTGCGCGGGTCGGTGACGCCGTCGAGCGCGACGAACAGCGGCACCTCGCCCGAGTTGCGCGCCGCCGCCATCAGGTCGTCCGGGTGGGCGTACTCGAACGGCGGGACCTGCAGGCCGATGCCCTGGTGCACGGCCCGGTTCGTCTTGCGGTCCAGCTCCTCGCGCGGGATCTCCAGGATCGAGATGCCCTTGTCGCCGGCCAGCCGGACGGCGTCGTTCACGCGGTCGTCGATCTCGATGTTCAGCGCGACGTACAGCGCGGTCGCCGGGACGCCGGCGCGCAGCGCCTCGACCACCGGGTTGCGCCCGGCGATCAGCTCCGGCTTGTCGGCCTTCTTCTGCCGCGCCTGGTCGCGCTTGGTCTGGGCGTTGTTCTGCCGGTACGCCTTGTGCCCGGGACGGTCCTCCGCCTTCGGGGTCGGGCCCTTGCCTTCGAGGGCCTTGCGGCGCTGACCGCCCGAGCCGACGACGGCACCCTTCTTGGTGCCCGTCTTGCGGATGGCGCCTTGACGCCGGGAGTTGCCTGCCATGCTGAAAAGTCCTTGCGGTTATGGAGAACGGCTCAGTCGGACTTGACTGTCCACTGTGGACCGTTAGGGGTGTCCTCCACCACGATCCCGGCCTGCTGGAGGCGGTCACGGGCGGCGTCCGCGCGGGCGAAGTCCTTCTCGGCCCGGGCCTGCTGGCGCTCGGCCAGCAGCCCTTCGACGAGCTCGGCCAGCGCCTGTTTGGTGGGCGTTTCGGAACCGCCCGCCTCGGACCAGCGCGCGGACAGCGGGTCGAGGCCGAGCACGTCGGTCATCGCGCGGACGGCCGCGGCGAATTCGAGTGCCTTGGAGGTGTCGCCCGCGTCGAGGGCGGCGTTACCGTCCCGCACCGTGGTGTGGACCACGGCGAACGCCTGCGGGGTGGCCAGGTCGTCGTCGAGCGCGGCGGCGAACTCCGCCGGGACCGTGCCCAGCGCCACCTCGCCCGACTGCGCGGCGCGGCGCAGGAACGTCTCGATCCGCCGGTAGCCCTGGGCGGCTTCCGAAAGCGCGCCGTCGGAGTACTCGATGGTCGAGCGGTAGTGCGGCTGGACCAGGTAGTACCGCAGCTCGGGGGCCCGGTAGCGCTCCAGCATCGACGGGATCGACACGGTGTTGCCCAGCGACTTCGACATCTTCTCGCCGGACATGGTCACCCAGGCGTTGTGCAGCCAGAACCGCGCGAAGGCGTCACCGGCCGCGTTCGACTGGGCGCGCTCGTTCTCGTGGTGCGGGAAGACCAGGTCGATGCCGCCGCCGTGGATGTCGAACTCCGCGCCGAGGTAGGCCGTGGCCATCGCCGAGCACTCCAGGTGCCAGCCCGGCCGGCCGTCGCCCCACGGTGTCGGCCACGACGGCTCACCCGGCTTCGCGCTCTTCCACATCGTGAAGTCGCGCGGGTCGCGCTTGCCGCGGGTCGGCGTCTCGCCCTGCTGGACGTCGTCGAGGACCTGGCCCGACAGCTTGCCGTAGTCGTCGAACGACTTGACCGAGAAGTAGACGTCGCCGTCCGCGACGTAGCCGTGGCCGCTCTCGATGAGGCGCTCCATCAGCTCGACCATCTGGGTGACGTGCCCGGTCGCGCGCGGGTTGACCGACGGCGCGAGGCAGCCCAGCTGCTCGTACGCGGTCTCGAAGGCGCGCTCGTGCGTCGCGCCCCACTCCCACCAGGGCCGGCCGGCTTCGGCGGCCTTGGTGAGGATCTTGTCGTCGATGTCGGTGACGTTGCGGACCAGCAGCACGTCCAGTCCACTGTGGACGAGCCAGCGGCGCAGGACGTCGTAGTTCAGGACGCCGCGGACGTGCCCGATGTGCGGCACGCCCTGCACGGTGGCACCACACACGTAGATCGACGCCGTTCCGCTACGGACGGGGTGGAACTCCCGCACGCTCCGGGTCGCTGTGTCGAAAAGGTGTAGGGCCACCCTGAAAGGGTACGGGGTGGGCGTGAGCGAGGTCGCAGGCGCCTGGCTGCCGTCTCAGCCGACGCCGAACGAGCGCAACGCCGTGAGCAGGGCGTCCGGCCGCTCCGCCGTGGGCAGCGGGTCGACCAGCGCGAACTCGCAGCCGAGCGCGCGGGCCCCGCCGTCGGCCTCTTCGCTGTCGCCGACCATCAGCGTCTCGGTGGCCGGGACGCCGAGGGCCTGCACGGCCCGGCGGAAGATCTCCAGCTCCGGTTTGATCGCCCCGACCTCGAAGGACAGGACGAACTCGTCGACGTAGGCGTCCCAGCCGCGCGCGGTGAAGGCGGGCCGGATGTCGAAGGCGATGTTGCTGAGGACGCCGACCTTGAGCCCCCGCTCGGAGGCGGCCTTCAGGGCGGCCTCGGTGTCGGGGTAGGGCGTCCACTGGCTGGGATCGATGAGCCGGTCGTAGAGCGCGACGGCCTGCTCGGGCAGCGGGACGCCGGACTTCTTGAGGACCTCCAGGTACACCTTCCGGTGCAGCTGCGGGTCGCGGTCCCGGTGGTTCCAGGCGTGCACGTGCTCGTCGTCCAGCTCGACGACCTGGCCGACCGGCGCCGTCATCCGGCGCATCAGCTCGGCCTGCGCCTCGATGTCGAGCGGCGTGCCGTCGTGGTCGGTCAGTTCGGTGAGCCAGGACTCGTCCTGCTCGAGCCGGAAGAGCGTGCCGGAGTAGTCGAACAACACCGCCCTGATCGTCATGTCGTTCAGCCTAACGGGAGCTTCAGGCCGAATGCCCTGTGATGTGTTCGGGAACAACGCGCACGAGCACGCGCACGACCTCCGGCGGCTCGGCCGGGAAGTCCCCGCCTGTGTACTTGCGGGCCAGCTCGTCGTTCAGCTCGGGACCGCCCTCGACGGTGACTTCGGCCCGCCCGCGGATTTCGACGTAGTTCTCCGGATCGGCCAGGTCGAAGACGGAGAGCGAGACCCGGGGGTCGCGGCGGATGTTGCGCTCCTTGCGACGGCCCTGGACGGTCACGAAGACCACGGTGTCGCCGTCGCGGCGCGCCCAGACGACCGAGCTCTGCGGCGAGCCGTCGGCGTTGGTGGTGGCGACGACGGGGTAGTTCTTCCCGTCGAGGAGCGCCTTGGTCGCGTCGTTGAATGTCACACCCATGGTCGGTGACCCTATTTGACGTTGCCCGCGATCTTCGCGACGTGCAGCCGGACGATCACCCGTTCGACGTCGCCGCCCTCCGCGGGCGGGTCCTCGCCGAGGTACTTGTGGCTCAGCGTCTTCGGGAGGGTTTTGCCGGGGTCGGGGGTGAGCGTCACCGTGCCGCGCAGCTGCGTGTGCCGGTACGGGTTCTCCGCGTCGGTGATCGACACGCTGATCCGGGGGTCGCGCCGCAGGTTGCGGACCTTCCGGCGGTCTTCGGTCGCGCTGAACACGAGGTCACCGTCGTCGAGGCCGATCCAGATGACGGACGTCTGCGGGCTGCCGTCGGGCTCGAGCGTGGCGACGGTGGCGAAGTTCTTGCCTTCGACGAGAGCGCGGACCGCGTCCGGGAGAGTGAGGGCCATGTCACGCCGAACGCGGGCCGGCGTCGCAGCTATTCCGCCGCCAGCAGCAGGGCGGTGGCGAAAGCCGCGATGCCCTCGCCGCGGCCGGTGAGGCCCAAGCCGTCGGACGTCGTGCCCGAGACGCTCACCGGGCCGCCGACGGCCTCCGACAGCACCTTCTGCGCCTCCTCGCGCCGCTTCCCCACGCGGGGCGCGTTGCCGACGATCTGGACCGTCGCGTTCGCGACCCGCCAGCCCTCGGCTTCGACCAGGCCGCGGACCTCCGCGAGCATGTCGGCGCCGTGCGCGCCGTCCATCCGGGGGTCGCCGGTGCCGAACACCGCGCCGAGGTCACCCAGGCCGGCCGCGGACAGCAGCGCGTCGCAGAGGGCGTGCGCGGCGACGTCACCGTCCGAGTGGCCGGCGCAGCCGTCGACGCCCGGCCAGCTCAGCCCGGCGATCCAGCACTCGCGGCCCGCCTCGATCGGGTGGACGTCCACCCCGTTGCCGATCCTCACAGCGTCTCCTCCGTGCTTGGTGCCGCCGCGATCGCCTCGGCGAGGGAAAGTTCGAAGCCGGTCGTGACGCGCATCGCGTCCGGGTGCCCCGGCACGGTCGCCGCGCCCGCGTGGACCGGCGCCGAGAGGTCCGCCGCGCGGAACGCCTCGAGCGTGAAACCGATCGGGGTCTGGGCGGTGCGCAGCCGGGTGCGGTCCTCCGTGCCGACGATCAGCTCGGCCGCATCGGTCACCTTCACCGTGTCGGCCATCGGGAGCACCGGGACGACGATCGGGTTAGTGTCACCGACCGCGTTGATCACGTCACGCACCGTTTGCGCAGGAATGAAGGCACGCAACGCGTCGTGGAGGAGTAGAACGGAACCACGGGGAAGTTCGGGCTCGACGGCGGCGAAGGCCTGCCGGAGCGAGCCGGGCACGACCCGGCACGAGAGATCCTCGAGGACTTGCGAATACGCTTGCGCACACCGCTGGGGGGCCGCCACGAGAACCAGATCGATCTCCGGTACTGCGAGCAGCCCCCGCACGGTGTGCGTGAGTAGCGGTTCACCACGGACCGGCGTGAGAGCGAGCTCTCCGTCGGAGGCATGGTGTGCGACGGTCACGATCACGACGACGTTCATCGGTTCGCGATCGTAGAGGCACCTGCTCGCCCGTCGAGCAGGAAGGCCTGGGGTCAGACCGTCGCGGTTTCCAGAACTTCGTCGAGGAGGACTTCAGCCTTGTCCTCGTCGGTGCCCTCCGCGAGCGCGAGCTCGCTGACCAGAATTTGCCGAGCCTTCGCCAGCATGCGCTTTTCGCCGGCTGAAAGTCCTCGGTCCTTCTCTCGTCGCCAGAGGTCGCGCACCACTTCGGCCACCTTGTTCACATCGCCGGAGGCGAGCTTCTCGAGGTTGGCCTTGTACCGACGAGACCAGTTCGTGGGCTCTTCGGTGTGCGGAGCACGCAGTACGTCGAAAACCTTGTCCAGTCCTTCTTGCCCGACGACGTCTCGCACGCCTACGATCTCGGCGTTGTCAGCGGGCACGCGAACCGTGAGATCCCCTTGCGCGACTTTGAGGACGAGGTACTTCTTTTCCTCGCCCTTGATCACGCGGGTCTCGATGGCTTCGATGAGTGCGGCACCGTGGTGCGGGTAGACGACGGTCTCTCCGACCTTGAAAACCATGTGTCCTCTGCCCCTTTCGCTGACCCCATCCTATCACGTGCCGCCACTGCCCACCTAGCGGGCCGGACTCGTCCTCGCAGGTCAGCGGCCTGAGCGGGGGTTGACAAACGTCGGACCCCCGTGCTCACGCAGGTGGCCGGGACGGGTGTCAACGGGCACAACGAATTCCTTTGTGGACGGTTGATCTTGAGCGCAACGCGGACCGGTTCCGCGCGGGAGATCGCTCCCGGCTAGTCTTCGCGGGGACGAGGCCGTGAAAAGGGAAGGACTGCGACGTGAGGCTGCAGAATCGTCGCGTGCTCGGCGCGGGCGTGCTGGTGCTCGGTGCCGCGCTCGCGCTCGCCGGGTGCGGGGCAGGCCAGATCACCCAGACCGACACGCAGCAGCCCGCCGTCAACGGCACGCACGCCCAGGTCAAGACCATCGCCCTGCGCGACGTCGCGGTGCAGTACCCGACGTCCGGCGCGGGCTACGCGTCCGGTGCCACCCCGGCGCTGACCCTGACGATCGTCAACCAGGGCCAGCAGGACGACACGCTCGTCTCCGTGACGACCGAGGACGGCACCGCGGCGACCGTCGGCGGCTCCAAGGACATCGTCGCCGGGCACTCCCTGGTGATCGGCCCGGACGACGCGGTCGAGTCCACCAACGAGGCGCAGCCCACGTCTTCGGGCGCGCCGACCTCCTCCTCGGAAGCACCGGCGACCGGCACCAGCTCGACGGGCACCACGGCCACCGGGACCAGCTCGGAGACCTCCTCTTCTTCGGAGGCGCCGTCGGCCAGCGTGACGCCGACCGCGGCCCCCGCGACCGTCGGCAAGGGCACGGTGACGCTCCCCGCGCTCAAGCAGCCCCTCTGGCCCGGTCAGGTCGTGAAGGTCACGTTCGTCTTCAAGAACGCCGGACCGGTCGTCGTCGAGCTGCCGGTGGCGGCGCCGGCGCACGTCAAGGAGTAGGTCCCCGATTTTGTCGGTGGGCGCCGATAGCCTCGCGGGGTGAAGAAAGGCGTCACCTACCGCTGCGCGAGCTGCGGGTACGAAGCGGCCAAGTGGCTCGGCCGGTGTCCGGAGTGCCAGGAATGGGGCTCCTTCGCCGAGCGCGGAGCCCTCAAACCGGCGATCCAGCGCGTCGCGGCCGGCGCGCCGAGCGCGCCGGCCCGTCCGATCGGCGAAGTCGACGTCGAGGCGGCTCGCGCGCGCCAGACCGGCGTCTCGGAGCTGGACCGCGTGCTGGGCGGCGGCCTGGTGCCGGGCGCGGTGGTCCTGCTCGCGGGTGAGCCCGGCGTCGGCAAGTCGACCCTGCTGCTCGAGGTCGCCTACCAGTGGGCGAAGACCGTCGACCGGTCCCTGTACGTCACGGGCGAGGAGTCCGCGGGCCAGGTCCGGTTGCGCGCGGAGCGAACGGGGAACATCCACGACCGGATGTACCTCGCCGCCGAAAGCGATCTCGCGGCCATCCTCGGGCACGTCGACGACGTGAAGCCGGGTGTGCTGATCGTCGACTCGGTCCAGACCATGGCGTCCCCGAACGTCGAGGGCTCACCCGGCGGCGTGACGCAGGTCCGCGCGGTGACGTCCGGGCTCGTCGCGCTGGCCAAGGAACGCGGGCTGCCGGTGGTGCTCGTGGGGCACGTGACGAAGGACGGCTCGGTGGCCGGCCCGCGTGTGCTGGAGCACCTGGTGGACGTCGTGCTGCAGTTCGAGGGCGACAAGCACTCGACGCTGCGCATGGTCCGCGGCATCAAGAACCGGTTCGGCGCGGCCGACGAGATCGGCTGCTTCGAGCTCGTGGAAGAAGGCATCGTCGGGGTGCCCGACCCGTCGGGGCTGTTCATCAGCCAGACGGCGGAGCCGGTCCCCGGCACGGCGATCACGGTCGCGATGGAGGGCAAGAGGCCGCTGCTGGGCGAGGTGCAGGCCCTGGTGTCGGCGACGTCGGCCCCCCAGCCGCGGCGCGCGGTCAGCGGCCTCGACTCGGCCCGGGTGGCGATGGTGCTGGCGGTGCTGGAGAAGCGCGGCGGCCTGAAGCTCGGCGACAAGGACGTCTACGTCGCCACGGTCGGCGGCATGAAGATCACCGAACCGGGCATCGACCTGGCCCTGGTGCTGGCGCTGACGTCGTCGTTCGGTGACGTCGCGCTGTCACCCCGGCTGGTGTCGGTGGGCGAGGTCGGGCTGGCGGGCGAGATCCGCCGGGTGCCGAGTGTCGGCCGCCGGCTCGCGGAGGCGGCCCGGCTGGGGTTCACGCACGCGCTCGTGCCGCCGGACTCGGGCAAACCGCCGGCGGGGATCCGGGTGCTGGAGGTGGCGAACGTCGCGGACGCGTTGAACGCGGCCAGCCACGCCCGCTGAGGGGACGGCCGGGACCGCCCCCTCGGCTACGACGAGCCGCGCGTGATCGAGAAGTAGAACATCGTCGGCGGCTGCTGACCCGGCGAAGACGGCGGGCTCTGCGGCGTCGTGGTTACCGGCAACGACTGCGGGGTCGTCATCGAGACCGGCGTCGAGAGGGGCGCGGGCGGCTTCATCGTTTCGGTCGGATCGCCGGCCATCGTGGACGTGGGACCACCCACCGGGACCTGGTGCATCGGCGGCGGGTACGGCGTGATCGCGATGGCCACGAACGTCGTCGGGTCGACGTACAGCGTGTCCTGCGTCGAGGGCGCCAGGAACGCGAGCGACTGCCGGCCGTCCGGGGCCCGGACCGGGTCCGGATACGCCTGGATGCCGCCGAGGCTCGCCAGCGCCTTGCACAGAGCGGCCCGGACGTCCTTCGCGGGGAAGCCGGGGGTCAGCGCGCTCGCCGCCTGCCGGAGTTGCTCGCCGGGATAGGGCGAGGTGCCGACGAGGTGGCCGCTCAGGGCGGTTTCGTCGGGTGTCAGCGACTCCAGGAACCGCGCATCCGGGGTCTGCCAGAGGAAGGGGCCCCCGCCGGGGCTGGGGAACACCCCGCCGGGGCCGTACTCATCGATGTCCGCCCCGCTCGTCGGCACGATCTTCGCGCGGTCGTCGTCGGAGAGGTGCCCGACGACCCGGCCCGTCAAGCCCCTCCGCCGGTGCCACATCCCGGCGGGATCGGCCGGGACCCAGAGCTCGACCTTCTGCTGGACGAACGCGACGTGCGACGAGTTGCCGACCGGGTACCAGTACTCCTGCCGCGAGTAGTGGTACTCGCCGGGCGCGAGCGGGCGGTCGAGGTCGGGGGGTGTCGCGGCGGGGTGGACGGGTTCCGGGGTGCCCGGGCTCAGCAGCTCCGCGGTGACCGCGAGCCCGCCGGCCAGGATGACGACCGCGGCGGCCACGGCGATCCACCGCCACGAGCCGGAGCGCCGGGGTTTCGGCGCTTCCTCGGGCTCGGCGCCGGCCGCCGCCAGCAGCGAGGCGCGGGCGAACGCCAGGCCGTCGTCGTCGCCGACGTCGCTGTGCAGGTCGGTGAGTGCGGCGTCCAGCTCGGCGTCGGACCAGATCTTCCGGACGTTGTCTTCAGTCAAGGCCGTTCGCCTCCTCTTGGGCTGGTGCGTTCGTCCGCAGCGAACGCCGGATCCGGTGCAACCGTGAGCGGACGGTGCCCGGTGGGATGCCGAGGGCCTCGGCGACCTCGGCCGGTTCGAGCCCGGCCCACGACACCAGCAGCAACGTGTCGCGGTCGGCCGGGCTGAGCCGGGCCAGCGCCCCCGCCAGCTGCGCCGCGCGGACCTGCGCGTCGACCTGCTCGGCGACGCGGCCGTCGTGGCCCGCGTAGCTGAGCTCGCCGGTGTGCGCGAGCCGCGCCGTGGCCTGCAGCCCGCGCAGCTCGGAGCGCACGTGGTGGCGCAGGAGGTTCGTCGCGATGCCGTAGAGCCAGGACCGGGCGGTGCCCAGCTCCCGCCGGTAGCTTTCGCGGCGGCGCAACGCCACCAGGAACGTCTCCGCGACGAGGTCGTTGGCCGCTTCGGCGCCGACGCGGCGGGCGACGTAGCGCCTCAGCTGCCCGGCGTGGGTGTCGAAGAGCCGCCCGAACGCCGGCCCGGGCTCGGGCCCGCCCAGGTCGGGGCGGTCGTGCCCCCAGATCTCCGGCCCCTCTTGGATCACCTGCATGCCCCCTGTTGCCCGCAGCGGGGCCCGGCGTTCACGGGCGAACCTACCTTCGTCGTGATCCGGTCCGGGGACACGTGCGACAAACGGCGGCATCTGTCGCGATCATCCTTTTGTTCGGCGCTGGCCAACCGGCGTCACAACTGGGGAAGGATCGTCATGCGCGGATTCCGCCTGGGATTTGTCACGCTCGCGGCCACGATGGGCCTGGTCACGCTGCCGGCGGTGGCTTCGGCCACCGCCGAAACCGTACTCAACGTCCAGTACCAGGTGCAGGAGACGGGGTACTGGTGCGGCCCGGCGGCCACCCGGATCGCCCTCTCCGCGCGCACCGGGAACGTGCCGAGCCAGGGCACGCTCGCGGCCCAGCTCGGCACGACCACCAACGGCACCGACTGGGTCGGCCAGGTCACCGGCGTCCTCAACCAGGACCTCGGCACCTCCTGGTACGAGACCAAGGAGATGCCGAACGACCCGCCGACGCAGGCCCAGCGCGACCTGCTGTGGCGCGACATCGTGCTGGACATCGACAACGGCTACCCGATCGTCGCGAACATCGTGGCCCCCGCGAACAACCACCCGCCGGGCTACCCGAACTACACGATCTACCACTACTTCACCGTGATCGGGTACGACAGCTCGGACCGGACGGTCAAGATCGCCGACCCGGCGAGCTTCGGCGGGAACCAGATCTACTGGCTGACCTTCGACCAGCTCGCCACCCTGATCCCGCCGAAGGGTTACTCCGCCTAGGTGGGCGGATACGTTGTCGCGCAAGGGTTTCCGCTTCGGAACAGCGGTCGCTCACCAGATCGGGTGATCGCTGAACCTCCGCAGCGTCTGCATCGACGGCCGCACGTAGAACATCCCGGCCAGGAAACCCGTGGTGGCGAAGGCGAGTGTCACGATCGTCGTGAGCAGGTCGGGGGCCCGTGACTCGGGGGCGTCGTGCCACACGCGGAACACGATCGGCACCGCGCACGCGCCGACGATCAGGATCAGGGTCAGCACGTACGTGAAGACGAACGCGTTGCGCGCCGACTGGGCACTCGCGATCACGAGGTAGTCGCCGCGCAGGCACCGCCGGCACGTCAGCACGAGGACGGCCATCGCCAGCACGGCCAGCGGGGGCAGCACCGTCGCGGCCTTGCCCAGCAGCGCGTCCGGGAAGGCATGGCCGTGGACGATGCCCTGCAGGAAGGTCGTCAGCCCAAACAGCAGGACCACGCCGGCGATCATCGAGCAGCCGACGACCACCGAACCCCAGCGCACCCGCTCGGCGAAGCGGGGTGGCAGCGGCACGAACTCGACCTGTCCGAACGTCCCCTGCACCGCTTCACCTCCGAACGCCGTCAAGGCCACCTTACGGGCGTGAAGCGCCGGTAAGGTGGCCTCGACGGCAGTTCGGACCGAAAGGGCTAACTGGCCGCCAGCAAGTTGGCGCACCGGATGAGCCCGATGTGCGAATACGCCTGCGGATGATTACCGAGGGACCGCTCGGCGATCGGGTCGTACTGCTCCGGCAGCAGGCCCGTCGGGCCGGCCGCCGCGACGATCTGGTCGAACAGCTCCTGCGCCTCGGTACGCCGCCCGGTGAGCAGGTACGCCTCGATCAGCCACGCCGCGCAGATGTGGAAACCGCCCTCGCCGCCGGGGAGCCCGTCGTCGCGGCGGTAACGGTACACAGTGGACCCACTGCGCAGCTCCGCCTCGATCGCGGTCACCGTCTGCTGGAAGCGCTCGTCGGCCGGGTCGATCAGGCCGGTGAGCCCGACGAAGAGTGACGCCGCGTCCAGGTCCGTACCGTCGTAAGCCGTGGTGAACGCCTGGACCTCGTCGTTCCAGCCGTGCTCCAGGACGTCCGCGGCGATCGCGTCGCGCAGGGACGGCCACTGGCTCGGCACGTCACGGCCGTACTGGGCGCCGAGCTTGACCGCGCGGTCGATCGTCACCCAGCACATGACCCGCGAGTAGACCCGGTGGCGCGGCACGTGCCGCTCCTCCCAGATCCCGTGGTCCGGCTCGTTCCAGCGCCGCGTGACGGCTTCCGCCATCGCGCGCACCATCTGCCAGTCCTCGTCGCGCAAGTCACCGCGCGCCGCGGCGAGCGTGCCGACCAGCTCGACGACCGGGCCGAAGACGTCCAGCTGCACCTGGTGGTTCGCCAGGTTGCCGACGCGCACCGGCCGCGAACCGGCGTACCCGGGCAGCGACTCGATGACGGCTTCGGCGCCGATGACGCTGCCGGAAAGCGTGTACAGCGGGTGGAGCCGCTCCGGGCCGGCCAGCGTCGCGAGCACACCGTGGAGCCACTTGAGGTAGCCCTCGGCCTCCTCGATCGAGCCCAGGTGCACGAGCTCCCGCACGGTCATCGCGGCGTCGCGGATCCAGCAGTAGCGGTAGTCCCAGTTGCGGACGCCGCCGATCTCCTCCGGCAGCGACGACGTCGCCGCGGCCAGGACGCCGCCGGTGTCGGTGTTGACCAGCCCGCGCAGCGTCAGCGCCGAGCGCAGGACCAGGTCGGTCTGCACCTTCGGGAGCTGCAGCTTCGACGTCCACTCGCTCCAGTAGCGGCCCGCGCGGTCGCGTCGTTCCACTTCGGACAGTTCGTGCGCGCCGAGGTCCGTGGTGCCGCAGCGCAGCTCCAGCACCACCGGCTGGTCGGGCTTCGGCTGCACCAGCGCGGTGGCCGTGTCGTTCAGGCCGTCCGAGGTGACGTCCCACTCGACGCCCGGCGAGTAGAGCACGAACGGCTCCGACGTGCCGAGCACCTTCAGGCCGCCCTCGGTGATCTCCAGCTTCACCGGCACACCACCGAACTCGGGGCGCGGCGCGAACTTGACGGCCGCGGCCGCCTCGCCCGAGATGACGCGGACCAGGTCCGTCCGGTGCGGTGCGCTTTCCGGCTCGAGGTAGTCGGTGACGAGCAGGCGCGACCAGCGCGTCTCGACCGTCATCGTGTTCGGCAGGTAGCGCTGGCCCAGCGGGAGGCCGTTGCGGTACGGCTTGATGGAGAAGTGACCGGCACCCTCGCCGCCGAGCAGGTCGGCGAACACCGCGGGCGCGTCCGGGCCCGGGTGGCACAGCCAGGTCAGCTTCGCGTCCGGCGTGAGGAGCGCGACCGAGCGCTCGTTGGCCAGCATCGACAGCCGCTCGATCGGGGGCGCGGACTCGCCGTAGAGCCAGTTGCGCCGCTCTTCCAGCAGGAAGCCGAGCACCAGCGCGACGTCCACGGTGTCCGGCACGCGGAACCCGGCGAGGGTTTCGCCGTCGCCGACCTTGATGCCCAGATCGGGACCGGAGAGCCGGGCGAAGGCCTTCTCGTCGGTGACGTCGTCGCCGAGGAAGATCGCCGCGGTGGCGCCCACCTGGTGGCGGAGGATGTCGAGCGCCCGGCCCTTGTCCGTCTGGACGACCGCGAGCTCCACCACCTCCTTGCCGTCGGTGGTCGACACACCCTCCCAATGAGACGGTCCGTTGTGGACGGCCGAGAGCACGCGGCGGCCGGCCTCGTGCTCGGCGCGGCGCACGTGCACCGCGATGCTGGCCGGCTTGACCTCGAGCGACACACCCGGGACGTCCAGCACGAGCTGTTCGAGCTCGGCCTCGAGCCGCCGGTGCAGCTCACGGGCCTTCTCGTCCAGCGCGTGGATGAAGCCGATGTCGAACTCCGACCCGTGGCTGCCGACGAGGTTCACCTCGGACGGCAGCCGCGACAGCGTGGCCAGGTCGCGCAGGGCCCGGCCCGAGATGACCGCGGTGGTCGTCTCGTGCAGACCGGCGAGCGATCTGAGGGCGCCCACGGACTCCGGCAGCGGCCGGGCCTCGTCGGGGTTGAGGGTGATGGGAGCCAGCGTGCCGTCGTAGTCGCAGGCGACCAGCAGTCGCGGAGTACGGGCGATCTGCACGATCGCGCGCCGTAGCTCGGCGGGCAGGGCCTCGGCAGTCAACACTCCTCCTCAGGAGCTCGTGCGTGGTCGTGTGGTCACTCGACCGCTTCGGCACCCAACGCCTGGAGAAACGAGCGCGCCCAACGGTCGACATCGTGAGTGAGAACCTGGCGACGCATGGCGCGCATCCGGCGACGGCCCTCAGCCGGGTCGAGCGTAATGGCAGCCACCAGAGCGTCCTTCACCCCGTCCAAGTCGTGGGGGTTCACGAGGAATGCGCTAGAGAGTTCGGAAGCCGCGCCGGCGAACTCGCTGAGCACCAGCGCGCCGCCCAGGTCGTGCCTCGTGGCGACGTACTCCTTGCAGACGAGGTTCATCCCGTCACGCAGCGGCGTCACGACCATGACGTCCGCGGCGGAGAAGAAGGCGGCCAGCTCGGTGCGATCGACCGATTGGTGCAGGTAGTGCACGACCGGGTGACCGACGCGGGAGAACTCGCCGTTGATCCGCCCGACCATCTGCTCGATCTCGCCGCGCATCCGCTGGTAGTGCTCGACGCGCTCGCGGCTCGGGGTGGCCAGCTGCACGAACGTGACGTCGTCCGGCTGGAGCCGTCCCTCGTGCAGCAGCTCGTGCAGCGCCTGCAGCCGCAGGTCGATGCCCTTGGTGTAGTCGAGCCGGTCGACGCCGAGCAGCACGGTCTTCGGATTGCCGAGGTCGCGCCGCAGCTGCGCGGCCCGCTCCTGGACGCCCTTCGTTCGGGACAGCTGGTCGAGCCCGGCGGCGTCGATGGAGATCGGGAACGCGCCGACCCGGACGGTCCGGTCGCCGACCTGCATGGTGCCCGGCCGCGACCGGACGCCGACCGCGCCGCGCGTCGACTCGAGGCCGATCAGCTGGCGGCACAGCCAGAGGAAGTTCTGCGCCCCGCCGGGGCGGTGGAAGCCGACGAGGTCCGCGCCGGTGAGGCCGCGGATGATCGCGGCGCGCCACGGCATCTGCATGAACAGCTCGACCGGCGGGAACGGGATGTGGAGGAAGAAGCCGATGCGCAGGTCCGGTCTCAGTTCGCGCAGCATCGCCGGCACCAGCTGCAGCTGGTAGTCCTGGATCCACACGGTCGCGCCTGGGGCGGCGACCTCGGCGCTGGCCTGCGCGAACCGCTGGTTGACCTTCACGTAGCTGTTCCACCACGCCCGGTCGAACACCGGGCGCTCGACGACGTCGTGGTAGAGCGGCCAGAGCGTCGCGTTGGAGAAGCCCTCGTAGTAGTCGCGGACCTCGTCGGCGCTGAGCGAGACGGGGTGCAGCACGAGGCCGTCGTCGTCGAACTCCTCGACGTCGACGTCCGGCACACCCGGCCAGCCGACCCAGGCGCCCTTCCGGGACCGGAGGAACGGCTCGAGCGCCGACACCAGCCCGCCCGGGCTGGCCGTCCAGCGGCGCTGGCCGTCGGTCGTGCGCTCGAGGTCGACCGGTAGCCGGTTCGCCACCACGACGAAATCGGCCTGGTTCGAGTTCTCCTTCGTCGGCGTCTCAGTCACGTGCTCGCTCCTCGTAATCCCGGGTCGCGGCCCCAGAGTGAAACCCTATCGCGTGAGCGATGAACAGCCGGTGACCGTCGGGTTACTCCAAGCGCCGATCGGCCGGTTCGAGCGGACCGGCCATGCGTGGTCCGGCGAACCGGCGTTCGAGCCTGCCCAGGCCGGTGCGGACCGGCTGGGCGAGCCATTCACCGAGTACCACGCCCGCTGCCAGCGCAAGCCCGATCGCGACGGCCGTCATCAGCGTCGAGATGTTGCCGCTCGGCTCGACCCCAATTTGGTATAGACCACGATAGGTGGACAGGCCCGGGAGCAGGGGAGTGATCCCGGACACTGCGACGACGAGTGGAGTAACGCCCAGTCGCCGCGCGAGCACGCCGCCGCAGAAACCGACCAGCGTCGCGGCGATCGCGGACGAGCTGACGCCGTCGAGCTCGGCCACCGTCAGGCCGCCGTAGACGAGGGCGCCGATCGCGCCGGCGGCCATCGCGACCAGCATGGCGCGCATCTTCGAGTAGGACGCGAGCGCGAAGCAGGCCGAGGCGCCCGCGCCGCCGATGACGACCAGGGGCAGGTCCTGCGGCGTCGAGCCGCTGACCTCCGGCAGCGGGGTGAGCGGCAGTTTCATGAGCACGGCGATCCGCAGGGCGAGCACGACCCCGGAGATCAGGCCGGCCGACATCAGCACCGTCTCCATGGTGCGGCCGGCCGCGGTGACGTTGTAGCCGGTGATGGCGTCCTGCACCGCCGAGACGGTGGACAGCCCGGACAGCAGCACCGTGACGGCGGCCGCGACGACGAGCGTCGGCCGGTCGGTGGTGAGCAGGCCGCTGCTCACGATGGCCATCGCCGAGAGCGTCGCGACCAGGCCACCGATCACCTGCTGGAAGAAGAACGGCAGGGAGTACCGGTTGACGAACCGGCCGATCCGGTCGATCACGCCGCTGATGACGAACGCGACGACCGCGATGTCGGGACCGCCGCCGAGCAGGATGGTGATGAACGCGGCGACCCCGCCCCAGGCGAGCGTCGCGACCCAGCGCGGGTACGGGTGCGGCGCCGACGTGATCCGCTCCAGCTCCGTCTGCGCCTGCTCGGCGCCGAGGTGCCCGCGGACGATCCGGCGGATCAGCTTTTCGGTCTCGGTCAGCCGGGTGTAGTCGAGGCTGCGGCTGCGCACGACGCGCAGTGCGGTCACTGGCGCGAGGTCCGTGCCGCGGTGGCAGGTCACGGTGATCGACGTGAAGATGACGTCGACCTCGCAGTGCGGCAGCCCGAGCGCGGCGGTGATGGCGATGATCGTCGCGCTGACGTCCGAGGCGCCGGCGCCGCTGGCCATCTGGACCTCGCCGATGCGCAGGCTCAGGTCGAGGACGAAGTTGACGGTGGCGTCGTCGGGCAGCTGCGGCCCCATCGCCTCCTCGGCGTCGACCGCCGGGAACTCACCGGTGGGCGCCTCGAGCACGTGCCACGGACGGCGGCGCAGCACGTTCGGGCGGTGCGTGCGCGGCCGCTGCGCGGGAGGTTCGAGCAGGGGCCATCTGGTCGCCATGCCCCCGTTGGTGCGCTCGTTGATCTTCATGATCCATCCACCTCCTCGCTCGTTCCCGAGGACCATCGACGCCCGTGCCCCGACCGTTGCACGGATCATGGAGTGGCGTCCACCACGTTCCGATCATCTTGGCCTGAGCTGGGGGTTTCCGCCGGATACGGCGTGTTCGGACGGGTGCCTTCACCAGGGGCCCGTGGCCCGTCGAGCGGGCCGATACACTGTGAGCGGCGCTCGCGCGCCAGGCCGCTATAGCTCAGCTGGTAGAGCATCTGTCTTGTAAACAGAAGGTCAGGGGTTCGAGCCCCCTTGGCGGCTCCTCGAAGTTTGCTTCGACCTGCGGTTCGGCCGCCGGTCGCCGGGCGTCTCGTTGTGTGGGTGCGCCGCCTCACGTTCAGCTGTCGGCTCTGTTCGCGTCATCTGACGTTTGAAGACCGCTGATTGACTTCAACGGCTCCCCACCTTTCTCCCGACGAGGACAAATTGACACAGTCAGTGCCTCCCGACGGCGATCCGTTGGCCGCGTTCAGCGCCGAGCTCGAAGGAATCCAGGCCCAGGCGGCGGCCGCCCAGGAACGGCTCCGGGCCGCCACCGCCACCGTGCAGTCGCCGGACGGGGCGGTCTCGGTGACCGTCGGCCCGAGCGGGGTGCTGCAGGAACTGCGGTTCGGCCCCCGCGCGTACGACCGTCCCCCGCAAGCGCTTTCCGGCACGGTGATGCAGCTGATCGGCCGCGCGCAGCAGAAGGTCTCGGCCGAGGTCGCCGACGCGTTCAGCGGCATGGTCGGCGAGAGCTCGGCCGCCCGCGAGCTGCTGGACGAGTTCCTGCCCGCGCCGCCCGAACCGGACGAGGGAACGCCCCCGGGCAACGGCGGCAAGTTCGCGCCGGAGGCGGACGACCGGCCGCCCCTCCCGCCGCCGCCCCCGCACCGGCCGCCGCCGCCGAACCAGCTACCGCCACCGCAGCAAGGTCCGCCGCCGCGTCGACGTCCCCGGCCCGCGCCGGAAGAGGACGACGGCGAAAGCAACCCCTGGTAGTACGGAGGAGATCCAGTGGTTTCCGGAGCAGGTTTCTCGGTCGACCCGGCCGAGCTGCAGAAGTTCAGCCAGTTCCTGTCGGGCACCACGCAGCCCGCGGTGCAGGACGCCGCGAACCGGATGCAGGCCGCCAACGGGTTCGACAACGCCGCGTTCGGCATCCTGCTCGCGCAGGTGCTCGCGGTGCCCTCGCGGATCACGATGGGCGTGATCACCGGGGAGATCAACAAGCTCGTCGGTGACATCGGCAAGTCCGCCGACGACGTGAAGAAGGCCGCCGACGTGTACTCGACCCACGACGCGAACACGGCGCAGGGCCTGAGCACCTTCGAAACGGAGCTGGGCAAGTGACCGTTCCCATCACGGCGTCGAACTCCACGACCGGGGCCGGCGTCTTCGACAGCTGGAAGCAGGTCGGCGACTCGATCGGCAAGGTCCAGACCGAGCACGGCGGCGACCTCGCGGCCGTCAGCGTCGAGCTGGGCATCAACGTCATCAGCGCCGCGCTCGACACGGTCGCGTTCGTCATGGACCCGCTCGCGAAGCTGATCGCGGCGGGCCTGGGCTGGCTGATCGAGCACGTCTCGTTCCTGAAGTGGCCGCTGGACCAGGTCGCGGGCAACCCCGCGGAGGTCACGAAGATCGCCAACGAGCTGCACAAGATCGGCGAGTCGCTGCGCCACACCGGCACCGAGCTGGACGACACCCTCAAGGCCACCATCACGAAGTGGGAGGGCAAGGGGTACGACAGCTTCCTGAAGTCGATCAACGACCGGAAGGGCTGGATCGACGCCAACGCCAAGGCGTCCGACGTCGCGGGCTACATGGTCGAGACCACCGGAGCGCTGATCGGCGCGGTCCGCTCGCTGCTGCGCGACATCATCACGACGATCCTCGGCGACATCATCTCCACGATGCTGATCGCGCTGGCGCTCGCCATCCCCACCTTCGGCGCGTCGATCGCCGTCGGGGTGACCAAGTGCGTCGCGACCGTCTCGGTGCAGGTCGCGGCGATGATGGCGAAGCTCGCCAAGGTCGTCGCGTACGCCGGGCGCACGCTGGCCCGGCTCACCGGGCTGTCGAAGCTGGTCAAGGGGAAGCCGGGCGCCTCGAACGCGGGCCACGAGCTGAGCAACCTGCCGCCCAACGGCGGCGGGGTGCCGAACTTCTCGCGGCCGCTGCCGAAGCCGCCGGGCTCGGCCGTCACCCACGACGGCCCGCCGACCACCGGCGGCGCGACGCCCAGCACCCGGCCCCCGGGTGACGGCACGACCCCCAACTTCTCGCGGCCGCTGCCCCCGCCGGGCACCGCCGTCAGCCACGACGGCCCGCCCGGAGGCGGCGCCGCGCCCACCACCCGGCCCCCGGGTGACGGCACCACGCCGAACTTCTCGCGCCCGCTGCCGAAGCCCGCGGACCCGCCGCCCGCGCCCAAGCCGCCGTCGCCGAAGTCGAAGCTGAGCGACCAGGACGTCTCGACGATCAAGAAGCACGAGGACTGGCTGAAGACCAAGTTCGGCGACAGCTACAAGAAGATGAAGTTCGTCGACGACTGGCTGAAGGCCAAGGCACCGGACTACTACCCGATGATGAAGGCCCTCTCGGACGCCAAGAGCTCGAAGAACTTCGTGGGCTGGGCGGGCAAGGACATCGTCCAGGTCGACCGCGGCCTCACCGACATCCAGATGCAGGCGGAGGCCGCCTGGGCCGAGGAAGACAAGAAAGAGCAGCAACAGCACTAGAACCGCGAAAGGCCGGGGTGTTCGGCACCCCGGCCTTTCCGGTCAGCGGGTCCGGCCCGTGGTGCCCGAAGCGACGATCTGGCCGCTGTGGCTGTTCCACAGCTGGCCCTCGGCCTGGAACGTGTAGTGCCCGCTCAGGCCGGCGGACCTCGCCGTCCAGCAACGGGTCTGAGCCGGGCGGACGTTGCCGTTGCCGCCCGAGCTGTCGCAGCTGAGCGTCGCGTCCAGCACGCCGTCGCGGAAGCGGTAGACGTAGGCCTGCCCCCACTCGTTGACCGGCAGCTTGGCCGGGAAGATCACGAATCCGAAGTAGTTGTAGCTGCTGTCACGGCAGAGCTGGATCGTGCCGACGGAGGCGGAGCCCCCACCGATCACGGTCAGCGCCTTGGACGTCACCCACGTGCCGTACGAGCTGGTGCCGTACTGGCAGTTCGGTGCCGCCTCGACCTCGGCCGACGCGGCCGGGGCCAAGCCCACTGCCGCCATGACCACGCCACCCAGTGCGACCAGGACCTTCTTGAGCATCACGGATTCCCCTCGTCGGATCGGTCGTCGTCAGAACGCCTGCCTCCGGTGAGCGGTTTAGTGGCTTAGGGTTCCGTATGGCCACGACACACATCCTCGAGACGCCCGAGGCGGACATCGCCTACGACGTGCACGGGCCCGCTCCCGCGGACAGCGACCGCGCGCCGCTGTTCATGATCGGGCAGCCCATGGAAGCCGTCGGTTTCACCACCCTTGCCTCGTACTTCCCCGAGCGGACCGTCGTCACCTACGACCCGCGCGGGCTCGGGCGCAGCGTCCGGAAGGACGGCGGCGTCACCAACGTGCCCGCCGTCCAGGCCCGGGATCTGCACGCGCTCGTCCAGGCACTCGGCGCCGGGCCGGTCGACGTCTTCGGGAGCAGCGGGGGTGCCGTCGCCGGGCTGGCGTTCGTCACCGCGTACCCGGAGGACGTGACCACGCTCGTCGCGCACGAGCCGCCGCTGATCCCGGTGCTGCCCGACGCCGCGGCGGCCGAACGGGCCCGCAACGCCGTGACCGAGGCCTACCAGGCCAAGGGTTTCGGTGCCGGGATGGCGGCGTTCATGCTGCTGTCGTCGTGGCCGGGCGAGTACACCGACGACTACTTCGCGCAGCCCGCGCCCGACCCCGCCCGGTTCGGCATGCCGGCCGAGGACGACGGCAAGCGCGACGACGCGCTGCTGTCCGACCGCTCGTGGGCGGTTTCCAGCTACGAACTCGACGTCGAAGCCCTGAAGAAGGCGTCGACGCGGGTCGTGATCGCGGTCGCCGAGGAGTCGGGCCAGACCTTCACGGGCCGCACGACACTGGCGGCGGCCGAGGTACTCGGCCAGGAGGCCGTCGTGTTCCCGAGCCACCACGGCGGCTTCCTGAGCGGCGAGTTCGGCTACGCGGGCAAGCCCGAAGCCTTCGCCGCGCGGCTGCACGAGGTGCTCGGCTAGTTCCCTCGCGTGGCGGGGCCCGCTCAGCCTCGAGAGGGAGGCCTGGCGCGGGGCGCGCGCCGAAGATCGGGCGCATGACAACCACCATGCGGACGCAGCCCCGCTGGGCCGTGGTCGCCGCGCACCTGGTGCCGCTCGTGATGCTGCCGTCCGGGCTCTGGCGGATCGCGCTGGTCGCCGGGGTCCCGCTCGGCCTGCGGGTCGCGGACGCCGACGTCGGCGGTGAGGCCTGGTACATCGTCGGGCTGAGCGTGGTTTCGGAGGCGCTGGCCCTGCTCACGCTCGGGCTCGTGCGGCCGTGGGGTGAGCGGGTGCCGTCGTGGGTTCCGCTGCTGGGCGGCCGCCGGGTGCCACCGTGGGCGGCGATCGGGCCGGCGTCGCTCGGTGCTGTCGCGCTGGCGGTGATCTGGGGTTACGCGTTCCGCGACTTCCCGGACTTCGGGCTGGTGGCGTTCTCGCACCCGGCGGGGCACGTCCTGCTCGTCGGTTGTTATCTGCCGGCCCTGTTGTGGGCGCCCCTGCTGGGTGCGGTCACGTGGAGCTATTGGCGACGGCGGTGCCGCTGACCGGCTGCGGGGCGCCGGCCGTGCCATCATTCGGGCATGGCCACCCTTCGCGAAGCCCGCGAGCCGGAGCTCAACAGCGGGATTCTGCCCGGGAACGTGCGTACCGACGACTGGGTCATGCTCGTGCTGGCCGCCGGTTCGGTCGGGTTGCTGGGGTTCATGATCCTGAGCCCGCCCGCGCGGGACGCCGGGCTGGTGATCTTCTACGTCGACTGCGGGATCTGCGCGGTCTTCCTCGGCGAGTTCCTGTGGCGGTGGCGGAAACGCAAGTGGGCCAAGAAGTTCCTCGTGCGCAACTGGTACGAGCTGTTCGCCATGGTCCCGTTCGCGCACCCGGTCGCGGCCGGGCACAAGTTCGTCGCCGTGGTGCTGCTGCTGATCCGGGTCGGGCGGGCCGCGGACCGGGCCGTCGGGGAGCAGTTCACTTATCGGCTTGTCGACAAATTGTCGGAGCCGATCGTGAAGGCCATCAAGAAGCCGGTGACCATCGCCGTGCTCGACGAGGTCGTCAAGGTGCTCGAGACCGGCAACTACCCCGAGAACCTCGCCAAGTCGCTCGGTGCCAACAAGGACGAGCTGCGCACGATCATCGCCGAGAAGATCGCCGCCGACCCGCAGCTCGGCAAGCTCAAGCGGCTGCCGTTCCACGACGAGATCGTGCGGACGGTCGTCGACACGTCCTTCCGCGTCCTGCTCGAAGTCCTGCTGGACCCGCGGATCGACGACTTCTTCTCCACCGTCGTGCGCGACAACCGCGAGCAGATCCGCCAAGCCGTCCAACTGGGACTCAACGACCTCGACGCCGAAGACGAGCAGCACGAGCTGCCCACGCGGACCCAGCGCGAAGCGGCCCACGAATACGACACGCTGCACCGCAGGTCCTGAACACGACGAAGGCCGCCTCACCGGGGTCGGGTCCGGGGAGGCGGCCTTCATTGTGTTACCCGCTTACGGGTAGCTCACCACGTTGACCGGCACGGTGCCCGTGGGCGTGACACCGCCCGTGTCGTTGATGACGTGGGTGATCGTGCCGCGGTAGTTGAGCGACACCGTCAGCAGGCTGTGGAACTTCACGCCGCTGTTGTTCGGCACTTCGAACGCGTGGTAACTGGACACCGCCGGGTTCGTGTCGAAGAAGCAGTAGCTCCCGAGACCCCAGGCCTCATGGGACGTCACGTTCGCCCCGACCTTGTAGGCCGCGTACCCCGCGACCCCCGATGGCGCGTTCCACGACGCCTGGTTCGGCACGTCGTAGGGCATCTCGTTCTGGAAGAAGATCGTCTTCCCGCCCTGGCCGTTCCAGATCACCTGGTACTTCTGGTAGTGCTCGACGAACAGGCCGGTCGCCAGCACGTTCGCGCCGTTCACCACCAACCCCGTCTCGGCCGTGTTCGTGTTCCAGCCGACCGTGTTCGCGTTGCCGTGGTCGGCGCGCCACGCCCAGATGTGGTCGATGATCGTGTTGGCGCTGTTGACGATCAGGCTGTTGGTCGCCTTGCCGGCGATCGCGCCGCCGATCCGGAAGAACACGTCCTGGACCGTTGTCGGGTTCGCCGCGTGGGACGCCGTCGAGCCGGACTGGCCGACCGTCAGCAGTGCCTGCGAGTTCGTCGTGCCGGCGTCGAACAGCAGGCCCTTGAGCCGCACGCCGTCCACATCGGACACCTGCATCGCGTTGACGCCGTTGTCCGGCACCAGCGTCGGGTAGCCGATGCCGAGGATCGTCGTGCCGGCCTTCGTCACGTTGAGCGTCTGGTTGAGGTGGTAGACGCCCGGGGTGAAGAACAGGTTGCAGCCCGCGGCGAGCGCGTTGTTGATCGACGAGGCCGTGTCACCGGCCTTGACGACGTAGAACTGGCTCATCGGCGCCGACGTGCCCGGGGTGCTGCCGTTCGCCCAGCTCGGGCCGGACGCGTTGGTGCGCAGCGAAGGCAGGAACACGCGGTACTTGCCGGTGCCGTCGACGTACAGGTACGGCACGTCGCGGGAGACCGGGGTGGTCGCCAGCGTCGTCTCCGGCGGGTTCGGGAACGTGGTCGCCGGCGCGCCGCTGGTGCCGGAGAAGACCATGTTCCAGACGCCGCCGTTCCAGCTGCCGAGCTGCGAGTCGCGGGTGTACCACTGCTGCTGCGAGATCGACGCGGCCTGGCCGGCCACCTTCGTGTCGGCGATGTAGCCGCCGCTCGCGTAGCCGTAGCTCGCCGGGTACAGCTGCAGTCCGCCGCGGACGTCCATCCGGCGGAACGGCGCGGCCTGCGCGACGGCCCAGCGCTCCTGGCCACCGGAGGGGTTGACCGCCATGTTCTCGGCCGAGCGCCAGAAGTTCTGCAGCGCGACGCCGTTGTCGGAGGCGTTGAACGCGTCCACGGTGACGTCACCGTTGATCAGGACGTCGCCCGGGTTCTGCCCGAGGCCGGCCACCGAGGTGTAGAAGCCGACGTTGTCGTGCACGTTGTTGTACGTGCCCGGCTTGAACAGGTGGGCGACGCGCCGGTCCGCGAACTGCGCGGTGAGCGTGTCCTTCTGGTTGTTGAAGTCCGTGTCCAGCTGCGCCTGGATCGTCGCCGCGGACATGCTCGGGTCGAAGATCCGCACGTTGGAACCGAAGTTCGGGGTGTCGGACTGCGTCGGGCAGCCGGCCTGGGTGCCGATCGTGTAGGTCGCGCTCGACACCGCGGACGTCGTCGAACCGGACTTCAGCGCGATCGCGTTGACCGTCCGCGAGCCCGGGACGCTGATCGGCGCGGTGTACTGGGGCGACGACGCGGTCGGCGTCGAACCGTCCACTGTGTACCGGATGGTCGCGCCCGAGGTGGCGCTGCTGATCGTCACCGTCTGCGTGCTGGAGTACGTCCCGCCGGGCGGGCTGAACGTCGGTGCCGCGACGGTCGTCGTGCCGCCGCCACCCACGGTGAAGGTGAAGTGCGGGGTGTCGTACTGCGGCCCGCTCTTCTCGTAGGTGAACCAGTAGTCGAGTGTGTTCCCGGTGCTCAGGCCGTTGACGGTGGAGTGCCACGTGCCGGAGGCGTTGGTCATCCGGACGTTCTGCTGCCCGACGCCCGGCACGCCGGTGTAGTGGACGTCCACGTACACGGCCGGGGTGGCCGGGGTGAAGTTGAGCTGCAGCTGGGTCGAGCTCAGCTGCGTGACGCTCTGTGTGTAGTCGTCCGCGGCCAGCGCGGCCGGGGCGTTGAGTCCGGCGCCCAGCAAGAGGGCTGCCGCGGTGAGGGC
This sequence comes from Amycolatopsis sp. NPDC088138, assembly GCF_044741685.1. Lineage (NCBI taxonomy): Bacteria > Bacillati > Actinomycetota > Actinomycetes > Pseudonocardiales > Pseudonocardiaceae > Amycolatopsis > Amycolatopsis sp. NPDC088138. The sequence goes on from NZ_JBIUTB010000007.1 coordinate 739,384, forward strand.
GACGGCGCCGCGCCGGCGTCGTCGAAGCTTTTCAAAGGTCCGGTTCACGCCGTGACACCTCCGCCGTTGGGGATCCACGAGCATTTGTTGCGAGTCACAACAAAGTAGCTCCCGCTCAGCGGGGCTATGGTCACGAATCGGTAACAGTTGTCTGGACCAATCATCCGCGAGGGTGAGGCGTTCTGTGATCGATGACCCGATTTGCCCGGCGGTGGGCGAATGACTGAACCGAGAAACCCACTTCGGTCGGGTGACCCCGACGGTGTGACATGCGACTATCTCGTGCCACACCGTGGTCCCCTACCGAGGAGTAGGAATGACTGTTTCGCGTGGCAGAACCCTCGTCCGGGCCCTTGTGGCCTTCGCCCTCGTCGCGGCTCCGGTGGCCGCCGCCGTCCCCGCGGTCGCCGCGGAGGCCGCGCCGCTGCAGAGCGGCGGCGTGATCAACTTCGGCTGCGCCACGTCCGGGAAGATGCACTGCCTCGGCAAGGCCATCCGCTCACCGAAGGGCGCCGGCCCACTGGTGACGTCGACTCCGGTCGGTTACGGCCCGGCCGAGATCCAGGCCGCGTACAACCTCGGCGGCCTGCACTCCGGCGGCCGCACCGTCGCCATCGTGGACGCCATGGACGCGCCGACCGCGGAGGCCGATCTCGCGAAGTTCCGTGCCGCGCGCGGACTTTCGCCGTGCACGACGGCCAGTGGCTGCTTCAAGAAGGTGAACCAGAACGGCGCCGCGAGCCCGTTGCCGGCGGGCGACTACGGCTGGGCCGAGGAGATCAGCCTCGACCTCGACGCGGTGTCCGCGACCTGCCCCGACTGTCACATCCTGTTGGTGGAAGCCAATTCCCCGGACACGGACCCGCTGATGACGGCGGTCGACACGGCCGCGGCGACACCGGGCGTGGTGGCCATCTCCAACAGCTACGGCGGCACCGAGGACTCGACGATCCTCGCCGCGGACGCGCACCTGAACCACCCGGGCATCGCGGTGACGGCGTCGTCGGGCGACTCCGGCTACGGCGTGAGCTGGCCGGCGTCCTCGCCGTACGTCACGGCGGTCGGCGGCACGACGCTGAAGAAGTCCACCAGCACCCCGCGCGGCTGGACGGAAACGACGTGGAACGGCAGCGGCAGCGGGTGTTCGGCGCTGGAGGCCAAGCCGTCGTGGCAGCACGACACGGGATGTGCCAAGCGGACCGTCGCCGACGTCTCCGCGGTCGCCGACCCGGCCACCGGGCTGGGCGTCTACGACACGTACAACAGCTGCGGCAGCTCGGCTTTCTGCGACCTGCTGCTGTCGCTGGGCCTGGCTCAGGGCGCGGACGGCTGGGTCCAGGTCGGCGGCACGAGCCTGTCTTCGCCGGTGATCGCGAGCGTGTACGCGCTGGCCGGCAACTCGGTGACGTCCGGGTCGTACCCGTACGCCCACACCGGCAGCCTGAACGACGTGACGTCCGGTTCGAACGGCAGCTGCGGCGGAACCTACCTCTGCACGGCGGGCGCCGGCTACGACGGCCCGACCGGGCTGGGCACGCCGAACGGCACCGGCGGGTTCTGACTCACCTTCCGCCACGCCGCCAGCTCGGGCGAGCCCGAAACCTCCACGGACGGGTGACGTTCGCGCAGCGCATTTTCGCGTTACCCCGGCCGGGGTAAGGATGACTGCATGCTGGACACCGACGTGCTGTCGACGACCCGGCCGCGGGCGCTCGGCATCACCACACCGCTGGGCGCCGTGCGGTTCGCCGTGCGCGTCGGCGGGTGGGACGTGCCGGCGCGGCCGGAGCTGACCTGGGGCCTGGACTCCGGGGCGTGGCTGTGCCGGTGGCGGCACCGGTCCGTGCGGCTCGACGTGCTGTCCGGGCCGAGCGCGCCGCAGCTGCCCGACGGCTATCCGGCGGTCACCCGGCAGGCCACCGTCTTCCGGGTGCTGGCGCGGGAACCGCTGAGCGAGTTCGTCGTGCAGGTCGAGCTGAGCGGGCCGGACGAGGTGACCGCGAGCGGTGCCACCGTCACGGCCGAGACCGCCGACGCCGTGGTGACCGTCGGCGGCCCGGACGCCGAGGCGCTGCGCGCGTGCGCGCGGGCCGGGCAGCACGTGCCGCCGTACTGGTCCGGCGCCATCGCGGACGACGCCGTCGGCCTGGACGAAGGGCGGCTCACCTGGCAGCTGCCCGCGATCGAGCGGGGTGACTACGCGGACCTGTGGATCTCGGCCGCGTGGAGCGAGCCGAGCGAGCACCCGGGCACGCTGCGCGCCGTCGACGTCGACCCGGCGCGGGTGCTGCGGGAGCTCACGCACTGAGCTGTCACATCTCGCTCGCGGGATCCGTCAAGGTGGGGACAGCACCTGGACGAAGGATGAGACCGTGACCGACGCCGACTGGCTGGCGCACCGCTTCGAGACGCACCGCGACCACCTGCGGGCCGTCGCCTACCGGATGCTCGGTTCGCTGAGCGAAGCCGACGACGCCGTGCAGGAGTCGTGGCTGCGGCTCAGCCGGAGCGACACCTCCGACGTCGAGAACCTGGCCGGCTGGCTCACCACGGTCGTCGGGCGCGTCTGCCTCGACATGCTGCGCTCGCGCAAGGCCCGGCGGGAGGAGTTCGTGCCGGACCCGATCATCAGCCGGGAGGACGACAGCCCCGAGGAGTCGGCGTTGCTGGCCGATTCCGTCGGCCTCGCGCTGCTGGTCGTGCTCGACACGCTCACCCCGGGCGAGCGGCTGGCGTTCGTGCTGCGGGACATGTTCGCGATGCCGTTCGACGAGATCGCGCCGATCGTCGGCCGGTCCGAGGCCGCGACCCGCCAGCTCGCGAGCCGGGCGCGACGGCGGGTGCAGGGCGCGCCGGTCGCCCCCGATCCGGACGTCGCCCGGCAGCGTGAAGTCGTCGACGCGTTCCTGGCCGCCGCGCGCGGCGGCGACTTCGAGGCGCTGGTCACGGTCCTCGACCCGGACGTCGTGCTGCGCGCGGACCGCGGCGCGGCCCAGGGCGGCTCGATCGAGGTCACCGGCGCGGCGGCGGTGGCCAACCAGGCCCTGACGTTCTCCCGCCTCGGTGCGGGCGGCGGCACGGTCCGGCGCGCCCTGGTCAACGGCGCGGCCGGCGTGGTCGCCACCCGGGACGGGCGCCCGTTCTCGGTGCTCGGCTTCACGGTGTCGGGAGGCCGGATCGTGGAGATCGACATCCTGGCCGACCCGGCCCGCCTCGACCGGCTGGATCTGGCCGTGCTGGATTGATGTCCGCGACCACATGGAGTTGACTTACTACTACTCAGTGCCACCGTTGCTAGAATCGGCGCAAGGGGAGGAGTCGACATGGGGAAGCACGAGAAGAAGGACAGCGGGGACTCGGACGTCCAGAGCGGCACCGAGAGCTCCGACGGCGGCCGGCACCGGAAGTAGGGCTCACGGCTCGACGATCGAGCCGTGCTCGTCGGTGACGAGGGCGATCCGGTCGAGGGCGTCGATGTGCAGGTAGCGCCGCGTTCCGTCCGCGTACTGCCGGACCGCGTCCGCAACCACGATCACGCGCTCGCCGTCCTCGAGCGAGTACAGGTCGTCCGGTGACAGCACTTCGTGGACGCCGGTGCCGCTGCTCACCAGGGTGCGGACCCGGCGTCCCGAGTGGTCGTAGCCGTACAGCTCGTTGACGCCGTCGTCGCCGTGGATGCCGCGCAGCCGGCCGAACACGTCCCGGATCTCGATGCCCGGCAGCGGTTTCGGGAGCTGGGCGACCGGCGGCGGCTCGATCTCGCGCAGCCAGCCGCCGGGGCCGGTGACCACGTGCCGGCGTCCCGGCGCGAAGGCCTCGGTGACGCCGTTCGCGTAGTGCACCGCGGTGCGGCGGCCGCGCACGTCGTACTGCACGGAGTCGACGAAGCCCGGCACGCTCACCAGCCGGCTCACCTCGTCGTACTGGTACCGCACGGTCAGCCGGCCGTCCCCGGCGTCGGGGTAGGTCACCTCCGAGAGCCGCCCGTCGGCGCGGCGGACGATGTCGAGCCGGTACTCGACGGCCACGTGCGCGGGGCGCCAGCGCTTCGAGATCGGGTGGCCCAGCGCGTCGTACCCGAGCAGCGTGACGCCCGATTCGTCGGTGACGCGCACCAGCCGCCCGCAGCTGTGCGGGCCCGCTTCGAGCGGCACCGGGAGCCCGCCGTCGTGGTAGGTGAACGTGGTGACCGGCGCGCTCGCCGGGTCGTCCACCAGCACGGCGGCCACCCGGCCGGCCACGTCGTGGATGCGGTACACGGCGCGGCCGCCCTCGCTGCGCGACTCCACCGCGTTCCCGGCCGCGTCCCGGACGTGCGCCACGCCGTCCGCGCCACGCAGCACGCGCCCGAGCAGGTCGCACGTCACCTCGCCGGTTTCGGTGTCCGCGGCGCCGGCGTCGAACGTCCGGACCGAGCCGTCCGGCGCGGTCACCCGCAGCGGGCGGCCCAGCGCGTCGTACCGGTACTCGGCCGCCGGGGCGCGCCGGCCGCCGATCCGGAACGCCCGCGACGTCCGGCAGACCAGGCCCCGCGCGCAGTACTCGTGGTGCTCGTCGACGACGTCGCCGAGCAGCTCGGTGTGCCGCCGCTGCAGCAGCCGGCCGGCGCCGTCGCGCACCTCCACCGTCGTGAGCACCTCCGCCTCACCGGACACCGCGCGCTGCTCGGTGGTGACGCGCACCGGCCCGTGGTGGTCGTAGCGGTGGCGCAGCGTCGGCAGGTCCGCCGTGTCACCCGGCCGCACGACGGTTTCCGGGCGGCCCAGCGGATCGTGGGTCACGGTGGTCACCGCGCCCGCCGGGTCGGTCACCTCGCAGACCCGCGCCGTCCGGACGTCGTACCGCGTCGCGGTGACGTTCCCGACCGGATCGGTGGCCACCTCGGGGAAACAGCGGTCGTCGGAGTAGCGCACCTCGTGGGTGTCGCCGCGCGAGCCGGTGGTCGTGGTGCGCAGCCCGGTGACGTTGTCGGCCCGCCGGTGGAACGTCGTGACCCACCAGCCCGCCTCGCCGTCGCGGCGGTGGTAGCCGTGGCGGACCAGGTCCGGCGGGACCGGGCCGTAGACGTCGGCGACGAGCGCGTCGGTGAGCACCAGCTCCTCCCGCGCGGTCAGCAGCCCCTGCGAGCCCGCGCTCCCGTCCGGGCACTCGTCGTAGCGGAACAGCTTGTCCGACAACACCTTCCCGGCACCGTCCAGCTGGCGGACCCGTGCGGGCAGCGCGGCGAACCGGTGGTCGGGATCGGTCGTGTACGTCGTGCGCGTCTCGCGCACCGAGGTCTCGTGGCCGGGCCGTTCGGTCGTCTCCACCACCCGGACCGGGTTCCCGGCGGCGTCCAGGTCCGACTCCGTCCTGGTGACCGAGACCGGTTTCTCCTGCCGCTCGAACACCGTCGTCACCGATCGGGTCCACTGTGGACGCTTCTCGTGCTCGACCCGGCGGTACGGGCGGACGGCGTCCGGCGAGTCGTCGAGGCCGAAGGTCTCCTCCTGCCGCAGGAAGCCGTCGTCGCCGAACCAGCGCACGGTCCGCAGGGTGGGCGCGTGCTCGTCGCCGAGCTCGTCCTGCACGACCCGGCCGAACCCCGTGAAGGCGTCGCCGACGTGCCGCTCGTGGTACTCGAACTCGGTCGTGCCGGCGTGCCCGGTCGCCGATTCCCGGAGCATGACCCGGCGGACCACCGGGACCGTGTCGGCGGTCGTGTATTCGATCGCGGTGCGCAGGCCGATGCCGTTGTCGATCTCGCTCAGCCGCCCGGCGCCCGGCGCGAGGGAGTAGTAAGGCACCGGTTCGTCCTCGGCGTCGAGCAGCAGCACGCCGGAGTTGATGCTCGTGCGGGCCCGCGCCGGGAGCTGGACCCGTGGCGTGGCCGGCGTTTCCGAACGGGCGTAGGCGAGACGCAGCACCGGCGCGGCCGCTTCGGCACCGCGCGCGTCGTACCCGGTCAGCGCGACCGACGTCAGCACGGACGCGCCGTCGTCGACGTCGTAACCGAGGGTCCAGCGGCGGACGAGCGGGCGCGCGGCGGAGGGCACCCGCAGCTCGATCCGGGAGCAGCGCAGCGCCGTCGTCACGCGCCCCAGGTGCAGGACGTCGGGCCGCGGCTCGTAGGCGAAGTCCACTTCGTAGGGCCCGTAGGAGATCCGCGCGAGGTAGGCCTGCCCGCTGTGGTGCGCCCAGCCGAACGCCGCGGTGTTGCCGAGGGCGTCCTCGGTCCGTTCGAGGTGCCAGGCGTGGCTGCCGGACCGGCCGCCGTCGGACGTGCCGAGGAAGTGCCGGGTGCCCGAGCGCGCGGTGAGCACGAAACCCTCGCCCCGGCGGGCCAGCCGGCCGCTGGTCCGGCTTCGCGCCCCGCTGTCGTCCAGCCGGACGTTCGGCAGTGGCACCGCGAACCCCGCGCCGAACGGCCCGTTCGGCGCGCCGGTGACGTAGCGCAGGGCCAGCGACGGCGCGATCCCGCCCGGACCGGGCGGCAGGTCGAGCGGAACCGCGAAGCTCCCGCCGCCGGTGGCGGGTTCCGGCGTGAAGGACCCGCCCAGCCCGCGGATCCGCGCGGGCCGGGCCGCCTCCTGGACGCTCGGCCGGAGCAGAGTCATGGCGTTCTCCCCGAATGCCTGGCGGCGCAGGTGCGCCACCGGTTACTTCTGGGGTCCAAGTGGGTGAGTGACGGACGCCAGATACGTCCTCACCCGTTTGCCGCCGGAGTTATGCATTCGTGATGTCCGTGCCGTATCCCGGGTGCGGCTGCCCGGTCTTTCCCGAGTAACCACGTTGTGATCAATGGCGGGGGCAAGCGAGAGGGTGGACCCGATGGTGGTCAGGTTCGTGAGGGACGAGGGCTCCGGCGCGGCGAAGGAGGACATCGGCACGCTCAACGAGCTCCCGGCCCCGCCGAGGCAGCTGCTCGACCGGCACGGCGCGCGGGTGCTCGACCCGGCGACGTCGACCGCGGTGCCGGGCCGGCCGGCCCCGCGCACGACCGTGTACCGGCCCGGGGTGTTCCTCCTCCCGAACCGGTACCTGCGCGACCAGGAGACGCTGGCCTCGATCAACCGCGTGCTCGGCCGCATCGGCATCTACGCCGAGCCGGCCGACCGCGGCGACTCCAAGGAGACGGCGCGCGCCCGGCAGCTCGAAGACCTGCCCGTGCGGGCGCTGCTGAAGGTGCGTGAGGACTCCGACCCGGTGGTCGTCGACTGCTGGAAGGCCGTCCAGCTGCTGCGTGGCGCGTCGTCAGGCGAGAAGCCGGAGATCGATCCCGAGGTCGTCGCCAAGATCTCCGTGGAACACCTGCTGCTCACCACGCCGGTGTTCGGCGGGGTGCCGTGGGAGACCAGCGGCATCGGCGGCACGCCATGGGAGACCAGCGGTTTCGGCGCCGGCAGCTCGTACGGGCGCACCCGCGGCGCCAACCGGATCCCGGTCACGCTCTCGGCGGCCCCGCCGTACCGCAGCGCCAAGCCCGCGCACCGGCGTCCGGTCATCGCGGTGCTCGACACCGGCATCGGCCCGCACCCGTGGTTCGGGCTGGCCGACCGCAGCGGCCCGCCGCCCGCCGACGCCGGGCTCCGCGTCGCGCCGGACATCCAGGCGGCGATCCTGCAGGCGGAGATCGACTCGGGCACGACCGTGCCGACGCAGCTGCTCGCCGACTACTGGGACGCGCCGACCACCGGCCAGCCGCTGATCGGGGACGTCGACACTGACACCGGGCACGGCCTGTTCATCGCCGGCATCATCCGGCAGGCCTGCCCCGAAGCCGACACGCTCGCGATCCGCGTGGTCCACAGCGACGGCGTCGCCTACGAAGGTGACGTGCTGCTCGCGCTGCACCTGCTGGCCGACCGCGTGCGCAACGCGCAGGCGAACAACCGGCCCGAGGACATGGTCGACATCGTCTCGCTGTCACTGGGCTACTACGAGGAAAACCCGGTCGACGTCGCCTTCACCGGCCAGTTCGCCGCGGCCATCGCCGACCTGATCGGCCTCGGCGTGCTCGTCGTGGCGGCCGCGGGCAACGACGCCACCACCCGCCGCTTCTACCCGGCGGCCTTCGCCGACCAGCCGCTCGGCCCGCAGTGCGGCCCGCAGGTGATCAGCGTGGGCGCGCTCAACCCCGACCGCACCGCCAGCAAGGCGCTGTTCTCCAACGAGGGCCCGTGGGTCCGGTGCTGGGCGACCGGCGCGGGGGTCGTCAGCACCTACCCGGACGACGTCCGGGGCACCGCGTCCGCCGACCACGAAGTGCCCGACCAGGGCCGGAACTCCTTCGACCCGGACGACTACAGCGCCGGCTTCGCGGTGTGGGACGGCACGTCGTTCGCCGCGCCGCTCGCCGCCGCGGAGATCGGGAACGCACTGCTCAAGACGGCCGCCGACGACCTGGCGACCGTCGAGCGCGACACCGTCGTCAAGCGGGCTTGGACCGCGCTGGGCGCACTGTGAACGTGGCCAAGACGGACCACGGACGGGTAGCCGTCCTGTTCGGCGCCGCGCGGGACGGGGACCGCGCGGCGCTGGACGAACTCGTCGCCCTGCTCACGCCGCTGCTCTGGCAGGTGGCGCGGGACCAGGGGCTGGACGTCGACCAGGCGTCGGACGTCGTGCAGACGGCGTGGCTGCGGCTGCTCGGCTCGTTCGCGGAGATCCGCTCGCCGGTGGCGCTCACCGGCTGGCTGATCACCGTCACCAAGAGGGAAGCCTGGCGCACTGGGGAAAAACGCCAGATCGAACGGCCGCTCGCGGAGCTTCCGGAGCGGCTCGCCGAAGCGTCACCGGCACCCGAGGAGGGGGTGCTGCGCGACGACCAGCGCGCGCGGTTGTGGCGCGCGGTCGACAAACTGCCCGAACGCTGCCGCAGCCTGCTGCGGATCGTCGCGTTCGTGCACCGGCCGGACTACGCCGAAGTGGGCGCCCGGCTGGGAATGCCGAGGGGGAGTATCGGCCCGACCAGGGGACGTTGCCTCGCGCGCCTGCGCGAGCAATTACTCGCCAACGGCGAAGGAGATTGGCTGTGACCACCGTCGAACCAGCAGGCGCCAACGAGCCCTTGGACGAGCTCGATCTCCGGCTGCTGGCCGGGGTGCGCGAACTGTGGGAAGACGCCGACCCGATGCCCGCCACGCTGGTGGACCAGATCCGGTTCGCGATCCAGCTGGAGGACGTCGACCTGGAAGTGATGCGGATTCGTGAACAGGAGGGGCTCGTCGTCGCTCGCAGCGCGGCCGAGCAGGGAAGGCTCATCACCTTCGACAGCGAAAGCCTGACCATCATGGTGAATGTGAGTCCGGAACGGGCGGGTACGATCCGCTTGGACGGCTGGCTCACCCCACCGGCCGAGCACCCGATCGAGGTCCGCACCTGCGACGGACCGCTGACGACGACCTCCGACGCCGAAGGCCGGTTCGCGGTCAGCGGCGTGCCGCACGGCATGGTGCAGGTCCTCGTCCGCACGCTCGGCCGTTCGAGGACGGTGAGCACGCCGGCCATCGAGTTGTGACCCGCTCTTCTCGGCCGAGGGGAACGGTTCCCGGCCGAAAGGGCTGCCTGTGCGCGCCGAGGTCGCCTCGCCGAGGGTCGAGGACCGGGTGCGCGACCTGCACAAGCGTGCGGTCGCGGCGACCAACGACGGCCAGCCGGTGGTGGGCGGGCGCCTGATCCGCGCCGCCGCGCGGCTGCTCGGGCTGCCCGCGAAGGCGGCGCCGCCGCACTGGCCAGGATGGACGGACCTCGCGACGCGCGTCCTCGGCACGTACGCGGCCGTGGAAACCGCGCTGGGCAACAGCACGCGCGGGCTCGCCCTGCTCGACGAAGCCGACGTCCTCGTCTCGGACGCCGGGCGCGGGATCCTGCGCCAGCAACGGGGTCTGGTGTTCATCCTGATCGGCCGGATGGACGAGGCCCTCGACTGTTTCGACGAGGCGATCCCGCAGCTGCGGCAGGCGGGCGAGTTCGTCGTGCTCGCCCGGACGCTGCTCAACCGCGCGATGCTGCACCAGTACGCGGGGCGCGTCCGGCTCGCGCTCGCCGACCTCGACCAGTGCGAGCAGATCGGCGCCGGGCAGGCGTCGGAAGAGGGACTGGCCCGGATCTTCGCGAAGGCGGCGCACGGCCGCGGCCAGGCGCGCGTGCTGACCGGCGACATCCCCGGCGCGCTGCGCGACTTCGACGCGGCGAGCGGGTTCTACGCCGAGCAGAGCGTCGGGATGCTGCCGGTGCTGGCCGTCGACAAGGCGCGGGCGCTGCTCGCCGCCGGGCTGCCCAACGAAGCCGCGGCCGAGCTCGACGCCGCGCTGGAGCTGTTCCCGCGGCTGCGGATGAACCAGGAGCACGCCGAGGCCGAGTTGACCCGTGCGCTGGCCGCGCTGGCGAGCGGTGAGACGGCGGCCGCGCGCGGCTGGGCGGTGCGCGCGGAGCGTCGATTTCGTCGAAGGGGCAACGAAACCTGGGCCGCGGTGGCGCAGCTGACGGTGCTGCGCGCGGATTTCGCGGCCGGCCGTCGGATCGCCCGCGTCGCCGCCGACGCGACGTCATTGGCCGACAGGCTGACCGCGCTGGGACTGCGCAACGACGCCGAGATCGCCGCGCTGCTGGGCGCCCGGGCCCGGATCGCGCTGGGCGATCTCGACGGCGCCCGGGCCGGCATCGCCTCGCGCGACCGGCGCACCGCGCCGCTGGAGAACCGCCTCTTCCGGCGGCTGGCGCTGGCCGAGCTGGGCGCCGCGAGCGGCCACCGGCGCGTGACGTTCGCGAACGCGCGGGCCGGGCTGACCCAGCTGCAGCGCCACCGCAGCCGGTTCGGCAGCGTCGACCTGAAGACCGGGACGACGTCGCTGGGCAAGGAACTCGCGGACGCGGGCCTCGCCGCCGCGCTCGCCCAGCGCTCGCCGGGGGTGGTGTTCCGGTGGCTCGACCGCTCGCGAGCGCAGGCGTTCCGGTTCCGGCCGGTGCGCCCGCCCGCGCACCCGGAGACCGTCGACGCCGTCGCCGAGCTGCGGTACCTCTCGATGCAGATCCGCGCGGGCGAGCTGTCCGGGAAGCCGGACGCGCAGGCCGCGAAGCGCTGCGCCGCACTGGAACGCGAGATCCGCGCGCGGGGCTGGCAGGCCGAGGGCACCGACGAGGACCACCCGGAGGCGAAGCTCGGCGAAGTCGGGGACGAGCTCGCGGCGACCGGCAGCGCGATGGTGTGCTTCCTCGCCGACCACGGTTCCCTGTGCGCGCAGGTGATCGCGGACCACCGGGTCGCGCTGATCGAGCTGGGCCCGGCGTCGGCGGTCGCGGAGCCGGTCGCACGGCTGCACAGCGACCTCGACGCGTTGTGCGGCAGGCAGTTGCCGCCGCAGCTGGACCAGGTCATCCGCCGCTCGGTGCGCACCCAGGTCACCGCGCTCGACGCGATCCTCCTGAAGCCGCTGGCCGCGCGGCTGGGCGACCTCGACGTCGTCGTGGTGCCGACCGGCGCGCTGTCCGCGATCCCGTGGGGCCTGCTGCCGACGTTGCGCGGCCGCCCGGTGACGGTGACGCCGTCGTCCTCGGCCTGGCTCGACGCGGGACGCCGTCCGCGCCGCGCGTGCGGGGCGCCGCTGCTGGTCGCGGGCTCGGACCTGACCCACGCCGACGCCGAGGTGTCGCGGCTGGCGTCGCTCTACCCGGAGGCCGAGGTGCTGACCGGCCCGGACGCGACGGTCGCGGCGACCCTCAAGGCGTTCGACGGCTGCCGCCTGGCGCACTTCGCCGCGCACGGGCACCACGAGCAGGAGAACGTGCTGTTCTCCCGGCTCAACCTGGCCGACGGGCCGCTGATGGCCTACGACGTCCAGCAGCTGGCGACGGCCCCGGAGCAGGTGGTGCTGTCGTCGTGCGACGTCGGCCAGACGGTGGTCCGCGCGGGCGACGAGGTCCTCGGCTTCACCGCGGCGCTGCTCTACGGCGGCAGCCGCACGGTGGTCTCGAGCGTGGCCCGCGTCGACGACCGGACGGCAGGTGGCGTGATGCTGGCCTACCACCGGGCCCTGTCGTCGGGGACGCCTCCGGCCCGGGCGCTGGCGGACGCTGCTCAGGCCGAACCGCTGATGCCGTTCGTGTGCTTCGGCCGCAGCTGACGCTTGCTGTGAAGACGTTTCACCCTGGTCGAGGTTGCTTTCCGGTGATCGAACCCACGGAACGTATCTCCGAAGATCACGGGCGCATCTTTCCCGCCTGAGTCCACTTTCGACACAGGAGGAACCGTCATGAAGCGCGTTTTGCTGGGAATCGGGGCCGCGGCGGGGATGCTCGCACTGACGGCGTGCGGTTCGGCCGGTTCCGCGCCCGCGCCGGTCGCACCGCAGGTGCCTTCGTCTTCGCCGGCGCCCGCGGTTCCGAGCTCGGCCACCACCGCGAAGGCGGCCGACACGGGCGCGACACCGCGCTGCACCACGGCCGACCTGTCGCTCTCGCTCGGCACACCGAAGGAGAGCCAAGACGCGAAGGGCCAGTTCGACGTGCCGCTGACGTTCAAGAACACTTCGGCCCGCACCTGCGGCCTCTACGGCGTCCCCGGGGTCGACCTGATCGGCCCGGACGACCCGAACGGCACCGCCTACCACCTGCCGCGTGAGGACAACGGCGTCAAGTACAACGAGGTCCCCGCGGGCACCGCGGCGACCGCGACGATCACCGTGCTGACGCCGTCGGAGGGGTCGGCGTCCTGGACGCCGCGGAAGCTCGTGACCATCCCGCCGGGCCAGACCCAGCCGCTGACCGCCGGGTGGCCGGCGGACCTGCCGGTGCTGCGCCAGGACTCCGCGACGCACCCGGGCAGCTACGTCAACGGAATCCTCGCCGGTTGACGCTTCTGTTCTTTCGACGTCTCACCCGGTCCGGGGTTGCTTTCGGGTGATCGACCCCATCGCGGCGCATCCTCGGTGATCACTTGGGCATCTTCCTCATGAGTCCGAAAGTTGTTGACGGAACGAGGGAGAGCACCATGAAGCGCACTGTTACCGCGATCGCCGTCGGTGGCCTGGTGGCCGGGGGCCTGTTCCTGGCGGCCGGCGCCGCGAACGCGATGCCCAGCGACACCCCGTGCGGGGCGTCCGACGTGCACGTGACCGTCGCGCCGGACCCGTCGAACGCCGCCGGGCACGAGGCCTACGTCCTCACCTACACCGCGGCCTCGCCGACCACGAACTGCAAGCTCCAGGGCGCGCCGACGGCGCTGACCTTCATCGCCGACGGGCAGCGGCTGCCGATCGCCACCACCGTCGACGCGGCCGAGGCCCTTCCGGTGAACCTGCGTGACGGCCACCCGGCCGTGTCCCGGATCGTCCAGCGCTCGGCCGAGGCGCCGTCGCCGGTCACGCCGACGACCGTCACGTTCGACCTGCCGACCGGCCCGTACGGCCAGCCGGTGAGCGTCGACTGGCCCGCCGGCGCGCCGGTCAAGGGTGCCTCCGTGCAGGTCACGCCGGTCAGCAGCTGAATCCGACTTTCGGCACAGGGAGGAATGTCATGAAGCGCATCTTGACGGGGATCGGGGCCGCGGCGGGGATGGCCGCGTTGACGGCTTGTGGCGCGGCGGGGGCCGCGACGCAGACGTCGTCCGGGGCGGCGGGCACGGCCGGGGGAGCCGGGGCCGCGGCACCGGCGGCGGCCGCGTCCACCGCGACGCCGCGCTGCACCACCGCGGACCTGGCCGTCTCGCTGGGCAAGCCCGCCGGGAAGACCGGCGCGCCGGGCCAGTTCGACGTGCCGCTGACCTACCGCAACACCTCGGACCACACGTGCGGCCTGTACGGCGTCCCGGGCGTCGACCTGGTCGGCCCGGACGACGCGACGTTCGGCCCGGTGTACCACCTGCCGCGCGAGAACAACGGCGTGAAGTACAACGAGGTCCCGGCGGGCACCACGGCGTCGGCGACGATCACGGTCCTGACGCCGTCCGAAGGCGGTGCGTCCTGGACGCCGACGTCGCTCAAGACGATCCCGCCGGGCCAGACCCAGGCGCTGACGGCGGACTGGCCGGCCGACCTCCCGGTCCTGCGCCAGGACGCGGCGACCCACCCCGGCACCTACGTGAACGGCATCCTCGCCGACCCGGCCTGACGCTGGGCCGTACGGCCCATCCGTCACTCGATAGGGTGATGCACGGGAGCGCGCGTCATTCCTGACGCGAGGTGCCCTCTCTTAGATCGCGGCGGTAACCGGCCGGCACGCCCCCCGACTGGCCGGTTACCGCTGCGGTGTTTCCTACTCACGGTGGACCGCACCTTCGCCAGGCCCGCGGCGGCTCGATTCCGGGCATGAACGCAGTCGCGCTGGGGCTCCACCCCGAGCGTGACCGCGGCCGCGGCTGTTGCCGGCGTTCCGGCGGACCGTCCGGATGCCCTAGCCCTGGTTCAGCACCCGGAACGTCAGGTGGGTCGCGTTCGGCGTCTGCGTCACCGCGGTGCGCTCCAGCCGGACGTGCTCGCCGACCGGGCCGTCGAACAGCCGCACGCCGGCGCCGAAGAGCAGCGGGACCACGTGCAGGCGCAGCTCGTCGACGAGCCCGGCCGCCAGGAACTGCCGCATGGTCGTGCCGCCGCCCATGACCAGCACGTTCTCCTCGCCCGCCGCGGCTTTCGCCTGCCGCAGGGCGGATTCCGGGCCGTCGGTGACGAACGTGAACGTCGTCGGGCCCTTCACGACCGGTTCCGACGGCCGGTGCGTGACGACGAAACACGGCTTCTTGAAGGTGCCGTCATCGCCCCAGGGGTCGACGCCGACGTCGAACATCGACCGGCCCAGCACGAACGCGCCGGTGCCGTCGAACAGCTTCGCACCGATGGCACTGTCTTGGTCGGTGCCGCCGAACAGCCACTCGTGCAGCAGGTCGCCGTCCTTGCCGAGCCGGTGCTCGGTGCTGGTGTCCGGACCGGCCACGACGCCGTCCGCCGACATGCTGATCTCCGCGATGACCCGTCCCATGGCCGGACACGATGCCACGGCGGGATCACCAGCCGTCGCCCCACTCGGCGTCGCGGGCAGCGGAAGGGAATGCGTTCCGCTGTCAGGCCAGCTCATCGGCCGCCTGGGCTGCGAGTGCGGCTTCGGCGCGCTTGAACCAATCGGCGCCGACCAGGTAGGCGACAGGTTTGCTGTACCGGTGCACCTCAATCACTTGGTGCTGCCAGCGCGCCATGTCGACTATGTCAGCGAGAGAGTCGCGGGCCTGTTGCTCCTGATCAAGGCCAGCGAGCACCAGCCACGGCGGGATCAGTTCGTCGACCAGCCGTCGCCCCACTCGGCGTCGCGGGCGGCGCGGTAGCGCGGGCCCTGCTTCTTCGAGACGGCGACGCCGCCCTTCAGGCCGTCGGTGGCCGTGCAGAGGTCGAGCGCGACCCAGCCCTTGTGCTTCTTCGGGTGCCGGACGATCCGCGCGTCCGGCCGCTGCGGCGGGAACCGCCCGGCGACGACGTAGGCGAACTTCTCGTCCTCGAACCCGAGCGTGGCCGCCTTCATCCGGCGGTGCAGGGGCGAGCGCGGGAGCCGCGCGGCGAAGTGGCACCAGTCCGCGCTGGCCACGATCGGGCACTCGCCGTCGTGCGGGCAGGGTGCGACGACGTGCAGGCCGAGGTTGACCAGCTGGGCGCGCGCGGCCCGGATCCGCTCGAAGCCGGCGGGGGTGCCCGGCTCGATCAGCGCGACGGCCCCGGCCTTCGCGGCGAGCCACCGCACGACGTCCTCGCGGCTCGCGACGGGCAGTTCACCGAGCACGTACGACAGCGTCACCAGGTCGGCTTCGGGCGCAGGAGCCGCCGGGTCGACGAGCCCGCGGCGCCACTCGGCGTCCCGGACGACGGGCCGCCGGGCACCGGCCGCGAGCCGCTTCCCGAGCCCGATCGCCCCGGCGACCTGCTCGACGACGGTGCACCGGGTGAGCGACGGCCAGACGTCGGCGGCGGCCCAGACCGCGGCGCCGGTGCCCCCGCCGACGTCGACCTGCGTACGCGGCTCGAAGCCCGGAGCGCGCGAAGCGGCTTCGGCGAGCACAGCGTGTACGGCGGCGTAGGTCGCGGGCATGCGGTAGCCCGCGTACGCCGCGACGTCGACGTCGGAGGTGAGGATCGGCGAATCGGCCGAGTCACCCTGGCGGTAACGCGTGCTGAGCCGGTCGACGGACTGCGTGAGCCGGTGCAGGGGGTGCCTGGCCAGCTCGTCGTCGAGCGCGGAGGAGAGGTCGTCGGGGAGTACCGCCACGACCGGTGATTCTCCCCTGTCCGGTTTGCCGACCCGGAGCCGCCCTGAGCTGCTAGTTTTCCGGCGCGAAAGTATTTTGGCGGATGCTGTCGATCCGGGGCGGGGCCGTTCGACGCGCAGGCAACAGCGAACAGAGGGAGTACGCGATGCGGTTCATGGTGATCGTCAAGACGACCGGCGCTACCGAGGGCAAGGCGCCCAGCGCCGAGCTGCTGGCCGAGATGGCCCAGTTCAACGAGGAGATGGTCAAGGCGGGCATCCTGCTGGCCGGCGAGGGCCTCACACCGAGCTCGCAGGGCGCCCGGGTCGTCTTCGACGGCAAGGAGGCCCCGCAGGTCGTCGACGGCCCGTTCACCGAGTCGAAGGAGCTCGTCGGCGGGTTCTGGATCCTCCAGTGCCGCGACCGCGACGAGGTCATCGAGTGGATCAAGCGGATGCCGAACCCCCACGGCGAGCAGGGCGAGGTCGAGATCCGGCGCGTCTCGGAGGCGTCCGACTTCGAGAACATGACCCCCGAGGTCGCCGAGATCGAGGCGCAGCTGCGGGCGAAGACCGGCGGGGAGGCGTGAGCCGTGCGGTTCCTGGTGATGGTCAAGGGTGACGACCCGGGGGCGGCCGCCGGGCCGAGCGCCGTCCTCCTCGAGGAGATGGCGAAGTTCAACGAGCGGCTCCTGGCCGAGGACCGGATCGTGCTGGTCGAGGGACTCACCAGCAGCGCCGACGGCGTGCGGGTCGTGTTCGACGGTGACGCGGAACCGAAGCTCATCGACGGGCCCTTCGCGGAGTCGAAGGAGCTGGTCGCCGGGTTCTGGGTGCTCAACGGCGAATCGCTCGAGGACGTCGTCGAGCTGATGAAGCAGGCACCGAACCCGGAGGAACAGGGCGGCGTGCTCGAGATCCGCCGGATCGCCGAGTAGTGGGTTGCACCGCGCCTGAACACCCTGTCTGATGGCCGGGTGACGGTAGCGGACACCCGGAGCACGGTAGAAGCGGTTTGGCGGATCGAGTCGCCGCGGCTCATCGCGGGCCTGGCCCGGATGGCCCGCGGCGACGTGGGGCTCGCGGAGGAGCTGGCGCAGGACGCGCTCGTCGCGGCTCTGGAGCAGTGGCCGGAGTCCGGGGTGCCGCGCAACCCCGGCGCGTGGCTGATGACCATCGCGAAGCGCCGGGCCGTCGACCAGTTCCGCCGCAACGAGCGGTACGCGGAGAAGCTCGAAGAGGTCGGCCGCGACCAGCAGCTCGGCGAGGGCGTGCTGCCGGACTTCGACGCGGCCCTCGACGACCACATCGAAGACGACCTGCTGCGGCTGCTGTTCGTCGCGTGCCACCCGGTGCTGAACACCCAGGCGCGCGTGGCGCTGACGCTGCGGATGCTCGGCGGCCTGACGACCGACGAGATCGCGCGCGCCTTCCTCGTCCGCGAATCGACGATCGCGCAGCGGATCGTCCGGGCGAAGAAGGCCTTGGCGGCGGCGAAGGTCCCGTTCGAGGTGCCGGAAGGCGACGAGCGGATCGCCCGGCTGTCGTCCGTGCTCGAGGTCATCTACCTCGCGTTCAACGAGGGCTACTCGGCCACCCGCGGCGACGACTGGATGCGCCCGGCCCTGTGCGAAGAGGCGATGCGGCTCGGCCGCGTGCTGGCCGGCCTGATGCCGGGCGAGTCCGAGATCCACGGCCTGGTCGCGCTGATGGAGCTGCAGGCGTCCCGCTCGAAGGCCCGCATCGGCCCGAACGGCGAACCGGTGCTGCTGCTGGACCAGGACCGCGCCCGCTGGGACCGGCTGCTGATCCAGCACGGTCTCGCGGCGCTGACGCTGTCCGAGCAGATCGCGGAGGGCGCGTACGGCCCGTACTCGGCCCAAGCGGCGATCGCGGCCTGCCACGCCCGGGCCCGCACGGCTGACGAGACGGACTGGACGAGGATCGCGGCGCTCTACGAAGGACTGGGCAAGCTGCAGCCGTCCCCGGTGATCGAGCTGAACCGCGGGGTCGCGGTGGCCATGGCGTACGGCCCGGAGGCGGGTTTGGCGATCGTCGACGCGGTCGCCGACGAGGCGGCGCTGAAGGACTACCACCTGCTGCCGAGCGTCCGAGGCGACCTGCTGCAGAAGCTGGGCCGGCTGGAGGAGGCGGAGCAGGAGTTCCGCCGGGCGGCGGAGATGACGGAGAACGCCCGGGAACGCGCATTGCTGTTGGACCGCGCGACGGCGGTGGGCCGCTAGCCCGCCCTGGTCGCGGGCTACTGCTCGTCGTCTTCCCAGCTGAGCATGCGTTCGGCGGAGTCGATCAGCTCCTCATAGGTAATCACTTCGATACGACTAAGAGCGGCGTTGTACGTTCGGAGTGCCGCCGAAAGGTCGGTCGGAGCGCAGGGCCGATCGAGGAACTTCGGGTGGCCGATGAGAACGGTCGCAGAAGCCCGGCGGCATTCGATTCCGTGATCCGCGAGGATCCCCGCGCGGTTCTCGTCGAGCGTCCGCAGATAGTTGGCCGCCTGGGTCACCGCTCGGTGGACATCCGGTCCCACAGTCCAGTGTGAACGAGGCAACTCGACGAGATGGGGAACGACTGCCTTTTTGAGCTCCACGACGTGCAATGCCCCGTCGCCCCGGAGGAGGGGTATGTCGAGCTCATCGACCGTTGTGAGACGCCGTCGTGCGATCTCCTGCGCGTAGCGCCCGCCGAAGATCCAAGTCTGCCGCTTTAGCTCCTGGTGGATATCCCGTTCGGTGCTGAGCGGATCTTCGACCACTTCGCGAAGGCGCTTCAGACCGAGCTTCCTGCGTTGCCATTGGACGGCCTGTGCGATCAGTTCGACGCCTGGCATTTCGGCGATATCCTGTGCGATGTCCGGAGGCACCGGAAGTGTTCCCGAAGATGGATCTTTGAGGACCAGTTGGACGCGCTCCAGAACCCGGAGGTGGTCGAGCCTCTGCCAGGACAGCTTGACGCCGCCAAGCCGCTCTTCCCCGGCCTCCCAGCGCTCCATGGTCTCGGCCAACGTCCGGAGCCAGTCGGTAACTTCTCGAGCGCTTGCTGTCGGACGGTCTTTGCCGAATTCTTCGAGCACTTCCACACAGCGCCGAAACCCGACTCCCAAGATCGCCTGAAGGAACCTGTCGTCGACCGCCTTGGCCCCTGGGGTGTACCTGGATTCCAGGAGCGTCAAGGGGGTATGGCCCGAGGCGTACTCGGCGAAGTCGGTGAGTCGCTCATTGAGCGTCGTTTGGCCGAGGTGCGCCGCAGCTTCGGCCGCGTCTCGCAGGTAAGTGACCAGCGGCTTTCCGCGCGGATAACGATGGCCGCCGGTGTCCGGCCCGGAATTGGTGAACTCGAGGGCCGCATCGATGTGCCGTTGCACCTCTGCCGAGGTCGTCAGTTGGCGAGTCTCTTCGAGCAACCGAACGAGGGTGAAGCCTGACCGATATCCCACCAAGGAAGTGTGCCACGCGCGCCGTGCGCTAGCGTGGCCGGCATGAGCGCAGCAGAACGGAGCGATATTCGCGGCCTTCTTTCCGAGATAAGCGGCTATCACATCGGTGATTCCGACTACGCCGCGTACTTCGTGAACCTGTACGGGGAACGTATGATCTTCGTGCGAGAGCGAGGAAAGGGCTCTGCGGTTCTCTTGCACGCTGATCTGGATTGGGAACCGAAGCCAGTGGATGGCCCACCGACCAGCGCGGCGGCCGGGCGGGAACTCACACCCGGGGCGCGACAGTTCCTGGGTGATGTGCCGGCCGTTGGTGACGTCATCCTCGAGCCGGCTGAAGCGCTGTGGCTCAAGGCGTGCCTGATGGCGAGTGAACAATGGTGATCTCAGATCCGACAACGCCCCGGCCTAGCGGCCCCGCCACGAAAGCGGCGACAACGTCAAAGCCGCCTCAGCGACCTTCCGCGCCGTCTCCGTCGTGAGCCCCTTCCGCGCCGACTCGATCCACTCGTCGACCCGCTGCACCCCCACATCCCGGTACTCCAGCGCCTGCAGCAGCATCTCCAGCTTGTCCGCATCCTTGGCGCACAACGCTTCCGCCGACGAACGGGTCTCGTACTCGTCCACCGCCGAGCGGACCAGCGAGCGGGACGCGGGCGGCAACCCCGCCGTCTGGTCCGCGGTGATCTCCCGCGGTGCCGGTTTCCGCAGGTACGGCGCAGCCGAGTGCGGCAGGTCGCCCGTCCGGGTCTCCTGCGTGTCGTGCCACAGCGCCAGGAACGCCGCCCGCTCCGGGGACGCTCCTTCCTCCGCCGCCAGCAACGCGGCCAGCTGGGCCGTCCGCAGGCTGTGCTCGCCGACCGACTCCGGGTCGCGGACGCCCGCCTGCCACCACCCCGACCGCCGGATGCGTTTCAGCACCCCGAGTTCGTAACCGAAGGCGGCCAAGGCGTCAGCACTCATCCGCCCAGCCTAGGGCGACGGGATCATCGCCGTCAGGATCGTCGCCTGCAAGAGGGATATCACGCCCACCACCGCGGTCAGCGCGAACGACCACAGGAACGTCTGCCGCAGCAGGGAGCCTTCCTTGCCCGTCTGCCCGATCGCCGTCGCGCCGATCGAGAGGTTCTGCGGGGAGATCATCTTGCCCATCACGCCGCCGGAGGTGTTCGTCGCGCCGGCCAGGATCGGGTCGATGTGCAGCTGCTGGGCCGAAATCACCTGCATCGGGCCGAACAGGCTGTTCGTCGACGCGTCCGAGCCGGTCAGGAACACCCCCAGCCAGCCGATGTACGCCGAGAACAGCGGGAACACCGCGCCGGTCGTGGCCAGGGCGAGGCCGAGGGTCTGCGTCGCGCCCGAGTAGTTCATGACGAACGCGATCGCCAGGATCATGAAGATCGTCGCGAGCGCCCAGCGCATCTGGTGCAGCGTCTTCCGGTACGTCGACAGCAGCAGTCCGGGCCGCCCGCCCATCGCGAACCCGGCGATCACCGCCGCGACCAGCGCGACCGTGCCGGGTGAGAACAGGAAGTCCACGGTGAACGTCGCCGCGTAGGGCGCGTTCTTCGCGGTGATCGGCGGGTGCTGGATCACGTGGTTGTGCAGCCCCGGCCAGGCGAAGATCCAGTCGGCCTTGTGCAGCAGCTTCGTCAGGTCCAGCCACACCGGCAGGTTCTTGAAGATCGTGCCGATCCGGGACAGGAAGATCGCCGCGATCAGGATGATGTACGGCATCCACGCGTGTAGCGCACCCCGCGAAGCCTTGGCCGCGCCGAGGTTCGCACCCTCGCGCACGGCCTCTTCGCCGTCGAAGCGCCACACCGAAGCGGGCTGCCAGAAGCGGGTCAGGATCCACAGCGCGGCCATCGCGGTCAGCGCGGCGAGGACGTCGACCAGGCTGGCGCTGATGTAGTTCGACGCCACGAACTGCATGGCCGCGAACGCGAGCCCCGCGGTCAGCACCGCCGGCCACACCTCGACCATGCGCCTGAAGCCGGCCAGCACGACGACCAGGAACGCCGGGATGATCAGCGCCAGCACCGGAACCTGGCGCCCGACCATCGCCGAGAACAGGTCGGTCGCCTGGTCCGGCTTGAGATTCATGATCGGCGCGGTCAGCCGGCCCAGCACGATCAGCGGGTTGCCGAGGCCGCCGAACGCCACCGGCGCGGTGTTCGCCAGCAGGGCCAGCACGACGGCCTTCACCGGCGGGAAGCCGAGTGCGGCCATCATCGCCGCGGTGATCGCGATCGGCGAGCCGCCGCCCGCGACGCCTTCCAGGAGTGCGCCGAAGCCGAACGCGATCAGCAGCGCCTGCAGCCGCCGGTCCTCGCTGAACCCGGCGAGCACCCGCTTGATCGCGTCGAACCGGCCGGTCGCGACCGTGACGTTGTGGAAGTACACCGCGTGGAACGCGATCCAGGCCACCGACCAGACGCCGAACACCACACCCATCGCCGCCGAGTCGAACGCCAGCCCGGCCGGCATCCCGTACAGCAGCAGGGCGACGCCCAGCGCGGTGATCAGCGCGAGCGCCGCCGAGAGGTGCGCCGACAGGCGGATCACCCCGAGCGCCACCAGCAGCACGATGATCGGGAGCGCCGCGAGCAGCGCGGACACCCACAGCCCGCCCGCCGGCTGGTAGTCCTGGATCCAGGTCACGTCAGCTCCTTTGCCCTCGCACGTAACCGAGCCTCAGTGACAGGGCGGCGGCGGTCCCGGCCACGGTGGCGCCCAGCTCGTCGAGCCGGCGCAGCACCCGCGGTGCCGGCCCGGCGATGCTGATGGCGGCGATCGGCCGTCCCGAGTGGTCGCGGACGGCGGCGGCGACACAGCCGACGTCCGGCTCGTTCTCGACCTCGTCGACGGCCCAGCCGCGACGGCTGGTCTTCGCGAGCTCGTCGAGCAGCCGGTACGGGTCGATGATCGTCTTGAGCGTCAGGGAGTCCAGTTTCATCCGGCGGACGCGCTCGGCGCGGTCGGGTTCCGGCAGCGCGGCGAGCCAGGCCTTGCCCAGCGACGTCGCGTGCTGCGGGCGCCGCGTGCCGAGGCGGCAGGCGAGGGTGACGGCGCTGGCGCTGCGTTCGGTGGCGACGTAGACCATGGTGTCGTTGTCGGGCACGGCGAGGTAGGTCGTCTCGCCGGAGCGTTCCGCGAGCGACGCGAGGTACCGCGGCGCGCACCGGTGCAGGTCGGTGGCGGCCATCGCGCGGGCGCCGAGCTCGACCAGCCGCGTCCCGAGCCGGACCCGGCCGGTGACCTGGTCGGCTTCGAGGTATTCGAGGTTCTTCAGGGTCCCGACGATGCGGTAGGCGGCACTGCGGGAAAGCCCCAGTTGCCGTGCGATCGCGTTGGTGGAAATCTCCTGGTGCCGCCCGACGTGCTCCAGCACCGCGAGCCCGCGCTCGAGAGTTCCGCTCTGTTCCAGCCCGCGCTCCGGTCCCACGTTGTCCTCCGTTGGACGTTCCGTTCCCGCTCAGCGGCACGTATTTCCGCTGGGCGGGTTTGGACGGTAACACCTCCGATGTATGCACGGAAGATCTTGGAATAACTCGCAATACAGCGGATTGTTAGGTCGGCTAATTGGTACAACCTCCGATGGTTAGGTTTCCTACCTCAGGCGGTTGTGGTCGGGGTCACGTCACGCTAGGCAGTGGTTCGCATTCATATCCGTGAACATTCGGCCGAACGAGTGGACAATTCGAAGTGACCATTGGTCACGCACTCAGGAAACTCACAGCGCCTTCCGGGCACCGTCTGGCCCATGAGCGTCCGAAGCCCGTTGCGCACCCGCGCGTCCGTGGCCGCCGGGCGGCTGACCGCGTGGCTGTCCCGCAGCTCGGGGCTCGGCCGCGGCGGCATGATCGGCGGCCGCGTCACCCTGGCGCTCGACCCGCGGGCCCTGCGGCAGCTCGGCCGCGAACGCACCGTCGTGCTCGTCACCGGCACCAACGGCAAGACGACGACGTCGCTCATGCTCACCCGCGCGCTCGAAGCGCTGGCCGAAGTCGCCTCCAACAGCGACGGCGCGAACATGCCCGACGGCGTCCTCGCCGCGCTCACCGCCCGCCCGGACGCGCCGTACGCCGTACTCGAGGTCGACGAGACCTACGTTCCCCAGGTCGCGGACCAGGTCCGGCCCGCGGTGCTGGTGCTGCTCAACCTCAGCCGCGACCAGCTCGACCGGGTCGGCGAGGTCCGCGCGATGGAGCGCGACCTGCGCGCCGCGATCGCCGGGCTGCCGGGCACGCTTGTCGTCGCCAACTGCGACGACGTCCTCGTGACGTCGGCCGCGAGCGCCGCCGCGAAGCCGGTCTGGGTGAGCACCGGCCGCCGCTGGACCGGCGACGCGACGGCGTGCCCGCGCTGCGAAGGCCTGATCACCGAGCGGGACCGGCACTGGAGCTGCGCCTGCGGCCTGGCCCGGCCGGAGCCCAGCTGGATCCTCGAAGGTGACCTCGTCCGCACGCCCGGTGGCCGTCAGATCGATCTCGACCTGCGGCTGCCCGGGGACGCGAACCGCGGGAACGCCGCCCTCGCGCTGGCCGCGGCGCACCGGCTCGGCGTGCCGCCGCACGCCGCCGCGGCCCGGCTGCGGACGATCGCCGACATCGGCGGCCGCTACCGCACCGTCCGCCGGTCGCGCCATTCCGTGCGGCTGATGCTGGCGAAGAACCCCGCCGGCTGGGTGGAAACGCTGCGGGTGCTGGACGAGGACACCCCGGTGGTCGTCGCGGTGAACGCCCAGGAGGCCGACGGCCGCGACCTGTCCTGGCTCTGGGACGTCCACTTCGAACGGCTGCGCGGCCGCCAGGTCGTCGTCACCGGCGAGCGCTGTGCCGATCTCGCCGTCCGGCTGTGTTACGCCGAGGTCGCGCACTGGGCCGAGCCGGACCCGGTCGCCGCGATCGACACGCTGCCGCCCGGCGCCGTCGAGCTGGTCGCCAACTACACCGCGTTCCGCGACCTGGTCGGCAGGCTGCCCGGTGGCTGACTCGACGGTCCACATCGGACTTCTGTTGCCCGAGGTCCTAGGCACCTACGGCGATTCCGGCAACGCGCAGGTGCTGTGCAAACGGCTGCAGTGGCGCGGGTTCGACGCCGAGGTCGTGCCGGTCGGGCTCGGCGAGCCGGTGCCGTCCACTTTGGACCTGTACCTGCTGGGCGGCGGTGAGGACGGCGCGCAGGTGCTGGCCGCCGCCCACCTGCGGAAGTACCCCGGCCTGCGCGGCGCGGTCGCGCGCGGCGCCGTGGTGTTCGGCGTCTGCGCCGGCCTGCAGGTGCTCGGTACCCGCTTCCGCGGGCTCGACGGCGTCGACCACGACGGCCTCGGCCTGCTCGACATCACCACCGAACCCGGCGAGCGGCGGTCGGTCGCCGAGCTGGTCGCGACGTCGTCACCGCTGCTGGAGAACACCCCGCTGACCGGCTTCGAGAACCACCTCGGCATCAGCAAGCTGGGTGCCGACAGCGTGCCGCTCGGCCAGGTCGTGCGCGGCACCGGCAACGGCGACGGCACCGAGGGCGCGGTGACCGACCGGGTGATCGGCACGTACCTGCACGGCCCGGCGCTCGCCCGCAACCCGGCGCTGGCGGACCTGCTGCTGGCCTGGACGGCCGGGCACCCGCTACCGGCGTTGCCGGTGCCCGAGGTCGACCGCCTGCGCGTGGAGCGGCTCACCGCCACGCGCCGCCGCCGGTCGTCGTGACGGCGTCGCGTCGTGGTTACGCTGCGTTGGTGAAAGTGGGCAGGGTGATCGCCGCGACCGGGGTCCGGATGCGCACCACCGCGGTGGCGGTGTTCGCGCTCGCGCTGGCCATCGCGGCCGCGCTCGCCATCGTCGTCGTGCTGCTCGAAGAGTCGCTCGACCGCAGCGTCACCGAGAGTGCCCGCAGCACCGGGCGTCAGGTCGCGATCCAGCTCGTCCGCGAAGGCGCGCGGGACCTGAGCGCGAGCGACGTCGCGAGCACGGGTGACACCGAAGCCGTGACGCAGGTGCTCAACGCCCAGGGCCGGCCGATCGCGAGCGACCCGGCGATCGTCGGGCACCCGCCGCTGACGTCCGCGCGGCCGTCCGTCGGGCACGAGAGCATCGAGACCCTCCCGCTCGGCCTCAACGGCGACGGTGACGACTACCGCGTCGTCTCCCAGCAGGTGAACGGGCCGGGCGGGCCGTACACGGTGATCTCCGCGCGCTCGCTGGAGCCGGTGACCGAGGCGTCGACGCGGCTGACGCTGCTGCTCGGGCTGATCGCCGTGCCGCTGCTGGCCATCTCCGGTCTCGCCGTCTACCGCGCGGTCGGCTCCGCGCTGCGGCCGGTCGAGCGGATGCGCCGGACCGTCGCCGAGATCTCGACGCGCGACCTCGCCGCCCGCGTCCCGCTGCCGCCGGGCGGGGACGAGGTGCACCGCCTGGCCGTGACGCTCAACGAAATGCTCGGCAGGCTCGCGTCCGCGCAGGCGGCGCAACGCCGGTTCGTCGCGGACGCCAGCCACGAGCTGCGGTCGCCGCTCTCGACGATCAGCACCGCGCTCGACGTCTCCGGGCGGCACCCGGAGAGCACCGAGGAGCTGGTGCCGGTGATCGCCCGCGAGACCGCGCGGCTGCGGGAGCTGGTCGACGACCTGCTCATGCTGGCCCGCACCGACGACGCCACCGACCGGCCGTCGCGCACCGAGGTCGACCTGGACGACATCGTCCGCGCGGAAGCCGAACGCGTGCGCGGCGAGTGCGCGCTGGAGGTCGAGGTCCGGGCGGGGCCGGCGAAGGTCTACGGCAGCGAGGCCCAGCTGCGCCGCGCCGTGCGCAACCTCGTCGACAACGCGCGCGGCCACGCGCGGGACCGGATCCGCGTCGCCAGCTCGGTGCACGGTGACCTCGCGGTCGTCGAGGTGAGTGACGACGGGCCCGGGGTCGAGGAGGCCGACCGGGACCGGATCTTCGAACGGTTCGTCCGGCTGGACGCGTCCCGTCAGCGTGGGCACGGCGGCACCGGCCTGGGCCTGCCGATCGTGGCGGGCATCGCGGCCCGCCACGGCGGCCGGGCGCACTACGCCGCGTCCGAGGAACCGGGTGCGCGGTTCGTCATCGAGCTGCCCGTCATCGCCGTCCCGGCGGAAGAGGAGGACTGACGTGCGCCTGCTGATCGTCGAGGACGAGCGCGAGTTCGCGGAGACGCTCCGGCGCGGGCTGGTGGCCGAGGGCTTCACCGTCGACGTCGCGCACACCGGCCGGGACGGCCTGTGGTCGGCGACCGAGCACGAGTACGACGTCGTCGTGCTCGACATCATGCTGCCCGAGCTGTCCGGGTACGAGGTCCTCAAACGCCTGCGGGCGGCGGAGAACTGGACGCCGGTGCTGATGCTGACGGCGAAGGACGGCGAGTACGACGAGGCCGACGCGTTCGACCTCGGCGCCGACGACTACCTGTCGAAGCCGTTCTCGTTCGTCGTGCTCATCGCCCGGCTGCGTGCCCTGCTCCGGCGAGGCGCCCCGGCCCGCCCGGCCGTGCTGGAGGCGGGCGACCTGCGGCTGGACCCGTCGGCCCGGACCGTCCACAGGGGACAGCAGCGGATCGAGCTGACCGCGCGCGAGTTCGGGCTCCTGGAGTTCCTGCTGCGCCGGGTGGGCACGGCGCTGACGAAGAACGAGATCCTCGGCCACGTCTGGGACGCGCACTACGACGGCGACGAGAACGTCGTGGAGGTCTACGTCGGCTACCTCCGCCGCAAGATCGACGTCCCGTTCGGCACCCACACCATCGAGACGGTCCGTGGGGTCGGCTACCGGCTGGTGGACGTTACCCGATCGTAACCGGAACGGGGATTTCGGCGCGTTGGTGCCGCTGGTCGTCCGCCGCTGCGCCATTCGACGTCGCGGAACGACGCAGATCGCCCAGCCGTTCCGGCGAACCGGTGAAAAATACGGTCGTCGAACGGGTCGAACGGGTGTTGCGCCCGTTGCTACGGTGATGATCCACCCGCGACGAGGAAAGCGATGACCGAATCGCCACAACCGATTCACGCTCCGCCCGAGAATTCCTCCGAACGCCCCGAGAAATCCGTTTCCCGGCTCCGCCCGGCCGACGCCATTCGCGAAGCGAAGGCGTTGTTCGAGGTGGTGACCGGGCTGGTCCCGTACGCCGTCACCGGGGTCCGTCCCCGCCCCGACGGCGGCTGGTCCGTGCTCGTCGACGTCGTCGAGCTCGCCCGGATCCCCGACTCCACCAGCGTGATGGCCACCTACCGGGTGGACGTCGACGCGGCGGGCGAGCTCTGCGCGTGCGAGCGGCTGCGACGGTTCACCCGGGGCGCCACCGATTCCTGAAGGACAGGTGACAGAGTGGCCGCTTCGACCGATTCGCTGGCCGACATCCTGGAACGCGTACTCGACAAGGGTGTGGTGATCGCGGGTGACATCGGCGTCAGCGTCGTCGACGTCGAATTGCTGACCCTGCGGATCCGCCTGTTCATCGCCTCCGCGCAGACCGCACGGGAAATGGGGATGGACTGGTGGACGAACGATCCGTTCTTCGCGCCGAAAGCCGCGCGCAACGAACTGGAAGAAACCGGCTTGGCGGCCCGCGTCGCCGAATTGGAGGCCCGGCTGCCGGGCGGAAGGGACGCCCTGCGGTGAGCACCCGCACCTGGCTCTGCGCGTACGCGATCACCCGGAACCGCGACGGCCTGGACCTCGGCGAGGCACCCCGGCTCGTCGGTTACCGGGACCTCGGCGTGGTCGTCGCCGACGTGGCCCCGGCCCGTTTCGACCGGCTGGACACCCTCGACCCGGTGGACGGCGCGCTCGCCGACCTCGCCCGCGAACACGACGCCGTCGTGCGCGCGGTGTTCCGCCACGAACCCGTGCTGCCGCTGCGGTTCGGCACGGTCCTCGACGGTGAGGCGGCCGCGCGGCGGCTGCTGGAAATCGGCTACGACCAGGCTCGCGACTGCCTCGACGAGGTCGAGGGCCACCGGGAGTGGGGCGTGCGCGTGCGGCACGTCGAGCCCGCCGCGTCCACCCGCCCGGACGCCGCCGGCCTGTCCGGCACGCAGTACCTCGTCCGCCGCCGGGAACGGCTGAAGGCGATCCAGCGGACCCGCGAAGACGTCGTCAAAGTCGCCGCACGGCTCGAAGACGCACTGCGCCGGCACGCCGCCGACCACCTCGGGCGGGGGCGGGCGCACGGCGTGCTGGTCAACACCGCCTACCTCGTCGCGAAGGGCCGGGAAGCGGCGTTCCACGCCGAGCTCGAGTGGTTCGCCCGCGAGCTGCGGGAGGCCGGGGCGGCGGTCGAGACGACCGGGCCGTGGCCGCCGTACTCCTTCACCGACGTCGAACTCGGGGTGCGCGCCGATGGCTGACGCCGCCGAAGCCGTCGTCGACCTGCTCGACCGGGTGGTGCACCGCGGCGCCGTGGTGCACGGCAACGTTGTCATCTCGCTCGCCGGCATCGACCTCGTCCGGCTCGACCTGCGGTTGCTGCTGCTCGGGCTCGAATCCGGGTTCGATGTCGGGTTCGGGGAGGCGCCCGGATGACCGAGCCGGTCCGGTTCGCTGCCGACGCGGGCCGCGGGCTCGGCCACCTGGTGATCACCGTGCTCGACATCCTCAAGGAAGTCCTGGAACGCCAGGCGTTGCGCCGTCTCGACGCCGGGACCCTCACCCCGGCTCAGGTCGAGGACCTCGGCCAGGCGCTGATCGCGCTGGAGCTGCGGTTCGCCGAGATCCGCGCGGCTTTGGACGAACCCTCCCCGACCAAGGAAGGACCCACGTGACCGCACCGGGACACGCCACCGGCGGCCTCGCCGACACGCTGAACATCCTGCTGGACAAGGGACTCGTCATCGACGCCTCGGTGCGGGTGTCGGTGATCGGCATCGAGCTGCTCGCCATCGAGGCCCGGATCGTGATCGCCAGCGTCGACACCTACATCCGTTACCTGGAGGCGATGCAACGACTGAACGGGACGGGCGGCCACATCTCGCAGGGGCTGGCGCACACCACGGGCCTGATCCCGCCACCGCAGCCGGTGGCGATGCCGGTCGAGCAGGTCGTCCCGGTCGAGCAGCCGTGACGCTGCAGCTCTACGGCGTCGTGCGGGCCGGGCACCCGAGGGCGCCGCGGCTGGTGTGCTGGGAGGACCTGGCCATGGTCGTCGGCGAGGCGCCGGCCGAACCGGACCCGGCCGCGCACCTGGCCGTGGTGTCCTCGCTGGTCGAGGGCGGGCCGGTGCTGCCGGTGCGGTTCGGCACGGTGGCCGACGACGAGGAGGCCGTCCGCGCGGAGGTGCTCGCGCCGTCCGCCGACGAGTTCCGCGCCGACCTCACGCGGCTCGACGGACTGGCCGAGGTGCACGTCTGCCTGCGGTTCGACGAGCCCGGCTCACCCTGGCGGGCGGCACGCTCGGACGTCCTGCTGGCCGAGGTCGCCGCGCGGGCCCGCGACTCGGTGTGGCTACCGGCCGGGGAGCGGGCCGACGAGCGGTGGGCGTTCCTGGTCGGGATGGGCGACCTACTGATCGTCCGGGACGCCGTCGCCGGGCTCGGGCCCGGCGGGGGCGTCCAAGCGGACTGCGTGGGACCGTTGCCCGCGTACAGCTTCCTGGATCGGCGCTGTTCGCGATGGGGCTGGTGAGCGACGGCGGAACAGCTGCTGAACACTCCTTTCGCCGCTGGTCACCAAGGCCCTTCGTCGGTGATCCTGACGCGGTGGCCATGAGCGGGACCCTCACCGCGAGCGCCTCCTCGGTGGAGGCCGGTGAGCAGATCACCTTGACCTACTCGACGTCTTCGGCGAACCCGAAGAACCGGGTCGGTCTCTATCCGGATCCGGTGGACCGGAACGACCTCGGCCCGGCGGCGCTCTGGGCGTACACGCCGGAGGCGAGCGGCACGGCCGTCTTCGACACCGGTGGCCTCGGCGCCGGGAACTTCGTCGCGTTCTTCCTCTCGGACGACGGTCACGCGTGGCTCGCCGAGCCGGTGCGGTTCACGGTCCGGCGGACCGCGCCGCCCGAGTACCGCAGCGCGTTCGGGCGCGGAGGCTCCGGACCGGGGCAGTTCGCCGGCCCGGCCGGGATCACCGTCGACCAGCGCGGGCAGCTGTGGGTGGCCGACACCGGCAACGACCGCGTCCAGGCGTTCACCCGGGACGGCAAGCTCGTGCGTGTGCTGGCCGGGCGGCTGAAGGCCCCGGAGGCCGTCGCGGTCGACGCGGCGGGCAACGTCTACGTCGCCGACACCGGCAACCACCGCGTCGCGCAGTACTCGTGGTGGGGCGGGTTCGTCCGGGAGTTCGGTACCGGCGAGCTCGACAACCCGCGCGGCATCGCCCTCGACTCGGCCGGCCGCCTGCTCGTCGCCGACACCGGGCACCAGCGCGTCGCCCGGTTCGACACCCGCACCGGCGCGGCGCTGACCGACATCACCGAGAAGGTCAGCTCGCCGCAGGGCATCACCGGTGACGGCGCGGGCGGCGCGTGGATCGTCCACAACGGACACGATGTCGCCGTCGTGCGGTACAACGCCGACGGCAAGGCCATCGGGTCCCTCGGGTTCGGGCCGAGCAGCCCGGCGGACGTCGCCGTGACCGCGTCCGGCGACGCCTACGTGACCGTGCCGGACCACGGCCGGGTCACGCGGTTCGGCGCCACCGGCTCGTGCCGCGTGGAGTTCGGCTCGGACGCGCTCGGCGCCCCGCTCGGGGTGGCCGTCGACGCGGCCGGCGGGATCTGGATCGCGGACGCCGGCCACCACCGGGTGGTCGGTTTCGGCGCCGCTGCCTAGTTCTTCGAGATCGCGGCCGTCGCGCGGACCACCGCGGTGCAGCGGTTCTGGACGAACTCCAGCCCGCCTTCCTCGGCGATGCGGCGTGCTTCGGCGGACGTGATGCCCTGCTGCAGCCACAGCGCCTTGGCGCCGATCTCGACGGCTTCGCGGGCGATGCCCGGTGCCTCGGGCGACGGGCGGAAGACGTCGACCACGTCGACCGGCTCCGGGATGTCCTTGAGCGACCGGTAGACCTTCTCGCCGAGCAGCTCGGTGGCGCTCGGGTGGACCGGGATGATCCGGAAGCCGTGCGCCTGCAGCACCGCCGGGACGCCGTGCGCGGCCTTGGCCGGGTCACGGCTCAGGCCCACGACCGCGATCGTCTTCGCGTTCGCCAGGATCTCTTCAGCGTTCATACCGGTTGAACGCGCTACCAGCGTCAAAGCTTCCAAAGCCGCAGGCCGCGGACGCGGTAGACGGGCCAGAGCACGTGCCACGGCTTCCGGTGGGCGAACGTCGTGGCGCAGGTCAGGATGTTGCGGGCGGACGTCGTCGACACCTCGTGCCGGTCCGGCCAGGTCTCACCCTTGGCGCCGACGGCGATGCGGAACACCGTGAGCAGGCCACGGCCCTGGAGGTCGTACTTGGCGCCGGTGTCACCGGAGTCCGGGGCCAGCTCGAGGATCTCGGCACCGAAGGCGCGCGCGATCCCGGACGCTTCGACGGGCACCGCGCCGACACTGCGCGTGATCGCGTTGCCGTGCAGGCGCCGTGCGTACCGGGCGAGCAGCAGCCGTTCCCACAGCGGCAGGACCCGGCGGTGCGCCAGCAGCGCGGCGCACTCCTCGTGCCCGATGGTGAAGATGCTCGCGAGGTCGTCGTAGCTGCCGTTCGGCTCGGGCTCGTTCAGGTGCAGCCGCACCTCGAACCGGGTGCGCGCGGTGAGCTCGTCGAGGTGCTCACGGCGATCGAGCCGGGCCTTCGCGCGGGAAAGCGACCAATCGGCCATCGGACCTCCAGACGTCGCGGTCAGGTTAGATCGCCCGCGACGTCCGGACCACGCTTTCAGCCGATCTTCTCGCCGTACATCTCGCCCAGCGGGTCGGAGATCAGCTCGACGCGGGCACCGTCCGGGTCGGACAGGTAGATGGACGTCTTGCTCTCGAGCAGGTACTGCACGCCGGCCTCGTCGAGCTTGTCCTTGATGACGCTCCACCGTTCGGGCGTCACGGACAGCGCCAGGTGGTGCAGTCCACCGAGGACTTCCGCGTACGGGCCGAGGTCCAGGCCGGGCAGGTCGAAGAACGCGACGGCGTTGCCGTTGCCGACGTCGAAGAAGAAGTGGCTGGAGCCGGGGTAGTCGCGGTTCTCGATCAGCTCGGTGAGCGGGAAGCCGAGGATGTCCTGGTAGAAGCCGATCGTCCGCTCGACGTCGCTGGAGATCAGCGCGGTGTGGTGGATGCCGCGGCCGTTCGTTTCGGGCCGTTCGGAGGCCGGGTGCAGGTGGCGCTCGCGCAGCTCGTCACGGATCTCGGCGAGCTTGGTGACCTCGGCCTGGGTCGGTGCCATGTCCCTCACGTCCCTTCCTGGTGGTGCCTGCGACGCTACGCTCGATTTATCTCGCGCGCAAGAGGTTGTCTGGCGAGAGTTCCGCTGGGTGGAACAGACGGGCTTGTGCCCGCCGGGGTGCGCGGGCAGAGTCCCCGGTGTGGACGCCAGCAGAGTGCAGGAGGCCGCCGCCGTTCTGGCCGGGGCCTACTCGACGCGCGAGCCGATCGAGCCGCTGATCAAGACCTTCCCGGAGGCGACCGTCGAGGACGCCTACCGGATCCAGCAGGAGCAGGTGCGGCACTGGACCGCCGCCGGTGACGCCGTCCGCGGGCACAAGGTCGGCCTGGCGTCGGCGGCGATGCAGCGGCAGATGGGCGTCGACCAGCCCGACTACGGCCACCTGACCGGCAGCATGTTCCACCTCGAGCACCAGCCGATCCCGACGTCGGCGTTCCTGCAGCCGCGGATCGAGCCGGAGATCGCGTTCGTGCTCGGGTCGGCGTTGCGTGGCCCCGGCGTCACGGTCGCGGACGCGGTGCGGGCGGTGGACTTCGTGCTGCCGTCGCTGGAAATCGTCGATTCGCGGATCCAGGACTGGAAGATCACGCTGTTCGACACGATCGCGGACAACGCGTCGTCGGGCGGGGTGGTGCTGGGCAGCAGCCCGACGGCGCTGGGTTCGGTGGACCTGCGGCTGGCCGGCTGTGTGCTGTACCAAAACGGGTCGGTCGCGGCGACCGGCGCGGGCGGTGCGGTGCTCGGGTCGCCGTTGAACTCGCTGGTGTGGCTGGCGAACACGGTGGGGCCGCTGGGGGTCACGCTGGAACCCGGGCACGTCGTGCTGCCGGGCTCGATGACCCGCGCGATCCCGGTGTCGCCGGGGGACACGGTCGTCGCCACCATCGCCGGCATCGGCAGCGTCACCGCGGTGTTCGCCCCTTCGGAGGGGTCATGAACGTGCGCGAGGCGGCGGCATCCCTGCTGGCCACGGAATCCGAGCGCGCGCCGCTCTCGGAGGACTGGCCGGACCTCGACGTCGACACGGCGTACGCGATCCAGGACGAGGCCCTGCGCCAGCGCCGGGCCCGCGGCGAGACGCTGATCGGCGTGAAGCTGGGCCTGACGTCCCGCGCGAAGCAGCAGCGGATGGGCATCGACTCGCCCCTGCTGGCCTGGCTGACCGACGCGATGGTGCTGCCCGCCGGGGTCCCAGTCCCGTCTTTGATCCACCCGCGCGCGGAACCGGAGCTGGTCTTCGTGCTGGGCCGTCGCCTTTCCGGCCCCGGCGTCACCGCCGCCACGGCCCTGGCCGCCGTCGACCGCGTGTACGGCGGGATGGAGATCATCGACAGCCGCTTCACGGACTACCGCTTCACCCTCCCGGACGCGGTGGCGGACAACGGCTCGTCGTCCCTCTTCACCCTGGGCCCGGTCGGCCTCTCACCTGCTGCCCTGGATCTTTCCCTGGAAGCGGCCCTCCTGGAGGTCGACGGCCAGATCGTCGACACAGCCACGGGCGCCGCGGTCCAAGGCCACCCGGCAGAGGCCCTGGCCCTGGCGGCGAACACCCTGGCCACCCGCGGCCTGGCCCTGGAGCCAGGCTGGCTGGTCCTGACGGGCGGCATGACCGACGCGGTCCCGCTCCGCCCCGGCTCCCGAGTAGCAGCCCACTTCTCCCACCTGGGCTCGGTAACCCTCTCCGCTTGACGCCGTGTCGACCCCCCAATCACACGTGATGCCCCGCCAATCACGCGTGATGCCTCCCCAATCACACGAAACACGCACCCAATCACGCGACTTACGTGATCCGACTGCCTGGGTACGCGAGGCGACCCTCGGGGTACGGGTCAGGTGGTGACTTTGGCTCGGTCCGCGACCCGGGTGATGCCCGCGACCACCCGGGGCCAGACCGCGCGGGGCAGGTCGTGGCCCATGCCGGGGACGACGTCGAGGTCCGCGCCCGGGATCGCGCGGGCCGTCGCGCGGCCGCCGGAGACGTGGACCAGCGGGTCCTGCGCGCCGTGCACCACCAGAGCCGGCACCCGCAGCCTGCGCAGCCTCGGCGAGCGGTCGCGGTCGGCCATGATCGCCGCGAGCTGGCGGACCGTGCCGCCCGGGTGGACGCCGCGGTCGAACGTCCGCTCGGCCCGCTCACGCATCCGGGGCTCGTCGAACGGGTAACCCGGCGACCCGATCACCCGGAACGTCCGGACCGCCAGCTCGACGTACTCGGCGCGGTCGCGCGGCCGGGCCGCGAGCAGCATCGACATCGCCTTCGGGCTCGGGCGGCCGACCAGCCTGCTGCCGGTGGTCGACATGATCGACGTCAGCGAAAGCACCCGCGACGGGTACCGGATCGCCAGCGTCTGCGCGATCATCCCGCCCATCGACGCGCCGGCGACGTGCGCGGCTGGGATGCCCAGCGCGTCCAGCAGCCCGGCGGCGTCGGCGGCCATGTCGGCCAGCGAGTACGGCGCGCTGCGCAGCAGGTACGCCTGCGCGAGGTTGGCCTGGCCGTGCATCCGGCTCGACCGCCCGGCGTCCCGGTTGTCGAACCGGATCACGTGGAACCCTTGTGCGGCAAGGGATTCGCAGAACTCCTCGTCCCACCAGATCATCGGCGCGCCCAGGCCCATCACGAGCAGCAGCGGCCGCCCGCCGGCGTCACCGAACGTCTCGTGGCACAGCGTGATGCCGTTGACCTCCGTGAGGTGCTCCGCCATCAGGCCTCCCGGGTGTGCTCGGCGGCGAGCTTGGTGAGCTCGGCCAGCGCGTCGTGCAGGTGGTCGATCAGGTCCCAGACGTCCGGGATCAGCTCGCGGCAGGCGACGAGCCCGAAGTCGAGCTTGCCGTCGTAGGACATCACGGTGATGTTCAGCCCGCCACTCGCGTCGGTGATCGCGGACACCGGGTAGTTCGCGAGCAGCCGCGCGCCGGCCAGGTAGAGCGGCACCTGCGCGCCCGGGACGTTCGACACGACGAGGTTGACGACCGGCGTGGTGGCGCCGAGGTACTTCATGGTGGCGCGGGCGGCGAGCCCGCCGAGCGCGGCCGGGAGCATGCCGCTGAAGTCGACGAGCCACGACGCCGGCAGCGGCTGGTAACGCTGTTTCGCGGCGACCATCGCGCTGGTGACCTCGGCCAGCCGCGCGCCGGGGTCGGCGAGGTGCGTCGGCAGCGGCGCCAGCATGACCGACACCTGGTTCCCGGCGTCCTTCGCCTGCTCGGGCGTCCGCACCGACAGCGGGACCAGCGTCACGAGCGGCTGGTCGGGCAGCGCGTCGTGGTCGAGCAGCCACCGGCGCATGACGGTCGCGCACAGCGCCATGACGACGTCGTTCACCGTGACGCCGAAGGTGTTCTTGACCCGCTTGACCTCGTCGAGCGGCAGCGAACCGTAGGCGAACCGGCGGTGTGCGCTGATCGGCCCGTTGAACGGGGTGTCCGGCGCGACCAGCCGCGGCCGGTCGGCTTCGTGGCGCCCGGAACCCTGCCGGGTGACGCGGTTGAGCACGCTGCCGGCCTTCGCGAGCAGCCCGACGCCGGGGTAGCGGGCGAGCCCTGGCACCTCGTCGATGTGCTGGAGCAGCTTCGGCACCTGCAGCGCGGCCTTGACCGGGTGCAGCGCGAGCCGTTTCACGCCGTTGAGCGCGAGTTCGACGGGCGTCGGGATCTCGTCTTTTTGCGGCTCCTCGGGCGGCTTCACCGGGCGCGGCTCGGCGGTGACGTCCATGAGCACGCCGATCAGCTCCGCCCCGGAGACGCCGTCGATGGCGCTGTGGTGGACCTTCGTGTAGACCGCGACGTTGCCGTCACGCAGGCCCTGCACCAGGTAGGCCTCCCACAGCGGCCGCCGCCGGTCGAGCGGCCGCGCGGTCAGCCGCGAGATCTGCTCGGCGAGCTGCCGCTCGTCGCCCGGAGCGGGCAGCGCGATCTCGCGGACGTGGTACTCGAGGTCGAACTCGGGATCGTCGATCCAGTACGGGTGGTCCAGCCCGAGCGGTACCTGCAGCAGCCGCCACCGCAGCGGCTTGGCCAGGTGCAGCCGCGAGCCGATGAGCTCCCGCAGGTCGTCGACGGTGACGGTCCCGTTCGGCGCGGTGGCCGGATCGAGGATCGACAGGCCACCGACGTGCCCGGTGGTCGTGGTCGACTCGGCGTTGAGGAACTGCACGTCCAGTGCGGTGAGCTGGCGCATCGGGCCTCCTCGGGGACTCGGCAGGCCAGTCTGCCGGGCGGGGTGGCGGGCGTAAATCCGCTAGGAGGGTGCGCGCTGTCGCTGCTCCTCGCCTGAGCCGTTGCGGTACGCGCGGGCCTGGATCTCGTACAGCTCGTGGTAGACCCCGCCCGCGCGGATCAGCTGGTCGTGGGTGCCCTCCTCGATGAGCCTGCCCTTCTCCAGGACCAGGATGCGGTCCGCGGACTTGATGTTGGCCAGCCGGTGGGTGACCAGGATCGTCGTGCGCCGGCCGCGGTTCGACGTGCTCGCGTGCTGGAGGCCCGCGAACACCCTGGCCTCCGCCCGGGCGTCGAGGGCCGCCGTCGGTTCGTCGGCCACCAGGACCGACGCGTCGCGGTAGATGCCGCGGGCGATGCCCATGCGCTGCCACTGGCCGCCGGACAGGTCGTGGCCCTCGTCGAACTTCTTCGACAGCACGGTGTTCTCCTGCCGGGGCAGCGACTCGATCACCTCGTCGGCGCCCGAGTAGCCCACCGCTTCCCGCCACGCCAGGCGTTCCGGGTCGGGCCGGCCGAGGCGGCCGACGGTGATGTTGTTCGCCGCCGTCATCGGCCACTCCGCCGGTTCCTGCGCGATCACCGCGATGTTCGTGTGCACCGACTCCGGGTCGGCCCGCGCGAGGTCGACGTCGTCCCAGTGCACCGTGCCTTCGTCCGGCGGGTAGAGGCCGGTCAGCAGCTTGCCGAGGGTGGTCTTGCCCGAGCCGTTCTCGCCGACGAGCGCGATCACCTCGCCGCGCCGGATCGTCAGGGAAATGTCCCGCAGCGCCGGGTTCTTCTGGCCCGGGTAGGTGAACGTGACGCCCTCGAGCCGGATCTCGGCGGGGTCGGCGGGGGCCGTCACCGCCGTGGGTGGCGGCCGGAGCCTCGCCGACTCCACCAGCAGCTGGTTGTAGAACCCGATGTAGAACGAGTCCTCGTACAGGGAGTTGACCGCGCGCATGGTGTTGGACAGCGACGCCGACGCCGTGCGCATCGCCAGCACCGCGGTGCCGGCCAGCGCCAGCTCCATCCCGCCGGTGTAGAGCAGCCAGCCGAGCACCAGGTAGGCGACGGCGGTGCCGAAACCGGCCGCGGCGCGCCCGGTGGTCCGCACCAGGTTGCTGCGGTGGGCGAGCCGGACCTCCTCGCGCGTCAGGCTGCGGGAGATGCGCCGGTACTCGCCGAGCAGCGGCTCCTGGAGCGTGAGCGCGTGGCGTTCGAGGGCCATCGACCGCCAGGTGGCGACCTCCTCCACGATCGACTTGCGGATGTTGCGCCCGACCGTGTCGAGGAAGTGCCGGTAGTTCAGCTTGGCGACGCGCGCCGCCGACCAGCCGTCGGCCGCCGCCGCGAGCAGCAGGACCGGCGCCAGCCACGGATTCAGCAGCCCGGCCGTGAGCATCGCCGCCGCGAGCGAGATCGCCGACGACGTCAGGTCCGCCACCCGGCGCAGGCTGGTCTCGATGGCCCGGACGCCGAACCGCGCGCCCTGGCGGGCCAGCTCCCGGAAGTCCGCGTCCTCGAACGCGATCAGCCCGACGCGCACGACCGCCGCCGTCACCGCGTCGTCCGCCGCCGCGGTGACCCGGGGCCGCAGCGCGCCTTCGACGGCCGCGACGGCGGCGTCGAGCAACGCGCGCGCCGCGTACGAACCGGTGACGACGGCGATGGCGGGCAGTGACTGCAGGACCCGCTCCGGGGTCGGGCCCTGTTCGAGCAGCGCGGTGAAGACGTTCGCGGTGGCGAGCAGCCCGAACGCGGTGACACAGCCGGAAACGACGTGCACCAGCCCGGCCAGCAGGGTCAGCCGCGGCGAGGTCCGCCACGCCAGCCGCAGCACGACGGCGATCGCGGCGGGCAGCGCGCGCACGGCCCGCCCGAACCCGGCGTCGACCACGCGTTCGTCGACCCGCGCCCATTCGGGCATCTTCATGTTCTCGACCCCGATCAGCGGGGGCGAGTCCGTGTCCTGGGTGGTTCCGGCGGATCTGCGCACGGTTCAGGTGTACTCCGGGGGTACGACAATTTTCGTGGCCCGGTGGGGCACGAGACGGTGTCGACGTTAGGCCGTTCGGGTGAAAGTAATCGTTTTCTCTGGGCCTCTGGCGGCTCCGCGGACACACTCGCTGCATAACCTGAAAGCGCAAGGCTGGATAAGTAATAATTGTTGTTTAATTGAGCCGCGGTCTTGCGGATGTGGTGGCAGAGACCGGAAACAGGTGACGTCCTCGTGCAAGGGGGGAGGGACGTCGCCTGTTTCCACTACCCGTTCTTTCGGTGGTACCGGGCGCGCAGGAATGGGCTGAATTCGTCGTCATCGCCCATCTTCACGTCGATTTCGTGAGTCAGGGTGTCGCCGTCCGGCGTGAGCCGGTGCCGGGCCACCCCGCGGGTGGTCTTCTTGGCCAGGACGAGCGTCGCGCCGTCCCAGTCGCCGCGGGCGGGGGATTCGGGCGGGAAGCCGTAGCTGTCGAAGCCGTACCAGAGCGTTTCGCCGGTCTGTGGGTCGACGGTGAAGATGTTGTGCCCCAGGAACTCCGTGCCGTCTTCGCGGCGCTGGCGGTAGTGCTGGATCAGCGCGAAACCGTTGAGCGCCAGGCGGTATTCGCAGTCGGCGTGCGCGGTCGAGGCCGGCGCCCACGGGGACGCGGCGAGTTCTTCGGTGCCGGCCCAGTCGCCGACGAAGGCCTTCAGGGCGTCGTGCGCGGGGCCGAGGGTGGGCATGTCCATGGTCGTCTCCAATTCGACAGGTGCCTGTCGATATGCGAGGCTAGCACGCATGCGGTCCGCCAGAGCTGAGACGTTCACCCGGGTGATCGACGCGGTCTTCGCGTGCAACGGCGGCTTCCTCGCCGCGGGCGACGCGCTGACGGCACCGGTCGGCCTGACGGCGGCGCAGTGGCAGGTGCTGGGCTTCTTGGAGGACGGCGCCGCAACGGCCGCGGAGGTCGCGCGGCGCCGCGGGCTGCGCCGGCAGAGCGTGCAGGAGACGGTGAACCGCCTGCTGCGCAACGGAATGCTGGACCGGCTGCCGAACCCGGCCGACGCCCGGGCGCCGTTGTTGTCTCTGACCTCGAAGGCTGAGTCGGCGATGGATGCGCTGGGGGCGGCGCAGGTGGCGTGGGCCGAGGAGTTGGCTGCGGAGGTGCCGGAGGGGGAGTTGGAGGTGACGCTGCGGACGTTGCAGCGGCTGCGGGGGTTGGCGGTGCGGCGGTTGTGAGGGGTTGGTTGGGCCGCGCTGGGGGTGTGGCTCGGTCGGGTTGCGTGGGAGGGCTTCGGCGCGGTGATTGCGGGAGGCTGCTGCGGTAGGGGTGGGGTGGCGCGGGTTGGTGGTGCGCGGCTGCGGTTGTGCGGGGCTGGCTGCCGCGGTAGCGGTGGTGCGGCCGGGTTGTTCGCGCTGAGCGGGCTGCGCCGGGGATGTGGCTCGCCGGGCAGGAACAGGGCTGCGGCGCGATGGTCGAGTTGCGACTGAGGTGTGGTGGCGGTTGGTGGTGCAGCCGCGGTGTTGTGAAAGTTCGGGTCAGGTGGGCTGAGCTGGGCGATGTGGCTCGGTCCGCTGGCTAGGCAGGCTGTGCTATCGCTGTCTTGGTCCGGCCCTGTTGGCCGGCGGTGCTGGTCAGTCCGGTTTGATGCCCAGCAGGGTCAGGAACGTGCGGAAGCCTGCTGACATGTCGACTTGCTCCGGGTCCAGTAGCCACTGCAGTTGCAGACCGTCCAGGACGGCGATGGCCAAGGGGGCCAGTTGTTCCGGTGTGGAGCCCGGCGGTAGCTCGTCGCGGTGGCGCTCGAGCATCTCCGTCATTCCCGCGCGTACTCGGGCGTAGCGGTCGTGGAAGTAGGACCTTGCCGGGTGGTCGTCCGTGACGCTGTCGGCCGCCAGGACCGTGTACGTCTGGACTATGCCCTTGCGGGTCGCGTTGTAGTCGACCAAGTCGGCCAGCTGGTTGACCGTCATCGCCGAGGAGTCGCGGCCGAAGTGCAGCAGGTCCCACTCGTCGCGGGTTTCCAGGACTGCCGTCAGCAGGTCTTCCTTGGTCGGGAAGTAGTGCATTAAGCCCTGCTGGGTCAGGCCCACCCGGTCGGCCACCGCGGCCAGGGACGTGCCCCGGTAACCGCGCTCGGCTATCACGTCGAAGGCGGCACGGACGATGCTCGTGCGGCGGTCGGTGCCCCTGGCCCGGGTCATGATCCCGAGCCTACGG
The DNA here is from genome assembly GCF_044741685.1 of Amycolatopsis sp. NPDC088138. Lineage (NCBI taxonomy): Bacteria > Bacillati > Actinomycetota > Actinomycetes > Pseudonocardiales > Pseudonocardiaceae > Amycolatopsis > Amycolatopsis sp. NPDC088138. The sequence goes on from NZ_JBIUTB010000007.1 coordinate 780,788, forward strand.
GACAACCCGTCACGGAAGCGTAACGTTCACTACTTAGCGCCAGGTAGGGTGACGACAGGACCTCCGGAAGGGGCAGCATGAGCTTCGACGTCGACGCGCTGCTGGACAAGCTCGACCTGGACGCCAAGGTGCGCCTGCTCGCCGGCCAGGACGTCTGGACCTTGCCCGCCCGGCCGGAGATCGGGCTCTCCTCCCTCGTGCTCTCCGACGGCCCGGTCGGCGTCCGCGGGGTGCGGTGGAGCCCGGACGACCCGTCCGTCACGCTGCCCAGCCCGACGGCGCTGGCCGCCGCCTGGGATCCGCGACTGGCCGTGCGGGCCGGGCGGCTGCTCGCGCAGGAAGCCCGCCGCAAGGGCGTGCACGTGCTCCTTGCACCCACGGTCAACCTGCAGCGCTCACCGCTGGGTGGCCGGCACTTCGAGTGCTACTCCGAAGATCCCCTCCTCACCGGGATGGTCGGCGCCGGTTACGTCACCGGCGTGCAGGACGGCGGAGTCGGTGTGACGGTCAAGCACTTCGTCGCCAACGACTCCGAGACCGAACGCTTCACCGCCGACGTCCACCTCGGCGAACGCGCGCTGCGCGAGCTCTACCTCGCGCCCTTCGAACTCATCGTCCTGCGGGCGAAGCCGTGGGGGATCATGGCCGCCTACAACAGCGTCAACGGCACCACGATGACCCAGCACGCGGAACTCCTCAACGGCGTGTTGCGCGACGAATGGGGCTTCGACGGCTTCGTCGTCTCCGACTGGCTGGCCGCGCGCGACACCGTCGCCTCGGCGAACGGCGGGCTCGACGTCGCGATGCCCGGCCCGCGCACGGTGTTCGGCGACCAGCTCGCGGAAGCCGTACGCGGCGGCGAAGTCGACCCGGACGTCGTCGACGACATGGTCCGCCGGGTGCTCCTCCTGGCCCACCGGACCGGCGCGCTCGAGGGCGGAACACTCCCCGGGCAATCCACTGTGGACGGTGACGCGGTCGCGCGCGAGGTCGCGCACCGGTCTTTCGTGTTGCTCAGCAACCAGATCGGCTTGCTCCCGCTCAAGCAGCCGCCCAGCATCGCCCTGATCGGCGCGCTCGCCGCCGACCCCAAGATCCTCGGCGGCGGCAGCGCCACCGTGTTTCCCGACCACGTCGTCTCCCCTCTCGACGGCCTCCGCAAGGCCCTTCCCGCGGGCACCGAACTCACTTACGCCATCGGTGCCGATCCGCGAACGACGCTACCGCCGGCCACCGACAATTTCCGGCTCCGAGCCCTCGCGAAAGCCGCGGATGGCACCCGATTGGCTGAATTTCCGTTGCGAGAGGCGAGAATCGACTGGATCGGCGAGCTCCCGGCCGGCCTCGACCTGGCCACGCTCGCGAGCGTCGAGATCGAAGGCACCTTCCTCCCGGAGACCACCGGCACGCACACCTTCGGCCTCACCGGCCCCGGCGACCTCCGCCTCGTCGTCGGCGGGCAAACCCTCTTCGACGGCGTCAACCTGCCCGAAGGCGGTGACGTCTTCACCTCGATCATGCAGGTCATCGAGCAGCGGCGGGACGTCGAGCTCACCGCGGGCGAGCCGGTCGACGTCAGCCTGACCTACTGGGTCCCGTCGGAGATGGCGGAGTTCGCGCGCGGCACCTTCGCCTGGGTGATCTTCGCGCTCGGGCACCGCGGCCCGGTGCTCGACCCGGACGCCGCGCTCGACGAAGCCGTTGCGCTGGCCGGGAAATCCGAGGTCGCCGTTGTCGTGGTCGGCACCACCGCCGAGGTCGAGAGCGAGGGCTTCGACCGGACTTCCCTGGCGCTGCCCGGACGTCAGGACGAACTCGTCGCGCGCGTCGCGGAGGCCAACCCGAACACCGTGGTCGTGGTCAACGCCGGCTCGCCGGTCGAGATGCCGTGGCGTGCCGACGTCGCCGCGGTGCTGCTCACCTGGTTCCCCGGCCAGGCCGGTGGCGACGCGCTCGCGGACGTCCTCTTCGGACACGAGGAGCCGGGCGGCCGCCTCCCGACGACCTGGCCGGCGAAGCTCGAAGACGCGCCCGTCACCCGCGTGGCCCCCGAAGAAGGCGTGCTGCCGTACGACGAAGGCGTCTACATCGGATACAGCGCCTGGGCCCGAACCGACCGGAAGCCCGCCTACTGGTTCGGCCACGGTCACGGCTACACGACCTGGGTGTACGACGAGCTCGACGTCTTCCCCGACGACGAAGGCGGTGCGAAGGTGCGAGTCCGCGTCCGCAACACCGGCAAGCGCAGGGGCCGCGAAGTGGTTCAGCTCTACTTGGTCCCGACCGAACGCGGCGATCGCCCGCACCGCTGGCTGGCCGGGTTCGCGAGCGTCGAAGCCGGCCCGGGCGAGGTCGTGGACGCCGAGATCACCATCGCGCCGCGGTCGGTTTCGGTCTGGCGCGACGGCTGGCGGCACATCGCCGGCGAGTACGTCCTCGAGGCTTCGCACTCCTACGCCGAGCCGCGGCTGAGCACGCGAACCGTGCTCCAGAAAATCCGTTGACGCCCCGAGCCGGCGGCCCGTAGCTTCACTCGCGCACCCTTGACCGGCGAAAGGAGGTGGGTCCGATGATCACGCAACCGATCACGCGCTCCCACCTCGCCTCGAGGGTGCCCATTTCGTAGCCGGGAGCGTGTGCATTCCCGGAAGGACTTCCATGACCGATCTGGTCGTGCGCCCGCTCGAAGCGGGCGAAGAATCACTGTTCACCTCCCTGTCAGACCCCGGTCTCGTGGGCCGCGGGCTGCTCGGCAAGGGCTACCGCGAAGCCGACTACCGGCCCGGCCGGACGTGGGTCGCGCTGCGCGACGACGTCGTCGTGGCGCGGGCCGCCTGGTGGTCGGGGCCGGACGACGAAGAGCCGATCGCGCTCGACTGGTTCGACTTCACCGACTTCGACGCCGCCGTGCAGGTGCTGACGACGGCGCCGTTCCGGGTGGAGTACTCCCTGACCACGCCACCCGCGTGGCAGGACGACCCGGACGTCGCGCACGAGGTGAACGTCCGCGTCGAAGCGGCCGAAAAGGCGGGCTACCGCAAGCTCGTCGAGCGCTACCGGTACAGCTGGACGCCGGAGAACGGCCTGCCGGAGCGGCCGGGACGGCTCGAGTTCCGGCCGGAGCCGGACGACGACGTCATCCTGGACGTCTTCCGCAAGGTCAACGCCGACAGCCTCGACGCGCACGTCCGCCGGACGGTGGCCGAGCACGGTGTCGAGGCGGCCGCGCAGGAGGACCTCGACATCATGCGGTGGATGCCCGCGCCGCGTGAGTGGTGGCGGCTCGCGTACACGCGCGAAGGCGACTTGGTCGGCTTCGCGTTGCCGAGCCGCAACTACTACGACCCGGTGGTCGGCTACATCGCCGTGGTGCCGGAGCAGCGGGGGCACGGTTACGCGTACGACCTGCTGGTCGAGGCCACGCACGACCTCGTCGCGTACGGCGCCGACCGGATCGTCGCGGCCACCGACGTCCCGAACGTGCCGATGGCGAAGGCCTTCGCGAAGGCGGGTTACCCGGTGACGCAGCACCGGATCGACCTGGTCTGAGCGGCGCGGCGGCCGTGTCTTGCCCGGCACGGCCGCCGCGCGGTACCGTCGCTAGAGCGATCTATCTAGTCGACTTGGGGGCCTGTGATGGACGTTCTGAAGAAGGGGCTGACTCCGCTCCGCGTGATCCTCGGCTTTTCGCTGCTCAGCACGACGCTGCACTACGCGCACAACACGATCCGGGTCGCGGACTACCCGCAACTACCCGGTATCCCCGCGGTGGTGGCGGGGGTGGTCGTCGCGTTCGCCTGGGTGCTCCTCACGACGTTCGGCTTCTTCGGCTACCGCGCGTACACCCAGGGCCGCTATCCGCGGGCGCTGGCGTTCCTGTTGGTCTACTCGCTGGCCGGAATGGTCACTCTGGGTCACTTCCTGACGGGCGTGCCGCAGATCCCGGCGTTCTGGTTCACGACGATCTTCACCGACTCCGCGGCCGGGATCGCGCTGTGGGTGTTCGTCATCTGGGCCTGGGCCACGCTCAACCGGGTGATTGTGCGAGATCAAGTTTCTACACAACGTTGACGTTCGCAGATTTCGTGTAGACAATCGGTCGGTGACCACCACCACACCGGTGACCTTCGACCGCCGTCCGGACGAGTACCGCCACTGGCGGCTCAGCTTCGACGGGGAGGTGGCCTGGCTCGAGCTGGACGTCGACGAGCAGGGCGGGCTGGTCCCGGGCTACGAGCTCAAGCTCAACTCCTACGACCTGGGTGTCGACATCGAGCTGTACGACGCCACCCAGCGGCTGCGGTTCGAACACCCCGAGGTCCGCGTGGTCGTCGTGACCAGCGCGAAGGACAAGGTTTTCTGCGCCGGCGCGAACATCCGGATGCTGGCCGCGTCCGAGCACCACTGGAAAGTGAACTTCTGCAAGTTCACCAACGAGACCCGCAACGGCATGGAGGACGCGACCGAGCACTCCGGTCAGACCTACGTCGCCGCGGTCAACGGCACCTGCGCCGGAGGTGGTTACGAGATCGCCCTGGCCTGCGAAAAGATCCTGCTGATCGACGACAACTCGTCGACCGTCGCGCTGCCGGAGGTGCCGCTGCTGGGGGTGCTGCCCGGCACCGGTGGCCTGACCCGGGTGGTGGACAAGCGCCGCGTCCGGCGCGACCTCGCGGACGTCTTCGCGACGCGCTCGGACGGCGTGAAGGGCAAGACGGCCGTCGACTGGCGCTTGGTCGACGAGCTGGTGCCGCGCCAGGGGTTCCGCGAGACCGTGGCGCAGCGGGCGCGGGAGATCGCGCAGGAATCCGGCCGGACCGGCGAGGGCGGCATCGAGCTGACCCCGCTCGAACACCGGTACGTCGACGTCGCAGTCGAAAAAGACCAGGCCACCATCACCATCAAGGGGCCCGAGAACGACCCCGGTGACCTGCACGAAGAGGGCGCGGGCGGCTGGTTCCTCGCGATGACCCGCGAGCTGGACGACGCCATCCTGCGGCTGCGCACCAACGAGGTCGAAGCCGGCACCTGGATCCTGCGGACCCAGGGTGACCCGGAGAAGGTGCTCGCGCACGAGCAGGCCGTCCTCGGCGGGAAGGACTGGCTGGCCAACGAGATCACGCACTACTTCAAGCGCACGCTCAAACGCCTCGACGTCACCAGCCGCAGCCTGATCGCGCTCATCGAGCCCGGCAGCTGCTTCGCCGGCGCGCTGCTGGAGATCGCGCTGGCCGCGGACCGGCAGTACCTGCTCGACGGGCCGCCGATCGACGACGAGGACTCCGCCGAGCGTGCGACGATCCGGCTGTCCGAAGCCAACTTCGGCGCGTTCCCGATGGGCAACGGCCTGACCCGCCTGCAGACCCGCTTCTACGGCGACGACGACCACCTCGCCTGGCTCGCGCGCGAAAAGAACCACGAGCTCAGCGCCGCGGAAGCCGTCGAGCTCGGCCTGGTCACCGACGCGCCGGACGACCTCGACTGGGAGGACGAGATCCGGATCGCGCTCGAAGGCCGCGCGTCGCTCAGCCCGGACGCGCTCACCGGCATGGAGGCCAACCACCGGTTCGTCGGCCCGGAGACCATCGAGACCAAGATCTTCGGCCGCTTGGCGGCTTGGCAGAACTGGATTTTCACCCGGCCGAACGCATCCGGTCCGGAAGGCGCGCTGCGCCGATACGGTACTGGTCAGAAGGCCGTCTTCGACAGGAAGCGGGTCTAGCGCTCATGCCCGAGAAAATCGACTACGACGCCAAGATCCCCAACAACGTCAGCCTCGCCGACGACCGCCGGCTGCAGCGCGCGCTGGAGGGCTGGCAGCCGAAGTTCATGCACTGGTGGGGCGAGATGGGCCCGACGCTCGAAACCCAGGGCGTCTACCTGCGGACCGCGATCAGCGTGGGCCGCGAGGGCTGGGCGCACTTCGACCACGTGAACGTGCCGGACTACCGCTGGGGCATCTTCCTCGCCGAGCGCGACCCCGACCGGCGGATCTCCTTCGGCGAGCACAAGGGCGAGCCCGTGTGGCAGCAGGTGCCCGGCGAGTACCGCGCCGACCTGCAGCGGCTGATCGTCATCCAGGGGGACACCGAACCGGCGTCCGTCGAGCAGCAGAAGCTCCTCGGGCTCACCGCGCCGAGCCTCTACGACCTGCGGAACCTGTTCCAGGTCAACGTCGAAGAGGGCCGTCACCTGTGGGCGATGGTTTACCTGCTGCACGCCTACTTCGGCCGCGAAGGCCGGGACGAGGCCGAAGGGCTGCTGCTGCGCAACTCCGGCAGCCCGGACGCGCCGCGCATCCTCGGCGCGTTCAACGAGGAAACCGCCGACTGGCTGGCCTTCTACATGTTCACCTACTTCACCGACCGCGACGGGAAGTACCAGCTCGGCACGCTCAAGGAGAGCTCCTTCGACCCGCTCTCGCGCACCTGCGAGTTCATGCTGAAGGAGGAAGCGCACCACATGTTCGTCGGCACCACCGGGGTCGACCGCGTGGTCATGCGCAGCGCCGAGCTGATCCGCGAGCACGACACGCGTGACATCGGGCCGCACGGCGGCATCCCGCTGGAGCTGATCCAGCGCTACATCAACTTCCACTACACCGTTTCGCTCGACCTGTTCGGCAGCGAGACGTCGACCAACGCGGCGAACTACTACACCGCCGGGCTCAAGGGCCGCTGGCAGGAGACCCGCCGCAAGGACGACCACAAGCTCACCGAGGACGCCCGCACGCTGGACAAACCGGCCGGCGACGGCACCTGGACGTCCGAGGAGCTGCAGGCGATCCTGCTGCTGAACCTCGACCTGCGCAGCGAGTACACGGCCGACTGCGAGACCGGCGTCAAGCGCTGGAACAAGATCCTCACCGAGGCCGGGATCGACTTCACGTTCCGGTTGCCGCACCCTGGTTTCAACCGGGAAGTGGGCATAAACTCCGGCCACCACGTCACTCCCGACGGGACGATCGTCGACGAGGCGACGTGGCTGGCCGGCAAGAACAAGTGGCTGCCCACGACCGAGGACCTCGCGTTCGTCCGCTCGCTCATGCACCCGGTGTACGAGCGGGGGAAGATCGCGAGCTGGGTGGCGCCGCCGCGGCAGGGCATCAACGGGAAGCCCTTCGACTACGAGTACGTGTACCTCACGTAGGAGGCCTGGGTGGCGACAGGGTTCAACGCGGCCGAGTACCTGCTTTCGGCCGGGCAGCCGGACACGACGGCGGTCGTGTCGCCCCGGCGTTCGCTCACCTACGCCGAGCTGGCGGCGGAGTCCCGCCGGGTCGCCGCCGGGCTCACCGAGCTCGGGGTGCGTCCCGAAGAGCGGGTCATGTTCTGCATGGTCGACGACGTCGAGCTGCTCACCGGCATCCTCGGCGCGATGCTCGCGGGCGCGGTGGCGGTGCCGGTCTCGACCATGGTCACCGGCTTGGAGCTGGGCAAGATGCTCGCCGACTCGCGGGCGCGGCTGCTGTGCGTCTCGGGTGAGTTCGCCGAGCAGGCCGTGACCGCGGTCAGCCTCGCTCCCGAGGTCACCGACGTCCTGCTCGACCGCGCCGAGGCGAGCGGGTTCGGCGTCCGGACGCACAAGTGGTCCGAGCTGGGCGGGACGTTCCGAAGTGGACAGACGTGGGAGGACTCGCCCGCGCTGTGGCTGTACACCTCGGGCACGACCGGCCAGCCGAAGGGCGCGATGCACCGGCACGCGAGCATCCGCGCGGTCTGCGAGACCTACGGCCGCGACGTGCTGGGCACCGTCGCGACCGACCGGTTCCTGTCGGTGCCGAAGCTCTTCTTCGCCTACGGACTGGGAAACTCGGCCTTCTTCCCGCTCGCCGCGGGCGGGACGACGCTGCTGGAGCCGTCCCGGCCGACGCCGGCGTTGTTCGCCCGACGGGCCCGTGAAGAAGCACCGACGTTGTTCTTCGCCGTGCCGACGTTCTACGCGGCGCTGCTCGCCAGCGACGTCCCGGACGACTCGTTCGCCTCGGTCCGGTACGCCGTTTCGGCGGGCGAGCCGCTGCCCGCGTCCCTGTTCGAGCGGTTCCGCACCCGCTTCGGCCTGGAGATCCTCGACGGCATCGGCTCGACCGAGGCGTTGCACATCTTCCTGTCGAACAAACCCGGCGCGGTGCGGCCCGGCAGCACCGGCGTCCCCGTGCCGGGGTACGCCGTGCAGATCCGCGACGAGGCCGGCGCGGTGATCGACGCCGTCGGCAAACCCGGTGAGCTGTTCGTTTCCGGGCCGTCGACGGCGACCGGCTACTGGGCCCGCTACGACGCGACGAAGCTCGTGTTCCAGGGTGAGTGGCTGCGCACCGGCGACAGTTACGTGCTCAACGAGGACGGCACCTACAGCTGCCTCGGCCGCTTCGGGGACATGCTGAAGGCGGGCGGGATCTGGGTGTCACCGTCCGAAGTGGAGGAACGGCTGCGGATGCACCCGGCGGTGGCCGAGGTCGCGGTGGTCGCCGCGCCGGACGCCGACGGCCTCGACAAGCCCGTGGCGTGCGTGGTGGCCGCTCCCGGCGTTACGGTGGACGCGGAAGAGCTGATCGAGTTCTGCCGCGAAGGGCTCGCGGCGTTCAAGCGTCCCCGAGGGGTGGTCGAGCTGGCCGAGCTGCCGAAGACGGCGACCGGGAAGATCCGCCGCAACGTGATCCGCGAGCAGGTCCGCGACGTGCTCCGGGTGGTGCCGAGCCCGTGATCGACGGGCACTTCGTGGTCGACGCGCACGTGCACACCCCGCGCCTGCCGACGCTCAAGCCCGCGTGGCTGCAGTGGGCGCACGACTTCGCCGGGACGTACCCGTGGCGTTCGGTGTACTCCGACGACGGGGCGGTGATCCCGTCGGCGATGGACGACCTGATGGCGCAAGAGGGTGTCGACCGGGTGCTGCTGTTCTGCGAGTACAGCCCGCGGGCCACCGGGATCCAGTCCATCGAGGACAACCTGCCGCTCGTCGAGTACAACCCGGAGCGGTTCCGGCTGGTGGCCAACGTCAACCCGTACCTGCACCACCCGGCCGCGGCCGAGGTCGAACGCCAGTTGGATCTGGGCGCGGTGGCGTTGAAGATCCACCCGGTGCACGGCGCGTTCTCGCCGGCGGACAAGGAGCTGTACCCGGTCTACCAGCTGTGCCTCGAGCGCGGGGTGCCGGTGATCCTCCACTCGGGAACGTCGAGCTTTCCCGGTTCCCGCACCAGTTTCGGGAATCCCGAGCTGCTGTCCGACGTCGTCGAGGACTTCCCGGCGCTGCAGTTCGTGTTCGCCCACGGCGGCCGCGGCTGGTGGTACGACGTGGCCGCGTTCCTCGCGCTGGCCCGCGACAACGTCTGGCTCGACCTGGCGGGCCTGCCGCCGAAGAAGCTGCCGGAGTACTACCAGCGGTTCGACCTGGCCCGGCTGGCCGGGAAGTTCGTGTTCGGCACCGACTGGCCGGGGGTGCCGTCGGTGGCGAAGAACGTCCGGTCGCTGGCCGGGCTGGGGTGGCCGGAAGAGGTGCTGACGGGAGTCCTGTCGGGCAACGCGATCAAGCTGATGCCCTCACTCGCTTGACCACGGGGAGTGCCGGTGCGGCCACGTCGGCCCCGACGTGGGCCGCACCGGCGTCCCCGTGGCCCCCAGAGGTCAGCCCAGTACCTGGTGCATGCAGAGCACGTTGCCTTCGGAGTCGGTGAACCACGCCGCCCGCTCGGCGCCCAGGTCGGCGATGTGATCGACCGTCTTCAGGCCTTCGACGTCGAAGTCCTGGAAGCGGACGCCGCGGCTCTCCAGGGCCGCGATCTCGGCGGGCAGGTCGGTGACCTCGAAGCTCAGCGCCGTGCTCTCGCTCCGCGCGCCGTCCGGTGCCGGCCGCAGTCCGATCACGCCCGCGCCCGCCGCGAAGTAGCGGGTGCCGTCCTCGCTCGCGCCCGTCGGTTTCAGGCCGAGGGCGTCGGCGTAGAAGTGGCCGGCGCGGTCGCTGTCGGTCACCGGGAGCATCGTCGTGATGGTCGAATCGGTCAGCATCGACTCATCGTGCGCCCGCCGGAGGGCGCTGACCAGCACGTCTTTTTCAACGGTGCTTCGCGATAAACGCGAGCACCCGCTCCCACGCGTCGTCGCAGGCGTCCTGCCACTCGGCGTACGCCGCGTCGAAGAACGAGTGCGGGGCGCCCTCGTACACCTGCTTCTCGTACGGCTTGCCCGCCTCGTCGAGACGGGCCGTGAACGTGTCGAACTCCTCCGGTGACGTCGCGACGTCGGCACCCGCGAGCAGCAGCAGGAGCGGAGCCGCGATGTCCTCGACGACTTCGGTGGCCGGTTGCGGCAGGCCGTAGAAGCCGATCACGCCGTTGACGCCGAGGTCGCTCGCGGCCAGGCACCAGGACTGGCCGCCGCCGAAGCAGAAGCCGATCGTGAACAGCGGGCCCGAGCCCAGGTGCGCCGCGGCCGCCCGGACGTCGGCCGCCACCTCGTCCGGCCGGACCGACGGCAGGTACTGCTTCCACTCGAAGTGGTCGTCGCGCACTCCGGCACCCGCGGTGCGGCCGTAGTAGTCGATAGCCGCCGTCGGGAAACCCGCCTGGGCGAAGCGGTTCGCCAGCGCCTGGTAGAAGGGGTGCGTGCCGCGGATGTCCGGCAGGAGCACGATCCGGACGCCGTTGGGTGCGGCCGGGATCGCCTCCAGTGCCGAGAACACCGTGCCGTCCGCGGAGGTGAGTTCGAGCGCGCCGCTCCGGGCGACTTCGCCGGGGTTCGCCAACGCGGGCGGGCGGCTTTCCCTGCTGTGACACATGTTTCGTCCTTTCGCCGAGCACCAGTTTCCGCGCGCGCCACCCGGGCAGCCAGCTCCCGGCGTGACCCCCGGACGGCCGTTACTGGTACTGGCAGGACCACGCTCGAACCGCACGGGTGTCGCACACTGGCCTGATGAGCGAGCACAACGAGCTGGGCCGGTTCCTCAAGTCGCGCCGGGCCCGGATCGCTCCCGGCCGGGCCGACACCCGCCGTCGCGTCGCCGGGTTGCGGCGGGAGGAGGTCGCCGCGCTCGCCGGGATCAGCGTCGAGTACTACGTCCGGCTCGAGCAGGGGCGCGCTTCCCGGCCGTCGGAAGCCGTGCTCGGCGCGATCGGCCGCGCGCTGCGCCTCGACGTCGACGAGCGCCGTTACCTCGACGGCCTGGCCCGCCCGCGGCCTTCGGGGCGGCCGCGGCCCGAGCGCGTCCGCCCCGAGCTGACGCAGCTGCTCGCCATGATGGACCGGATCCCGGCGCTGGTCATCAACCACCGGATGGACGTCCTGGCCTGGAACTCGCTGGCCGCCCAGCTGTTCTTCGACTTCGCCGCGGTGACGCCGCGCGAGCGCAACCTCGCCCGCTTCGCTTTCCTCGACGCGGCCAGCGAAGAGCGGTTCGCTGACTGGCCCGAGGTCGCGCGGGCGACCGTCGGCGCGCTGCGCCTGGCGACCAGTCGGCACTACGACGACGAAGCGCTCGCGACGTTGCTCGGCGAGCTGATGATGAAGAGCGAGCCGTTCCGGACGTGGTGGGCCGGGCGGGACGTTCGGCAGCGCACGCACGGGAGCAAGCGCTTCCGGCACCCCGTCGTCGGCGAGCTGACCCTGCGGTTCGAGCACTTCGACCTGCCCGGGGAGACCGGGCAGCGGCTGGTGGCGTTCAGTCCCGAGCCGGCGAGCCCGGCGGCGTCGGCGCTGGAGCTGCTGGCGATGTGGACGGCACCGGCCACTTCCTGAACCGGCTCACTCGCCGTTGAACGCCCGCAGGGTGCGCATCGCCTCGGCGAGCCCGGCCGCGTCGTCGCCGAGGGGGGACAGGACGATCCGGCGCAGGATGTCCGCCGCGGCCGCGCGGGCCTTGTTCGCCACCTCCAGGCCGTGGTCGGTCAGCGACGCGAAGGTCACGCGGCGGTCGTCCGGGCTCGGGACGCGGCAGATCAGGTCGGCCGCCACCAGCCGGTCCGCGACCTTCGTGAAGCCGCCGCTGGACAGCGCGGCCTCGGTCGCCAGCCGGGTCATCGGCATCCGGTGCTCGGGCGAGCGGACCAGCCGCACCAGGATGTCGAACGACGCGGGCGCGAGGCCGAAGCGCTCGGCGATCTCGCCCATCAGCTTGTCCTGGGTGGCCAGGTACCCCTCGATGACCAGGCCCCACCAGGTGACGATCTCGTCGTCGTCCGTGTTCGGATCGGGTGTCACGGTCACAGCCTACCGGAGAGTCTGCCCGGAATATATCTTGCGCGCGAGAGGTTCTAGGGTTACCTTGTCCTGAGGAGGCACCCATGTCGATCAAGACGTCCGGCCTGCACCACGTCACCGCCATCGGCGGCGACCCGCAGCGCAACGCCGACTTCTACCTCCGGACCCTCGGTCTGCGGCTGGTGAAGACCACCGTGAACTTCGACGATCCGGGCACCTACCACCTCTACTACGGCGACGGCTCCGGGAAGCCGGGCTCGCTGATGACGTTCTTCCCGTGGCCCGACGCGCCGAGCGGCCGGCACGGCACCGGCCAGGCGACGACCACGTCGTTCTCCGTGCCGGAGTCGTCCATCGGCTGGTGGAAGCAGCACCTGGACGCTCAGAAGATCGAGACCGGCCAGGTCCGCAACGCCGACAACGAGGACACGCTGACCTTCCGCGACCCGGACGGCCTGCAGCTCGCGCTCGTCGCGCACCCGCAGGGCGATCCGCGTGACCCGTGGGACACCGAGCTGGTGCCCGCCGAGCACGCGATCCGCGGCCTGCACTCGGTGACGCTGTCGGTGAACCAGGAGGACGCCACCGCGGGCATGCTGACCGACGGCCTCGGCCTCAGCTTCGCCACCCAGGAGAGCAACCGCCTGCGTTTCGCCGCCGGTGACGGCGGGCCGGGCGCGCTGGTCGACGTCCTCGTGACGCCGGACGCGCCGCGCGGGCTGGTCGCCGCCGGCACCGTGCACCACGTGGCCTGGCGCGCGCCGGACGAACAGACGCAGAAGACCTGGCGCGCGGAGCTCGTCGACAAGGGCGTCAACGTGACGTCCATTTTGGACCGTCAGTACTTCCGCTCGATCTACTTCCGCGAGCCGGGCGGCACGCTCCTGGAGGTCGCGACCGACGAGCCGGGGTTCGCCATCGACGAGCCGCTGCTGGAGCTGGGCCGCGCGCTCAAGCTGCCGCCGTGGCTGGAGCCGCGCCGCGAAGAGATCCAGCACATGCTCCCGAAGCTGAACCTCCCCACCGAGAACAACCCGGAGCTGTCATGACACTGGTCCACAAGTACGTCGAAGGCGCGCCGGACGCGCCGGTGCTGCTCCTGCTGCACGGCACCGGCGGCGGCCCGGACGACCTGCTCGGCCTGGCGCGCGAGCTGGCCCCGGGCGCCGCGACCCTGGCCCCGGCCGGGCCGGTGTCGGAGCACGGCGCCGCACGCTGGTTCCGGCGGCTCGAGGAAGGCGTCTTCGACCACGAGGACGTCGTCGAGCGGGCGCACGAGCTGGCGGACTTCGTCGTCGAGGCGCGGGAGAAGTACGGCTTCGGCGACCGCCGGCTGGTCGCCGTCGGCTTCTCGAACGGCGCCAACATCGCGGCCGCCGTCGCGCTGCTGCGGCCCGAGGTCGTGCGCGAAGCCGCGCTGTTCGCGGCGATGTCGCCGGTGCCGGACCCGCCGTCACACGACCTGAGCGCGTCGCGGATCTTCCTGGCCAACGGCGAACACGACCCGATGGCGCCGCTGGCGTCCACCGAGGAGCTGATCCGGCTGCTGCGCGAGCGGGGTGCCGACGTCGTCACGGATCGTCACCCCGGCGGCCATCAGGTCACTGTGGACGGTGTCCACGCGGCGGCGAAGTGGCTTGCGGTGTAGCGATTGTACGGAGCGTATACGGCGTCACCCTAAGATCGAATGATGACTAACGAGGCACTACAGCGTGCTACCACACTGCTGGACGGGGTCATCCTCGCCGACGGGCACAACGACCTGCCGTGGGAGCTGCGGCAGCACGGTGGCGCCAACCCGGTCGACGCGGTCGGCTCGCTCGACCTGACCGTCCGGCAGCCCGAACTGCACACCGACTTCCCGAAGCTCGCCGAGGGCAAGCTCGGCATGCAGTTCTGGTCGGTGTACGTGCCGTGTCAGTTCGAGGGCGACAGCGCGGTCACCGCCGTGCTGGAGCAGATCGAGATCGTCCACCAGCTGGCCGAGCGCTACCCGGACCGGCTCCGGCTGGTGGACACGGCGGACGAGGCCGAGGCCGCGTTCGCCGACGGCCGGATCGCGTCGCTGCTCGGCGCCGAGGGCGGGCACAGCATCGCCGGGTCGCTCGGCGTGCTGCGGGCCCTGCGCCGCCTCGGCGTCCGGTACATGACGCTGACGCACAACTTCAACACCACCTGGGCCGACTCGGGCACCGACGAGCCGGTCCACGGCGGGCTCACCGAGTTCGGCCGCGACGTCGTGCGCGAGATGAACAAGATCGGCATGATGGTCGACCTCTCGCACGTCGCGCCGTCGACCATGCGCGCGGCGCTCGAGGTCAGCTCGGCGCCGGTGATCTTCAGCCACTCCTCGTGCATCGCGGTCAACGACCACCCCCGCAACATCCCCGACGACGTCCTCGCGCAGCTGCCCGGCAACGGCGGCGTCGCGATGATCACCTTCGTGCCTGCGTTCATCTCGCCGAAGGTCTCCGCCTGGGACCAGCAGCTCAAGGCCGCCATGGCGGAGGCGGGCCAGGACTTCCGGAACCTCGGTCAGCGCGGGAAGTTCGCCGAGGGCTGGGACGGACCGGTCAAGCCGAAGGCGACGGTCGAGGACGTCGTCGCGCACGTCGAGCACGCGCGCGAGGTCGCCGGGATCGACCACATCGGCCTCGGTGGCGACTACGACGGCGTCGGCACGCTGCCGGAGGGGCTCGAGGACACGTCCAAGTACCCGGTGTTGTTCGCCGCGCTGCTCGACCGTGGGTGGAGTGACGAGGACTGCGCCAAACTGGCCGGGAAGAACACGCTCCGCGTGCTCCGGGACGTCGACGCGTTCGCCCGTTAGGGGGTTTGACGCGGCGCTCCCCGCGTGCTGGGCGGACACTGAGGACATGACGCACGCGCGCGGGGACGCCACCGGCCCCACCAGCCAGGATCTGCCCGGAACCGAGGTTCCGGAGGGTGCGCTGGAGCCCGCCGAACAGCGCGCGGGCGATGTGCGTCCAGGCCCGGAAGAGGTGACGCCGGTGCGCCCGGCGCCCACGCGCGTCGGCACGGGGTCGTCCGCAGGGTCTTCTGCGGGCCGCGGCAAGGCCCGCCCGACGCGGATCAGCGGCACCTGGGTCGCGGTGATCGCCGGCCTGCTCGTGCTGACCGTGCTGCTGGTCTTCATCCTGCAGAACCTCGACCCGGCGACGGTCCACTTCTTCGGCGCCGAAGGCAGCCTGCCGCTGGCCATCGCGATGCTGTTCTCGGCGTTGGGCGGCGCGGCACTGGTCGCGCTGATCGGCGGCGCCCGGATCCTGCAGCTGCGGAAGCAGGCTCGCCGCCCGCGCCGCTGACGGCTCAGACGATGATCGACGTCATGCCGAGGACGACCGCGCAAACGTTTTCGTCCCCCGAAGTCTTGACGCGGCCGAGGTCCGCTTTGTTGCGGGTGCAGAGCCGCCAGAACGTGTCCAGGTCCGTCGTCACGGCGGCCAGCGGGGTGCGGGACGGCGGTGCGCCGCTGTCCAGGACCCAGCCGTCGCGCTCGCGGCGGGCGTGCCACTTGCCGCCGCCCTTGCCGGTGACCGTGTAGCCGACCTGCTTGCCGACGCGGGCGTCGACGTCGCGCAGGGTGTGCGGCAGCGCGCGGACGAACGTGTCGGCGATCGGCTCGGCGTACTCGGCCTCCAGCGGCGTGTGCTCGAGGGCCTCGCGGAGCTGGACGTGGTGGACCCAGAACTCCGAATAGTCGCGGGCCGCGTCCAGCCAGCGCGGCGCCGGCTCGTCGCCCGCCCAGCTGACCGGCTCGCCCAGGACGTCGAGGTCGAGCTTCGCCCAGTACTCGGTGGTCTGGCCCATGAACTCGTACATCATCGTGAGCAGGACGTCCGTCGAGAGGCGGCGGCACGCGACGACCCACTCCTCGTTGATCCGGTCGATGAACCGCGGGAACGCCTCGCCGGAGCGCGGGCCGTCGGACTCGTGGTCGTCGCGGCCGCGGGACAGCCGGCCGACCTTGTCTCCCAGCAGGTGGGCCGCGATGTCCTTGACCGACCAGCCGGTGCACATCGTCGGCCGCGTCCAGTCCTCCTCGGTCAGTGCGCCGAGCAGCGTCATCAGCGACTGCTCCTCCTTCGAGAAATACGGGAGGACGTCGATCGGCGGGCCCCAAGGATTCATGTCGCACATCATGCCGGTCGTCACACGACCATTCGGCCTACCCGCAGGTAGCATCACCGCGTAAGCAGAGGGGAGTCCGCCCGTGAACGCAGAGCGACCGAACGGCCGGGGCACCGGCGACGAGGTGGCCGACCTGGCCCGCCGCGCCGGCCAGCTGGCCGGCTGGGCCGCACGCACCGGGTTCGCGTTCACGCGCCGGCTGCCCGGCGTCGAGACCGCCGAACGCGGGGTACGGCAGGTGGAGCGGCAGCTGCTGTCCGAGCTGCGCCGGCGCCTCGACGAGGTGGACGACCCGTACCACGCGGCGCTGACCGCGGCGTCCGCGATGAACCGCCCGCAGGTCACGGGAAGCAGGCCGATCGAGGCCACCGTCACCCTGGTGCCCGCGCGCGACAACCACGTCGAGCCGCTGCGCGCCGCGATGGCCGAGCTGCTCAACCACTCCATCGGCTTCGGCCGCGACCGCGCCCGCGAGTACTTCTACGCGATCATCCTGCGCCAGCTGACGCCGGACGAGGCCCGCATCCTGTCGGCGCTGTCCGACGGCTCGCCGTTCCCGGCGATCGACGTCGCCGAGCGCACCGGCCTCGGCGGCGCGGGACGGCTCGTGCTGCGCAACGCCTCGACCGTCGGCAAGGCGGCCGGGGTGTCGCTGCCCGACCAGGTGCCCGGCTACGTCACCCGGCTGATCGGGCTCGGCCTGGTCGACCTCGACGAAGAGGTCCCGGCGCTGGAGACGCAGTACGAGATCCTGATGACGGACGAGACCGTGCGCGACGCGGAGAAGCACGTCAAGCGGGCGAAGTTCGTCAAACGCACGATCCACGTCTCGCGCCTCGGCGCGGAGTTCTGGCAGGCCTGCGACCCGAGCTTGGGTTGAGCGGATGGGGTCGTTCCTCGCCGGCATCGTCGCCGACTTCGCCCAGCACTGGCCCCTCTACGTCTCGATCCCGATCGTCGCGGCCCTGATCGGCTACGGCACCAAGCTCGTCGCCATCCGGATGATGTTCCAGCCGGTGGAGTTCATCGGCGTCAAGCCGTTCTTCGGGTGGCAGGGCATCGTGCCGAAGCGCGCCGCGCGGATGGCGAGCATCGCCTGCGACACGATGACCGAGCAGCTGATCAAGCCGGCCGAGGTCGTCGCGCGGCTGGACGCTTCCCGTATCGCCAAGGAGATCGAGAAACCGCTGCTGGCGGGCGTCGAGGACATCGTGCGCGAGGTCGCCGGGCACTACCAGCCGGGGCTCTGGGAGTCGCTCCCGGTGCGGGTGCAGCGACTGGTGATCGAGCGCGTCCAGCACGAGTCGCCGCGGATGGTCGCCGCCGTGCTCGACCTGATCAAGTCCGATGTGGACAGTGTGTTCGACCTCAAGGGCATGGTGGTCACCAGCCTGGTCAAGGACAAGCGGCTGCTGAACCGGATCTTCCAGGAGGCCGGCGCGCAGGAGTTCAAGTTCATCGCCCGGTCGGGCCTGGTCTTCGGCGGCGCGATCGGCGTCATCCAGATGATCGCCTGGATCCTGTTCAAGTTCCCGCTGATCATGCCGGTGTTCGGCCTGTTCACGGGCTGGTTCACCGACTGGCTCGCGCTGCGGATGATCTTCTACCCGATCGAGCCGCGCAAGTACTTCGGCGTCGAGTGGCAGGGCCTGTTCCTCAAGCGGCGCAAGGAGGTC
The DNA here is from genome assembly GCF_044741685.1 of Amycolatopsis sp. NPDC088138. NCBI lineage: Bacteria > Bacillati > Actinomycetota > Actinomycetes > Pseudonocardiales > Pseudonocardiaceae > Amycolatopsis > Amycolatopsis sp. NPDC088138. The sequence goes on from NZ_JBIUTB010000007.1 coordinate 798,810, forward strand.
GCGGAGGCGTACGGCGAGCTGATCGCGAAGGAGATCATCACGCCGCACAACGTCATCGAGGCGATCCTGCACGGCCCGCTGTCCGACCGCGTCCTCGCGCTGATCCAGCGCCAGCTCGATGAGGAACTCGGCAGCGTCGCGCGGCCGCTGGTGGTGTTCGCCGTGGGCAGCCGCAGGTACCAGGACATGAAGCTCTCGATCGCGTCCCAGATCATGAACCGCCTGCCGGAGACCATGCGCTACATCGAGGACTACGCGACGGACGCGATGGACATCCGCAACGTCCTGGTGTCGAAGATGAAGGAGCTGTCCCCGCACGAGTTCGAGCGCCTCCTACGCCCGGCCTTCGAGCAGGACGAATGGATCCTCATCGCGACGGGCGCGGTGCTGGGCTTCGCGGTCGGTGAGGCACAGGTCCTGCTGCTGGAGCACCTGGCGGCTTAGGCGCTTATCCTTGGCCGAGACGAGTAGCGATTTCCCGCCACGGCGGTGCGAACCGGCTGTCCAAGGACACCGCGACGATCAGGCGTCCGAACACATCGACCTGGATCTCGTCGTAGGCCGCCTCGAACCTCCTGCGACGCGCGCGAAGAGCGCTTTGAAGTGTCGGAGGCGGCTCGTCGGCGAGGACACCGAGGAAGAGTTGAATGTTCGACTGTCCGATGAGATCCGCGGAAACCCAGTCACCCCGCACTGGTTCGTCGTTGAAGATCTGCGTCTCGTCCCCTCGTGGCGCGGTTTGATAGAGGTGCTCGATAGCGGTGAAGGCGTTCACCGACAACGCCCGCTCAGCCTCGAAAACGTACGGACCATCGGAGTCGCTGTCTCGGGGCAGACTTTGGTACTCACGTCGTTCGCGTTCGACGGCCTCGGTGGTATCTGATCGGTCGGTCGGGTGTGCAGGTCGAGCGGGTTGCTCTTCTGGAACCGGCCGTTTGGGCGGGCTGGGGTCCGGTGGCGCGGGTCGTCGATGTGATGGGGGTGGGAACGTGATGTCGAACAGGTCAACGCCGACACCAGGCCCTCCGAGACAGGTCCACGCCATCGTCACAGGGTGGTAGGCCTGGCGCGCGGACCAGCCGAGGATCTCATCGAGCCGGCGCCGCTGCGCCACCAGTGGTTGCGGGGACTTCGGCGGCCTTGTCGTTCGTCCGCGTGCCTCGCCTGCCATTCCGCTGTCCAGCGCCGCTGGGTCCCGGAAGAGCAGGTCCGGGCGAACGCCACGCTGCTGCCGGTAGGCGCCGGCGATGTCGCTGGGTAACGCGTCGAAGTGCTCGAGGTGGTCGTGATCGCCCTTCCAATGGTGGAAGTCGCGCATGGTCGCGGTGAGCATGCCCATTCCGACGGACTCGGTGACAAACGCGCTGATGTGTCGGGCAGTCGCCCTCAGGTCCGTTGTCCGAGCGGCGACCCTGCCGGCCCGCGGAATGGTCAGGAAGCTGAGCACGAGGTTCAGCTCGTACTGCTTGACCCGGTATGCCAGCCGACGGCGAAGTGGTGCAGCCAAAGCATTGACTTGCAGGAGCTGGGGAACCTCGATCGGCATATCTCGTCGCTCGACGATTTCAGCTTTGTCGAGTACGTGTTCGCCAGCCGCGTTGTAGCCACTGGTGCAGCTGAAAACTCGTAGATCTGCCGTCGGCATTCCCGGATGCTAATCGAGCCGAGGTCTCAGGCGTGGGAGGTCGGATTCCTCCTGTCAGGCGTCGTACGCGCGCCTCGCCGCGCCCACCTTCTCCCGGTGCTTCGCCGCCCACGCCGAAAGAGCGTGCAGCGGCTCGTCCAGTTCCGCCGCGTGCGCCGTCATCGTGTACTCCACCCGCGGTGGGACCTCCGGGTAGACCTTGCGTGTCACCAAGCCGTTGCGCTCCAAGCCGCGCAGTGTCAGGGACAGCATTCGCCGGGAGACGCCGTCGAGGGCGCGCTCCAGTTCGCTGAACCGGCGGGGGCCGTCGCCGAGCCGGACGAGCACCCGGATCGCCCACTTGTCGCCCACCAGGTCCAGCACCTCGCGCAGGGAGCACATGTCGGCCGGAAGAGTTTCGGTGTTGTCCATCGCCCTGACCTCGTTCGTAACAGTCGTGTGCCGTCGTACCAGAAAAGTGCCGTCTTCCAGCGGAAACGCCGCCGGTCCACGATCGATTCCGAGCCAACCGAAAGGAATCGGAGAATGACGAAGACAGTGCGGTTCGCCGCCGAGGGCGGACCGGAAGTGCTGGAGCTCGTGGACGTCGACCTCGGCGCGCCGGGTCCCGGCGAACTGCGGCTGCGGGTCGAGGCGATCGGGCTCAACCGGGCCGAGGCGATGTTCCGCTCCGGCACCTACTTCGAGCGCCCGGACGAGTTCCCGGCCAAGCTCGGTTACTCGGCGTCTGGGATCGTCGAGGCCCTCGGCGAGGGCGTCACGGAGTTCGCCGTCGGCGACGCGGTCAGCACGGTCGCGGGCTTCTCGATGCGGAACTACGGCGTCTACGGCGAGGCGGCGGTCGTGCCCGCGTCGGCGGTGCTCCGGCGTCCGGAAGGGCTCGACGCCACCGAAACCGTCGCGCTGTGGGGGCCGTTCCTCACCGCGTACGGCGCGATCGTCGACGAAGGACACGTGCGTCCCGGCGACTTCGTGCTGATCACGGCGGCGTCGAGCAGCGTCGGCCTCGCGACGATCGACGTCGTCAACCACATCGGCGCGATCCCGCTCGCCGCGACGCGCACCGCGGCGAAGAAGCAGCGGCTGCTGGACGCGGGCGCGGCGCACGTGATCGTCACCGACGACGAGGACGTCGTGGCCCGCACCCGCGAGGTCACCGGCGGCCACGGCGCGGACTTCGTCTTCGACGCGGTCGCCGGCCCGGGCGTGCGCGCGCTGTCCGACGCGACGGCGGCGGGCGGCACGCTGGTCGTCTACGGCGCGCTCGACGTCCCCGAGACACCGTTCCCGCTGTGGACCCCGCCGACCATGCGGATGTTCAACGCGTTCGAGCTGACCATGAACTCCGAACGCCTCGACCGGGCGGGCCACTTCATCCGGGCCGGCGTCCGCGCGGGCACCTTCCGGCCCCGCGTGGACCGGACGTTCGACCTGGCCGACGTCGCCGAGTCGCACCGGTACCTCGAGGCGAACGGCCAGTTCGGCAAGGTGGTGGTCACGGTGGGCGGCTGACAGGCCGATCGAGGTCCACCCGAACGGCCGTACACCTGTACGTATCCCCGCGCTCACCTCGCGCCTCTAATGTGCGTCGGGACTACGACGGGCAGGGGAGCCCATGGCTGAGACAGCGGAACCGTGGCAGCAGGAGATCCGCCTGGCCATGACCATGGTCGGCGGCTCCAGCCTCGCCATCTGGATGGGCGGCGTCGCCACCGAGACCTCCCAGCTGCTGCGGGAGTCCCGGGGCGAAGCCGAGGCGGGGCTTTACCGCGGGCTGCTGGATCTGTTGCGCGCCAAGGTGTCGCTCGACGTCCTGACCGGCACCAGCGCCGGCGGGATCAACGCGGCCTGCCTCGGGCTGGCCGAGGCGTTCGGCTCGACACCGCAGGTGCTGCGCGACACCTGGATCGAGACCGGGTCCCTGGAGAACCTGATCCGCGACCCGCTGGAGCGGGAGCCGCGGTCGATCCTGGACGGCGACCGCGTCCTGCTCGGTGACGTGAGGTCGGCGCTGCGGACGATCGCCGGGTGCGGCACCCCGCCCGCCGAACCGCCGGACGTCACGGTGCTGCTCACCGGCACGATGGTCGACGGCGAGACGACCCGGTTCGACGACGCGCTGGGGAACCTGGTGCGCGACACCGAACACCGGATGCTCTTCCGCTTCGACGGTCCACTGTGGACGAACGGGGTGGAGGGGCCGCTGGCGCTCGCCGCGCGCTCCACCGCCTCGTTCCCCGGCGCGTTCGAGCTGTCCCGGATGCCGATCGGCACCGAGGTCGCCGACGAGCTGCACCCCGACATGACCGCCTACACCGACCTGACCCGGTCGCACTGGCTGACCGACGGCGGGGTGCTGCTCAACAAACCGCTGCGGCCGGCGCTGCGGGAGATCTTCGAGCGCCCGTCCCATTCGGACGTCCGGCGGCTGCTGCTCTACGTGGTGCCGACCGGTGAACGGGACACCGTCGCGATCGACTGCGACCCGGCGAGCCCGCCGCTGTTGTCGAGCGCGATGAGCAGGGTCGTCTCGACGGTGATGAGCCAGTCGATCAGCGCCGAGCTGGAGGAGCTGACCCGGCACAACGACGCCGTCGTCCGCACCCGCGACACCCGCCTCTCGCTGGCCGCGCTCGGCCTGCGCGGTGGTCCGGCGGCGCTGGTCGACGAGCGGCTGGCGACGGCGTACCTGGACCGGCGGACGGCCGAAGACGCCGCCGAGCTGGTCCAGGTGGCGACACGCCGGTACGCACTGTCCGATGTGGACACCGAGGACCGCGAGTGGGCGTCCGGGATGTCGCAGCAGCTGCGCAGTGTCGCCGTCGAGGGCCTCAAGACCGGTATCCCGCCCGGACCACCGTCGGCCGGGGTGAGCGTGCCTGACCTGGTCGCCTACCGCACCAGCGCGGTCGACGACGCCGTGGCGACCGGGCTGCAGCTGATCAACGCCGGCTTCCGGCTCGGCCCGGAACCCGCGGAGGCCAAGGAGCTCAACGCGGCGCGGGCCGGGCTGCACGCGGCGCGGCGGACGTCGGCGCGGGGCGTGCGGCTGGCGCAGTGGATCGCCGCGCACGCCGGGCCCGGCGCGAGCAGCACCCTCGAGGTGTGGATCCGCGAGCTCGCGCGGGAATGGGCCGGGCTCGGCCGCTCGGACGCGGTCGCGCAGGCGTGGCCGATGGTCGTCACGGCCTTGCGGTCCGCGGCGCCGACGTTGCGGGCGCTGGCCACCGCGAAGCCGGCGGACGACGACACGGTCACCACGCTGCTGGACTGGCTGGACCTCGGCACCGGGGGCGACGACGTCGTCCAGGCGCGGCTGCTCGGCCTGCACGTCGCGACGCGCGGGCTGCTCGCGCAGGCGCCGTCGGTCGACCAGCGGGTCGAGCTCGTGCAGGTCAGCGCCGATTCACGGACGCTGCTGGACCTCAAGCGGCGCCGGTCGGGGGACAAGCTGACCGGGATGCAGGCCGACTACTTCGGCGCGTTCTACAAGGCGCCGTGGCGGGCCAGCGACTGGATGTGGGGCCGCGTCGACGGCGCGGGCTGGCTGGTGCAGTGCCTGCTCGACCCGGCGCGGCTGGAGACCCTGCGCGACCTGATCGGGCCCGAGGCGTTCCGCGACGAACTGACGGCGGCGCTGACGCCCTTCTGGCGCGAGCCGCAGCGCGCCGACAACGGCGAGGCGGCCGAGATCCAGCAGCTGACGGAGCAGTTGAGCGCCGAACTGGCGTTCCTCGGGCTGGACTCCGCGCTGAAGCCGGCCGAGTTCGGGACCGAGCGCCCGATCAGCATGCCGGTGACGGCGATGGTCCTGGCGCGGACCCGGCAGGCGCAGATCGCCGCCGAGGAGCTGCCGGTCGTCTCCCTCGCGGCGGATTACGACCGCAAGGACGAAGCCGGTATCGGTGCCGCGCTCGCCCAGCTCAAAACCCAGGTCGACGCGGATGCCGCGGGCGCGCAGCGGGAGTTCCAGGCCTGCCGGGTCTCGGCCGAGCGGCTCGCCGGGGAGCAGGGCACCGCGCGCCTGACCCGGACGGTGGTCGCGCTGGGTGCCGCCGCGGTGAACGCCGGCACCGTCGCGTTCCGGCTGCCCGCGGGCTGGCCGCAGACGGTCGCGCGCATCCTGCGGACCGTCAGCCGCGTCGCGGCGAGGATCGCGGGGCACGCGTCGCGCGCGGGGGCGGCCGGCTCGATCGTGGCCGCGGCGCTCACCCTGCTGGCCGGGGTGGTGATCGGCGGCAACGGCAGTGTGGTGCTGTCGTGGATCGGCCTGCCCGTGCTCGCCGGCGCGGTCGTCTACCTGGCGACGGCGGTCCTCACGATGGGCCGGGCCCCGCGCCGGGTGTTCACGGTGCTGGGGGCGCTGGCCGTGGTGGCGCTCCTGCTCGCGGCGTTCCTGCCCCCGATCGCGCGGCCGTTCTTCGGCTGGCTCGGCAACGTCGTGGCCGGCTGGCGCCGCGGCGACGGCGCGGTGTGGTGGCTGGTCGTGTCCGGGCTGCTGATCCTCCCGGCGGTGGTCATGCCGGTGAACGCCGTCTGGCGGCGGCTCCGGCACCGCCGTCAGTCCTGAGGCCGGCACTTTCACGTGAAAGTGACGTGAGGTCGGCCACCCGGATTCGGCCCGGCGCCTTGCGATCTTCGCGCCGGGGGTTCATGGTGCGGGTAGGTCGCCGGCCACGGGTGCGCGACCAGGACGCCCGTGTGCCCAAGAACTTCTCCGGTCAAACACGTTTGTGGGACTCCTCACCGGGTACTCCACGTCGCCCCAGGTCATCGCGGGGGTCGTGAGCTGCGTCGCTGGCGGCCGGAAAATTCTCTGTTACGTTTCCTGAGTATGTCCGTAACGCACTTGATCGAATCGCCGACCAAGGCGGACGGCGCGGAGCTGTGGCGAATCGCGCGTGATTCCGCCAAGCTCGATCTCAACTCGCCGTACGCATACATGCTGTGGTGCCGCGATTTCGCCGAGACATCGGTGGTCGCGCGCGAGGACGGCAGGGCGGTCGGATTCGTCATCGCCTACCGCCGTCCCGGCGAGCCCGAGGCCGCGCTCGTCTGGCAGGTCGCGGTCGACGCGTCGCAACGAGGAAAGGGCCTGGCCGGGGCCCTGCTCGACGCGCTGTACACGCGGCTCACGGCGCAGGGGGTGCGCTACCTCGAGACCACCATCACCCCGGACAACGAAGCGTCCATCCGGCTGTTCACGTCGTTCGCGAAGCGCTGGAACGCCACGGTGGAAACCAGCGTGCTGTTCGGCGGGGACGAATTCCCCGAAGCCGGGCACCTGGCCGAAGAGCTTTACCGCATCGGTCCGCTATCGGTACGCAAAGATCCGGGCGAGTAGGAGAAAAGAAACGTCATGAGCATCTTCGAAGAGCTCGAGTCGGAAGTACGCAGTTACAGCCGCGGCTGGCCGGTCGTGTTCGACCGCGCGCAGGGCAGCTGGCTGTACGACGAAAGCGGCAAGGCCTACCTCGACTTCTTCGCCGGCGCGGGGGCGCTCAACTACGGGCACAACAACCCGGCGCTGAAGCAGGCCCTGGTGGACTACATCCAGCGTGACGGCGTCATCCACGCGCTGGACATGTACACCGTGGCCAAGCGCGACTTCCTGCAGACCTTCCGCGACAAGATCCTCGACCCGCGGAACATGAACTACAAGGTCGTGTTCCCGGGCCCGGGTGGCGCGAACGCCGTCGAGGCCGCGCTGAAGCTCGCGCGGAAGGTGACCGGCAAGGAGTCGGTCATCAACTTCACCAACGCCTTCCACGGCATGACGCTCGGCGCGCTGTCGGTCACCGGCAACTCGATGAAGCGCGGCGCCGCGGGCATCCCGCTGGTGCACGCCACGCCGATGCCGTACGACGCGTACTTCGACGGCGCCATGCCGGACTTCCTCTACTTCGAGAAGCTCCTCGAGGACTCCGGCAGCGGGCTCAACGAGCCGGCCGCGGTGATCGTCGAAGGCGTCCAGGGCGAGGGCGGCATCAACGCCGCGCGCCTGGAGTGGCTGAAGGGTCTCGACGACCTCTGCAAGCGCCACAACATCCTGCTGATCCTCGACGACGTCCAGATGGGCTGCGGCCGCACCGGCCCGTTCTTCAGCTTCGAGGACGCCGGGATCTCGCCGGACATCGTCTGCCTCTCGAAGTCGATCGGCGGCTACGGCCTGCCGATGGCGCTGACGCTGATCAAGCCGGAGCTCGACGTCTGGGAGCCGGGTGAGCACAACGGCACCTTCCGCGGCATCAGCCCGGCGTTCGTCACCGCCACCGAGGCGATCAACGTCTACTGGAGCGACGACGAGCTCGAGAAGTCGACCAAGGCCAAGGGTGAGCGCATCGCCAGCGCGTTCTCCGGCCTGGTCGAGGCCTACCCCGAGGCGAACCTGGTCGCGAAGGGCCGTGGCCTGGCTCGCGGCCTCGGGTTCGAAAACGGCGACCTGGCCGGGCGCGTCTGCGCCGAGGCCTTCGCCCGCGGCCTGCTCATGGAGACGTCCGGTCCGGACGGCGAGGTCATGAAGCTGCTGCCGCCCCTGACCCTGACCGACGACGAGCTGACGCAGGGTCTGTCCATCATCGACGAGTCCGTCAAGGCCGTCCTGAACAAGTAGAGGAGAACGACGTGCTCGTTCGCACGCTCGACGAGGTGACCGACACCGACGCCGACATCAAGACCGAGAACTGGCGCAGCAAGCGCATCATCCTGGCGAAGGAGGGCGTCGGCTTCTCGGTGCACGAGACCACGCTCTACGCCGGGACCGTCAACGACTTCTGGTACGCGAACCACATCGAGGCCGTGTTCATCACCTCGGGCGAGGGTGAGGTCGAGGACCTCGCCACCGGCAAGGTGCACGAGCTCAAGCCCGGCACGCTGTACCTGCTCAACGACCACGACAAGCACCAGGTCCGGCCGCGGACCGAGATCAAGTGCGTGTGCGTGTTCAACCCCCCGGTGACCGGCCGTGAGGTGCACGACGAGAACGGCGTCTACCCGCTGATCACCGAGGAATCGTAAGCAGAACCGGAGAGGACACAGGAGGCGAAGCCCGTGACGCTGACGGACACCCGGGTCGACGACGGTTACCCGACCCGGATCACCGGAACGCCGGAACACCTTCCGCGCGTGCACCCCACCGTGTGGGGTACGGAGGCCGACGGTCCGATCGACGCCGCAACGCTGGCGAACCACGAGGCCCGCGGGTACACCGTGGTCGACGACCTGCTGTCGGTCGGGGAGGTCCAGGCGTACTGGCAGGAGCTGGTGCGGCTGTCCTCGGACCGCGAGCTGGCCAGGGACGAGCGCGTGATCAGCGAAGCGCGGACCGGCGAGGTCCGGTCGATCTTCGACGTCCACGTGATCTCGGACCTGATTTCGGAGCTGGTGCGCGATCCCCGCGTGCTGGACCGGGCGCGTCAGCTGCTCGGCTCCGACGTCTACGTCCACCAGAGCCGGGTGAACTACATGCCCGGGTTCAAGGGCACCGGGTTCTACTGGCACTCGGACTTCGAAACCTGGCACGCGGAGGACGGCATGCCGTCCCCGCGCGCGGTCAGCTGCTCCATCGCGCTGACGGACAACTACCCGTTCAACGGCGGCCTGATGATCATGCCGGGCTCGCACCGGACGTTCGTCCAGTGCGCCGGCGAGACGCCGGAGGGCAACTACAAGAGCTCCCTCAAGGACCAGCGGGTGGGTGTGCCGAACGAGGACGACATCACGAAGATGGCGGCCGAGCACGGCATCGACCAGTTCACCGGGCAGGCCGGGTCGGCCCTGTGGTTCGACTCGAACATCATGCACGGCTCGGGCAACAACATCACCCCGTACCCGCGCTCGAACATCTTCCTGGTGTTCAACAGCGTGGAGAACGCCCTGGACGAGCCGTACGCCGCGAGCGTGCCGCGCCCGTCCTTCATTGCGGGCCGCGACACGACACCCATCTCGCGCTGATCAGCGAGGCCGCAACCCGCCGGTGACTGATCCGGTGCGCTTTGTTACCGTGTCGCCACCGCGCGGGCGTGTGGCCCACGCGAGAGACGTCTTCGCGGACGACCGGCGGGTGCTTCGCTCGGGGTGAGCCCACCCCGCCCGGTCGCTCACGGCGACGGCGGGCGGACCGCGCCCCCTGGCGGCCCGGCCGGAGTTCAAAGTGCTTTCGGGGGCTCCGGGTGGCGGAGCCCCCGGCTCGGGGCGAAGCCCCGGGACAGCACAGCACGACCCCGCACCAGCGGATCGGGACCGATGGTGCGGGGTCGTGTCATGTCCGGAGGAAGTCGCACGGGTGTCGCGCCCCCGCTGCGGAATCCGCAGAGCCACGAACTTCCTGGTGAAAGGCCTGCGGCGTTCACGACCGGGTGGTATTCGTCAGCTGGCGATCACGGTAAGTTCACCGTGAACCCCGGGGAGGTGGGCGCGAGCATGGCCGAAATCCGCTTCCAGCTGCTCGGGCCCGTCCAGCTCTTCGCCGACGACGTCCCCGTCCCCATCGGCGGACCCGGGGTCCGCGGCCTGGTCGCGCTCCTGGCCCTGCAGCCCGGCAAGGTCGTCGCGCTCGACGACATCATCGACGCGCTCTGGGGTCACAACCCGCCCGCGACCGCCCGGACCATCGTCCACGGCAACGTGTCCCACCTGCGCCGGGTGCTGCGTGAACTCCGGGGTGACGCGAACATCCTGACCACGCCACCGGGTTACCGCCTGGTGGTCGAGCCCGGCCGGATCGACGTCCACCGGGCGCGGGCCCTCCTGGAGCGCGCGTCCGTCGCCAGTCCCGAAACCGCGGCCGCGCTGCTGGCCGAGGCGCTCGCGCTGTGGCAGGGGCCGGTGCTGGGCGGGGTGCCCGAGTCCGTCCGGGCGCCCGAGCTGGCGGAGCTGCGCCGGGCCGTGCACGGTGCCCGCGTCGACGCGGACCTGAACCTCGGCCGGCACGCCGAGCTGATCGTCGAGCTCAGCCCGATCGCCGATCCCCTGGAGGAGCGCACCGCGGGTCAGCTCATGCGGGCGCTGTACCACGCCGGGCGCCGCGGGGACGCGCTCGAGCTGTACCGGACCGTCTCCCGCGCCACCGTCGCCACCTTGGGTGTCGAACCCGGCGCCGAGCTGCGCTGGCTCCACGAGCGGATCCTCCACGACGACCTCGCGGCGCCGGTCGAAGAGCACGCGAAGGCGATCTCGCAGCTGCCGGCCGCGGTGCCGAGCCTCGCCGGGCGCACCGACGAGCTGGCCTGGCTCGACGCGCTGGTCACCCGGGCCGAGGCGGGCGAGACCACGATCGCCGTGGTCACCGGCACCGCCGGCGTCGGCAAGAGCACGCTGGTCGTCTGGTGGGCCCACCGCGTGGCGTCCCGGTTCCCGGACGGCGTCCTGTTCGCCTCGCTGCGCGGCTTCGACCCGCACCACCCGCCGCTGGAGCCGGCCGAGCTGCTCACGCAGTTCCTGCTGGGCCTGGGCGTCGAAACCGCGAAGATCCCGGAGCTGCTGCACGAGCGCGTCGCGCTGTACCGGTCGCTGATCGCCGGGCGCCGGATGCTCGTGCTGCTCGACGACGCCCGCACCGCCGAGCAGGTGCGCCCGCTGCTGCCGCCGAGCGCGCGCACGATGACGGTGGTGACCAGCCGCTCGCGCCTCGACGGGCTCGCGGTGTCGAACGTGGCCAAGCAGCGGGTGCTCGGCACGCTCGCCCCCGACGACGCCGTGCGGCTGATCGAGGAGCTGGCCGGCCCGGCGGGCCACAACCACACGCTCGCGCGGCTGTGCGGCTACCTCCCGCTCGCGCTGCGGATCGCCGGAGCCCGGTTGTCGGCGAGCCCGCAGCGCACCGCGGAGGAGCTCGTCGACGAGCTGGGCAACGAGCGCACGCGGCTGGCCGGGCTGCAGGTCGACGGCGCCGACGACGGCGTGCGCGCGGCGTTCGACGTCTCCTTCCGCGGCCTGCCGGACGAGATCGCCGAGACGTTCCTGCAGCTGGGCGGGGTGCCCGGGGTGATGGTCGGGCCGCACCTGATGGCCGCCGTCGCGCAGATCCCGGTGGCCGAGGCCCGCCGCCGGCTGCGCGCGCTGGCCGCGCACAACCTCATCGAAGAGACCGCCCGCGACGCCTTCGTCCCGCACGACCTCGTCTGGCTCTACCTGCGCGAACTGGCCGAGCAGGGGCTCGACGAGAAGGAACGCGAAGCGACGCTCGGCTGGACGATCCGCTATTACCAGGCGGTGACCGACCGGGCGCGTCGCCGGCTCGCCCGCGTCGCCGACCGGCTCGACTTCTCCCGTGTGCTCACCGACGACGTGCTGCCGCCGCTGCCGGGCTTCGCCGAGGCGCAGGCGTGGTTCGCGGCCGAGTGGCCGAACCTGCTGGCGGTGCTCGACGCCGCGTACGCCGCGGGCCGCCACGAGGACGTCTGGCAGCTGGCCCTGCTCGGGCACACCTATCGCGTCGCGAGCCCGCTGCTCGACGAGTGGACGCGGATGGCCGACCTCGGCGTCGCCGCCGCGGAGGCCGCGGGCGACGTCGCCGGGCAGTGCTGGCTGCGGCTCACGCGCACCGAGATCGCGCTGACCTTCGAGCTGCCGGGAGCCGGTCTCGCCGACGCCGAGCGGGCGCGAGAGCTGGCCGCCGGCCTCGACGACAACCGGCTCGTCACGGCGGCCGACCTGCAGCTCGGCCGCGCGCTGAGCCGGCTCGGCGACCACCGGCAGGCCGTCGAGCGGCTGCGCGCGGCCGTCGCGGAGAGCACTGGCGACACCGTGCTGCTCGGGCAGGCGCTCAGCAGCTGCGCGGAGGCGGAGAAGCGGGCGGGCCGGTTCTCCGACGCGCTCGGCCACCAGCTCGCCGCGCTGCGGATCGACCGCGAGCTGGGCGACGGCGACCGGGTCGCCGGCTCGCTCGGCACCCTGGCCGAGCTGAGCCTCCTGGCCGGTGACCAGCTCGCGGCCGAGCGCTACGCCTGGGAGGCGATCGACCTCGCCGTCGGCCACGAGTGCGTCGCGCGCGAAGGCGCGTTGCGGCTGACCCTCGGGCGCGTTCTGCGGGCGAAAGGCGACGTGGACGGCGCGCGGGAACAGCTCGCGATGTCCGTTCGCATTTACGAGCGGGTGCACCCGAAGCTCGTCGGGGAAGTGCGCGGCGAACTCGCCGAACTGCAGTGATGAATAGCCGCGTCCGCCGCGTTTCGACAGGTCAGCGGCGGTGAGCCACATTTGTGGGGAAGTTCGGTTGTTGCGAATGGGTCACGGCCCGCGCCGAGCCGGACAATCCTTAGTGGATTCTTAGTGCCCGCCTCCGCCGTCCGCGTAGGTTCGGCGGTGCCGGCGTAGCCCTCGGGGAGGGGGCAGGCTGTGACGCCGGCGCCAGGCCCCGCGGGGGAAACCCCGGCCGGGGCGGGAGCCGCCAGGAGCGGCTCGTGGCGGGCCGGCCGGCCGAGATGGGGGTAGGCCGGCCGGTCGCCAGGCTCAGCTCACGTTCGCCGTGCAGAGCGCGATCGTCGTCCCGCTGTTCTCCGCGACCTTCTTGCCGTCGACGGAAATGGAGCACGCGATATCGTTGTAGGTCTGCGAATTGCGCGTGTCCGCGGTGAGCGTCAGCAAATAGGAACCATTGTTGTAGGAAGCCTGGCCGTGCCAGGCGTCGGTGCTCGCGGGCGCGTTTTCCGTGCGCTGGTCGCTGAGGCTGCCGTAGCGCACGGTCGCGCCGCCGGCGGAGGTCACCTCGAAGACCACGGTGTGCTTGTCGCCGCCCGCCGCGGGCATGTGCAGGCCGGAGGCGCCGCCGCCCAGGAACGTCGAGTAGAGCAGCATCCCGGCGGTCGCGAGCAGCGCCACGACCGAGACGGCGGTGGCGGTGATCGCCAGCCCGCGGTCGCCCACGGTGCCCTTCTTGACCTGGACCAGTCCGATGACGCCCAGGACCAGCCCGATCCCGCCCAGGGGCCACGCGACGAACCCGATGTCCGGGACAAAAGCGATGATCAGGGCGGCTGTCCCGAGCAGCAGGCCGACGATCGCCAGGATGTTCCGTGCGGGTTTCGCGTTCGCCTGACGACGCTCCGTGGCCGTCACCGGCGGCGCCGGCCTGCTGCCGTGGCGCGCGGTGGTCGGCGGGTACTGCGGGTCGGTCATCATGCGTGCCCCTTCGGGTGCGAGTGCGACGACGTTAACCCATAAGTGTGCGCCAGAACGAAATTGTTACATTCTGGAAAAAGTCATTGTCCCACCATTTCGCGCCAGGTATCGGTATTTCCTGACCGCGCGCGCAGGGTGTGGCCCGGTGATCAATGGGAAGAATATCGGAGTTCCCACTGTTGAACGCGGACTATCGCGACCTCACGGCCGGTATCGTAAATATGGTACGGACGTCCCGACACCGCCGTGAGGCCTACGACGAGTGTCGGGTCGTGTGCGCAAAGCGAATGCCCTATTTCAGACTTCTCAGTCGAAAAGACTCACTTCGGGAGTGATTTCGAGGAGCTCGAACACCGGACGGCCGCGCCGGCCGTCGATCGTGGTCGTCCGCACGACCCGCAGCCGCGCGGTCACCGGGTGGTCGAGGTTCTCCTTGATCTCGTCCAGCAGGTCCTCGGCCACCGCGCCCTGGATGGTCCCGCCCGACTCGCGGTCGAGGTAGAAGATCCGGCGCCGGGTGCGCACGCCGTCGAGCCGCCCGCGCACCGTTTCGTAGCCGACGGCCTCGCGCGACTCCCGGAGGCTGCCCTGGAGGATCCGCGCCTGCTCGGTGGTCATGCTGCGGGTGACCTGCTCGCCCGCGGTCGGCGTCAGGGCCATCCCGATGCCGGCGTTCTTCGCGACGGCGTTGACGATGTCGCTGACGGCGTTGCGGACGGTGTCGCGCTGCAGCAGCACGGCGTCGAGCGCGCCGTCGTCCGAGCCGTTGGCCGGCAGGAAGTCGCACAGCTCCTTCACGGCCCGCTCGGACAGCGTTTCGATGCCGTCCACGATCAGCGCGTCGTCGGCGACGTCGAGCTCGGGGAAGCCGAAGAAGATCGCGTTGCCCGCCTGGCCGCGCTGGATCAGCGGCGCCTTGTCCCGGTCGGCCTGCTGGACGATGGTGACCTCGCCCGACGGGTTCCGGATGATGTGCCCGATCTTCGCCGTCGCGTCCTGCAGGGCCCGGCTGATGTCGGAGAAGGTGTAGGCGTCGATGTGCTGCTCGCCGATCACCGAGACGTGCAGCAGCGGCGAGCGGGACGTCCGTTCGAACTTGGCGTTCGCCGCCATCGCCGACGCGCGCGCCAGGTCGTCCAGCCAGGTGCCACCGGGGATCTCGTCGGCGATGCGCCGGAACTCGTTCCTCACCAGATCATCTCCGGGTAGCCCTTGCCACCCGCGGCCCAGACCTCGGCCCAGGTGTCCTCGTCGCCGGGGCGGCAGAGGAAGCCGTCCAGCATGCCGCCGACCGGCTGCACCTGGTCGAGGTACATCGCCGGCTGCCCGACGATCACGCCGCGCAGGGTGAGCAGGCCGTAGAGCGCCGAGCGGCCCTCGTCGTCGAGCCGCTTCAGCGCGCCCCACTCGTCCGGGATGAGGACGACGTCGAGGCCGCGCGGCGGGTGCGCGGTGCGGGTGACGAGCTCCCCGCCGACCCACGCGCGGCCGGACGGCATGATCCGGCGGGCGACGCCGAGGTAGCTGTTGAGCGCGCTGAACAGGATCTCGCGGTCGTTCTGGTGCGGGGCGTCGAAGACCAGGCGCTCGTAGACGTCGGCGAGGTCGCAGGCGTGGCGGCCCGGCGGCAGAACCTGCTGGGGCGTCCAATGGGGGAGCGCCACGCCACCCCTCCTCAGCCTCGCTCACAGTGCGTAGCCGAATTTACCAGGATGGGTGTCAGCCACCGCGCCCAGGCTGGTGCGGGGCCTGCGGCCACGTGTCGGGCAGGTCGTCCGCCTCGGGCCAGGCCGGTTCCTCCTCGGCGGGCCAGTCCTCGGTTTGCGGCCCGCGCTGCGGCGGCAGCGGGAGGTGCCCTTCGCGGTGGCCGGCGGGTTCGGGGGTGTCGTCGTCGTAGCGGGACTCCTCCGTCGGCTGGAAGGTCGTGGCGGGGATGAACTGGGTCTGTTCGGCCGCGGAGTAGGGCTCGGGCTCGTATTCGTATTCGGGTTCTTGCTCTTGCGGGGTGGGCCGCGTCGTCCGCGTCGTCCGCAGGACGAGCCACGAGGAGAGCGCGCCGAGGGCGAAGGCGACGATCAGCCACAGCCAGATCTGCCCGAACAGCCACACCATGCTCACTCACCCTTCAGACGACGGTGATTTCGACGCGCCGGTCCTCTTCGCCGCCGGTCGCGGGACGGGTGTCACCCAGCCCGCGCGAGGTCACGCGGCCGGCCGTCAGCCCGTTGGACGTGAGGATCCGCGCGACGGCCTTGGCGCGGTCCCGGGAGAGTTTCAGAGCGGCGCTCTCGCCGCCGGGGCCACGCGCGACGTGCCCGGTGACGCGGTACCGGAAGGCGGACGGCGACTTGGCGAGCGCGATCCCGACGTCCCGCGCGGCCTGCTCGCCTTCCGGGGTGAGCCGCGCGGTGTTCGGCACGAAGGCGATGGGCGCCTCGGCGAGCATCCGGTCGATCTCGGCCTGCACACCGGCCTTGTCGGTGGGCGGCGGCGCGGTCGTGGTGGTGGTCGGCGGCGGCGGGCTCGGGGTGGTCTTCGGGGTCGGCGTTGCTGTCGGGCTGGGGCTGGGGGCGACGGGGATGACGTCCCCGGAGATCTGCGCGGCGCGCACGCCGTCGACGTTCTGGACCACTTCGAGGGCTTTGAGTGCTTTGTCGGGAGGGAAGCCGCTGAGAGTGGCATCCCGGCCGTCGAAGCTGACCTGGCCCTTTGGCAGCCCCGCGGCGACGAGCGCGGCTTGGGCGTCCGCGGTGAGGTCACGCTGGATGTTCCCGGACTGCGCCCAGGTCACGACCCCCGCCAGCAGTGCCGTGACCAGCACCGCGATCGGGATCAGCCGGATCCAGCCACGCCCACCGGACATGAAGCGACTGTAAGCCGGGTCACGCTGGTTGGCGACCCGGGAGACCCTGCCATCCACAAGTTGTCCCCACCCGAGTCGACTTGTGGACAACTGGCGGTGCGGTGATCACTTGACCACTTTCCGTCGGATCCACCCGTTACGCTGGAGACGGGCGGCCCCCCTTGGGAGTGGCGGGGTATGTCTGTTGGGTCACCAGGGGCCGGTGTTCGCAGTTCTGCTGGTCTTCGGTGCCGGGTGTTCGCGGCTAGGCGAGTCCTCGGAGCCCCGGGTGCTCGCGGCTGGCGGTGAGTCCTCGGGTGGGTGTTCGAAGGTGGGCGCTTCGGGTGGGTGTTCGCGGTTCGGGTGGGTATCGCGGCTCTTGAGGCCGGAATCGGGTGTTCGGCAGGGATGCCCCGGGCTGTTCGGGTTCCTGGGCGGTCCGTCGGTGGTCAGGTGGCTCGGCGGCCTTGAAGTTCTGCTCGGCGGCTTTGACGTTTCGGCTCAGTGGGCTTGACCTGCGCGGGGCGGCGTGCGGCCCCGCGCCGAGCCCGTAGCCAGGAAGCCCGTAGCCAGGAAGTCGAGAAGCCGAGGAGCCCGCGAGCCGAGAAGTCGTGAGGCCAAGGAGCGCGAGTCAAGGAGCCGCGGGCCAAGAAGCCCGCAGTCGAGAAGCCACCGGTCAAGAAGCCGCGAGCCGAGTAGCCACGAGCCGAGTAGCCGCGAGCCGGGTAGCCGCGAGCCGAGAAGCCGCGAGCCAAGAAGCCGGCAGCCGAGAAGCCACCGGTCAAGAAGCCCGCAGCCGAGAAGCCGCGAGCCGAGAAGCCCGCAGCCGAACAACGAAACCTCAGCTGGCCTGCTGCTGCTGCTGCTGCGCCGCCTTCTCCGCGGCCTCGAGCACCTCAAGCGGCACCAGCGGCGAAAGCTGCGGCCGCTTCGGCGACAAGCCGTCGCCCATCGACTCACCACGCAGCTGGCGGCGGATCCACGGCAGCAGGTGCACCTTCGTCCAGGCCAGGTCCGAGCGGCGGGAGTCGATCCAGCGGCTCGGCGTGTCCTCGGACGGCCACGGCTCGCGCCAGTCGCCCTCCACCGGGATGCCCAGGACCTCCGCCGACTTCATGGCGATGCGGCGGTGGGCCTCCGGGGAGAAGTGGAGGCGGTCGTCGCTCCAGGCTCGGCGGTCGTGCAGCGGGCCCATCGTCCAGAGGTCGACCATGCGCGCTCCGTAGCGCTCCGCGATCGCCCACAGGTGCGTGTTGTAGATCGCCACCTTGCCGCGCAGCACCGACATCACGGACAGCACCTTGGTGTCGGGGCCGTTGAAGATCAGCACCGGGATCCCGGCCTCGCGCAGCTTCGCGACACCCTCTTCGAACCGTTCGACGACAGCCTCGACGTCAGCGCCCGGGACGATGATGTCGTTGCCGCCGGCGCAGAGCGTGACCAGGTCGGGCTTCAGTTCCAGGGCGATCGGGAGCTGCTCGTCCATGATCTCGTCGAGCATCTTGCCCCGCAGGGACAGGTTCGCGTACCGGAAGTTGGGACGCCCGGCCGCCAGGATCTCCGCCAGCCGATCGGCCCAGCCCCGGAACGAGCCGTCCGGCAACGCGTCGTTGAGCCCCTCGGTGAAGCTGTCACCGATCGCCACATAGCTGTCGAATCCGTACACGTTGGGTCCCCTTCCCGTCCTGCGGCCGACACACCCCGACATATAGTTGTACACCACAACTAACGAATCGACGTGCACCCCCACGATGCGCCCACCGCCACCGTGGGTTCAGCCAGCGGTAACAGTGTCTTATCTTGTCGGCCTCCTGCGCTTCTGTATTACGCAGTCTTCACCTTCGGTATGCCGTGAAACAGCACACTCGGAGGTAAATCCGGCACCCGATGTGGCGAAGATCTCCCCCATCGGGGCGTCGCGGTCGTGATCCGGCAGGCTGGACACGTGTCCGAACAACCCCGTGAGTCGCTCGCGCAGATCCTCGGCGGCCGCCGGGGCGCGCTCGACGCCAGCATCCCGCCGGTCGCCTTCGTCGTGGGCTGGCTCGCGGCCGGTCAGTCCATCGCCTGGGGTGCCGGCGCCGCCATCGCGGTCGCCGTCGCGCTCGGGATCTTCCGGTTCGCCCGTGGCGGGAAGGTCCGCGCGGTGGTGGTCAGCCTCGCCGCCGTCGTCGCGGCCGCGCTGATCGCCCTGCACACCGGCCGCGCCCAGGACTTCTTCCTGCTGCAGTTGATGTCCAATGTGGCCAGCGCGCTGCTCTGGGCGGCCAGCATCGTGATCCGCTGGCCGCTGCTCGGTGTCGTGGTCGGCCTGGTGCTCGGCCAGAAGACGCGCTGGCGTCGCGACCCGGTGCTGCTCAAGGCGTACTCGAGGGCCAGCTGGGTGTGGGTGTTCGGCCAGTACGTCCTGCGCGTGGTCGTCTACGGCCTGCTGTGGTGGTCCGGCCAGGTGATCGCGCTCGGCGTGGCCCGCACGGTGCTGTCGTGGCCGCTCGTCGCGCTGACCGTGGCGGTCAGTGGCTGGGTGCTCTACCGCGCGTTGCCGCCGGAGCATCCCGGGCTGCGCTTGGCCCCCGAAACCCGGTCGGACGACGTACCCGGGACATAAGGCGGCCCCCGGCGAGGGGGGAGGGTCCGGGGGCCGGTGCCCACGTTACCCGGACTACCCGGGTTCAGTCGACGTTTTGGCGGTTTCACACGGCGTTTTGCTCAATTTCTCAGGGGATGCCCGGGAATACTGGTCTAACCACCCCTTCGCCGAAAGCGTCCACCGCGGCCAGCCAAGCGGCCCCGAGCACGCCATCGGAGCTGGTCAGCACCTCGAGACCGGCCAGTCCGCGCCGCACGAGCGCGCCGACCGGGCTGGGGCCCGTCAAAACCGAGCCCACGAGGACGACGGGGGTCGACTCGCCGGGTTCGCGCGCGGCGAGGGCGTTCGCGACGAGGAGTTCGGCCGCGCGGGCCACGATCCCGGCCGCCGCGGGCTCGCCGGCGTCGTGCGCCGCGCTCACCAACGGGGCGAACCGCGCCAGCCGCACCGGCGCTTCGGCGTTGGCGTTCGTGATGAGCGCCCGCGACGCGGCGAGGCGCTCCGCGTCGGTCCGGACGTCCACTCCGGACGGTCCGAGCGCGGCGGTGAGCACCGCGGCCGGGAGGCCGTCGAGTGACAGGCCACGCCCGAGTGCCTCCAAAGTGGAACGAACGGCTTCACGGCCGAGCCAGAACGCCGACCCTTCGTCACCGAGCAGCCAGCCGTAACCGCCCGCGGTGCCGGCGAGCCGCCGCTTCCGGATCCGGCCCGCGATCGAGCCGGTGCCGGCGACGAGCACCGTCCCGTCCGGCGCCGAGGTCGCCGACGCGTACGCCACTTCGGCGTCCGCCACGACCCGGACCGCGGTGAGCCCGAGCCGCGCCCACGTGCTTTCGAACACCGCGGCCACCGCCGGGTCGCTCAGCTTGCTGACCCCGGCCATGCCGACGACGCACGCGCGCACGGCGCCGGGGTCGTGCGCGCCGAGGGCCGCGGTGATCGTGGCGGCGATCCGGCCCGCGGCGACCTCGGGTGCGTGGGCGTTGGGGTTGGCGCCGTCGCCGCGCCCGGTGCCGAGCACGACGCCGGCGGCGTCGACCAGTGCGGCCCTGGTCGACGTGCCGCCGGCGTCGACGCCGATGGCGAAACTCACCGGGTCTTGGTCACCTTCAGCAGGCCGCGCGGGCTGTCCGGGTCGCCGCCGCGGGCGAGCGACAGGCCGAGCGCGATCCGCTGGATCGGCAGGATCTCCAGGATCGGCGCCAGCTCCTCGACCGTCGGCGCGACGTCGATGCGCAGCGACGCCGGCACCTCCGAGGCGGCCGAGCCGACGGCCAGGACGTCCGCGCCGCGCTTGCCGACGGCCTCGAGGACCTCGTGCATCGCCTGGCCGCCGTGTCCCTTGCTGGTCACCGCGAGCACGGCGGTTTCGCCGTCCACCGCCGCGACCGGGCCGTGCAGCAGGTCCGCGCCGCTGTACGCGCGGGCGGCCAGGTAGCTGGTCTCCGCGAGCTTGAGCGAGCCTTCGAGCGCGGACGCGTACGAGTAACCGCGGCCCGTCGTGAGGACGCGGTCCACGAAGCGGTACCGGTCGACCGCGCTCTGGACACCTTCGGCGGCGCCGTCGAGGGTCTGCTGCGCCAGCTCGCCGATCTTCTCGGCGTCGGCCGCCTTGCCGCCGCGCACCGCGTCGATGAGCAGGTAGAGCGCCATCAGCGTGGCCGAGTACGTCTTGGTCGCGGCGACGGCCTTCTCGAGACCGGCGCCGATGTCGACACCGAGCTCCGACGCCGCGCGCAGCGGCGAGTCGGGCGTGTTGGTGACGGACACCGTCAGCGCGCCCTGGCGCCGGGCCGTTTCGGTCACCTCGATCAGGTCAGGGGAACCACCGCTCTGGCTGACCGTGACGAACAGCACGTCCCGCAGATCGGGCCGGGCGCCGTACAGGGTCGCCGTGGACGGCGAGACAAGACCAGCCGGAAGGCCGAGCAGTACCTCGATCAGGTACTTCGCATACAACGCTGCGTGGTCACTCGATCCACGCGCGGCGAGCAAAGCGAAGCGCGGGGGGCGTTGTGAGATCTTTTCCGCCACCCCGGCGATTTCCGCCTGACGCTCGACCAGTCCCGCCAGGACGTCCGGCTGCTGGGCGATCTCCGCGGCCATGTGCTCGCCGGGCCGTTGTTCGGTCATCATTTTCCTCTCCACCTCCGGCATTATGTACCGGACTCAGGCGGCGTCGGTCAGGTCTAGACCAATGTTAGTGGGGCGGCGGGTTTGGGGAAAAGGGTACGTTTCTTACGGGGACGTGGCGTGTTATGAGGGAAGACATAGGGAGTCGGGCATGTTGGAGACCACCACCACGGGCGAGGCGGGCGCCGTCGCCGGGATGCGCGGGCAGCGCGAGCCCAAGTACTGGGCACTGAAACAGCACCTCCTCGACCTGCTCGACGTGCTTCCGCCCGGATCGCCGATCCCGACGGAACGCGCGCTCGCCGGGGAGTTCACGGTCTCCCGCACCACCGTGCGCCAGGCGCTGGCCGACCTGACCGCCGAGGGCCGTCTGCACCGTGTGCAGGGAAAAGGCACCTTCGCGGCCGAGCCGAAGCTCGCGCAGCGGCTGCAGCTGTCCTCCTACACCGAGGACAT
This sequence comes from Amycolatopsis sp. NPDC088138, assembly GCF_044741685.1. Classification (NCBI taxonomy): domain Bacteria; kingdom Bacillati; phylum Actinomycetota; class Actinomycetes; order Pseudonocardiales; family Pseudonocardiaceae; genus Amycolatopsis; species Amycolatopsis sp. NPDC088138. The sequence continues at coordinate 820,596 of NZ_JBIUTB010000007.1, forward strand.
GCGCAAGCAGGGCCTGAAGCCGTCGTCCAAGCTCCTGGAAGTCGAAGAGCTTCCGGTCGAGGGCGATCTGGCGAAACTGCTCGGAATCCGGACGGGCGCGAAAATTCTTCGCCTTCGACGGCTTCGACTGGCGGATTCCCAGCCGATGGCGCTCGAGACGACGCACCTGCCGCTCGGCCGTTTCCGCGGGCTGCGCAAGCACGTCTCGGCGGGCGGATCGTTGTACGCCGTTCTGCGCGAGCACTACGGCGTCGAACTGGAACGCGCGGAGGAGACGATCGAGACGTCGCTCGCCGGGCCGCAGGAGGCGGAGATGCTCGGGGCGGACGTCGGCATGCCGGTGCTGATGCTGACGCGGCACTCGTTCGCCACCGACGGCAAGCCGGTGGAGTTCGCCCGCGCGATCTACCGGGGGGACCGCTACAAGTTCGTCACGACGCTGATGCCGTAGCCCCTCGGTTGACGGAGATCTCCGGGCGCGGTGGAGTGTGCTGGTGACAGCCACCGAAGACACCGGGATCCGGTGGGGGACGCACGCCGCGCGCGGTGTGCTCGCGACGACCATCCTCGGCTCCGGCATGGCGATGCTCGACGGCACGATCGTCAACGTCGCCCTGCCCCGCATCGGCACCGAGCTGGGCGCGTCCGTCGCCGGGCTGCAGTGGATCCTCGACGGCTACATGCTGGCGCTCGCCGCGCTGATCCTGGTCGCCGGCTCGCTCGGCGACCGGTACGGCCGGCGCCGCATGTACCTCATCGGCGTCGTCTGGTTCGGCGTCGCGTCGGGCCTGTGCGCCGCCGCGACGTCGACGGAGATGCTCGTCGCGACGCGCATCCTGCAGGGTGTCGGCGGCGCGCTCCTGACTCCCGGGTCGCTGGCGATCCTCCAGTCCTCCTTCGCGCACGACGCGCGCGCCCGCGCGATCGGCGCCTGGTCCGGCCTCGGCGGCATCGCGGCCGCCGCCGGGCCGCTGCTCGGCGGCGTCCTGGTCCAGGTGTGGTCGTGGCGGCTGGCGTTCCTCATCAACGTGCCGATCGCGGTCGCCGTCGTCCTCATGGCCCGGAAGTTCGTCCCGGAATCACGTGACGAGCAGGCGACCGGGCACCCGGACTTCGGGGCCGCCGCGCTCGGCGCGATCGGCCTCGCCGGGATCACCGGCGCACTCGTGGAAGCGCCCGGGCGCGGCATCGGCGACCCGATCGTGCTGGTCGCGGGCGTGCTGGGGATCGCCGGGCTCGCCGCGTTCGTCTTCGTCCAGCACCGCTCGCGGGAACCGCTGGTGCCGCCGTCGCTGTTCCGCGACCGGACGTTCACCCTGTCCAACGCGCTGACCTTCGCCATGTACGCGGCGCTCGGCGGCGTGATGATGCTGCTGGTCATGCAGCTGCAGGTGTCGCTCGGCTACTCGCCGACCGCGGCCGGCCTGGCCGGGCTGCCGCTCACGGTGATCATGCTCCTGCTGTCGGGCCGGTCGGGCGCGCTCGCGCAGCGCATCGGCCCGCGGACGCAGCTGGTGGTCGGCCCGATCGTGGTCGGTATCGGGATGCTGCTGATGCTGCGCATCGCACCCGGCGCGTCCTACCTCGGGGCCGTGCTGCCCGCGGTGGTCGTGTTCGGGCTGGGCCTGGCGACGGTCGTGGCCCCGGTGACCGCGACGGTGCTCGCCGCGGCCCCGGACCGCTACGCGGGTGTCGCCTCCGGCGTCAACAACGCGATCGCCCGCTCCGGCGGTCTCCTGGCGGTGGCGGTGCTGCCCGCCGCGGCCGGGCTGACCGGCGAGGCGTACGCCGACCCGGTGGCGCTGACGGCGGGCTGGCGGATGGCGTTGGTCATCTGCGCGGTCCTGGCCGTCGCGGGCGGGCTGATCGCGCTGGGCATCCACAACGGTGTGCTGGAGCCGCCGACGCCCGCGCCGCCGGCGGCGGACGAGTCGCCCCACCTGGGCGAGTGCTTCCACTGCGGCGTCGAGGGCCCGCCGACCCACGTCCGCGGCGGCGCCTCCACCTGACCGGCGCTCGGGTCAGGCCAGGATTTCCGCGAACAGGGCCGGATCGATGTTGCCGCCGGAGACGATCGCGACCGTGCGTCCCGCGGGCAGCTCGCCGGCGTGGTGCAGGTAGGCCGCCGTCGTCACCGCGCCGCTGGGCTCGGCCACCAGACGGGCCTTCTGCGCCAGCGTGCGGACCGCGTCGCGGATCTCGTCTTCGGTGACCGTGACCATGGCGTCGACGACCTTCGTGAGGTGCGCGAAGGTCAGTTCGGACGGCTGCGCACGCAGGCCGTCGGCGATGGTGCGGGCGCGGTCGGCCATCGGCCAGTCGACCTGACGGCCCAGGCGCAGCCCCTCGGTCGTGTCGCCGGCCAGCGCGGGCTCGACACCGATGACCTTCGCTCGAGGGCAGCGCGCCTTGATCGCGGTGCCGACGCCGGAGGCCAGCCCGCCGCCGCTGACCGGCACCAGCACGACCTCGACGTCCGGCAGGTCTTCGGCGATCTCCAGGCCCGCGGTGCCCTGCCCGGCGATGATCGCCGCGTCGTCGAAGGGCGGGACGAGGGTCAGCCCGCGTTCGGCGGCCAGTTCGTGCGCTTTGGCCTCGTGCTCGCCGATCGGCACCTCGATCACCTCGGCGCCGTAGGAGCGGGTGGCCTCGACCTTGATCCGCGGCGCGATGTCCGGCACGACGATCACCGCGGGCACGCCGAACCGCTGCGCCGCGTACGCGACGGCCTGTGCGTGGTTGCCACTCGAGTAGGCGATGACACCGCGGGCGCGCGCCTCGTCGTCCAAAGTGCCGATCGCGTTGAACGCGCCGCGCACCTTGAACGCGCCGATCGGTTGCAGGCTTTCGGGTTTGAGCCACAAGGACTTCCGGGGATCCCACGTTTGGAGCAGCAGCGGCGTGCGCACGGCGACACCTTCGACGCGCTTCGCGGCGGCCTCGATGTCAGAGATCGTCACCAGTTCCATGTGCCGAGTATGTCAAGAAACCGTTCGATTTACACTGTCCATAATAGACAGTCAACGTGGCGCTCCTCACGCCGTGGCAACGCGGGGAGTTTCCCGCGCGCCTTACACGTTGGACAGGGGAGAAGACTTACTACCGGATCGGGATCATGAGCAAGGAGAACGCAGCGACTTCCGAAACGAAGGAAGCGAAGTCAGGACTGCGCATCGCGCAGGTGATGGCCGCGGCGCTGGCGGCGGTGACGGCGGCGCTGCTGGGGTCGACCCTCGGCGTGGCGGGCACCGTGGTCGGCGCGGGCGTGGCGAGCGTGATCACCACGGTCGGCGGCGAGGTGTACCTGCGTTCGCTGCAGCGCACGCGCGCGGCCGCGCTGAAGGCGCGCCAGCTGGCGACGTCGGGGATCCGCCGCCGGGGCGGTGCCGAGGTGGCCTTGGCCGAACAACCGACGGTGCAGCTGCCGAAGCCCGGCGAGGAGGGCCCGCCGGCGGACGAACCGGGCCGCCTGCGCAAGCTGCGCTGGCCGTTGATCATCGGCACCAGCGTGGTGGCGTTCGCGGTGGCGATCCTGGCGATGGTCAGCGTGGACGCGGCCACCGGCGGCAAGGTCGCGGGTGGCACGGGCGCGGGCATCGGCAAGATCTTCGGCAGCGGCTCGGGTCAGACGGACAAGACCCCGGTGACCACCCCGTCGACCTCGACGGACGACACGCAGAACTCGCCGACACCGACCCCGTCCACGACGGAGTCGAACACCCCGCCGACGACGTCCTCGGACTCGCCGACCACAACCCCGACGACGCCGAGCACGACTTCGCAGAAGCCGTCGACCTCGGCGGCCCCACCGACCAGCCAGGGCGCGGCTTCGACTCCGACGCCGTAAACGCCGTGAGGGGCACCTTCAGGGACATATAAGCCCTGAAGGTGCCCCTCACGACTTTCGGGGTCAGGCCGGGTAAGACCATGGTGTGACGACGCTTTGAGCAGCGTCCTCCACCGGGCCGTTGTCGACCGGAGCCAGCCAGGCCGTGGCGAGGGTCACAACCGCCGTGAGGGCCGCGCCGACCAGCATCAGCCGGTGTGGCGGCTTCGGCCGGTCGGGGATCTCCACCGGTGTGGGACCCACGATGATCAGCTTGTCCTTCTTCTGGCGGACCGGCAGGGCGGTGCCGCGGCCACCCTCGCCGGCGGTCAGCTCGGCTAGCGCCGCACCTTCGCCCGGCGAAGCAGGCGCCGTGAAGATCGACTCGCGGTTCGCGAGCCAGGTGTTGACGAGGTCGAGCCGCGAGCGGAGGTCGACCCGCCGCGCCCCGGTGTCTTCGACCTCGGGAATGGCCCGGCGCCTGAACTCCTCGCGGTCGAGATCGCCCGGGGGCAGGCCGAACCAGGTCCAGGCCAGTTCGACGGCCCGTAGCGAGTCGGCGAAGGTGCGCTGACGGAGTGTCTCGGCGTGGTTCGTCAGCTTGTCTGCGGCCACGAGGGCGTTGTGCGCGGCCTCCCGCTCGCCGGCCACCTGGCCCTGGGCCCGCTTGATACGACCGGTGATCTCGTCGATCACCGTCCGCTCGATCTCCAGCCGGTCACCCAGCAGGTTCCCCCGGCAGTACAGACGGGCCATCTGAACCACGACGCAGCCGAGGATCAAGCCGATCACGATGCCGAACAGGACGGCTTCGTAGACCGGCAGATCCGCCTGCCGGGCGAGCCAGGCGACCCGGACGCCCCCGATCATCGCGACGGCCGCGGCCACCCCGACCAGCCCGTAGTAGGCGTGCGAGTACTGCTGGTCGGCTTCGGCGATCTCGTCGGTGGTCGGCGCCGGGCGTTCCGGTCCCGACCGGCCGTGCCGGAACGGGCGGTTGTAGTCGGCCGCGGCACCGCGGCGGTCGACGCTCAGCCGTTCGGCGTTGACGAACGTGCGGGCCGCCCACTCGATGGCCAGCACCTGCAGGCTCACCATGCCGAGCCCGATCGCCCAGCGGAGCGCGTTGTCCGAGCCGCTGGTGAACGACAGGTTCAGCAACGGCTTCCACAGGAGGATCGCGTCCATCACGCCCAGCAGGGTCGAGGCGAGGAGCCGCCACGCTTTCTCCCAGCTGCGCTGGGTGTGCCGCGAGTCGCCTTCGGCACTGCGCTGACGGGCCAGCTGCTCGTCCTGGTGGTGGATGACCTGGATCCGCCGTCCGTCGATCTTCTCGCCGTCCGGGCCGGTGATGGGGTCGTTCAGGATCCCGCTGGCGTGTTCGATCGTGTCGACGGCTTCGGCGAGGTGCTTGGTGGCCTCGAGATCCTGCTCGGCCGCGCGGTCGTCGGTCGGGGCCGAGTACTCCAGCGCCTGCGCGTGGCAGGTCGCGGCGGCGTTCTGGACCGCGCCGGCCGCGGTGTCCGCCAGCGGACGGTCGTGGTCGGGCTTGCCGGTCGCCGGGTCGATCACGCTGAGGTAGGTGGCGGCGGCCGCCGTCCAGACGCCCTCGTCGGTGGAGCCAAGGGCCATGGCGGCTGGCCTCGGCAGGTCGGTTACGCGAAATGAGCCCTTCGGCAGGCCGGGGTAGGCCGCCAGGGGCACGTCGGGCGTGTCGGTCACGAATTCTCCGTTTCTCAAGAGCGGGCGACGAGCTTTATGACGACCACTCGCTGAGCGGGTGACCTGGCGTCCTGGCCGGGGGTGGCGAGTTCGTCGAACCCCACGCCGGAGGCCGAGATGTCGCCGGCCGGGATTCCCTGATCGCGAAGCAGCTGCGCAACGGCGTCGGCGCGCTTCGCGGAGGTGTCGCGCGCGCCGGTGGGGTCGCCGTAACGGGCGCAATAGCCGGTGACGCTGATCTGGGACTTCCCGTTCTTGCTCCGGTACAGCCCGGCGGCTTGCGCGGCCACAGCGGCCGCGGCCGGGCGGTCGATCAGCTCCGCGCTGTCCGGGGCGAACGCCGCCTCGTCGATTCGTGGATCTTCCGTTTTGGCCGGCGGCGGTGGCGACGTGAACGGAATGATCGGTGGGACCACCGAGGCGTTCGGCCAGGCGGTGGTCGTTCCGTTGTCGTGGATCGGGTCGGCGATTTGCGCGCCGAGGCGATCGGCGAGCGTCGTGGTGAACTTTTCGCGCCAGGATTCGGATCTCGGGTCGAGTGGCCGCTGTTCTGTTCCCACCGGGGTCAAAAAGACTACGTGCAGGTCGACGCCCTGCAGATCCAGCTCTTTCAGCGGGGTCTTCAGCACCTCGTTGACGGCCTGTTCGGGATCCGCGCCGGCGCTCAGCGACGAGATCGTGAACGGATCGAGGGAGCCGGTCAGTACCGTGCTCGTCAGCCAGACCTCCGCCTGGCCCGTGCGCGCGGCCTCGTCCGCGGCGGTGTGCAACGCGGCGTACAGGGAAAAGCCCGTCTGGCTGACGGTGGTTCTTCCGATGCGACTGGCGACGTCCTTGAGGATCCGGTCGACATTGGACGCCTGCAGCCGGTTGTCGGCGACCTTTCCGTTCCCGCGGTCGAGGTCCAGCTCGAGGTCGTTCGCGACGTTCACCGCCTGCTCGCCGACGGCGTAGGCGGTGAACTTGGCGCCGCCCTCCTTTCCGGCCTGCCGGAGGCGATCGCGCAACGAACGGGGCAAGGTGCCGGGGGAATGAGTGGTCTTTTCCGCCAGCCACACCAGATTTGTGCTATCGGTGCCATCGGACTTGTGCAACACGACCAAGATCGCGACGAAAAGCACCACAGCACAGGCGAAGATCGCCATGATGCGAGCGCCTTTGGAGAGGGAGCGCTTCGGCGAGGCGCTGATCTCGGCGTCGTAGGTTTTCACGAATCCTCCGTGCGGCCCCTATTACCGTTGCTTCGGGGTTCCGCACGGAGGTCGGTGTTCGACCGAACGTCGTTACTCCGTGCTTTCTGCAAATGGCCCGATCAGGTAAACCCGACGCGGGTGGGATGAAGATCTGATTTCGGCCGTAACAAATGCGTGAGTTCGACCGAACCAGTTCCCTCAGTCCAGATGGGACCGCAGTTCGCGGGCCGCGGCAGCCGGGTCCTCGGCCTCGGTGATCGCCCGGACCACCACGATCCGCGACGCCCCTGCCGCCAGCACCTCCGGCAGCCGTGGGACGTCGATGCCGCCGATCGCGAACCAAGGCCGGGAAGGAGCGTCGGCGGCAACTGAACGGACCAGGTCCAGCCCCGGTGCCGAGCGCCCCGGCTTGGTGGGCGTCGGCCAGCAGGGGCCCGTGCAGAAGTAGTCCACTCCCGGCTCGGAAGCCGCGGCCGAAGCCTGCGGAACCGAGTGTGTCGAACGGCCGATCACCACCTCGTCGCCCAGGATTTGGCGGGCCAACGGGACCGGGATGTCGTCCTGGCCCAGGTGCAGCATGTCCGCGCCGACGGCCAGGGCGACGTCCGCGCGGTCGTTCACCGAGAGCAGTGCTCCGTGGCGGGCGCACGCCTCCGCCAGCACCTCCAGCGCCGCGATCTCGCCCGCGGCTTCCAGGGCGCCCGTTTTGTCGCGCAGCTGGATGATGTCGACGCCGCCGGACAGGGCCGCGTCGGCGAACGATGCCAGGTCGCCACGGGTCGTTCGGGCGTCCGTGCACAGGTACAGGCGCGCGGCGTCGAGGCGGGCGCGGATCTTGTCACCGGAGAGGGCGGGCATAGCGGCGACCGTACCTGGCCGCGTTACCAGTCCGGCCAAAAGCAGGCCGGCCCTCGAGCGGCACGTGTCGTTGCCACGAAAGCCATCGGCCGTGACTGTGGTTGGACTGGTAACCAGCGGCACAGTAGGGTGAACGAGTCCGCACGGGAGCCCGGGGCAACGGGCTGAGAGGGAGCTGCCGCTCCGACCGTGGAACCTGATCCGGGTCATGCCGGCGCAGGGAGCGTGATCCCATGACGAACACCTTGGCCGTGGTCGGCGCCGGCGTGATCGGCCTGTCCGCGGCGTGGCGCGCGGCCGCGCAAGGCCACGCGGTCACCGTTTACGACCCCGAACCCGTGCGCGGCGGCGCGTCCTGGCTGGCCGGCGGCATGCTCGCCCCGGTCACCGAGGCCTGGCCGGGTGAGGAGGACGTCCTCGCCCTCGGCGAAGAGTCCCTGCGCCGCTGGCCCGGCTTCGCACGTGACCTCACCCTGGAAGGCGTCGACCCCGGCCTGGCCGGGCACGGCACGCTGGTCGTCGCCTTCGACAGCGCCGACGCCGGCCACCTCGACATCCTCGCCGGCTACCTGCACTCCCTCGGCCGCGCGGCCGAACGCCTGACCGGACGCGAGGCCAAGCGGCTCGAGCCCGGCGTCGGATCCGTCCGAAGTGGACTTCACGTGCCCGGCGACCTGGCGGTGGACAACCGGAAACTGCTCAACGCGCTGTACGCGGCCTGCGTCAACCACCAGGTCCGGTTCGTCCGCGAACGCGTCGCAACGATCCCGGACGCCGACGCCGTCGTGCTCGCCGCCGGCGCCTGGACCGGACGGCTGCACCCGCAGCTCGCCGACGCCGTCCGCCCGCTCAAGGGCGAGATCCTCCGGCTGAAACCCCGCCGCGGCTGCCTGCCGCCGCCGTCACGCACCGTTCGCGCCGTCGTCGAAGGCCGGCCGATCTACCTCGTCCCGCGCGGCGACCAGGAGCTCGTCCTCGGCGCGACGCAGTACGAAGCGGGCTTCGACCGGGCCGTCACCGCGCGCGGCGTCCGTGAGCTGATCGAGGGCGCCGAGCGCGTTTTCCCGGCGATCACCGAGTACGAGCTGGCCGAGACGGCCGCGGGCCTGCGGGCCGGCAGCCGCGACGCGCTGCCGTACCTCGGTGTCCTGGACGACGGCGTCTACGCCGCGACCGGGCACCACCGCAACGGCCTGTTGCTGGCCCCGGTGACCGCGGACGCCGTGGTCGCCTGGCTCGAGGGGGAGAAGCCGCCCGAAGGCGTCGAAGCGGCTTCGCCCGCCCGCCTGTCCCAGAAGGAGCACGTGTGATGGAGATCAAGCTCAACGGCCGGTGGACGGAGTTCCCGGACGACGCGACCGTCGCCGACGTCCTCGACGCCGCCGGCGGGCAGCGGCCCGGGATCGCCGTCGCGGTCGACGGTGTGGTCGTCCGCCGGGGCGACTGGGCCACCGCCGCCGTGCCCAAGGGCGCGGCGTTCGACGTGCTCACCGCCGTCCAAGGAGGCTGAAGTGGACGAAGAACCGCTGGTCATCGGTACGCACAAGCTGTCGTCACGGCTGATCATCGGCACCGGCGGCGCGGCGAACCTCGCCGTGCTCGAACGCGCGCTGGTCGCGTCCGGCACCGAGCTGACCACCGTCGCGATGCGACGCGCCGACGCCGAGGGTGGCTCCGGCGTGCTCGAACTCCTGAAAAGGCTCGGGATCCAGCTGCTGCCGAACACCGCGGGCTGCCGCACGGCCGCCGAAGCGGTGCTCACCGCGCGCTTGGCGCGCGAGGCGCTTGATACCGATCTCATCAAGCTCGAGGTGCACGCGGACGACCGGACGCTGCTCCCGGACCCCCTCGAGACCCTCGACGCGGCCGAGCAGCTGGCCGCGGACGGCTTCACCGTGTTCGTCTACACGAACGACGACCCGGTGCTCGCGCTGCGCCTGGAGGAGGCCGGCTGCGCCGCCGTGATGCCGCTGGGCGCGCCGATCGGCACCGGCCTCGGGATCCGGAATCCGCACAACATCGAGCTGATCGTTTCGCGAGCGGGTGTGCCGGTGATCCTCGACGCCGGAATCGGCACCGCGTCGGACGCCACGCTGGCGATGGAGCTGGGCTGCGACGCCGTCCTGCTGTCCACCGCGGTCACCCGGGCCAGTGACCCCGAGCGGATGGCCGCGGCGATGCGCTCGGCCGTCGTGGCCGGGCGGCTGGCCCGCGGCGCCGGCCGGGTGCCGCAGCGCTTCTGGGCCCAGGCGTCGAGCCCGCCGCGCTGACCGCCGGCGCCTTAACACCGAACCCGCACCGGGAACCCGTAAAGTGGACCGAACTTTCCGGCGCACCCGCGCACGGGTGAGGCAGAAGGAGCCAGCCGTGACCACATCGGTCCAGGACACCTCGGGCAGGTTGTACCTCGCGGTGGGCAGGCTGTCGCGATCGCTGCGCCAGGCCGGTGTGCCGGGCCCCGGCCACGGCGCGATCTCCGCGCTGGCGACCCTGGTGCACGCCGGTCAGCTCCGGCTCGGGGATCTCGCCGCGAAGGAGGGCGTCGCCGCCGCGACGATGTCGCGGATCATCGCGTCCCTGGTCGAGGCCGGGTACGTCAGCCGCGAGTCCGACCCGGTCGACCGGCGGGCGTGGCTGGCGAAGGCCACCGAAGAGGGCGAGCGGCTCGTCTCCGGCGTCCGGTCGACGCGGGTGCAGGAGCTGAACCGGCGGCTCGACAAGCTGTCGCCGGAGCACCGCGAGGCGTTGACCGCGGCGCTCCCGGCGCTCGAAGCGCTGATCGCCGACGACGACCGCTAAGCGGCGGGCGGCAGCCGCCGGGTGATCCGGTCGAAGAGCTCTCCCAGCGGCTCGCCGACGTCCCGGCCGAACTCGGTCAGCCCGTAGGTGACCTGCGGCGGTGTCGTCGGCTCGACGTGCCGCCAGATCAGGCCGTCGTCGACCAGCGCCCGCAGGGACTGGGCGAGCATCTTCTCGCTGATCCCTTCGATGCTCTCGCGCAGCTCGAAGAACCTGAGGTCGTTGCTCTGCAACGAGATCAGCACCCAGATGCCCCACCGGCTGGTCACGTGGTCGACCACCTCGCGCGCGGCGCAGGCGGTGTGAAACACCTCATACCGCGGTTTGGCCTCGCCCTGGGTGATCTGCGCGCCTCCGGTCACGTAGGGAGCTTACCCGGAGGTATGTCCTTACGAAAAGTTAGCTTGGCTCCTAGCGTCCCGAGCAGCGAAGACATCGGACGAAGGAGCAGAACATGATCGTGGTGACCGGGGCCACCGGGAACATCGGCCGGCCGTTGACACGGGCGCTGGCCGAGGCGGGGCAGCAGGTGACGGCGGTGTCGCGGCACGCCGCGGCGGTCCCGGACGGGGTGCGTCACGTGGTGGCCGACCTCGCCGAACCCGCCGGCTTGGAGCCGGTGCTGGCCGGGGCGAAGGCGTTGTTCCTGCTGCTCTCCGGCGACCTGCACGCCGTCGGTGCCGACCCGGCGGACCTCGTCCGCACGGCCATCGCCAGTGGGGTGCGCAAGGTCGTCCTGCTGTCCACGCTGGGCGTGGCGACCAGGCCGTTCGGCACGACACGGGTCGCGATGCGTGCCCTGGAGGACGTGCTGCGCGAGTCCGGGTCGGACTGGAGCATCCTGCGGCCGGGTGGGTTCGCCTCCAACGCCCTGTGGTGGGCCGAATCCGTCCGCACCCAGCGGGTTGTCGCCGCGCCCTTCGGCGACACCGGGGTGCCCGTCATCGATCCGGTGGACATCGCCGAGGTCGCCGCGGCCTGCCTGCTGGACGACCGGCACACCGGCGAGGTCTACGAGCTGACCGGGCCGGAGGTGATCACGCCGCGCGGGCAGGCGGCGGCCATCGCCGGCGCACTGGGCTCGCCGGTGCGGTTCCACGAGCTGACCCGCGCCGAGGCCAAGGCCGGCATGACCCGGACCATGCCGGGCGAGCTCGCCGACGACACCCTGGACATCCTCGGCTCGCCGAGCCCGGCCGAGCTGCGGGTCAGCCCGGACGTCGAGCGGGTGCTCGGCCGGGCCCCGCGTTCGTTCACCGACTGGGCCGCCCGGAACGTCACCGCGTTCCGTTAAGCCGCCTGCTCGCGCCGTAGCTCGGCGAGCTCCGCGCGCACGGCGCGGAGCTCTTCGAGGATCTCGCGGTTGGCCTCGGCCTGGGTCGCGGCCTGCTTGGCCTCTTCCTCGCGGATGTCCTGCCGCAGCTCGTCCTCCATGCCGCTGACCACGACGGCGATGAAGAGGTTCAGCACCGCGAAGCTGGACACCAGGATGTAGACGACGAAGAAGATCCAGGCCATCGGCGCCTGCAGCATGATCTCCTTCGCGATGTCCGGCCACGCCTCGCCGGTCATCACCTGGAACAACGTGAACAGCGACGTCCCGAGGTCGCCGAAGTTCTCGGGCGAGATGACGCCGAACAGCTTGGTCGCCATCACACCCGCGACGAAGATGATCAGCCCGAGCAGCGCGGCGATCGACGCCATCCCGGGGATCGCCGCGAGCAGGCCGGAGACGACCTTCCGCATGGACGGGACGACGGAGATCAGCCGCAGCACCCGGAGCACGCGCAGCGACCGCAGCACGGCGAACGGCCCGGTCGCCGGGATCACCGCGATGCCGACGACCAGCAGGTCGAAGACGTTCCAGTTGTCGCGGAAGAACGCGCCGCGGTAGGCGTAGAACTTCGCCAGCAGCTCGGCGACGAAGATGCCGAGCGCGATGTGGTCGAGGGTGTGCAGGAGCCCGCCGAACCCGTCCATCAAGGACGTCGACGTCTCCATGCCGAGCGTGGTCGCGTTGAACACGATCACGGCGATGATGAAGTTCTGGAAGCGGCGGTCCTCGAGGAACTTCGCCACGCGCTCGCGCCCGGTCAAGGCCGTCCCCCGTTGTGGTCAAGGATCAGTAAACGAGGAAAGGGTAACCGGACGGGTACTCAGCGCTCTTCGGGTGCCAGCCGCCAGAAGGCCGAGACCGGGCCGACCTTGGCGCCCATCGGGTAGGCGTGCTCGACGGCGTGGGACACGAACCACTTGCCGTAGCGGGCCGCCTCGACCACCGACATGCCCTTCGCCAGGCCCGCCGTCAGCGCCGACGCCATCGTGTCGCCGGCGCCGTGCGTGTGCTGGGTCGGGTACCGCTCACCGGGCAGCTCCACGAACGTCGAGCCGTCGAAGAGCAGGTCGACGCACTCGGGGTCGGCCTGCAGGTGACCGCTCTTGACCAGGACGTACTTCGGGCCCATCCGGTGCAGCACCACCGCGGCGGTGTGCATGCCTTCGCGGTCCTTCACCGTCATCCCGGTCAGCAGGCGGACCTCGTCGAGGTTCGGCGTGAGCACGGTCGCGCGCGGCAGGAGCTCGTCGCGCAGGGCGTGCAGGCCGGCGTCGTCGAACAGCGGGTGGCCGTGCATCGACGCCGCCACCGGGTCGACGACGAACGGGATCTTCTCGTTGCGGCCGATCTCCGCCTTGTCGCACGCCGCCGCGACGGCGTTGATGATCTCCGCGGACGCCAGCATGCCCGTCTTGGCCGCGCCGACCCCCATGTCCGCCGCGACGGCCTCGATCTGCCCGGCCACGATGTGCGGCGGCAGGTCCGCGCGGTCGTGCACGCCCAGGGTGTTCTGCACCGTGACGGCGGTGACGGCGACCAGGCCGTGGACGCCGCAGGTGAGGAACGTGCGCAGGTCCGCCTGCAGACCGGCGGCACCGCCGGAGTCCGATCCGGCGATGGTCAACGCGGTGGGCGGGCTCGTGGTCATTCTCTTCCCGACTTCTGGTCTAGGCCAATCGGCCGCTTTTCCTTCATGAGCAGTCAACCACGGTGGCACATTGTGTGAGCTACTCACCAGTTACGGGCGAAGGAGCCTGGATGAAGCTCTTCTCGGTGGTACTCCTCACGGCCGCTCTCGCACTCTCCGGGGCGACCGCCGCCCATGCGGACGGGCCGAAGCTCTCCCACGTCACGACCGTCGGCGTGCACAACACGTACGACCCGGCGGCCTACGACTACCTGGCCCGGGCGCTCGACGCCGGCTCGTCGCTCATCGAGCTCGACGTCTGGCCGGACTTCATCACCCACGAGTGGAAGGTCAGCCACTCGAACCCGTTGGGGAACAGCAACAACTGCGTCGCGGCGACTTCGGCGTCGCAGCTGTACACCGGCGGGAAGAACAAGAACCTGGAGTACTGCCTCGACGACATCCGGATCTGGCTCGCCGCCCACCCGGGCCACACGCCGCTCACGCTCAAGCTGGAGATGAAGACCGGCTTCTCGGACAACACCGGCATGGGCCCGGACGAGCTGGACGCGACGTTCCGCTCGCACCTGGGCAGCGTCGCCTTCCGCCCGGGTGAGCTGCTCGGCAGCTACGGCACCCTGGACGACGCGGCCAAGGCGGACAACTGGCCGTCCGTGGACGCGCTGCGGGGCCGGGTGATCACCGAGATCATCCCGGGCACCGTCGAGGAGGGGAACCCGACCGACACGCTGCACACGGACGTCGAGTACGCGCGGTACCTGGTCGGGCTCAAGAACGCCGGCCGGGTCGGCGACGCCTACATCTTCCCGACCGTGCACGGCGCGGCCGGCGGTGACCCGCGGGACAAGTACACCGCCGACCTCAAGCCGTGGTTCGTGGTCTTCGACGGCGACGCGAACGCGTGGGTCACCCAGACCGGGCCGTGGTGGTACGACGCCAACCACTACTACGTCGTGATGACCGACGGCCAGAACGTCGCGCCGGCCATCGACGCCCACAACCCGACGGTCGACCAGGCCAACCAGCGCGTCGCGGACCTGGCGAAGCAGCACGCGTCGGTGATCACGTCCGACTGGACCGGGCTCACGACGGTGCTTCCCCAGGTGCTCACCCGGGGCTAGACCCGCAGACCTGTGGCCGGCCGGCCTCGATCAGCTCGAGGCCGGTCGGCCCGCCGCGGCCCGCTGATGGCTCACCGGGTTTCGCCGGGCGTTCACCTCTTCGTCTCCGTGGCTCCCTAACCTCCGGGTAACTCATCCGAACCAATTTCCTGGAGGGTTCATGCGGAGACTGTTCTGCCTGGTCACAGCGTTGGTCGCGGTAGCGGGGCTGACGACCGGTGTCGCCGAAGGGGCGGCCAAAACGCCCAAGGTGCTGGTGATCGGGCTCGACGGCACGCGGTTCGACAAGCTCCTCGCCGCCGACACACCGAACGTGCACTCGCTCGTCCAGCGCGGGTATTCGTCGCGCAGCTCGCTGTACGGCAGCGGGATGGCACCGACGCTCAGCGGCCCCGGCTGGTCGTCGATCCTCACCGGCGTCTGGCCCGACAAGCACCTGGTCAAGGACAACGCGTTCACCGGCAACAACCTGGCCCCCTACCCCAGCTGGCTCGCGCGGGCCGAGACGGCGAACCCGGCGCTCGACACCTACGCCGCCGTCGACTGGAAGCCGATCGGGGACAAGATCCTGCGGACCGGCCAGGACCGCAAGTTCGTCCTGGACGGCGACTCCGCCGGTTACGAGAACACCGACCCGCAGCTCGCGGCGGACGCCGAGAAGCACCTGAAGCAGGACAAGGCCGACGCGTCGTTCGTCTACTTCGGAGAGACGGACGAGGCCGGCCACGCCCACGGCGCGGATTCGCCGGAGTACGCGGCGACCCTGCGCTCGGACGACGCGTACCTCGGCCGGCTGCTCGCGGCCATCAGCGCACGGCCGTCGTATGCGTCGGAAGACTGGCTGGTCATGCTGACGACCGACCACGGCCACACCGGCCCGGGCGGCCACGGCGGCGACAGCCCCGAGGAGCGCATGACGTTCGTGGTCGCGGCCGGCGGCGCGGTGCCGCCGGGAACACCCGCGGTGGCCCCGAAGATCGTCGACATCGCGCCGACGGCGTTGCGGCACCTGGGAATCCCGCTTTCCCTGGATGGTTATGCCTTGGGTGCGGTGCCGGTGGACCCGTTCGACTCGGCGGTCCTGAAGTCGCGTGTGGACGAAACCGGCGTCCCGGCTTCGGTGCCGGGCTGGACGCACGACGCGCCGTCGGGCTGGACGGTCCGCAACGCTTCGGCCATGCCCGCGGGTGTGACGGAATGGCAGGGCTGGGCGTTCACGAACGACGACTTCTGGACGCGCACCGCGCCGGGGCAGGAGCGGGAGGCGAACGTGCGGTCCCGGGGCGTCTTCGCGGTGGCGGACCCGGACGAGTGGGACGACAAGGGTTCGCCGTCCTCTTCGGGTACCTTCGACTCTTCCCTGGTTTCGCCCACCCTCACGGTGTCGGGTAAGTCCACTGTGGACATCGGGTTCGTCTCGCACTACCGCCAGGACGGCACCCAGCGCGGCGCCCTGACGGTCTCCTTCGACGGCGGCGCGGAGAAGCCGATCCTGGCCTACGGCCCGGAATCCTCGTCCGCGAACCGAGGCGGCGACGTCCTGTCCCAGCCGACGACGACGTCGGTGGCGGTCCCGGCGGGCGCTCGGTCGGCCCGCTTCACGTGGCGCCTCTACGCGGCGGGCAACAACTGGTACTGGGCGGTCGACGCACCGCGTCTGACGGCCCGTTGAGTGCGCCGGTGGGGCCGGCTCACGCGCCGGGTCGGTCCCACCAGTGCGGCTGGTCGATGCCGGGCCGGTCGCGCAGCGGGAAGTAGAAGTGAACGCCGAGCGCCTCCGCCAGGGCCCGGCCCTTCTCCGACGCCTCTTTGCCGGTCGGCTGCGTGCGGCCGAGGTGACCCGCGAACCAGCCCAGGGTGACCAGTTCGTACTCCGGGCGCGCCACGACGACGCACAGCGTGGGGATCCAGCCCCGCGAGTCGCCGTCCCAGACGATCTCGACCGCGAGCGGGCTCAAGTTCTGTTCGGCGACGGCGGTGAGCATCCCGGCCACCGTGCACTCCGGCGGCGGATTCAGCAGACCGCGTTCGCGCAGGTGATCCGAACGGTCGCTGACGAGCCAACTGCCTTCGTTGATGCCGGGCACCGGGTTTCCCGCACCCGCTCAGTCTGTCAGCACCCAGAACGGCGACACCGGGCCGACTCCCGCGCCCAGCGGGTAGGACTCCGCCACGCAGCGCTCGATGAACTTCTTGCCCGCCGCCACCGCGTCCGGCACCGAAGCGCCCTTGGCCAGCCCTGCCGTGATCGCCGAGGCCATCGTGTCGCCGCCGCCGTGGGTGTTCTCCGTCTGGTAGCGGGGGCCGCTGAGCGAGATGACCGCGCCGCCGTCCGTCAGCAGGTCCACACAGTCCGGTGTGCCCTCCATGTGACCGCCCTTGACCAGGACCCACCGGGATCCGAAGGCCAGCAACGCTTCCGCCGCGTCCCGCTGGGAAGCCTCGTCCGTCACGGAGATGCCCGTCAGCAGGCGGACCTCGTCCAGGTTCGGCGTGATCAGCGTCGCGCGGGGGAACAGCTCCGTGCGGATCGCCTCCAGGGCGTCCTCGCGCAGCAGCGCGTGGCCCGTCATCGACGCCGCCACCGGGTCGACCACCAGCGGGATGTCCCCGCCGACCTCGTCGAGGGTCTTGGCCACCGCGCGGATGATCTCCGCCGTGGCCAGCATTCCCGTCTTGGCCGCGTTGACGCCCATGTCGGACGCCACCGCCTTGATCTGCGCGGCGACGACGTCGGCCGGGATCTCGGTGAAACCCTGCACGCCCAAGGAGTTCTGCACGGTGACGGCGGTCAGCGCGACCAGGCCGTGCACGCCGTTGGCGAAGAACGTGCGCAGGTCCGCCTGGATGCCCGCACCACCGCCGGAGTCGGATCCGGCGATGGTGAGGGCGGTCGGCGGGGTCTTCGGAATCATTGCCCGACCACGGGGAGGTACACCTTGCCGCCGGACTCGCTGAACTCCGCCGACTTCGAGGCCATGCCCGCCTCGATGGCCTCCACAGTGGACAGACCGTGTTCCTCGGCGTACTTGCGGACGTCCTGCGTGATCCGCATCGAGCAGAACTTCGGCCCGCACATCGAGCAGAAGTGCGCGGTCTTGGCCGGTTCGGCGGGCAGTGTCTCGTCGTGGAACGCGCGCGCGGTGTCCGGGTCGAGCGACAGGTTGAACTGGTCGTTCCAGCGGAACTCGAAGCGGGCCTTCGACAGCTCGTCGTCCCACTCCTGCGCGTACTGGTGCCCCTTGGCCAGGTCGGCGGCGTGCGCGGCGATCTTGTACGTGATCACGCCGGTCTTGACGTCGTCGCGGTTCGGCAGGCCGAGGTGCTCCTTCGGCGTGACGTAACACAGCATCGCCGTGCCGTACCAGCCGATCTGCGCCGCGCCGATGGCCGAGGTGATGTGGTCGTAGGCCGGCGCGATGTCCGTCGTGAGTGGACCGAGGGTGTAGAACGGCGCCTCGCCGCAGAGCCGTTCCTCCAGCTCGACGTTCTCCTTGATCTTGTGCATCGGCACGTGGCCGGGGCCTTCGATCATCACCTGGACGTCGTGCGAACGCGCGAGGTGCGTCAGCTCGCCCAGGGTCTCCAGTTCGGCGAACTGCGCGCGGTCGTTGGCGTCCGCGATGGACCCCGGGCGCAGGCCGTCGCCGAGGGAGAACGTGACGTCGTACTGGCGCAGCAGCTCGCAGAGCTCCTCGAAGTGCGTGTACAGGAACGACTCCTGGTGGTGCGCGAGGCACCACGCGGCCATGATCGAGCCGCCGCGGCTGACGATGCCGGTGACGCGCCGCGCGGTCAGCGGGATGTAGCGCAGCAGCACGCCGGCGTGCACGGTGACGTAGTCGACACCCTGCTCGCACTGCTCGACGATGGTGTCGCGGTAGACCTCCCACGACAGCTTTTCCGGTTCCCCGTTGACCTTTTCGAGTGCCTGGTAGATCGGCACGGTGCCGACCGGCACCGGCGAGTTGCGGATGATCCACTCGCGTGTCTCGTGGATCCGCTTGCCGGTCGAGAGGTCCATGATGGTGTCGGCACCCCAGCGGGTGGCCCACACCATCTTGTCGACCTCTTCCTCGACCGACGACCAGACGGCCGAGTTGCCCATGTTGGCGTTGATCTTCACCAGGAAGTTCTTGCCGATGATCATCGGCTCGGACTCGGGGTGCCGCCGGTTGACCGGGATCACCGCGCGCCCGCTCGCCACCTCGGCGCGCACGAACTCCGGTTCGACGCGCTCGCGGGCGGCGATGTACTCCATCTCCCTGGTGACGACGCCTTGTTTGGCCCACCCGAGCTGGGTGTTGTGCTCGCGGCCGTCGGCCCAGCCGGCGCGCAGCCGATGGAGTCCACTGTGGACGTCGATCTTCGCTTCGGGGTCGGTGTACGGCCCGGAAGTGTCGTAGACGTCGAAGTTCTCCCCGTTGGACAGCTCGATCCGCCGCGCCGGAACGCGGAGCCCGGATTCGGTCTGGTGGTACACCTTGCGTGAGCCCGTGATGGGCCCGGTCGTGACGGAGACGTCCTTGTTTTCCAAGGTGGTCAACGACTTTCACTCCCTACGCCGGCATTACCCGGTCAGGTTCATGCGGTCGGTGACACCCGGGACAAATCCCCAGTCACCCTCTCAGCCCGCCATGGCGCGAGCTCCCGCGTTGTGGTGTTGTGCCACCGACCATGCCACGCCGGGGCGCCAGACTCAAGTCCGCTCACCTCACCCGACCAGTTCGGCCGGTGTGGCGTAGACGTCGACCATGGCTCCGTTGCGCAGCACGGTGATCGGCAGTGGGGTGCCGATCACTTCGGCGAACAGCTGCCGCTGGATGCCCTGCGCGTCCGACACGCGGGTGCGGCCGACGGTCAGCACGAGATCGCCCGCCCGCAGGCCGGCGCGCTCGGCGGGCCCGCCGGAAACGACTTCGCGCACCCGCAGCCCGGCCTCCTGCCCGGTCCGCTCGGCGACGTCGTCGGGCAGGGGCGCGGGCACGCCGACCACGCCGAGGTACGCGCGCCGCACCCGGCCTTCGACGACGAGGGTGTTGATGATCCGGCGCGTGGTCGAGTTGATCGGCACGGCGAGCCCGAGCCCGACCCCGGCGACGGCGGTGTTGATCCCGACGACGCGGCTCGCCGAGTCGGCGAGCGCGCCGCCGGAGTTGCCCGGGTTGAGTGCGGCGTCGGTCTGGATGACGTCCTCGATCACGCGGCCGGCGCGGCCGTGGCGCACCGGGAGCGCCCGCCCGAGCGCGCTGACGACCCCCGCGGTGACCGAGCCGGAGAAGCCGAGCGGGCTGCCGATCGCGACGACGAGCTGCCCGACGACCAGGTTGTCGGCGTCCCCGAGCGCGGCGGCGGACGGCGTCTCGTCACGCGCCCGCAGCACGGCGAGGTCGGAGAGCGGATCGGCACCGACGACGTCGAAGCGTGCTTCGCTGCCGTCGGCGAAGGTCGCGACGCCCTGGCGTTCACCGTCGACGACGTGGGCGTTGGTCAGCAGGTAACCGTCGTCGGCGAAGACGACCGCGGACCCGCTGCCGCGCCCGAGCTGAACCCCGGCGACGTGCGGGGTGACGGTCTTGGCGACCGTGCTGACCGAGCGCGAGTAGGCGTCCATCGCCTCGTCCATGAAGTACCTCGATTACACCGTTGCAGGTACTTCAAGTGTGCGCCGGTTACCGCGGGAAGTCCGTTCGCCGGCAGAGAACCGGTGGCGTGACCGGACCAGTGACGGTCAGTGGTTCACCGATTCGGACCATGCGCCGGTGAAGGATCGGCGAGACACTGCCTGTCGCTTCTGTAACGGTGCAGAAGCGACATCACTGTGGGGTTGATATGCGCAAACTCATGGTCTCGGCACTCGCCGGGCTGCTGGTCACCGGGCTGATACCCGCGACCGCGGCGGCACAGGGGACGGCTCCCGGCGCCCCCGGCGCCCATCCCAGCTGGCTGCCCGCGAACAAGACCGGCTTCGGCACGGCCCACGACCGGTCGAGCAACGTCTGGTTCACGCTCCAGGGTGGGCAGCTGTCCGAGGTCTACTACCCGGACCTGTCCACGCCGAGCGTCCGCTCGATGAACTTCGTCGTCACCGACGGGCGCAGCTTCGCCGTCGCCGATTACACCGCCAAGTCCCAGCAGGTCCGGCGCACCGACGACGACAGCTTGACCTACGAGCAGACCGTCACCGACGACCAGCACCGCTGGCGGCTGCGCAAGACCTACGTCACCGACCCGGCCGCGACGACCGTGCTGGTGGACGTCGACTTCCAGTCGCTGACCGGGCGGCCGTACCAGCTCTACGCCGTCGCCGACCCGGACCTGACCAACGACGGCTCCGACGACTCGGCCGCCCGCAAGGGAGACGCGCTCACCGCGTCGGACGCCACCAACGCCGCCGCTCTGACCGCGAAGCCCGGCTTCACGAAAACCAGCGTCGGCTTCGCCGGGGCGTCCGACGGCAACACCCAGCTCACGAAGACGTTCAAGCTCGCGACCTACGACACCGCCGCGAAGGGCAACGTCCTGCTCACCGGGCAGACCGCGGCCGACGGCGTGCGCAGCCGGCACGTCACCCTCGCGCTGGGCATGGGCGCGAAGGCGGCCGACGCGCTCGGCAACGCGCAGGCGTCGCAGCGGCGCGGCTTCGGGGACATCACCCGCTCGTACGACCGCGGCTGGGAGCAGTACCTGCGCGGGGTGAGCAAACCGCCGTCGTCGCTGAAGACCGACAGCGAGCGCGACCTCTACAAGGCGTCGATGCTGACGCTGGCCGCGAGTGAGGACAAGCACCACCCGGGCGCGTTCATCGCGTCGCCGAGCATGCCGTGGCGGTTCGGGAACAACGACCCGGAGTGGTCGCCGTCCGGCACCTACCACCTGGTCTGGCCGCGTGACCTCTACCAGATCGCGACCGGCCTGGCCGCCGGCGGCGACACGGCCGCCGCGAGCCGCGCGGTGACCTACATGTTCGGCACGCAGCAGCAGGCTGACGGGCACATGCCGCAGAACAGCCGGGTCGACGGCGTGCCGTACTGGACGTCCGTCCAGCTCGACGAAACCGCTTTCCCGATCGTGCTGGCCCAGCAGCTCGGGCGCAACGACGTCTGGCCCGGCGTGCGCAAGGCGGCCGACTTCCTGTTGTCCTACAAGGGTCCTGACGGCCAGGCCTCGCCGTGGACCCAGCAGGAGCGCTGGGAGGAACAGGACGGCTGGTCCCCGTCGACGATCGCGTCGGTGATCGCCGGGCTCGTCTGCGCCGCGGACATCGCTTCGCACAACGGCGCGCCGGCGGACGCCGCCCGCTACCTCGCGGCGGCCGACAAGTTCAAGGCCGACCTGCCCAAGCAGACGATCACCACGAACGGGCCGCTGTCGAAGGACCCGTACTTCGTCCGGCTCACCAAGGACGGCAACGCGAACGCTCCGACGACGTACAACCTCGGCAACTCCAGCGTGACGATGGACCAGCGCGCGGTCACCGACGCCGGGTTCCTCGACCTGGTGCGCCTCGGCGTCTACCGCGCCGACGACCCGGTGATCGTGAACAGCGTTCGCGTCACGGACAAGGAGATCTCGTTCACCACGCCGACCGGCCAGTTCTGGCACCGCTACACGAAGGACGGCTACGGCGAGCAGGCCGACGGTTCGCCGTGGGACTACACGTTCCCGGCCGAGAGCCGCACGACGTTCGGCCGGCTGTGGCCGCTGCTGGCCGGCGAGCGCGGCGAGTACGAACTGACGCTCGGCCAGCCCGGCTCGGCCGCGCGGCGGCTGCGTGACCTCGGCCGGGTGAGCAGCTCGGCGGAGACCATGCCGGAGCAGGTGTGGGACGAGAACCCGCCGTCGGGCCAGACCGGTTTCCCGGCCGGCACGCCGAACACCTCGGCGACGCCGCTGGCCTGGACGCACGCGCAGTACGTCCGCCTGGCCTGGGACGTCAAGGCGGGCTCTGTGCTCGAAACCCCCCGAGTGGTCCGCTGCCACTTCCTGGGTTGCTGAAAGCCGTGAAAGCCACCTTGAGGGACATAGAGTCCCTCAAGGTGGCCTTCACGGACTTGGGAGGGTCAGATGACGGCGCCGTCGTCTTCGGGGGTGCGCGGCGGCAGCCACGAGAGGCCGGGGACGCCCCACTTGTTGGACTTCAACATCTTCTTCGCGGCGCGGGCGTGGCGCCCGACGAGCCGGTCGAGGTAGATGTAGCCGTCGAGGTGGTCGGTCTCGTGCTGCAGGCAGCGCGCGAAGTAGCCGGTGCCCTCGACCTCGATCGGGTTGCCTTCGATGTCGGAACCGGTCACCTTCGCCCACGACGCGCGGCCCGTCGGGTACGACTCGCCGGGCGCCGAGAGGCAGCCCTCCCAGTCGTCGTCCGGGTCCGGCATGGTCTCCGGGATCTCCGACGTCTCGAGCTTCGGGTTGACGACGACGCCCTTGTGGCGCACGCCCTCGTCGTCGGGGCAGTCGTAGACGAACACCCGCAGGTCGAGGCCGATCTGGTTGGCGGCGAGGCCGACACCCTCGGCGGCGTACATCGTCTCGAACATGTCGTCGGTGAGGATGCGCAGCTGCTCGTCGAACTCGGTGATCTCCCGAGTCGGGTTGTGCAGCACGGGGTCGCCGGCGATCCGGATGGCGTGGACGGTCACGAGCGGGCAGTTTAGTCGGACCCTTCTGGTAGACCTGCATCAGACCGTGACGCGCCGGTGTTGATGCCCACGTCGGCGTGCTGATTCGTGGTTGAATGACGCCCGCGGAAGAGCTAGGTCATGATCGCCATGTCGCCCGATTGAGAGGGACTCGGATGGACGCCGCGGAGTCGATGGCTGAGCCGCAGCCGTCGCCGCCGAAGCCCGTGCCCGGCCTGACCGAACGCGAGGTCGAGATCCTCGCCTTCGAGCGTCAGTGGTGGCGACACGCCGGGGCGAAGGAGAACGCCATCCGCGAGCGCTTCGAAGTCTCCACCACGCGCTACTACCAGCTGCTGAACAAGCTGCTGGAGAAGCCGGAGGCGATCGAAGCCGACCCGATGCTGGTGAAGCGGCTGCGCAAGACGCGCGCCGCCCGGCAGCGCAAACGTGGTGCACGGCGACTGGGGATCGAGCTGAAATGAGCGTGTTTTCGGGAATGTCCCGGCCGATGAAGGCCGCGGGCGTCGCGCTGATCGGCGTCGCGATCGTCGCCGCCGTCATCGGCGGGATCTCCGCGTTGAGTGGTGACGGATCGAACGAAGCCGGGCCGAGCGGTACGCCCAGCACCCAGCCCGGCACGCCGCCGGGCGGGCCGTCGTCGCCCACGTCGCCCACCTCTTCGACACCGCCGCCTTCGAGCACGGCCAGCCCGACGTCGCCCACGCCGCCGTCGTCCGGTCAGCCGACACCCGGCCAGCCGACGTCGGGGCAGCCGGGCCAGCCCGGCGACCAGCAGACGTCCAACAAGTGGGTCACCGTCCGGGTGTTCAACAACTCGACGATCAAGGGCCTCGCCGCGCGCGCGAAGGACGACTTCGCCGGCTCGGGCTGGAACGTCACCGAGGTCAGCAACTACTCGCAGGGCGTCATCCCGGCGACCACGGCCTACTACCGGCCGGGCACCGACGAGGAGGCCGCGGCCAAGCAGCTGGCGCAGGAGTTCGACTTCAAGGCCGAGCCCCGGTTCCAGGGAATACAGGATGCGAGCCCGGGTGTGATCGTCATCGTGACGAACAACTACGAGTCCGGTCACAAGGGCAGCTGACGAGCTGTTGCCGAAGGGGCGCCACCCGCGGGTGGCGCCCCTTCGCGTGTTTCAGTCCCCGGCCTGGACGTGGGCGTAGGCCTCCAGGGCCGCGAGCTGGGCCGGGTCCAGGCTCGGCCGGACCTTCGTGCGGGCCGTCGCGAGGTGGGCCGCCGTGACTTCGTGGGCTTCCAGCGACTCGCGCATCGCCGTCAACGCCGCCTCGCGGATGAGGGCCGCGCAGTCGGCCGCCGAGTAACCGTCCAGAGTGGACGCCACGGCGGCCAGGTCCACATCGGAGGCCAGCGGGGTGTTCTTCGAGGTCGCGAGCAGGATCGCGGTGCGGGCCTCGGCGTCCGGCGGCGGCACGTAGACACGGCGCTCCAGCCGTCCGGGCCGCAGCAGCGCCGGGTCGACCAGCTCGGGCCGGTTCGTCGCGCCGAGCACGACGACCTCGCGCATCGGCTC
The DNA here is from genome assembly GCF_044741685.1 of Amycolatopsis sp. NPDC088138. Classification (NCBI taxonomy): domain Bacteria; kingdom Bacillati; phylum Actinomycetota; class Actinomycetes; order Pseudonocardiales; family Pseudonocardiaceae; genus Amycolatopsis; species Amycolatopsis sp. NPDC088138. The sequence goes on from NZ_JBIUTB010000007.1 coordinate 845,275, forward strand.
GACACCGTCCAATTCGGTCAGCAGCGCCGCGACCACGCGGTCGGCGACACCGGAGTCCGACGACTGGCCGCGGCGCGGGGCCAGCGCGTCGATCTCGTCGAGGAAGATCAGCGACGGCGCGGCCTCGGCGGCGCGGCGGAACAGCTCCCGCACCGCGCGCTCCGACTCGCCGACCCACTTGTCCATCAGCTCGGCGCCCTTGACCGCGAACACGTTGAGCGCGCCGGTGCCGGCCAGCGCCCGCACCAGGAACGTCTTGCCGCCGCCGGGCGGCCCGTAGAGCAGCACCCCGCGCGGCGGTGCGACGCCGAGCCGGGCGAACGAGTCCGGGTACCGCAGCGGCCACAGCACCGTCTCGGTGAGCGACTGCTTGACGTCGACCATGTTGCCGACGTCGTCCAGCGTCAGCCCGCCGGTGGCCAGGTTGTCCGAAGTGGACAGCGACACCGGCCGGACGGTGGTCAGCGCGGCCTCGAGGTCCTGCTGCGAGACGCGCGGCTCGTCCTCTTCACGCTGGCGCAGCGCCGCCCGCAGGGCCGCGTCCCGCCGCAACGCGATCAGGTCCGCCGCGACGAACCCCGGCGTCCGCTCGGCGAGCGCGCCGCAGTCGATGCCCGGCTCGAGCGGGACGTCGCGCAGCAGGACGTTCAGCAGCTCACGGCGGATTTTCGCGTCCGGAAGGGCCAGGCCCAGCTCACGGTCCAGCAGGTCCGCCGCCCGCAGCCGCGGGTCGGCGGACTCGGCGCGGGCCGTCGTCGCGACCACGGCGAGGCGGTCGCGGCGCAGGGCCGCGCGCAGCTCCTCCAGCACGACCGTCGCCACCGGCGGCGGTGTGGTCGCGGGCAGCAGCGCGTCGACGTCGGTGAGCAGCAGCACGGCCGGGCCGGTGGCGGCGCGGATCGCCTCGCGCAGGCGGGCCACCGCGACGTTCGGGTCCAGCACGGCGAGGTTGGGCGCGGCCACCGGCACGACCTTGACGTCCTCGGCCTGCGCGACCGAACGCACCAGCGTCGCCTTGCCGACACCCTCCGGGCCGGACAGCAGTACGCCGAGGTGGGCGGGTGCGCCCAGCTTCGCGAGCAGCTCCGGCCGGTGGAAGGCCAGGTCGAACCACTCGGAAAGCTTGCGGGCGGCCGCTTCGCCGCCGATCAGGTCGGCCACCGGCACGGCCGGCTCGGTGACCTCCGCGACCGCCACCTCGTCCTCGACGATCTCGGCGTCGATCCACTCCTCGGCCGCGGTGACGGCGGTGGTGCGGACGAGCGCGGTCGCCGTCCGCGGCGCGGCGGGCTCGGCGGCGGGCCGGGCGCCGTCGCGCCAGACGACCACTGTGGACGGTCCAACCGCGACAGTGCCGGCCGGCTCGGTCGCGGTGACGGTCAGCAGCTCGTTGGTCCAGGTCGCGCCGATGGCCCGCGACAGCTGGCCGCGCAGCCCGGCGGCGTCGGACCCCGGCTGCGGCGCGAGGTCCTGCGGCAGCAGGGAAACGGCGTCCCCGACGGTCAGGACCTTGCCGATCAGGGCGAGCCGCAGCATGTGCGGGCTCACCGAGGTGCTGGCCAGCCGCGACCCCGCGACGGTCACCGTCCGCGCCGCGGACACCTCGGCCGGGGCGACGACGACCTCGGCGCCCTCGGTGACGCCGAGGTTCGACATCGTGACGTCGTCGGTGAGCAGCACCCCGGGCACGCCGGTCTCGTCGGCGGGCGCCGCGAGCGCGGCGCTGACGCGGGCGCCGGTCAGGTGCACCGCGTCCCAGGCCCGCAGGCCCAGCGCGTCGAGGACCTCGGGGTGCAGCCGGACGACGCCGCGGCGGGTGTCCAGCGCGGACGGCGTGTGCCGGACGGTCAGCGTGATCTGGGGGTGGCTCACGCCGTTCACCCTAGCGATGCGGAGCGCTCCCACGCGTCGAAGTAGGTGATGTCCCGGACCGCCGGCCGCGCCGCGGGGCGGAAGTCACGCTGGGTGGTGTGGGCGACGGCCAGCAGGCTGATCTGCGTGACGTCATCGGGGATGCCGAGCAGGGCGGCGACGTCGGCTTCGTGGTCCTGCAGGTGGTAGCCGCAGATCGAGCTGCCGAGACCGCGCGCGCGAAGCGCCAGCTGGAAGCTCCAGATCGCCGGGTAGGCCGAGCCGAAGTACGCGGACTGGGTGAACGCGTCGGCCGGCGGGCGGCCGATCAGGCACGGGATCGCCAGCACGGGCACCCGTTCGAGGTTCCGGACGAGGTGCTGCGCCGACGTGAGGGCGCGTTCCTCGACGAGGTGGCCGTACTTCGCCCACGCCGTCTCGGCGGTTTCGCGGGTGTACGCGGCGATCTTGGCCTTGGTGCCCGCGTCCCGCACGAGCAGCCAGCGGAACCGCGCGGCCATGCTGCCCGCGGCGGGGGCCTGCTGGGCGATCTCCAGGCAGTGGTCGAGGACGTCCTGGGGCACGTCACTGTCGAGGTCCAGCTTGCGGCGTACGGATCGGGTGGTGGTGAGCACGGTTTCGGCGTCCATACTTACACTGTAAGCGTGAGTCTGAATCGTGGGAAAGTCCTTGACGCGGCCCTGCGGCTGGCCGACGAGCAGGGGCTGGCGGCGCTGTCGATGCGCAAGGTCGCGGCGGCGGTGGGCGTCGAGGCGATGTCGCTCTACAACCACGTCGCGAACAAGGGAGACCTGCTCGACGGGCTCACGGCGCGGGTCTTCGAAGAGGTCACGGTGCCGGACCCTTCGCTGCCGTGGGAGTCGCGGGTGCGGTCGCTGGCCGAGGGCCTGTACGCGAGTTTCGCGCGGCACCCCGTCGTCGTCCGGGCGCTGGCGGCGCAGGACGCGAACCCGCGTTCGGCCGGGGCTTTGCGCGTCATCGACGCGTTGCTGCACGCACTGCTCGACGCGGGCCTTTCCGAAGAAGTCGCGGCCCGGTCGTACCGCTCGCTGCTGGGCATGCTGTTCGGCTCGGTCCTCACCGGCACCGCGGGCACCGGCACTCCCGCGGCCGCTGCCCGGGTGGAGCCGGTGGTCGCGTACTTCCGCCGGATGGTGACGCCGGAGGAGCTGCCGAGCCTGCACCGGGTGCTGCCCGCGCTGGAGTCCGGCGACTGCGTCCAGGACTTCGAGCACCAGCTGAACCTGCTGATCACCGGCCTGGGCTCAGCGAGCTAGACGGCGTGTCGTCCCCTCAATCACGCGTGTCGACCCTCTGATCACACGTGTCGGCTGCTCAATCACGCGTGATCACGTGCCCGGAGGGTCGGCTCGCGTGCCTGCAGGGTCGGCTCACGTGATTGGAGGGTCGACACGCGTGATTGGAGGGTCGACACGCGTGGATGGGGAGGACGACACGGGTTACTTGCGGCGGAGGCCGATCTGGCGCCAGGAGCGGCGGCGCTGGCCGTCGCCGTTCTGAGCGTTTTCGCGGGGGCCCCGGGGGGTGCGGACGTACTCGCCGTTGCGGGGGAGGCGGACCGCGCGCATCGCGGCGCCCGCGACGCGGCGGCGCAGCGGCGGGCGCAGGCCGAGGCGGCGCTGGGAGCGGGCCCGGCGGATCGCGCGGCGCTCGCGCGGCGGGACCGTCCAGGCCTCGGGGTGCGCGGCCAGCCAGCGGCTGCGGTAGACCGAGTACGGGATGTGCGCCAGGTACAGGATCATCGCGACGATCAGCGCGACCAGCGGGAACTGGATGATCGCCGCCGCCAGCAGGGCGACGCCGATCAGCAGCGGCGCGATCGCCTTTGCCGGGGCCTTGACCGTCTTCAGCGACAGCGTCGGGATCCGGCTGATCAGCAGGGCCGCGATGGCGATCGTCCACGCCCAGACGACCCACTGCGACGACCACCAGCCGCCGCCCCACTGCAGCCAGGCGACCAGCGGCAGCATCGCGAGCAGGCCGCCCGCCGGCGCCGGGACGCCGACGAAGAACTCGCTGGAGTACGGCGGCTGCTCGGTGTCGTCCAGCAGCGTGTTGAACCGGGCCAGCCGCAGGATCATGCAGACGGCGAAGATCAGCGACGCCACCCAGCCGATCCGGTCCGCGCCCGCCTGCCACACGTAGACGACCAGCGCCGGCGCGACGCCGAACGAGATGCCGTCGGACAGCGAATCCAGCTCCGCGCCCATCTTCGACGTCGCGTCGAGCAGGCGGGCGATCCGGCCGTCCAGGCTGTCGAGCACCGCGGCGATGCCGATCGAGGCGATCGCCATCGAGTAGTTCTTCGTCAGCGCGAACTGCACCGCCGACAGCCCGGCGCACAGCGCCAGCACGGTGATGGCGTTCGGCAGCAGCCGGACGCCGGGGGTGGTCGTGGTCACGCGGACCATGGGGTCAGCCTTCCGAGCGCGAGGCGGGGAGTTCGGCGATCACCGTCTCGCCGCCGACCGTCCGCTGGCCCTTCGCGACCAGCACCCGGGAGCCCGGCGGGAGGTAGAGGTCGACCCGCGAGCCGAAGCGGATGATGCCGTACGTCGCGGCGGCGCCGACCTTGTCGCCCTCGTGGATCTCGCACAGGATGCGGCGCGCGACGAGCCCGGCGATCTGCACGACGACGAGCTCGTGGCCGTCCTCGGTGCGCATCAGCACGGAGTTGCGTTCGTTGTCCTCGCTCGCCTTGTCCAGGTCCGCGGAGAGGAACTTGCCCGGCCGGTAGGCCACGCGCTCGATCACGCCGTTCGCCGGCACGCGCTGGACGTGCACGTCGAACACCGAGAGGAACACCGACACGCGCATCCGCGGCTCGGCGGGCAGGCCGAGCTCGGCGGGCGGGACGGCTTCCTCGATCAGCGAGACGAGACCGTCGGCCGAGGCCAGCGCGACGCCGTCACGCGGCGGCGGGACCCGCTTCGGCTCGCGGAAGAACGCGGCCATCGCCACGGTCGTGAGCGCGCCGAGGACGCCGAGGCGCTTGGAGAACCGGCGGGCGACCAGCGTCGCGACCGCGCCACCCGCCACGAACGGGCGACCGGCCGGGTGCATCGGCGGCAGCGTCTCGCGGGCGAGCTGGAGGGCGTGGGCGACGGGATTGCCGGCGGATTCCGGCCGGGTGCCGCTCATGGTCGGGTCCCCTGGTTTCGTGTCGTGAGGGCGGGTGACGCCGGGGTTCCGGCGGCCGCGTACGGGCGCCACCACGCTACCGCTGCCCCAGGTGGGGGTCTGGTCGGGTCCGTCCGGGTCCTCCGCGAGGGTGTCCCCGCGACGGGTGGGAGCGACCACATCCCGGTAACGGATGGTCGAAGTCTGCGATAACTCTGGGTAGTTGACGCCGTCTGACCTGTGAGGACCGATGACCGACCGCCGCGATCCCGCCGATGCCCGGCTCGCCGAGCTGCTCGGTGCGTGGCGCCGGGACGTCGCCGAGGGGCCGTTGCCGTCCCTCGTCGATCCGGACCACGCGGTGGACGTCGTCCTCGAGGCCAAGAGGCAGGCGCTGAGACGAAGCCGGGTGCATGCACCCCCCGACGGCGCATGCACCCGGCCCCGGAACCAGGGCGTGCGAGAAGCGCCGAACGACGTACTTTAGCCGCCGGAACCGTGTTGACCACTGTTCATCAGGCAAACGTTACGAACGGTCACCCGAACGACGGCCGATACCGCTCACGAGCCGCAGGATCGCCAGCAGCACGACGGCGCCCAGGATGGCCACGCCGAAGCTGGGGAAGTCGAAGTCGAACGACTTCGCCTGGCCGGTCGCGAGCCGGTAGATCAAGCCGCCCAGTGCCGCGCCGACCACACCGACGAGCACGCTGACCAGGCAACCCTGCCGACGCCGGTCCCGCCCGCCGACCACGAGGTTGGCGGCCCAGCCGACGAGCGCGCCGAAGATGACCCATGCGACGAAACCCATGGCGGAGAGCTTACGCGGGCTGATCACGCCAACGCACAAGAGGTATTGCACAAGAGCTGTTGTACAACTACTCTTGTGCGTCATGACCGATGACGTCCGGGAGATCCGGGACTCCAAGGTGCTGGCCGCCATGTCGCACCCGTTGCGCCGACGGCTCCTGGAACTGCTGCACCTCGACGGCCCCGCGACGGCGTCGATGCTCGCGGCCAAGACGGACCAGGCGGTGGGCAACGTCAGCCACCACATGAAGGTCCTGGCCGCCGCGAAGCTGGTCGAAGTGGCCCCGGAACTGGCCCGTGACCAGCGGGAACGCTGGTGGCGGCGCAGCGCCAAGACCCTCCGGTGGGCGGCCGCGAGCTTCCCCGGAGACCCGATCGCCGAAGCCGCCGAGGTGCTCGTGCTCGACCACCAGGTGGCGATCGCCCGCGACTGGATCGCCCAGCGTGAGACCTACCCCGAGGACTGGCAGGGCGGCCCGTTCAGCATCGACACGTGGGTGCGGCTGTCGCGCGAGGAGATGGACGAGCTGAACGAGCGGATCTTCCTGCTGATCAGCGAGTTCGAGAACCGCACCGAGCCCGGCGACGGCGTCGAACGGCGCCCGGTCTTCTTCGCCGCGCGGGCGTCGCTGGGTCAGCCGTGAAGGGGCTCTGGGGGAGCCGCGACTTCCGGCTGCTGTGGACCGGCGAGACCACCAGCATGCTCGGCAGCATGGTCGCGAGCACGGCGTTGCCGCTGGTCGCGGTGGTCACGCTGGGGTCGAGCACGTTCCAGGTCGCGCTGCTGACGGCGGTGGCCTGGCTGCCGTGGCTGGTGATCGGCCTGCCCGCCGGCGCCTGGGTCGACCGGCTGCCGAAGCGCCCGGTGATGCTGGCCTGCAACACGGTGTCGATGGCGGTGTTCGGCAGCGTCCCGCTCGCCGCGGTATTCGGCATGCTGACCATGCCGTACCTGCTGGCCGCCGCCTTGCTCGGCGGAGTCGCGAAGGTGTTCTTCAGCCTCGCCTACAAGGCCTACCTGCCGGCGCTCGTCGGTCCTGGTGACCTGCTCGAAGGGAACGCGAAGCTGCAGGGCAGCGAGTCCGCGACGCAGGTCGCCGGACCCGGCCTGGCCGGGTTGCTGGCGCAGGCGTTCGGCCCGGTCAGCGGGATCCTGGCGGACGCGGTCAGCTTCGGCGTCTCCGTGCTGTGCGTGCGGGCGATCAAGGTGCGCGAAACCGTCGTCCCGGTGAAGCGGACGCCGTTGCGCAGCCAGATCGCCGAAGGCCTGCGGTTCGTCCTCGGCGACCGCTACCTGCGGACGCTGATGACGTTCGGCGCCGTCTCGAACCTCGCGCTCACCGGGTACCAGGCCATCCAGATCGTGTTCCTGTCCCGCACGCTCGGCGCCGCACCCGGCCTGGTCGGGCTGGTGCTGGCGATGGCCGCGACCGGCGGGGTCTTCGGGGCCGCGCTGGCCGGGCGGCTCGGCGCCCGCTTCGGCACCGCCCGCGCGTTCCTGCTGTGCGAGGTGTTCGCGGCGCCGATGCTGCTGCTCGGCCCGCTGAGCGGCCCCGGCTGGGGACTCGCGCTGTTCGTCATCGCCGAGTTCGGCGTCTGCGCGGGTGTCGTCGCGTCGAACGTGCTGACCACGACGTTCCGGCAGCGCTACTGCCCGCCGGCGCTGTTCGGCCGGATCACCTCGACGACGTCGATCGTCAACTACGGCACGATCCCGCTGGCCGGCGTCCTCGGCGGCGTCCTGGGCGAGGCGATCGGCGTCCGCGAGACGCTCTGGGTGATGTCCGCGGTGCTGATCGCCGCCCTCGTGATGCTGGCGCCGCTGGCGAAGCTGCGCGACTTCCCGGTCACAGCAGCAGGACGTCCACCTCGTCGCCAACCGCTGCCGACGTGACGTCCTCCGGCAGCACGATCAGGCAGTTGGCCTGGGTGAACGCGGCCAGCAGGTGCGACCCCGGCCCGCCGCGCGGGCCGACCACCCCGGTGACCTCCCGCCCGGACGGCGTGAACACCCCGCGGCGGTACTGACGGCGTCCGGCGGGCGAGCTCATCTCCTCGCTCAGCTGGGCCCGCACCCGGCGGCGGGAGACGTCGGTGTGGCCGAGCGCGGCCAGCAGCGCCGGGCGCAGGAACGCCTCGAACGACACGAGCACGCTCACCGGGTTGCCGGGCAGCGTCACGACCGGCACGCCCTGCCAGCGTCCGCAGCCCTGCGGCCCGCCCGGCTGCATCGCGACCTTCGCGAACTCGACACCCTGCCCGGTGAGCGCGTCCTTCACGACTTCGTACGCGCCCGCGCTGACCCCGCCGGAGGTGACCAGCAGGTCGGCGCCGACCAGCCGCGGCTCGATGACCTTGCGGAACTCCTCGACGTCGTCGACCACGCTGCGGACGACCTCGACCTCGCAGCCGAGCTCGCGCAGCGCGGCGGCCAGCATCACGCTGTTGGACTCGTAGATCTGGCCGTGGCGCAGCGGCGCCGGCGCGTCGATCAGCTCGGTGCCGGTGGAGGCGACGAGCACCCGCAGCGGCCGGTGCACCCGCACCTCGGCGAGCCCGACCGCGGCGGCCAGGCCCAGGTGCGAATGCCCCAGCACGGTTCCGGCCGGCAGCGCGACGGCACCGGCGACGACGTCCTCGCCGGTGCGCCGGATGTGCGCGCCTTCGCGGGCTTCGGCGGTGATCGTCACGGTCTCGGTGCCGCCGTCGGTGTCCTCGACCATCACGACGGCGTCCGCGCCCGGCGGCACCGGCGCGCCGGTCATGATCCGGTGCGCGGTGCCGGGTTCGAGCGTCCCGACGTCGACCCGGCCCGCCGGGATGTCGTCGGCCACCGGCAGCGTCACCGGCGAGCCGGTCACGTCGGCGGCGCGGACCGCGTAACCGTCCATCGCGGAGTTGTCGAACGGTGGCAGGGACACGCCCGCCAGCACGTCCTCGGCCAGGACGAGGCCGGCCGCGGCGGCGAGCGGCAGGGAGGCGGCGGGTGCGGTGCCGAGGAGCGCGGTGATCCGCTCCCGGTAGTCGTCGACGGAGATCACCGGACCATCCTCCCCCCTCCGGAACGGCGTGCAAGACTCTGCGTCGTCTGGAGCACGCCAACGGGGAGTACGCATGCAGGTCCGAGTCCGCAACCAGCCTTCGTTCGCCGTCGCCCGGCTGATGCTGGCGCCCGGGGAACCGTGCCAGGTGGAGTCCGGCGCGATGATGGCCACGAGCTACGGCGTGCAGGTCCAGTCCCAGGCGCAGGGCGGCATCATGAAGGGCCTCGGCCGCGCCTTCCTCTCCGGCGAGTCCTTCTTCATCTCCACCTTCACCGCGCCGCAGAACGGCGGCTGGGTCGACGTCGCGGCCAACCTGCCCGGCGACATCCAGGTGATCCCGCTCGACGGCCGCACCGGCTGGGCCGTCACGCGCGGCTGCTGGCTCGCGTCGTCGCACGGCGTGCAGACCGAGACCAAGTGGGGCGGCATGAAGAACCTGATGGGCGGCGAGGGCGGTTTCCTCACCCACGCCACCGGCCAGGGCGAGCTGCTCGTCAGCTGTTACGGCGCGGTCGAGACCATGACGCTGCAGCCGGGCGAGATGGTCACCGTCGACACCGGGCACGTCGTCGCGTACGCCGACACCGTGCAGTACCAGATCCGGAAGGTGGCGACGGGCATCATCCAGTCCATGAAGAGCGGTGAAGGCCTCGTCTTCGACTTCGTCGGCCCCGGCCAGATCATGACGCAGACGCGCAACCCGTCGGCGCTGATCAGCTGGATCATCTCGCACGTCCCGTCCCGCTGATGCGCGTCCAGACCCGGCACACGCCCGGATTCGGTGTCGCCCGCGTCCTGCTCGACCCGGGCGAGGCCGTGCACGCCGCGCCCGAGACGCTGCTCGCGAGCCGGTTCGGCGTCACCGAGACGGCGGCGGGCCGCGGCGGCGCCCGCGCGGGCAAGACGGCGGCGGTCGTCTACACGGCACCGTCCGACGGCGGCTGGATCGACTTCGCGCCGCTGCGACCCGGCGACGTCTACCCGCTGGAGCTGCGCGGCGGCACGGGCTGGTCGGTGCACCGCGAGGCCGTCCTGGTGCGGCCCTCGGCCGTCCGGCACGACACCGGCTGGGCGCCACTGCAGCAGCTCTTCGGCGCCGACGCGGGTTTTCTCGACCACTACAGCGGAACCGGGGCGCTCGTGCTGGCCGCGCCGGGCCCGGTGGACGCGTTCGAGCTCGCCCAGGGCGAACTGGTCACGGTCCGGCCGGACTACCTGCTGGCCTACCCGGACACGATCCAGTGCCGGCTGCGCGCACTCGATCCCGGCGGGCCGCAGTCGGTGCGCACGGGAGAAGGATTGGCGGTCGACTTCGCCGGTCCCGGGACGGTGCTCGTGCATGCGCGTAACCGGCGCCTTTCGGGCACGTGATCTTCAGACGAATTGCCCATTGCCGAGGGGAATAATTCCGGTAGCGTGATTGTCACTCGCGCCGCTGGCCCTAGCTGGGCCAGCGGATCCTTGTGTGCTGAGGGAGGGCGCCGTGGCTGTCGGCACCGTCAAATGGTTCAACTCGGAAAAGGGCTACGGGTTCATCGAATCCACCGAAGGACCGGACGTGTTCGTCCACTATTCGGCCATTCAGGCTGACGGATTCCGCACTTTGGACGAAGGCGATCGCGTCGAGTTCGAAGTCCAGTCCGGGAGGGACGGCCGGAGCCAGGCTGCCGACGTGCGGAAGGTGTCCTAGTCGACCGAGTTGACCTGTTGGGCGAACCCCCGGCAGCCGCCGAACCTGGGACGTTAGGCTGCCGGGCGTGACAGGCGATGTGTCGGGGGACCTCACCGGTCGCCGGCTGGGCAACTACCGCATCGACGGAGTGCTCGGCAAGGGCGGCATGAGCGTGACCTACAAGGCCACGGACGTGCGCCTGGGCCGGAAGGTGGCGCTGAAGGTCATCGGCGACCACCTCGGTACCGACGCCGAGTTCCGCGAGCGGTTCGTCGACGAGGCGCGCAACACGTCCGCGATCGACCACGCCAATGTCGTGCCGCTGTACGACTTCGGCGAGCTCGACGGCATGCTCTACATCGCCATGCGGATGGTCGACGGCGGTGACCTCGCCGGCCTGATCGCGGGCGGCCCGATCGCGCCCGCGCGCACGCTGACCATGCTCGACCAGGTCGCGGACGCGCTCGACACCCTGCACAACCGTGGTCTGGTCCACCTGGACGTCAAGCCGGCCAACGTGCTCGTGACGAAGAAGGAGACCTCGCGCGAGCACGTGTACGTCGCCGACTTCGGCCTGACGCGCCGCGGCGCGACCGGCCACCGCACCCGCGGCGGCGACTTCCTCGGCTCGCCCACCTACGCGGCGCCCGAGCACCTGCGCGGCGAGCCGCTGGACGGGCGCACCGACCAGTACGCGCTGACGTGCGTCCTCTACGCCTGCCTCACCGGCAGCCCGCCGTTCAAGGGTGACGTGCCGACGGTGATCAAGGGCCACCTCAACGGCGAGCCGCCCGCCATCTCCCGCGCCGTCGCGCTGCCGCCGGCCATCGACGAGGTCATCCGCAAGGGCATGGCCAAGAACCCGGCGGACCGCTACCCCAGTTGCGTCGAGCTGATCGCGGCCGCCCGCCGCGCGCTCGGCGCCCAGGCGACGTCGGACACCCCGCCCGGGCCCCCGGGGACGAATTCGGGTGGAGTTCCCGCGCCGCAGCGCCATGGTCAGGTACAACAAGGACCGCACCAGACCACGGCACCGCAGGGAGAGGGGGCCCCCGTGCACCCGTACGGAGGACAGCAGCAGCCCGGTTACGGGCAGCAGCCGGGGCCGCAGGGCCCTGGTGGCCCGCCGCCGCAGGGCCCGCCGCCCGGCTACGGCTACCCCCAGCAGGGCCCGCCGCAGGGGATGCCGCAGGGCATGCCCCCGCAGGGCATGCCGCCCCAGGGGTACGGCTACCCCCAGCAGCAGGGCATGCAGCAGGGCCCGCCGCCCGGCTACGGCCCGCCCGGTGACCCGATGCGCCTGCGCCCGCCGATGCCGGCGGGCGGCGCGGGCGCGTTCGACCAGACGAAGAGCGGCGGCGGCGCCAAGTGGGTCTTCATCGTGATCGGCGCGGTCGTGGTGATCGGCGCGATCGTGGCGGCGATCATCATCTTCAGCGGCGGCGACAGCGGCGGTGGCGGCCAGACGACGGCCCCGAACATCCCGGTCGGCCCCGGCGACTCCCAGGGCAGCCCGACGTCCTCGCTCAACGCGCCCCCGACGTCGATCTCCATCAAGCCGAGCTCCTGAATCCGTGCGGCGCTGAGCAGGTCTTCTTGCACTCTCCCCCTGAGAGTGCTAAACACGGCATTGGCACTCGACGCCGTTGAGTGCCAGGCGCGCGGTCACCGATCGCGTGCTTGAAGGTCGGGACGGTGAGGCTGTACCCCCACCCGGGTCCAGTCGTCCGTCGCGGGCACCGAGCCTGGCCGAGGAAAGAGTCCTGCTGCCGCCGCTGCAAAGCACTACAGCGCGGCGGTGGCGCCCAATACCGGAGGACCACACCGCAATGGCCAAACTGATCGCGTTCGACGAGGACGCCCGCCGCGGTCTTGAGCGCGGCTTGAACATCCTCGCCGAAGCCGTCAAGGTGACCCTCGGCCCGCGGGGCCGGAACGTCGTGCTCGAGAAGAAGTGGGGCGCGCCGACCATCACCAACGACGGCGTCTCCATCGCCAAGGAGATCGAGCTCGAGGACCCGTGGGAGAAGATCGGGGCCGAGCTCGTCAAGGAAGTTGCCAAGAAGACCGACGACGTCGCGGGTGACGGCACCACCACCGCCACCGTGCTCGCCCAGGCCCTGGTCAAGGAAGGCCTGCGCAACGTCGCGGCCGGAGCCGACCCGATCAGCCTGAAGCGTGGCATCGAGGCGGCCGTCGAGGCCATCATCGAGCAGCTGCACAAGGCCGCCGTCCAGATCGAGACCAAGGAGCAGATCGCTGCTACCGCCTCGATCTCGGCCGCTGACCGCACCATCGGCGAGCTGATCGCCGAGGCGCTGGACAAGGTCGGCAAGGAAGGCGTCGTCACCGTCGAGGAGAGCAACACCTTCGGTCTCGAGCTCGAGCTCACCGAGGGCATGCGCTTCGACAAGGGCTACATCTCGGGCTACTTCGTGACGGACCCGGAGCGTCAGGAAGCCGAGCTGGAGGACCCCTACATCCTCCTCTTCGGCTCCAAGATCTCCACCGTCAAGGACGTCCTGCCGCTGCTGGAGAAGGTCATCCAGTCCGGCAAGCCGCTGCTGATCATCGCCGAGGACGTCGAGGGCGAGGCCCTGGCCACCCTCATCGTCAACAAGATGCGCGGCACCTTCAAGTCCGTCGCCGTCAAGGCCCCGGGCTTCGGTGACCGCCGCAAGGCGATCCTGCAGGACATCGCGATCCTGACCGGTGGCCAGGTCATCAGCGAGGACGTCGGCCTCAAGCTGGAGAACGCCGACCTGTCGCTGCTGGGCAAGGCGCGCAAGGCCGTCATCACCAAGGACGAGACGACCATCGTCGAGGGTGCGGGCGACGCCGACCAGATCCAGGGTCGCGTCAACCAGATCCGCGCCGAGATCGAGAACTCGGACTCGGACTACGACCGCGAGAAGCTCCAGGAGCGTCTGGCGAAGCTGGCCGGCGGCGTGGCCGTCATCAAGGCCGGTGCCGCCACCGAGGTCGAGCTGAAGGAGCGCAAGCACCGCATCGAGGATGCCGTGCGCAACGCCAAGGCCGCCGTCGAAGAGGGCATCGTCGCCGGTGGTGGCGTCGCTCTCATCCAGGCTGCCGAGGCGGCCTTCGCCGGTCTGAAGCTCGAGGGCGACGAGGCCACTGGTGCCAACATCGTCAAGGTGGCCGTCGAGGCCCCGCTCAAGCAGATCGCGATCAACGCCGGCCTCGAAGGCGGCGTCGTCGTGGAGAAGGTCAAGGGTCTGCCGCAGGGTCACGGCCTGAACGCCGCCACGGGTGTCTACGAGGACCTGCTCGCCGCCGGCGTGCCGGACCCGACGAAGGTCACCCGCTCCGCGCTGCAGAACGCCGCCTCCATCGCGGCGCTGTTCCTGACCACCGAGGCCGTCGTGGCGGACAAGCCGGAGAAGGCTTCGGCCGCTCCCGCCGACCCGTCCGGTGGCATGGGTGGCATGGACTTCTGAGTTCGGCCGCTTCACCGGGAAAGCCCGGTCCGCTTCGGCGGGCCGGGCTTTTTCCTTGCTCGCTACGGTTTGGTGAAGAACCAGATGGCGAAGGCACCGGCGATGACGACGCCGAGCGCGAGCACGCCGAGGCCCCCGAGCCAGGCGGTGCTCGCCTCTTCCGCTTCCAGCGCGACGACGATCGCGCCGATCCCGGTGAGCAGGATCCAGATCGCGGCCGCCGCGGCGGTGAAGAGCACGGTCCGGGTGACGCTCGGGCTGCCGGTGTCGTTGAAGGCGAGCGCGAAGAAGGCGGCGAAGGCGGTCAGCCCCAGTCCGGCGAGCAGGTAGAGCCCGCCGAGGACCCCCACGACGACCCTCGCGGCCGTCCGGCTGGCGGTGTTCCCTTGATCCACGAGCGCGAACCCTAACCCCTCGAACGGGGTTCGCGGAGGGCATTTCGGCCGGTCAGCCCAGGGCGCTACGCCGAACGGCCCGGACGTCCCCTGGCGTCCGGGCCGCTGCTGCGCACACCCCTGGTTCCTCCGGCGGGCACCGGTTCCCCCTGCGAACCGGCGCCCGCCCCGGTCAGGAGTCTTCTTCGGGGGTCAGGATCGCGGCCGCGACGTAGATCGGGATGGCGATGCCGACGGAGAGGAAAACGGCGGCGACGAGCCCGATGCGCAGCACGTTCGCGTCGATGCCGAGGTACTGGGACCAGCCACCGCAGACGCCGGTGAGCATCTTGTCGGTACGGCTGCGGCGGACCTTCTTGGTTTCCGGGGTGTACACGCTGTTCGTCATGCACCAATGTTCGCCCGCCGGGGGCACCGCCCACATCGGGAAGGGCCCGGATCCGGACCCTGAACTCGGCCTCGGGGAAAACCAGGTGCCCACCCGGACCCGGGGCCGGTACAACTTCGGACCATGGAACACGACAGCCCCGAGTTCGCCGCGATCGCCGAGCAGGGCACGATCCTGCGCTGCCAGGTCGGTTCCGGCCTGCACGGTACCGCCGTCGACGGTCAGGACGACCGCGACGAAATGGGGCTGTGCGTGGAACCGGCCGAATACGTCACCGGGTTGCGGCGGTTCGAGCAGTACGTCTTCCGCACCCAGCCGGAAGGCGTGCGCTCCGGGCCCGGCGACCTCGACCTCATCGTCTACTCGCTCCGCAAGTGGGTCCGGCTGGCGTTGAGCGGGAATCCCACGATCCTGCTGCCGCTGTTCGTGCCGGCCGCGGAGATCGTCCGGATCACCGACCTCGGCCACGAGCTGCGCGCGAACGCGGACCGGATCGTGTCCCGGCAGGCGGGCCTGCGGTTCGCGGGTTACCTGCGGACGCAGCGGAAGCGGCTGCTGGAAGGCGAGCTGAAGGTCAACCGGCCGGAGCTGGTCGAGAAGTACGGCTTCGACACGAAGTACGCGATGCACATGGTTCGCCTGGGCGTCCAGGGTGTCGAGCTGCTCGAGACGGGCCGGATGACGCTGCCGATCGCCGAGCCGTGGGGCTCGTGGCTGCGCGACCTCCGGCAGGGCCGGCACACGCAGGCCGAAGCCGTCGACGCCGCGGCCGAGCTGGAAGACCGGCTCGACCGCCTGGTCCGGGGCGGGTCACCGCTGCCGGAGCAGCCGGACCACGGGTGGGCCGACCGGTGGCTGGTGCACGCGTACGACCACGCCTGGCAAGCCGCGGCGGCCTGAGGTCGTGAGTGGGAAACAGTGTTGGAACACTGTTTCCCACTCACAAGAGGCCGCGGACCCTCGCCAGTCTGGCTTCCCAGGCGGCTCGGACGTCGGCCGAAGCCTCGTACGCCTCTGTCGGCTCCGGGGGCTTGCGCAGCACCGGGAGGTAACCGTCCACAGGGGACAGTGGGTCCGCGCAGACGTCGCCTTCCAGCAAGGAGATCGTGCCCAGGCCGCACGCGAACTCCAGCTCCGGGAGGGCGCCCGCCAGCGCGAGGCCGGCGGCCAGGCCGACGCTCGTCTCCACCGCCGACGACACCACGCACGGCAGGCCGCACGCCTCGGCGACCTCCAGCGCCCGGCGGACGCCGCCGAGGGGGGAGACCTTCAGCACCGCGATGTCCGCCGCTCCGGCGACCGCGACCTTCAGCGGGTCCTCCGCGCGGCGGATCGACTCGTCGGCGGCGATGCGGACCGACACGCGGCGGCGGACCGCGGCGAGGTCGTCGATCGTCGGGCACGGCTGTTCCGCGTACTCCAGGCCACCCGCCGCCTTGTCGAGGTCGGTGATCGCGCGGATCGCCGTGTCGACGTCCCACGCCGTGTTGGCGTCGACGCGGATCGCGCCGGCCGGGCCGAGCGCGTCGCGGACCGCCTCGACCCGGGCGCAGTCGTCCGAAAGGGACAATCGGGTGTCCGCCACCTTCACCTTCGCCGTGCGACAGCCCGACGCCTTGACCAGCTCGTACGCCTTCTCCGCGCCGACCACCGGTACCGTCGTGTTCACCTCGACGCGGTCGCGGACCGGCGCCGGCCAGCCGAGCTCACTGGCTTCGAGGGCCGCGTGCAGCCACGGCAGGCTCTCGGCGTCCGAGTAGTCGGCGAACGGGCAGAACTCACCCCAGCCCGCCGGGCCGGGCAGCAGCACGCCCTCACGGACCGTGATGCCGCGGAAGCGGTTGCGCAGGGGAATCGCGTAGACCTTCATCACCGCCGATCATGCCACCGTCCCACCTCGGGTTATCGGGTGCCGATCAGCGCGTTTCCCGACAGAATGAGCCGGTGGTCCTCGATTTCCGCCTGCTGGGGCCGGCCGAGGTCACGGCCGACGGCCGCCCGGTGCCGCTCGGGGGCAGCCGGCCGCTGATCGTGCTGGCCGGGCTGCTGCTGCGCGCCAACCGCGTCGTGCCGGTCGACGAGCTGGGCCGCTGGCTGTGGAACGACGACCGCCGGCGCTCCAAGGGCGCGCTCCAGACGTACGTGCTGCGCCTGCGCCGCGCCCTCGGCGACCAGGTCGCGATCCGCACCGAGAGCGGCGGCTACCGGATCGAGGTCGCCGACGACTTGCTTGACCTCTCCCGCTTCCGCGCGCACGCCGCCCGCGGCCAGGCGGCGCTGGACCGCGGCGAGAGCCGGCAGGCGGCGGCGTCCTTCGCCGACGCGCTCGCGCAGTGGCGCGGACCGGCGCTGCTGAACGTCGAATCCGACGCGCTGCACCGCGACGAGGCCGGGCAGCTCGCCGAGGAACGCCTGCGCGTGCGCGAACTGTGGGCGGACGCGCTGCTCGAGGTCGGCGAGTACAGCACCGTCGTGCCCGAACTGACCCGGCTGACCAGGGAAAACCCGCTGCGGGAGCGGCTGTGCGAGCAGCTGATGGTCGCGCTGTACCGGTCGGGCCGCCAGGCCGAGGCGCTCGAGGTGTACCGCCGGATCAGCGGGGTGCTGGCCGAGGAGCTCGGGCTGGATCCCGGTCCGTCGCTGCAGCGCACCCGGCAGGCGATCCTCACCGGCGCCGACGACGGCGAACCCGCGCGCTACCGCCTCGGCGCCGAACCGCAGGTCCCGCACCAGCTGCCCGCCGACCTGCGGACCTTTTCCGGGCGCGAGAACGACCTCAAGGCGTTGCACGCGCTGCTGCCCGAGGCGTCCGACGCCGACGCCTCGACGCCGATCGCGTCCGTCGAAGGCATGGGCGGCATCGGCAAGACGACCCTCGCGGTGCGCTTCGCGCACGAGATCGCCGACCGGTTCCCGGGCGGGCAGATCCACCTCAACCTGCGCGGTTACGGGCCCGGCGAGCCGGTGGAGCCGGCGGCCGCGCTGGAAGCGGTGCTGACCGCGCTCGGCGTCCCGTGCGAGCAGCTCCCGGCCGACCTCGACGGCCGCGCGGCGAGCTGGCGGACGCACACCGCGGGGCGGCGGCTGCTGGTCGTGCTCGACAACGCCAACCGCACCGAGCAGGTGCGGCCGCTGCTGCCCGGGCCGGGCAACCTGGTCGTGATCACCAGCCGCTGGCAGCTGCGGGGGCTGGTCGCGACCCACGGCGCCCGCCGCGTCGCGCTGGAGGAGCTCGGCGACGAGGACGCCGTCGAACTGCTCGCGTCCACGATCGGCGTCGAGCGGGTCGCCCGCGACCCGGCGGCGACCCAGCGGTTCGTGCGGTACTGCGGCGGGCTGCCGCTGGCGATCCGGATCCTCGCGGTGCGGGCGGCGCAGTTCCCCGAGCTGCCGCTCGACGAGTTCGTCGACACCCTCGAAAGCGAGCACGACCTGCTCGGCTCGTTCGACCTCGCCGACGGCGAGGGCACCAACATCCGTTCGGTGTTTTCGTACTCCTACCAGGCACTGGAGCCCGCGGCGGCGCGGTTGCTGAGGCTGCTCGGGCTGTCCACCGGAGTCGACTTCACCGCGCCCGCGGCGGCCGCCGTCGCCGGCCTGGACCTGACGCGGACCCGGCCGCTGCTCGCGACCCTGGAGGCCGCGCACCTGCTGGCCCAGCCGCGGCCGGGCCGCTACCAGTTCCACGACCTGATCCGCGCGTACGCCGGCGAAGTCGCGGAGCAGGTCGACAGCGCGGAGGAGCGTGACGCCGCGCTCGACCGGCTGCTCGGCTGGTACCTGGCGTCGGCGCTCAACGCGTCACGGCGGATGCGGCCCGAGCGCTACTACCGCCTGCTGGAGCCGGCCGACGTCGAGGGCGAGCTGACGTTCGCCGAGTACCACGACGCGCTGGACTGGTTCGACGAAGAGGCGGGCAACCTGATCGCCGCGGTGCACCTGGCGCGGCGACGGCGGGACGACGTCTGCTGGAAGCTCGCCTGGCTGATGCAGAGTTATTTCGCGCCACGCTCGCAGCTGGACGACTGGCGCTCGGTGTTCGGCGTGGCGCTCGAAGCCGCGCGGGACAGCGGCCACCGGCCGGGCGAAGCGGGCATCCTCAGCGGACTCGGCGTCATCCACGGCGTGCTGCGGCAGTACGCGGAGTCGCGGCGCTACCTGGAGGAGGTGCTGGCGATCCAGCGCGACCTCGGCGCGCGGGAGGGCGAGGCGCGGGCGCAGTACAACCTGGCCTTGGCGGCGCACAACCTGGACGACTACGCCTGGGCGTACGAGCACGGCACGCAGGCGCTGGCGATCGTGCGTGAGCTGGGGATGGGCGCGTTCGAGGCGAGTGTGCTGCGGGCGCTGGGCGACATCTGCACGTCGATGGGCGACCACGAGCAGGCGCTGGAGCTGGCCGACGCGGCGTTGGCGATCCTGGGCCCGGACGGCGAGTCCGTCGACACGAGGTTCACGCAGCACACCCGGGGCCTGGCGCTGATCGGCCTGGGCCGGCTCGACGAGGGCATCGCGTGCATCCGCGACTCGGTGGAGATGTTCTTCGCCATGGGCGAGCAGTACGAGGCGGCGGACGTCCTGGCCCAGCTGGGCACGATCCACCTCCGCCACGGGGACGCGGCGCCGGCCCGGGAGTGCTGGGTGCGCTCGGTGCGGTTGCTGACGGAGCTGGGCCACCCGGATGCCGACGACGTGCGAGCCAAGCTGGCGGCTTTGGTGGGCGCGCCGGGCTGAGGCGCTTTGGGATTGTTGGCGGGTGCTGCGGTTGTCGCGCCTCGACAAGGTTCCGCGGCGCGGCGGCCTTTCGCGAGGTTCGCGGTCAGTGTCCGTGCGCGAGCCGACTGCGCGCGGAGTGATCGGTGTCATCCGCTCGGCGCTGCCGCGTGGTTGTGTGCGGCGGACCGCTCGCGTGCCGACCCCCAGCGACAGCACGCAAGCCGGTCCGGCCCGCCCTTTAACCCAAGCCGAGTGCGCTCACTGTCCACTCACTGTCCTGTCGGCGGGCTCACTCCCAGCAGCTCGGCCAGGGCCTCCGCGTTGCGTGGGGCTTCCACCTTGACGTCGTTGTCGAAGTAGACGTGGACGTCTCGCTTTCCGTCGTCGTGCCAGGTGCGGATCTTCTCCGCCCACTCGCGCAGCGCGCGGTCCGAGTAGCCGCTGACGTACAGCTCCTCGGCGCCGTGCAGGCGGACGTACGCGAAGTCGGCGGTCTGGTCTTCGAGGAACGGCCACTTTCCCGCCGTGTCGGCGACCACCAGGGCGATCCCGTGCTCCCGCAGCAGTTCCGTCGCCGCGGGCTCGGTGAAACTCGGGTGCCGGACCTCCAGCGCGTGCCGCAGCGGCCGGTGCTTTCCTGCCTCCAAGTACGGCTTCGCCTTCAGCTTGTCGTCGTGGTTCTTCGCCAGTTCGGCCGCTTCCGTGGTGGTGCGCGGCAGGAGGGCGAAGAAGTTCACGAGCCGGTCGGGGTCGAACGTGAGCCGGGGTGGCAGCTGCCAGAGGAACGGCCCCAGCTTCGCACCGAGTGCCAGCACTCCGGACGCGTAGAAGTTGGCCAGCGACGTCTCGACGTCGCGCAGCTGCTTCATGTGCGTGATGAAGCGGCCGCCCTTCACCGCGAAGAGGAAGCCGGATGGGGTCTCGTCGAACCACGCGCGGTACCGCTCCGGGCGCTGCAACGAGTAGAACGAGCCGTTGAGCTCGACCGCGCTCAGCCGCCGCGAAAGGTATTCGAGCTCGCGCCGCTGCGCCAGCCCCGGCGGGTAGAAATCCCCGCGCCAGGGCGGGTAGCGCCAGCCCGACGTCCCGATCCGGATTTCGGCGATCGCTCTCACCGCCTTCCCGCGCTGGGTGATGCCCGCTCGCCGGCACCCCCAAACGCGCCCGCGCGGCCGCCGTCCGGACCAGCGGACCGCCGGGCGGGACAGCTGACCCAACTTGGCGGACGGCCGTCTCACCGGCCCTTTGACGTGTCTGCTCATCGCCCCGCCTGCCGGCGGTGTCCCGCGCCGCCCCGCTGCGGCGCCGCGAATCCGGCGGGGCGGCCCTGCCTCGCCGGTGCCCGGACTCCTTTGCGCGCTCTCATGCCCAGGAGGGCTGTCGGTGTCGCGCGGGCGGGCGTCTTGAGTCCGGTGCCCGCGCCGCGCGGGATGGTCAGTGTGGGTTGCTGTGATGTGGTTGCCGGTGTCGGGTGGTTGTGCTGGGGAGGGCTGTCGGTGTGCCGCGGGCCGGCATCTTGAGTCCGGTGTCCGCGGCGCGCGGGGTGGCGGTTGCCGGGCCGGGTGTGGGTTGCGGCGATGTGATGGGTGGTCGCTGGTGTCGGGTGCTTGTGCGGGTTGTCGTGCCCAGGCGGGCTGTCGGTGTCGTGCGGGCGGGCGCCTTGAGTCTGGTGCCCGCGCCGCGCGGGGTGGTTGGTGTGGGTTGCGGTGGTGTGGTGGGTGGTTGCCGGTGTCGGGTGTTTGTGTGGGGTGTGGTGAAGGGGAGGACCGCCGGTGTCGTGCGGGCGTGCGTCTTGGGCCTGGTGCCCGCGCCGCGCGGGGTTGGTGGTGTGGTGGGGGGTTGCTGGTGTCGGGTGGTTGTGTGGGTTGTCGTGCCCAGGACACTCGCCGGTGTCGTGCGGGCGGGCGTCTTGGGCCTGGTGCCCGCGCCGCGCGGGGTTGGTGGTGTGGTGGGTGGTCGCTGGTGTCGGGTGGTTGTGTGGGTTGTCGTGCCCAGGACACTCGCCGGTGTCGTGCGGGCGGGCGTCTTGAGTCCGGTGCCCGCACCGCGCGGGGTTGGTGGTGTCGTGAGTGGTCGCTGATGTCGGATGCTTGTGTACGTTGTCGTGCCGGGGAGGGCAGCCGCTGTGCCGCGGGCGGGCGTCTTGGGTCCGGCGCCCACGCCGCGCCGGGTGGTGGGTGGCCGCCGGTGTCGGGTGCTCATGCCCAGGAGAACCGCCAGTGCCGCGACTGCACCAGGTCCGACGCGTACTCGCGCAGGTTGCCCGGCTGGGCCGCGAACGTCGGCAGGCTGAACGCCCGGTGCTCCGCCGCCACCGACAGGGCCCTCGCCTGGTTGCGGGGTGGGGCCGACACCGACAGCTCGATGGCGTCGAACCCCAGCACCACCAGCGTCGCCCCGAAGCGGTCCTCCCAGCTGCGCAGCACCGCCGACAGCTCGGCGACCTGGTCGGTGCACTTGATCATGCCCGTCCAGCCCAGCAGGGCCGGGATGTCCGCGGGCCGCTCGGTCTGGACCAGGCCGAGCCGGTGCGGGGCGCGGTTGGCCAGGATCGAGCCGGTGTTGCCCGCCTCGGCCAGCGGGTCGGAGCGGCGCGGGCTGCGCTTGGCCAACCCGGGGAACCGCGCGGTGAAGGGGCGCAGGCAGGCGCCGTCGCAGCAGGAGCCGTCCCACCAGCGGTCGAGGACCATGGCCGGGTCGGCCGACGCGACCCGGTGGCCGGCCGGGGCGAGCCGGCCGCGGTCGTCGATCCAGTCCTCGCCGTTCGCCGCGAAGCGCTGGTCGTGCGGGATCAGCACCGGCCACAGCCCGGACCGCTCGAACTCGGCCACGCAGCCCAGGTAGCGCTCGGGCCGGGTCAAGGGCAGGTCGGACACCCACAGCCTGCCGTGCCACGACCCCGGTGGCAGGGTCTGGACCGGCGGCGCGGGGGTACCGGGGCGGAGCGGTGCGATCGTCATGACGTCCCCTCGAACTTGTGTTCGGCTGGTGCATGTCGAACAGTAGTTCGAGGGTCTGACAATTTCCAGCGTCCGGCCCGCTCATCCGTTCGAGTGAATCCGGAAAATCGCAGGTCAGGAAGCTGCACGAGACGTGTGTGGCGGAAGTTGTTCCTGTGACGATGCGCTGGGCCGAACGGGGACGCCGCGGCCGCCGAACGCGAGCGGTCCGCCCGTTGGTGCAAGCTGGGAACCGTGATCGACGACTTCGCGAAGGACTACCTGCACAGTGACCTGCGAGAGATCCGGGAGGCGATGCTCCAGAAGCTCGACGGGCTGTCCGAGTACGACATCCGGCGTCCGCTGACCGCGACCGGGACCAACCTGCTCGGCCTGGTCAAGCACCTCGCGGTGGGCGAGGCCCGCTACTTCGGGGAGGTCTTCGGCCGGCCGTCTCCCGACGCCGTCCCGCGGTGGGACGACCTCGAGCGGCGCGGCACCGACATGTGGGCGGCCGAGCACGAGACGCGTGAGGACATCACCGGCCGCTACCAGCGCGTCTGGGCGCACTCCGACGCGACGATCGCCGCGCTGGCCGTCGACGCACCCGGCCACGTGCCCTGGTGGCCGCGCCCGGACGTGATGCTCTTCAACGTCCTGGTCCACGTGCTCACCGAGACCAACCGGCACGCCGGGCACGCCGACGTCCTGCGTGAGCAGCTGGACGGCACGCTGGCGACCGACACCCAGCGCGACCAGGCGTTCTGGGCGGCCAGGCGCGCGGAGGTCGACCGGGCGGCGAGGGCCGCCGGCCCGGTCGGCCCCTGAGCGTCAGAGCGGCCGGAGCAGGTCGTCCGCGTCGACGATGTGGTAGGCGTAGCCCTGCTCCGCGAGGAACCGCTGGCGGTGCGCCGCGTACTCCGTGTCGACCGTGTCCCTCGAGACGATCGAGTAGAAGTGGGCCTGGCGGCCGTCGCCCTTGGGGCGCAGGAGGCGGCCGAGGCGCTGGGCCTCCTCCTGCCGCGAGCCGAACGTGCCGGAGACCTGGATCGCCACCGACGCCTCGGGCAGGTCGATCGAGAAGTTCGCGACCTTCGACACGACCAGCGTGCGGATCTCGCCGCGGCGGAACTTGTCGAACAGCTCCTCGCGCTCCTTGTTCCGCGTGGAGCCCTGGATCACCGGGGCGTCGAGCTCGTCGCCGAGCATCTCCAGCTGGTCGAGGTAGGCGCCGATGACGAGCGTCGGCTCGCCCGCGTGCTTCTCGACGATCGACTTGATCACCGGCGTCTTCGTCTGCGCCGTCGCCGCCAGCTTGTAGCGCTCGTCGGCCTCGGCCGTCGCGTAGCCGAGGCGCTCGGCGTCGGTCAGCGTGACGCGGACCTCGGTGCACTCCGCCGGCGCGATCCAGCCCTGCGCCTCGATGTCGCGCCAGGGCACGTCGTAGCGCTTCGGCCCGATCAGCGAGAAGACGTCGCCCTCGCGGCCGTCCTCGCGCACCAGCGTCGCCGTCAGGCCGAGGCGCCGCCGGGACTGCAGGTCCGCGGTCATCCGGAACACCGGCGCGGGCAGCAGGTGGACCTCGTCGTAGACGACCAGGCCCCAGTCGCGCGAGTCGAACAGCTCCAGGTGCCGGTACTCGCCCTTGGTCTTGCGGGTGACCACCTGGTACGTCGCGATGGTGACCGGCCGGACCTCCTTCTTCTCGCCGGAGTACTCGCCGATCTCCTCCTCGGTCAGCGACGTCCGGGCGATGAGCTCGCGCTTCCACTGCCGGCCGGCGACCGTGTTCGTCACCAGGATCAGCGTCGTGGCCTGCGCCTTCGCCATGGCGGCCGCGCCGACCAGCGTCTTGCCCGCGCCGCAGGGGAGCACGACGACGCCGGAGCCGCCCGCCCAGAACGCCTCGGCGGCCATCCGCTGGTAGTCGCGCAGCTGCCAGTCCGACTCGTCGAGCGCGATCGGGTGCGCCTCGCCGTCGACGTACCCGGCGAGGTCCTCGGCCGGCCAGCCGACCTTCAGCAGCGCCTGCTTGAGCCGCCCGCGCTCGGACGGGTGGACGAGCACGGTGTCGTCGTCGATCTTCGCGCCCAGCATCGGGCTGATCTTCTTGTTCCGCGAGACCTCGGTGAGGACCGCGCGGTCGGTGGTCGACATCACCAGGCCGTGGGCCGGGTGGTTGGCGATCTGCAGCCGCCCGAACCGGCCCATCACGTCGACGACGTCGATCAGCAGCGGCTGCGGCACCGGGAAGCGCGAGTACGTCGTCAGCGCGTCGACGACCTGCTCGGCGTCGTGTCCCGCGGCGCGCGCGTTCCACAAGGCCAGTGGGGTGATGCGGTAGGTGTGGACGTGCTCCGGGGCGCGTTCGAGCTCGGCGAACGGCGCGATCGCGACGCGCGCGTCGTCGGCCTGGGGGTTGTCGACCTCCAGGAGCACGGTCTTGTCGGACTGGACGATCAGCGGGCCATCAGTCACAACTACTGTTATACGTGCCTCGCTCCGGCCCGCTCCTGTCGCGGGTCCGCCGGTGGGACGATATGCCGAGGGGATCACTGGAGGGCACGTTGACCACACCACCGTCCGACGACAACCCGTTCCGGACGCCGGACTACGCGACACCGTCCGCGCCGATGCCCGTGGCGCCGATGCCGGGGGGACCGCAGCGGCCGGGGATTCCGCACTGGTTCAGCGTGAAGGTGCGGATCACGCTCATCGCGTGCGTCGTCCTCGCGCTGGCGGCCGGCTCCCTGGGGGCGCTGAGCATCGTGTGGATCCACCAGGCCGGGCCGCCGTCGGACGGCGACTGCCTGTACCTGACGCGGGAGAGCGGCGACAACCTCGCCTACCACCGCGTCGGCTGCGGTGAGAACAGCGCCACGTTCAAGGTCGAAGACAGCTACCGCGGCTCCTTCCGCTGCGGTGGCGGCGACTACGTGCGGTTCCAGATCACCGGCACCGGCTCGAGCACCGAGCGGACGCTCTGCCTGGCCTTGAACGTCGACCCAGGTGACTGCCTGCGCGACGTCGACGACGAGGCCACGGTCAGCAAGGTGAGCTGCACCGACCCGACGGCCCAGGAACGCGTCGAGGTCCTCTCCGGCTACCAGCGCGACGACAAGTGCGAGGGGGCCGACAAGGTGCTGTCCTACGTCGGCCCGCCGTCCCGCACGGTGTGCCTGATCCAGACCGGGGAGAACATCTAGCCGAACCACCGCCCCAGCTCGGCGGGCTCGGCGGCGTAGCCGTCGGGGCGGACCAGCAGCAGCCGGCCGCGGTACTCGGCGTCGTCGGTGGCCGCGCGCACGAAGCCGACCTGGCCGGTGAAGCCGGCCGGTTCCGCGTGGTCGCCGAGGTCGAGGAGCAGGCCGCGGCCGCTGTGCAGGAGCGCGGACAGCCGCGTCGGGCCGCCGTCCGTCGTCAGGTCGAGGTCCGGGACGCGCCGCGCGCCGGGGTAGCTCTGGGCGAGCCCGGACATGAGCCCGCTGAAGTAGCGGTTCCCGTCCGGCGTCCGCATCAGGTCGACGACGATCTCGCGCAGCGCCTCGACGTTCTCGCTCCGGTCCGGCGCCGTGAACACGCGCTGCGCGGCCGTGTGCCGCAGCACCCGCTCGGCCGCCGGGTGGCGTTCGTCGTGGTAGCTGTCGAGCAACCCGGACGGCGCCGTGCCGCGGACGGTCGCGGCCAGCTTCCAGCCGAGGTTCATCGCGTCCTGGACGCCGAGGTTGAGCCCCTGGCCGCCGAGCGGCGGGTGGATGTGCGCGGCGTCGCCCGCGAAGAGCACACGGCCGTGCCGGTAGCGCTCCAGCTGCCGTGTGGCGTCGTTGAACCGCGAAGCGCCGTACAGCTCGCCCAGGCGCGTCTCGACGCCGTACAGGGCCGTCAGGGCCTTGGTGACCTCGGCGTCCGTCACCGGTGCTTCCCAGCCGGGCTGCTCCGCCGTGGCGCCGAAGACGAACCGGTGGGTGCCGTCGCCGAGCGGGGTGAGCATCGCCCAGTACCCGTTCGCCTGGCGCGTCACCTGGCTGAAGTGCGCCATCCGCGGCGGGACGAGCTCGGACGCCGACGCGAGCCGGATGTGCGCGAGCGTGGCGACGTAGGTCTCGGTGCGGCCGGGGAACGGCAGCCCGAGCAGCTTGCGGACGGTGCTGTGCGCGCCGTCGCAGGCCACCAGCCAGCCGGCCCGGAGCCCGTCGACCGTGACACCGTCGTCACCGGCCTCGACGACGCGGACCTCGTGGCCGCGGCGGATGACCGCGCCGTGCTTGACGGCGTGCTCGGCCAGCATCGCCTCGACGTCGTCCTGGCTCCGGTTGCGCACCCGCGGGTGGCGGGTGCGCCAGGCGCTGTGGTCCAGCGGGACCGGCAACCCGGCGAAGTGGCCGCTCGGGCCGTCGAGCGACCGGTCGGCGGGATCCATGCCACGCAGCTCCAGCAGCTCGGCGGTCCGGGGCTGCAGGCCGACCGGCCGCGGCAGGATCGGCCCGTCGCGGCGGTCCAGGACGGTCACGGAAACCCCGGCGAGGGCGAGTTCGGCCGCGGTGGTCAGGCCGGCCGGTCCGGCGCCGGCGACAAGGACGTCCATCGTGCACTCCTCAAGTAGACTGAGTGCAAAAGTAGACCAGGTGAAGCGAAGTTAGTAACTGTTTTGATCCGGCAGGAGCGACTGGACGTCGAGGCGGTTCGTCAGCTGGCCCGAGTTGTGCATCAGGTCCGCCACGCGCTGCAGCCGGATGCCGTTGAGCGACGCCGGGTACGAGCCGAGGGAGATCAGCGCCGCCGTCGTCGTGTCGATGTCGGAGAACTTCGGGAGCGAGTCGCGGACGATGGCCGGGTCGGTCGCGCTCTGCTGGGCCGCGCCGAGCGCCGTGCGGAACGCGGCGAGCGTGCGCGGGTTGGCCTCCGCGAACGGCTTCGCGGCCGCGTAGCCGGACAGCGGGAAGTCGAGCGTCGCGCCGCGGGCGCCGTCGGCGAGGATGTGCGCGCCCAGGTCCTTCTCGGCGCGGGTGATGTACGGCTCGGCCATCAGCGCCGCGTCCGCGTCGCCCGCCTGCAGCGACTGCGGCATCTGGTCGAACGGCACCTGCTTGAACTTGATCTTCGCGACGTCGACGCCCGCGGTGCCCAGCACCGAGCGCGCGGCGAGCGCGCCGATGTCGTCGAGCATGTTGACGGCGATCTCCGGTGCCTTCTTGGCCGTCGGCACGGTGTAGTCGGAACCCGGCAACGTGACCAAGGCCATGGTGTTCGGGCCGGACGTGTACGCCTCGCCCTGCAGTTGCAGCGGCTGACCGCCGGCCGCCGCGCGGAACATCGCGATGTCGCTGGCGAAGGTGACGTCGAGGTCGCCGGAGGCCAGCTTGGCCAGCCCGTCACCGGCGCCGAGCTCCACGAGCTGCACTTTCAGCCCCGCCGGGCCGAACTTCCCGGCCCCGACGGCGATGCGCAGCGGGGCCGTGTCGATGGCGTTGCCCACACCGACACGCAGAGTGGTCCGTTCCAATGGCGGTGGCGCGGCCGTCGAACCGGAATTGAACAGGCTGCAGCCCGAAGTCGCCAGCAGCGCCGCTACCAGCGGAATCGTGAGTCTGCGTCTGATCATGAACCTTCACCTACCGCGAGAATCTGATTCTCGTGCTGGATCGTATGGTCCGCGCCCCATACGATCGCGGGCAGGGCCGTATCGCGCCAGCGCGGCTTTCGGATCTTCATGAAGCGGGCTACCGTTCAGTAGGTTCGAGGTGTCGGTAGGTCCGCGGGTTCCTCCCGCGGTGGAAAAGGAAACCAGGTGACCCGTCGCGACAAGCGTCCCCGCAAGGGTGGCGAGGCGGCGGATCCGCGTCCGGCCGGTGGCCGCTGGAGACTGCGGAACTGGCGCCTCGGCACGAAACTCTTCGCCGTCCTGCTCATTCCCGCGCTGGCGGTGATCGCGCTCGTCGGCCTCCGGATCAGCTCGGACCTGCGTGACGCGCAGCAGCTCGCGGAGTTCGCCACCCGCGGCCGCGTCGACAGCACCGTCGCCGAAGCCATCCACGAACTCCAGCGCGAGCGCGACCTCACCGTGCGCTTCGTCGCGCAGAGCCGCCAGGGCGACACCGCGGACCTCGCCGGCCAGCGCAAACGCGTCGACCAGGCGATCGGGACGTTCGAGCGGACGCTGGCCGACAGCAAGCCCCGCCTCGACGCGAAGGCCGCGGACAGCCTGCAGCAGACCGACGACCGGCTGCGCGTGCTCGGCGGCCTCCGGTTCTCCGCGGAGCACTCCGCGTTCCCGGCCGACGCCGTGCTGCGCTCCTACAGCGAGCTGATCTCGGGTCTGCTCGACATCAGCGACTCGGCCGCCGCCGACGTCTCGGACCCCGAGCTCGCGCGGTTGCGCTTGGCGGGCAACGCACTGGCCCGGATCAAGGACCAGATGTCGGTCAAGCGCGCGGTGATGGCGGAGGCGCTCGCCGAGGGCACGCTGAGCCGCGACCGCACGCGCGCGCTGCTCGGCGCCGAGGCCGAGCTCGACGCCGCGCACAACGACTACCGCACCTTCGCGACCCCTGACCAGCAACGGATGTTCGACGACACGGTGATCGGCCTGGTCGTCGACATCGGCAACGACATCGTCGAATCCGCGCTCACCCGCACCGAAAACGGCCAGAACCTCTCCGGCCTCGACCCGAACCAGTGGGACACCTCGGCGACGCACACGGTGAACCTGGCCCACCAGGTGCAGCAGGCGCTGCTGGTCCAGTTGCAGGAACGCACCGACACCCTCGCGTCGCAGGCGCGCACCGCGGCGCTCTGGGACGGCGGCGCCGTGCTCGCCGTGCTGCTCGTCGCGGGGGTGCTCTCGGTCGTCATCGCGCGTTCCCTGTTGCGCCCCTTGCGGATCCTGCGCCGCACGGCGCTGGAGGTGGCCGAGCACCGGCTGCCGGCGGCGGTGCAGGGCCTGCTCACCGACCCCGAGCCCGCGCCGGAGAACCTCCGCAAGCGCCTCGCCGTCGCGCCGGTGCCGGTGTTCACCCGCGAAGAGGTCGGCCAGGTGGCGCGCGCGTTCGACGCGGTGCACGGCGAGGCCGTCCGGCTGGCGGGCGAACAGGCGATGCTGCGCGAGAACGTCAACGCGATGTTCGTCAACCTCTCGCAGCGGAGCCAGGACCTCGTCGAACGGCAGCTTTCGGTGCTCGACCGGATGGAGGCCGACGAGCAGGACCCGGACACCCTCGCCGGGCTGTTCGAGCTCGACCACCTGGCGACGCGGATGCGGCGCAACAGCGAGAACCTGCTGGTGCTGTCGGGGCACGACTCGGTGCGCGGGGACGACGGCGCGGTCGCGGCCGACGAGATCGTCGGCGCCGCGCTCTCGGAGGTCGAGCACTACCAGCGCATCGAGCTCGGCCCGGCGCCGCAGGTCGCGGTCCGCGGTGAGGCCGTGAACGACCTCGTGCACGTCGTTTCGGAGCTGCTGGAGAACGCGACGCGCTACTCCGGCGACGGCACGGTCACCGTGGGCAGCGCCGAAACCCACGACGGCGACTGGCAGATCGAGATCACCGACCACGGCGCCGGCATGCCGCAGGCCGAGATCGACCGCACCAACGCGCGGCTGGCGAACCCGCCGGACGTCGACGTCGAGGTGTCGCGCCGGATGGGCCTGTACGTGGTCGCGACGCTCGCCAAGCGGCACCGCATCGACGTCCGGCTGAGCGCCGCCGACCGCACCGGCCTGGTCGCGACGGTGCTGGTGCCCACCGCGCTGATCGTCGAACTGCCACCCCTGCCCGCGCCGCCGCTGCCCGCCGAGCCGCCGGTCGCCCCGGAGCCCGAGCTGCTGGCGCCGCTGGCCCCACTCACGCAGCCGGAACCGGAGCCCGAAGGGCCGGAAGAGCTGACGCCGCCGTCGATCGAGGCCGGCCCGCCGCGCCGCGCGCCGGTGGTGGCGCGCGACCACGCCCCGGAGTGGCCCACCGCCGAAGACGACATCCACCTGGACTTCGACGCCCCGACCGAGCGGATGCCCGCCTACCGCGACGTCCTGTCCCGCTGGTTCGACGCCTCCGCGCCGCCCGAGCAGCCGCGCCGGGCGGCGGAACCCCGTCCGGTCGCCGAGGAACCGCGGCCGGTCGAACCCGAGCCGCGGCACGCGCTGTCCGCCGGGCTGCCGGCCCGCGAACCCGCGCCCGTGCCCCCGCCACCCCCACCGCCGCCGCCCGTGCCACTGCCGGTGGCCGCCGCGCCGAACCCCGACGACGAGGACACCGACCCGCAGTTCCCGCCGGTCGCCCCGCCCGCCGTGCTCGCGCAGCCGTCCGCCGCGATCGAGCCGGAGTACCAGTGGCCGACGCCCGCGGAGCTCGAGCAGGAGGACGGCGCCGAGGACACCTGGCCGTTCCTGCAGCCGGCGGATTCGGCCGCCAGCCCGGGAGCGGTGCCGGAGCAGCGGCCGATACTCTCTCTTTCCCCGGAAGCGGTGCGCGAACGGATGACGAGCCTGCAGGGCGGCTTCCGGCGAGGGCGGCACGCGAGGGGAGAAGACACCCGGAACCAGTGAAACGGATGAGGCATGAGCTCGAAGACGCCCCTGCTGGAAGTGATCGCGCTGGACGCGGCGGACGCCGAAGGCGCGCAGGCGGGCGGGGCGGACCGCCTCGAACTGGTCGCGGACATGGCCCAGGACGGCCTGACGCCCTCGCTGGAGACGCTGCGTGACGTCCGGTCGGCGACCGATCTCCCGATCCGGGTCATGCTGCGGGACAACGGTTCCTTCGCCGCCGGCGACATCGAGGGCCTGCGCGCCGACACGGCCCGGCTGATCGACGCGGGCGCGCGCGAGTTCGTCTTCGGCTTCCTGAACTTCGACAGCGAAATCGACCTCGACGCGTGCGAAGCACTCATCAAGGAGATCGACGGCCTGCCCTGGACGTTCCACCGTGCCATCGACCGTACGCGCGACCCGCTGCGCGCGTACGACCAGCTCACCTCGCTGGGCTGTGACACGGTGCTCGCCGCGGGCCACCCGAACGGCGTCGGCAGCGGCCTGTCGGTGCTGCAGCGGCTCGCGCAGCGCGAGACCGGGCCGGAGCTGCTCGTCGGCGGCGGCCTGCGCGCCCAGCAGGTGCACCTCTTGCGCGCGGGCGGGGTGCGCGGGTTCCATGTCGGCAGCGCCGTGCGGCCCGGCGGCTGGCAGTCGCCGGTCGACGCTGAATCGGTTCGCAACTGGGTGGAACTCGTCAAGTCCTGATCGAACTGCGGAATTCTGCGGCGGATCGGAGGACGATAACGAGATCCGTCGAATGGCAGTGCGCACTCCGGTAAGCGATTCCCGCTCGATGAAATTGCATTTCGAAAGTGCAGGAGCCAGGCGCGGGTTGCGCGTGCAGGTGCACGCGCAACCCAGGGTTATGACCTGGTTGGCGGCTGATTTGGGGCCGAGCCAGTGGCTACGGTTGTCCCGCATTTCGCGATCTGGCCATGTTCAGGAATCGTTCTGCAAGTGCGGGAGGCGGCGCTGTGTGCGCGCGTATTCAGTTCAAGACGAGCTCGTCGCGAGACCGGCAAGAACCGAAGAACACGACCGTC
The DNA here is from genome assembly GCF_044741685.1 of Amycolatopsis sp. NPDC088138. Classification (NCBI taxonomy): domain Bacteria; kingdom Bacillati; phylum Actinomycetota; class Actinomycetes; order Pseudonocardiales; family Pseudonocardiaceae; genus Amycolatopsis; species Amycolatopsis sp. NPDC088138. The sequence goes on from NZ_JBIUTB010000007.1 coordinate 877,280, forward strand.
CGATGGGTCTCCGCCGCGTGGGGGCGGCGGAATACCCGCGATTACCGGGCTGCCGCGCCCGGAACGAGCCGGAAGGTCGCATCGTGACCAGTGCGATACCGCGGCAGCGCGGAACCGGAACCCCCGAAGACGAGTACGCCCGGCTGGGTCTCGGCGGCTCGCTCGCCCTCACCGGCCTCCTGGCCGCGGTCAAGATCGCGGAAACCGCCACGGGTGTGGTGCTCACCGCCGCCGGGGTGCTGCCCGGCGCCAACCCCGCGAGGGAGCGGCCTGAGGCCTGGCCCGGAGGGCAATGACCGGGAGCTGCCAGTAGCGGTGGCTCTCTAGGAGACGGAGGGCTGCCATGACCGGCAGTGACGGCCGGGACCCGCGCGACTTGCGCGTGGGCCTCACCGACGTGCGGCGGCTCGAGGAAGCCGTCGCGGAACTCCGGGCCCGGGACTACCGCTACGGCGGCGGGTCCTGCGCCGAGGCGATCGAGGCACGCCTGCCGGCCGCGGCGGAGCTGCTGAACGGCACGATGCGGGACGCGGTCCTGGTGCGGCTGTGCACCGTCGTCGCCGACCTGTACAACCTGGCCGGCTGGACGAGCTTCGACGAGGACCGGCCCGCGGCCGCGCTGAGCGCGTTCGCGCGGGCGCTGGAGCTGGCCGTCGAAGCCGGGAACCACGACCTCCAGGCCAACATCCGCTACCGCACCGGCCGGCTGCACCTGCACTACGGCGCGGTCGACGCGGCGCTGGCGGAGTTCGCGCAGGGGCGGGAAGCGGCGCGGCGGGCGCGTTCCCCGCGCGCGCAGGCGATCCTGTCGGCCAACCAGGCGTGGGCGTACGCGAAGAAGGCCGACGTCGCCGCGGCGCTGACGTACCTGCGCCGCGCCCGCACCGAGTTCGCGGCCGCCGACGAGACCGAGGTGTCGCCGTGGGCCGCGTTCTTCGGGGCCAACGACATGGCGGCGATGGCCGGCACGGTGCACGGGGAGCTGGCCCAGGTGGTCGACGTGCGGCACGGCCGCGACGGCATCCGCGCCCTCACCGACGCGATCGCCGGCTACGGCCCCGACATGACGCGCAGCCGGGGCCTGACGGTGATCTGGCTGGCCACCGTGCACGCACTGGACGGCGACCTCGACGTCGCCGCCCGCACCGGGCAGGAAGCCATCGAGCTGGCCGGCGCGCTGCGGTCGCCGAGGACGCGGCAGCGGCTGCGCACGCTCTCGGCCGCGGCCCGCCGGTTTTCCGGCGACGCGCACGCCCGGGAGATCGTGGAGCGCATCGAGGAGCTGCCGCACTGATCGGCCGCTCGAGCGGCCAACGCGGTGCCCGGAGTAGCCAACGCGGCGCCTGCGGCGGTCGACACGATGCCGGAGTGGCCAATGCGGTGCGCGGAGTGGTCAACACGGCGCCTACGACGGTCAGCACGATGCCGGAGTGGACAACGTGGTGCGCGGAGCGGCCAGCACGATGCCGGAGTAGCCAACGCGGCGGCTGAGGCCGCCAACGCGGTGCCCGGGGTCGCCGACTCGGTGCGCGGAGCAGCGCCCGAAGCAGCCAACACGATGCCTGGAGCAGCCAACGCGGCGCCTGCGACGGTCAACACGATGCCGGAGTGTCCAACGTGCTGCGCGGAGCGGCCAGCACGATGCCGGAGTAGCCAACGCGGCGATTGAGTCCGCCAATGCGGTGCCCGGGGCCGCCGATTCGGTGTGTGGAGCGGCCAACACAGCGCCCGGAGTGGCCAGCACGATGCCCGGAGCAGCCAACACGGCGCCTGCGACGGTCAGCACGATGCCGGAGTGCCAACGCGGTGCGCGGAGCGGTCAACACGATGCCGGAGTAGCCAACGCGGCGGGTGCGACGGTCAACACGATGCCGGAGTGGCCAATGCGGTGCCTCGGGGCCGCCAACGCCGGTGCCCGGGGTCGCCGACTCGGTGCGCGGAGCGGCCAACCCACCGCCCGAAGCGGTCAACACGCCGACGGCCGAAGTCCTGGGCCCCGTGTTGGCTACTCCCGTCGCTGTGTCGGCCCTTCCAGGCGGTGTGTCGACCGTTCCGGCCGGGCTCGGCGCGGCTGGCGAACGCCGAAACCGGCATCCCCGGAACTCCCCACCAGTATCCCGACACTTCGGACAATAATCGTTTTACCATGAAAAGGTAAACAAGCCGGAAAACGAAAATGGGAACCGCGAAACGGCAGACAAAAGTAGGTTCCTTGCCGCGAGATCGGTTTCTTATGCTTCTCGGCAACCTGCGGCGAGCATTCCGCGCAGGCCCGGTCCCCACCGCCGAGAGGAATTCTCCCATGCGCTTGCGCAAGCTCGTCGCGGCCGCTGTGCCGCTGCCTGCGTTGCTCGGCCTCGCCGTGGCCGTCCCGGCCGCCGCGGCGTCGGAACCCCTGGTCACGCTGTCCGACTCCGCCGCGCCACTGGTCAACAGCGACCGCACCGGCGAGGTCGCCGGCGCGCAGCAGATCACCGCGGCGCTCTCGCTGAAACTGCACAACCAGCAGGCGCTGGAAAAGTTCCTCGCCGATGTGCAGAACCCGGCTTCGCCGCAATACCACCACTTCCTCACGCCCGCGCAGTTCAATGCCGAGTTCGGCCCGACGCAGGCGGACGTCGACAAGGCCGTCTCATTCCTCGGGAAGGCGGGGGCCACCGGGATCGAGGTTTCCGGCAACCGGCAGGCGATCACGTTCAGCGGTTCGGCGGCGCAGCTCGAGGCGGCGTTCCACACCGGGATCGGGACCTACCACGACAAGTCGTCCGGCCGGAACTTCTTCGCCAACGACGCCGCGCCGACCGTGTCCGCGGACGTCTCGGGTGTCGTGGCGAACGTCGTCGGCCTGGACAACCACGCCGTGCGGACGCACTCGGCCAAGGCCGCCCAGCCCAACGTCGTCAAGTCCGTCACCCCGCCGATCCTCAAGACCGCCTACGGCACCAGCGGTCTCTCGGCGACCGGCAGCGGCGTGAAGGTCGGCTTCGTCGAGTTCGACGGCTACAAGAAGGCCGACGTCACCAAGTACGACAGCCAGTACGGCCTCTCGGCGGGCACGGTGACCACGGTTCCGGTCAGCGGCGCGAACTACGACTCCGCACCCGGTGACGGCCAGATCGAGGTCGAGCTGGACATCGAGGTCGTGCACGCGCTGGCCGCGGCGGCCAACGACTACGTCTACGAGGCGCCCAACTCGAGCGCCGGCGAGCTGGCGATGTACCAGAAGATCGCGTCGGACCACACGGTCAACGTCGTCTCGATCTCTTGGGGCGCCTGCGAATCCGCCGAGGGTTCGAGCGGCGCGAAGAGCGTGAGCAATGCGATCGCGACCGGCACCGCGGAGGGCATCTCGTACTTCGCGGCGGCGGGCGACGACGGCACGACCGACTGCTACCGCCAGACCGGTTCGACGGCGAAGGCCGTGGACTTCCCGGCGTCCAGCCCGAACGTGACGGGGGTCGGCGGCACGCAGCTGACCGTGACGTCCTCGAACGCCTACAGCAGTGAGAAGGCGTGGAACGACGGCGCGTCCAACGGCTCCACGGGCGGCGGCATCTCGACGGTCTTCACGGCGCCGTCGTGGCAGTCCTCGCAGAGCACCACGAACCGCAAGGTCCCGGACGTCTCGGCGGACGCGGCCAGCGGCTCGGGTTACTACATCTACACGGCGGGTGCCTGGGAGACGGTCTGGGGCACGTCGGGCGCGGCCCCGCTGTGGGCGGCGTTCGCCACGCTGCAGAACCAGGTCCACGGCGGCGGGCTCGGCAACCTGAACCCGAAGTTCTACTCGATCGGCAACGGTTCCTCCTACGGCACGGGCTTCCACGACGTGACGACGGGCAACAACACCCTGCACGGCACGACCGGCTTCACCGCCGGCACGGGCTACGACCAGGTGACCGGCTGGGGCTCCTTCAAGGGCTCGGGCCTGTCCGGCCTGATCGGCTGATTTCCAAGTAGGTCCGTGAAGGCCACCTTGAGGGACTCAGAGTCCCTCAAGGTGGCCTTCACGGCTTTCGGTGGTTTCTTTCGCAGCGCTAACGGTTAGCCTGGGGGCATGCTCAAGCGCACGGTGCTGGACGCCTCCCGCGAGCTCCTCCGGGAGCTCGGCCTCACCACGGTGTTCGGCAACCCCGGCACCACCGAGGTGCCCTTCCTGACCGACTGGCCGGACGACTTCTACTACATCCTCGGGCTGCAGGAGTCCGCCGTCGTGGCGATGGCCGACGCCTTTTCCCAGGCCACGCGCCAGGCCGTGCTGGTCAACCTGCACTCGGCGGGCGGCGTCGGGCACGCGCTCGGCAGCGTCTTCACCGCCTACCGCAACCGGACGCCGCTGATCATCGTCGCCGGGCAGCAGGTGCGGTCGCTGCTCCCGCACGATCCGTTCCTCGGCGCGATGGACGCCGCGGAGTTCCCCAAGCCGTACGTGAAGTGGTCGATCGAGCCGGCCACCGCCGAGGACGTCCCGGCCGCGCTCGCGCGGGCCTACCACGTCGCGACGCAGGCGCCGTCCGGTCCGGTTTTCGTGTCCGTTCCGGCCGACGACTGGGCCGTCACGACCGAGCGCCCGATCATCTCCCGCCCGCGCATCCGCGGCTTCGCGCCGGATCCGGAGTCGATCGCCGAGGCCGCCGCCGCGCTCGCCGCCGCCGAACGGCCGGCCATCGTCGTCGGCGGGGCGGTCGACCAGGACGGCGCGGTCGAGGAGGCCGTCGCGCTCGCCGAACGGCTCAACGCCGGTGTCTGGGTCGCGCCGATGTCGTTCCGGTGCTCGTTCCCGGAGAACCACCCGCTGTTCCAAGGGTTCCTGGACCCCGAGCGCGGCGCGATCTCGGACAAGCTGGCCGCGCACGACCTCGTCGTCGTGCTCGGCGCGCCCGCGTTCACCTACCACGTCGAGCGCGGCCGCGGTGAGGCTCCGCTGCCGCCGCTGCTCATCGTCAGCGACGACGAGCAGATCCTGGCGCGCGCTTACGAAGGCACCGCCATCCGCACCACGCCGAAGCTCGGCATCCGGGCGCTGACCGACGCCGTCGGCGAGACGAGCCGTCCCGCGCCCGCGCCGCGGCAGCGGCCCGCGAAGCCGGACGGCAGCGTGCTCACCGGGGCGTACGTCTACGCGACCCTCGCGGAACTGCTGCCGGAAGACGCCTTGGTCGTCGAGGAGACGCCCAGCCACCGCGGTGTCCTGCACGACCACCTGCCGATCACCTCGACCGACACCGGCTTCCTCACGATGGCCAGCGGCACGCTCGGGTACGGCGTCCCGGGCGCGGTCGGCGCGGCGCTCGCCCGGCCGGACCGCACGGTCGTCGGCGTCGTCGGGGACGGTTCGAGCATGTACGGCATCCAGGCGCTCTGGACGGCCGCGCGCCAGGAACTGCCGGTGACGATCGTGATCCTCGACAACACCGAGTACGCGGCGGTCCGCATCCTGGGCGACGCGATCGGCGGCGCCAAGCTCCCGGGCACCCAGCTGGGCGGGATCGACTTCTCGGCCCTGGCCGCGAGCATGGGCTGCCAGGGCATCGCGATCACCGAGCCGGCTTCGCTGGCCCCGGCCCTGACGGCCGCGCTGGCCGACAAGCGCCCGACGCTGGTCCACGTCCGGGTCGTCGCGGAGAACACGACGATCTACTGACGCACCACCATCGCCGCGGCGTCGACCGGGGTCGTGATGACCCCGGTCTTCAGCAGCAGGTGCGGCACCCGCTGCAGCTGCCGAGCGTCCAAAGTGGACTTCAGCGTCAGCAGGACGGTGGCGGCGGCCGTGTTCGGATCGACCTTCGCGTACTTCACCATCAGCGGCTCGATCTTCTCGCGGTCCGCCGAAGCGTCGCGGCCGCCATCGCGCGCTGGAACGCTGCCAGGGTGCGGGGTGCCGACGAGGCGAGTGCGCCGAGCGCCGCGTAACCGCCGGTGGGGTCCGCGCCCACCGAACGGTGCGCCTGCGTGATGAACGGCTCGGTGAGGAACCCGGCGCGAGATCGGCCGCCGAGTGGATGTGCGCCGCGCCCTTGCTCTTCGCCACGAAGAACGGCGTGTAGCTGAAGTAGGCGACATCGACTTCACCGCTGACCAGCTTCGTCAGGGACGCCTGCCCGGTCGCCGCGTCGGTCGTCTCGACGTCGAGGACGGCGCGCTGGAAGAAGAGCCACCCAGCGCGCTGCACCCCGTCAACCCCGGATGCGTCAGCGCCGGGTCTTGGACCTCGCCTGCTGCCCCTTGGCCTGCTCGGCCATCGCCCACTCCGCCGCGTCGGACGCCGCCTTGGCGGCCTCGTCCGGGGTGCCGCCGTGCAGCAGCCGCGCGACTTCGCCGCGCAGCGTCACGAACTCCAGCGACTCGCGGGTCGCGATCTGGTCGCGGTCGGCGGGCAGGTCCACCCGCAGGTCCGCGACGATCGAGGCCGGCGACTTCGACAGCACCAGCACCCGGTCGGACAGGTACACGCTCTCGTCGATGTCGTGCGTGACGACGAGGATCGTCGTGCCCTGCTCGCGCTGCACCCGCCGGGTGAGGTCCTCGAGCTCGAACCGCGTCTGCGCGTCGACCGACGCGAACGGCTCGTCCATCAGCAGCAGCGACGGCCGGCTGGCCAGCGCGCGGGCGATCGACACCCGCTGCTGCATGCCGCCGGACAGCTGCCACGGGTACTTCCCGCCGACGTCCGCGAGGCCGACGTGCTCCAGCGCCTCGGCGGCCCGCTTGCGCCGCTCGCCGCGCGAGATCGAGCGCCACCGCAGCGGGAACTCGACGTTCTTCTGCACCGAGAGCCACGGGAACAGCGACCGGCTGTAGTCCTGGAAGACGACGGCGAGGTCGTCCGGCACGCCGTCGACGCGGTCGCCGTGCAGGCTGACCGTGCCCTCGGTCGCCGGGGTCAGCCCGGCGACGCAGCGCAGCAGCGTCGACTTGCCGCAGCCGGACGGGCCGACGATGCTGGCCAGCTGCCCGGCCTCGACGGTGAACGAGAGGTTGTTCACGGCGGTGTGCGCCTTGGCGCCGGAGCCGTACCGGTGACTGACGCCGGACACTTCGAGCATGGTTGACATTGAGGGCCTTTCCACCGTCAGTCGCGGCCGAGGCGGGCCGGCTGCCAGGCCAGCACCCGTCGTTCCGCGGCCAGGAAGATCGTGTTGAAGACGTAGCCGAGGATCCCGAGCAGCACCAGCCAGGACCACATGGTCGGGAAGTCGAAGTCCTGCTGGGCGTTCAGCAGTGAACGCCCGATGCCGAAGGAGGAGCCGACCAGTTCGGAGACCACCATCAGGAGCAGCGCGATGGACAGGCTCACCCGCAGCCCGGCGAAGATCTTCGGCGCCGCCGCGGGGAGCACGACCATGGTGATCCAGTACGCCTTGGGCGTGCGGAACGACCGGGCCGTCTCCACCTTGACCTGGTCGACCGAGCGGACGCCGTCGACCGAGTTGAGCAGCACCGGCCAGATCGCGCCGAAGATGATCGACCCGGTCTGCATGCCCGAGCTCAGCCCGAACAGCACCACGAACACCGGGATGAGCGTGGGCGGCGGGATCGAGCGGAAGAAGGCGAACAGCGGCCCGAGGTAGTCCATCGCCTTCGCAGACCGGCCGACCAGCACCCCGAGGACGATACCGACCACGGACGCCAGTGCCCAGCCGCCGAGCATGTGAGCCAGGCTGGGGAACACGTTGTCGAACACCGCGTCGGTGAGGAAGAGGTGGTCGGCGGGACCGGTGAACCACAGGTTCACCGCGCGGACCGCGATCTCCGACGGCGGCGGGAAGAACTTGCTGCCGGCCGCGCGGGCGGCGAACTCCCAGATCACCACGAGGATCGCGAAGAGCAGCCAGTTGCGCAGGACCGCGGTCGCGCCGCGGACGGCGCGCCTGCCGACGCGTCCGGAAAGAGTCGCCGCGGTCACGCGATCGCCTCCCGGTCCACCGTGCTCCAGCGGAACATCCGCTTGCCCACCTGCTCGAGTCCTTCGTTGATGAGGTAACCCAGCACGCCCGCCACGACGGTACCGGCCAGCACGAGGTCGAACCGGGTCGAACCGGTGCTGGCGACCAGGATGAAGTTGCCGAGGCCGACCTCGGAGCCGGCCAGGAACTCGGTGCTGACGACGGCGATCAGCGCGATGGTCGCCGACAGCCGGACACCGGTGAAGACGAACGGCGCGGTGAACGGCAGCGCGACCGACGTGAGGATCCGGAACCGGCTGGTCCCGCTCGCCCGCGCGGTCTCCATCAGCACCGGGTCGATCTCGCTGATCCCGTAGACCGTGTTGAACATGATCGGCCACAGGGCGGCGTACACCGCGAGGGTGATCTTCGCTTCCGGGCCGGAGCCGATCACCAGCAGCACCAGCGGGATGAGCGCGGCGACCGGGATCGGCCGGAGGAACTCGACGATCGCGGCGGTGGCGTTGCGCAGCACCGGGATGCTGCCCAGCAGCAGTCCGGCCGGCACGCCGACGACCACGGCGATCAGGATGGCGATGAACCAGGCCAGCATCGTCGCGACGACGTCGCGGACGAAGGAGGGGTCACCGAGCAGTTGCCCGACGGTCACGAGGACGACGCTGGGCGGCGGGAAGAACGTCTTGCTGACCAGGCCGATCTGGACGACGACCTCCCAGAGCAGGAGGAAGCCGACCAGACCGGCCAGGTTGCGGAGCAGCTTGGTCACGACGTCGTCAGCCGGCACTCGCCTGCGGGGCGATCATCGGTGCGGCCTCGACGGCCGTCGTGATGGCACCCAGCTGGAGCAGGAGGTCGGGGACGCGCTGCATGCGCCGGGCGTCCAGGACCGAGCCGTAACCGGGGATGGTCAGCAGCTTCGCGGTGTCCTGGTCGATCTTCGCGTACTTGACGAGCAGCGGCTCGACCTTCGACCGGTCGCCGATCGCGTCGCGGGTGGCCTTCTGCATCGCGCGCTGGAAGGCGGCGAGGGTCTTCGGGTTCGACTGGACCCACTTCTTGGTGGCGCCGTAGCCGGTCAGGGGGAAGCCCTGGCTGGCACCGGTGTTGATGTCGATCACCGGGGTGGCACCGACGTTCTTGGCGGCCTGGGTGATGAACGGCTCCGGCAGGTAGGCGGCGTCGACCTGGCCCGACCCCAGCGCGGCGGCGATGTTCGGCAGCGCCAGCGGGACCCAGACGACCTTGTCCGACGGCACGCCGTGGTCCTTCATCACGGACTTCGTCAGCAGGTCGGAGGCCGTGTTCTTGGCGGTGATGGCGATCCGCCTGCCGGCGAGGTCGCCGACCGTCTTCACCGGGGAGTTCGGCACGGTGACGATGGCGTTGCTCTTCGCGTTCACCGAGGAGCCGTCGGCGACGAGCTGCATGTCGGCCGCGCCCGTGGCCTTCGCGATGAAGAACGGCGTGTAGGTGGAGAGCGCGATGTCGGCTTCGCCGGAGATCGACTTGGTCATCGACGCCTGGCCGCTGGCCGCCACGACGGACTTGACCTCGAGCCCCTCGGCCTTGAAGTAGCCGCCGTCCTGGGCGAGCCAGAACGGGCCGAGGTCGGTCGTGGGCAGGATCGACACCGTGAGGTTCGTCTTCTCCAGGCCGCCACCCCCGCTCGACGAGGTGTTCGAGCTGTCCGAGCCGAGCGCACTGCAGCCGGTGAGGGCTGTGGCGGCCGCGGCGGTGAGGGCGAGCCCGAGCACGGCGCGGCGAGTACGAACCCGGCCGCTGCTCATGGCGATTCCAAGCAAGGCCTGCTCCTTGACGAAGGTGACGGTGGGTGTACCGAATCCAGCGGAAGTGCGTGACTCATTGTCCGAGCCACGCGGGCCACTGTAGAGAACGTGACAGCCCGCTCACAACGGGTAGAAGCAATACCCGAGAGAGTGGTGCGTGTCACTCTTTAGGATTCTGGTCTAGACCCACTGCTCCACTCGCCGTAGCTGAATACCCAGCGTAGGGCCAGAAACTGGAAAAAGAGATCACCAGCTGTACGTCTACTGAGCGAACGCTGTGCAACATCCTGCGCGTGTTGTCGGGAGGGTTACATCTTCCCCTGCCGTTCGCTACCCTCTGCACCTGCGGGGAGGTATCAACCTCCGATGTAGTGAGAGAGAGTGCCTGGATGGCCGATCAAGACGACCCGCTTCGGTCTACCAGGACACGCTGTGCTTTTCCTGAGAGATTCGCCCCCGCAGCAGAGACCACAGCCAGGCCGGGCACTACCGCCGCGCCGGTGGGATAAGGCCGACCAGACCGATGCAAGACCAGCGCAGGGACCCGACCGTGATGCTCCAGCTGAACCGATTCCGTCCGGGAGGACGGCGTTCGGGCACCCCCGTCGAAGACGATCTTTTCACCCGTACGGGTACCGTCTCGCGCTGGGCTCCGACCGACCGGCCGTTGCGCCGGTATGCCAGGAGCGTGCGTACGAGTGGCTGAAGAGAACGTGATGCGCCCTGGCGGGCGATGGACCGATCAGGGCTTTACGAGCACAAACGATGATGGTGGTGCGGCGGTGCCGAACGAAGACGCCGCGGGGGTGGGAGGGACCCCTGCGCAGTCGCCCGGAGGAGATCCGGGGAAGAAGTCCGGATTTTTCTCCGGCATGCGTGACTGGCGGCTGCGGTCCAAGCTGGCCGCGGTCCTGATCATCCCGACCCTGACCGCGTCGGTGCTGGGGGCACTGCGCGTGGTCGACGACGCCCAGCAGGCGGCGGAGTTCCAGCGCACGGCCGACCAGGTCGCGTTCGCGGTCAAGGTCACCACGGTGGTGCACGAGCTGCAGAACGAGCGCGCGCTGGCCGTGGCCCGGATCTCGTCGGGCAACTCGTTGCTGCAGACGGGCCTGGACTCCGAGATCGCCAAGGTCGACCGCGAGGTCGCCGATCTGAAGAGCTCCGCGTCCGGTCTCAAGAACGACGACCAGGCGACGACCGACCGCTACGCCCGCGGTATCCAGCGCCTCGACGCGCTGCGTCCGCTGCGCGCGGCCTACGGCGCGCAGAACGGCCTGCCGGACATCACCGTCATGACGGCCTACTCCGGCATCATCGACGCGCTGATCGAGCTCGGCCGCGAGGTGACGACCGCGGTCACCGACCGGGACGTGCTCCGCCTCGGCACGAGCACGCAGGCGATCAGCGAGGCCAAGGAGTTCACCGTCCGTTCGGACGCGGACCTGCAGATCGCGGCGTACCGCACGACCTTCCCCGGTGACCTCCTGGACCAGACGCGTGCGTCGGCCTCCAGTGCGGACGCCTCGGTCATCTCGTTCCTGGCGAACGCCGACGACGACCAGCGGCAGCTCTACAACGACACCTACTCCGGCCCGGAGGTCGACGACCGGCGGCGGATCCAGACCAACGCCTTCGCCTTCGCCCAGCAGGGTGACGCGCCGAGCATCGACCCGTCGGTGCTCAGCAAGGACAGCACGGTCTCGGCGGACAAGCTGCACGCCGTCGAGTCGAACCTGCTGGCCCAGCTGAAGACCCGCGCGGACGACCTGGCCACCCAGGCCGTCAACTCCGCCTGGATCGGCGGTGCCATCGTGCTCGCCGCGCTGGCCGCCGCGATCGCGCTGATGCTCATCGTCGCCCGCCTGATGCTGCGCCCGCTGCGGGTGCTGCGGAAGAGCGCGCTGGACATCGCGTACACCCGGCTGCCCGAAACCGTGCAGGGGATCCTCGACGACCCGGACCCGGTCGGCGCCTCGAAGCGAGCCGTCCAGCCGGTCCCCGTCAACACCCGCGACGAGATCGGCGAGGTGGCGCGCTCGTTCGACATCGTCCACGAGCAAGCCGTCAAGATGGCCGCCGAGCAGGCCCTCCTGCGCGAGAACGTCAACGGCATCTTCGTGAACCTCTCGCGCCGGTCGCAGCGGCTGGTGGAACGCCAGCTCGGCGTCATCGACCGGCTCGAGGCCGACGAGCAGGACCCGGACCACTTGGCCAGCCTGTTCGAGCTCGACCACCTGGCCACCCGGCTGCGGCGCAACGGTGAGTCCCTGCTGGTGCTTTCCGGCGCCGGCCTGGCCAAGTCCGTGCCCAAGCCGGTGCCGGCCGCCGACGTCATCGGCGCCGCGGTGTCCGAGATCGAGCAGTACGCCCGGATCGAGGTCGGCATCGTGCCCGACGTCGCGGTCCAGGGCCTCGCGATCCACGACCTCGTGCACGTCCTCGCCGAGCTGCTCGACAACGCGACCTACTTCTCCGAGCCGGAGACGAAGGTCATCGTGCGGGCGGTCGTCACCCGCCGGAAGGCGCTGGCCATCCAGGTCACCGACCACGGTGTCGGCATGAGCGACGAGCGGCTGGCCGAGGTCAACTCGCGGCTCGCCGAGCCGCCGGACCTGGACGTGTCGGTGACCCGGCGAATGGGTCTGTACGTGGTCTCGCGGCTGGCCAAGCGCCACGGCATCGAGGTCCGGCTGCGCGAGAACGAGGACATCGAGGGTGGCGTCATCGCCCGCGTCGTCGTCCCGGCGGAGCTGCTCACCCACCTCCGCCCGGGCCAGCGGCAGCAGACCCAGACGCCGCCGCCGATGAACCGGTCCGAGACGTCGATGTCGCTGCCGAGCATCCCGGTCCCGTCGATGCCCGACTTCGACCAGACGCAGAGCTACGCGAAGACCCCGCCGCCACCGCCTCCGCCGCCGGCCCCGCCGTCGCACCCCCCGGTGCCGAGCCAGGGCGGCCTGGTCCCGCTGGACCAGCCGATCAGCCTGGACGACCTGGTCAGCGGCGGCCGTGCGGCCGGACCGTTCCTGTCCCCGGAGCTCCCGAAGCCGGAGACGCCCGCCTGGCCGACCGCCGAGGACCTGGCCCCGCTGACGCCGTCGGCGAACGGCGACGGGGCGAGCCACAGCGCGGACACGCAGTTCCAGCCGCTGGTGCTGCCCAAGCGCGAGCCGAAGTACGTGCCCCCGGAGGACCCGCCCCAGGCGCCGCCCCCGGTCCCAGACGTCGGCCCGTCGGCGCTCGAGGACGATGTACCCACCCGGCGGCTGCCGATCTACCAGTCGGTGCTGTCACGCTGGTTCAGTGAGGGCGACGAAGCGGGTGCGGCCGATCCGGTGCCGCCGCAGGGCGACGCCGGCGACGACCCGATGCTGCCGCCGCTCACCAGCCCCGTCGACGAGCCGCGGCACGAGCAGCCCCAGCGGGAGCACGTCCGCGAACGCGAGCCCGTCCGCCAGCGGGAACCCCTCCGTGAACGGGAGCCCGTTCGCGAACGGGAGCCCGAGCCCGTTCCGGAACCCGAACGGGTGGACGAGCTGCTGCCGACCGCGGCGACGCGGCACCCGCTGCTCCCGCCCGACGACGGCTGGCACAGCGCCTCCGACGAAGGCTGGAACGCGGCCCAGTCGCTGCTCGAGGCCAAGGACGAGGAGATCACCCCGGCCGGGCTGCCCAAGCGCGTCCCGAACGCCTACCTGGTGCCCGGGTCGATCAACAGTCCCTCGTCCGGGGCGCCGGCACAGAACAACTTCGCGGACAACACCGGTGGGAGGCCCGGAACGGGTGTGATCACCCGCTCGGCGTCCACGGCGCGGAGCCGGATGGCAAGCTTCCAGCGTGGGTACACGTCCGGGCGGCACGCGTTGAAGGAACGCACGGACGAAGACGGTGGCGTTCCGATGAATGGCAACACCACAGACAGCAGTGAGGAGTGAAAGTGACACGGGCGGGTGCAATGCAGCCGGGTGGCTCCGCGCAGCCGGGTGGCTCCGCGCAGGCCAAGGCGGGTAATTCCGGCAGCTTCGCTTGGCTGATCACGGATTTCGTGCACCGGGTGCCCGGCGCGGCCCACGCGGTCGTGGTGTCGGCGGACGGTCTGCTGCTGGCGGCCTCTCGGGGTCTCCCGAAGGACCGGGCGGACCAGCTGGCGGCCGTCGCGTCGGGGCTCACCAGCCTCGCGCGGGGCGCGGCCAAGGTGTTCGAAGGCGGCACGGTCGCGCAGACCGTGGTCGAGATGGCCAACGGCTTCCTCTTCCTCATGTCGGTTTCCGACGGTTCCTGTCTGGCGGTCCTCGGGTCGCCCGAGAGCGACATCGGCCTGGTCGTCTACGAGATGACCCTGCTGGTGGAGCGGGTCGGCCAACAGCTGACTCCGGAAATGCGGGCGCAACTGCAGGGCGCAGCGGTCCGCCGCTGAGGACCGGGGAACCGAGGAGAGAGCCGTGGATGACGGGCGCTTGAGGGGCGATGGCCGGCTCGGTGACGACTTCTCCGGCGGGTGGTCCGAGCAGCCGGGACCGGACGACGGCCGGGAGGACTGGCAGTCCTTCCGGGAACGAGTCGACCGCGAGTGGCGGACGCGCCGGGTACAGGCCTCCGACAGCGACCCCGTCCGGGAGCCGCCGAACTGGCTGACCGACAGCAACGCGGGGCAGGAGCCGATCCGGCCCATCCAGCCCGGCAGCAACGAGTACCGCGACCGGTTGCTCGGCGGGCCGGGTGCGGAGCTGTTCGGCGGCGCGAGCGGGCCGCTGTACGACGCGGCGGACTTCGCCGCGTACAGCAACGGCCGCGACCGTGACTACTCGTCGGGACCGGACTCCGGGGAGCTGGCCGCGGCGTTGCCGCGCCAGGCCCACCAGGAGTACGTCGACGAGCCGCCGGCGACCGAGATGGAGACCTCGGGCCTGGTCCGGCCCTACTTCCGGACCAGAGGCCGGACGAAGGCGACCCTCGATCTCGCGATCGAGGCGCTGATCTCGACCAGCGAACAGGGCCGGATGCTCGACCGGGTCCGGGTGCCCGAGCACCGGTCGATCTGCGACCTGTGCCTGGACACCCGGTCGGTGGCCGAGGTGGCGGCGCTGCTGCGGCTGCCGCTCGGCGTGGTGCGGGTGTTGATTGGTGACGTGGCGGGGCTCGGGCTGGTGCTGGTGCACTCCAGCAACCAGAACGTGGGCGACCGGCCGAGTATCGAGTTCATGGAAAGGGTGCTCAGTGGGCTTCGGAGAATTTGACTCCGACGCGAACGCGCCGCAGGTGACGGGTCCGACCTCGTCGGCCAAGATCGTGGTCGCCGGCGGGTTCGGTTCGGGGAAGACAACGATGGTCGGGGCGATCTCGGAGATCGACCCGCTGACCACCGAGGCCATGATGACCGAGGCCAGCGTCGGACACGACGACACCTCGGCCACGCCGAACAAGACCACCACCACCGTGGCGATGGACTTCGGGCGTATCTCGCTGGACTCGGACCTGGTGCTGTACGTGTTCGGCACACCGGGTCAGCACCGGTTCTGGTTCATGTGGGACGACCTCGCGGTCGGCGCCATCGGCGCGGTCGTGCTGGTGGACACGCGGCGGCTCGCCGACGCGTTCCCCTCGATCGACTTCTTCGAGAACCGGAAGCTGCCCTACGTCGTGGCGATCAACTGCTTCGACCGGCTGCTGCACCACCAGATCGAGGACGTCCGGCACGCGCTGACCATCGCGCCGTCGGTCCCGATCATGGCGTGTGACGCGCGCGAGCGCGACTCCGCCAAGCAGGTGCTCATCTCGGTCGTCCAGCACGCGATCGCGCACGATTCGGCGTTGCGCGCGGGATAGCCCGATGACGCCCCGAACCGGATGCGGCCGTTGGAGTGAACTCCGCGTGCTTCACCCACTTCGGGGAGTGCGGCGGCCGTCCGGAGCAGTGCCGGGCGCCGCCGGTTCGGTACCGTCGAGGACAGGGCCGCCCGGCCGGGCCACTGGAAACCCGGCTGACCTGCGCGAACGTCCCGTCACCTCGGGGCGTGCCCGCGGTCGCGGAGCGTCCTGCGAACGTGTGGACCCGTCCGGGTCGATGCGGTGCGCAGCCATGCGCACACGTAGGGTGCGCAGCGGTCATCCGGTGGTCGGCTCGACACCACCGGCGGTGCGAATACGCTTTACGGAGGCGTCGTCGACCGGCCGTGCCGGCCACTCCGGGGTGCGGCGCGCGGCGCCGCACGAACAAGGAGGGGCAGTAGTGACGGCATCCGGCCAGGGCACATTCGGCTGGCTCATCACGGACTTCGTGCGCCGGGTACCCGGCGCTGCCCACGGCGTCCTGGTGTCGGCCGACGGTCTGCTGCTGGCGCCGTCCGAAGGCCTTCCCCAGGAGCGCGCCGAGCAGCTGTCCGCGGTGGCCTCCGGACTGATCAGCCTGACGCACGGAGCCGCACGCTGTTTCGAAGCGGGCGGGGTCAACCAGACCGTGGTGGAGATGGAGCGCGGGTACTTGTTCCTGATGTCCGTTTCGGACGGGTCGTCGCTGGCGATCCTGGCCGCGCCGACGTGCGACATCGGCACGGTCGCCTACGAGATGACCCTGCTCGTCGAGCGGGTCGGCCAGCAGATCACCCCCGAGCTGCGCGCACAGCTGCAGGGCGGCGTGCGTGGGTAGGACACGATGAGGATTTCGGGATTCGACGATCCGGACTCCACCGGCTGGGACGCACTGCACCGCGGCACCGAACGTGAGGGTTTCGACTCGCCGAGCAAGTTCGACATGTCGACGTTGTCGACGATCATGCCGCGACGCCGTCCGGCCCAGACCTCGCAGCCGTCGCAACCTGCGCAGCCGAAACCGGACCCGCAGGGCTACACCGACGAGGACACCCGCGAGTGGGGTTCCTCCGCGTCGTCGGCCGAAGACGACGGTTATGACGACGGCTACGACCCCGACCAGCCGGAATGGCAGGACGAGGAGTCGTACGAGCCGGAGCCGCCGCCGGTGGAGACCTGGACGCCGCCGCGTGGCGCCGGCCGTTCCCCGGCCCCGCGCCCGCCCGCGCCCCGGCCACCGGCCCCGCGTCCACCCGTCGCCAGGCCACCCCGCGCCCAGGCGCCCCCGCCGGCGTGGGCCCCGCCGGCCGACCCGCGGACGGGCTGGACACCACCGCCGGACCCGGAGACCCGCTGGATCCCGCAGGCCGAGCCGTACGGCTACGAAGAACCGGCCTGGAACGAGCCGGCCGTGCGCGCGGCGAGCCCGGTGCGGGTGGGCTCGGCGGGTTCGCGGGTGCGCCCGTACACCCGCACGGGCGGCCGCACCCGGTCCGACCACAACCTCGCGCTGGAGGCGCTGGTCTCGACGTCCGACGACGGCCGTCGCTACCGCGGCGTCCGGTCGGTCGAGCACCGCCGGATCTGCGACCTTTGCCTGGACACACGGTCGATCGCGGAGATCGCCGCGCACCTGCGGCTGCCGCTGGGCGTGGTGAAGGTGCTGGTCGGCGACATGGCCGACATCGGACTGGTACTGGTCCACCACACGGAGCTGATCCTGGGCGACCGCTCCTCCCGCGACTTCATGGAACGCGTCCTGGCCGGCCTGCGAGCCCTCTGAGAACGCATCTTTCACGGCGAAAGCTCGGCTCTGGGCGGGTCGAAGCGGAGCTTTCGCCAGGAAAGATGCGTCCCGGTCGGTGGCCGCTGGCCCTCGACCAGTGCGGCCGGCTGGTCGCGTATTTCGGCGCCGAGCTGGGGTCTGCCGCGCGACCGGGCGCATGTGAGGCCGCTGATACCGCCGAGGAGCGCCGGTTTCGACCGGTGCGGCCGGCGGTTGTCCGATAGCGCCATCGCGACGAAGCCGGCCCGCGGCGCACTCCCGCAAGCCGCGCCGCCGGTTGGTGGCGCTAGTCCTCTACCAACGCCGCCGAAGTGATGCGGTGCAACGAGTAGCGCTCGTTGTTCTCACCCTCGAGAATCCCGCCGCCGACGCGGATCGGGCGGACCACGCGCTGGCTGGCGGTGCCGCGCGAGTCGACGAAGCCGATCCAGACCTCGCGGCGTTCCAGCGTGGCCCGGGACAGCAGCTCGAGCGTCGCCGACGTGTCCGCGCCGCCGCCGCGGTGGGCCTGGACCGTCGAACCGCGTCGCCGGGCCGTGGCCGCGTCACCCGCGCGCAGGTTGGAGACGATCCGCTCGGCCTGGTCGTCGGTCAGCACTGCCTGCTCACCCGGGTTGCGGCGGGCCGCGCGGGCCTTCGCCGGCAGCCGGCGGCCGCCCGGGCGGATGTCGACGACGCGGCCGTCCGGGCCCTCCGCGGCCGGGGCGAACCCGGCCCCGCGGAGTCCGGCCAGCACCTCGTGCAGCGGGTCCGGGCTGATCACGACGGTCGGCGCGATCAGCCGCAGGTCGTGCTCCGCCGCGATCGGGTGGGCCAGCACCTCGGCCAGCAGCGCCTCGTCGTCACACCGGAGGAACGACGCCGCGACGCCGCCGCGCAGCCGGCCGTGCCGCCGGGCGACGTCGTCGATCAGGTAGCTCAGCCCCTGCGGCACCGGCGTCGCCGACTTGGCCTTGAACAGCGCGTGCAGCTCGTCCGCCGTCCGGCCGGTGTCGAGCGCGCGCCGCACCGAGCCTTCGGTGATCCGGTAGACCGTCGCGTGGCCGGCCGACTCGATGTCGGCGACCGCGTCCATCTCGGTGGCCAGCTCAGGCTCCAGCGGACCCGGCGCGACCACCGTCAGGTCGGCCTGCAGCAGCACGCGGTCCACCGGCGCGGGCAGCGCGTCCAGGATCGCTTCGACGGCGGCCGGGCGGTCGTCGGCCAGCAGCGCCCGGGTCGCCGTGGTGACGCCGCCGAGCCCGACCAGGCCGAGCGCGCTCGCCTCGGCCATGGTCCAGCGCACGGTGTCGTCCCGCAGCCGCCCGCCGCGCCGCGGGGCGCGCCAGGCCAGCACGGCGACCAGCTCGTCGGCGCTCTTCACCCCGGCGCCCTCGGGCAGGTCGGCCAGCGCGGCCAGCACGCGGCGGCGCGCGACCGGCGCCAGCGGCCGCCGCAGCTCCTCCGAAAGGGGCGCGACCGGCTTGTCCTTGGCGTCGCGGCCGCCGGCGAGCCCGGGCAGCCGCGGCAGCTCCAGCCACGCCTGCGCGAGCGTCATCCACCGCTGGGCGGTCGGCGACGCGAGCCAGGAGTCGGTCAGCGTCGTCGGCACCCACTCGGGCACGGTCGTCTCGCTGTCCGCGACGAGCCCGGCCCCGACGGCCAGCTCGGCCAGCAGCGTCGCCTGCGTCTCGTCGATCTCGAGGTCCTTGGCCAGCTTCTTCAGCTCGCGCACGCCGAGGCCGCCCGACTTGAGCACCGGCGGCGGCGACACCGACCACGCGCGCAGCAGGGATTCGGTGTGGCGCAGGAACTCCATCGCCTCACCGGCCGCGGCTTCGTCCAAAGTGGACGCCCGGTGCGGGTGCACCGGCAGCTCGGGCTCGGTGAGCGTGCCGGGGGCGAACACCCCGCCGCGCACGGCGATCCCGAGCTCGCGCGGCAGCTCGACGGTCTGGTCGTCGCGCCGCAGCAGCAGCCCGCGGGCGAGCAGCTTCTGCACCGGCGTCGCGGCCTTCTCCAGCGCGAGATCGATCCCGGCGTCGCGGGTGCGGCCGATCGGCGGGCCCGCGGCCAGCGCGTTCAGCACCCCGCGTTCGTCGTCGGGCAGCTCGGCCAGCCGCGCCTCGAGGTCCTCGCCGGCCAGCGCGGGCGACGACGTGCCGAGCCCGGCCGGGAACGGCCCGAGCGCCTCCCGGACCGCGGGCGGCACGCGCAGCGCGTCGTCCGGGCCCCAGGCGAGCACGCGGGCGCGCAGCCGGGCCAGCGGCACGGTGATGTCGGCGCCGGCCAGCTTCGCGACGTCCTCGACCGGCACCGGGTCGTGGTCGGCGCCGGCCAGCAGGCACGCCTCGAGGACGGCCAGGGTGAGCGTGTCGAGGTCTTCGCAGGCACGCGCGACGGAACCCGGCGTGCCGGCCCGGGTGGCCAGCACGGTGCTGTCGGAGGGCGGTGGCGTCGACAGGTCGCGACGCGTGCGGAGGAGCTCCGCGAGCACGTCGCCGGACTCCGCGCGCAGCCAGTCCGCCAAGGAGGTCGCGGGCATAGAAGGCCAGGGTACCGGGCGGTTGCCCGGGGCCGCCCGGGCTCGGGCAGACTGTCACCCGAGAACCGAGCGCGGCTGTGTGGGAGGACGTTGTGGCCAAGGGCGAGAAGAAGCACAAGGGTGTCGACCCGACCTGGCCGGGCGAGGCCGGTGAGCACCCCGTGACCGAACTGGCGGCGGACCGCCAGGGCGCGCTGTCGCCGTTCGGGGACGTCACGTTCCCGCTCGACACGGTGCCCTACGTGCACCCCGAGACCGAGATCAACCGCTGACCCCATAGTTACTGGTCAGTACCCGTATCGGGGGCTCGTGAGGGCGGTCACGGGAGTAGGTTTCCTCCCGTCCCAACCGACCTTTCCCACGCGGGGGTAAGCGCCATGCCGGTTCCCGGTCCCGGATATTCGATCACCGTCCGGGTCGAGGCTCCGGCCTCGACCAGTGCGGCCGGTGACCTCACCACGGCCGTCGGGCGGGTCGGCGGGGTGCTGACCGCGTTCGACGTCGTCGAGTCCCACTCCGACGCGATCGTGGTCGACATCAGCGCCAACGCGCTGTCGGAGAACCACGCGAACGACATCACGCAGACGCTCGACTCGCTGCCCGGGGTCAAGGTCCGCAAGGTCTCCGACCGGACGTTCCTGATCCACCTCGGCGGCAAGATCGAGGTCACCCCCAAGGTCGCGCTCCGCAACCGTGACGACCTCTCCCGCGCCTACACCCCGGGCGTCGCCCGTGTCTGCCAGGCGATCGCCGCGAACCCCGAGGACGCGCGCCGGCTGACCATCAAGCGCAACACCGTCGCCGTCGTCACCGACGGCTCCGCGGTGCTCGGCCTGGGCAACATCGGCCCGGCCGCCGCGCTGCCGGTGATGGAGGGCAAGGCGGCGCTGTTCAAGAAGTTCGCCGACGTCGACGCCTGGCCGGTCTGCCTGGACACCCAGGACACCGAGGAGATCATCAAGATCGTCAAGGCGATCGCACCGGTGTACGCCGGGATCAACCTCGAGGACATCGCCGCGCCGCGCTGCTTCGAGATCGAGAAGCGGCTGCGTGAGCAGCTGGACATCCCGGTGTTCCACGACGACCAGCACGGCACCGCGATCGTGGTCGTCGCCGCGCTGCGCAACGCCCTGCGCGTGGTCGGCAAGAACATCGAGGACTGCAAGATCGTGGTCAGCGGCGTCGGCGCGGCCGGCTCGGCGATCATCCGGCTGCTGCTGCGCAAGAACCCGGGTGACATCGTCGCCGCGGACATCGACGGCATCGTCCACTCCGCCCGCGGCAACCTCGACGACAACCTCGCGTGGATCGCCTCGCACACGAACAAGGAGCAGGTCAGCGGCACCCTGCACGAGGCGCTGGCCGGTGCGGACGTCTTCATCGGCGTCTCGGCGCCGAACCTCTTCGGCGCCGAGCAGGTCGCGACCATGAAGGACGACGCGGTCGTCTTCGCGCTGGCCAACCCGGACCCGGAGATCGACCCGCTGGAGGCGCAGCAGCACGCCGCCGTCGTCGCGACCGGCCGCAGCGACTTCCCGAACCAGATCAACAACGTGCTGGCCTTCCCGGGAGTCTTCCGCGGCCTGCTCGACGCCCACGCGAACAACATCGACGACGAGATGCTGCTGGCCGCGTCCGACGCGATCGCCGACGTCGTGGACAGCGGCATGCTCAACGCGTCGTTCATCGTGCCGAGCGTGTTCGACAGCGCGGTGGCGCCCGCGGTCGCCGAGGCGGTGCGCAAGGCCGTCCGCGCCGAGCGCTGAGCCCGTCCCGGGGCCTCCGGCCGGGGGCCCCGGAAGTAGCCTCGGCTGGTGAGTGAACTCAGCCACGTCGACGGGACCGGGGCCGCCCGGATGGTCGACGTCTCCGGCAAGACCGCCACCGCGCGGACCGCGCTCGCCGCCGGGACCGTGCGGACCACCGCCGAGGTGCTCCGGCTGCTGGCGAGCGACGGCCTGCCCAAGGGTGACGCACTGGCCACCGCCCGGATCGCCGGGATCATGGGCGCGAAGCGGGTGCCCGAGCTGATCCCGCTGTGCCACCAGATCGCGCTGTCCGGCGTCAAGGTGGAGTTCGAGCTGGGCGAGGCCGAGGTCGGGATCCGCGCGACCGCCAAGACCACCGACGTCACCGGCGTCGAGATGGAGGCGCTGACCGCGGTGGCCGTGGCCGGGCTGACGCTGCACGACATGATCAAGGCCGTCGACCCGGCGGCGACGCTGGACGAGGTCCGCCTGCTCCGCAAGGACGGCGGCAAGACCGGGACCTGGGAGCGGCCGTGAAGCGCAGTGCGCGGGTGATCGTGGCGTCCAACCGCGCCGCGAAGGGGATCTACGAGGACAAGACCGGCCCGGTGATCGTGGCCTGGCTGGCCGACCGCGGGTACGACGTCCCGGCGCCGGTCGTGGTCGAGGACGGCGACCCGGTCGGGGTGGCGCTCCGGGCCGCGCTGGCCGACGGCGTGGCCGTCGTGCTCACCACCGGCGGCACCGGGATCTCCCCGACCGACCGCACCCCGGACGTCACGCGGGCGGCCCTGGACCACGAGCTGCCGGGCGTCGCGGACGCGATCCGCGCGGCCGGCCTCCCCAAGGTGCCCACAGCGGTCCTCTCGCGCGGTGTGGCCGGTGTTGCGGGGAGGACCCTCATCGTGAACCTTCCGGGCTCCAGCGGCGGCGTGAGGGACGGTTTGGGGGTTCTTGACGGCATCCTGGACCACGCCGTCGACCAGCTGGCCGGCGGCGACCACCCGCGCCCGCCCGCGTCGGGCCCGGCGGTCCGCGTCGCACGGGCCGAGGTGACCGGGGAAACCCTCTCGGTGGAGGAGCACGCCCGCCTGGTCGAGGACGACGCGGCGGGCGCGGTGGTGACGTTCGCCGGGGTCGTCCGCGACCACGACGGCGGCAAGGGCGTCCGCGACCTGACCTACGAGGGCCACCCGAGCGCGAGCCAGGTCATCGCGGACGTCGTGGCGGACCTGTCGGCCCGCTGGACCGGCGTCCGGGCCGTCGCGGTCAGCCACCGCATCGGCGCGCTGACCATCGGTGACGTCGCGCTCGCGGTCGCCGTCGCGGCCGAGCACCGGGGCCGGGCGTTCGCGGCGTGCGCGGAGGTGGTGGACGAGGTCAAGGCCCGCCTCCCGGTCTGGAAGCACCAGCACTTCACCGACGGCACCGACGAGTGGGTCAACTCGCCCTGACGGGTTCGAGGCGGAAGACCGCGACGCGGTCGGCGGCCGCGGCGAACTGCTCCGGGTCGGCCGCCGTCACGATGCCCAGCTTGACGAACATCGGCACACCACGGGGCACCTCGCGCGGGAAGGCACGCACGACCTCGCGGCGGCGGTCCGGGTCGGTGACCTCGGTGAGCGTCACGGTCTGCCGCCGTCGTCCGCGGGCGAGCTCGCCGCGGCCCGCGGCGCGGACGTTGCGCGCCCAGTCGGACTCCGGCAGCCCGGCGACGACGTAGCGGTGGCCGTCGACGGTCAGTGGCGAGACCGGCGTGGGACGCGGCGCGCCCGACCGGCGGCCGGCCACCGTCAGGACGTGGATGGTCCCCAGGGGCAGGCCGGCCCGGGTCAGCAGGCGGACGAGCCGGTTGGCGGGACGCAGCCAGCCCGGAAGAGCGTGTCGGGTCGTCACGGTGGCAAATCCTTTCGACGATCGAAGGAGTTGTCGGCCACGCTAGACTCTTTCGAGTGTCGAAGCAATTGAGCTCCCGGGCCGAGCTGATCACCGAGGCCACCCAGGCCGCGGCCGGCTTCGGCGCGGCCAACGACCTGGTCGACGAGGCCGCGGCGGCGGCGTTCGGCGTCAACCGGACGGATCTGCGGATCATCGGCCTGGTCGCGAACGCGGGCACGCTGACGGCCGGCGGGCTGGCCACGGCGGCCGGCCTGAGCCCGGCCGCGACGACAACGGCGATCCAGCGGCTGATCCACGCCGGTCACCTGACGAGAAAAACCGACGCCGATGATCGACGCCGGGCAGTGGTGGAGCTGACTCCGCGTGCGGTGGACCTGCTGGAAGAGGTCTACGGACCGGTCGAACGGGCCGGGCGCGAGCTGCTCGAGCGCTACTCGGCGGCGGAGCTCGCGTTCATCGTCGACCTGCTGCGGCGCGGCGAGCGCATGCAGCTCGCGGAGGCGCGCCGGGTCCGGGAGAGATGACACGAGCCCTCCACCGCCCGGGGGATTGGCGGTGGAGGGCTCGTGGCGTCACGGCGTGAAGCCGGACCTACGCATACTGCGCGATCGTCACTTGGTGGCGATCTTCTGCCCGACGAGGATCATGTCCGCGTTCGGGATGTACTTCGCGTTCAGGTCCTGCAGCTTCTGGTAGCCGCCCTGGACGTTGAACTGCTTGGCGATCTTCGACAGCGTGTCGCCCGCCACGACGGTGTAGTTGCCCGCCGGGTTCGAGCTGCTCACGCCGGCCGCCTGCGTCGGCGCCGCCTGCTTCGGGGTCGCCTGCTTCGGCGCCGCCGGGGTGCTCTTCTTCGGAGTCACCTTCTTGGGCGTGGTGGTCTTCGCGGTCCGCGGGGCCGTCGACGAACCGCCGCCGCCCTTCTTGCCGCAGACCGGCCAGGCGCCGATGCCCTGGCCCTGCAGAACGCGCTCGGCCACGGCGATCTGCTGCTCGCGGGACGCGCCCTGCGCGCTGCCGGTGCCGCCGTAGGCCTTCCAGGTGCTCTGCGTGAACTGCAGGCCGCCGTAGTAGCCGTTGCCGGTGTTGATGCTCCAGTTACCGCCGCTCTCACACTGCGCGATGGCGTCCCAGTTCGTCGCCGACGCGGGGGTCGCGGCGATTGCGAGGGGAGCGCCGACCGCGATACCCGCGATGGCGACGCGAGCGACGGTGCGGGTGGCAGCGGACATCTTGCGGTGCTTGCCTCGGTAAGACATCTGAATGCTTCTCAGGCTTCCCTGCGCCTACGAGACTTGTGCTGAGGGTCAGGATCGGGGTCCTGGCGCCGGCTGTCTCAAGCCGGCAGACGGCTCCGACGCACGACGCGTCGTCCTCGTCCCCTCGTCCCTGTCCGGAAATGCTTTCGCTCGGGGTATGGGTCCGGGGATCCGTCGGACAGGGCTAGGCGCTACGGATTCCCGGTGTTGCATCGACTGGTCGGGGCCAGCCGATTAGCGACGGTACGTAACGAGAGCCGTGATCGGAAATTATTCGAGGCGTGACCTACGTCACAGTAACAGCACGCAACCCTTACCGATACGGGTGTTAGTGCAGGTCAGAGGGCCGTTATCTGCCCGTTTCCTAGCCGAGACAAAACACGGATCGTGAGGCTTGCATCACGTGTTTTGCGTAGCGAATGGCCCATTCGTGCCGCTTGGATCACCAATGAAGCGCGCATCCTATGGGGCCTTGCGGTGGTTCGCCAGACTTGACAAGAGTGCCTCATGTACCCCACGAGTCACTCCAGTCCCACCTGTTCGAGCGGTTTGCGGCCACGGTCGGAGGCGTCCGGCCGGGCGGCTCCCGCCGGGTCGGACGACGGACTGCGACCAGCCAGGCGAAACGGGTCACCGGACGGGGTGGAGTCGATCTTCCAGTAAGCCTCCCGCGAACGCCCGGAAGCGATGACGCGCCACGCCGAGCGGTTCGGACCCGCGTCGGCGAGCGGTCGGCTGCCGTACCCGAGTGGTCGGCCGGTGTACGGGGCGGGCGAACTCGCGTGCCGGGACGAACGGCTCGCTTGCTCGCGTACCTGAGCGGACGACACGCGTACTTGGACGGACGGCTCGCGTACCTGGAGGGACGACTCGCGTACTTGGATGGACGACTCGCGTACCCAGGGGGTCGGCTCGCGTACCTGGAGGGTCGGCTCACCCATCGAGATGGGCGGCGCCCCTATCTATAGGGGCATCGCTCCTATAGATAGGGGCGACACGACCGCCGAGAGGGGCGACGCGGCTGCCCGGAGGGTGGCGTGGCCGCTGCGACGGGGCGACACGACCGCCGAGAGGGGCGAAGCGGCTGCCCGGAGGGCGGCATGGCCGCTGCGACGGGGCGATGCGGCTGCCGGGAGGAGCGACCCGGCCGTCGAGGAGGGCGACACGACCCTCGGGAGGCATCACGCGTGATCGGGGAGGTGTCACGCGTGTCTGGAGGGGCATCGCTCGTGATCGGAGCGGCATCGCGCGTGGTGGGGAGGGCGGTGCGCCCTATCTACAGGAGTGCCAGGGCCGACGCGGGGGCAGCGCGCGTGCGTGATTGAGGGGGCATCGCGCGTGGTGGGGAGGGCCGCGCTCCTATCTATAGGAGCGGCACTGCCGTCTGGAGGGGGCGGCGCTCCTGTGTATAGGTGTGTCAGCCGCCGGCGAAGGGTGGGAGGACGTCCAGCTCGGCGCCGTCCTTGAGTGGGCGGGTCAGGTCGCGGACCGCGATGCCGTCGAGCAGGTAGCTGACCGCGTCCAGGACCCGCGGCAGCTCCTCCGGGTGGAGGCGGCGCAGCTCGGCCACGGCGTCGGCGACGGTGGCGCCCGAAGGCAGCTGCACCTTCTCCTCTTCTTCACCGGCCGCGGCGCGCGCCGCGGCGAAGTACCGGACCACGATGGTCAGGGTCGTCATCTCAGCCGCCGATCGCGCTCATCGGCCGGATCGGCTGTGCGAACCCGGCGTCGTTGATCTCGTGCCCCGCGAGCTTCCCCCACATTGTCGCGCGCCAGGCGTCCGCCACTTCTTCGTCGCGCACACCCGCGCGCAGGAGGGCCCGCAGGTCGGTCTCGTCGTTGCTGAACAGGCAGGAGCGCACCGCGCCGTCCGCGGTCAGCCGGGTCCGCTCGCAGGCCGAGCAGAACGGCCGGGTCACCGACGCGATCACGCCGACGTCGCCGGGGCCGCCGTCGACCAGCCAGCGCTCGGCCGGCGCGCCGCCCCGCGCCACCGGGAACGGGCTCAGCGAGAACGCCTCGCCCAGCATCCCGAGGATCTCCGACGCGGTGATCATCTCGCCGCGGTTCCAGCCGTGCTGGGCGTCCAGCGGCATCTGCTCGATGAACCGCAGGTGGTAGCCCTCGGCGAGGCAGAACTTCAGCAGCGGCACGGCTTCGGTGTCGTTGATCCCCCGCATCAGCACGGCGTTGACCTTGACCGGCGTCATCCCGGCGTCGCGCGCGGCGGCCATGCCGTCCAGCACGTGGGAGAGCCGGTCGCGCCGGGTGATCTCGAGGAAGGTCGCGGGGTCGACGGTGTCGAGCGACACGTTGATCCGGG
The DNA here is from genome assembly GCF_044741685.1 of Amycolatopsis sp. NPDC088138. Taxonomy (NCBI): domain Bacteria; kingdom Bacillati; phylum Actinomycetota; class Actinomycetes; order Pseudonocardiales; family Pseudonocardiaceae; genus Amycolatopsis; species Amycolatopsis sp. NPDC088138. Next base: position 904,327 of record NZ_JBIUTB010000007.1, read on the forward strand.
CCAGCCCGGCCGCGGCCAGCGCCGGGGCGCGCTTCGCCAGGCCGATCCCGTTGGTGGTCATCGACAGCCGGGGCCGCGGCTCGAGCGCCGTGATCCGCGCCACGAGGTCCTCGAGACCCGGCCGCAGCAGCGGTTCACCACCGGTGAGCCGGATGTCGGTGACCCCCAGCGTCTCGACGGCGATCCGCATCAGCCGGACCAGCTCGTCGTCGGTCAGGACCTGCTCGCCCGGCATCCAGTCGAGGCCTTCGGCGGGCATGCAGTAGGTGCAGCGCAGATTGCACCGGTCCGTCAGGGAAACCCGCAGATCGGTGGCCACCCGGCCGAAGGTGTCGATGAGTCGTGGGTTCTCGGGCCTGGGCACACGAGAGGAACCTCGTGTACCGGGGACGCGAGGAAACCCGAGATCCACTGCCGTCATTACGCACAGCCTAACTCTGGAACGCGCGAAGTGAGGTGATCGCTAGGATACTTTGCGGAGTGAGTGGTTCAGCGGCCGAACTACCCCTACGGCACACCGGGAGAAGGACGCGTGATGTCGAGCACGACGGAAAAGCCGTACCCGGTCTCCGAAGCGGAACTCTTCCGCTTCGCGGAATTGGGTCGCGAAAGCAGCACGCTGACCGTACTCCGGCACGCGCGGATCGCCGAGCGGATGGGCCTGTCCGGCACCGACCACAAGACGTTCGACCTGGTCGGGCAGGCCGACGGACCCCTCACCGCCGGCCGGATCGCCGAGCTCACCGGGCTGTCGACCGGCGCGGTCACGGGGGTCATCGACCGGCTGGAGAAGGTCGGGCTGGTCCGCCGCGTGCGCGACCCGGACGACCGGCGCAAGGTCCTCGTCGAGGTCGTGCCCGGGGCCGCGGAGCGCTACGCGCCGCTCTTCCAGTCGGCCTTCGACGGGCTTCGCGAGATGCTCGCGCAGTTCTCACCGGCCGAGCGAAAAGTCATCGAGCGTTATCAGAATGTCATGCTCGAACAGCTGCGCACCGAGATCATGCACAATTCGCGCCCCACATAGCTTTTCCTCAACTGCGGCGATAATGTCTGCGGCATGCCGCAATTTCGGTTGTCCGAGGCAGCACGCCTCCTCGGGGTCAGTGACGACACCGTGCGCCGCTGGGTGCGCGCGGGCCAGCTGACCGCCTCCGACGACGCCGCCGGCCGCAAGGTCGTGGACGGCGCCCAGCTGGCCGGGTTCGCCCGGGCCCAGGCGAGCGGCCCCGACGACCCCTCCGCGGTCGGCCGCTCCGCCCGCAACAAGTTCGTCGGGTTGGTCACCGAGGTCGTCGCCGACAAGGTGATGGCCCAGGTGGAACTGCAGTGCGGGGCACACCGAGTGGTGTCCCTGATGAGTACGGAAGCCGTACGCGAGCTGGGCCTGCGCCCAGGGGTGCTCGCGGTCGCGGTGGTCAAGGCGACCACTGTCGTGGTGGAAACACCGGAAGGAAGTAAATGAAGAAGCTCGCTCTCGCCGTCGCGGCCGTCGCTCTGTTCGCGGGCGCGTGCAGCAGCTCGGACGAGCCCAGCACGCAGACCGGCGGGTCGTCGGTCTCCGCACCCGCGCCCAAGGGCACCGGTGACGCCGGCGGCACGCTGACCGTGTTCGCCGCCGCGTCCCTCACCGAGTCGTTCACCGCGCTCGGCAAGGAGTTCGAAGCCTCGCACCCCGGCGTGACCGTGAAGTTCAGCTTCGCGGGTTCGTCCGGTCTGGTCCAGCAGCTGACCAACGGCGCGAAGGCCGACGTCTTCGCCTCCGCGGACCAGGCCAACATGGACAAGGCCGTGCAGGGCGGGGTGATCGACGGCCAGCCGACGGTGTTCGCCACCAACAAGCTCGCCATCGCCGTCGCCCCGGGCAACCCCAAGGGCATCAAGACGTTCGCCGACCTGAACAAGGCCGGGCTGACCGTGGTGACCTGCGCCGCGCAGGTGCCGTGCGGCTCGGCGACGAAGAAGGTCGAGACGAACACCGGCGTCACGCTCAAGCCGAAGAGCGAGGAGCAGGACGTCAAGCAGGTGCTGGCCAAGGTCCAGTCCGGCGACGCCGACGCGGGCCTCGTCTACGTCACCGACGCCACCTCGGCCGCGGGCAAGGTCGACAAGGTCGACTTCCCGGAGTCGAGCGGGGCGATCAACAACTACCCGATCGCCGTGGTCAAGGGCGGTCAGGGCGCGCTGGCCAAGGAGTTCGACGACTTCGTGCTCGGCACGGAGGGCAAGACCGAGCTGACCAAGGTCGGGTTCGGCCCTGCGGCGTAACCGTCTCGCGAGCGGCCGGGCGGGGGGGGGCCCCCCCGCGCCGGGGGGGGGGGGGGGGGGGGGGGGCCGGGCCCCCCCCCCCCCGCCGGGGGGGGGGGGGGGGCGGGGGGGGGTCAAAGAACTAAGAAAAACCCGGAGAGGGGGCACCTCAACCACAGAAC